>NZ_JBOIGG010000021.1:0-131822 GCF_050742655.1 Paraburkholderia sp. | reverse complement strand
TCACACCGGTCCACGGCATGAAGTTGACGCCCGCAGCCAGCGCCGCCATGCAGGTCAGCAGGCGCTTGTCCATCTTGAGGCGATCGAAGACCGGCAGCATCGCGGGAACCGTGATCAGAAAGCACACCGCGCCGGAGCCATCGAGATGAATCAGGAGTGCGAGCAGCGCGGTGCCGGTCAGGATTCGCGTGGGCCGTCCGCGCATCATCAGCAGGATGCGGTTGATGATCGGGTCGAGCATGCCGGCGTCGGTGACGATGCCGAAGAACACGATCGCGAAGATGAACATCCCGACCACCGACGACACGCTCTCGATGCCCTTCACGATGAAGGCAGCCGTTCGCAAGCCAAAACCGCTGACGAGCGCGGCAACGATCGGCACGGTGATCAGCGCGGCGAGCGGCGACATCCGCTTCGTCAGGATGAGCGTGAGCAGCGTCAATACCGCGATAAGTCCGGTCAAGGCCAGCATGATGTCTCCTGCAGATGCTTTTTTATGTCGGGCGGTCAGCTGCTTCTTTTGCGCTGATCCATTTCTTTTCGGGCAATGCGGTGCAACTGCGGCAATGCTTTCGCAACCGGTTTGGCGCGTGAAATTCAGGTGGCATCCGTTGCGCGGATCACGCGCTCCGGGGATTCCTCGTAGGGCGGCGAGTAGATCACGAGAATTTTGGCGGGCTCGTCGCTGACGACCGTAAAGACATGCATCAGATCGGGCGGGAAAAAGCAGCAATCGCCCGGTCCGAGTTCGCAACGCTGACCGTCGACTTCGGCGACAGCGCGGCCTTCGAGCATGTAGCAAACCTGTTCGATGCCGGGGTGAGCATGCGGCAGTGCGCCCTTGCCTTTCTCGATGGTGCCGTGCAGCACCTCAAGCTGTCTTGCACCGACCGTCTCGCGGCCGATGATCCGCCGGTTTAGCGTGCCGACGTGATTGGCCGGGTGATATCCCGGCACATCGGAAAGACGAATGAAACAGGTTTTCTGTGCCATAGACGACGAAGCTCATCCCGGTTGCTGACATGGGTGTCCGAGATCAAAGATTGCTATCGTTCGTCAGACTCGTCCAATATGTATTATGTGCACTTTGATACACGGTTTGTCTCACCATGATTCCCGCCCGTCTTCTCAATCAGTTCATTGCCGTCGCTGAAGAGCTTCATTTCGGCCGCGCGGCGGAGCGTCTGAATATGGCGCAGCCGCCGCTCAGCCAGGCCATCAGGAAGCTCGAGGAACTCGTCGGCGTCACCTTGCTGACGCGTTCGAAGCATTTCGTTGCGCTCACGCCGGCGGGGCGCGCGTTTCTCTCCGAAGCCCGTGAATTGCTGGCGCACGGTCAACGCGCCATCGACACTGCGCGACGTGCCAGTAAGGGCGGTGCGGGACGCATCTCGATCGGCTTCGTGGGCTCGGTCAGCTATGAATTGCTGCCGAGAGTGCTGCGCGAGTTCAAGGACAGCTTTCCAGCCATTCACGTTGATCTGCGGGAATTGACGTCGAAAGAGCAGATCGAGAGCCTGCATGCGCGCAAGATCGATCTGGGTATCGTTCGCCTGCCGTTGGCCAATGCGGCGGATATTGCGTTTCGCACGATCGAAGTGGAGCGGTTCGTCGCCGTGTTGCCGCGCAATCACCGCCTTGCCAGAGCCCGAAAACTTCTGTTGAAGGATCTGTCCGGCGAGTCGTTCATGGCCTTCCCGCCCGACCGGATTCCGAGTCTTCACGCCAAGTTCCTGATGGCCTGCGAGCAGTCGGGATTCAGTCCGCACATCGCGCTGGAGGCATGGCAGATGTCGAGCATGGTGAGCCTGGTGGCCGCGGGAATGGGTGTCGTATTGCTCCCGGCACAGGTGCGCACCAGTCCGCATCACGGTGTCGTCTACAAGGAACTGGATGACCGGTCAGAGCACGTCGAACTGAAGATTGCGATGGCCTGGCGTCCCGACGACATGTCGTCCGAGGTACAGTCAATGCTCGCGATGCCATGCAGCCAGGCATTTGCCGTGCGCCGCAAGCGCTAACCCGATCTTCCGCCCATGACCACTTACATCGCCCTTCTTCGCGCCGTCAACGTCGGCGGCACCGGCAAGCTGCCGATGGCCGAGCTGCGGTCGATCTGCGAATCGATCGACTGCACCGACGTGCGCACGTATATCGCGAGCGGCAACGTCGTGTTCGCGAGCCGGTTGTCGAAGGCGGGTGTGAAAAAGAAACTCGAAGCCGCGCTCGAAGCGTGGGCCGGCAAGCCGGTCGGCGTAGCGATCCGCACTGGGCCCGAAATGGCCGCGGTGCTCGCGGCGAATCCGTTCGCATCGGCCGCGCCGAATCGCACGGTTGCGATCTTTCTCGACGGCCCACCGCCCACCGATGCGCTTGCGCACATGAACGGTCAACGCAACGAGGAAGTCGCCCTCGGCACGCACGAAATCTACGTGCACTACGGCGACGGGATGGGGAACTCGAAGCTGAAGATTCCTGCCGCGAAAGCTGGCACCGCGCGCAACATCAATACGATCGCGACGCTTGCCGAATGGGCTGCAGAATGAACGCTTAGACTCGCTAACAAAACCTGTCATCCGGAAGCGAGGGGTAAACGTTTGAGGCTGGATGACAAGACAGCGAATCAGTGATGCGTTGTGGAAAGCGCTTGAGCTATCGCTGCCCGGGCGGCGATGTTCGCCCGGTGGCAAAACGATGTTGATCCCGATTCAAAAGACCATCCCGCCAGCGACATCGATCGTGCTGCCGGTCACCCAGCCGGCGTCATCCGAGACAGCGTAGGAGACTGCGGCTGCGATGTCCTTCGGCTTGCCCACCCGGCCAAGCGGCGTTTTGGCGATGAAGTACTCGTCCATTCCTTTTGCCGACTCGGCATTGCCCTCGGTGTGGACGAAGCCCGGCGCGATGCCCACTACGCGGATGCCGCGTGGGCCAAGTTCCATCCCGAGCGAGCGGGTCAACGTGTTCACTGCGCCCTTGGTGGCGCAATAGACATGAACCATCGCATAGGGACTGTTGGCAAGGCCTGAACTGATGTTGACGACGACGCCGCCGGCAGTCATAACACGAGCCGCAGCCTGGGTGGTCAGGAGCAGGCCGCGTACGTTCAGGTTGAAGTGCTCGTCGAAGCTTTCGGCTGTTAGCGTATCAAGCGAATCCACTTTGTAGACACCCGCGTTGTTGACGAGGATGTCAAGCTTGCCGAACGCCTGGAGGGCAGATGAGCATGTAACCGCGGCGCTTTCGCTAATGAGGCTTCACAGCCAGCATCTGGTGAATCGCTTCCTTGTGCGACTGATAAAACGCCATGTTCGCAGGGCTCACGTCCTTCGAGGCACCCATCCGCTTTGCGATCTCCGGATTCGCGCTCCTCATGTCCTGCAGCCGCGCACTCCCCAACACGATACTGCCCAGCACGGCCTGCCGCGCGGTCAGACCATGCCGTTGCAGAATCGCCATTTCGCCGGGTGACTGTTCGACGCTGGCTGTGAGCGTATCGATCGTGGATGCCCCGGCCGACGTCTTTTTGGGTGTTTGAACCGGTTGCGCGCTGTGACCTTGCGCATGAACTTCCTGGCTGGCGGCCGCATAGCGTTGCAGAAAATCTTCCGTCAACGTGAAGTGCTGGACTTCGTCCTGCTCGGCCGGCGTGAATGCGCGCGCCGCCGGCGAACCCAGCATCCCCATGCATAGCAGCAGTGCCCACAGTGGAAATCTTGCGCTACGGGTCCATCCATTCAATCGTTCAGATATCCTGCTCATGCCGTTCCCTCCGGACAGGTGCGTGAATGAGCCCTTCACCCGGGAAATCGCATGAAGAGCCGTTAGACAGGCGCGCGACTTTTCGACGCGCGGCATGTGTCAAACGGCGCAACCCTTTTTATTTGTAATGAAACCACTGGCGTTTGGGCATATTTCGGCCGCATGCGAGGCCTTGCCGCGCTGAAGCAGCACTCAAGCCGCACTCAGCGCCCCAACCAGCAACGCCTTCAGACTCCCCACCAGCAGCGAGTCGCCGCTGCCGTGCGACGACGCAACCGCGACACCGAGCACAGGTAGCGGCGGCAACCCCGCCTCGCCGTCGAGAATCAGCAGATCGGCGGGCACCGCGCCTTCGGCCAGCACCGCGATCGCGATGCCCGCGCGGACCATCGCGAGCAGACCGTCCTTGCTCGCGCTCTCGCATGCGACGTGATACGCGATGCCCGCGCCATCGAGCGCACGCCGCGCCGCCTGATGATCGAGCGTGTCGGGCTCGGACAGCGCAAGCGCAAGCGATCCGTCGCGCTCCGCAGCGTGTGCGTGCGCGCCGACCCATACGAGCTTTTCATGACGCACGGCCGTTTCGCCGTCATCGCCGGGCGCAAGCGAGATCAGCGCGAGATCGATGCGCTTGTCGCGCAGCATCCGGCGCAGGTGCGTGGTCGGTGCGCACACCAGATGCACCGCGACGCGCGGATGGCGTGCGGCGATCTCGCGCAGCAGCACGGGAAGAAACGCGATGCAGTAATCGTCCGGGCAACCGAGGCGAATCGCGCCGGCGAGACTGCGGCCGGTCAGTTCGGCGAGCGCCGCGTCGTGAATGCGCAGTAGTTCGCGTGCGTGACGCAGCAGCGTTTCACCGCGCGCGGTCAGCTCGACGCCGCGCACCGTGCGCAGCAGCACCTCGCCGCCGGTGATTTCCTCGATGCGCCGCACCTGCATGCTGATCGCGGACTGTGTGCGTCCAACCTCGGTCGCGGTGCGCGTGAGCGAACGCGTATCGGCGATCGTGACGAAGGTTCTAAGCAGATCGATATCGAGGTGGGCCATGTCTTCAGGGAAAAGCGCGTAGCAGCAACTAAGGCCGCATCAAGGCCGTAAATGGCAGCCATCAACAGTATTCGTTTCCAGCGGCGCGGCGTTCCGTTCTAGCATCGGGGCATGCGGGCGCTTCTGTCAAAAGCTCCCCAAACTTCAGTACAACCCTCGCATCGGGAACCTCCCTCATGACCGTCCTGTCCGATACCGCCTTCTGGTCCGCCGCGCAGCGCCATCTGATCCGCTACGGCGGTTCATTCTCGCCCGTCATTATCGAACGCGCCAGCGGTTCGTACATGGTCGATTCGACCGGCCGTCAGATCCTCGATTTCACGTCCGGCCAGATGAGCGCCGTGCTCGGCCATGCGCATCCGGAGATCGCCGAAGTCATCGCGCACAGCGCACGCGAACTCACGCACCTGTTCAGCGGCATGCTGTCGCGGCCCGTCGTCGATCTCGCGATACGCCTCGCCGATATCGCACCCGCCGGCCTCGATCGCTCGCTGTTGCTCAGCACCGGCGCCGAAGCGAACGAGGCGGCGATCCGGATGGCGAAGCTCGTCACCGGCAAGTACGAAGTCGTGAGCTTCGCGCGCTCGTGGCACGGGATGACGGGTGCTGCCGCATCGTCGACCTACAGCGCGGCACGCGCGGGCTACGGGCCGGCTGCGGTCGGTTCGTTCGCGATTCCCGCGCCCTACCCGTACCGTCCCGCGTTCGAACGCAACGGTCGCTACGACTGGAGCGCCGAGCTCGACTATGCATTCGATCTGCTCGACCGCCAGTCGTCGGGCAGTCTCGCCGCGTTTATCGCGGAGCCGATTCTCAGCTCGGGCGGCCTGATTCCGCTGCCCGAAGGCTATCTGCGCGCGCTGCAACGCAAATGCGCGGAGCGCGGCATGCTGCTGATCGTCGACGAGGCGCAGACAGGGATCGGCCGCACCGGCCTGATGTTCGCGTGCGAGCGCGACGGCGTGACGCCCGACATCCTCACGCTGTCGAAGACGCTCGGTGCGGGCATTCCGCTGTCGGCCGTGCTGACGACCAGCGCGATCGAAGAACGCGCGCACGACAACGGCTTCCTGTTCTATACGACGCACGTGTCGGACCCGCTGCCGGCGGCGGTCGGTGTGAAGGTGATCGAGATCGTGCAGCGCGATGGTCTCGTCGAGCGCGCGAACCAGGCGGGTTCGCGGCTGCGGCAAGGGCTCGTCGAGTTGCAGCAGCGCCATCGCTGCATCGGCGACGTGCGCGGCGAAGGGCTGCTGCTCGGCATCGAGATCGTCGCGGACAAGGACAGCAAGGCGCCCGCGCCGGAACTGTCCGCCGCGATCACCGCGCGCTGTCTTGAACTCGGACTGCACATGAACATCGTGCAACTGAAGGGAATGAGCGACGTGTTCCGGCTCGCGCCGCCGCTGACGATCAGCGACGCCGAAATCGATCAGGCGCTCGACATGCTGCATCGAAGTATCGCGGATAGTCTGCGGCGCTGAGCTTCACATACGCGCGGTTTGTCGGGTGAGACGGAAAGCAAAGCTGGACGCTCACTCGAAATTGGCCTGACGCCCACCGAATTTCCTCTCCGAAGTGAAGCGCATCGCGAGAATGAACGCAACGGCCGAAATCAGCGAAACCAGCAGCACGGTCCATTCGACCGCCACATAACTGCCGCCAATCGTCCAGATTGCCGCTGCCGTGATCGGTGCAATGCCCTTGGCAACGTTCGACGGCATCGAAAGCAATCCGCTCACGGCTCCGTAACCTTCTGTCCACATCACATCCTGCACGATCGTTCCGCGCAGGATCGTCATCATGCCGTTTGCACCGCCGTAGACGATCGCGAACAGGATCAGCCATGCCGGCGACGTGCCGGCGATCATGAGAACGACTACCGACATCGGAAACGCCGCTGTAATCACGACACCGATGACAGCCGGTCGAACGTTGCGGCCAAGCGTGAACCACAGCACGCGCGCGAGCACCTGCGCCGGACCGATAACCGCCATCGTCGTCAGGATCAGTGCCGGCGACGCCCGCCGTTCTGTCATCAGCGGAACGAGGTGGAAAGTGAGCGCCGCAAATGTCGCATAGTAGGCCGTGAAGCACATCGCGAGTGCCCAGAACGCCGGTGTCCGCAAGGCACGTCGGGTTGCCGCCGCGTTGACTGCCCGTGACGCGACCTCGTGACCCGAACGGTCTTCGCGCGGCGCATCGCGGCGGATGGCGAAAACATGAACCGGAAGGCAGACCGCCAGGTTGCCTGCAGCAAGCGTGAGCAACGCGCCGCGCCAGCCGAACCCGTCGACAAGAACCTGTGTCAGGGGAATAAAAACCGTGCTGGCAAAGCCTGCTACCAGCGTGATCAACGTGATCTTCGTGCGGAAGGTGCCCGGAAAATCCCGTGTGATTACCGCGAACACAGGATCGTAAAGCGTCGCCGCCATGGCGACACCCAGGCCGGCCCAGACGACGAACAACATCGCGAGGCTATGCGCCTGTGACCACAACGCGAGCATCGCCGCAGCCAGCACGGTCCCACAGACCATGACGTGCCGGCCGTGGCCGCGATCAATCCAGGTCCCCATGGGATAGGCCGCGAGTCCGGAGATCAGGAGGCCCATGGAGAGTGCTCCGTTGGTCGCGGTCCGGCTCCATCCCATCGCGGTTTCCATCGGAACGACGAAAAGGGAGAACGCGTAATAGATCGAACCCCAGGAGACGAGCTGCGCAACGGCGAGCGCCCATGTTGCAACCATGCCGCGTGGGCTGTCGCCGTCACTCGGTTTCGCTGTCGTCGGAGTCGGCATTGGCCGCTAGCGCCTCATGGTTCATGGCGGCGTCCGCCAGCGACGTTGCAAGTTCCGGCCGCGCTTCCTTGCGCTCGCTGTAGCGATCGGTCAGGTAGTCCGATCGGTCACGTACCAGCAGCGTGAACTTGTACAGTTCTTCCATCACGTCGACGATGCGATCGTAAAAGGCCGAGGGCTTCATCCGGCCATCGGTGTCGAACTCCTGCCAGGCCTTCGCCACCGATGACTGGTTCGGAATGGTCACCATACGCATCCACCGACCGAGAACCCGCAGCGCATTCACGGCGTTGAACGATTGCGACCCGCCGCTTACCTGCATGACCGCGAGCGTGCGACCTTGAGTGGGGCGAACACCGCCAATTTCGAGCGGCAACCAGTCGATCTGGTTTTTGAAAACGGCCGTCAGGGTTCCATGACGCTCCGGGCTGCACCATACCTGCCCCTCGGACCACTCAGACAGTTTGCGCAGTTCGACCACCTTCGGATGATCGGCCGGGACGCTGTCTGCGAGCGGCAGGCCATCCGGGTCAAAAACCCGGGTTTCCGCGCCGAAATGGCGCAGGATGCGTTCGGATTCGAGAGTGAGAAGCCGGCTGTACGACGTGGGACGCAGCGAGCCGTAGAGCAGCAGGATGCGCGGCGCGTGCGGTGAAACTGCGCCGGGTTCGAGCTTCTGCAGATCCGGTGTGTCCAGGTGCGATGCGCTGACGTTCGGCAGGTCGTGCAGCATTACCGAACCCTCCGGCCATCGGCGTCGATGACAACCTCACCGTCTTCCTTGACGAACGGTCCCTGCTGCGCCGCGGGCAAGATGTCGATCACGCGTTCCGACGGTCGGCAAAGTCGTACACCGAGCGGCGTAATCACAAGAGGACGGTTGAGGAGGATGGGATGATGTTCGATCGCGTCCAGCAACTGCTCATCCGTGAGCGTCGGATCCGCGAGCCCCAGTTCAGCGTAGGGCGTACCCTTTTCGCGCAGAACGTCACGAACGGTCAGGCCTGCACGTGCCAGCAAATCTATCAGCGTCGTGCGCTCCGGTGGGGTCTTCAGGTATTCGACGATCGTGGGCTCGATGCCAGCGTTGCGAATCATCGCGAGTGTGTTGCGCGAGGTCCCGCAGTCCGGGTTGTGATAGATGGTGACGCTCATACGCGTTGTCCCTGTTTGACGTCTGTCGAGTCGTACCAGCGCTGCGAGCGATTCACGATCGCGACAACCGCCAGCATGACGGGCACCTCGATCAGAACGCCGACTACGGTCGCCAGCGCTGCTCCGGAATGGAAGCCGAAGAGGCTGATGGCCGTCGCCACCGCCAGCTCGAAGAAATTGCTGGCGCCGATCAGCGACGACGGGCCCGCCACGCAGTGCTCAACATTCAGCCGTCGGTTGAGCAGATAGGCTAACCCCGAGTTGAAGAACACCTGGATCAGGATCGGCACGGCCAGCATGACGATCACCAGCGGTTCCCGAACGATGGCCTGCCCCTGGAAGGCAAACAGAAGCACCAGCGTTGCGAGCAGAGCACCGATCGACCATGGGCCGAACCGGGACACCACTCGCCGGAAATGCGCCTCGCCATTCGCGAGCAGGCGCCGGCGCAGTGCCTGCGCAAGTACCACCGGGATCAGGATGTATAGCGCAACCGAAATGATCAGCGTGTTCCAGGGCACCGTAATGGACGACAACCCCAGCAGCAGCGCGACCAGCGGCGCGAAAGCCACAATCATGATCGCGTCGTTCAGCGCGACCTGCGATAGCGTGAAGTACGGGTCGCCCTTGCACAGTTGCGACCAGACGAACACCATCGCCGTGCATGGCGCAGCGGCCAGGAGGATCAGGCCGGCCACATAACTGTCGAGCTGGTCCGCGGGAAGCCACGGCGCAAACACGTGCCGAATGAACACCCACCCGAGCAACGCCATCGAAAACGGCTTGACGAGCCAGTTCACGATCAGCGTCACGCCGATGCCGCGCCAGTGCCGGCCGACCTGCCCCATCGACGTGAAATCGATCTTGATCAGCATCGGGACGATCATGATCCAGATGAGTACGCCAACAGGCAGATTCACCTGCGCTACCTCGACCCGGCCGATGGTCTGAAAGACGTTGGGCAGCGCTTGTCCGAGAAGCACGCCTGCCACGATGCAGAGCGCGACCCATACCGTCAGGTATCGCTCGAAGAAGCCGATGGCGGGTCTTGCGCCACCGGCCAGCGTATCGGTGGTATCAGTGCTGCTCATCCGATTCCTCGAACGGACGCTCGCCGATCGCGCGCATCTCTCGCTGGATCGCGTTTCGGTCCAGCGCATGCCGCGGCAGATTCACGACGGCAACGTGCAGGCGCATACGCTTCATGGCGCATCTCCGCAGCAGTCGGAAACGCTGCTCGCGGCGCAGGGGGTGCCGGCGCAGCAGTTCTCCGTGAGAAACCCGATCAGGCCCGTCATCGCATCGAAATTCGCTGTGTAGAAGATGAAGCGTCCCTCCTGCCGCGACTTCACCAGGTCGGCGTGCGACAGATCCTTCAAATGGAAGGACAGGCTCGAAGGAGACAGCCCCAGTTGCTGGGCAATTTCCCCGGCAGCTTTGCCGTCTGGTCCTGCTACGACCAGCAGGCGAAAGATTGCAAGGCGCGATTCGTGGGCCAGCGCGCTCAGCGCGCGTACAACGAGGTTTGAGTCCATGGCCGAACGATACTTCAATCATTTCAACATTTCAAGTTTTGTTGAAATGTAGAGGAGGCGACTGTTTTTGAGGAGACCTGCAGCGCTGCTCGTTGCGTGGATGGACGGTTGGCGACGCACTTCCTGCAATGGCGTCGATGTGCTATCTGTTCCGGTGACGACGCGCCCGCGCGTTCTCTCCCTCTTCGACCAAACGTACTTATGACACTGCGCCTTGCTACGCCGGACGACGCCGGGCAGATCGCCGATATCTACGCGCCGGTCGTGATCAATACGGCCATTTCATTTGAGCTGGAGCCACCCACCGTCGAGGAAATGAGATCGCGCATCGTGGGCACCCTGCAATGCTTGCCGTGGCTGGTCAGCCTCGATATCGACGACCGGATTAACGGCTACGCCTATGCGAGCAGGCATCGCGAACGTGCGGCCTATCAGTGGTCGGTCGACACAACAGCCTACGTGCGGGAGGATTGCCGCGGCCAGGGCGTCGGACGATCGCTTTATGCGGCACTCTTTGACGCGCTGGTCACCCTCGGTTATTTCCAGGCGTTTGCGGGTATCGCGCTTCCCAATGCGGCGAGCGTCGGTCTGCACGAGGCAATGGGATTTGAGCCGCTCGGCGTATTCCGTCGTGTTGGATTCAAGCTTGGCGACTGGCGTGACGTGGGTTGGTGGCAAAAAGAGTTGCAGCCTGCGACGCCTGACCCGACACCGCCTCGCCGTGTGGATCGTCCGTGAACGTGTTGCGATGTCGTAGAGACAGGCTCATGAGCACGACGTTACCGAATTTCATTTCAGCGTAGAAGGAGCCTGTTATGCCGCAGCGAAGCCAGGCCCCTGCGGCGCTTACTTCGCGAACAGCGAAGCGGGATTCGCGAACGCCTTGATCTCGACCGCGTTGCCCGACGGATCGAGGAAGAACATCGTCGCCTGTTCGCCGACCTCACCCTTGAAGCGGACGTGCGGTTCGATCACGAATGCGACGCCCGCGGCTTTCAGCCGATCTGCAAGCGTCTGCCATTGCGGCACCGACAGCACGACGCCGAAATGACGCACCGGCACCGCGTCGCCGTCGACGGCGCTCGTCGAACGATGCCCCGCTTCATCGGGCGCGAGATGCGCGACGATCTGATGCCCGTAGAAATCGAAGTCCACCCATGCTTCCGAGCTGCGACCTTCCGGGCAACCGAGCAGGTCGCCATAGAACTCGCGCGCGGCGGCAAGACTGTGGACCGGAAAAGCCAGATGGAACGGCGGAATGACGGCGGCGGTTTCGCTCATGACGAATATCCTGAAAGCTGACAGTGGGAAGGTGCGGGTTTCAATGCACCCAGTGTTGCCAGTTTAGGCATGACTAAAATTGCTGAAAAGCGATATATTTTCGATCTGACCTCCAACAAAATCGATCGATTGCTCATGCTCCGCGAACTCAAAACCTTCGTCGCCGTCGCGCAGCACGGCACCTTCGCCGCGGCCGGCGAGCACATCGGGCTCACGCAATCCGCGGTCAGCGCGCAGATGCAGCGGCTCGAAAAACATCTCGGTTTCGTGCTGTTCGAGCGCACCGGCCGCTCGGCAACGCTCAACGATGCGGGCCGCGAAACGCTCGCGCTCGCCGACGACCTGCTCGCGCTGTACGCGCGTCTGGGGCGCGACGGCGGCGCCGAGCCGGGTGGCACGCTGAACGTCGGCGCGATCGCGTCGGTACAAGGCTCGTTTCTCGCCGATGCGCTCGTGCGTTTTCGCAGCGCGTCGCCGGGCTGGCGTGTGCGGGTGGTCCCGGGGGTGTCGCTGAACCTGCTCGGTCAGATCAATGGAGGCGAAGTCGAACTCGCGGCGATCATCAAACCGCCCTTCTCGCTGCCGCCGGAACTCGAAGTCCGCACGCTCGCGCGCGAACCGTTCGTGCTGCTCGTGCCGTCGAAGCTCGCGCGGCGACCGTGGCGCGAACTGCTCGCCTCCGAATCGTTCATCCGCTACGACCGGCGTTCGTTCGGCGGCGGTCAGGTAGAGCGCTTTCTGCGCCGGTTGCGTGTGAACGTCGCCGACGCGATCGAACTCGACGAACTGCAGGGCATCGCGCAACTCGTCGCGCGCGGTCTCGGCGTCGCGCTCGTGCCGCTGACCGCGGGACCGGCTACGCTCCCACGCGGCGTCAAGGCGCTCGATCTCGGCGCCGATACGTTCACGCGCGAGATCGTGCTGGTCGAACGCCGGCGACGCCATGCGCAGGCGGCAGCGAGCCGGCTCGGCGACTGCATCGTCGACGCGGCGCAGGCTGCCGCACCGCGAGCGAGGCCCGCGGCGCGCGCGACCTCACGACCGGGTCGTCGCTGATGGATCAATAAAAGAACCTGATAGAGCGTGTCAGATGGCATGGACACCTACCCCGGGCTTGCGACGCGATGGTTGTACGTGATCATGCCTGTATCTCTCGCGCCGCAAATTCGCGACGTTCTCCAAAAAAGATCGCCCCTTGTGACGAGGATTGGTGTTTCGACTTGCTGCCAACGATCACCTTGACCCGACTCCTCTTCGCATGCGATGGCGAATCTTCGCGTGAAGCAATGAGTTTGCCGTTGCCGGTTGGTAAATTCGTTCTTCCTGTTGTGTAGAGTACCAAGACATGCCGAGTCCTTCCATTCGCTCCCTTTCTCCTTCCCGCACTGAGCAGAAGACGGATGTCAAGAGTCCTGCCCCCCCAAAGAAGGAGGCTCCGGTCACCCTTGCACCGACGCAGGATGTGCGACTGACAGCCTTACCGGTACGCCCTCACTCGCCCTCCCCGGGCGCAGCGCGTCCGCGTATTTCGCTCTCCCCGTCAATCAGGGAAACGAGTCCCGAGCGAGCGAGTCTGGGCGAAGCAACGCTGAGTCGACTCGCTGCCAGATATATTCCCGACAGTGGCCGAGCGCCGCGCGGACTGACCATGTGTGTAGGAATGTTGCGCAAGGTGTCATCACGCGCAAATCCGGCGATTGCGAAGTTGGGCAATGACCTGTTTTTGCTAACCACCATTGTGGGCAACAAGCAAGGGCCATTCAGATTCGACCGCAGTGACTACATGAAGTGTTGCGCGGACGCCGGCCCGGAGCTAAAACGGACGCTGGCAATGCATGCGCCTGAGTTCTTCGGCAATACCCCGCTAATGAATGCCTTGTTCAACGACAACGAGGATTTTTCAGTCGCACTGATTTTGCACCATCTGTCCTGCGGTATATCGCTGAATGAGGGCGACTCTCAACAAAAAACCCCTTTAATGATCTCCGCAGTCAAGGGTCAGCACGACGCATTCGGATTGCTGCTCGATCACGGGGCGAATCCAGGCCTACAGGATCAAACAGGCAATAATGTGCTTCATCTAATCTGCATGCGCGGCAATGTCACGGCTTTCGAAGCGCTAAAACGCTCCATGTCGCCGGAAGACTTTGCAGCCCTGGCTGACCGCTCTAACAATGAAGGCTACAAACCGGCCCAGTTACTGAATCCGACGCTTGAGCCCGCCTTATTCGATGATGTTAGCAAGGACGAGAGCGGACTGGATCGTTATGGAAAATTCGACAAGGAATACAGCATATGGGCAGGCAGACCTGTTACTGCCTCTTGCGATATGGATAGCAATGTCAGCCGCAATGCAGACCCGCGCACACTCCGCGAAGCGTTGGTGGCTGATCGGCGAGCGCTGGCCCAATTGATGTCCACCTGACGCACTGCTGCGACTCAGCGACACGAGCCAGCGCCTGTGCAGCAAGCTCAGCGCGCCAGTACTCGACACGCTGCTTCCGAAGATACATAGCCGCGGGCAATACCGCACAGCCCGCGACTCCATCAATGCGCTGGCGGCTTCGCTGCACGTCATCCGCTTCCGCCTGCTTGCGCTACAACATAGAAGTTTCGCTAACGGCGCACACATCCCCCCGCACTTTCAACGAACCTGTCATCGTGCCGCCCGACTTGAAGGCGGCAATAGAAGCCGCGCACCTTACCCCTACTTCTTCGGCGAAAACTCGTGATGCCCGCCGAAGCCGAAACGCATCGCCGACAGCATCCGTTCCGCGAACGATTCGTCGTCGCGCGACCGGAAGCGCGTATAGAGCGCCGCCGACAGCACCTGCGCAGGCACCGCCTCTTCGATCGCGGCTTCGATGGTCCAGCGGCCTTCACCGCTGTCCGCGACCTCGGTCGAATAGTTGTCGAGCGTGCCGTCCGTCGCGAGCGCGCCGGCCGTCAGATCGAGCAACCATGACGACACCACGCTGCCACGTCGCCACACTTCTGCGACATCCGCGAGATCGAGCGAGAAACGCTCGCTCTCCGGCAGTTCGGTCGACTCCTTGTGCTTGAGGATGTCGAAGCCTTCCGCATACGCCTGCATCAGCCCGTACTCGATGCCGTTGTGGACCATCTTCACGAAGTGGCCCGAGCCGGTCGGCCCGGTGTGCATGTAGCCGTTCTGCACGCGCGGATCGCGTCCTTCGCGGCCCGGTGTCACGGGCACGTTGCCCGCGCCCGGTGCGAGTGTCGAGAGGATCGGATCGAGGCGCTTAACGGCCACGTCGTCGCCGCCGATCATCATGCAGTAACCGCGCTCGAGTCCCCACACACCACCCGACGTGCCGACGTCCACGTAGTGAATGCCCTTCTCGTGAAAGCGCGCGGCGCGACGGATGTCGTCCTTGTAGAAGCTGTTGCCGCCGTCGATCACGATGTCGTCCGAACCGAGGATCGTGTACAGGTCGTTCAACGTGTCTTCGGTGATCTTGCCCGCGGGCAGCATCAGCCATATGACGCGCGGCGTTGCGAGCCCTTTGACGAGGCCGCCGAGATCGGCCGAGCCGGTCGCGCCTTCCTTCACGAGCGTTGCGGTGGCCTGCGGGTCGTGATCGTAGACCACGCAGGTGTGGCCGTCGCGCATCAACCGCCGTCCGATGTTGCCGCCCATCCGCCCCAAGCCCACGATACCGATCTGCATGATGCGTCTCTCCTTTTTCTCTACCTGACAGAATGGATTGATTCGACCAAACCGCTCAATCTATCGTTCACTTTGATCGCCCGACGCGCGCGAGCTGCTGCTTCGCCGCTTCATAGACGTGCTCCAGTGTGAAACCGAACTTCGCCTGCAACGCCTTCAATGGCGCCGACGCGCCGAACGTACGCATCGCGATCAGCGTGCCGAGCCGACCCGTGTAGCGGTCCCAGCCGAGCACGCCAGCCTGCTCGACCGCGACGCGCGCGTCGATGGCGGCGGGCAGTACGGACTCCTTGTACGCATCGTCCTGCTTCTCGAAGATGTCCCACGCGGGCATCGACACCACGCGCGCAGCAATGCCCTCGCTCTTCAGCTTCTCGTAGGCAGCGACGCACAACGACAATTCGCTGCCGGTCGCCATCAGGATCACGTCGGGGCGGCGGCCATCGGGCGCATCGGCGAGCACGTACGCGCCGCGTCGCACGCCGCTAGCCGGTGCGTATTTCGTGCGATCCAGGGTCGGCAACGCCTGACGCGACACGACGATGCAAGCGGGCACGCGCGGGTTCGCGAGCGCGACGCGCCACGCCTCGGCGACCTCGTTCGCGTCTCCAGGCCGCAACGTCGTGAGACCGGGCACCGCGCGCAGCGACGCGAGCTGCTCGATCGGCTGATGCGTCGGACCGTCTTCGCCGACGCCGATCGAATCGTGCGTGAACACATGCACGACGCCGATCTCCATGATTGCCGCGAGGCGGATCGGCGGCTTCATGTAGTCGCTGAAAATCAGAAACGTCGAACCGTACGGCCGTAGATTCGACAACGCGAGGCCATTCACGATCGCGCCCATCGCGTGTTCGCGAATGCCGAAGTGCAGATTGCGGCCGCCGTAGCTGTCTGCCTCGAAGCTGCCGGCGCCGTCGAACTTGAGATTGGTTTTGGTCGAAGGCGAAAGATCGGCGGCGCCGCCGATCATCCATGGAATGCGTTGCGCGATCACGTTGAGCACCTTGCCCGACGAGTCGCGCGACGCGATGCCCTTCTCGTCCGCATCGAACGACGGGATGTCGCGGTCCCAGCCTTCAGGCAACTCGTGCGCTTCGATCGTGCGGAATTCGTCGGCGAGCGCCGGGTACTTTTTCGCGTACGCATCGAAGCGGGCCTGCCATTCCTCACGTGCCCCCTTGCCGCGCGTGCCGAAGCGCTGCTGAAACTGCGCGTAAACCCCGTCGGGCACGAGAAAGCTCGAGTCCTCGGGCCAGCCGTAAAAGCGCTTCGCGAGCTTGATCTCTTCGACACCGAGCGGTTCGCCGTGCGCCGCCGACGTGTCCTGCTTGTTCGGCGCACCCCAGCCGATGATGCTCTTCACGACGATCAGTGTCGGCGCGTCGGTGTGCGATTTCGCCTGCGTGATTGCGGCTTCGAGTGCGGCCGGATCGTTAGCATCGTCGACATGCAGCGTGTGCCAGCGATAGCCGCGAAAGCGCGTCTCGACGTCGTCGCTGTACGCGAGATCGGTATGGCCTTCGATCGTCACGCGGTTGCTGTCGTAGATCCAGATCAGGTTCGACAGCTTCAGATGGCCTGCGATCGATGCCGCCTCATGCGAGATGCCTTCCATCATGTCGCCGTCGCCGCACAGCGCATACACGTGGTAATCGAACAGCTTTGCATCGGGCTGATTGAAATGCGCTTCGTACCAGCGCTCGGCCATCGCCATGCCGACGCTGTTGCCAAGCCCCTGGCCGAGCGGCCCCGTGGTGGTCTCGACGCCGGTCGTGATCCGGTATTCGGGGTGGCCCGGCGTCCTGCTGTCGAGCTGGCGAAACTGCTTGATGTCGTCGAGCGATACAGCCGGTTGACCGTTCGGCCGGCCCACTTCGTCGACGGCCTGTATGCCGGTCAGATGCAGCAGCGAATACAGCAGCATCGATGCGTGCCCGATCGACAGCACGAAGCGGTCGCGATTCGGCCATAGCGGCTGGGTCGGGTCGTAGCGCAGGTGGTTTTGCCACAGGTGATAGCCGACCGGCGCAAGCGCCATCGGCGTGCCGGGGTGGCCGGAGTTGGCTTTCTGTACCGCATCCATCGACAGCGTGCGGATCGTGTCGATACAGAGACGGTCGATATCGGTGAATGTGGCGGATCCTGCGGGGGTAGGCGACATGCTGCGACTCCTTTGCTGTGACATCGGGCAATCGACGCGGCAGGGCAACCGTGCCGGAACAAACGGAGCAATGCAGCAAGTGTAATGCCATGCGCGGCACGCGGGGGAGCGAATCGGGCAGATGGCGCGCGGCCGCGCGTGACGCCTGTCGTGCACCGGTCCACGCAATCGGCGATGCGGGTACAGGCGCGCAAAATCGACGTGGCGATGGAAAATCCTGCCGTGTATGACTGAGGCACGGCAGACGGGTTTCAATCGGCTTTCTCGCGGCTTGCAACGCCCGACAACGCACGCAAAAAAAAAGGCGCTCCGCAGAGCGCCCCTCATCACACGATGCACGACGAATCGCACATCGCAACGTGTGAACTAGAAATTGAAGTTGTCGATGTTGCTCGAATCGAACGTGGTCGGCGGTCCGAGAATGACCTCGCCCTTCGGGCCGATGGTCCGCTTGCCGAGCTTGCCCGCGTCGAACGATTCGCCTTCCTTGCCGGTGATCGTGCCCGACGCGAGATTCGCGGCCGCGTACGCGGCAAGATAGCCAAGCGCGCTCGGGTCCCACAGCTGGAACGCCTTCACGGTGCCGTTCTTGACGAACGCGCGCATCTGGTTCGGCGTGCCGAGCCCGGTCACCGCGACCTTGCCCTTGCTCGACGACGACGAGATATAGCGTGCGGCAGCCGCGATGCCGACCGTCGTCGGCGCGACGATCGCCTTCAGGTTCGGATACGCCTGCAGAAGCCCCTGGGTCTCGACGAACGACTTCTGGTCGTCGTCGTTGCCGTACGCGATTTTCACGAGCTTGATCTTCGCGTACTCCGGCTTCTTCAGTTCCTCCTGCATCCATTTGATCCACGTGTTCTGGTTCGTCGCGTTCGGCGTCGCTGACAGGATCGCGAACTCGCCCTCGCCGCCCATCAGCTTCGACACGAGCTGGATCTGCCCGCGGCCGATCCCTTCCGCGTTTGCCTGGTTCACGAAGATCTGCCGGCCGTCGGGTGCCGTGTCGGAATCGAACGTGACGACCTTGATGCCTTGTGACATCGCTTTCTTCAGATACGGCACGACCGCGTTCTCGTCGTTCGCGGCAATCACGATCGCGTTCTGCCGCTGCGTGATCAGCGTGTTGATGTACTGCACCTGCGACGACGCGCCCGCATCCGACGGCCCGACCACCTTGCCGTCGCCCTTGAATTCCTTGATCGCGGCCATCCCGCCGTCGTCGGCGATGACCTCGTACGGGTTGTTGATCTGCTTCGGCAGGAACGCGATTTTCAGGCCGTCCTTGATGCCGGCCGCGCCCGCCGTCGCGCTGATGCCGAGCAGCAGCACGCATAGCGCCGCAGTGCTCATATGACGTAGTGGTCTGAACATGAAGTGTCTCCTCTCTGGGTAATCGGACAAGATGTCCGAAGGTGTAATGCGATGTTTCTTCTTAAGCACCACTGTTTATGGCGATCCTGCCGCGATAAGCCGCCGGTCACGCCGCGCCCGCCAGCGCGCGGCGAGATTCGGAATCAGCACCGACGCAAGCAGCAGCGCGCCGGTGACGATCGTCAGCACTTCGCTCGACACGTCGACGAGCGTCAGCGCATTGCGCAGCACGCCGACGATCAGCAACGACAACAGCACGCCGATCATCGAGCCGCGTCCGCCGAAGATGCTGACGCCGCCGAACAGCACGGCCGCGATCACCGACAGCTCGAAGCCCTCGCCGTTGTCGCCGCGCGCGCTCGTGAAGCGCAACGTGTAGATCACGCCCGCGAGCGCGCTGACCGCGCCGGACAGCACGAACAGCTTGAGCCGCACGCGCGCGACGTCGATGCCGGAGAACGCCGCCGCGGTCGGGTTCGCCCCGATCGCGAACAGACTGCGGCCGAACGCGGTGGCCTGCAGCAGCACGGTGAACAGCACCGCGCAGACGATCACGATCGCGAACGGCAGCGGGATAAACGTCGCGCCGAGCGAATTCATTCCGAACGCCGTGTACCCCGGCGGAAAATCGGCGACGGCCTGATCGCCGAGCAGCACGTACGCCAGCCCGCGAAACAGCGCGAGCGTGCCGATCGTCACCGCGAGCGAAGGCAGGTTCAGTTTCACGATCACGAGGCCGTTCAACAGCCCCGCAAGCGCGCCTGCGACGATCGAGAGTGCGATCGCCGCGGGCATCGGCACGCCCATGTGCCACAGCACGCCGAGCAGCGCGCTCGACGCGCCGAGCACCGATGCAACCGACAGATCGATATCCGCGGCGACGATGATGAGCGTCATCGGCAGCGCCATCAGCGCGACTTCGGTCAGATCGGCGAGCACGTTGCCGAGATTCGCACCCGACAGGAATTCGGGCGACAGCACGCGGCCGAGTATCAGCGCGAGCACGAGCAACACTGCGAGCAGCGTTTCCCAGTGCAGCGGGATCGACGGGCGTCGCAGGCGCAGCGCGGAATCTGGTTTAGCCATGATCGCGTTTCCTCATCATCCGTTTCGCCACCGAGCGCGCGAGCAAGGTATCGGCCGCAATCGCGATGACGATCAGCGCACCCTGGATCGCCTGCTCCCAGAACGGCGACACGTGTAGCACGACCAGCGCGATGCTGATCACACCGAGCACAAGTGCGCCGAGCGTCGCGCCGAGAATCGTGCCGACGCCGCCGGTGATCGCGACACTGCCGACCACCGCCGCCGCGACCACCTGCAGCTCGATGCCCTTCGCGGTGCTCGCGTCGACGGTGCCAAAGCGCGCGAGCCACAGCGCGCCGGCAAAGCCCGCGATCGCACCGGAAATCAGGAAACCGGCCATCACACGACGCTCGACCGCGACGCCCGCGAGACGCGCGGCTTCCGGGTTCGAACCGATCGCATAGTGTTCACGGCCGCCGCGGAACTGCTTTAGATAGGTTGCAAGCACGAGCAGAACGACCGCGGCGATCAGCGCGAGCACCGGGACGCCGGCGAGCGTGCCGGTCGCGAGTCGCGAGAACGCTTCGGGCAGACTCGTCGCGTTGATCTGACCGCCATGTACCCACGCGTAGTCCGCGCCGCGGAAGATGTACAGCGTCGACAGCGTCGCGACCAGCGACGGCACGCGACCCACCGCGACCAGCAGCGCGTTGATCCCGCCCGCGACGAGACCGATCGCGAGCCCCGCCGCGAGCGCGACGAGCACCGGCATGTGCGGGAACGCGACGTACAGGCTGCCCACCGCGTAAGCGCTGACACCGACCGTCGAGCCCACCGACAGATCGATGTGACGCATCAGGATCACGACCGTCATCCCCGCGGTCAGCAGGCTGATGATCGATACATTGAGCAGCACGTCGCGGAGATTCTGTAGATTCAGGAACTGCGGTTTCGCGAGCGCTGTGCCGGCGATCAACAGGATCAGCACGACGAACAACGTCGTCTCGCGGCTTGCGGCGAGTGCAGCCGCGAAGCCACTTGCGCCGCCGCGACGCGCGCGTTGATGGGTAGCTCCGTTTTGCGGATCGAGTGCGGCCGGACGCGTGGTCGAATTGCGCATCATGCCGCGTGCCCCAGCGGCGCGCCGCTCTGCCCGAGCGCCGCGCTCATGATGCGTTCCTCGGTCGCGTCCGCACGCGCGATCTCCGCACTGATCCGGCCTTCGTGCATCACCAGCACGCGGTCGGCCATGCCGAGTACTTCGGGCAGTTCGCTCGAGATCATCAGCACCGCCATGCCCTCGCGCACCAGTTCGGCGAGCGCGCCGTAGACCTCCGCTTTCGCGCCGACGTCGATACCGCGCGTCGGTTCGTCGATGATCAGCACCTGTGGATGCGTCGCGAGCCATTTGCCGAGCACGACCTTCTGCTGGTTGCCGCCCGACAGCGTGCCGGCCGGCGCAGCCGGGTCGCTTGCCTTCAGTTGCAGCCGCGTGCCCCAGCGGGTCGCGAGTTCGGTTTCGCGGCGCGCCGAGATCAGACCGAAGCGCACGAGCCGTCCGAGCACCGTCATCGACGCGTTGCGCGCGATGCTCAGTTCGAGCGCGAGGCCCTGCTGCCGCCGGTCTTCGGGCACGAGCGCGAGACCCGCCGCGACCGCCGTAGCAGGACGTCCCGGCGCGAGCCGTTTGCCCGCGATGCGGATTTCGCCCCCATCGAGCGGATCGATGCCGAAGATCGCGCGCGCCACTTCGCTGCGGCCCGCGCCGACCAGCCCCGCGAGCGCGACGATCTCGCCTGCGCGCACCTCGAACGACACGTCGCGGAACACGCCCGTGCGCGTCAGGCCGCGCACCGCGAGCCGCACGTCGCCGGGCGGCACGTCGGCCTTCGGATAGAACGTCGCGAGATCGCGGCCGACCATCTTCGCGACGATCGCGGCAGTGGTGAGGTCGGCGGTCGGCGCGTCGAATACCTTGGCACCGTCGCGCATGATCGTCACGTGCTGCGTGAGCGTGAACACTTCGTCGAGCCGGTGCGTGATGAACAGGATCGCGACGTCGCGATCGCGCAGCCGCCGCACGATCGCAAACAGTCGCTCGACTTCGGGCAACGACAGCGCCGCGGTCGGCTCGTCCATGATCAGCACGTTCGCGTTCAGCGACAGCGCCTTCGCGATCTCGATCACCTGCTGATCGGCGATCGACAGGCCGCGCACCAGACGGTCCGCGTGCAGATCGACGCCCAGCGACGCGAGCAACGTATCGACCTCGCGATGCATCTCGTCGTAGCGGATGCGCCCTAGACGATCCACCGGCTGCCGGCCCATATAGATGTTTTCCGCGATCGACAGATCGAAGAACAGCGTCGGCTCCTGATAGATCACCGCGATGCCCGCATCGCGCGCCTGCGCCGGCGTCGTGAATTCACGTGGCTCGCCGTCGATGCGCAGTTCGCCCGTGTCCGCGCGATGCACGCCCGCGAGAATCTTCACGAGCGTCGACTTGCCCGCGCCGTTCTCGCCGAGCAGCGCGTGGACCTCGCCGCTACGCAGCACGAGTTCGCCGTCGCTGAGTGCGCGCACGCGGCCGAACGACTTGCTCGCGTGGATCAGTTCGAGCCGCGGCACGGCGGGGGTCGGTTGCTGCACTGGCTTGTCTCCTTTGTTGTGCGGCTGATTGTGTTTTTGAATGCGGTGTTCAGATGCAGTTTTCAGATTCGATAAACACGTTCCGCGTTGCGGACAAACAGCGCCGCGCGTTCGTCGTCGCTCGCACCCGCGACGATCGCGGCGTACGCGTGCCACAGCGCCGCGTACGTGCCGAACAACCGGTCCACCGGGAAGTTCGACGCGAACATTGCGCGCGAGGCGCCGAACGCATCGATCGTTTCGAGCACATACGGACGCAGACTTTCGACGGTCCAGCGATGATCGAACATCGCAAGCCCGCTGATCTTCACTGCGACGTTCGGACAGGCGGCCAGCGTCCGCAGTCCATCGCGCCACCCGCGATAACCGGCCACGCTGTCGCGGTCGACGAACATCCCTGCGTGATTGACGACGAACTGCGTGTCCGGATGTACACGTGCGAGTGCGGCCGCGTCGTCCATCTGCGATGGGTACAGCTGCAGATCGAACGACAAACCGTAGTGACGCAGCAACGAGAACCGCTCGCGCCACACGGGCTCGCGCATGAAATGCCGGCCCACGTAGTCGTACAGCTTGTTTCCGTGCACGTTGAGGATCTGCCGCACGCCGCGCGTATTCGCGAACGACGCGTGCGCTTCGAGCACCGCTTCCGCGTCTGCCGCCGCGAGGTCCACCCACGCGACGATGCCGTTCGGCATTCCACGCGAGGCGGGCGTGTCTGCAATCTGTTGCAGCCAGCGCGTTTCCTCGACAGGGTTCGCGGGATCGTGATTCGCTTCGACGTGCACGATCTTCAGAACGTCGATCTCGGCTGCGTCGGCGAGCAGATGTTCGAGCCGGTAGTCGTGGCGCAACGCGCGTGCATCGCCGACGAACGACACGCCGGGGTTTTCGAGCCACGGGTAGCGATGTGTCTGCAGGTCCCATAGATGGATGTGCGGATCGACTACTTGCATGAAGCTCTCCTGTGTCGACCAGAGTTAGCGCTTTAGCGCTTACTCTGGTCCCATGTCGGAGTTGGCGCTGTCGACCAGAGTTGGCGCTTTAGCGCTTACTCTGGTCCCATGCGCTTACTCCGGCGGTCGACCCTATTAGCGGTTCCCCGCAGAAAGCTCGAAGACCGGCACGAGCGGCTGCTGAAGCGGCGCATGATTCGGCGCCGTGTGCATGATGTCGGCCATCGCGTCCCACCATTTGCGCATCACGGGCAGATCGGGCAGCGCGTCCATCGTGTGATCGTCGGTGCGCGTGAGCACGGCGAACAGCGCGTCGGTCGATTCGTCGAGAAAGATACGGTAGTCGCGCACGCCCGCGCTGTGCAGCGCATCGACGAGTTCCGGCCAGATCTCGCGGTGCCTGCGCGCGTATTCTTCGCGCATGCCGGGGTTGAGCGTCATCCGGAAAGCGATCGTTTCCATGGGGGTTTGTCTCCAATCTCTTCTAGTCTCTGTTTCTGTTTCCGGCGCTCTCTCGACGAAGCGCCTCAACCGACTATAATTCCGCGGTCGATAGCGTCTCAATCCGTTGTTGGGATTGGTCGATCCAGAAACCGAATCGCGCAGTTCCCATCCCAGATCCCATGAATCACCAAGCCTCAACGGTCGCTCTCGTCAATCGTCTCAAGTTCAAGCACCTCGCACTGCTCGTCGCGCTCGACGACGCACGCAACGTCCATCAGGCCGCCGACGCGATCAACGTCGCGCAGCCAAGCGCGAGCCGGATGCTCGGCGACATCGAGGAAGCGTTCGGCTTCCTGCTGTTCGAGCGCAACGCGCGCGGCATGCAGCCGACGCCACTTGGCGTCGTCACGCTCGCGTACGCGCGGCGCGCGCTCGCGGAACTCACGCGCTTTGCCGAAGACCTCGACGTCAAGCGCAAAGGCGGTCACGGCCAGCTTACGGTCGGCGCGATCATGGGCGCCGCGCCCGATCTGCTCGCAATGGCCGTCGCATCGCTGAAGACCGAACGGCCGCTGCTGAACGTGCGAATCCTCGGCGAAACCAGCGACCAGGTCGTGCAACTGCTGCACCGCCGCGAAGTCGATCTCGCGCTTGGCCGTCTGACGTCGCCGCTGCAGCACAACGACTTCGGCTTCGAACCGCTTGCGCGCGAAACGCTCGTGCTCGTGGTCCGCACACGGCATCCGCTCGCGTCCACGCGTAGCGTCGCGTTGCGCGAACTGATCGACTGGCCGTGGGTCGCGCAACCGCTGACCAGCCCCGCGCGCGTGCTGTTCGAAGAGGAACTCGCGCGCGCCGGCCTCGCGACGCCGGTCAATCTCACCGAATGCGCGTCGATCTTCGCGACGCTGCAACTGCTCGAAAACTTCGACGCGGTCGCGATGCTGCCCGAGTCCGTCGTGCGCGATCACGTGCGCGGCAAACTGCTGGTCGCGCTGCCGATCGAGATCGGCAAGAGCCTGCCCGGCTTCGGCATCCTCACGCGCAAGGGCGAAGCACTCGCCGAGCCCGCCGAGCATTTCGTCGGTCTGCTGCGGCGCTTTTCGCAGCCGTTCGACACGCCCCGCTAGGCGTTCTACCTCATTCATTGCAGATTCACGAACAGCCCGCCGTCCACCAGCAACGCCGCGCCGGTCACGTAGCGGGCCTTGTCCGACGCGAGAAACACCACGCAGTCCGCGACATCCTCCGGCGTGCCGAGACGACCGAGCGGAATGCGCTTTTCGAAGTACGCTTTCTTCGTTTCGTCGGCGAGATCTTCCGCATTCAGGTCGGTCGCGATCGTGCCGGGCATCACCGAATTGCAGCGAATTCCGTATGGCCCGAGCGCAATCGCGCACGACTGCATCAGCGAATGCACGCCGGCTTTCGTCGGCGTGTAGTGCGTCTGCATGCCGCCGCCCACCAGTGCACTGATCGAACTCGTCGCGACGATCGCGCCGCCGTGGCCCTGCTCTTTCATCTGCCGCGCGGCCGCCTGCGTTACGTAGAACGCGCCGTTCAGGTTCACGCCGACCGTGCGTTCGAGCACCGATGGCGGCATGTCGAGAAACGCGTGGAACGGGCAGATACCTGCGTTGCTCGCGAGCACGTCGACCTTGCCGAACGCATCGACGGTCTGGCGCACGAGATCGATACCCGTCTGCGGCGCCGCGACGTTGCCCTCGACGGCGATCGCGCGACGTCCGAGCTGTTCGATCTCGGCAAGCACTTCGCCGATTGCCGAACGCCGGCCGTACGATGCATCGTTGTCGCCCCAGTAGTTGATCGCGACGTCCGCACCCTGCGCCGCGCACGCGACCGCGATCGCCCGGCCGATGCCGCGCGATCCCCCTGTCACGATGACCGCCTTGTCCTTGAGCAGCACTGCGTGCCTCCTCGCGTGGTTAGTGTTGATACGGCCGTACGAGCGCGCAATCCGGATTGAGCCGCACGCCGAAGCCCGGTGTGTCCGGCACCTTCATCCGGCCGTTCACGGGCACCGGCTCGTCGAGCAAAAGCGGCGTGAACATCGGCACAACTTCGTCGGCTTTCGGCGCCATCATCAGGAACTCGGCGAACGGCGAGTTGTGCCGCGTGACGACGAAGTGATAGCTGTACACCGACGACCCGTGCGGCACGACCATCGTGTTGTGCGCGTCCGCGAGCGCGGAAATGCGGATCAACTCGGTGATGCCACCGCACCAGCCGACGTCCGGCTGGATGAAATCGCAGCACTCCATTTCGAGCAGCATCCGGAAGCCCCAGCGCGTCGCCTCGTGTTCGCCGGTCGACACCATCATGCCGCGCGGCACGTTGCGGCGCAGTTCGGCGTAACCCCAGTAGTCGTCGGGTGGCAGACATTCCTCGAGCCACTTGATCCCGTATTCGTGCGCCGCGTGCGCGAGCCGCGTCGCGTAGCGCACGTCGAGACTCATCCAGCAGTCGACCATCAGCCAGAAGTCGTCGCCGACGCGGCTGCGCATCTCCGCGAGCTTCTCGATGTTCTTGCGGAGTCCCTCCTCGCCTTCCGCGGGACCGTGCTGCAGCGGCAGCTTGCCACCGATAAAGCCCATCTCCTTCGCGAGATCGGGCCGTGCGCCGGTCGCGTAGAACGTCAGCTCGTCGCGTACCGGGCCGCCCAGCAGCTGGTACACGGGCTCCTTGCGGACCTTCGCGAGCAGGTCCCACAGAGCAAGATCGACGCCCGAAATTGTGTTCAGCACGATGCCCTTGCGGCCGTAGTAGAGCGTCGCGTAGTACATCTGATCCCACATCTTCTCGATGTCGGTGACAAGCTGCCCTTCGAGAAAACGCGCGAGATGCCGCTCGACGATGAACGCGCCGATCTCGCCGCCGGTCGTCACGCCGAAGCCGACGGTGCCGTCGCTCGCCTCGATCTCGACGACGAGCGTACCCAGCACGTTGATGCCGAACGACTGCCGGCTCTGCCGGTACTCGGGATAGCGCGCCATCGGCGTCGCGATGTGATCGTCGATCCAGTGGCCGTCGGCCTGGTCGTGATAGTCGGCGCCGCCGCCGCGAACGATGAAGGCACGCACGTGCCGGATGGTTGGCATGACCATGTCGATGAACTCCGTAGTGCAGTCTTTTGGTGTCTCGTAGTGTTTCGTATCACCCGCCGCGCTATGCGGACCGGTGCAACGCTGACGCCGTCTCCGCGCGCCGTTCGCGCCCGGTCACGCCGATCAGCAGCGCGGCCAGCAGGCTCGCC
The DNA here is from genome assembly GCF_050742655.1 of Paraburkholderia sp. Classification (GTDB taxonomy): domain Bacteria; phylum Pseudomonadota; class Gammaproteobacteria; order Burkholderiales; family Burkholderiaceae; genus Paraburkholderia. The sequence continues at coordinate 104,663 of NZ_JBOIGG010000021.1, read as the reverse complement.
GCGCCGAGCACGACGAGTCCCGCGGACGTCGATTGCCACGCGTGCTCCGCGACCGTGCGCAGCGTCGGCGCGATGAAGCCGCCGAGTCCGCCGAGCGAATTGATCAATGCGATGCCGCCCGCGGCTGCAGCGCCCGTCAGATAGCGTGTGGGCAAAGTCCAGAACAGCGGCTGCGCGGCGATGAAGCCGCTCGCCGCGCAACACAGCGCGAGCAACCCGACGAGCGGGCTGTGCGTGAGCCCCGACACGCCGATGCCAAGTCCTGCCAGCACCAGCAACGCGACAGCCCAGCCGCGATGACCGCCACGACGATCGGCGCGGCGCGGCACCCACGCAGTGACCGCGACCGCGCACAGCCACGGCAGCGCGGTGACGAGTCCGACGCGCAGGCCAACCTTCGTGCCGAGCAACGCTGCGACCTGTTGCGGCAGATAGAAGATCACGCCGTACACGCTGATCTGGATCAGCAGATAGATCAGCGACAGCATCAGCACGCGACGATCGAACAGCGCGGCAAGCACGCTGCGTGGCCCGTGTATAGAGGCAGCCTGCGCATCGCTGGCCAGTGCCGCGCGCAGCACATCGCGCTCACCGGCATCGAGCCAGCGCGCGTCGTCGGGGCGATTGTCGAGAAAACGGAACGCCCACACGCCAACCGCCGACGCGAGGCCGCCTTCGATGAGAAACAGCCACTGCCAGCCCGCGAGCCCGAACGCGCCGTGCAGATCGAGCAGCAGACCTGACAGCGGGCTACCGAAAATAAACGCGAGCGGCGCGCCGAAATAGAACACACCGACCGCACGCGCTCGAGCCGCCTGCGGGAACCAGTGCGTGAGGTAATAGATGATGCCGGGGAAGAAGCCGGCCTCCGCGACGCCGAGCAGGAAACGCAGCCAGTAGAACGCGGTCGGCGTGTGCGCAAACGCCATCGCCGCCGACACGATGCCCCACGTGACCATGATTCTGCACATCCAGATGCGCGCGCCGACGCGATGCAGCAGCAGGTTGCTCGGCACCTCGAACAGCGCATAGCCGATGAAGAACACGCCGGCGCCAAATGCAAACGCTGCGTCGGACAAACCCGTGTCGTGCTGCAGCGCCTTTTGCGCGAAGCCGATGTTCGCGCGGTCGAGAAACGCGAGCACGTACATCAGCAGCAGAAACGGCAGCAGACGCCGCATCACATGGCTGACGGTGGCTTCGAGCGGGGCCGCTGTGACGGCGGGTTGCGCGTTCACTTGCGCGTTCATGAGGGCTCCGGGCGGGACGCCTGGTGGTGTACGTTCGATGGCTGCGATAACGGCGGGCGAGTTCTCGCCTGGTCTTAGTAAGTCGCGCGGCCGCCTGACAGATCGAACACCGCGCCTGTGCTGAACGCGCAGTCCTCCGACGCGAGCCAGAGAATCAGCGACGCGGCCTCGTCGGGCAACAGGAAACGGTTCATCGGGATTTTCGACAGCATGTAGTCGATGTGCTCCTGCGCCATCGAATCGAAGATCTCGGTCTTCGCTGCAGCCGGCGTCACGGCGTTGACGAGGATGTTGCTGGTCGCGAGTTCCTTGCCGAGCGACTTCGTGAGACCGATCAGCCCGGCCTTCGATGCGCTGTAGTGCGACGCGTTCGGATTGCCCTCCTTGCCCGCCACCGACGCGATGTTGACGATGCGCCCGTAGCCTTGCTTGAGCATCTGCGGGACGATCGCGCGCGACGTGAGAAACGGGCCGATCAGATTGACATCGATCACGCGGCGCCAGAGGTCGGGCTCGAGCTCCCACGTCTTGCCGTTGCCGCCGGTGATGCCCGCGCAGTTGATCAGCACGTCGATCCGTTGATGCCGCGCGATGGTTGCAGCGGTCGCGGCGGCCACCGAGCGTTCGTCGGTGAGCTCGACCGTCGCCGATGACACGTCACCTGGCTCGGCCACGAGTTTGGCCAATTCGCGCTCGCTGCTCGCGAGCCGGTCGGCGTCGACGTCCCACAGCGACACCGCCGCGCCCGAGCGCAGCGCGCGCTGCGCGACCGCATAGCCGATGCCGCGCGCGCCGCCTGTGATCACGACGACGCGTCCCTCCAGATCGATCCGGTTCATGCTGTCTCCAATACTGTATTTATCTGCGGATGACGGCCAATATACGAGCCGTTCGCGACCACCACAATTCAAGTATCGGATGAAGCGATAGCAAAAGCGGATTGTCTTGCGGACGATCTACATGTCCGTCGGTCCGGCTTACCGGGTTTCCCCTCCCGCCGCATTTGTTCTATACTTAGCCATATGGCTAACTATTCAACCGACGTCAGCGGCATCTTCCATGCCCTCGCCGACCCGACCCGCTGCGCGATCGTCAGTGCGCTGGGCCGTGGCGAGCAAAGCGTCTCCATGCTTGCCGCACCGTTCGACATGGCGCTGCCGTCGTTCATGAAGCACGTTTCATTGCTCGAACGCAGCGGGCTGATCCGGACGCGGAAGACGGGGCGCACGCGCACCTGCGAGCTGATGAGCGGAAGATTGTCTGAAGCCGAGCAATGGATAGCCGCGCAGCGAGCGATGTGGGAGGCACGATCCGACCGCATGGCCAGTTTTGTCGAACGCCTTCACCAACAGGAGCAACCTCATGCCAGCAAGCCACGCCGGTCACGCTGAAACCCGCGACCTCGTCATCTCGCGCGTGCTGCGCGCGCCGCGTGCGACGTTATGGCGCGCGTGGACCGAGCCCGATCTGCTCAAGGAATGGTGGTGTCCGCGGCCATGGACCACCGACGTGCTCGCCTTTGACCTGCGGCCCGGCGGCGCCTTCCATACCTTGATGAGTGGCCCCGACGGCGGCACGAGCGACAACCCCGGCTGCTTCCTCGAGATCGTGCCGCAAGCGCGCCTCGCGTTCACGTCGATGCTCGTCGCGGACTGGCGGCCGAATACACCGTGGCTCGGTTTCACTGCCGTGATCACGATGGCCGACGAAGGCGCGGGCACCCGTTACGAAGCTCGCGTCATGCACCCCGACGATGCCACTCGCGAACGTCATGAAACGCTCGGCTTCTTTGACGGCTGGAACACCTGCATCACGCAGCTCGACGATTTCGCGTCCTCGTTGCGCTGAACGTTCCGCGTGCGTCAAGTTGCTTGCATCACGTCGCGTATTCGAGAAAGTCCGTGATCGGATCGCGACCCGGCGCAATGCCCTTCGGCTGAAGCACCGAGCCCGCATTGCCTCGATGGTACGTTCCATGCAGGCGCACATGCAGAATGATCTCGCCTCGCCGCATGTGCGCCGGCTTGCCGCTCGTGAACGCGAAATCAAAAGGCTAATGAGTAGTAAAAAGATCGATCCGACAGGCAACTCGTAAAGTCACTGGCGACGCCGACTGAACGGATCCGTCGATGCCCTCTGCCGCTACAGTACCGACGGACATGGCCCAAACAATGGCGTGCCTTTCTGGCGCCCACTGCGTACTGGCTGGCTGCGCTATTGCAAAGGTTTTTTAACAGTGCTTAAATGGCGCGACATTGCCCATTAAAACTATAAAATCCGCTAAAAAATCCGGAAGAAATTGTTCCGTGGAGTTCGCGTTGCTTCATGGCAAAACAGTGACGATAAGCTTTCTGCTTCAATATGCTCGAAGTGTCGAATACCGAAAGCGGGTTACCCCCGCCCATTACGGCATCAATCCCTGACGTCGGCGCAGTAGCCGTGGCGTCGTGGTTGCGTCGCTCATCGCAACGTCGACATTGGAGACCCGCGCTGCCTCGCGGAAAATAACGGTTAGTACGCCATCAGGTGCCGGCCATGCCTATCCACGCCATCAAATACGCCTTGATTCTCGCCTGCGGATGCATGACTGTCGCCAATGCCGCAGTGGCCGCCGATGCTGCAGGCGTCATCAAGACCCTGAAGGGAACAGCGCATGTCGATCGGGCGGGCACAAGTTCGGACGCAGCCGTCGGCAGCGAGATCTACAGCAACGATCGCATTGTGACCGGCCCGGAATCTACTCTCGGCATCACCCTGCGTGACAATACCCTGCTTTCCGAAGGCCCCAATTCCATCCTCGACCTCAACAATTTCTCGTTCGACACGACGACCTATGACGGGGTGCTCGACGCCTCCATCAAACGCGGGTCCCTCGCCGTGATTGACGGAAAGCTGGCAAAGGCGAATCCGGATGCCGTGCGTTACAGCACACCGACCACCACGCTAGGTGTGCGTGGCACTGAATTCATCATCGAAGTCGGTGATAAAGGGGGACCTGTCCGTTGAAGGCTTTAATCCGAAGTCATCGGCTGGTATTCGGCGCGACACTCGCCGTACTGGCTTTCCTGTCCGGGTGTAGTTCGACGGTGGACAGAATTGTTTTATTGCCGGATCCGGATGGCAAAGCCGGAGCGGTCATCGTCCACAGTGCCACTGGCGAGCAAACAATCGACCAGGCCTACGCCGGGGTTAACGTCTCCAGGGATGGCACCATGGAAAAGACGATGGGTAGCCAATCGAGTGTGCAGGCGCGCTATGGCGAGCTACTCGCTGCCCGGCCTCCGCGCCCGATGACATTTACGATCAATTATCGCTTTGACTCCTCCACCGTATTGGCCCCGGAGTCAGTCGCCACGGTTGAAAAACTGAAAGCCGTCCTCGCGACCTGGCCAGCGCCTCACCTCGTGGTAGTGGGTCATACCGATCAGGCAGGTTCTCTGGCGTTCAATGACAGGCTGTCCAGGCGGCGGGCGCAGAGCGTTGCGGCGTTCCTGATCAAACAAGGTATTCCTGCCCGACAAATAGAGACTGCTGGCCGGGGCAAGCGCGATCCACTGGTGCCCACGGCAGATGGTGTTCCCAATCCGATGAACCGACGCGTAGTCATCGACATTCAATGATCGGGGCGATCCGTTACCGCGCCAGTCATCGACATTGAATGGCTTTACCTTCATGAAACGCTATAGCCGCCTGGTGCTTGTCTTCATCAAAGGGTTGCTGAGGGCGCGCAAAGGGCGTCCGGTGGCACTCGCGGTGCTGTTCTGCCTGGGCCTGCTCAATCTGTGCAGCGAATGGCCCAGCGACGTAGCACGTCCCGCTTTCGTGGACGTGCTCGACAACGTGACGCCGAACTCCTTCGGAATCGCCCGGCAACTTCTGTTCGACCACTATCAACGTCGCTTTCCACGCATTCCAGCCGCGCAGCCTGTGACCATTGTCCAGATCGACGAGAAAACGCTGGCAGCCGTCGGTCAATGGCCGTGGCCACGCAATCGACTCGCGGGTCTGGTCGATGCCATTGCGGCACAGAAACCGCTGGCGATCGGTCTCGACATTTACATGCCGGAGCCGGATCAAACCTCGCCCGACAAGGTCGCCGACAATCTGCCGAAAACGGCGGCGTCTCTCGCCGCCGGCTTGCGGGCCCTTCCCAGTCACGAAGCCATTCTCGCCAGATCGTTACGCGAGGCGCCGACCGTACTGGGTGCCGCGGCGTTCGATCATGCAGCCGTCTCCACCAGCACCGATATGCGAAGCGCTCCGATCCTCGTGCATGGCACCGACCCACTGCACCGTGTGGAACGGTTCGATTATGTGCTCGCCAGCCTGCCGGAATTGCAGACGGCGGCACACGGGCAGGCGATGCTAAACGTTGCGCTGGAGCAAGGCGTGGTCCGGCGTGTTCCCCTCATCATGGGTTTGGGCGAGAAACTGGTCCCCAGTCTGCCGATAGAAATGCTCCGCGTCGCCACGGGCTCATCGGCGATCGACGTGTTCGCCGAGGCATCGGGCGTGCAGGCGGTGGGTGTCGCGGACGTGCAGGTGCCCACGCAGCCCGACGGTGACATGTGGCTGCATTTCGCGTCCATCCGGTCGACGCAGAACCGCTACGTGTCCGCAAACGACATCCTGCAGGGAAAGGTCGATGCCGACCGCATCCGGAACAAGCTGGTGCTGGTCGGACTGACCGGCACCGGCCTGACCGACATGCGCACGACCCCGCTAGGGGAACTGGTGCCGGGTATCGAAATTCAGGCTCAGGTCATCGAGACGATTTTCGAGGGACATTTCCTCCGTCGCCCCGCCTGGCTGAAATGGGCAGAAACCGCCTTCATCATGGTGTTCGGCCTGCTGATCATCTGGTATGTGCCAAGCACTCACTCGCGGCTTGCGGTATTCATGAGTGCTGTACCCAAGGCATCCGCCATTCTGGGCATCACCCTGAATCTGCTGATTCTTTCGAGCGGTCTCGTGCTTTTCAGGTATTTCGGGCTACTGGTCGATGCGGCCTCGATTTTCATTATCCTGTCGGCCGTCATGGGCTGCTTCTTTTCAACTGCGTTGCTGCACGACGACACACGGACCAAACCGGATGTCGCGCAGGCAAAGGTGCCTGAAGGCGGCAACGACCGTGCCGACAGCAAACCGCCTGGTGCTGACGTAGCGTGACAGCAGCGGACACGACGAGCGCGATCGCCCTCGACTGGTCCACCACCAATTCGAGTGATACACTGCGACGCGCAATCGCGTCCTTCACCATGATCCTCGACACTCGCAAACACCTGACCGCATGGCTTGGCATTCTTGCCATGTGCCTGATCGTGTTCGTGCCGGTGATCAGCCAGCTGGTGATGTCGGCGCGTGCGAACGAGCCGGTCGCCGCGATCTGTTCGGCTACCCAGCCAGACGGTGGCAGCCAGCATGCCGCTGACCCGCTCGCCGCCTGCGGCTACTGCGATCTGCTCTGCACCCACGCCGCGATGCCGTCGGTCGCACCGGTCGTCGCCCCGGTGCTCACGCTGATCGTGCTCGCCGCGGTCCCCCTGCTGTCCACCCGCTTCACTCCGCTCGGCGCCTTCCCGTCCGGGCGCCCCCGCGACCCACCCTTCGCTTCCTGATCGCCACGGTCAGCCGCTTCCGACGCGCCCATTGAAGGCGCGCGCGGCTGTTCTTCCAACGACCATCAGGAATGTCCATGCTGCACTTCGCCTTGCGAAGCCTGTCGCGACGCGCGCGCCACGGCGCACGCTGCGCGACGCTCGGGCTGTTGCCCCTGTCGTGCGCGACACCGTTCGCGCTCGCGTCCTCATCCGCATTTGCGGAGAGTCCCGGTACGTCTGACCCCGCGGCCTCATCCGCTACGTCTACCGCCACGCTGCCCGTAGTCGTCGTCACAGCAGGCAGCGGAAGCGGCACGGCCACGCGCCCCGTGCTCGATCCGAACCTGCCCGCGTCCAGCGAAACGATCACGCGCAGCCAGTTCGAAAACTGGAACGTCGTCAATACCGAAGACGTGCTGAAGTACCTGCCGAACCTCGCGGTGCGCAAGCGCTTCATCGGCGACCTCAATTCGATCATCGCGGTGCGCGGCACGAGCAACACGCAAAGCGCGCGCGGCCTCGTCTATGCGGACGGCCTGCTGCTGTCGAACCTGCTCGGCAACAGCTATTCGTTTCCACCGCGCTGGTCGATGGTCGCGCCCTCGGAGATCCGCCAGGTCGATGTGATCTACGGTCCGTTTTCCGCGCTCTATCCGGGCAATTCGCTCGGCGCGACGGTGCTGATCACCACGCGTATGCCGACCAGATTTGAAGCCGATGCCGACGTGAAAGCGTTCACGCAGCACTTCAGCCTGTTCGGCGTGAACCGCAACTTCAACGGCAGCGAGGCGAGCGCGTCGATCGGCAACCGGATCGGCAAGTTCTCGTTCACGCTCGGCGTGAATCACCTCGAGAACACGAGCCAGCCGCTGCAGTTCGCGACGCTCGCGAAATCGACGACCCCCGCAAAGCCGGGCGACGTGCCCGTCAGCGGCGCATCGTTCTACAACAACCAGACCGGCGTCCCGACCGCGGTGCTCGGCGTGAACGGCGAAGGCATCGAGCACACGGTGCAGGACCAGTTCAAGCTGAAGATGCAGTACGACTTCACGCCGACGCTGCAAGGCGGCTTCACGCTCGGCTACTGGCACCAGACGTACGACAGCCAGACCTCGACGTTCCTGTTCGACGCAAACGGCAATCCGGTGTACAGCGGCAAGGTCGCGATCGGCGGCTACGAGTACAACATCCCGGCCGCCGCGCTCGCACCGAGCCTCGGTCACAGCGAGAACTGGCTGTACGGCGCGTCGCTGAAAACACGTCATGCGACCGGCTGGAACGGCGAAGCGATCGCGTCGTACTACGACGTCAGCGACAGCGTTGCGCGTACCGCGAGCGCGGGCGGTCCAGGCAACGGGCCGGGCCTCGTCACGTTCGGCGACGGCACCGGCTGGAAAACACTCGACCTGAAAGCGACCTACACGCCAGCCGTGCCCGACGCGGGTCTCCTGAACCATGCGCTGACCTTCGGTTATCACTACGACAACTACGTCATCGACAACGAGACCTACAACACGTCCGCGTGGCGCGATGGCTCGAACGGCAGTCTCGCGAACGCGTTCGCGGGACGCACACAGACACAGGCCGTGTATGCGCAGGACGCATGGCGCTTTCTGCCGCGCTGGAAGTTCGTCTACGGCGTGCGTTACGAGGACTGGCGTGCGTACGACGGTGCGCAGTCGCTTGGCAGCACGCGTCTGCCGTATGCGGGCGCGGACCAGCATCACTTTTCGCCAAAGGCGTCGCTGTCGTTCGACGTCACCGACGACTTGACGCTGCGTGCGTCGATTGGTCGCGCGTACCGCTTCCCGACCGCCAGCGAACTGTTCCAGGGGCAAATCACCGGCTCGTCGATCGTCAACAACAATCCGAACCTGAAGCCCGAGGACGACCTCTCGAAAGAGCTGACCGCCGAATGGGCGCACTGGAACGGACTGTTTCGGTTGTCGCTGTTTCAGGACGACGTGAAGAACACGATCTTCAGCCAGACCGACACGACGGTGATCCCGAACGTGACCAGTTTCCAGAACATCGGCGAGGTGCGCTCGCGCGGCATCGAAACGAGCTACCAGGGGCAGGACGTCGGGCTGCGCGGACTCGATCTGATCGCGAGCATCGCGTACACGCAGTCGAAGATTCTCGCCAACGCGCAGAACCCCGCAACGGTCGGCAAATACTTCTACCGCATTCCGCTATGGCGCGCGAACGTCGCGGCGACGTACCGCATCGACGACCGCTCGGCGGTGACGCTTGCCGCGCGCTATTCGGGTCGCCAGTACAACACGCTGACCAACGCCGACACGAACCCGAACGTGTTCGGCGGCACCAGCACGTACATCGTCGCGGACGCGAAGTTCACGTTCCGGCCGACGAAGCAGAGCGAGATCGGCATCGGCGTCGACAACATTTTCGACGCCCGCTATTTCGTCTATCACCCTTACCCGGGCCGCACCTTCTATGTCGAAGGCCGGCTGCGGATGTGAACGAGGAGCACGCCATGTCTACTTCTTCGATGCGCGATTCGAGTCGCTCCGTTGTTTCATCCACTGCGACTCTGCCAGGCCGCGGCTACCGGACGCTATGGCGCTGGCACTTCTACGCAGGCCTGTTCGTGATGCCGTTCCTCGTGATCCTCGCGATCACGGGCACGGTGTACTGTTTTCAGCCGCAGATCGAACCGCTGCTGTACCCGCATCGACTGATCGTCACGCCGCAATCGACGCCACGTCTGACCGAAGACGCGCTGCTCGCGAAAGCACGCGCCGCGCTGCCGCCTGGCTCGACGGCCGTCGCCGCACGCATCGCGACGGCGCCCGATCGCAGCGCCGAGTTCGTGTTCCGCGTGCCGCACGGCGGCAAGGAGAGCGTCTATCTGAATCCGTACGACGGTACGGTACTCGGCACGCTGTCGGTCGAGCGCCGCTTCATGCAGGTCGACCGGATGATCCATCGCAAGCTGCTGCTCGGCAAACCGGGCGAGCTGCTGATGGAGCTGGTCGCGTGCTGGACGCTCGTGATGATCGCGACTGGCATCGCGCTGTGGTGGCCGCGAGCGGGTGCGACATTGCGTGGCGCGCTGCTGCCGCGTCTGTCGCTGCCCGGCCGCGCGCGCTGGAAGAGTCTTCATGCGGCGCTCGGGATCTGGCTCGCCGTGGGCGCGGTGGCGTTCGTGCTGACCGGGTTGCCGTGGACGGGCTCGTGGGGCAAGCAGCTCAAATCGCTTGCGACGAGTGTTAACCTCGGCTCGCCGCCAGGTGCATGGGGTGGGTCCACGCTGCATTCGACGCGGCCAGGTGCGACTGCGATGCCTGCTACGCAGCATGCGTCGTCGGATATGGACTCGATGCCCGGCATGACGATGGACGATCTGCCGCTGTCGAACGTGCCATGGGCCACGGGCGCGGTGCCGGTGCCGCACTCGCCCGATGCGCCTGCGGCAGCTAAAGACGCCGAGCCCGTCGCTGCAGGGACAGCATGGCCGCTCGCACGAGTCGTCGAGTCGCTGCGCGCGCTCGGCCTGACCGGCGGCTACGACATTGCGCTGCCGACGTCGCCGGATGGCGTCTTCGCGGTATCGTACTTCCCGTCCGATCCGCAGCAGGAGCGCACGCTCTATCTCGACCAGTACAGCGGCGCGGTGTTGAAGGACATCCGCTATCGCGACTACGGTGCGGTGTCGAAGGCCGTGTCGTACGGCACGTCGCTGCACATGGGGCGCTACTTTGGGCTGGCGAACCAGATCGTGTGCACGGTGCTGTCGCTTGGGCTTGCAACGATGGCCGTGACCGGCTTCGCGATGTGGTGGATGCGTCGACCGTCACGCGTGCAACGTACGCAGGGCGTGCTCGCCGCGCCGGCACGCGAACGCGCGGCGCCGCCGATGCGTGGCTGGCAGGCCGGGCTCGTACTGCTCGGCATCGTATTTCCGTTGATGGGCGCGACGCTCGTCGTCGTGTGGCTTGCTGATCGTCTCGTGTTCGGCCGCACGCCTGACCCCATCGCGTCTTGACCGTACCATGGCATTTATTTCCCGGAGAGCAACACCATGAACCTTTCGATGAAAACCTTGCTGGTCGCCACGCTGTGCGGCACGACCGTCCCCGCGCTCGCCGCCGCCCCGTCCGCGATGATGGTCTCGGACTGCTGGATTCGCGCACTGCCGGGCAACCTGCCGTCGGGCGGCTACTTCAGTGCAATGAACATGAGCGACAAGTCCATCGACCTGACCGGCGTGACGAGCGACGCGTTCGGCATGGCGATGCTGCATCAGACGCAGAGCAACGGCAGCACGTCGTCGATGGCGATGATCGACCATGTGGCCGTGCCGGCCGGCGGCACGCTGGCGTTCGCGCCGGGCAACTATCACGTGATGCTCGAACAGCCGCGCAAGCCGCTGAAGGTCGGCTCGACGGTGCCGCTGATGTTTATGTTCAGCGATGGCGAGAAGGTGGTTGCGCAGTGTGCGGTGAAGAATGCGTCGGCGATGAAGTAGCGGCGACGGTGCGACGCGGCATGGCGTCGCGCCGTAAAATAATCGCCGGTCCACGCAACCCGAGGCAACGATGCTGGAAGGCAAGCAGATCGTGATGGTCGCCGCGACGGCGGTCAATCGCGTGATCGGTAGCGGAAACGATATCCCGTGGAAGATTCCCGGCGAGCAGAAGCGTTTCCGCGAACTGACCGTGCGGCAACTCGTCGTGATGGGACGCAAGACGTATGAATCGATCGGCAGGCCGCTGCCGGATCGCGACGTCGTCGTGATTGGCACGCAGGCTCGCGATATTGCGGGTGCGCGATGCGTCGCGTCGTTCGCCGAAGCGTCGGCGGCGATTGCAGCGGACCCGCGACCGCAGGCGCTGATCGCGGGCGGCCAGCAGATCTACGCGATGTTCATGCCGTACGCGGACCTCGTGCACCTGACTGAAATCGATCTGCAGGTGGATGGTGACGCGCATTTCCCCGCGCTGCCCGCCGACTTCGTGATGATCGACAGCGTCGAGGTGCGCGGCGCGACGCCGTATCGCTACCGCACGTATGCTCGCTCTCGCTGATTACGCTAATCCAGCCGGAACGCACTCACCGCCTGCGCGAGCCGCGCCGCCTGCTCGCGCAGATCCGCGGCCGCATGCTCGGCCGCGCCGACGAGCGACGCGTTCTGCTGCGTCGCTTCGCCGATCTGCGTGACAGCGAGGTTCACCTGTTCGATGCCGCCCGACTGCTCACGCGATGCGACGCCGATGTCGGCCATGATCGTGCGCACCTTCTCCACTCGTTCGACGATCGCCTGCATCGTCGTGCGTGCATCGCCAGCGATCCGGTAACCCACATCGACCTTGCCGACCGAATCGGCGATCAGCGCGTCGATCTCCTTCACCGCGGCGGCGCTGCGCTGCGCGAGCGCGCGCACTTCGCCGGCCACCACCGCGAAGCCCTTGCCGTGCTCGCCCGCGCGCGCCGATTCGACGGCCGCGTTTAGCGCGAGGATGTTGGTCTGGAACGCGATACCTTCGATCACCGCCGTGATGTCGGCGATCTTCTGCGCCGACCGGTTGATCTCGCCCATCGTCGACACGACGCGCTCGACCGCCGCGCCGCCGTCGAGCGCCGCTTGCGCCGCGCTCTCGACGAGCGTGTTGGCCTGCGCCGCGTGCGCCGCGTTCTGCTGGACCGTCGACGTCAGTTGCTCCATGCTCGCGGCCGTTTCCTCCAGGCTGCTCGCCTGCGTCGCGATCCGTGCGGCGATGTCGCCGCTGCCGGTCGCGATCCGTTCGGTGCCGTCGGTCATGTCGGCCGACGCGCCGCGCACCTGCGCGACGATCTTCGCGAGACCACGGCCGATGCCGTCGATCGCGAGCATCAGGCGGCCAATCTCGTCGCCACGCTCCTGCCCGTTCGCGACCCGCACGCTTAGATCGCCGGCCGCGAAACGCTCCGACGCTTTCGCCGCGGCATCGAGCGGCCGCGTGACGAGCGCGCGCACCGCGAACACGAACGCGGCCGCGAATGCGAGCACCAGCACGAAGCCGATCAGCAGGAAGCGGTTGCGCGTCGCGTCGATGCCGGCCATCAGTTCGTCGCGATACGCAACACCGCCAACCAGCCACTGCCACTCGGGCACGGTGACGAACACGGTGCGCTTGTCGCGCGCGCCTGTTTCGCCGAGCGTGCCGTCCGCCGACGCATACGACAGCTCGCCGTTGCCCGTTTCGAGCATCTGGCTGTACGGGCCGTTCGCGTCATCGGCGTGCTTGCCGGCCGCCGCGGGATGCACGAGGAACTGGCCACGGCCCGCGCCTTTCGATGCATCGATCACAAAGTAATAGCCGCTCGCGCCGATCTTCAGTCCGCGGATGTCGTCCTGCACGGCCGCGATTTCGCCGCTGACGTCGACGCCGACGAACAGCGCGCCGATCACGCGACCACTCGTGTCAGTCACCGGCCGGTACTGCGTGATGTACTGCTTGCCAAACAGTGTCGCGAGGCCGCTGAACGGCTGGCCCGCGACGATGCGCGCATACGCGGGCGCATTGCGGTCGAGCAGCGTGCCGATCGCGCGTGTGCCGTCCTGCTTCTTAAGCGACGTCGTCACGCGGATGAAGTCGTCGCCGGTGCGCGCGAACACGGTCGAGATCGCGCCGCTGCGCTCGAAGAACTGGTCGGGAATCGTGAAGTCGAGATTCAGCGGGCGATCGCCGGCCTTGAACGTGGGCGTCGCCGCGCCGCCGATGTCGACCTTCTGCGTTTCGTCGAGCGCGTACGGGCCCGGCAGAAAGCTCGCGAACAGCGTCATGAAGCGGTCGGCTTCGGCGATCAGGCCGCGGTTGTAGAGCGCGATCGTCTGCGCGACCGCGCGGTCCTCGCTACGCATTCTGGCAAGCGCTTCGTCGTTGACCTGGGTCGCAGCCGAATGGGTCAGCGCCCACGTGAATACGGCGAAAATCAGCGCGACCAGCGCACATGAAAAGAAAGCGAGTTTTGCGCCGATACCGGCGCCGCGCCACGAGCGGATGTGCATGAGTGATGTGTAGTTCGTACCGGAAAGCCCGGGAAACCCGGAAGACAGGCGGCTCCTCGCAAACGTGCCGCGCGGGGACGCCGGCAGGTAGCGGCACGGTCGCGCGGCAAACGTTTGCAGCAGTCGTTCGCTTTTTTACGGCACGAACTTACAAATCTTTAGGTCTGGGTGTTTTCAGACTGCACGTCAATGCTCGTCGGGCAATGCATTCGCAGGCATGCGCGTCGCGGTCCGCGCATCACTACGCAGGTAGTACAGCGTCGCGAGCGCAGCCAGCACGGTCACGAACGCCAGCCCGTCTGTGAGCGAGCGAAACGCATCGGCGTAGTGCTCGCGTAGTACACCGACCGGCAAGCCAGGCAGACGCGCCGCCGCACCGGCCAGATCGCCGGTGGCAAGTTGCTGTGCGGCGGCGGCAAGACCGTTGTCCGGATTGCTTTCAATACCCAATGTCGAGGCCAGCGCGGCCCGCAGACGCAACCCGACCAGTGCGGCGAGTGCCGCGCTAACCATCGCGAGCGCGAGCCCTTCGCCGGCCACGCGTGTCGTGCTGAAAATACCGGTGGCCATGCCCGCGCGCTCCTTCGGCACGACGCTCACCGACAGACCGTCCATCAAACCCCACGGCAAGCCGGCACCCATTCCGATCACGACCATCGGCAGCAGGATCGCGAACGGCGTATCGGCAGGCACGCGACCAAGCCATACAAGCGCAGCCGCCGATACCAGCAGTCCGCTCGCCGACACCGCACCCGGCGACGCGTGACGCGTGAGCCGCACCGCGAGCAGCGGCACGAACAACATCGGGCCGCACAGCGCCAGCATCATCAGGCCCGCGGCGAACGGCGTGTGCCCATCGATGCCAACGAAGCGGATCGGCAGCAGCACCAGCAGCACGACGAAGCAGTAGCAGGTCGCGATCGGCAGCATCTGCACGCCGATGAAGCGACGGTAGCGGAACAGCGACAGGTCGAGCATCGGATGCGCGGTGCGGCGCTCGATCGCGATAAACGCGACGAGCGCGAACGCCGCCGCCGCGAACAGCGCGCAGATCGCCGGATGCGTCCAGCCGATGGCCGGCGCTTCGAGAATCGCGACCGTGAACAGGCACAGCATCGCCGTGAAGCTGACGATGCCCGGCCAGTCCATCCGCCCCGCTGATGGATTGCGCGTCTCGCGCATCCGCGGCGCCGCAAGCGACAACGCGACGGTACCGAGCACCGCGGTCGACGCGAACACCGCGCGCCAGCCGAACCATTCGATCAGGCCGCCCGCGAGCACCGGCCCGAATGCGAGCCCGACGCCGAACGTCGTGCCGAGCAGGCTGAAGGCGCGCGCCTGCGCACGGCCTTCGAACTCCTGCGCGAGCGCGGCCGATCCGCCCGCCAACGCGCCGGCCGCTGCAATACCCTGAGCACCGCGCAACAGATTGACCCACACGATGCTGGGCGCCGCCGCGAGCAGCAGCGAAAACACCGCGAATGCCGCGATGCCCGACAAAAATACGCGGCGCCGGCCGAACTGGTCGGACAGCGCGCCGGCAGCCATCAGGCAACTGCCGAACGCGAGCATGAACGCGTTGGTGATCCAGTTCAGCGCGACCGGGCCGCCGCCCAGCGCGCGGCCGATCGCAGGCGTCGCGATGGCGCCCGCCGAGAAGCTGAGCGGTAGCACGACGGCCGCGCAGCACACCCCGAGCAGCACCAGCCGGCGTGCCGCCTCGGATCGATCGATCGATGAAGTCATGGCGTTTTTTCCATAAAAGAGTGGCTCGACGCTGGCCAGTCTAATTACGGACATCCAATCGATAAACGACTTCAAAGTACAATTACTACGGAATTAAATTCCTCAATCTGGTTAAAGCTTTCCGCGAGGCAGCGCTATGGAAAATCTCACCGGCATCGTCGCGTTCGTGCATACCGTCGAAGCGCAAAGCTTCGTCGGCGCTGCGCAGCGGCTCGGACTGTCGGCGTCGGCGGTGGGCAAGAGCGTCGCGCGGCTCGAGGCGCATCTCGGCGTGCGGTTGCTGCAGCGGAGCACGCGCCGCGTCAGCGTTACCGACGACGGCGAGCGCTTCTACGAACGTTGCCGTCGTATTCTCGACGCGCTGACCGACGCCGAGACGATGATGCTGCAGGCCAACGCCGCCCCGCGCGGCCGGCTGCGCGTGACACTGCCGACGATCGGCTACCGCTTTCTGTTGCCAGTCGTGCCGGAATTCACCGCGCGTTATCCGGATGTGGAGCTTGAGCTGGATTTCAACGACCGGATCGTCGACGTGATCGAAGGCGGCTTCGACGCGGCGATCCGCAGCGGCGACCTCGCCGATTCGCAGTTGACCGCGCGTCGCCTCGGACCGTTTCGCTTCGTGCTGTGTGCGACGCCCGACTATCTCGAGCGGCGCGGCGTACCGAAAGTCCCCGCCGATCTCGCGAAGCACGCGTGCCTGCGGTTTCGTTTTCCGACCACCGGCAAGCTGCAGGACTGGCACTTCCGCGATCAGCCCGCGAACCTGATGAACATGCTCCCGGTCGCGCTCACCTTTAACAACATGGAAGCGCTGCGCGGCGCGACGGTGCTCAGTCTCGGCATCGGCTACATGCCCGACTTCCTCGTCCGCGACGACCTGCGCAACGGCACGCTGCGCACGGTGCTCGACGCCTGTCTGGAACACGAAGGACAGTTCTCGGTGCTGTGGCCGTCGAGCAAACAGCTGTCGCCGAAGCTGCGCGTGTTCGTCGATTTTCTGACCGAGCGGTTGTTCGCGGACAGCAAAAGGTAATAGCGGCTAGCGCGGCGCAACGCCGTGCGTCAGCAGCGCGACCGCGTGACGCGCGATGTCGTCCGGGCTCAGCGACTTGCGCAATGGATCGTTGCGCCACTTCTTCGACATCGCGAGCGGCACGATCGTCAACCCGAGCACCGATGTGAACACCAGCGAAGGCTCGAGGTCACGGTCGAGCCGCCCTTCCCGCTGCCACTTCCTGATCGCGGCGAGCGCGGCCCGCTGGTGCGCGGTGCCGAAGCGTTCGTGCATGCGCTGCTTCAACAGACCACCTTCGCTGATCACTTCGCGCACCCATAGCGGCGGGAACCACGGATGGCGCGTCGAGACATCGATGAGCCGTTGCGCCAGGTACGCGATCGCCGCGACCGGGTCGTCCGGATGCTCGCGAAACGGACTGCCCAGTTCGGCGCGCAGCGGCACGAAACGCTCGTCGATCAGCACGTCGAGCAACTGGTCGCGGGTCTTGAAGTAGTAATGCACCATCGCCGGCGTGAAGCCAGCCTCGCGGGCGATCTCGCCCAGCGTGGTGTCAAGGATGCCGCGCTGCGCGAACAGCGTCAGCGCGACGTCGAGCAGCCGGGCCCGCTGCTCAGGCCCGCGCGCGCTGCCCGCTGGCCGACCAGGCCGGCGCGCGGGTGCGGGTTCGGGTTTGGATTGTTTCTGTCTGGCGGCGGGCCGTGCGGCGGTCGTGCCGGTCGTGCTTTTCGTGGTCATACCTTCAATCATACGTTCCATTTGACGATCTTCCGATCTTCGAATATATTAATCTCCGTGTTAATTAAATTCAAGACTCATCCTGCCATGAGTGCTGATGCTGCCGTTCCTTCACCCGTGGCCGCTGCCGGCGGCCACGGGCATCCGCCGTTGCGCCTGCTGTTTCCGGCGCTGCTGCTCGTCATGTTGCTCGCCGCGCTCGATCAGACCATCGTGTCGACCGCGCTGCCCACCATCGTCGGCGATCTGGGCGGATTGCAGAACCTGTCGTGGGTCGTCACCGCGTACCTGCTGACGTCGACGATCGTCGTGCCGCTGTACGGCAAGTTCGGCGATCTGTACGGCCGCAAGGTCGTGTTGCAGGCGGCGATCGGCATCTTCCTCGTCGGCTCGGCGCTGTGCGGCGTCGCGCAGAATATGACCCAGCTGATCCTGCTGCGCGCACTGCAGGGACTCGGCGGCGGCGGTCTGCTCGTCATCACGATGGCGGCGATCGCCGACGTCGTGCCGCCCGCCGAACGCGGTCGCTATCAGGGTGTATTCGGTGGCGTGTTCGGTCTCGCGACGGTGATCGGTCCGCTGCTCGGCGGCTTTCTCGTCGAGCATCTGTCGTGGCGCTGGATCTTCTACATCAACGTGCCGCTCGGCGTGGCCGCGCTCGGCGTGATCGGCGCGGTGTTCAAGCCGCACACCGCACACATCAGGCACACGATCGACTACATGGGCGCCGCGTTCCTCGCCACCGCGCTCACCTGCATCATCCTGTTCACGAGCCTCGGCGGCACGACGCTGCCGTGGTCGTCGGCGGAACTGTGGTGCGCGCTCGCGATGGGGCTGATCTCGATCGGTGGCTTCATCTACGAAGAAAGGCTCGCGGTCGAACCGATCATGCCGCTCGCCCTCTTCCGCGAGCGCACGTTCGTGCTGTCGAGCCTGATTGGGTTCATCGTCGGCGTGTCGCTGTTCGGCTCCGTGACGTTCCTGCCGCTGTATCTGCAGGTGGTCAAGGGCTCGACGCCGACGGAGGCCGGCATGCAGCTACTGCCGATGATGGGCGGCATGCTCGCGATGTCGGTGGTCGCCGGTCGTCTGATCAGCCGGATCGGCAAGTACCGGATGTTCCCGATCGTCGGCACGCTGCTCGCCGGCATCGCGATGGCGCTGCTCGCCACGCTGAAGATCGATGCGCCGCTCTCCGTGATGTACGCGTACATGGCGCTGCTCGGCTGCGGGCTCGGCATGGTGATGCAGGTGCTGATCCTCGCGGTGCAGAACAGCGTCGCGCCGCAGCACCTCGGTGTCGGGACATCGGGCGCGACGCTGTTCCGCTCGATCGGCGGCTCGGTCGGCGTGGCCGTGTTCGGCGCCGTGTTCTCGAACGGCCTCACCGCGCGGCTCGAACAGATCATCCCGGCCGGCACCGAACTGCCGCACGCGCTCAGCCCGACGACGATCCATCAGTTGCCCGCCGCGTTGCGTAGCGATTACCTGCAGGCCTTTGCAGGTGCGCTGCACACGGTGTATGTCGTTGCTGCATGCGTGATGGCGCTGGCGTTCGCGCTGTCGTGGCTGCTCGAGGATCACCCGCTGCGCAAGCAGTGACGGCTTGCGTCAGGTGCGCACGCGGGATTTCGCGGCCGCTTCCATCGCGCGCTGCAGCGTGTCGTAGACCTTCGGACGATTGCACTGCGACACGTTGAAACGCAGAAAGCTGCCCGCGCTCTGCGACACGCTGAACACGTTGCCCGGCGCGAACACGACGTTCGCGCCGAGTGCATGGCGCGCGACGTTGGCCGCATCGAGTCCGTCGGGCAGGCCCGCCCACACGAACAGGCCGCCGCGCGGCCGCGTCCATATCTCGACGCCGGCCGCGGTGAGCCGGCGCACGGTCTCACCCATCGCATCGGCGAGCTTTGCACGTAGCGTCTCGAGATGCCGCCGGTACGTGCCGTCCACCAGCAGCCGATGCACGACGCTCGCCGTCAACTGGCCGTTGCCGAACGACGTCGCGAGCTTCAGGTCGACGAGCGGTTCGATCCAGTCGGCCCGTGCGGCGATATAGCCGCAGCGTACGGCCGCCGACAGCGTCTTCGAGAAACTGCCGATCGACACGACCCGCGACAACCCGTCGAACGCCGCCAGACGCGGCGCGAAATCATCTTCGAAGTCAGCAAAGATATCGTCCTCGACGATCAGCAGATCGTGCTCGCCGGCCAGCTTCAGCACACGATGCGCGACCGCGGGCGCGAGCGTCGCACCGGTCGGATTGTGCAGCGCCGAGTTCGTGACGTAGAGCCGCGGCCGATGCTCGACGAGGGCGCGCTCGAAACTCACGAGATCCGGCCCGTTCGGCGTATACGGCACCCCGACGACGCGCACGCGATGCGCACGCAGCAGCGCATGAAAATTGAAGTAGCACGGATCGTCGATCAGCACGGTGTCGCCCGGTTCGAGCAGGAAGCGGCACACGAGATCGAGCGCCTGGGTGCCGCAGTCGGTCAGCACGATCTGTTCGGGCGGCGCTTCAGTGCCGTGCTGCGCGAGACGCCACGCGAGCTGTTGACGCAGCGCCGGCAGACCCGACGGCACCGCGTACTCGGCGAGCGGCGCGGCCGGGTCGCGCGCAATCGCGCGCAACGCGCGGCGCACGCCGTCCTCCGGTAGCCACGATGCGGGCAACCAGCCGCAGCCCGGCTTCAGCGCGTGGTCGTCGGCCTCGAGCGATTGCCGCGTGAGCCACAGCGGATCGACCGCGCGATCGAGCCGCGGTCCGAGATCCGCGAGCGTGAACGGCGGAGCATGCCCCGACACGAAAAACCCCGACCCGCGCCGCGCGACCAGCACGCCTTCGGCAACCAGCCGGTCGTACGCTTCGACCACCGTCGATTTCGATACGCCGAGGCTGCCCGTCATCGTGCGCAGCGACGGCACGCGCGCGCCCGGCATCAGCGAGCGGTTCGCGATCCGCTCGCGCAATGCGTCCATCACCGTGCGCACCCGGGTACCGGAAGCGGTCGCGGTCGCGGTGTCCGGCATGTCTTCCGCCATCTGTACTGCTCCTTCGTAAGTACAGTTCGAATGAATTGTCTTCAAGCGTAGCTTACCTTTTTCGTCGCGACGGCGGATGCTTGCTGTTTCGGTTTCGGCCTCGACAGGCACGACAGGCAAACAGGAACATCTCGATGGACAAGACGACAAACGGCTGGCTAAGCGGATTCCTTGGTGTGCTGATTTTCAGCGGCTCGCTGCCCGCCACGCGGCTGGCCGTGCAAGGGCTCGACCCGCTGTTCCTGACGCTCGCGCGTGCGGCGATCGCCGGCGTACTCGCGCTCGGGCTGCTCGTCGTGTTCCGCGGGAGCCGGCCGATGCGCCGCGATATCGTGCCGCTCTTGATCGTCGCGCTCGGCGTGGTGGTCGGCTTTCCGCTGCTGACCGCGCTCGCGTTGCGTCACATCACGTCGGCGCACGCGATCGTGTTCGTCGGTCTGCTGCCGCTCGCGACGGCAATCTTCGGCGTGCTGCGCGGCGCCGAACGGCCGCAGCCCGCGTTCTGGTTTTTCTCGGCGCTCGGCAGCGCGGCGGTCGTCGCGTTCGCGATCCGCAACGGCGTCAATGCATCGCCCGTCGGCGATGCGCTGATGCTTGCGGCGATCGTCGTCTGCGGCCTCGGTTATGCGGAGGGCGCGCGACTGTCGCGGCATCTCGGTGGCTGGCAGGTTATTTCGTGGGCGCTGGTGCTGTCGCTGCCCGCGATGCTGCCGCTCGCGTGGTGGATGCGGCCCGCGACGCTCGACGGCGTGAGTCACGCGGCGCTGTGGGGCCTCGCGTACGTGTCGCTGTTCAGCATGCTGATCGGCTTCGTGTTCTGGTATCGCGGGCTCGCGCTGGGTGGCATCGCCGGGGTCGGTCAACTGCAATTGCTGCAGCCGTTCTTTGGTCTGCTGCTCGCGTCCCTGCTGCTGCACGAGCCGGTGCCGCCGGCGATGATCGCGGTGACGGTGGCCGTCGTTGCGTGCGTGGCCGGTGCGCGGAGGTTCGCGCGCAGCGTGCCTGTGCGGGGCTGATGACTTGGCGAACCCGGCTAACCACGCAACGCGGGATCGCTTAACATGCGCATGACGCGCACCATCGCGCGTCATGCGCGGCACCTCCTGGACAGTCTCACCTTTCGCGTTTTTTCTGCGCTGTTCAGCTTCACTGCCCGTCTCCTGGACGCGCTCACCTTTCGCTCCGAACTGGCCTCCCAGTTCTCCTGGAACGTCTCACCTTTCGCGCTGAACGCAATCCGAACGACACGCTAGCCGCGCAGCCCAAACCGGCCGCAACGCCTGGCCGGATGGGCCTCGCGCCGTTTTGGCTGCATCACGTGCTCTCCTGGATCGTCTCACCGCACGCGTGCCGCAGCGATCGCGCGAACTCCACCTCCTGGGAACGCTCACCTTTACCGCTCCGGATGCGTTGTGCGGACCGCTCACGCGCGGCTCCTGGACAGTCTCACCTTTCGTGCCGGTCGACGAACGCGTGCGCTTCGTGATGCGGTATGTCGCGCGCTGGCGCCACGCTGAACAAGACCAAAACTATTGATTCCGCATACTTAATTGAATCTTTAAGCTGGCGCTGAATTTATTGGCTCTGTTAGATGCATGACATCTCAAAACGAAATGACAACCGGATAACCAGCCACCCCGTCATGTCGACCGCATTCGCCCAGACCGTCGAAGCCCGTTTTGCCGCGTTGACGCCGACCTCGAAGCGCATCGCGAGCTACATGCTCGCGAACGTCGACCGCCTCGGGCTCGAGACGGCCGGCCAGATCGCGCAGCAGACGGGCACCAGTGGCATTTCGGTCGGGCGCTTTCTGCGCAGCGTCGGCTACCGCAATCTCGACGACCTGAAGCGCGAACTGCGCGGCGCGCAGCAGCGCCCGTGGATGATCACCGACCGGCTCGACGAGTACCGCCGCCTCTCCACACAACTCGGCACGGCAAGCACACCCGGCCCCTTCCGCGACGCCGCGCTCGCGCACTCACTCGATCTCGAACTCGACGCGACCCGTCACGTGTACCAGCTCGCGCAGTCGCCGATGTTCGCGCAGGTCGCCGAACGCATCGCGACGGCCGACGCGGTCTACATCCTCGGCATCCAGTCGACCCGCGGCATCGGCAACGCGTTCCACAGCTACCTCGAATACATCCGGCCGCGCGTGTTCTACTCCGACGGCATGTCGGGCTCGTACGTCGACTCGCTGAACTCCGGGTTCGACGCGCCGTACCTCGTCGTCACCGACACGCGCGCGTATTCGCGCATCGCACGGCACTACTGCGAAGCGGCGTCGCGCCGCGATTTGCCGTTCGCGCTCGTGACCGATCTCTACTGCCCGTGGGCACGCGAATTCCCGTGCGACCTGCTGCAGGTGAAAACCGACGTCGGCCAGTTCTGGGATTCGCTCGCGCCGTTCACGTGTCTGTTCAACCTGCTGATCACCACGATCGTCGAGCGGCTCGGTCCAACGATCGATGGACGCATCGCGCGCAACCGCGAGTTGCAGGGCGAACTGAAGCAGTTCGATCTCGGCCCGCTTTAGCACAGCTCCCAAAAACTCCGATTACTTTTCCATGACCGCTTCCCGACTGATCGAAATCACTTCCGCGAACCACGGCGCCGACCTCGACCTCGTCTACGCGACGCCGCACAACTTCACCGGCAAGCCGATCTACAAGGCGGCGCACTGTCTGCTGCTCGAACCGGCCGAAGCCTGCCTGCGCAAAGCGGTCGCCATCGCGCGGCAGACCGGCATGACGCTGCGCATCTTCGACGCGTACCGGCCGCCGCAGGCGCAACAAGTCTTGTGGGACTTCCTGCCCGACCCGACCTATGTCGCCGATCTCGTGCGAGGCTCGAATCACAGCCGCGGCACCGCGCTCGATCTGACGCTCGTCGATGCATCGGGCCGCGCGCTCGACATGGGCACTGCCTTCGACGCGATGACGATCGAATCCGAACACTTTCACCCCGGGCTGCCCGAGGCGGTGCAGCGCAATCGCCTGCTGCTGCTCGGCGTGATGCACGCGGCCGGCTTCACGCACATCAAGAGCGAGTGGTGGCACTACGAACTGCCGGGCTCGCTCGCGCTGCCGCTCATCGACAACAGCGAAAGCGGGCCGCTGCGGCTGATGTAGCCGCAGCGATCAAACGGTTTTCATCATCCTCACGGAGCCAGCATGAAACGGGTATTGCGCACTGCACTGACCGCCGCGGCGGTCGCATCGGTTCTCGCGCTGTCGGCGACGGGCGGTCCGGCCCGCGCCGCGACGCCGAAAGACATCTTCGTGATGGCAACGCTGCTCGACGAATTCACGTCGCTCGATCCCGGCGAAGTCTACGAACTGGTGCCCGAGGAATACGTCGCGAACACCTACGACCGGCTCGTGCGCGTCGATCTGCGCGACCCGTCGAAATTCAACGGCGACGTCGCGCAGTCGTGGAGCGTGAGCCCCGATGGCCTCACGTTCACGTTCCACCTCCGCCCCGGCCTGAAGTTCCACTCGGGCAATCCGCTGAGCGCGGAGGACGTCGCGTGGTCGATCCAGCGCGCCGTGCTGCTCGACAAGGGACCGGCCGCGGTATTGCAGGGCATTGGCCTCACGAAGGACAACGTACTGCAGCGTGTGAAGAAGGTCGACGACACGACCATCACCGTGCAGACCGACCAGAAGTACGCGCCGACCTTCGTGCTCAACATCCTCGGTTCGTGGCCCGCGTCAGTGCTGGACGAGAAGCTGCTGATGTCGCACCAGAAGGACAACGACTTCGGCAACGGGTGGCTGAAGACCAACGAGGCGGGTTCGGGCGCGTACAAGCTCGTCAAGTGGACCGCAAACGACAGCATCGTGCTGCAGCGTTTCGACGGATACCGTCTGCCGCTCGCGATGAAGCGCATCGTGCTGCGTCATGTACCTGAAGCAGCGAGCCAGCGTCTGCTGATCGAGAACGGCGACGCCGACGCCGCGCGCAATCTGAGCCCCGACGACCTCGCCGCGCTGACGAAGAGCGGCAAGATCCGCGTCACCGCAGTACCGCAGGCGACGCTGATGTACCTCGGCCTGAACGTGAAAAACCCGAATCTCGCGAAACCCGAAGTGCAGCAGGCGTTGAAGTGGCTGGTCGACTACAGGGGTATTCAGCAAAACGTCGTGAAGACGACCTACAAAGTGCACGAGACCTTCCTGCCCGAAGGCTTTCTCGGCGCGCTGAATACGAACCCGTACCAGCAGGACGTCGCGAAGGCGAAGGCGCTGCTCGCGAAAGCAGGCCTCGCGGGCGGTTTCACCGTGAAGATGGACGTGCGCAACGACTACCCATACAACGAAATCGCGCAGGCGGTACAGGCCAACTTCGCGTTGGCCGGCATCAAGGTCGAGATCATTCCGGGCGACAACAAGCAGACGCTCGCGAAATATCGCGCGCGCCAGCACGACATCTACATCGGCGAATGGTCGGCGGATTACATCGATCCGCACAGCAACGCGCAGGGCTTCGCCTGGAATCCGGACAACTCGGATAAGTCGAGCTACAAGATGCTCGCGTGGCGCAACGCGTGGGACATTCCGCAGCTGACCCGAGAAACGAACGAGGCACTCGCCGAGTCGTCGACGGACAAACGCGCACAACTGTACCAGGCGATGCAGAAGGAAATGCTCGCGCAGTCGCCGTTCGTGATCATGTTCCAGCAGGTTGCGCAGGTAGCCGTGCGGCCCGGCGTCACGGGCCTCGAGGTCGGACCGATCAACGACCTCGTGTCGTATCGCGATCTGAAGAAGCAGTAGCCTCGCCCCTCTGAAACCCAGGGAACGCCATGTCGACTCCCCTTCCCGCGGCCAGCCCCGTCCGCGGCGTCTCCGCGCGACGCGCGGGCGTCGTGCGCTGGACACTGCGCATCCTTCGCTGGGTCGCGACGCTCGCCGTCACGTTCCTGGGGCTGCTCGCGGTAACGTTCGTGATCGGCCGCAAGATTCCGCTCGATCCGGTGCTCGCGGTGCTCGGCGATCGCGCGTCCGCGCAGGCGTACGCCGCGACACGGCTCGAACTCGGACTCGACCGGCCGCTCGCGGTGCAGTTCCTGATCTACATGCGCGACGTGCTGCACGGCAATTTCGGCATGTCGCTGCTGACCGCGCATCCGGTCATCGACGACATCCGCCGCGTGTTCCCCGCGACGCTCGAACTCGCAACGCTGTCGACGCTGCTCGGCGTGATCGTCGGTGTGCCGCTCGGTGTGCTGGCCGCGGTCCGGCACAACCGCTGGATCGATCACGTCGCGCGCTTCGTCGGGCTGATCGGCAGTTCGGTGCCGGTGTTCTGGCTCGGGCTGATGGGTCTGCTGCTGTTCTACGCGAAGCTGCACTGGGTATCGGGACCGGGCCGCATCGATCCGCTGTACGACGGCATGGTCGACACGCGCACCGGCAGCCTGCTGATCGACGCGGCGCTCGCCGGCGAATGGGACGTGTTCGTCAACGCGCTGTCGCACATCGCGCTGCCCGCGGCGATTCTCGGCTACTACTCGGTCGCGTACCTGAGCCGGATGACGCGCTCGTTCATGCTCGACCAGTTGAGCGAGGAATACATCACGACCGCGCGCGCGAAGGGCTTGCCCGAACGCCGCGTGATCTGGCGGCACGCGTTCGGCAACATCGCCGTGCCGCTGCTAACCGTGATCGCGCTCACGTACAGCTATCTGCTCGAAGGATCCGTGCTGACCGAGATCGTATTCGCGTGGCCTGGCATCGGCTCGTATCTGACCGGCGCGCTGCTGAACGCCGACATGAACGCGGTACTCGGCAGCACGCTCGTGATCGGCGCGACGTTCATCGCGCTCAACCTGCTGACCGACGCGCTATACCGCGTGTTCGATCCGCGCGCCCGTTGATCGATGATGACCAGCCCGATTGCCACGAAGAACACCCGCCTCGTCGACTGGCTGCAAAGCGACTCACCCGCGTCGCGTCGCCAGGCCGCACTCGGGCTCGCATGGAGGCGCTGGCGACGGTTCGCGCGCAACCCGCTATCGATGTTCGGCTTCGCGATCCTCGCGCTGCTGATCGTCGTCGCGGCGATCGGTCCGCTAATCGCACCGCATGATCCATTGCAGCAGGTGCTCTCCGACCGTCTGTTGCCGCCCGGTTCGCCATCGCACTGGCTCGGCACCGACCAGCTCGGCCGCGACATTCTGTCGCGGCTCATCTACGGATCGCGGCTCACGCTGTCCATCGCGATTCTCGTCGCAATCGTGGTCGTGCCGATCGGCCTTGCAGTCGGCACGACGGCAGGCTTCTTCGGCGGTTGGGTCGACACCGTGCTGATGCGCATCACCGACATCGCACTCGCGTTTCCGAAGATCGTCCTCGCGCTCGCGTTCGCCGCCGCGCTCGGACCCGGCGTGATCAACGCGGTGATCGCGATTTCGATCACCGCGTGGCCAGCCTATGCGCGGCTCTCGCGCGCCGAAACGCTGCGCCTCGCGCATGCCGATTTCATTCACGTCGCGCGACTGCAAGGCGCGTCGCGCGCACGCATCCTGCTGCGCTACATCGTGCCGCTGTGCATGTCGTCGGTGATCGTGCGCGCGACGCTCGACATGGCTGGCATCATTTTGACCGTCGCGGGGCTGGGTTTTCTCGGCCTCGGCGCGCAGCCGCCCAGTCCCGAATGGGGCTTCATGGTCGCGTCGGGCCGCGGCGTGCTGCTCGACGCGTGGTGGGCATCGACCGTTCCCGGCTTCGCGATCCTGCTCGTGAGTCTCGCGTTCAACCTGCTCGGCGACGGTCTGCGCGACGTCTTCGATCCGCGGCACGGGGATTGATATGGAAACTTCAACCTCTATGCCGCTCTGCGAGATCGACGATCTGCGGATCGGCTTTCGGACTCACGACGGCACACTCGCACCGGCCGTGCGCGGTCTCTCGCTAACGCTCGGCCACGGCGAACGGCTCGGCATCGTCGGCGAATCGGGTTCGGGCAAATCGCTGACCGGACGCGCGCTGCTCGGTCTGCTGCCGCCCGCCGCACAATGGTGCGCGGGCCGGATGGTGTTCGACGGCGAGGACCTGCTCGCGCTGTCCGCACGACGACGCCGCAAGCTGTGCGGCGCGCAGATGGGCATGATCCTGCAGGACCCGAAATACTCGCTGAATCCGGTAATGACCGTCGCGCAGCAGATGCGCGAGGCGTTCGCGCTGCGCGAACCGTCGCTCGGCAGGAAAGCGATGCGCGAGAAGATCGTCGCGGCGCTCGAGGCGGTACACATCCGTCATCCGGAGCGGGTTGCCGATGCCTACCCGCACGAACTGTCGGGCGGCATGGGACAGCGCGTGATGATCGCGATGATGGTCTCGTCGGGGCCGCGTCTGCTGGTCGCCGACGAACCGACCTCCGCGCTCGACGTACTCGTGTCGATGCAGGTGCTCGCGGTGCTCGACGAGATGATCGGCCGGCACGGTACCGGGCTCATCTTCATCAGCCACGACCTGCCGCTCGTGATGTCGTTCTGCGACCGCGTCGTCGTGATGTACGCGGGGCGCGTGGTCGAAACCTGCGCGGCGCGCGACCTCGTGCACGCGCAGCATCCGTACACGCGCGGGCTGCTGGCTGCGAATCCGCCGCTCATGTCACCGCCGGACGAACTGCCGGTACTGCAACGCGACCCGGCATGGCTTGAACCTCTTGAAGGTGCTACACGATGATCGACGTCGAACACGCCACTGTGCGCTTTCGCACGCCGACCGGCTGGGCCGACGCGGTGCGCGACGCGAGCTTCCAGGTCGCGGACGGCGAAGCGTTCGGACTCGTCGGCGAATCGGGGTCGGGCAAGACGACGATCCTGCGTGCGCTGACGGGACTGGTGCCGCTCGCCGAGGGCCGTATGCGGATCGGTACACATGAACGTAGCGAACGCGACGCACAGGGAACGGCGCACCCGCCGGGCCACGACGTGCGGATGGTGTTTCAGGATCCGTACGGCTCGCTGCATCCGCGCTTCACCGTCGATCAGACGCTGCGCGAACCGCTGTCGATCGCGGGCATCCAGAACGGCGACGCGCGCATTGCAGACGCGTTGCGCGAGGTCGGGCTCGGGCCGGCGTTCCGCTTCCGCTATCCGCATCAACTATCAGGAGGCCAGCGACAGCGCGTCGCGATCGCCCGCGCGCTGATCGTCGAGCCGCGCGTGCTGCTGCTCGACGAACCGACGTCCGCGCTCGACGTTTCCGTGCAGGCCGAGATCCTCAACCTGCTGCGCAAGCTGCATCGCGAGCGTGGGCTGACGATGGTGCTCGTCAGCCACAACCTCGCGGTCACCGGCTTTCTGTGTCAGCGGGTCGCAGTGATGCGCAACGGCGAGATCGTCGAGCAACTCGATATCGATGCGGTGCGTGCGCAGCGCGTGTCGCACGACTACACGCGCAGCCTGCTGCTCGCGACCGGCGGTTACCGGCGCGCCGCCGCGCAAGCGATCGGCGTCGACGTGGATGCCGGTATTGCGTGACACGGAATCGGGCGGCGATTGCGGTACGGTATCCTGCACGTCTTTGTCGAACAGGAGCACCCGTGAAGCTTTCGCCTTATCTTTCGCGCTACCTTGCACTGGCAGTATTCGCGTTGTCGACAGTCCCGCTCGTCACACACGCGCAAACCTCGCAGACCTACCGCTTCGGCGAAGGACAATCGACGCTGCAGCCAGTGCCGAAGTCCGCGCCGCAGCCTGCACCACAATCCGCACCGCAGCCCGCACAGGCACAGCAGGCGCCGCAGGCTCAACCGCCGCAAAAAGCCGCGAAGCCCGCGAAGCGCCACGCAAGGCAGCGGGTGAAGAAGCATCGCCGGCACGTTACGCGCCGGTTGCCCGAACAGAGCCTGTACTCGCATCCGTGATACGCGGGTAGAGTGATACGCAAGCGCGGCTCACGGAATCAGGATCACGGAGCCGGTCGTCTCGCCCTGCTCCATCCGCCGATGCGCGTCTGCCGCGCGTTCGAGCGGCAGACGCTTGCCGATCTCGACGCGTAGTCCCTGCGCGACGCGCCCGAGTGCCTGCTGCGCCGCGTGCCGATACTGCACCGTGTCACGCATCAGACCGAGCACGCTGGGTCGCGCGAGTGCAATCGAGCGCGCGGGGCCGAGTTCGTCGAGCGATATCGGGCCGGCATCGCCCGCGACCGCGCCGATGCTCGCGACCATCCCGAACGGCTTCACCGCGCCGAGCGTGCGATGCAACGTGTCGCCGCCGATGCCGTCCACCGCGTAATCAACGCCCGCGCCACCGCCGAACGCGCGGGCCGCCTCGACAAAATCCTCTTCGCGATACAGCACCGCTTCATCGAGACCATGAGCGCGGGCGAGCGCGGCCTTGTCGCGCGAGCCGACAGTGCCGATCACCCGCGCGCCGAGCACCTTCGCCCACTGCACGAGAATCAGCCCGAGACCGCCGGCAGCCGCGTGCACGAGCAGCGTGTCGCCGGGCTTCAGTTCGCGCACGCGATGCAGCAGCATCCACGCGGTCGCGCCGCGCACGAGCGCCGCCGCGGCCGTATCGTCGGACACGCCGTCGGGCACCGGCACCACGCGTTCGGCCGGCAGGTTGCGCCGGTTCGTATAGCTGCCCGGTGGCATTCCGCCGTACGCGACCCGATCGCCGACCTGCACACCGTCGACCCCATCGCCCAATGCCTCGACGACACCCGCCGCCTCCACGCCGAGCACCGCCGGCAACTGCGGCAGACGATGCCGTCCCGAACGAAAATAGATGTCGACGAAATTCACACCCACCGCCGTCTGCCGTATCTGCACTTCACCGGCGGCAGGCAGCGGCACCGGATGCGCGAACTGCCGTAGCACGCCTGCGTCGCCATAGGTCTCGATACCGATCTGATACGCGTCCCGCTGTCCCATTGCTTCGCTCCTTCGATTGACGTGGAGCGATCATAGGCTTCGTGCATAATCGATTGGAATTCCAGATAAATCGTCAGGTACTGTGCAAAATTCAACAGATAGCCCGAAGCCGGCTGCGTCCGGGCTGCAGTGGGACGACATCCGCTATTTCCTCGCCGCGGCACGGGGCGGCAGTCTGTCGGCGGCCGCGCGAACGCTGGGCGTTCAGCATTCGACGGTCGCGCGGCGCATCGACGCGATGGAGCAGACGCTCGGCGTGCGGCTCTTCGACCGGCTGCCGCGAGGCTGGCCGCTGACCGAAGAAGGCGAACGGCTCATCGAGCGTGCGGCACGGATCGAGGAGGAAGCGCAGGCGTTCGAGCGAGCGTCGCGCGGCGCGTCCGCGCTGCATGGCACCGTGCGGCTGTCGCTGCCGCCGGTCTTCGGCAGCCACTTCCTCGTGCCGCGACTCGCGGCGATGCGTCGCGCATGGCCGGGCGTCCAGCTCGACATCGTCGGCGAATCGCGCGTAGCGAATCTGTTCCGGCGTGAAGCGGATCTTGCGGTGCGGCTCACACGTCCGCACGAACCGGGGCTCGCGTCGCGGCGTCTCGGCACGATCCGCTTCGCATTGCGCGCGACCCCCGAGTGGCTCACCCGGCCCCCTTCAGAGTGGATGTTCGTCGGCTACAACGAAGTGCTCGCCGACGCTCCGCAGCAGCAACGGCTCGTGCAGTTCGCAGGCGACCGGCCGTTCGCGCTGGTCGCGAACGACCTCGTGTCGATCTATCGGGCATGCCGTGCCGGAGCAGGAATCGGCCTGCTGCCGGGCTTCATCGCGAACGGCGACGACGCACTGACGGTGCTCGACTCCGATCCGCCCTGCGATGTCGAGCGCGAGATCTGGCTCGTCGTGCATCCGGATGTGCGCCGCTCGCCGCGTGTGCAGACCGTCGCCGATGCGATCGCGCAGGCCGTGCACGAGGCGGGCCAGACGCTATAGACGCGCTTTGTTGCGTGCTGTGCTGTTGTCCACGTGTCTCGCACGGTAAGATCTCAGCATGGCCAAAACGTCCCTTCCCGTCGAGCAACCCCTCGCGGCACCGCGCAACGAGTACACCGTCGATGAACTCGCGCGCGTGAGCGACACCACTGTCCGCAACGTGCGCGCGTATCAGGACCGCGGTCTGCTGGCGCCGCCGGAAAAACGCGGCCGCGTCGGCGTCTACGACGACACGCACGTGTCGCGTCTCAAGCTGATCAATCACCTGCTCGCGCGCGGCTACACGCTCGCGAACATTCAGGATCTGATCAAGGCCATCGACGAAGGCCACGATCTGCGTTCGATCCTCGGGCTCGAAACGGCGATCGGCAGCCGCTGGTCGCGCGAGCGTCCGAAGAAATACTCGCTGCTCGAACTCGTGCAACTGTTCGGCGGCAAGGCGTCGCCGGCCGTGCTCGCGAAGGCCGTCGAACTCGGGCTGCTCGAACGCGAAGGACTGTCGTTCGTCGCGCGCAGTCCGGCCACGCTGAACGCGGGCGCGACGATGGCGCGCGAAGGCGTGCCGACCGCCGACCTGCTCGAAGCGATGCGCGAATCGCGCCCTCACTTCAACGCGATCGCCAAGACGATGGTCGATCTGGTCGTCCGGCAGCTCGACCGTTACGAAGACGGCGCGCTGCCGCCAGCCGCCGACGTGCCCGCGCTGGTCGAAGCAATCTGGCACATCCGGCCGCTCAGCATGGTGCTGGTCGAAACCGAGATGAACCGTGCACTGGAAGAAGCGTCCGGCGACTACCTCGGCGACCGCGTCGCCGGCATCATGGAAAAGCTTGGCCATCCGCACTCCCCTCTCCCCGGCGAACCCGACGAACCCGGCGCATCGCCCGGCAAGGGCAAGAAAAAGTAACCCCAAGTCACCCGGCCGCCGCTCTCGCCCCGCCGGGCAAGGCTCTCCGCCTTCCTTCCCCCATAGAGTCAGCCGTCTAAACCGCCTCTTGCGCCGGGCGGCCTTCGCCTTTATCGTTACATCATTCAATGTAACAGTTATGAGTGGATAAAGGAGACAGACCGGATGAATGCGCGAACGATGCCTCCGGACGACGCCGCGTCCATCGATACCGACATCGCGATCATCGGCTCCGGCTTCGCGGGTCTCGGGATGGCGATCCGGCTGCGCCAGGGCGGCCAGACCGACTTCATGATCGCCGAGAAGGCCGAATCGGTCGGCGGCACGTGGCGCGACAATCACTATCCGGGCTGCGCATGCGATGTGCAGTCGCACGTCTACTCGTTCTCGTATGCCCCGAATCCGCGCTGGACGCGGATGTTCGCGCGGCAACCGGAAATCCGCTCGTATCTCGAGGAATGTACCGACCGCTTCGGCGTGCGGCGTCATCTGCGTTTCGGGCATGAGCTTGTCAGCGCGGTCTACGACGAAACGCGGCATCGCTGGCAGCTCGCGTTCGCGAACGGCCAGCAGTGGTCGGCGCGCGTGCTGGTGTCGGGCATGGGTGGCCTGTCGCGTGCGGCGGTGCCGAACATTCCCGGCCTCGACACGTTCGAGGGCAAGATCTTCCATTCGCAACAGTGGGATCACGCGTATCCGCTCGAAGGCAAGCGGGTCGCGGTGATCGGCACCGGCGCGAGCGCCATCCAGTTCGTCCCGCAGATCGCCCCGCGCGTCGCGCAGCTCGAACTGTTCCAGCGCACGCCGCCGTGGATCATGCCGAAGGCCGACCGCGCGATAAAACCGCTCGAGCAGTGGCTGTTCAGGAATCTGCCGTTCACACAGAAGATCATGCGCTCGGGTCTCTACTGGATGCTCGAATCGCGTGCGCTCGGTTTTGCCGTGCATCCGTCGCTGATGAAGGCCGTGCAGAAAATCGCCGAGCGGCATCTGCGCCGCCAGGTGCCCGACCCGCAGCTGCGCGCGACGCTCACGCCCGACTACACGATAGGCTGCAAGCGCGTGCTGATCTCGAACGACTACTTCCCGGCACTGTCGCGTGCGAACGTATCGGTCGAGACGACTGGCATCGAGCGGATCGAGCGCGACGCGGTGGTCACCGCCGACGGCGTACGCCATCCGGTCGACTGCGTGATCTTCGGCACTGGCTTCCAGGTCGCCGATCCGTTCCCGCGCGGCGTCGTGCGAGGACGTGGTGGCGTCGATATCGTCGATACGTGGCGCGACGGCGCGCACGCTTATCTCGGCACGACACTGCCAGGTTATCCGAACTTCTTCATGATCGTCGGCCCGA
The DNA here is from genome assembly GCF_050742655.1 of Paraburkholderia sp. Lineage (GTDB taxonomy): Bacteria > Pseudomonadota > Gammaproteobacteria > Burkholderiales > Burkholderiaceae > Paraburkholderia. The sequence goes on along the minus strand of NZ_JBOIGG010000021.1, from coordinate 71,108 downwards.
ACACCGGTCTCGGTCACAACTCGATGGTGTACATGATCGAGTCGCAGGTGGAGTACATCCTGCGCGCGCTGAACACGATGCGCAGCGAACGCGCTGCAGCGATCGAAGTGCGGCCGCAGGTCGAGCGCGCGTACAACGAGCGCATCCAGCAGCAGCTCGGTCGCGCGATCTGGTCGACGGGTGGTTGCAAGAGCTGGTATCTCGATCCGAACACCGGCAAGAACACGACGCTGTGGCCAGGCTTCACGTGGCGCTTCCGCCAGGCCACCGGCACGTTCAGCATGGACGATTACTTCGCGTACGCGCCGACTGCGCAACCCACTGCACTGCCCGTCCACGCGACGGCATCGGTTCACGGCAGCGCCGCGACTGCGTCGGCCGAAGCGACCTGACCCACACATATAACGACAAGGCATTCAGGGAGAGACAAGCATGAAAACCTTCACCGATAGAGTTGCCGCCATCACCGGAGCCGGTTCGGGCATGGGACGCTCGCTCGCCATCGCGCTCGCGCGCGAAGGATGCCACCTCTCGCTCGCGGACCGCAACGCGGCAAGCCTCGCGGAAACCGCGCAGCTCGCGCAGGCGGCAGCGCCAAATGTGGTCGGCGCACCGCTGCGCGTGACGACGCGTGTGCTCGACGTCTCCGACCGCGCCGCGATGTTCGACTGGGCCGCGGAGACCGTCGCGCAGCACGACCGCGTGAACCTCGTGTTCAACAACGCGGGCGTCGCACTGTCGAGCACGATCGACGGCATGGAATACAGCGATCTCGAGTGGATCGTCGGAATCAACTTCTGGGGCGTCGTGCATGGCACGAAGGCTTTTTTGCCGCATCTGAAGGCGTCGGGCAACGGACACATCGTCAATACGTCGAGCGTGTTCGGCCTGTTCGCGCAGCCAGGCATGAGCGGCTACAACGCGACCAAGTTCGCCGTGCGCGGCTTCACCGAATCGCTGCGGCAGGAACTCGACCTGATGAACTGCGGCGTCTCCGCGACCTGCGTGCATCCGGGCGGGATCCGCACGGCGATCGCGCAGTCGAGCCGCATCTCGCAGAACATGGTCGGCTTCATGATCGAAAACGAACAGCAGGGCAAGGACGACTTCGAGAAGTTCTTCATCACGACCGCCGACGAAGCTGCTCGTGTGATTCTCGAAGGTGTGCGCAAGAACAAACGCCGCGTGCTGATCGGCCGCGATGCGCGCGCCGCCGACTGGCTCGCGCGCACGCTGCCCTCCGCGTACCAGGCGCTCGTCGTGCTGCAGACCCGCCGCATGAAACGCATCGCGCAGAAGCGCGCGCGTTCGGACGCGACGGTGACGAGCCGGCGCGCGTGAGGTGTGGCAACGCGCGTGGCAAGACGCGTGGTAACCCCCGCCGCAACGCTACGAACACAATGAAACGAAACACGCGAAACACGCTAAAGGAGTAGGACCATGATGCCGATTCGCCGCGACCTCCGGTTCGCACTGCCGCCCGAGCGGGCGTCCGACTGGCATGCCAAGGGTTCGCACGTCACGCACTTTTTCAACGCCCTGTCGCTGCTGTTTCCGGCTGGCGAACGCTTCTTCATGGACAGCGTGCGCCACTACCGCGACCGCATCGCCGATCCGGTGCTGAAGAAGCAGGTGCTCGGCTTCATCGGTCAGGAAGCGATGCACACGCGCGAGCACATCGAATACAACGATCTGCTCGACGCGGCCGGCCTGCCCGCTCACAAGCTCGACCGGCGCCTCGCCGCGTTCCTCAACTTCAATCGCAAGATACTGCCGCCTGCAGGCCAGCTCGCGATGACCGTCGCGCTCGAGCACTACACGGCGATGCTCGCGGGGCTGCTGCTCGAGGACGAGACGCGTATCGCCGGATCGGTCGAGGGCTATCACCAGATGTGGACGTGGCACGCGCTCGAGGAAACCGAGCACAAGTCCGTGTCGTTCGACGTATGGAACACCGTCGTGAAGCCGGGACTCGGACGCTATCTGCTGCGCACCGGCACGATGCTGAGTGTCACCGTCGTGTTCTGGCTGATCGTGTTCGACTACCACGTGCGGCTGATGATCGCCGACCGCAAACGCGGTGGCCATCTGCGTGGCATGTGGGAAGTGGTGAAGTTCCTGTACGGCCCGCGACATGGCGTGTTCCCGCGCATCGCGCGCGAATGGGCAAGCTTCTTCCGGCCGGGTTTCCATCCGTGGGATCACGACAACCGCGCGCAACTCACGCGCATCGACGGGCTCGTCGCCGCGGTCGATGCGGCGAACGCCGGACATCCGCCGCTGAAGGCCACGGGCCGCCACGTGCGGGTCGCAGCATGATTCGCGATACGCTCGTCGTCGATGCGGGCGACGTGCGGCTCGCCGTGTACGTGAGCGGCCCGCGCGACGCGCCGCCGATCATCCTCGTGCACGGCTATCCGGATTCGGCCACGGTGTGGGAGCCGGTCCGCGCGCAACTCGACACGCGCTATCGCGTGATTGCCTACGACGTGCGCGGCGCGGGCGCATCGGGCGCGCCGGAAGGCCCTGGCGCACGCCGCGCGTACCGGCTCGAAAGGCTCGCCGCGGATCTCGCCGCAGTCGCTAACGCGACCTGCGGCACGCGACCGTTTCACCTCGTCGGCCACGACTGGGGATCGATCCAGAGCTGGGAATCCGTGACTGATCCCGCGTTCGCGGGACGCATCGCGTCGTACACGTCGATCTCTGGACCGTGTCTCGATCATGCGTCGAATGGACTGCGTGGCTCGGGTGGCGGAGCAAAAACCGACGGCGCGACGAAGCAGCCCGGCGCGCTGCGTCAGGTGCTGAAGTCCTGGTACATCTTCTTCTTTCATCTGCCGCTGGTGCCGGAGCTGGTGTGGCGCGCGGGCGGCGCACGTATGTGGCCGCTATGGCTGCGCGTAACCGAGGGCATCCGTCCGTCGAGCGACCCCGCGCAGCTGCGCAACGCGCTGAACGGGCTGAACCTGTACCGCGCGAATTTCATCGATCGTCTGCTGCATCCGCGTGCGCGCCATGCGCATGCGCCGGTGCAGTTTCTCGTGCCGATGCGCGACCGTTACGTCGGTCCGCCGCTGTCGCTCGGACTCGAACGCTGGCTCGGCACCTATACGCGCGAAGAACTCGATGCCAGCCACTGGGTCGTTTTGCGCGATCCGCTGCGTATCGCGACGGGTATCGGCCGTTTCGTCGAGCAGCACGCGGTGCGCCGCGACGGCGAAGGTAGCGAAGGCGGCGCAGTCAACGCACGGACTGCAGGCGTCTGAACAGCGTCGGATAGTCGATGACGAGCCCATCGTCGTCGACTCGCAGATTCGCCGAGAAATTGCGGAAAATCCCGTCGTATCGATACTCGCGATCCCTGTCGATGCACGTGTACGCCTGGTCGACGCGCGTGACCTGCAGATCGGGCGTGCCGATGTACGCGACCGCGATCGGCTGGCGCTCGCCGGGTGCAAGCTGCAGACGACGGATCGGTAGCGTGTTCGTAAACGGCGTCGCCGCGATGTCGATATCGACGCAACCCTCGAGCGCGGTCAGCGTGAGGCCGTGGCCATCGCGCCAGTGGCCCGCGCCATCGCCGTGCAGTTCGAGTTCGCCGCCACCCGCCACTTTCAGGAACGTGTGCAGCACGCGCCACTGCGAGTCGCAGCGCACCGTGTAGTAGAGCCCGTACGCTTTGCCGTAGCGCTGCCCGACCACCGCGCTCTCGACGAAAAAGCCATCGGGCCGCGCGTCGAACGTCAGGTGTTCGATGCCGTCGCCCTCTTCCGATGCCCAACGTACTTCGCGCATGACGTTGCCTCCTTCGGTTACTTCGGTTACTTCGGTTACTTCGGTTATGAGCCGCGATGCTCGTCTCACAGAACGGGTGTTCATGGTAGCGCGACTGCACAGCGTCAGGTGCTGCTTGCCGTGGCGCCACCAAAAGCCCGGCAAATAGCCAGTATTCTTGCGCCACGATGCCGGATCGCACGCCGTTGCCCTATGCTCGCGCTTTCACCTGGCGATGCAGCACGCCCTCTTTCCGTTCCATGCACGCCGCCGTTCACGATACCGACACCGCCGCACTGCGCACGCTGTTGTGCAGCGTCGGCCAGATTGTCCTCCAGCCGAACGCGTTTACTGGTGCGTGCGTGCTCGCCGCGCTACTGGTCTGCGACCTGCGGCTCGCGTGCGGGGCCGCGATCGGCGCGGTAACGGCCAACGTCGTCGCGACGCTCACGGACCACGACGATGTGCGCACGCGTGCCGGGTTGAATGGCTTCAACGGCGCACTGGCCGCGCTGGCCGTGTTCTCGTTCGTCAAGGACCCCGCCACCGCAACCGCGCTCGCGATCCTCGCCGCGACCGCCGCGGCCGCGCTGCATGGGCCGTGGTCACGCCGGCTGCACACCTACGGCCTCTGCGCGTACTCGAGCCCGTGCGTCGTCATCACGTGGGGCTGGCTCGCGTTGCTGCGTGAGCCTGTGCCTGTGTCCGTCACCGCAGCATCGTTGCATCCACTGGCAGCCTCCCTTGGCATCGCTGACACGGTGCTCGGCAGCCTCGCGCAGACTGCGTTCGCGTCCGGCGCGTGGCCGGGGTTGCTCGTGCTTACCGGTATCGCGGCGGCGTCGCGCCGTCATGCGTGCGCCGCGCTCGCCGGTGCCGTGCTGGCGAGCGTGGTACAGCGGCTGTGCGGCGCGCCGCTATCGTCTTTCGATGCCGGCCTGTTAGGATTCAACGGTGCGCTGGCGGCGCTCGCTCTCGTGGACCGCGGTTTCCGCTACGCGCTTGCCGGTGCCGCGCTCGCCGCCGCGCTGCAACAGATAACAAGCTACTGGAACACACCAGGCTGGCCCACGATGACCGCGCCGTTCATCATCGCGACGTGGAGCCTGCAGATGCTGTACCGTTCGCGGATCGTGAACGGCGCGCCGGAAACACGCGAAGCCGCTGGAAACAAGACTGAAAGCGCCACGAGGAGACAGACATGTCGTTTGCCCACACGCCCGCCGGCCGAGTCGCCGCCACGGGCCCGATGACCGGCGCCGAGCACCGCACGCGCATCGATCTCGCCGCCGCCTACCGGCTCGTTGCCCTCAACGGCTGGGACGACCTGATCTATACGCACATCTCCGCGAGCGTGCCGGGCGAGCCGGGCCACTTCCTGATCAACCCGTTCGGCTTCGCGTTCGACGAGGTCTGCGCATCGAACCTCGTGAAGATCGATCTCGCCGGACACATCGTCGGCGCGAGCGAGCACGCGGTGAACGTGACCGGCTTCGCACTGCACGCCGCCGTGCATGCGGCGCGCGCGGACGCGTTCTGCGTGATGCATCTGCACAATACCGCGGGCATCGCGGTGTCGATCCAGCGCGCGGGACTGCTGCCCGCGTCGCAACACGCGCTGCGCTTTCACGGCCAGCTCGCGTATCACGACTACGAGAGCCTCGCGTTCACACCGGTCGAAGGCGAGCGGCTCGTCGCGCATCTCGCGGACAAGCCCGCGATGCTGTTGCGCAATCACGGCACACTGACAGTCGGCCGCACGATCGCCGAAGCGTACGTACTGATGGCAACACTCGTGAAGGCCTGCGAAATCCAGCTGCTCGCGCAGGCACGCGACCCGGAACACGCGGACTTCGTGCTGCCGTCCGAAGCGGTCGCGGCGCGCACCGCGGAACAGCTGCTCGACGGCGGCGCGATCGAAGGTGCACTCGAATGGCCTGCGCTGCTGCGCAGACTCGACCGGCTCGATCCGTCGTACCGCGAGTGACGTCCCACTTTTTTTGCTCCGAAGGAGAGCCGTTATGCCCACGTTTCACATCGAACTGTTCGAAGGCCGCAGCATCGAGCAGAAACGCGAGTTCGTCGAGGCGATCACGCGCGCGACATGCGAGTCGCTAGGCGTCGAGCCGAACAGCGTCGACATCATTCTCACCGACGTGAAGCGTGAAAACTGGGCGACGGGCGGCAAGTTGTGGAGCGATAGCCGGTAAGGTTCACCCCACGCCGCCGGACCCTCGCCGGAAAGCTTCCAAAGCGGTTCATTCAAACGTGGGCTTCGCCGGGCGTGACTGTCAGTTGAACGCCAAGCGCCTGGAGAAGCTTCACCACAGTATCGAAGCGCGGCTTGGACCCTGGTGCCAGCGTCTTATACAGACTCTCCCGCCCCAGGCCAGCGTCCGCAGCCACTTTCGCGATACCTCGTGCGCGTGCCACATCGCCGATCGCTGCAATGAGCAGATCGGGATTTCCATCTTCGAGCGCCGCGTTGATGTACGCGGCAATCGCTTCTTCGCTATCGAGGTAGTCCGCTGCGTCGAAGCGAGCGGTTTTGATCTTTCCCATACACACACTCCATTGCGCTTGGGTTACTGCTTCTGGATCGTCGACGCTAACCGAACCCGGCATCGCCTGCCTGCTCTAATCCCAATCCGCAGTCGCCGGGCACTCTCGCTCATTTGACACCGTCTGTTGCAGCGCGGTGTATTGCCGCACTTCGCACGCAACGACGCATGCACCGCCCTCGCCCGGTCAAATAAAAAAACCAACAACCGATCAAGCGTTTACGGCATTTTTCAGCGGTCAAAACGCCACTCTGATGCGTCTTTTCGCCGCGCAGCGCGGTGCAGCACGAACACGCGCCTTCCCCTAATCTTGCGACATCTGCTGCAGGCAGTGCGCACCGACAGCGGTCGACGCGCGTAGTCAGTTTCCGGTATCACGCACATGAACACTGCACTTTCGGCATTCGATCTGGCGCGCCTCCAGTTCGCTTTTACTGTTTCTTTCCACATCGTTTTTCCGGCGCTGAGCATCGGTCTCGCCAGCTTCATCGCTGTGCTCGAATGGCGCTGGCTGCGCACCGGGAAGGCGTACTACAAGGATCTTTGCCTGTTCTGGTCGAAGATCTTCGCAGTCGCCTTCGGGATGGGCGTCGTGTCCGGCGTCGTGATGAGCTACGAGTTCGGCACCAACTGGTCGGGCTTCTCCGCGTTCGCGGGTCCGATCACCGGGCCGCTGCTGATGTACGAAGTGATGACCGCGTTCTTTCTCGAAGCGGGCTTCCTCGGCATCATGCTGTTCGGCTGGCAGCGCGTCGGTCCGCGCGCGCACTTCGCAGCGACGCTGATGGTCGCGATCGGCACGCTGATCTCGACCTTCTGGATTCTCGCGTCGAACAGCTGGATGCAGACGCCGCAGGGCTTCAAGGTCGTCGACGGCCACGTCGTACCGCTCGACTGGTTCAAGATCATCTTCAATCCGTCGTTCCCGTACCGGCTCGCGCATATGGCGATCGCCGCGTTCATCGTCGCGGCGCTGGTCGTGGCCGCGGTCGGCGCGTGGCATCTGCTGAAGGGTCGCCGCGATCCGGCAGTGAAGAAGATGTTTTCGATGGCGCTGTGGATGCTGCTGATCCTCGCGCCGGTTCAGGCATTCGTCGGCGATCAGCACGGGCTCAACACGCGCAAGTATCAGCCGGCGAAGATCGCGGCGATCGAAGGCCTGTGGGAAACCGAGAAAGGCGGCACGCCGCTGAACCTGTTCGGCATCCCCGACATGAAGGCAGAAACGACGAAATACGCGGTGTCGATCCCGCACCTCGGCAGCCTGATCCTCACGCATAGCTGGGACGGCGAGATTCGCGGCCTGAAGGAATTCCCGCCACAGGACCGGCCCAATTCGACCGTCGTGTTCTGGAGCTTCCGCGTGATGGCCGGCCTGGGCGTGCTGATGATCGTGCTCGCAATCACGGCGTGGGTGCTGCGCCGGCGCGGCCGTCTGTACGACGCAAAGTGGTTTCAGCGGCTGACAGTGGCGATGGGCCCGAGCGGTTTCGTCACACTGCTCGCCGGCTGGATCACGACCGAAGTCGGCCGTCAGCCGTGGGTCGTGTACGGCGTGATGCGCACGTCGCAAGCCGTGTCGCCACTCACCGCGCAACAGGTCGGCATTTCGCTGATGGCGTTCGTGGTCGTCTACTTCCTCGTGTTCGGCACCGGCATCTACTACATGCTCAAGCTGATGCGCGGCGGCCCTGCACTGCCCGGTGCAGAACAGCACGGCCCGCACGATCCGCGGGTTGGGGATACCGCACAAACCGCGCGCCGCCCGCTGTCCGCCGCCTGACCTCGCCCGCTTCTGGAGATTGCCATGGATATCACCGTAGTCTGGGCCGCGATCATCGCGCTCGGCCTTTTTATGTACGTCGTGCTGGACGGTTTCGACCTCGGTATCGGCATTCTGTTTCCGTTCTTTCCCGATGAGAAAGAACGCACGCTGATGATGAACACGGTCGCGCCCGTGTGGGACGGCAACGAAACCTGGCTCGTGCTCGGCGGCGCGGGACTGTTCGCCGTGTTCCCAACGGTCTACTCGACCGTGCTGTCCGCGCTGTATCTGCCGCTCATCTTCATGCTCGCATGTCTGATCTTTCGCGGCGTGTCGTTCGAGATCCGCTCGAAAGCGAACCGCACGCGGCATCTGTGGGATCTCGCGTTCATCGGTGGATCGACCGGCGCGGCGTTCTTTCAAGGTGTCGCACTGGGCGCGTTCCTGCAGGGCATCCCGGTCGTCGACGGCAGCTTTGCGGGCAACGCGTTCGACTGGCTCACGCCGTTCAGCCTGCTGACCGGCCTCGGACTCGTCGCGACCTACGCACTGCTCGGCTGCTGCTGGCTGATCGCGAAGACCGAAGGCGATCTGCAACGGCGACTGCATCGCGTGGTGTGGCCGCTGACCATTGTGCTGCTCGGCTTCATCGCGCTCGTCAGTCTGTGGACACCACTGCAGGACCCGCAGATCGCCGCGCGCTGGTTCCACGACGGACTGCTGCATCGTCTGTTGCCGGTGCCGTTCCTCGTCGCGGGCTGCGTGTTCATCATGCATCGCGCGGTGCGCGGCCGGCATCACATGACGCCGTTCTTCGCCGCGCTCGGGCTCGTGCTGCTCGGCTACCTGGGGTTGCTGGTGTCGTTGTGGCCGTACGCGATTCCATCGAGCGTGACGCTGTGGGAAGCAGCCGCGCCGCGCTCGAGCCAGCTGTTCACGCTCGTCGGCGCGGCGGTGATCCTGCCGGTGATCCTCACCTACACGGCACTCGGCTACTGGGTATTTCGCGGGAAGGTGCGCCATGGCGACGCGCATTATCACTAAGTTCGCGGCGCCGGTCGCCGCGATTGCTACAGTCGCCACGTTGAAGTTGCCGCGCTGGGTGTGGTTCGTCGCGCTGTGGTGCGGCGGCGTGGGCGCGGCGATGCTGCTCGGCCTCGCGTTCAAGGTGCTGATGAACGCGACGCTGTTCGCGGTCGGGTAACCGGCACCGCAATCGCGAGCCGCGTCGCCCGCTCTTCATCCATTTTCTTCGCGTCCGAAGCAACCTGCTTGAAAAATCGCCGTTTGCGATTCGTCTAGAAGACAGGTTCTTGCGAACGGCAGCCGCCGGTCGACGGGACCCGCCGAAGGGGGACGGGGGTAAGCGCGACGAGCGACGGCACGAACGGCACCGCACCGCATGGAACGACAACGCATCGGACCGACCGCGTGAGGAGACCACCGTACGATCGGAAACTGTTGCAGTCAAACCGGGGAACGCCAACAATACCGGGGACCGCCGTCCGGAAGCGGATCGCAAGACCGCTTGACCGGGTATCTGGGAGTATCCGCGCCGCCAGGCCGGGAGCCGGTCCAAAGGGGAGGCCGGCTCCCGGGGCCGGATAGGCGGCGGGCATGCAATCGATGCACGTCGTCGCACATGTAGTGAAGGAAACGGGCTGTACCGCGAGGGGCTGTACCGCGACGCGAGGCGCGGAGCACCGGTGCCAAGCCGGAGCGACGATGCCGTGCGCAACGCGTGCGCTGCATCGACAGCGTCGCGGTCGCAAGACAGAAAGCGGGCAGCAACGGCACAACAACAGTCGTACATAACCCGGTAACGCCGACTCGCGGAGACATCATGAAGTTTCTAGTGGCCGACGATCATGAACTGATCCGCCAGGGTGTCAAAGGCCTTTTGCGCGGCCTCGACCCGGACGCACAGTTCGACGAAGCCGACAGCTGGGAAACGCTCGCCGCCGCGGCGCGGCCCGACGCGGACCACGATCTGGCGATCGTCGACCTGAACATGCCCGGCATGGGCGGCGCACCGTCGCTCGCCATTCTGCTGAAGGCGAACCCGGCGCTGCCGGTCGTCGTACTGTCCGCCGAAGAATCGCCCGACGAAATGCGCGCCGTGCTCGCCGCTGGCGCGCTCGGCTTCGTGCCGAAACGCCAGCCCGCCAGTGTGATGCTGAAGGCGATCGAACTCGTGCTGTCCGGCGGCGCGTATGTGCCGATGGAGGCGCTCAGCCTGCTCGGCAGCCGCGAAAGCACGACCGCTGCGGCCGTCGAAGTGCCGCCGTCGCTCACCGAACCGCTGACGGCACCCGTCCCGGCATTGCAGCCGCATCAGCAACATCTACTGGAAAACCTGTCGCCGCGGCAGCAGGACATCATGCGCCTCGTGCACCGCGGCTGGACCAACAAGATGATCGCGCGCGAACTCGGTGTCGCCGAGGGGACCGTGAAGGTGCATCTGTCGGTGATCTTCCGCGCGCTCGGCGTGCACAACCGCTCGACCGCGATCGCGGTGATCAACGGCTGGCTCGAAGCGGGCAGAACGCTTTAAGGTCGCCGCCGCGTTTGGCGGCCTTCATCCCAACGGACTCATCCGTCAAGACGCGTAGCCCGGCCGGCCCAGGTCGACCGGCTGCGCTGCACCGGTCTGCGGTAAGAGCGGCATGTCAGCGGATGCGCTCGCCCCCGCCGGTTCCACATCCGCCATCGTGTCGGCCTGCTGCCACAACAACTCGAGCGTGCGCCGCAGCCGCGCCGGCGTAACCGGCTTGTGCAGCACCGGAATGCCCTGCGCCGACAGGGCTTCCAGTTCGAGCGACGACATGTCGCCGGTAATCAGCAGCCTGACGACTTCCGGACGCCCTCGTTGAACCAGCGCATCGTGCACCGCGGCGAGCGCCTGCGCGCCGGTACGATGGTTCGCCAGCTGGTAATCGCACAGCACCGCGTCGGGCTCGAAGCCGGACGCGAGCACGCGCAGCGCCTCGGCCTCGTCGCGCACGCCGCGCACGATGCAGCCCCAGCGGCCGAGCAGGCTCGCGAGGCCATCGAGAATCGACGGTTCGTCGTCGATGCACAGCATGCGCCGCCCCTGCGTCGACGACACCACCGGCGCTACATCGCCGAGTCCCGCGACGATCCGCGCCGCGTCGCCCAGCGGCACGCCGAAGCGGAACACCGAGCCGCGTCCCGGCAGCGAGCGCAGCTGCAGCTCGCTACCGAGCAGGCCGATCAGCCGCTTCACGGTCGGCAGGCCGAGCCCGTGCCCCTGGCGCGCGTCGCGCTGCGGATTGGCAACCTGATAGAACTCCTCGAAGATGTGCTCCTGCTCGTCCGGCGGAATGCCGATACCCGAATCGCGCACTTCGATCACGCCGCCCGCGCGCCGGCCGGCGCGGCGGAACCCCATCCAGATCGCGCCCTGCTCGGTGTAGCGCACCGCGTTCGACAGCAGGTTGCTCAGCACGCGCTCCAGCAGCACCGGGTCGTCGTGCAGCACGATCGAGGTCGGCGCGATCCGCAGCGCCAGCCCCTTCGCGGCGGCCTGCGGCCAGTACTGGTTGCCGACCCGCTCGAACAGCTCGGAGAGCCGGAAGTGCATACGGATCACCTGGGTGACGCCGCTCTCGATACGCGCGAGGTCCAGCACCTGGTTGAACAGCTGGTTCAGTGCGTCGACGTTGTTGACGATGTGCGCGGCCGTCTTCTCGTGCTGTTCGCGCGACGCGGCCGGGTCGTTCAGCGACGCGGCGAGCAGGCCGATCGCGTGCAACGGCTGACGCAAGTCATGGCTCGCGGCCGCGAAGAAGCGTGTTTTCGCGAGGCTCGCTTCCTCGGCGACGTGCTTCTGCTCGGCGAGCGATTCGGCGAGGTACTGCTGGTCCACGCGCGCCTCGACCACCTGATGAAACAGCTTGCGGTAGCTGATCGCGTACACGTTGATCGCGCAGAAGAAGAACGCGAGGACGATCGCGAGCACGGTACGGTCGAACGTGTGGCTGCCGAAGTGCAGGACGATCGCAGGCACCAGCAGCAACGGCACCGACGTCGTGAAGTTGAGCCGGTCGAAGCCGTTCGACATGAACACGCCCGCCGCGAGCGTCACGATCAGCACGGTGTGCAGCAGCGGCAGTTCGGGCTGGTGGGTCTGGAACGCGAACCAGATCGCGAGACCCGGCGCGCTGTACAGCAGCACGCTGCGCAGCGCATGCAGCCGGATCCAGCCGCGCGAACTGAGCGCAAGCGGCCGGCGCCGGTTCCATATCCACATCCCGAGACCCGCGCAGTTCGCCAGGCCGTAGAAGGTGAAGCACGCGGCGAACAGACGCGGCTCGGGCATCTGGTGCCAGTAGACGGCGACCAGCACGACGATCGAAAACCAGTGACTGAAAAAGGCGATCGGGTCCTGCGCGTACAGCACGCGGACAAGATCTTCGTCGACCGCACGCTGGATAGGATCGGCCCGCATCATGCGGTCTCCTTGTCGGGTCCGGCAATGTTCATTGTTGATCGGGCTGGCGCCGGGCTGCGCGGCAGCGTGCCCGCAGGCGCCAGGGCACCAGCCGTGGGGACGGCGAGCGCCGGTGCGGGGCGACGGCGGGGCGACGGTTTACCCGACAGTTTACCCGTCAGCTATCACTTAATCCATATAGGCGCGGGCGCAACCAAAAACCATACTGGCTCCACTTTCAGCGCGGCATACGGTCTTTGCGGACCGGTTTCCTGCCACCCTCGCCTGCTTCCCGGCGACCGGCTCCCAGGCGGACTTCCCGCTCACCGCGCTCTTTGCCCTGACCAATACGGAGGCTTTTATGGGCGCAGTTCCGAGCCGCGAGTTCGCGCGCAATCTCGACGACGCGATCCTGCCCGAACTATGGCGACGCCGCACCCGCCTGTCGGACAACGAGATGGTGTCGATGGTCGAACTCGTGCAGCGTGCGCTGCGTGCGTACCACCCGCAGGAGCTGTCGGCGCTCGGCGAGGACAAGGACGAACTGGTTGCGCAGTTCATCTATACCAAGGTGCTGCGGCTCGCGCCGGGCCATACCGAATCGAACGCCTGCGCCGAAAGCGCGCCGTCCAACAGCTACGCGCTGTGCGCATACTTCAGACGTTATCTGATCGACTGCCTGCGCAGCGCGAGCCATCAGCGCAACGTATCGATGGAAGACGAAGGCATGGAGCAGGAGATCGACCTGCAGGCCCATGCGCTCGAAGATCCGGTCGAAAGCGTGCTGATGCAGTACGGCCTCGACGAACGGCGCGTGCGGCAAGCCGCGCGCACGTTCATCGCCGGGCTCGACGAGCCGGAGCGGATCGTGCTGGCGGGCAGCCTCGGCTGGTGCTCGGGCTGCAAGGGCGGACTGTCGGCAGTGGCGGCTCGGCATCGGGTGCCCTCATATCATTACCGCGCGGTGAAACTCGGCGTTACGATGAAGAAGACGGCCGACGCCCACGATTTTTCGAATACCAAGATCGGCCGCTGGCTCATCGACGTGCTCGGCATCGACATCGACAGCGACAATCGCAGAGCGATCCTCGTCGCGCTGAACCTGCTCGCGGCCGAATCCAGCGAAGATGAAATGATCGAAGCTGCCGCGTAAATGGCGCAGGTGGCGCTTGCTTTTGCCTCGCTGCGCACGTCACGATAGCTACGTCAAGCAGGTTAGACAGGCCGCGGAGCGTCGCGCCTGCCCCACTCCGGGACTATCAGGGTTTCCCCCGCCCTGACTTACTACAAAGGTGGTCGAATGAACCGCTTGTCCAGTGCCGTCGACACGATGAAATCGCACTACGAAATCGTCGTGATCGGCTCGGGGTACGGGGGCGCCATCGCTGCGAGCCGGATGGCACGCGCGGGGCGCGACGTGTGTCTGCTCGAACGCGGCCGCGAATTCATGGCCGGCGAATACCCGGCGACGCCGCTCGAAGGCTTGACGCAGGTGCAGTACAACACCGGCGTCGGGCAAATCGGCTCGCCGCTCGCGCTGCTCGAAGTGCACGTCAATCCGGAAGTGAACGTCGTGGTGGGCTGCGGTCTCGGCGGCACGTCGCTGATCAATGCGAACGTCGCGCTGCCGCCCGACTCGCGGCTATGGGACGATCCGCGCTGGCCGGCCGCGCTGCGCGCCGACCAGGCCGGCCGCGATGCCGGCTACGTACGCGCGACCGCGATGCTGCAGCCGTCGCCGGTACCCGCGGACTTTCCGCGTCTACCGAAGCTCGACGCGCTCGAATTCGCGGCCGCACGGCTCGGCATGGAAGACCGCTTCTACCGGCCGCCCGTCACCGTCACCTTCAAGGATGGCCCGAATGCGGCCGGCGTCGTGCAGAAGGCCTGCACCGGATGCGGCGACTGCAATTCCGGCTGCAATCACGACGCAAAGAACTCCACTCACATGAACTATCTGCCCGACGCCGTCGCACACGGCGCGCAGATTTTCACGGCCGTCACCGTGCATTCGGTCGTGCGCGACGAAGCCACGCAGCGCTGGTGCGTGCGCTATCAGCCGGTCGGGCTCGGCCGCGACATCTACGATGCGCCCGATCTGTTCGTCACCGCCGACATCGTGATCCTGTCGGCCGGCACGCTCGGTTCGACCGCGATCCTGCTGCGCTCGCAGGAAGCCGGTCTGCCGGTGTCGACGCAGGTCGGCCAGCACCTCACCGGCAACGGCGACGTGCTCGCGTTCGCGGTCAACACCGACCACGACATCAACGGCATCGGCTGGGGCAAGGAGACCGACATTCCGGCGGTCGGGCCGACCATCGCCGGCATCATCGACCATCGCAACACGCCCAACGTACGCGACGGCTTCGTGATCGAGGAAGGCACGCTCGCGGCGCCGATCGGAGCTGCGATGATGGCCGTGCTCGGTATCGCCGCGCCGGCCGAAGGCATCGCGATTCCGGCACTGCGTACGGCCGCTTCCAACACCGACGCCGACGACGCTGCGCCTGTACCCGAAGCACGCATCGTCGATAGCGTGCTGCGCGGCCCGTATCGCGGCGCAATGCGCAACACGCAGACCTACCTCGTGATGGCGCATGACGACGAGAGCGGACAGATCGTCGTCGAAAACGAGCGACCGCGGATCCGCTGGCCGAATGCGAGCAGGCAGCCGATCTACGCGACCGTCGAGAAGGTGCTCGACGCTGCATCGAGCGCGCTCGGCGGCACCTACGTGCGCAACCCGATGTCCACCGACCTGCTCGGCGACGGCCTCGTCACCGTGCATCCGCTCGGCGGCTGCGCGATGGCCGACGATGCGGCGCAAGGCGTCGTCGATCAGGCGGGCCGCGTGTTCTCGGGCACATCGGGCAACGCAGTCCATCCGGGTCTCTACGTGATGGACGGCGCGGTGATGCCGATCTCGCTCGGCGTGAATCCGCTGCTGACGATCTCCGCGCTCGCCGAGCGCAACTGCGCGCTGCTCGCAGCAGCACACGGCTGGCAGATCGACTATGAGTCGGCGGGACACACGGCGCCGCCGCCCGCACCGAAGATCGGCTTGCGCTTCACCGAAACGATGGTCGGCACGTACACGCCGGCTGACGGGACCGAGTCGAGCCCGATGAGTTTCACGCTGACCGTCGAGTCCGACGACCTCGCGTACATGCTCGACGATCCGCAACACGAAGCGCGGATGGTCGGCACGATGACCGCGCCCGCGCTATCGGCCGAACCGATGACGATCGCCGACGGTCGCTTCAACCTGTTCGTCGACAACGAAGACGAGGTCGACGTGCGCAACATGAACTACCGGATGACGCTCGACAGCGTCGAGGGCAAGCGGTACTACCTGTTCGGCCAGAAGATCGTCACGCATTCGTCGCTGCTCAACCTGTGGACGCAGACCAACACGCTGTACGTGCAGATGCGCGATTCGGCCGCGGCCGACGCGCCGCCGATCGGCCTCGCGACGCTGATCATCACGCCGGAGAATTTCCTGCGTCAGACGCGCACGATGGAAGTGACGAACGCGCCTGACGTCGAAACGCGCCTCGCGTGGTTGCTGAAGTTCGGGCAGTTCTTCGCGGGTGTGCTGTTCACCGAATACGGCGGCGTCGCGGCGCCGCTGCAGTACTTCAATCCTGACGCGCCGCTGCGCGCCCGTCGCCCGCTGCGCGCGCCCGCGCCGGAGATCGCCTTCTTCAAGACCGGCGACGACAAGACGCTGAAACTCACGCGCTATCGCGGCGGCGACAAGGGGCCGGTGCTGCTGATCCACGGCTCGGGCGTGTCGAGCCGGATCTTCTCGACCGATCTCGTCGCGACGAATCTCGTCGAGTATCTGTGCGCCTCGAATTACGACGTATGGCTCGTCGATCTGCGCGTGAGCATCGAGCTACCGAGCGCGTCCGATCCCACCACCGCCGACGCGGTCGCACGCGAGGATATTCCGGCCGCGGTCGCGAAGGTGCTCGAGCTGACCGGTGCCCCGGACCTCCAGGTGGTCGCGCATTGCCTCGGCGCGCTGACGCTGTCGATGTCGCTGATGCTGGGGCTGACCGGCGTGCGCTCCGCAGTGCTGTCGCAGGTGTCGGCCCATCCGGTGCCCGGCGGGCTGCAGACCGTCAAGTGCGGGCTGCATCTGCCGGAGATTCTCGACCATCTCGGCGTGAAGACGCTGACCGCGTTCACGCGCAGCGAGAAGTGGCCGAAGAACCTGCTCGACGAAGCGCTGCGGCTGTTCCCGGTCGGACACGAAGAAGGCTGCAACAGTGCAGTCTGCCATCGCGCGACGTTCCTGTACGGTCTGCTGTATGAGCATGAGCAGCTCGACGATCCGCTGCACGACAATCTGCACGAGCTGTTCGGCGTGCACGACGTCGAGCTGTTCGATCATCTGTCGGCGATGGTGCGGGCGGGGCAGGTCGTCGATGCAGAGGGGCGCGATGCGTACCTGCCGAACCTCGATGCGTTGCAGCTACCGCTAACGTTCATTCATGGCAGCAAAAACCGCTGCTATCTACCGACCAGTACCGAGCGCACTTTCGATCTGCTGGTCGAGCGGTTCGGTGCGCAGCATTACCAGCGGCATGTGATCGATGGGTATGGGCATATTGACTGCATCTTTGGGAAGAACGCGGCGGTCGATGTGTTTCCGGCGATTGCGCGGCATCTTGATGCGTATTGAGCGTGCGTTGAGTGCATGGCGTGCGCTGCGGCGCACGCCATGCGAATACTGCGTAGCGAAGAAGGTCTATCGAGCGAAAGACCCGTCCGTCGTCGGCTGAACGATGGGCCCGTGGGCTGTTCCGTCACATAAGCAACAATGCGACAGCACCCTACACGGTGATAACCAGATCCGTGTACTTCGACAGGTGACTGTCCGAGGTCACCAGACGCAAGGGCTCTAACAGAGCCTGCGCAACCAGAAGCCGGTCGAATGGATCGCGGTGGATATCTGGAAGATCGCGAACCATTGCCGCATGAACGGCCCGTACCGGTAATTCCGAGAAGCCGCTTGCTTCAATCTCTGACACGAGAAGGTTCACGTCCACGTCGAGCTTGCCAAGACCGGCTTTGATCGACGCTTCCCAGATGCTCGCGCTGCTGACGAAAACATCGTCGGCATCGAGTATCAGCTTGCGTGCCGCTTTGGTCAGCTTGCGACTGTCCGTAACCGACCAGAGGTAGACGTGAGTATCCAGAAGCAAACGCATTAACGGCCCTCGAACGCTGCAATCACGTCGTCGGGCAGCGGCGCGTCGAAATCGTCCGCAATGCGGACCTTGCCTTTCAGGCCACCGAACCGGCGCACAACCTTGGTCCGCTCTATCGGCACCAGTCGAGCAGCCGGTTTGCCGGCTTTGGCGATGACAATTTCCTCGCCGCTGGCTGCGGCATCGACCAGCCGCGAAAACTGTGTCTTTGCCTCGTGAATATTAACGGTCAGCATGACTGCTCCTAGTGGACTAAGCCCATATTAGTCCATGTTGGTCCGCTGGTCAACTGATCAGGCACATCGGAACCTCGCACCTACAACACCTTCCCCGGATTAAGAATCCCATGCGGATCAAGCGCGCGCTTGATTGCCACCATCGCCGCGAGTTCTTCAGGCGAGCGCGAGAACGGTAGATACGCGCGCTTTAGCAAACCGATACCATGTTCCGCGGACACCGACCCATGCAGCGGCGCGAGCATCTCGTAGACGAACGCATACACGTCGTCGTGCGCGACGCCGGGCACCGAGCGCCCATCGACGGTCAGATGCAGATTCGAATCGCCGATGTGGCCGAAGAAGTACGTCCGGTTGCCCAGCCAGCGACGGTCGAGCGCCGCGCGGCAGCGGTCGACGAACGAACCAATCTCGCCGATCGGCAGGCTCACATCGAAATTAATCGGATCGAGCCGCGCCGGAAACTCCGCCGTGCATTCGCGGATCGCCCACAACGCGCGTGCATCGGCGACCGACTGCGCGATCGCCGCGTCGCGGATCACACCGTGTTCGAGCGCATCGGCGAGCGCCGTACCGAACCGCTCACCGCCGTCGTCCGCATCGAAACCCGCATGTTCGATCAACGCATATAGCGGATGCACATCCGCAAACGGCGAGCGAGCGCTCGCGGTCCATGAGACGCCGAGGTCGTAGAAATCCGGCCACATGATCTCGAACGCACCGATGTCGTTGCCAAAGCGCTGCGACAGCCGGCGCAGCAACGCGACCGCTGCGTCGTAGCCGTCGAGCGCGACGAGCGCCGTATGCCGCGACGCGCGCTGCGGATGCAGCCGCAGCACCGCGCGGGTGATCACGCCGAGCGTGCCCTCCGAGCCGATGAACCAGTGCTTCAGGTCATAGCCGGTGTTGTTCTTCACCATCTTGCCGAGCGAGCTGAGCACCGCGCCGTTCGCGAGCACGACCTCGAGCCCGAGCACCTGGTCGCGCGCGGTGCCCGACTGGATCACGCGATTGCCGCCTGCATTGGTCGCGAGATTGCCGCCGATCTGGCACGACCCGCGCGCGCCGAGATCGAGCGCGAGTTCGAAACCCGCTGCTGCCGCGGCGTCCTGCGCGGCCTGCAGCGTCGTGCCGGCGCGCACGGTCAACGTCGCGGCGGCGGTGTCGAGCTCTTCGATGCCTGCGAGACGATCGAGCGCGAGCGCGATGTCGCCCGCGCGCGGAATCGCGCCGCCCGCGAGACCGGTCATGCCGCCTTGTGGCACGACCGGTTGATGCGCGTCGTAACAGATCGACAGCGCGCGAGCGACCTCTTCAGTCGAGCGTGGCAGCAGCAGCGCTGCGGGACGCGTCGGCTCGTGACGGGTCCAGTCGGTCGTCGAATGCTCGCCGATCGTGTCACCCGTACGTACCGCGTCGTCACCTAGCGCGCGACGCAATGCATCGATCGTCGTCGCTAGCTGGGATGATGAAACGTCCGTCATGCAGTGCTCCCCTCGCCTGCCAGCTTCTTGCGATAGCCCATCGAGTCGTTGATGCGGCCGAGAATGTAATCGCCCGCCGCGACCGGTTCGTAGCGCGACTCGGCAGCCGGCGTGCCGAGGTCGTGCGGATCGACGGTCGCGCCGTAGGTCGGATCGTAGAACGTCGCGATCGAATAACGCTCGCGGCCGGATGCATTGATCACACGATGCAGCGTCGAGCGGAAGCGATCGTTGGTCCAGCGTGCAAGCAGATCCCCGACGTTGACGACGAAGCTGCCCGGCACCGGCGGCGCATCGACCCATGTACCGTTCGCGATCTCGCGCACCTGCAGCCCGCCCACCTGGTCTTGCCACAGCAGCGTGATGCAGCCGTAGTCGGTATGCGGCGCGACGCCGAACTGGTCTGCGTCCGCGAGCGACGACTGTGGCGGCTGCGGTGGGTAATAGACCATCTGCGTGCGCTGCATCCGCTTCGTGTAGCGTGACGCGAAAAAGTGCTCGTCGATACCGAGGCTCACCGCGACCGCGCGCAACAGATCGGCACCGCACGCGGCGAGTGCTTCGTAGTAACCGTACAGCACCGGTTGCAGCGACGGCATGAAATCCGGCCAGTTGTTCGGTCCGCGCAACGCCTGCCCTGCGAGCACATCGGGATCGTCTTCGGGCAGTTCGAGACCGATGCTGAAGAATTCCTTGTAATCGGGACGCTTCGCCTGGTACATCGTCGCGTCGCCAAGCGCGTTGAAACCGCGATGCCGTTTGTTCACCGCCGCACGACGCTTGGTCTCGACGGGGAACGCGAAGAACGTGCGAGCGGCATCGGCGGCCGCGTCGATCGCGGCTTGCGGCACGCCGTGATTGACGATGTAGAAGAAGCCGATCGTCGTGCACGCATCGTGAATTTCGCGAGCGACGCGCGCGAGCGCGTCCGGGTCGCCGGCACGTACACCGGCGAGATCGACGATCGGAATGCGGGTGGCCGGCGGCATCGCAACGCTCCTTGAAAGCCGACGCGGCCGCGTCGGCGAATGGCGGACAACCGGCGGCACGGACCGTCGTCCGCCCGGTTCGGCTGATGTCCGGGTTGTATATACCGCCAAAACCGCGACGGCAAGCTGCGACGCAATGGGCAACGTCGGATGATCGCTTGCATCGCACGGCAGTACCGCCGCAAACCGTACAAAACGCCTGCATCAATGGTCTGACAACAACCTTCGAGTGGATGAAAACCCTGGCGCGCACAGCCGCGTTTCTTTATTTTTGACGCAAAATCTGCGGTATATACTGCCCCACAGATCAAGCGCCTATCTACCCTTTTCGCGCGATACCGCTTTCCACACGGAGAACCCCGATGAGCATCCTCGCAGGCTGGAAGTGCCGTTTCGCGATCGTGGCGCTGTGCGCCGCAGGCCTCGCTGTCAGTGCCGCGGCGCACGCCGACGATCAGCTCGCCAAGATTAAAAAGGCCGGCGAACTGGTGGTCGGTACGGAAATGCAGTTCGCGCCGTTCGACTTCCTCGAGAACGGCCAGCAGGCCGGCTTCAACAAGGATCTGTTCGCCGAGGTCGGCAAGGAACTTGGCGTGAAGGTGCGCTTCATCGATCTGCCCTGGCCGAGCGTGCTGCCTGGCCTCGAAGCCGGCAAGTTCGACATGGTCGGCGGCCCGCTCACGGTGACGAAGGCGCGCATGGAACGCTACACGTACACGCTGCCCGTGGCCGATGCGACCGACGCGCTGCTCAAGCGCGCGAACGACACATCCGTCAAGCAATCGGGAGACATCGCCGGCAAGACGGTCGGCGCGGGCAAGGGCTCCGCGCAGCTCGATCAGTTGAAGGCCTACGTCGCGACGCTGCCGAAGCCGCCGGAGATCCGCGAATACGTCGACAACAATCAGGCGTATGCCGACCTCGCAGCGGGCCGCATCGCCGCCGTCGCGAATTCGATGACGAACATCGCATACGTCGCGAAGCAGCGGCCCGAAACGTTCGCGGTCGTGCAGCCGCCGTTCGGCGCGAAGGTCTACTTCGCATACTGCATGCGCAAGGACGCGGACAGCAAGCCGCTCGCCGACGCGTTCAACGCCGCGCTCGTGAAGATGCACAACGACGGCCGGCTCGCGGCGCTGCAAAAGAAATGGTTCGGCGTCGCGATGGACGCGCCGACCACGATGCCTACGCCGAATTACTGATCTATTGATCGCGACACACGCGACGCATCCATGTTCAGCTTCACGGTTTTCGCGCAGGGGTTGCCGCTGCTGTTCCATGCGGCAATCGCCACGGTTGGCATCTCGCTCGCCGGGCTCGTGATCGGTTTCTTCGTCGCGCTCGCCGTGTGCACCGCGCGGCTCTCCGTGCATCGCGCCGCGCGCGCGGTGGGCGGCGCGTACGTGTTCTTCTTTCGCGGCGTGCCGATGCTCGTGCAACTGCTGCTGGTGTATTACCTGCTGCCGTTCGTCGGCATCAACGTGTCACCGCTTGCTGCAGCGATCAGCGCCGTGTCGCTGTGCTCGGCGTCGTACATCGCGGAGATCCTGCGCGGCGGTTTTCTCGGCATCGCGCCGGGACAACTCGAGGCTGCACGGATGCTCGGCCTGTCGCCGTTCGACATGCTGCGACGCATTCAGGTACCGCAGGCATTCCGCCTGACGCTGCCGTCGCTGGTCAACGAGATGGTGCTGCTGATCAAGGCGTCGTCGCTGATTTCGGTGGTGGGCGTCGCGGAGATCACGCGCACTGCGCAGAATATCGCCGCCAGCACCTACCGGCCGCTTGAAGCGTACCTCGCCGCCGGCCTCATCTACTTCGTGATCTGCGGCACGCTCGCGCTCGTCGCGCATGCGGCGGAATACCGTCTGCAACACGCGTAAGGCCCCGACGATGCAGCAATTCGATCCCACCGTCATCACGCACAACCTGCAGCCGATCGCCGCCGGCCTCGCGACGACGCTCGGCACATGGGTCGCGGGTGTCGCGATCGGCTTCGTGCTCGGCTTCCTGATCGCAGTCACGCAGCTGTTCTGCGGACGCGGCGTGCGGGCCGTGCTGCGCGTCTACATCGAACTGTTTCGCGGCACACCGTTTCTCGTGCAGCTGTTTTTGCTGTACTACGGCGGCCCGTCGATCGGCCTCACGCTCGAACCGATGACGGCCGGTGTGCTCGGACTCGGTTTGTACGGCAGCGCGTATTTCGCGGAGGCGTTTCGTTCCGGCTTCCAGTCAGTGCCCCCAGGGCATGTCGAAGCAGCGGCGTGCCTCGGCCTGTCGCGCTGGCAAACCGTCCTGCGCGTGCAGACGCCGCAGATGCTCGTATTGATCGTGCCCGCGCTGACCAACCTGATCATCGTGCTTAGCAAGGAAACGGCGGTGCTGTCGATCGTCACCGTGCCCGAACTGACGTTCGTGATGACCGGCATCGGCTCGGCCACGTTCGCGTTCGTCGAAACGCTGCTGGTGCTGTGCGTCTGCTATCTCGCGCTCGTCGAGCTCGCGTCGCGCGTCGGCATGTGGGCCGAAGCGCGGCTCGTCCGCTTCATGGCATGACACGTTGCACTGGATGAATCTCTCATGAACGCCATCGTCGACATGCCCTCTTCCCGCGACGCCGCCTCGTCGGCCACCTCATCGGCCTCCTCCACCCCGCTGATCCAGGTGAGCGGACTGCGCAAACGCTTCGGCGACGTCGAGGTGCTGCGCGGCATCGATCTCGAGATCGCCAAGTCCGAAGTGGTGTGCATCGTCGGACCGTCGGGTTCGGGTAAGAGCACGTTGCTCCGGTGTATCGCCGCGCTCGAAACCTATGATACCGGCGACGTCCGGATCGAAGGCGAACTACTCGGCTACAGCGAACGCAATGGCCGGCGCGTGCGCGCGTCGCACGGCGAGATCAACCGTGTGCGGCGCAACGTGGGCATGGTGTTCCAGCAGTTCAACCTGTGGCCGCACATGACCGCGCTCGGCAACGTCAGCGAAGCGCTGCTGCGCGTGCAGCATCTGTCGCGCGATGATGCGAAACGCCGTGCGCTCGCGATGCTGGACACCGTTGGCCTCGCACACAAGGCCGACGCGTACCCGGCGAAGCTGTCGGGCGGACAGCAGCAGCGCGTCGCGATCGCACGTGCGCTCGCGATGGAACCGCACATCATGCTGTTCGACGAGCCGACGTCCGCGCTCGATCCCGAACTGGTCGGCGAAGTACTGCAGGTGATGAAGCAGCTCGCACGCGACGGCATGACGATGGCCGTCGTCACGCACGAGATGGGCTTCGCCGCGCAGGTCGCCGACAAGGTCGTGTTCATCGACCAGGGACACGTGGCAGCCGAGGGCACACCACAAACTGTTTTCCACGACGCAACGCAGCCACGGCTGCGGCAGTTCCTGCAGAACTACTTCGACCGCAACGCGTTCTGGGCGCGTGGCGGTGAAGGCGGACCGGCATGATGCGCGACCGCCATCCCTTTGATGTTGCGCGTGACTTCACGCCTTAACGGGAACCGCACGATGCCTACGCCGCTTCGTTCCCGCCGCCGTGTGAAGCCGCTCGACAGTGCTCGTCCTGCGCGCGCGGTGCGGCGGCCTCCCCGGACCGATGTGCCGTTGAACGAAGTGGCAGAAGCAGCGCCTGCGCGTTACGAGCAGGTCAAGCGTCATATCCGCAGCACGATCGAATCGGGCGCGCGTCAACCAGGCGATCGACTGCCGTCGGAGCTGGATCTGGTCGCGTCGCTCGGTGTGTCGCGCATGACCGTTAACCGCGCGCTGCGCGAACTCGCGCATGAGGGGATCGTCACGCGCGTGTCGGGCGTCGGCACGTTCGTCGCCGAGACGAAGCCGCAATCGACCCTGCTGATGATCGCGCACATCGGCGACGAGATCCGTTCGCGCGGCCACGAGTACGCGTGCGACATGTTGCTTGCGCAGCGCGAGAGCGCGCCGCTGCCGGTGTCGAATGCCTTGGGGCTCGCGCCGGGTGCGTCGGTGTTTCATGTGATCTGCGTGCATCGGGAGAACGGTCTGCCGGTGCAGCTCGAAGATCGCTATGTGAATCCGGCGATCGCGCCGGCGTTTTTACAGCAGGATTTTTCGACGGTGCGGCCATCGGAGTATCTGTACGACACCGTGCCCGCGCACGACGTCGAGCATGTCGTCGATGCGGGGTTGCCTGGCCGAGCGGAAGCGGAACGGTTGGAGATCGATGCCGGCGAACCCTGTTTGACGCTGGTGCGTCGGACCTGGACTAGCGGAATTGCGGTGACGTATGCGCGGTTCGTGCATCCGGGGTCGCGCTATCGGTTGGGGTGCAGGTTTGTGCCGGGGGTGGCGTTGCGGCAGGGGTAAGGGGTTGGGGAGCCTCTATCAAACCAGGCGCCTGCCAGTCCACCCGGTATCCGGATGATGCTGAAGCACCATCCGGACTGCCTGCTCATCACATTTCCGCCATCACTTCGGCCTAGGTTCCGGAGTTGCTCTGGATCGCCAGGCTCGGGCAATAATGCGTTGCGCTCAAGTACGCTGCCTGCTGCGAACGGACACCGGCAGCACTGGACGTAGGAGGATCGATAAACACCGACGCGTTATTCGATCCCGCCGGAGCGTTGAAGGTCATCGTCATTTTCCACCAGTTGCCCGACTTCACCGCGCTCAGCGAGGTTGCCTGTCCGCCGCCCCATGTCCCTCTCACGACAGCGCCCGTATTCGTGTTGAGAACCCAGCCGAATTCGGTGCCGTTCGAGTCGTCGGTCTGGATCGATCCGCCAGGAAAGACCGTCGCGTTGGTGGTCGCGAGAATGTAGTCGGTGAAACTATACGATTGCCCGCCCTGGACCCGGATGACGCTGTGAATATTCGAGACCGAAGAGCCGTTGGTGCTGGTCACCGCTGCGGCGCCCTTGTTGACCTTCGAGATGTCGGTCGCGGGTACGGCGGTGCCGCCATTCTGTTGCGACCACGCGTCCGGCATGGCGAGACTCAGCGGCGAATTGACCAGATTGTTTGCATAGCAGGCCGCCGCGGCCTGATCGGCCGGCGGTCCGTAGAATCTTGCGATGCTCGCCTGGATTGCGTTATCAGTCGTGTCGGACGTCGCCTTCGTGATTATCGCTCCTTCGAAGAACTGGATCGGAGCACCGCTGCCATCGCCGCCTTCGCCAAGCGAAAGACCACCCTGCCATTGGCCGTTAAATGCATGGCCCGCATCGCCGCCGAAGTTATAGGCTTCGGGAGGCGCCTCGTCATAGACTGCTGTGAGGACGCTTTGCGACGCAGAACCGCCCTTGACGACAAAGATATTCGACGCGTTCACCGGCGAGTATTTGGAGAGTACCGTGACGAACTTTTCTTTAGCAGGCTGCTGCGGACCGTAGAGATAAACGCCCGCCTCCGCATCGACGCCCGGCCAGTTGGTATCGAGTGCGTTGCACACCGGATCTTTTGCGTTGGGCGCCTGGTTCGAATTGCCGTCGCAATAGCCATAAGTGGCCGAGGCGCCGTTTGAAAACGCCAGCGCGAACATTTCGCCTTCGACCTCACCGTGCACATAGGTGCCGGGGTTGGCGCTGTTCTCCATATTTCCGTAGGTTCCGCAGCACTTGGAGGACTGGCTATAGTGCGCACCCGCCACCATGTACTCGGCGATATCGGTGTCGCCGATCGACTGGTTCACCGTACCGAACCGGTTGCGATACGCTTGCCCCGCCAGCGTACTCAATGCCGGGATCTGTGCGCCTTGCAGCGGCACGAAGCCCAGGCTGGCCGGTGTACCGGGAAGTGCCGGCAGATCGTTGCCGATCGACAGCTGGAGCGTCGGCGATTGCGCGGTCAGCGCAGTGGGAGGCTGCGACAATTGAACGGTCAGCACACTGCCGGCTCCGGGCAGCGTGATCGTCGCAAAGCCGTTGAGGACCGGAACGGTCGTCGTTTTCTGCGACCCTGATGCGCTACTCGGCACGGTCAGCGACTCGGTTCCGTCCTGGTTGAGTGTGAGGGTGGCCGGCACATTGCCAAACGTCCCGCCCTTGAGCGCGGCGACGAGGTCGATCTGATCGTAGATGGTCGTGACGGAACAGGTCGTGTTGCGGCAGAACGCGTTTGCGCTCTTGACATTGGCTGAGCCGATCAGCGTGCGGTCGGCACCGTTCGGCAAGGTACCCGACGTATAGGGATAGATGTTTTGCGTGGTGTTATCGGACGCTCGCTGAATCTGGAACAACGGCCCTTTGTAGCTTCCCGTCAGCAGGCGGGTCACACTGTGAGCCGCAGAGCACGGCGTGCTGGCCGCCGCGGCGGCATCGCAAGGCAGAGGAGACGCCTTCGCCTGTTCCGTTGTTGCACTGTCGTTCGACTGGGCAACGTCATTCGACTGGGCGACCGCATTCGTCGGTGACGAACTCGAGTTCGACACGCCTACCGCTTGAGAGCCGGGCGCGCTGTCGCCATTACATGCAGCAAGCCCGGCCGACATCGCCAGCAAAACGGCAACTAATCCAATTCCTCTGGACATCATGACATCCTCCTGTGGGACAGTGCATCGAGTCCGACGCATATCATTTAGTTATGCAAACTGAAGTACCGGAAATCGTCGCAAATCGGGCGGGTGTTCATGGAACGAGCCTGGAACCATCGCTCACTCGCGACGTGCTAGAAATGCGCTACGGCATGACACAGCACACCGCTTTGGTTATGCGGTGTACGAGTTGAGGGTGATCGTCCGGCAGGCAGCGAAGATGTCCAGCATGCTGCGTAGCGGTCGGGCCGTTGAACGGGATTGACTGGCCGTCAATGAGGGTCGTCTCGCCGGCGGCCTGGCCGCATGACGGCTCACCATGCTCGTCTCCATTGTCGTTGCATTGATTGCCCGCCTGGTGGGGCTGACCTCGGGTGACACGCGGCGATACAGCAACCTCGATGAGTAATAATATTAATCAACAAGATCGATTCATCGCCCCAGGACAATCCCTTACCACCTATTATCAGGTGACCGCTCACGCCCACATATTGGAGTAAAGGCCGTATATGACGAGTTGCGCCTCCAGTGTGCATCGTTAATATTACTAGTCATAAAGAAACGAAACGCTCGCCAGGCCCCGTCTGTCGGGGCGGGTGAAATCCCGTAGGTCTACAAGCCGTAGACGATCTCGAGCGACCGTGAGCCGCAACGAAGTCACTCACATGGTCATACCTGCAAGGCATGCCCCCCAGCCTACAAAGTCTTTTCCACGCCGCCACGCAAAGCCTATCGTTCCTCTCCATCAGCGGTGCGTCATCGCGCACCCTCATGCCCAAAGGACGATCATGACCCAACCAGCCACCGTCGAACCGACCCGCCCATCAGCCTGGCTCGCGGTGTTCTCGGTCGCGCTGAGTGCGACCGTATTCTGTGCGACCGAGTTTCTTCCCGTTGGCCTCCTGCGCTACATCAGTCAGGGGCTCGGCGTCAGCGAAGGCACGGCTGGCATCATGGTCACCGCGCCCGGTCTGCTGGCCGCGATCGCGGCACCCCTGCTGACCGTCGTGGTGCGGCGTCTCGATCGTCGGCGCGTGCTCCAGAGCCTCGGCCTTCTCCTCATCGCATCGAACCTGATCGCGATGCTCGCGCCGAATTTTGCGGTACTCGTCGTCGCGCGTGCGCTCTTCGGTCTCGGGATCGGCGGTTTCTGGGCCATCGGTGCGGGCCTCGGCGGCAGACTCGTGCCGGAGCAGCATGTCGGCAAGGCGACCTCGCTGATCTTTGCAGGCGTATCGCTCGGCATGTTGATCGGCGGCCCCGCCGGCGCGTTGATCGGAGAACTCGCCGGCTGGCGCACGGCCTTCGGCGCGGCGCTGGCGATGTCGGTCGTGGCGTTGCTCGTGCAGTTCGTATCGCTGCCCGAACTGCGCGTGACGCAGCGGGTTGCAGTGAGCGATTTGCTGGGCATTCTCGCGACGCGGCCGGGACGGATCGGGCTCGCGGCGATGACGCTCGCGCTGTGCGGTCAGTTCGCCACCTACACGTATGTCACGCCGTTCCTCTCGACGGTCTCCGGCTTCGACGGCAAGACGATTTCGTCTCTGCTGCTGGGCTACACGCTGATCGGCCTGTTCGGCAACTTCATCGGCGGCGCGGGTGCGCAACGCAACGTGCGGACGACCCTGCTCGCCACGATCCTGTTCGTCGCGCTGCCGGTCGCGATACTTCCTGTGCTCGGCGTCCACCGGATCCCGGTGCTCGCAGCACTCGCGGTATGGGGAATCGCCTACGGTGCGATGCCGGTCGCGTTGCAGATGTGGATGGCACAGGCCACACCCAACATCCGCGAAGGAGGAATGGCGCTGTTCGTCGCGAACTTCCAGATTTCGATTGCGCTCGGTTCTTTCGCCGGCGGACTGATCGTCGACCGGCTCGGGTTGTTCGATGCGATGTATGCGGGTGCCGCACTGGCCGTGCTGGCGATGCTGACGATCGCGCTGTCCGGCAGGTTGACACGCACTGCGCCCCACACTGCCGCCGTCTGCTGACCCGACTGTTTCGATGCTTGTTTCGATACTTATTTCGACGCATAGACAAACCTAACGACGACACCCGACTGACCCTCCCGAGGAATACGCTCATGTCCAACCCTACTGTTTCGAATCAGAAGCCCGTCAAGATTCCGGGCCCCGACCATCCGATCACGATCGAACGCAATCCTTCGCGGGTGGTGATCACCGCAGGCGGCGCCGTAATCGCCGATACGCACGATGCGTTGACGCTGCGCGAAGCCCGCTACCCGGCCGTGTTCTACATCCCGAGGAAGGACGTGAACATGACGCTGCTCGAACGCACGGATCACGCGACCTACTGCCCGTACAAGGGGGACTGCGCGTACTTTTCGATTCCGTCCGCCGGGGAACGAGCGACGGACGCCGTCTGGACGTATGAAAACCCCTATGAAGCTGTCGAGCCGATCCGCGACTTCCTCGCGTTCTATCCGGACCGCGTCGATGCGATCGAAGAACTGCCGGTCGCGGCTCGCTAGCCCTCTCTCATGCCGTGACAACGAAACGAGAAACTGAAATGAACGACTCACCCGTAGTACTCGTCACCGGCGCACTGTCCGGCATCGGCCGCGCGACGGCCCTCGCATTCGCTAACGACAAAGCGCGTGTGGTCGTATCGGGCCGCCGTGCCGACGAAGGCCACAAGCTCGTCGAAGAACTGCGTTCGATCGGCACCGAAGCGGAATTCGTGCAGGCTGACGTGCGCGTCGAAGACCAGGTTAAAGCGCTCGTCGAACAGACCATCGCGCGCTTCGGACGGCTCGACGTCGCGGTGAACGCCGCGGGCACCGAAGGCGAGACCGCGCCCGTCGTCGAGCAGACGCCCGAGCGTTACGCCGCCGTCTTCGATGCGAACGTGCTCGGCACGCTGCTCGCGATGAAGCACGAACTGCGTGCAATGTCGGCGCAAGGAAGCGGCAGCATCGTCAACGTGTCGTCGACGATGGGGATTCGCGGAGCCGCCGGCCTGTCGATCTACGTCGCGAGCAAGCACGCGGTCGAGGGCCTGACGAAATCCGCGGCGCTCGAAGCGGCGCCGTTCGGTGTGCGCGTCAATGCCGTGGCGCCGGGTCCGGTCGAAACCGGGATGCTGAACCGGTTGACTGGCTCGAACGAGCGCAAGGCCACCATGCTCGCGACTGTGCCGCTCAAGCGGGCGGGCACGCCGGAGGAAATCGCCGACGCGATCGTGTTCGTCGCGTCGCCGAAATCGAGCTTCATGACCGGCGAAGTGCTGCGTGTCAACGGC
Organism: Paraburkholderia sp.; assembly: GCF_050742655.1. Lineage (GTDB taxonomy): Bacteria > Pseudomonadota > Gammaproteobacteria > Burkholderiales > Burkholderiaceae > Paraburkholderia. Next base: position 40,849 of record NZ_JBOIGG010000021.1, on the reverse strand, counting down.
GGCAGAACGGCCGCGTGACCCGACCTCAACCCGACAAGGTGAACGACATGTCCAACCTTCTCTTCGAAGATCTTCCGCCGGTCCTGCAGAGCGTGCAGACACAACCGCTGTTCGTGATGCGTCTCGACGTGAAACCGATCGTCGTGGTCGGCGAGACGCCGGGCCTGTTCCGGCGCGTAGGCATCGTGCCATCCGGCACGTTTGCCGGAACCCGGCTGTCGGGAACCGTGCTCGACGGCAGCAGCGACTGGCAGACCGTGCGCAGCGACGGCAGCACGACGCTCGACGTGCGACTCGTTCTGAAGACCGACGACGGCGTCGCGATCGGGATGACGTATCGCGGCCTCCGGCACGGCCCGGCCGACGTGATACATCGGCTGGAAAAAGGCGAGGCGGTCGACCCGGCAAGTTACTACTTCCGGATCAGTCCGCTGTTCGAGGCACCGGCAGGCCGATACGACTGGCTGAACCGCGTGCTCGCGGTGGGCACCGGCCATCGGTTTGCGGATGGCCCCGTGTACAGCGTGTTCGAAGTGCTCTGAGCCGCGAGTACTTCGGCGAGTGCTTCCCCTCCTGATCGTCTTGAGCGTCCTCACAACACAAGGATCACAATCATGACCCACGCCACCCATCACACCGCTCCGACGCAGCACGTCGAAGCGAACGGCATCCGCTTCGCGTATCGCCGCTTCGGCAACCCGCAAGGCGTGCCGCTCGTGATGAACATTCACTTCACCGGCACGATGGATCATTGGGATCCCGCCGTCACCGACGGTCTCGCTCAAGACCGCGAAGTAATCCTGTTCAACAACGCCGGCATTTCCAGCAGCTCGGGCACGGTACCGGAGTCGATCGAGGAAATGGCGGCCAACGCTGCCGCGTTCATCGAGGCGCTCGGATTGAAGCAGGTCGACGTGCTGGGCTTTTCGATGGGCGGTCTCGTTGCGCAGGAACTTGCGATTGCAAAGCCGCAGCTCGTGCGTCGGTTGATACTGGTCGGTACAGGTCCGCGCAGCGGCGAAGGCATGGCGTCGCTGACGCCCGAGGCGCAGGAGATCTTCGGCGCAAGCTACGACGAGCCCGATCATCTCTGGCTACGCGTGCACTTCTCGCCTTCCGCGACGAGCCAGACCGCAGGGCGCGCGTTCCTCGATCGATTCCGTCTTCGGACCGAGAACCGCGACCCCGCAGCAAACGACAAGGTCGCGCCCGCGCAACTCGCCGCACTCGCGAAGTGGGGTGCGCCGCGAGAAAACCCGTACGCCTATCTGCAGGCGGTCACCCAGCCGACGCTCGTCGTGAATGGCGACAACGACGTGATCATCTATTCGATCAACTCGTGGATTCTGCAGCAGCACATTCCGGATGCGCAGTTGATTATTTATCCGGATGCGAATCATGGGTCGTTGTATCAGTACCCGGAGCGCTTCGTTACGCACGTTGCGCAGTTTCTTGCCGAGGACGCGGCGCGCGGATAAGCAGGAGCGCGGGTTCCTCACACCGCCGTCGCGAGAAATTTCATTGCATGTCGACGGCGGCCCGAAGTGACAACAGCCACAGGATCACGGCCATGAACCACTCGACCTGCCCGCCTGCCGATGTTGCCGTCACCAACGGCAGCGGCAACGAACACCGACGGGCGCATTTCACGCTCGACCATGGGACGAGCTTCTGGGTCTCGGCGGGGGTGGTCGCGCACACGCTCTGGACCAGCGCTGCGCCTTCCATGACGTACCAGCTCTACGCTGCGCAATGGCATCTGACCCAGACAGTGACGGCCGGAGTCTTCGCGGTCTATCCGATCGCGGTCGTCACCATACTGATCCTGTTTGGCGATCTCTCCGACCATATCGGCCGACGCGCGACCATGCTGCTGGGGCTCGGCGCGTCGTTGATGGGTGTGTTGATCCTCGCGGTCGCGCCGAGCGTCGCGTGGCTTTTCCTGGCGCGCGCATTCATGGGCATTGGCGTCGGCTTGAGCGCCGGCCCCTCCACAGCCGCCCTGGTCGAGTTCAACGCCGGCGGCTCGTCGCGGCGCGCCTCCATGGTCGCTACGGTGGCGCAGGGCGTGGGCTTCGCAGCGGCACTCATCCTGGGAGGCGCCTTCGTCCAATACGGACCCTGGCCGATGCACCTCGTTTTCTGGATGCTGGCGGCGCTGCTCACACTGCTGCTCGCAGCGACCTGGTTTCTGCCGCGACACGCCGGCCCGGGACCGGTCGAAACCTGGCGGCCGCGGCTACCCTCGGTACCGCGCCGGACGCGCAAAGCATTTGTCATTGCCGCGGTCGCCATGATGACGGCCTATACCCACGGCGTCATGATCCTGTCGCTCGGCGGCCAGGTGGCCCACGACCTGGTCGACTCACGAAACGCGCTGGTCAACGGTACGATCCTTGCGGTCTTCGCCATCACATCAGGGGTCGTCGGTATTCTTGCGAAGCCTTTGCCGGCACGCGTCGCGATGATCGTCGGCGCGAGTGCTTCTGCCGCGGGCATGGGGCTACTCGCACTCGCGGCGGCATGGCATCGCCTGCCGATATTCATGGCAGCGACGGCGATGACCGGAACGGGCTACAGCCTGCTATTTCTGAGTGCGCTGGAGGTCATCAATCACGCGACACCCTCCTCCCGGCGTGGCGGTGTACTCTCCGCGCTTTACCTGCTGGCTTATCTGTCGATGGGTGTCGTCGCCGCGGTCCTTGGAAGAGTCGCGACGATTCACGGGCTGCGCTTCTCTGTCGATCTTGGTGTGGGCATTATTGCGCTGCTTAGTTTCGTTACGCTCGGTCTTGCGGTTGCCGTGCTGCGTAGCGCGGATTTGCGGACGTTGCTGGAAGAGGGTTGATGGCGTTGTTGCCGGGACCGGTCGACGTTCGGACGTAGATCGTTGGCAATCGTGCGCTGGTATTCTTTGAACCTCCTGGCAACCACGCACAAGGCATGCGAGATGAACAGAAGAAAGAGACTGACTTTCTGGGGATCTGACGAAAACGACGATAGTCTTCCGCGCGCTGTCATGGATGGTCGAAAAACCGTCACGGCCGATACGGTTGATGACTACTACAAGCCCTATGGCGAGTATGGCGATGGTGGCTATGCGCCGGGCGACGTTATCGAAGTCTACGATTTGAAGCAGCGACTTCGCTGCATCATCAAGGCAACCAAGGTGTACACGATCGAATTCGGGAACATCCCCGAGGAAGTCTGGCGTGGCGAAACGTTTTCCAGTGCGGAGGCGTTTCGCGAGTGCCATATTCGTTGCATGCCGCACCTTGAACTGCATGATCGCTTCGAGCTGGTGACGCTGCATTTTGAACTGGTTGAGATCATCGCGCGCGACGTCGCTGACTGACGCTACGGGTGCATGTCGATGAAGTTACCCGGTAGACCCACTAGACGGGCCGTGGGTCTGCCGGGTGTTCGCTTTGCGCGAAGCTGACGTTCGCCGGCCAGCAGTATTCGACCAGAAGCGAACGGTTGGTCAGGGACGCGCGAGCAAGTAATAGCCGAAGCCGAGTGTTGCCCGTCCCCATCGCAGATAGGCGCCATGCCATTGCTGCATCCGGTTGGAAAATCTCTCCGCGTCCGGATCGTCCGGATGCGTAGCGAGGTATCGCATCATCGCATCGCAGTACTTGCCCTCGTATTCATCCCATTCGTCATCGCTACTGGTTGCCGTGCGGAGCAAGTGATAGCCACACGCACGCGCGCGCCCGGCATTTTCCGCGTGGGTGACGAACTCGTCGGCTGTCGCGCCGAGGACATCCAGGTAGTCTTGCGAGGGTGGCTGCTTCCAGAAGCCCTCCGCGACAAGCAAGCGACCGTTTGGTTTGAGCCAGTCGAAGGCAACACGAAGGCATGCTTCGAACGATCCAAATGCCTGCGTGGATCCGACACAGAGGATTGCAGCGTAGCTTCCGCTCGGGCGAACGTGGTCGAGCAACGGGGAATTGATCAAGCTTAGTCGCGGATCCCCTGGCGCGTCTCGCTGATAGAGTGCGCGTGCCTCGTCGAGAAAGCGTTGGTTGATATCGACACCAACACCGCGCACCGGCGACATCTGGAGCACATCGCGCAATAGCGCGGCCTTGCCGCAACCGGCATCGAGCACGATATCGCCGGCAGAAAGATTGCTGGTCAGGCTTTGCAGTAGTTCGTGAGCCTTGCCGCGTGAAAGCGGGCTCAGGTAGTGGTGGTTACGATGCGCGATCGTGGAAAAGCGAAATGGGTCGTGGTTCGTGTCGGACATGATTCTCTTGCGAAGATGGTTTGAAGGTATTTCTTTTGAACATCCATTCGCAAAGAGCTTTCATACACGAACCTCCCAGATATCGGTGATGTTGTCGCTGGCGGGATGTTACACGGATTCCAGCATCACCAGACTAGATGTCATACCCCAACTGCCACCGGTGGCTACTTGTGGCTACGTATGGCAACATCGCCGTGATCTCTCATCGCGCGGCTCAGGAGGCGGGTGGCAAAGACAATGGCGCGCCGGGTCCGCGCCCGCACTACCACGCGAACTACCATGCAGCTTTTGTGATTGGTCCGGACGGGCACAACATCGAAGTGGTTTGCCACCAACCCGAGGCTTAACGCTCCCATCGAGCAGACTCTACCCGCCTGGTGCCTTGACATGTTGCCGTCGCTCGACGAACTCCTTGCCCTTGATTCACTGACATTACGTGAACACACAGAACTGGCTGGCGATGTCTTCGATGTCGATCAGCAACGTGCGCGCTTGCAAAGGTCTTTGAACCACAGCGAGGTGTGCTCAGTCCGACGGCAAGGCAAACTGGTCGCATATGCAATGCTTCGACCGGAATCGGAGGCTTGCTGGTTCGTGGGCGGGTTTAGTACGCATCCCCTGTATCGAACCCCTGCAGTTGTCTCTGAACTGCTGGCGAAGGTGGCCAGGCTCGCACGCGAACGGGGAATTGCCGAGCTAAGAAGCCATGTCTATAAGACCAACCGGCTATCCATCGCTTTCCATCGCAAACTCGGATTTCAGATCACGCGTGAGAACGAAAAGGCCATCGAGTTCTTCGCCTCAGTGTCCACGCTCAGCGACCGACCTGCAGTGCAGCGTGCGGCGGCTGCACAGATCAAGCCTGACGGAGCGTTCGCCGAAAGTTAGCGGTATGTTGCCTCGATTGCCGTGGGTGGGCACGCGCTAGCAGCGTCCCTCAGTAGGCAGCCAACGGGAGACCGTCGCGTACGCGTACGATGCCGATGGCCAAAAGATCGACGAACCGTTGCTGGTTGCCATCGACATAGCCGCTGTCTCTTTCACCCGGAACCGATAGTGAGAAGGGGCGACAACGGATAAATGCTCGAGCGCCGATCACGCCGTCGGCCTGCGACCGCATCAATCCGCCCACTACCCCTCAAACATTCCCCGCCAGATGAAACCTCGACGCCGGATGCCAAAGCTGAACTGAAGTCGCAACGGCTTCACCGACCCATGTCCGACGCCAAAGCATCAAGCAAGGCTCCCCGATCTCCATCATCAGATGCCGCCGCACATGCGCGTCGGGCTTCTGCGCATAGATGCGAAACTCGGCGCGTTGAATCGGCGCGAGCCGCACCATGTAGTGATTCGGCGTCTCGACGGTAAAGTCCTGTTCGAGGTAAGCGGGAAACACCTTCGGATTCACATACCGATCCTCATACTGAATCGGCTCGCCCTCCTCGCTATGCACGATCCGCGAATGAAAAGCGGGCCCCTTCGCGAGCCCCAATGAATCGAGCGCAAGCGGATCGTCGCTCGGCTCGAGCGTCAGCACCCGCGCCGTGTGCAGATGCCCACGCGCAGCGATTTCATCGGCGATGTTGCGAATCTCGAGCACCGTCGATTCATAACGCTGCGGCGCGACGAACGTGCCCGATCCCTGCACGCGCGTCAGCACGCGCTCGGCGGTCAGCTCGCGCAGCGCGCGCGACACGGTCATCCGCGCGACGCCGAATTCCTTCACGAGTTCGGTCTCCGACGGAATCAGGCCGCCCGGCTTCCACACACCCTCGGCAATCCGCTCGACGACGTAGCGCTTGATCTGCTCGTATGCAGGCATCGGACGCGCTAACGTCTTCGCGGCGGACTTCGGATCGGTACTCGTATTCGTGCTGATATTCGTGCTCATATTCGTGCCCAAGCTTGTATTCACGTCGACCTCGTGGGTGATGCGCAGCGGCGACGCAGGCCGGCGGGTAAGCCAGCCGCGGCGTGTTGGTTCGGCACAGCAGGCAGATCGTCAGCGGCCCACGCTCACCATCGCTGCGGGCCGGGGATCGTTCGCGGCAGGTCCGGTCGCAATCGATACGCCACCGGCCGCCGGGTGCTGGGTGTCGCCGTCGCGCGGCGGCTGCAGGTTGCCCGGATTCGGCAGCGGCGGCGGCACGGTATCCGCGATCAGGCGGAACGCCGCAGCCATGTCGTCCGCGAGCGGCCGGTCGTCGCGATACGTCGGCACGAGGCCGCGCACGCGTCGCCACAGTTGCTCCGTATGCGGCGCGCGCGTCGCACCGGCGGTCTGCAAGTCGTACGCTTGCGCAGCGGCCAGCAATTCGATCGCGACGATACGCCCGGCATTGTCGATGATCTCCAGGGCCTTCAATGCTGCCGGCGTCGCGTGGCACAGGTGGTCTTCCTGCAGCCCCGACGTGATGCCGCCGTCGAGACTCGCGGGCGCCGCGAGCCGGCGGTTCTGCGCGACCAGCGAGGCCGCCGTGTACTGCGCGATCATGAAACCGGAGCACGTGCCGCCCGGCTCCGCGAGGAACGCGGGCAGTCCGCTGACGAGCGGATTGACGAGCCGGTCGAGGCGCCGCTCGGCCATCGCGGCGACCTGCGCAATCGCGGTCGCGAGACTGTCCATCGCGAGCGCGATCGATGCACCGACCGCATGCGCCTGCGAATAGACGCGCGGCGCGTCGGGCGTGCCGGCGACGATCGGGTTGTCCGTGATCGACGCGAGTTCGCGGTTCACGACATCGGCGGTCGCGGCAAGCACGTCGCGCGCCGCGCCATGCACGTGCGGAATCGTGCGCATGCTGAGCGGATCCTGCGTGCGCTGTCCGACGAACGACGCGAGGATGCCGCTGTCCGCAAGCGACGCACGCAGTTTCGAGCCGACCAGGTTCAGCCCCGGCGAGATACGCAGCGCGAGCGATTCTTCATCGAATGCGGCGATCTGGCCGTGCAGATTCTCGAAGCTCATTGCGGCGACCGCATCGGTCCAGTCGAGCAGCCGTTCGGCGTGCGCGAGCGCGAGTGCGGCGAGTCCGGTCACGCACGGCGTGCCGTTGACGAGACTCAAGCCCTCCTTCGCTTCGAGCACGAGCGGTTCGAGTCGGAGCCGTCGCAGCGCATCCGCGCCGGTGAGGCGCTCGCCGCGATAGCGCGCGTGTCCTTCACCGATGCATACCAGCGCGATGTGCGCCATGTGGCTCAAATACCCCACCGAGCCGAACGCCGGCACTTCCGGCAAGCAGTCAGCGGCGAGCAATGCGACGAGGCGTTCGGCCACTTCGAGGCGGATGCCCGAATGGCCATGTGCGAAGTTGTTGACCGCGGCCGCGACGATCGCACGCGTTTCAGCGGCGTCGAGCGGCACGCCGACGCCGACCGCGTGGCTCATCAGGATGTTGCGCGACAGCGTGCGTTGCTCGGACGGCGACACGACGACGTCGCACAGCGCGCCGACACCGGTATTCACGCCATACGCGCGAATCCCGCGCACGACGATCTGTTCGACGAGCGTGTGCGCGGCATCGATACGCTCGCGCGCGCCGACGGACAGTTCGAGCGTTTCGCCTGCGGCAATCGCGGCGACCTGGTGCCAGTCGAGAGGACGATCGGAACGGATAACAGCCATGATGGTGCTCGCTCGGTCAGTTTGCGGTACGGTGGTGATGGCTCGACACGAACTGCCGGAAACGGTCCGACTTCAGTTCGCCGAATACCTCGTCGGGCGTGCCGTCCGCTTCGACCTGCCCTTGATGCAAAAACATCACGCGGTTCGATACGTGCCGCGCGAAACCCATCTCGTGCGTGACGACGAGCATCGTGCGGCCCTCCTCCGCGAGCGAGCGCATCACGCGCAGCACTTCGCCGACCAGTTCGGGATCGAGCGCAGAGGTGGGTTCGTCGAACAGCATTACTTTCGGATGCATCGCGAGCGCGCGGGCGATCGCCACGCGCTGCTGCTGGCCGCCCGACAGATGCGCCGGATAGTGGCCGCGCTTCTCGGCGAGACCGACCTTCGCGAGCAGCGCCTCGGCCTCTTCGACGGCCTCGGCGCGACTGCGCTTCTGCACGCGCATCGGCCCTTCGATCAGGTTCTCGAGCACGGTCATGTGCGACCACAGGTTGAAGTTCTGGAACACCATGCCGAGCTGCGAGCGGATGCGGTCCACCTGGCGGCGATCGCCAGGCTGCAGACGACCGTCGCCGCGGCGCTTCATTTTCAGCTCTTCGCCCGCGAGCGCAACGGTGCCGTCGTCGGGTGTCTCGAGCAGGTTCAGGCAGCGCAGGAACGTGCTCTTGCCCGAGCCGCTCGCACCGAGGATCGAGATCACGTCGCCCTCGTGCGCATCGAGCGAGATGCCCTTCAGGACGTGGTGATCGCCAAACGACTTGTGGATGTTCTTGACCGACAGTGCGACAGGAGCCGTAGCGTTCATGGGGTTCTCCGTGACTCTGTAAAGGGGTTTGCGCGGGGCGCCACTTAAGGCGCCGCGCTGCGGGCTTCGTTGCGTGACGTGTCAGCGGGCAACGTGGCCGCAGCTGCAGGCGCCGCGCGCAGATGCCGCGACAGCCGCCACTCGAGCGCACCCAGCACGCGCACGATGACGAAATTCAGGAACAGGTAGATCAACGCCGCGCAGATGAACACTTCAGTCGTGCGGTACGTCTGCTGGATGATCTGCTGCGCGACGCCGGTCACTTCCCACACGGTGACGAGACTCGCGAGCGCGGTCGATTTGACGAGCAACACAGCTTCGGTCGAATACGCGGGCAGACACTGGCGCAGCGCGATGGGCCCGATGACACGGCGCAGCAGCGAGAAGCCGGACAGGCCGATCGCGTGGCCCGCCTCGATCTGTCCGACGGGCACCGCCATCAAACCGCCGCGGATGATTTCCGCGGTATAGCCCGCGGTGCATAGCGCAAGTGACAGCACCGCGCACAGGTACGGTTCGCGCAGCACCGGCCACAGGAAGCTCTCGCGGATCACGCCGAACTGGCCGAGCCCGTAGTACACGAGGAACATCTGGATCAGCAGCGGCGAGCCGCGAAACACGAGGATGTACGCACGTGCGAAGCGGTTCGGCAGCCAGTGCGACGACACGCGCATCCACACGATCACGAACGACAGCAGGCCGCCCACCACGAGCGACGCGAAGAACAGCCCGAGCGTCGTCGGCACGGCGGCGATCAGTTGTCGCAGCGTGTCGAGCAGAAAGTCGAAATCGAAAGACATGATGAAGGCGTCCTCGTCAGTTGCGCGCGAAGTTGCGCCGGAACGACCGCGCGATCCGCGCTTCGGCACGATTGAACACGCGGTTCGAAATGCCGGTCATCACGAGATACAGCGCACCGCCCACCACGAAGAAAACGAAGTACTGGTGCGTCGAGCCGGCCGCGATCTGGCTCGTGCGCAGCAGCTCGGCAAGCCCGGTCACGGAGATCAGCGCCGAGTCCTTGAGGCTCAGTTGCCACACGTTGCCGATGCCGGGCAGCGCGAAGCGCAGCACCTGCGGAATCAGGATGCGGCGGAACATCGTGAAGGTCGGCATGCCGACCGAGCGTGCCGCCTCCAGTTCGCCGCGCGACACCGCGAGCACAGCCGAGCGATACACCTCGGCCTGATACGCGCCGGAGATCATCCCGACCGCGAGCGCGCCGACGACGAACGGCGGCACGCCGACGAAACCCTCGGCACCGAACCACTGGCCGATGGTCGTCACGAGCGTCGAGCCGCCGAAGTAGAACAGATAGATGACCAGCAGTTCGGGCACGCCACGAAACACCGTCGTGTACAGATCGCCGATCACGCGCGCGATCCGCCAGCGCGACAGCTTCGCCGCGGCGATGAGCGCGCCGAACACCGCGCCGACCGCGAGCGCGGCAAGCGTCAGCGCCACCGTCATCAACGCCGCGAGCAGCAGCACGCCGCCCCAGCCCTCCGGCCCGAAGCCGAGTATTTCGATCAGAGTCATGCGTGCGCCTCCTTGTGCTGCTGGTCTTGCGTGTGCTGCTTATTGCTGTGTTGCCGTGTTGCTTATGGCTTGCTGTGACGGCCGCGGCCGTCGTCACCATCAAGGCGTCACGTCGGTCTTGAACCACTTGATGGCGAGCTTCTTCACGGTGCCGTCGGCGAGTGCAGCGGCGATCGCGGTGTCGAACTTCGCCGTCAGGTCGGCGTCCTGCTTGCGGAACGCGAGCCCTTCTCCCGGCCCCCAGATCGGGCCGCCGATCTTCGGTCCGGCCAGCACGATCGACGCGTTTTCTTTCTTGTCCATGCTCGCGGCGTAATACGTCACGTCGTCGAACGAAGCGTCGATGCGGCCCGCGACCAGATCGAGATCGCGTTCAGGCGACGTCTTGTACACGCGGATCGTCGCAATGTCCTTGAAGCCGTCATTGATGAACTTCGTATAGACCGTGCCCGACTGGATGCCGATCGTCTTGCCCTTCAGCTGCTTGCGCAGCGCGTCGACGGTGGGTTGATCGGTTTTCGGATCGCCGGTGAGCTTGATCGGTGCGGCCGTCGGCGACGCCTTCGGCAGGATCTTCGTGTCAGTGACCGCGAAGGTCGCGGGGGTCGCTGCGTACGGCCGCGAAAACGCGATGATCTTTTGGCGCTCGGGCGTGATCGAGATCGCATCCATCAACACGTCGAACTTGCCAGCCTGCAGGCCCGGAATCATCCCGTCCCAGTCCTGCGCGACGAGATTGCACTGCAGCTTGATCCGCGTGCACAGGTTCGCGACCAGTTCCGGTTCGAAGCCGCCGAGCTTGCCGCCGGGCAGCGTCAGATTCCACGGTGCGTAGCCGCCTTCGAGCGCGATCGTCACCGTCTTCCATTCTTTCGCGTGCACCGGCGTTGCGAGAATTGCCGCGGCGCCGACCATCGCACCGATCCATGCCTTTGCCAACATGCTGCGCTTACCCATCGAACCTCTCCTTGATTGAGAATGCCGCTGCCGACACGTCGATCGCTGTGTCACCGAATTTGACTAGACAAGCTTGCCCGAGCAAAAAATTTGGCGCAAGGAAAAATTGTCAAAATGGCGGAGAGGGTCGGGTAAGTCCTATAAAACCCCTATAAACAGGACTGGTTCGACGAGTGACCGAAGCTTTCCGGGAGATTTCACAGGCGGTGCACAACGCGCGCTGTCGGTGCATTTTGTCTAGACAGGTTCGGAAGCGGTGCGTCGCGCACCTCCGTTGAACCTGCCCTGCGCGGATGGATTACCAGATACCGGGAATCAGCCGGTAGCGGACGCGGGACGCGTAGTCCGCGTAACCGTCGAGTTGCTCGATCAGCATCCGCTCTTCGAACACCGCACGCACGGCGAGCGCCGCGACCAGCAGCGGCACGCTCGCGAGTCCCCACCACGAGCCGAGCAGCAGCGGCGTACCGACGAAGAACGGAATCGCCCCCGCGTACATCGGGTGGCGCACGTAGGCGTACGGTCCAGTGTCGGCGACCTTATGTCCGCGTTCGCTTTGCAGCTTGACGACCGGCGACGCATAGCTGTTCGCACGGAACACGAAGCGCGTCACGACGATGCTGACGAGTATGCACAGCGAACCGAGCGCCGCCAGTGAATGCGGTACCGACGACCCATGGAAGCGCCGCGCGTCGAGCGCGATCAGCACGAGCCACGCGCACCAGATCAGTCCAGCGCAGGCCATGAAGAGGCGGTCCCAGGGCTTCTGCTGTTTCTGCACGAGCGAGCCGAGGCGTTCGGCAAGCAGCCCCGGATTGACACGCGCAAGCCAGAAACCGACCCACAAACCAAGCGCGCCGACCTCGATCAGAAAGCACCACGCCGCCGGCCACGCGACCGTTCCCGCGCCGCCGAACAGCAGCACGCCCATCACGGCAAGCGACGCGAACGTCTGGACGATCATGCGGGTCAGCATCGTGGGCTCCGTTACCGCGGTTCGAATTACACGCCGGCCGTGACTTCGCTGACGCGCGCATAGATCGATTCGACGTCGATGCCGGTGAGGTCGAGACCGAATGCGTCGCGCAGACACAGCTCGAGTTCGCGCGCGCTGCCGAGCGTACGCTCGGTGCCGTGGCCGTCCAGCGTGCGTTCGGTGAAGCGGTCGTTGAACAGCGTGAGACGCGCGTGCGGCGTCACACGGCACACCACCAGTTGCGAGACGAACAGCGACTCGGGGTAGGTCGACGTGTACCAGTTACCCGACTGGTAATCGGCTGCCTCGGCGCGCTGCAGATCGAAGCGGTAGATCTTCTTCGACGTGTTCAATGTATCGCCAGCCAGCAGTTCGAGATCGAATGCATCGTCCGGGGCGTGCACGAGACGAAACGTCTCGTGCGGTGTCTGCTGCGGAACGTCCGCGATGAGTCGCAGCGGTGCCGTCACCGTGACCACGCCAAAGCCGACGTCCGCCATCCACGGACCATCGTCGAGATCGATGCGCAGCAGCATGTGCGTACGCGCACCCATGGTGCCGGGCTCGCGGTCCCACATGACGCGCGCGATCAGCGGCGTCACGCGAAAGCCGAGCTGCGTCAGCACCAGCGCGAGCAGCGCGTTCTGCTCGAAGCAGTAGCCGCCGCGACGGCGCGTGACGAGTTTGTCCGCGACCGCCGACGGCTCGAGTCGCACGCGGCGGCCAGTCAGCGGATCGAGATTTTCGAATGGAATCGCGCACGGATGCAGCCGGTGTATCTCGCGCAGCACATCGAGCGTCGGCGTGCGCGGTCCCGCGTAACCGATACGCGCGAAATAGGCATCCAGATCAAACGTGTCGTGCATCGAAAGCGTCCTGGTTGGGTCGATGCGCTTCGTCGGCGTGACGCGCATCGACATGCTGAAACCGATGATAGCGCTGCCCCTCTGCGGACGGCCCGGGCAACCTCGCATTTGTCTTGTCAGCACGCGTTTTCTGACCGTTTGTGACGCGCCCAGACAGCTATTCGTAATCTTCAGGTTTACAAAAGTAATGTTGATGAGAATCGTTCTCATTTATATTGACTCCCCTATGCCGACTGCGTAGGATGGCGCCCATCGTTGCTCCGGAAGTCGCGAACCCGGGCACGATCTGTACCGGACGACGGCGCCCGAACGCTGCGCATGCGAACTGGCTCCGGTCAATAAAACAACCCAAGGATTCGCATGACCTTCGCCCTCTTCCCTGGACGTGTGTCGGCACGCGCGCGACATGTGCCATCGTCGCTGCGCAAGGCGGCGCTGTATTCCGTATTTGCGTGCTCGGCATTGACCGCACAGACGGCATTCGCCGAGGCAAATCCCGACGCAAACCCCGAAGCGCCCGAAGCCGACCTGAAAATCCAGGCGCAGCAGACCAACCAGTGGACCGGTGTAATGACGCGGCAGAACCTGCTCGGCGACATCGGCGGGCTGCGTCCGTGGCTCGGCAAATACGGCGTCACGTTCAGCCTGACCGAGACCAGCGAATACCTCGCGAACCTGCGCGGCGGTCTGCATACCGGCGGCGACTACGACGGCCTGACCACAGCGACCGTCCAGGTCGACACGCAGAAAGCGTTCGGCCTGGCCGGCGGTCTCTTCAACGCGAGCGCGCTGAACATTCACGGACAGAACCTGAGCGCGAACAAGCTCGGCACGCTGAACACCGCATCCGGGATCGAGGCACAGGACACGACGCGGCTCTGGGAGCTGTGGTACCAGCAGTCGTTCCTGAACAAGCGGGTCGACGTGAAAGTCGGTCAGCAGAGCATCGACCAGGAATTCATCACGAGCCAGTACGCGGCCACGTTCATCAACACGATGTTCGGCTGGCCAGCGCTGCCTTCGTACGACATGCCGTCGGGCGGCCCGGCCTACCCGCTCGCCGATCTCGGCATCCGCGTGCGCGGCCAGATCACGCCTTCGCTGACCGCGCTCGCGGGCGTGTTCGACGGCGATCCGCTCGGCAACAACCCGAACAACCTCAGCGGCACGAACTTCAACCTGCACACCGGCGCGCTGTATATCGGCGAGCTGCAGTACGCGATCAACCAGCCCGCCGACGGCGAAATGGTCGGCGCGGGTTCGAGCGGTCTGCCCGGCACCTACAAGATCGGCCTCTGGTACAACAACGGCCGCTTCGCCGATCAGCGTTACGACAACACGGGCGTGTCGCTGGCCAACACGGCGCTGTCGACCGGCACCGCGAGCCAGCATCACGGCGACTACAGCATCTACGCGGTCGCGGACCAGATGATCTGGCGTCCCGATCCGGACGGGGCGCGCAGCATCGGCGTGTTCGCGCGCGTGATGGGCGCGCCCGGCGACCGCAATCTCGTGAGCCTCGCGGCGAACGTCGGCGTCGTGCTGAAGGCGCCGTTCGCGGGCCGCGACAACGACAGCGTCGGGCTCGCCGCGACCTACATCAAGGTCGGCAACGGCGTGCATGGACTCGATCAGGATGCCGCCACGCTCTCCGGCGGCCCGTACGGCATTCGCACGAGCGAAACGACGCTCGAAGCGACCTACATCTATCAGGCGACGCCGTGGTGGCAGATCCAGGCCGACGCGCAATACACGTTCAACGCGGGCGCGGGCCAGAACCCGAGCGATGCAACGCAGCCGCTGCGCAACACGTTCGTCGTCGGCGTGCGGACCAACATCACGTTCTGAGCGCGCCATGATCCGCCATCCCTATACCGACCCGATCATGACCGTACTCAACGCTTTGTGCGCAGGCACGGAGAACCCCATGAAACATCTCACGCGCAAGCTTTCGTCGCGCACCGTCCGCACGACTCTCGCCCTCGCAGCCGGCGCGTTCGCGCTTGCCACGACCGCCGTCGCGCAGGCCGAACCGCAAGGCTTTCTCGAAACACTGCACCGGCACACCACGCTGATCAACACGGTGCCCGACAACGGCGACCAGAACCCGTATGCGATCGTCGTCGCGCCGGTGTCGGCGGGCACGGTGAAGCAAGGTGACGTGCTCGTCGACAACTTCAACAACTCGACCAACCTGCAGGGTACCGGCAGCACGATCGTCGACTATCACCCCGACACGAAACAGATGACGCTGTTCGCGTCGATCCCGCGCGACCTGAAGGAATGCCCGGGTGGCATCGGCCTGTCGACGGCGATGACGATGCTGAAGTCGGGCTGGGTGATCGTCGGCAGCACGCCGAGCAACAACGGCACGACCGGCACGAAGGGCGCGGGCTGCCTGATCGTGCTGGACAGCCAGGGCAAGATCGCATCGACGATCGTCAGCCCGAATATCAACGACCCGTGGGGCAACATGGCGGTCGTCGACAACGGTACGAGCGCGACGCTGTTCGTCAGCAACGCGGGCTTCGGTGTCGGTGGAGCCGATGGCAATCCGCCGGTCTTCAAGCAGGCCACCGTACTGCGCCTCGACCTCGATATTCCGCAGGGCAAGCCACCGGTCGTGAAGAAGGAAACGGTCGTGGGCAGCGGTTTCGGCTCGCAGGCCGACAAGGGCGTGTTCCTCGTCGGGCCGACCGGACTCGCGCTGTCCGCCGACCAGAAGCTGCTGTTCGTGTCCGATGCGATCGGCAATCGCGTGAACGAAATCGACGATCCGGTGACGCGCGACACCAGCGCGGGCGTCGGCCGCCAGCTGACCGCCGACGGCCTGCTGCACCGGCCGCTCGCGATGGTCACTGCGCCGAACGGTCACCTGCTCGTGACCAACGCGCTGAACGGCCAGGTCGTCGAGATCGATCCGGCGACCAGCAAGCAGTTGTACGCGCGCTGGATCGACACGGACAAGGCGCAATCGCCGCCGGGTAACGGCGACCTGTTCGGCATTGCGCTGACGCCGGAAGGCGACGGTTTCTACTATGTGCAGGACGACGTGAACACGCTGGTGCTCGCGAAGTAACAGTAACGGTAACGATCATGTCCAACGATCCTTCCTCTCCATCCCGACCCACGCGGCGCGGCTTCCTGAAAGCGGGCGGCGCGGCGGTCGCGGCCGGCGCCGCGGCGGCGGGTTTCGCACCCGCCGCTCAGGCCGCGCTCGCCAGGACCACGCAACACGCGGCGGCCGACCCCACGCAAGCCGTCGAACCGTTTTTCGCGGCGCATCAGGGCGGCATCGTCACACCGCAGCAGAGCCACACGTACGTCGCCGCGCTCGATCTCACGACCGACAAACGCGACGACGTGATCGCGCTGCTGCGCACGTGGACCGACGCCGCCGCGAAGATGACGCAAGGCGCGACCGCAACATCGCTGCAGACCGCCGACGACAAACCCGCCGGCGATTCCGGCGACGTGCTCGGCATCGGTCCATCCGGCTTGACGGTGACGTTCGGCTTCGGCCCGGGTCTCTTCACGCACGAAGGCAAGGACCGCTACGGGCTCGGACCCAGGCGCCCCGCTGCGCTCGTCGATCTGCCGCGCTTCAACGGCGATCAACTGATCGCGGAGAAGACCGGCGGCGATCTGTTCATCCAGGCGTGCGCGAACGACGCGCAGGTTGCGTTTCACGCGGTCCGGCAACTCGCGCGCGCTGCGTACGGCACCGCGCAGATGCGCTGGGGCCAGGCGGGTTTTCTGTCAGGCGCACGCGGCCAGACGCCGCGCAATCTGATGGGCTTCAAGGACGGCACCAACAATCCGTCGACGCAACAACCGTCGCTGATGAACGAGTTCGTCTGGGCGAATGCCGCCGACGCGCCGTGGATGCAAGGCGGTACCTATACCGTCGTGCGCCGCATCCGCATCACGCTCGAGCACTGGGACCAGATGGAACTCGGTTTCCAGGAGCAGGTGTTCGGCCGGCACAAATACAGCGGTGCGCCGATCGGGCAGAAGAACGAGTTCGATCCGGTCAACCTCGACGCGCAGGACAAGGACGGCAATCCGGTGATCCCGGACAACTCGCACGTCCGCCTGTCGAACCATGCGTCGAACAACGGCTCGCAGATCCTGCGCCGCTCGTATTCGTACAACGACGGCACGAACTTCTATATCGAACGCTGGCCGCCATGGCGCCAGGAAACCGAGTACGACGCGGGGCTGATCTTCATCGCGCACCAGGGCGACCCGCGCACCGGCTTCATTCCGATCAACGAGAAGCTGTCGAAGTTCGACCTGATGAACCAGTTCACGACGCACGTCGGCAGCGCGATCTTCGCGTGTCCGCCGGGCGCGCGGCAAGGCTCGTTTATCGGTGCGGAACTGTTCGGCGCTTAAGTGCCTCCAGCACACGATCATTCATTTGGCCAAGAAGAAGGACACGCTACGACCATGACCCATTCCTCGTTCCGCACACGTCTGCGTGTGCTCGGCGCCGCCGCATCGTTTATTGCCGCCACGTTCGGCACGCTGCCGTCCGCGCACGCGGCGTCGATCGTGCTGTACAACGCGCAGCACGAGCAGGTCGTCAACATGCTGACGAAGGACTTCGAGAAACAGACCGGCATCTCCGTGAAGGTCCGCAGCGGCGAAGGCCCGGCGCTCGCCGCGCAGATCGTCGCGGAAGGCGCGGCCTCGCCCGCCGACGTCTACTTCACCGAGAACTCGCCCGAGCTGATGCTGCTCGAGGAAAAAGGCCTGCTCGGCAAGGTCGACCCGGCGACGCTCGCGACCGTGCCCGCACGCTTCAGTTCGCCGACCGGCGCATGGGTCGGCGTCACGGCGCGCGAAAACGTGCTCGCGTACAACACGGCGAAGGTGCAGCCGGCGCAACTGCCGCAGTCGCTGTTCGATCTCGCGAAGCCGGAATGGAAAGGCCGCGTCGGCATCGCGCCGAGCGACGGCGATTTCCTGCCGCTCGTGAGCGCGGTACTCGCGCTGAAGGGCGAGGCGCAGACGCTCGAATGGCTCAAGGGGTTGAAGACCAACGCGCAGATCTTCGACGACGACGAAGGCGTGGTGGCCGCGGTCAATCGCGGAGCGGTCGCGACCGGCCTGATCAACAACTACTACTGGGCGCGTCTGCATGCGGAAATCGGCGACAAGGCCACGCGCAGCGCGATCTATCACTTCGGCCACGGCGATGCGGGTGCGCTTGTCAACGTGTCGGGCGCGGCGGTGCTGAAGACCGCGCACAACGCGGACGGCGCGCAGAAATTCCTCGCGTATCTGGTCAGCGAGCGCGCGCAGACGCTGGTCGCGCAAAGCCACGTGGAGTTCGAGTATCCGTTGCACGCGGGCGTCGCGCCGGACCCGATCTTGAAGCCATTCAACGAACTGAGCCCGCCCGCGCTGACGATCCAGCAACTCGGCGACGACAGCCAGGCGGGCAAGCTGCTGCGCCAGGCGGGCCTGCTGTAAATGAGCGACGCGTCGACGGCCGGTTTGCCCGTCCCGCTGCAGGGCGGCGCGTCCGCGGGACGTACGCGTCTTCGCGCGCCGCGCGGCCTGCTGGCCGCAGCGGCGTTGAGCGCGCTGCTGGTGCTGCTGCCGGTCGCGCTGACGTTCTGGCGCGCGGCGAGTTTCGGTCTTGCCGATGCGGTCGACCTCGTGTTCCGGCCGCTCGTCGGCGAGCTGCTCGTCAACACGCTGCTGATCACCGGCGCGGCCACGCTCACGTCCGCGGTGATCGGCACGGCCGTTGCATGGTTCGTCGAGCGCACGCATCTGCCGGGACGGCGCGTGTGGGCCGTCCTCAGCGCAGCACCGCTCGCGATGCCCGCGTTCATCACGAGCTACGCGTGGGTGTCGTTCAGCCTCGATCTGCAGGACTTCGCGGGCGCGCTGCTGGTGATCACGTCCGCGTATTTCCCGCTCGTCTATCTGCCGGTAGCCGCGGCGCTGCGCAACATGGACCCAGCACTCGAAGAGAGTGCCCGCGCGCTCGGCTGCGGCCGGCTCGCGACGTTCGCGCGCGTCGTGCTGCCGCAACTGCGACCCGCACTGCTGGGCGGCATGCTGCTCGTCGCGCTCGGCGTGCTGTCCGAATTCGGCGCGTTCACGCTGCTGCGTTTTCGCACCTTCACGACCGAGATCTATGCGGAGTACCGCACGAGCTTCGACGGCGGCGGCGCATCGCTGCTCGCGTGCCTGCTGATCGCGATATGTCTCGTGTGTCTCGCATTCGAATTCCGCGTGCGCGGCACGGCGCGCTACGAGCGCGTCGATCGCGGCACACGCCGCGCAGTGCTGCGCTACGACCTCGGCGCGTGGCGCTGGGTTGTCGTCGCGGGCTTCGCCGCGCTCGCCATCGCGACACTCGGCGTGCCGCTCGGGATGATCGGCTTCTGGCTCACGCAGCCGGGAGCCGCTGCCGTCACGCCCGCCGACGTGTCGCCCGCACTGCTGCTGAGCGCGACGTTATCGTCGCTCGGCTTCGGCGTCGCGGCCGCCGCGCTGACTACATTGCTCGCGATTCCGCTCGCGTTCCTGCTCGTGCGCTACCCCGGCCGTCTCGCGACGCTGTTCGAACGCACGGTGTTCATCGCGCAGGGCGTGCCGGGTCTCGTGATCGCGCTCGCGGTCGTGTCGCTCGCAGTGCACGCGCTGCAGCCGCTGTATCAGAGCGCGACGCTGCTGGTCGTCGTGTACGCCATTCTGTTTTTGCCGCTCGCGCTCGTCAGCGTGCGCGCCGCGCTGATGCAGGCGCAGCCGCGGCTCGAGGAGACGGCCCGCTCGCTCGGCCTCGGCTGGCTGCAGACCGTGCTGCGCGTGCTGCTGCCGCTCGCCGGCCCTGGTCTCGGCGCCGCGGCCGCGATGGTCTTCATCTCGGTCGTCACCGAACTCAACGCGACGCTACTGCTGTCGCCGATCGACACGCGCACGCTCGCCACCCAGGTGTGGGCCGACACGTCGACGATGGCGTTCGCCGCCGCCGCACCGTATGCCGCGCTGCTGGCCGGCATCTCGCTGTGCGCGTCGGGCGTGCTGTTCACGCTGCTCGGGCGCTCGGCGCTGCGCGGCGAGCACTAGGTCTTCCACTGGAATTTCATGAGCGAACTCCGTATTGCGGGTCTGCGCAAATCGTTCGACGGTCATCCGGTGCTGCACGGCATCGATCTGTCGGTCGAGCGCGGCACACTGCTTGCTCTGCTCGGACCGTCGGGCAGCGGCAAGACGACGTTGCTGCGCGTGCTGTGCGGTTTCGAGCGCGCGGACGGCGGCACGGTCGAGATCGACGACCGGCGCGTTGCGGGCGAAGGACTGCATCTGCCGTCCGAGCAACGCCGTATCGGTTACGTGCCGCAGGAGGGCGCGCTGTTTCCGCATCTGTCCGTCGCCGACAACATCGTGTTCGGGCTGCCACGCTCGCAGCGGCGCGTGCGCCATCGCGTCGACGAACTGTTGGAGCTGGTCGGTCTACCCGCTGCGTTCGCGACGCGCGCGCCGCAACAACTGTCGGGCGGTCAGCAGCAGCGCGTCGCGCTGGCACGAGCGCTCGCCCCGTCGCCGACGCTCGTGATGCTCGACGAACCGTTCTCGTCGCTCGATGCCGCGCTGCGCGTCGAAACGCGTCAGGCGGTCACGCAGGCATTGGCCGCAGCGGGGGCGACTGCGGTGCTCGTGACGCACGATCAATCGGAAGCGCTGTCGCTCGGGCACGAGGTCGCGGTGCTGTGGCAAGGCAAGCTGATCCAGACTGCGACGCCGCAGACGCTGTATCGCGAACCCGCGACGCGCGAACTCGCGTCGTTCGTCGGCGAAGCGGTACTGCTCGCGGGCGAGGTGCGCGCCGGCCTGGCGACCTGCGAGCTAGGTACGCTGCGGCTGTGGGCGCCAGTTCCCGACGGTCCGGCCGACGTGATGGTGCGCCCCGAACAGATTCGCGTGCTGCACGCGAACGAAACCGCGCCGCCCGGCGTGCCGGTGCTCGAAGCGGTCGTGCAGGCGCGCGTGTTCCAGGGGCAGGACGCGACCGTCGACCTGCAACTACAATCGGCCGCGCGCGCCGTCGTCCGTGCACGCGTGCCCGGCTATCGCAGCCCAGAGCCGGGCGAACGCGTGACGCTCGCGGTCGATGGGGCGGTAATCGCTTATCCGGTTTGATCGCTCTAACCGCGCGCGTAAAACGCGTGACGATCCGCGCTCACGCGGACAACCCCTCCGGCACAACCGACGCTCTCACCGTCGACCGTACGCCGAGATCCTGCACCATCTGCGCGGCGAGATAGTCGCACGTAGGCCGATCCGATTTCGCACTGCGCGCGACGACGATCTCAAGCGGCTCGATTGCGGGCAGGCCTTGCGCCTCGCCGAGTATCGACAGCCGCGACGGCACGCTGCAGCGCGCGAGCGCGATCACCGCGAGCCCCGCGTCCACCGTCGCGACGAGGCCGAGCAGACTCGCGCTGCTGTACGCGGCGCGATAGCGGATCTTCGCGGCGTCGAGTGCGGCGAGCGTGTGCTGCCGCGCGACGCAGCCGGGCTCGTATAGACCGACCGGCAGTGGCGACGTCGCGAGCACGGCGGGCTCGTCGGACGAACCGACCCACACCATCGGCTCGCTCCGCACGAATTCGCCGCGCAGCTTGCGGTCGCGCGTGACGAACGCGAGATCGATCTTGTTGTCGGCGAGCATCGGCGCAAGCGACGTGCTCTGCGCGCAGACGATCTCGATCTCCACGTGCGGGTACAAGGTCGAGAAGCGCCGCAGAACCGGCGACAGCAGCGACGACACGTAGTCGTCCGGCGCGCCGAGCACCACGCGCCCGGTCACCTCGGGCCGTACGATCGCGGACCACGCCTCGTGATGCAGATCGATCACGCGCCGCGCGTATTCGAGCAACGTGTTGCCTGGCCGGGTCAGCGCGAGGTTGCGCGTGTCGCGCGCGAACAGCGTCGTGCCGAGCATCCGCTCAAGCCGTTTGATCTGCATGCTCACCGCCGCCTGCGACCGGTGCACCGCCACCGCGGCCTTCGTGAAGCTGCCCGTCTCCACCACGGCGACAAACGTGCGCAGCAGGTCGATATCAAATTCCGGATGCATGATTTATCAATCCATCTTATGGAATTTCTAAATTTAATTCGTTTGTAGCAAGCTTACAAGTCGCCGATACTCGGTTTCGTCATCGTTTGCGGAGTCGATCCGGCATGTCTTTCACCGACCGTCAACAAGGCGCCGTCATGCTCGCGTCGGGCGGACTGCTGATGGGCACGCTCGGCGTATTCGTCGAGGAAGCGCGACTCGACGCGCTCACGCTGGTGTTCTTCCGCTGCCTGTTCGGCTTCTGCGCGCTCGCCGCGTACTGCGCGTGGAAGGGTTTTTTCGCGCGCCGCCATTTCACCCGGCGCACGGTCGCGCTCGCGATCGTGTCCGGCGTGCTGATGGTCACGCAGTGGGTCGGCTTCTTCGACGCGATCCATCGCACCAGCATCGCGGTCGCGACCGTCGTGTTCCACGTGCAGCCGTTCTGGGTCGTGCTGATCGGCGCGGCGCTGTTTCGCGAGCCGCTCGGCATCGACCGGCTAGGCTGGATCGCGACGGCCTTCGTCGGCCTCGTACTCGCGTCGGGTGTCGCGGCGGCCGGCAATCTGCAGGGGCATTCGAGCTATCTCGTCGGCGTCGGCGAAGCGCTCGTCGGCTCGGTGCTGTATGCGGCCGTCACGCTGATCGCGAAAAGCCTCCGCGATCTGCGCCCTCATCTGCTGACGCTGGCGCAATGCCTCGTCGGGCTGGTATGTCTACCGTTTATTGCACCGCTCGGCGCCACGCACATCGCGCCGCAGCAGTGGTTCTGGCTCGTCGGCATGGGCGTGCTGCATACGGGGCTCGCGTACGCGCTGATCTACGGCGCGCTGCCGAAGCTCACGACGCCGGTCATCGCCGTGCTGCTGTTCGTCTATCCGCTCACCGCGATCGCCGTCGATGCGATCTTCTATCACCGTGCGCTGTCGATTGCGCAACTCGCCGGGATGGTGCTGATCGTGGTCGCGAGTCTCGGCGTGAATCTTGGCTGGCCGCTGGTTTCGGTGCTGCGGCACCGGGTGCGCAGACAGGCGGAGTGAGTCGAAGGCGGCCGTCTGCCTGGGCCCTTCGCTCGCTCTCCGCCTTCACCCCCTCACTGCGGCAACACTTCCCCCTTGGTCTCCGGCGCAAACGGAATGATGAACAGCCCGATGACAAACACGATCGCGGTCAACGCGACCGGCACGCCGAGCGTATGCATGTGCAGCACCGCGGCACCGAGCAGGAAGTTCACGCCCGCACCGACGAACCGGCCGAACGACGTGCAGAACGCGAACGCCGTCGCGCGCACGCGGGTCTCGAACTGCTCGGGCAGCCACAAACTAAACAACGCGAAGTTGCCGCCGAAAAAGCCCAGCACGACGAGCCACGCGATGAACGGCGCGAGTCCGTTCGGCAGATAGAACGCCCAGCCGAACGCGCCGACGATCGAGACCGCCATCCCGGCGAAGTAGATCGCGAGCGTCTTGCGGCGGCCGATGCGTTCCGCGATCGGCGGTAGCGCGAGGCAGCCGATGATCGTCGCGATCGACAGCAGGCCAGTGGCCAGCGACGCGGTCTTGATCGCATCGCCCTTCCCCATGCCGGCACGCGTCGCAAGCTGGATCACCGCCGACGGTTCGTACACAGCACCGGCCCACAGCCCGATGATCGCGATCGTCAGCAGCGCGCACGCGACCCACGTGCGACGTCGGTAGGCGGGTCCGAGAATCTCGCGCAACGGTCGTGAGCGCACAGCGCCCGCTTCGGCCTTCTGCCATTTTTCCGATTCCTTCACGCGCAGCAGCACGACGATCGCGACGACGACCGGCACGGCGCCAGTGAGAAACATCGCACGCCAGCCGAAATGCACGCCGACCGTGTAGTTCAGCGCGGCCGCGAGGAAGAAGCCTGCGTAATAGCCGGTCTGCAGATAGCCGGCGCCCATCTTGCGGCGATCCTCCGGCCACGCTTCCGCGACGTAGGTCCCCGCCAGCGCCCACTCGCCGCCGATGCCGATGCCCGCGATAAAGCGATAGATGCCCAGCTCCCACACGTTGTGCGAAGTCGCGGCCAGCCCGGTGAAGATCGCGAACGTGAAAATCGTGCCGGCCAGCACACGCGTGCGGCCAAAGCGGTCCGCGAGCGGCCCCCAGATGAAGGACAGCCCCCAGCCGACGAGAAACAGCGCGAACAGG
Source organism: Paraburkholderia sp. (assembly GCF_050742655.1). Classification (GTDB taxonomy): domain Bacteria; phylum Pseudomonadota; class Gammaproteobacteria; order Burkholderiales; family Burkholderiaceae; genus Paraburkholderia. The sequence continues at coordinate 16,564 of NZ_JBOIGG010000021.1, read as the reverse complement.
ATCGAGCCCGCGAGCCCGACGTTGCCGGGCGTCGCTGCATAACCCGAGCGCGGCAGCAGTTCGGTCAGCGCAGGCGTGAGCACGAGCGCGTAGATGAACGAGTCCATCCCGTCCAGCGTCCAGCCTGCCCACGCGCCCCAGAAGCCCGTGATCTGCGAGCGGTTGAGCGGCGTGCGTTGTCGCGCGCCCCGCGCGCGGTCCGTCAATGAATCCATCATCTCCTCCGGTCATACGGTTGGAATACGTCGGAACGGAACGGCGCGGCACGTGTGAGGTCCCCGCGGCAAACCGTCTGTGCGCGCTGGGCGGGGCCGCCGGTCGAGTTGCAAAACCGGGTTTGCCCTGCTGGAGTACGCGTCTTTTTATATATAATATGTGATCTTATGAGCGACGCAACAGATGGTTTTCCCCTGGCCGGCGCCACGCGCAAGGCCCTGCCGTCGATGCCGACGGTCCCGCGAGCCAGCACCGCGCGGATGATCGCGGACGCGCTGCGCGCGTCGATCGTCGACGGTACGCTGGCGCCGGGCGCCCCGCTGCGGCAGGACGCGCTCGCGCGTCATTTCTCGGTCAGCGCGATCCCGGTGCGCGAAGCGCTGCGTCAGCTGGAGAGCGAAGGCTGGGCGAAAGTCGAGGTGCACAAGGGCGCGACGGTCGCGCCGCTGTCGGCAAGCGAGGCGCGCGAGATCTACGAGATTCGTTCCGCGCTCGAAAGCCTTGCACTCGGCCTCGCGATTCCGCTGCACACCCCCGCGACGTTGCGCGCCGCCGAAAAGCTGTGCCGTGCGGCCGAACGCGAGCTGGACCCGTCGCTGTACGTCGCGCGCAACGAGGCGTTTCACTTGAGCCTGTACGCGCCCGCCGCGCGTCCGCAGCTGACCGACATGCTCGAGACACTGCATCGTCGAGGCGAACGTTATCTGCGCCTCAAGCTGGGGGTGCCGTCGCACAAGGGCGATTCGGATCATGAGCACACCGCGCTGTTCGATGCAGTGGCCCGGCGCGACGTCGCGGCCGCGCAATCGCTGGTGGTCGCGCATCTGCTCGGCACTGGCGAATTGCTGTACCGTTTCCTCACCGAGCGTGCGGAGGCCGATGCTGCCGATACCGCGGCACCCTACTCACGGCCGCCGCGCGCACGACGCACACGCACCACCCCATCCGGGAGTTGAATCCGTCGATGAACCCACCCACCGAAGCGCCCGTCGCCCGTTCATGGACCACCCGCCGCGACGAAAAAGCGCGCCGCCTCGCCGTCATCGCACCGTGGCTCGAAGACGGCGTGCTGCCCACCTCGCGCATCGTCGATGCGCTCGAAACGCTGATCCGCCCGGGCGACCGTGTCGTGCTCGAAGGCGACAACCAGAAACAGGCCGACTTCCTGTCGCGTTCGCTCGCGCAGGTCGATCCGCAGAAAATTCACGACATGCATCTGCTGATCTCGAGCATCAGCCGCCCCGAGCACCTGACGCTGTTCGAGCGCGGCATCGCGCACAAGGTCGATTTTTCGTTTGCCGGACCGCAGAGTCTGCGCGTCGCGCAATTGCTCGAAGACGGGCAGCTCGAGATCGGCGCGATCTACACGTACGTCGAGCTGTATGCGCGGATGTTCGTCGATCTGAGTCCGCAGGTCGCGCTGCTGTGCGCGGAAAAAGCCGATCGGTACGGCAATCTGTACACCGGTCCGAACACCGAGGACACGCCCACGATCGCCGAGGCTGCCGCGTTCCGGCACGGCATCGTGATCGTGCAGGTCAACGAGATCGTCGACGAGTTGCCGCGCGTCGACATCCCCGGCTCGTGGGTCGACGTCGTCGTGCAGGCGGATCGTCCGTTCGCGGTCGAGCCACTGTTCACGCGCGACCCGCGTCACATCGGCGACCTGCAGGTGCTCACGGCGATGATGGTGATCCGCGGCATTTATGAGCCGTATGGCATCACGTCGCTGAATCACGGCATCGGCTTCGACACCGCCGCGATCGAACTGCTGCTGCCCACCTACGGCGAAGCGCTCGGACTGAAGGGCAAGATCTGCCGCAACTGGACGCTCAATCCGCACCCCACGCTGATCCCCGCGATTGAATCGGGCTGGGTCGACAGCGTGCACTGCTTCGGCAGCGAAGTCGGCATGGAGGCGTACATCGAAGCGCGGCCGGACGTGTTTTTCACGGGACGCGACGGCACGCTGCGCTCGAACCGCGTGCTGTGCCAGCTCGCGGGGCAATACGGCGTCGATCTGTTCATCGGTTCGACGCTGCAGATCGACGCGGACGCGAATTCGTCGACAGTGACGCGCGGCCGGCTCGCGGGCTTCGGTGGCGCGCCGAACATGGGCCACGATCCGCGCGGCCGGCGTCATTCGAGCGAAGCATGGCTCAAGCTGCTGAAGGACGAGGGCCCCGTATCGCGCGGCCACAAGCTCGTCGTGCAGATGGCGGAGACCTACAAGAAAGGCGGTGAGCCGACCTTCGTCGACGAACTCGACGCGGTCGCGGTCGGTGCGAAGAACGGCATGCCGATTGCACCAGTGATGATCTATGGCGACGACGTGAGCCACGTCGTCACCGAGGAAGGCATCGCGCATCTGCATAAGGCCGAAGGCATCGACGAACGGCGCGCGGCGATCGCCGCGGTCGCCGGTGTAACACCGGTCGGTCTGCGCGCGCGGCCCGAAAAAACCGCCGAGTTGCGCCGGCGCGGCATCGTCGCGTATCCCGAAGACCTGGGCATCCGGCGCGGCGAAGCGAAGCGCTCGCTGCTCGCGGCGCGCAGCATCGACGATCTCGTCACGTGGTCCGGCGGGTTGTATGCGCCGCCCGCGCGCTTCCGCAGCTGGTGATGCGATGAGCGCGATCGCTGCGTTACCTGTTCGCCGTGCTCGTGCCGAGGGTCGTTCCGTTCGCTTTACTTTGGACGCGTGGTCGGATGCGCAGCTTGCCGCGCGCGCGGTCGATGCGCTGATCAAAGAGGCGGAACTGACGCCGAAGCCGGCACTCGTCGACGGTCGCGGCAGCGGCGCGCATCGCGATCTCGACCTCGCGGCGATGCTACGTTCGGCGGATGCACTCGAACCGACGTTCACCCTGCTCGCGCGCACCGCACGCGGCCGCGTGCCGTCGGCAACGCTGCGTGAAGAACTCGCGCAGATCGGCCGTGCCGGCGAACAGGCGATGCTCGCCGCGACTGGCGGCAGCAACGCGCATCGCGGCGCGATCTGGATCGTCGGGCTGCTCGTCGCTGGCGCTGCGATTTACGCGGATGCATGCGCTGCCACTTCTCCCGGCACCTTCGACCCTGCCGCGAACGTCTGCGCGCTGGCCGCGCAAATCGCGTGCTTTCCGGATCGCTTTGCCGCGCCCGCGAACAGTCACGGCGAACGCGTGCGTGCGCGCTATCGCGTCGGCGGCGCGCGCGGCGAAGCGCAAGACGGCTTTCCGCATGTGATCGACGTCGGCCTGCCGGCGCTGCGCGCGGCGCGCGATCGCGGCATCGTCGAAACGTGCGCTCGTGTCGACACTCTGCTCTCGATCATGGCGTCGCTCGACGACACCTGCCTGCTGCATCGTGCGGGTCTGCCCGGCCTGGAGGCAGGACGCAGCGGCGCGCGGCGTGTGCTCGCACTCGGCGGCAGTTCGACAGTAACGGGCCGCGCCGCGCTCGCCGATCTCGACCGCGCGCTGCTTGCACTCAACGCATCGCCCGGCGGCTCAGCCGATCTGCTCGCTGCCACTCTCTTTATCGACAGTCTGCAGTTGCAGGACATCGGACCGCAGTAAGCGTGTCGACTACTTTGCATGGGACCGCAACACAATGGAACATCTGACTTTCGACTACCCGGCGCAACGCGCCGTCACGACTCGCGCGCACGTCGGCGTGGTCGGCTCCGGCGATCTCGAAGTGCTGCTGTCGCCGGCCGACGCGATGCGCGCGCAGGTGATCGTGCGCACGAGCGTCGACGGCTACGGCCACATCTGGAAGAGCGTGCTCGACCGTTTCTTCACGCGCTACGACGGCGCCGCGCAGATCGAGATCAACGACTTCGGCGCAACGCCAGGCGTCGTCGCGCTGCGCCTCGCCGAAGCAATCGAAGCCGCCGAACCGGAGCGCCGTGCATGACCACTGCCACCGCTTCTCTTTCTCCGCTGCTGCACGAGAGTTTCATCGAACTGTCGGCACGCGAACGCGCGAGCGCGTTGCTTGATCCCGGGACGTTCCGCGAATTGCTCGGACCGTTTGACCGGCTCGAATCGCCATGGCTGCCGCTGCAAGGCGTCGTCTGTCAGGCGGACGACGGCGTCGTGATCGCGCGCGGCACGATCGACGGCGCGCCCGCGGTGATCGCCGCGATCGAGTCCGCGTTCCAGGGCGGCAGCATTGGCGAAGTATCGGGCAGCAAGATCGCGGGCGCACTCGAACTCGCGCTGCGCGACTGCGAGCGCGGCAAGCTGGTGCGCCCGGTCGTGCTGTTCGAGACCGGCGGCGTGCGTCTGCAGGAAGCGAACCTCGGACTCGCGGTGATCGCCGAGATCCAGGCCGCGATCGTCGCGTTGCGGCGGCACGTGCCGGTGGTCGGCGTGATCGCGGGGATGGTCGGATGCTTCGGCGGCATGTCGCTCGCGGCGGCGCTGTGTTCGCATCTGATCGTCACGAAGCAGGGACGGCTCGGCATGAACGGCCCCGAAGTGATCGAACAGGAAGCCGGCATCGACGAACTCGATGCGAGCGACCGGCGTCGCGTGTGGCAACTGATCGGCGGCGAGCAGCGCGCCGCGACCGGTTTCGCGGACGTGCTCGTCGACGACGATCTCGCGGCCATCCGTGCGGCCGTGCGAGAGGCAAGCGCACAACCCGCGCCGACTGCGGCACGCAGCGAACAGGTCGATGCGACGCTCGCGCGTCTGGCGAAAATCGACCCATCGACGGTGACACCCGAGACGATGCGCGCGGTCTTCCACGCAAACGATGCGGCGACGCCGCGCAAGGAGCAGGCATGAACGCCCCGCTGAACGATGCGCATTCGAGCCGCGGCGCGCGCTGGCTTCGCGCGCTGGCCGGTACGTCGGCCAGCGACGCGCCTGTGTGGCACGCGGACGCTCCGCTCGGTAGCGACATCGCGCGCTTCATCTCGGTCGTGCCCGATCCCGGCAACCGCTTTCCGCGTGCGGTCGATAACGTCGTCGGTCTTGAACAAGGCTGGCTGCTCGCACGCGTGGTGCGCGACGCGATCGCGCAGGATGCGCACGCCACGACGAAGCGGCCGATCGTCGCGATCGTCGATGTGAAGAGCCAGGCCTATGGGTATCGCGAGGAAATGCTTGGCGTCCATCTCGCGTGCGCGGCGGCCGTCGATGCCTATGCGAGCGCACGCGATGCGGGACACCCGGTCGTCGCGCTGATCGTCGGGCCCGCGATGTCGGGCGCGTTTCTCGCGCACGGCTATCAGGCGAACCGCATCGTCGCGCTCGACGCACCCGGCACGATGGTCCACGCGATGGGCAAAGAAGCGGCCGCGCGCGTTACGCGCCGCAGCGTCGAGGCACTCGACGAACTCGGCGAGACGATCGTGCCGATGTCGTACACGATGGCCTCGTTCGCGAAGCTCGGTCTGCTCGATGTGTTGATCGACGGTGTCGATGCCGATGCGCCCAATGACGCGCAGATCGATCGCGTGCGGCAGGTGCTCATCGATTCGGTCGCGAGTGCGCGCGCCGGTACGCGTGATCTGTCGCATCGGCTGCAGTCGGAGAACGCGAAGAAGACGCGCGCGGCGTCGATCGAAGTGCGGCGCAGGCTCACCGAGCAGTGGGACGCCGTGTGATGCGCGATAGCGCCGCCGTCGCTCCGTTCGCGATCGACATGCGCTGTCGTCCGCACGATCTGCTGCGGCTGCGACGCCTGCCACATGCGGACGATGAGCCGTCCTGGCTGCGCGATGCATGGGCTCGCGCGCCGTTCGCAGTCGTGCGACGCTCACCGGCAGCGGATGGTTTCGTCGCGATCGGCGTGCGTGGAGCGACGCGGGCGCAACGCTACGGCACGTGGGCCACTAGTGCCGATATCGAGCAGCGCATTGCGCCCGAACATCTCGTGAATGAAGCGCCCTACCCGCACCGGCATGACCTGCCTGTCTTCGCCGCGCTTGCGCTGCTGCTTCGCGATGCAGTGTGTCTACGGCAATTCGCGTGGGGACCGACCGGCAGCGTGGGCTTCGAACTCGGCACGAATCAGCCGACGGTCAATGCATCGAGCGATCTCGATCTGCTGATCCGCACACCGGGTCCGCTGACGCTTGCGGACGCACAACATCTCTTCGACGAATTGCAGCACGCGGCACAGCGTGCAGGCACACGTATCGATGCGCAGCTAGAGACGCCCGCTGGCGGCGTCGCGCTCGCCGAGTATGCCGCCGGCAAACTGCGCGTGCTCGCGCGTGATGCGAACGGCCCGCAACTCGTCGACGACCCCTGGCATCCGTTGCGGAGTACCGCGTGATGTTTGCGCTGCTGTTTCCCGGCCAGGGCGCGCAAAGCGAAGGCTTTTTGCATCGGCTGCCGCAGCTTGCATGCGTCGACGCGACGCTTACGGAAGCTTCGCAGGTGCTCGGTGTCGACGTACTCACGCTCGACACGCAGGACGCGCTGCGCTCGACGGTCGCGGTGCAGATCGGGCTCGTCGTCGCCGGCGTCGCAACCGTACGCGCGCTCGCCGATGCGCAGCTGCAGCCAGAGTTCAGCGCGGGGTTATCGGTCGGTGCGTATGCGGCAGCGGTCAGTTGCGGCGCGCTCGCGTTCGACGACGCATTGCGACTGGTGCGTCGGCGGGCCGAACTGATGGAAGCGGCCTACCCATCGGGCTATGGGCTCGCGGCGGTGTCGGGGCTCGACGAAGCGCGGATCGAACGGCTCGCCGACGATCACGCGCGCGCCGGTCTACCGCGCGTCTACATCGGCAACGTGAATGCGCCGCGGCAGATCGTGATGGCCGGCGCCGATGCGGCGCTCGACGCGTTCATCGAACGCGCACTCGCTGCAGGCGCGCGCAAGGCGACGCGCCTCGCGGTGAGCGTGCCGTCGCACTGCGAACTGCTCGCGCCAGCCGCCGATGCGTTGTCCGCTTACGCACGGACCATCGAATTTCGCGTGCCGCACAGTACGTATGTCGGCAATCGCGGCGGTCGGCCGCTTCATACCGCTGACGCGATTCGCGACGATCTCGTGCTCAACATGCGCGACACCGTGCGCTGGTTCGACGCGTTGACCGCGATGTATGAGATGGGCGCGCGCGTCTTCGTCGAAGCGCCGCCCGGCCAGGTGCTCACCGACATCGTGCGCGAGCAGTTTCCGGCGGCCAGCGCGCTGGCCGCGAGCACGATCGGATTCGATGCGCTGGTCGCGACGGTCCGCAGAAGGCTCGATGCGCCCGCTTAAGCCGATCGACAGCGTTATGCGCATAAACCAGTTAAAACTTTTATATTTTTTATAAAAATCAACCGTTTCTCGGATTAACCCAGCGAAACGTCAGATTGACCCGCTCGCCCATCACACGCGGTTCGCGCGGCACGCGATGTCGCCATTCCGCCTGAGTACGGCCGCACATCACGAGCAGACTGCCGCCCTTCATCTGGAATGACTGCGTGACGCCGGTCAGGTTGTGCCGCAGATCGAAGCGGCGCGCGACGCCAAGGCTCACCGACGCGATCACCGGCTGTGCGCCCAGCTCGGGCTCGCGGTCCGCGTGCCAGCCCATGCTGTCCAGCCCGTGACGGTAGCGATTGATCAGCACGCTGTTGAAGCGCGTGTCGCTCCCGGCTTCGGCGGCGGCTTTGAGTTCGGCCACGGCCGATGTCCACGGTGCGGGCAGATTGCGGATGCCTGAGTACACATAGACGGCGTCCGGGTCGCCCTGCCACGCGGTGAGACGCGGCAACGGCACGCGGCCGGCCGGCGTGCCCATCGTGTCCTGCTTCCACGCAACTTCATCCACGATGCGCCCGAGCAGCGTCGCAGCATGATCGACGGCAAGCCAGTCGGGAAACCACGCGACATCAGGCGTGGGCAAATCGTCGAACAGATCGGGCATCGGCAGACGGCATCGCCACGCAGGAGGCCGCGCGGCAATGCTCAGGAGGAACAGTCAGCGGCTATTATCGCGCCAGGCAGCGCGCAGCGCGTCCGGAAGCTTGCGCTGTCATTGGCAGCGCATCGTCGTCATCGGCGCTATCGTCGTTTGCCGGGCAGTTGAGAATCAGCTTGTCAGCAGCGCGGCGTAGAACACGATCCCGCCGATCAACGCACCGACGAAGCAGAACCCTTCGTCCACCCCGGCCTCATCGCCGCGCGACCGCAACCATCCACCGACAAAACCGAACAGCCCTACCACACCAAGCGCGACGAAAACCATCACGACGTAGAACAGCGCCGTGCGCCCCAGCTCCGAGAAATCGATATTGCGCACGCCGAGGTAGAGGCCCACTGCCATCAGCGACAGCACGACCAGCGGCAGCATGACATGGCTGCCTTCATGTCCGATGTGATGCGCGTGCCGCATCGTCTTGTCCGCTTTCATCATCTGTCTCCCGCATCGCTCTCTAAACGGGCGATAAATCGAACCGTGAACGTCGCGCGTTCATGCGGCAGGCGGAATCCAGTGGAGCGAAGCGCTGCCGCACCGTGTGACGACAGGATTCACTTTCAGAATAGTCCACCGCCACACACAATTCAAAGCCCATTTAATTCGGCTTCGAAGCAATCTGGACTGGCCGTCAAGCCGCGGCAAGATCGGGTAAGACACCTCCGGACGGGCCTTCGGCAGCCGTTCCGAACTCTCGGTAGAATGGGACGGCCGGTGTAGCCCCTACGCGTGCCGGTATATCAATGTATCAACCGCGCATCGACCACGCGCCAACGTAGTACCGCCCTTCTCTATCGCCTCCTTATGCGTCGTTTCTCGCAGTTTTTCATCCGCATGATCGGTATCGGCGTGCTGTTCCATCTGTACGTCGGCTTCCGTCTGATTCACGATCTGCCCATCGGCAGCACGGGCCACTGGCTCGCCGGACTGTATCTCCTGCTGTCGTGTCTGATGATCCCGCTCGGCATGCTCGCGCGGACTATCAAGCGGCAGCCGCTTGGCGATCGCATCGCGTGGGTCGGCTTGCTTGCGATGGGGTTCTTTTCGTCGCTGCTCGTCGCGACCTTCGTGCGCGACCTGGTGCTCGCGTCGCTGCTGACCGTGGACGCGATCTGGCCGCACACGATCGTGCTCGCGCGCTGGCGCACCGACAGCGCCGTCGTGGTGCTCGCGATCGCGGTGCTATCCACCGTAATCGGCTTCATCAACGCGCGGCGTCGCGCGCGCGTCGTCACGATCGACATTCCGATCGACGACCTGCCGCGCGAACTCAACGGCTTCACGATCGTGCAGATCAGCGACATCCACGTCGGTCCGACGATCAAGGGGTCATACGTCGACGCGATCGTCGATGCGGTCAACCGTCTGAAGCCGGACCTGATTGCGGTAACCGGCGACGTCGTCGACGGCAGCGTCGCACAGTTGCGCGAGCACACGCAGCCACTATCGCGTCTCACCGCTCGGCACGGCACGTACCTCGTCACCGGCAATCACGAGTACTACTCGGGCGCGGACGAATGGATCGCCGAATTCCGCCGGCTCGGGCTGCGCGTGCTGATGAACGAACACGAGGTGATTGCGCACAATAACGCGCAGCTCGTGATCGCCGGCGTCACCGACTACACCGCGGATCACTTCGACCCCACGCATCGCAGCGATCCCGCCGCGGCGCTGTCGGGCGCACCGGTCGACGTGCGCATCAAGGTACTGCTCGCGCATCAGCCGCGCACCGCCGATGCCGCCGCCGATGCGGGCTTCACGCTGCAGCTGTCGGGCCACACGCATGGTGGCCAGTTCTTCCCGTGGAATTTCTTCGTGCGGCTTCAGCAGCCGTTCACCGCCGGGCTCGCGCGGCTGAACGGGCTGTGGGTCTATACGAGCCGCGGCACCGGCTACTGGGGACCGCCGAAGCGCCTTGGCGCGCCATCGGAAATCACGCGCGTGCGGCTCGTTTCCGCGGGCATCGTGTGACGTTTCGCATGATCGCCGCGCGGGTGCGGCGTGTCACGACTTCCACGCCGAACCGAGGATGATCGAGCAGAAGTTGCCTCGGTGATAATGCGGATCCTTCAGCGCGAGCACATCGGCCTTTACGTTGCCGAAGGTCGTTTCGGGCTTGTGGATCGTGCCTTTCGCGAACGCATCGATGATGCTCTCCTTGAAGGCCGGCCCACGCGGATGCGCATGCGTCACCTGCTCGCGCTGTTCGTCGGTGAAGTCGTGATACGCGAGACCGAGCACGTCCATTTCGACGCCCGCGGTGACCAGCGCGACGACTGGCTTCTTGTGCTTCGGAATACCGGGCGTGGTGTGCAGCGCAATCGAGTCCCACACCTGCTCGATCTCGGCTTCGCCGATCCCATGCCGCTGCAGAAAATCACGCGCGGCGTTCGCACCGTCTACCTCGAAGCGCTCGTCCTTGCTGCTGTACGGCTCGACGAGGCCCATGTCGTGGAACATCGCGCCGATGTACAGCAACTCGGCGTCGTACTTGAGCCGCTTGCGTTCACCGGTGAGCGCGCCGAACAGAAACACACGCCGCGAGTGATGAAACAGCAGATCGGTTTCGGTATCGCGCACGAGTTCGGTCGCTTCGCGCGCCATCGCGCTGTCGGGAATCCTGATGCCTGCAATGGTGATTGCCATGAGAGTGCCCTCCAGAAGAAAAAAGAACGGCGCGCGCAGCGGACGCGCAACGCCGCCCGGTCAATCGACGTAGCCGTGCGAGATCGGATCGCTGGCTGGGAAGGTTTCGGCGAGCGCGTCGTCTAGCAATGCCTCTCGACGTGCGATGCGCTCGCGGTCCTCGCCGGCGCCCGGCGCTGCTGCTTTGCTATGCTGTTTCATCGCGTGTCTCCGTGAAGTGGATGGTCGTGATCACTATTGGCAATCTGCGGCACGCGGACAACGCCGGCACGCCGTGCAACACTGCCAACCGCACCGCATACACTGCCGCGGTGCGTTGGCGCGTCAGCCCCTTCCCATCGTTCATTCACCGCTTACCGACGGAAGCATCGAATGCGCAGCGTAGCGATCGCGATTTTCCCCGGCGTGCAGGCCCTCGACGTCGCCGGCCCGCTCGACGTGTTCAGCGAGGCCAACGGCTTTCTTCCCGCCGATGAGCACTATGCGGTCACGGTCATCGGCCCCTCGCGCGGTGCGCTGCGCGCGTCGAACGGGCTGTCGTTCGTCGCCGACCAGACCTTCGACGATGCACCGCACCGCTTCGATCTGATGCTCGTCGCAGGCGGTCCGGCGTTACCGGTCGAACCGCCGGATGCGCGTCTCGTGACATGGATCACCGCGGCGGCCGCGCACAGCGCGCGCTATGGGTCCGTCTGTACCGGCGCGTTCGCGCTCGGTCACGCGGGTCTGCTCGACGGCAAACGCGTGACGACCCACTGGCAGCACGCCCGTCAGCTTGCGGATCAATTTCCGCTTGCGCAGGTCGACTTCGATCGCATCTATCTGCGCGACGAGCGGCTCGTGACATCGGCGGGCGTAACGGCCGGCATCGACCTTTCGCTCGCGCTCGTTACCGAAGATCACGGACCGCGGCTCGCACTCGCGGTCGCGAAGCGGCTCGTGGTGTTCGCGCAGCGCCAGGGTGGCCAGTCGCAGTTCAGCCCGTATCTGACCGCCCCCGCCGACGATACGGCGCCGGTCGCCAAAGTCCAGGCACACGTGATGGCGCATATTCGCGAGCGCTTCACCGTGAGCCAGCTCGCCGACGTCGCGGGCATGAGCGCGCGGAACTTCGCACGCGTGTTCGTTCAGGAAACCAGTGTGACGCCGCACGAGTTCGTCGAGCGCGCGCGGATGGACGCTGCGCGCAAACTGCTGGAAAGCAGCGATGCGGCGTTGAAGGCGGTCGCGTACGACTGCGGTTTCGGCAGTGCCGACCGGATGCGCGTAGTCTTCATGAAGCGGATCGGTGCGACGCCGGTGCAGTATCGGGAGCGGTTTCGCGGGTCCGTCGACTGACACGGCAAAAGACGGGTCGATGCGAGCCGGGTATCGCGGTTGCTGATACCATCGAACGCAGGACTTCCGGCGCGGGGACATTCACGACCGGTTGCCGCATGAGGCCCGAAGCCCAAGGTCGACAGGCAGGCACGAACGGCCTTTCATTCATAGCGTCGGCGTCGAAATGGAATACACGGCGAGAAAGGGCAAACGCTTCGTCGAGCGCATCTATCGCCTGCGGGTGACGGGGCTTGCGCTTGGCTTCCTTTGCGTCGCGTCGGTGTTTCTTCAGCAACACCGTGGCCCGCTACTGTGGGCACTGCTGCTGTTTCATGGCTTCGTGTGGGCGCACCTCGCGCGCCGCGCGGCACTCGCGGGTGCGGTGCCCTACCGAGGCGAACAGCTCAACCTGATGGTCGATGCGGTGCTCGGCGGCTTCTGGATTGTCGCCGTGCGCTTCAATCTGCTGCCGGCCGTGCTGATCGTGACGATGTTCAGCATGAACAACATTGCGTCCGGCGGCCTGGCGCTGTTCTTCCGCGGCCTCGTCGCGCATGCAGCAGGCATCGCAATCGGTGCCGCGACACTCGGCCTCGTGTTCGAACCGCGTCCCGACATGCGCGAGATCGTCGCGTGCCTGCCGGTGATGGTCGTCTATCCGGTCGCAGTGGGCTGGACGATCTACCGGATGTCGCGCAAGCTCGCCGACCAGACACGCACGCTCGAACACCTGAGCCGCACCGACGGCCTGACCGACCTGCTCAACCGGCGCTGCTGGGAAGACCGGCTCGCGGAAGAATTCACGCGTTGCAATACGAACCGGTATGCGTCGAGCCTGCTGCTGATCGACCTGGATCACTTCAAGCGAATCAACGATACGCTCGGCCACCTCGCTGGCGACACGGCGCTGAAAGCGTTCGCGAATCTGCTGCGCGAGCATTTCAAGGACAGCGACAGCATTGGGCGCTACGGTGGTGAGGAATTCGGCGTCGTGCTGGCCGGCGCAACACTCGCCGAAGCACGCACGGTCGCGAACCGGCTGCTGCTCGCGATGCGCGCGAAGAGCACGCAGGAGAACACGGACTGTCCGTGCACGATCAGCATTGGCGTCGCGCCGTGCATGCCCGGCATGTCCGGCTATCACGCGTGGCTGCTGGAGGCGGATCGCAGCCTGTATCGTGCGAAGCTGCGCGGCCGTGACCGGATCGCATTCGCCGGCGATACGTCGGTCGCGGGTGCGGTCGAAGGCGAAAGCGAAGGGGCGTCAGACGGCGCCCCGGTGTAACGCTTCGTGCTGCAGGTCGAGCACGCAGGCTTTCAACGCGAGTTGTTGCGCAGGGTCGAGCGGATCGAATTCGAGACCGTGCATCGTCAGATCGGGATTCGCGGGGTCGGCGTACACGTTGCGGATCACGGCGACCGCCTGCAGTGCCGTATCGGCGTCGCCCATATGCAGGCCAAAAGACACGCACAGACGCTCACCGGGGCGACCGAGCACACTGGCGGCCGCCAGCGACATCCCCTGCACGCTCAGATCGTGACCGAGCCCGAGCCCTTCGAAATGGCTACCCGTCAGGTCGACACCGTAGCGCACGGCGAGATGGCTGCGTACGCGGATCTGCCGGCGTGTGCGCAGCTGGCGGATCACGCCGGGTGCGGAGAACACGAGGTAGTCGAACGGCGCCCTGCAGACCGCTTCGACCGTACACACGAACCAGACCACGGCCTGGCCGGATAGCGCGACGATCTCGACCTGTTCGCCCGGATTGACCGGCAACAGATCGCGTCCGACGACCGGCAACGTCGCGAACAGCATGCGGTTCGGCGCCATTCCGATCAGACGTCCCGGATGCATCGCGCGTCCCATTCCAAGTTGTGGCCGCATGCCGAGACGCGTGCCGACCGTTATATCCAGATCTTCCGCGCGTAAGCTCTGCGAGGCAGTGGCGTCGTCGGTATCGGATGGTTCGGTGTCGGGTTTGGCCAGATGGGGCGCCGCGTCGCTCGCGCGAGCGCGATGCGGCGAAAAATGCGTGAACAGAAACGAGCGCGCCGCGGTATCGGGCAGGATCGCGCCGGCCGCGAGGAGCAGTGCGCCGCCGGCATCGACGAGCGGCTCGGCAAGCGGTTCGCCGATGGGAATATCGTCTTCGCGGAGTGCATCGCCCGCATGGGGCCGTTCGTCGCGTGATGACGCCTGGGTGTGTTCGTCCATGGGGTACGTCTCCATCGATCGCGCCGGGCCGCGCACGACGGCCCCTCTACACGGGCTAACGGCGCGGGTCGCTCGTGACTTGAGCGCGACTTGAGCGGCGCTGCGTATCGAAAGACCCATGTCGCCAAAGCGGTTGACTTGGTGCGAATGGGCCGCCTAAAATCCGCCCATTCGTCGAACAGGAATCCGTACTTTGGACAGTAGCTGTAACCGAGCCTCGCTCTTCACGCTCGCCTGATCGCAAGACCGCGTCTTTCTCATTGCCGCCGTCTTGCCTTCCGGCAAGCGGTGCGCGCCTCTCGCTTCCGCACCCGCCCGATACCGCCGACATGCGCTGCATGCCGCGGCACGCATGCGCGCCCCGACCGTGCATGCGTCACGGCGCGCGGTCGCGACGCATCGCGCATGACGGTGCATCGGCAGTCGCTTTCGCGCGGCTGTCATGCGTATCGATCAACCTGTGCGCCTGCACGTTTTTCGTTCTATATCCATGACGTTCGAATTTGCTCTGCGGCTGCTCGCCGCTTTCGCCTGCGGTGTCGCCATCGGTCTCGAGCGGCAGATGCGGCAACGCAACGCCGGCCTGCGCACGATCACGCTCGTCGCGAGCGGTGCGTGTCTGTTCGTCACGCTCGGCGTACTGACCGGCAACGGCTCCGCCGGGGTCACGCAGATCGCCGCGTATGTCGTGTCCGGCGTCGGCTTTCTCGGCGGCGGCGTGATCATGCGCGACAAAGGTTCGATCCAGGGGATCAACACGGCAGCCACGCTGTGGTGCTCTGCAGCAGTCGGCGTGCTGTGCGGCGCGGGCCACTATGGGCCCGCATTGGCCGGCACCTGTGTCGTACTGCTGACGAACACGGTGCTGCGCGAAGTCAGTCACCTGATCAACGCGACGCCCGTTTCAAACGCGGACCTCGTCCGCGAATACGTGTTGAGCGTCGTATGCCGTGAGGAGGACGAAATCCATATCCGCACTGCGCTGTCGAACGCGATGTCTTCAGCGCCGCTGTCCTTTCAAAGCCTGACGAGCGAAGACGTCGACGGGCAGCCCGGACGCATCCTCGTCACCGCGACGTTGAAGCTGCATCCGAAAGACCAGCCAAAGCTCGAATGGATGGCCAGCCGGATCAGTATGGAAACGAGCGTGTCGAGCGTCAGCTGGAGCGCACAGGCCGCCGAACCGACGCCCGAATAGCGCGTTCATGCTGCGTTGCCGAATGCGCGGTGCATGGGGTTTTAGAATCGCGACCCTGCAAAACGTTACGTTCAGACATTGTTAATTCAGTATCCTGAAGATGGACGGAGCGGCGACGTTCGACTAAGCTCTGGCCGTTGATCCCTTCACGTTCAACCATGGAGTCTCGATTATGGAACACGGCATCATTGCATGGCTCATCATCGGCGCGATCGCCGGCTGGCTGGCGGGTGTGCTGGTCAAAGGCGGCGGCTTCGGATTGATCGTCGACATCATCGTCGGCATTGTCGGTGCGTTCATCGGCGGATGGCTGGCCGGCGTACTGGGCATCACGCTCGGTGGCGGCTGGATCGGTTCGATCATCACCGCGGTGATCGGCGCGGTCATTCTGCTGTTTATCATCCGACTCTTCCGACGAGGGTCGTAGTGTTGCCGGCGTCGGGCGGCTTATGTCGCCCGACGCTTTTCATGCGTCTTGTGGTTCGCGGTCTTGTGGTTCACCGTGGCTTCGCTGCAATTCTGCTTCATCGGGTTTCACACCCACTCGCGTCTTGCGCTTCGATGTGAACGTCGAAGAGAACGCTTCTGTTCTCGCCGCCCGATGCGCGTCGCCGCTCTTACTCCTTCTCCCATACGTAGCACTCAACGTCGCCAGCGGTTGCAAAACGCAAACCATGCCGCGCGCTCATTTGCTTATTCCACATTGAGCTTTGTGCATCAGCCGAAGCGACTACGGTACTTGATGCGCTGCCGGCCGGTCTTCGAACGAAATGGGTGAGCTTCGATTTGCTTTGCGGTGTTTCGCTGGGAGTGTGTGGGGCGTTGGAGCGAGGGATATAGACGGGGAGAGAGGCTGGGGAGAAATAGCGGAGACTGTGGCATAAAACACGACGCCCCCGCGAGCCTGAGGGCGGGCGGGGGCGGGTGCTGCTGCTGGGGAGCCTGACGATTACCTACTTTCACACGGGCAATCCGCACTATCATCGGCGTGGAGTCGTTTCACGGTCCTGTTCGGGATGGGAAGGGGTGGTACCGACACGCTATGGTCATCAGGC
>NZ_JBOIGG010000020.1:0-134572 GCF_050742655.1 Paraburkholderia sp. | reverse complement strand
GTCATCGTGCTGTCCTCGAACTCCCAGGTTCTAAATCAGATCGAATTTCTTTCTGGGAGTTCTACGAATCCCCGATCGCAAGCGAATCCTTGATGCTTCCGGCTTCGCTACGTTTTGCAGGGCCGACTATTTAGGCGCTCGTGCCGAAGCGGAGGCCAAGGCCCGCGCTCAGGGCGCACACATTTTGACGGATTGGGTTGATCCCACGATCGCAGGTATTGCTCTACCGAAAAATTGACCGCGCCTGAACCGATAGTCACCGTCGGAATACCTACCCTATCCCCGGTGTATCCTCTACAGCGTGGCCTCTCGCGACATCCGCGACCATCACCCGCGTAAGGGGGATCTTGCGACGGCGCAAGACGACCCTGCAGCATCGGTTGATACCCCCAACCTATTTCTTCTGGTTGAAAGAAGCGCGAAGTATGCGAAGGGGAATCCGACGGTAACTATCGGTTCAGGCTTGGTCAATTTTTCGGTGGAGTAATACCTGCGATCGTGGGATCAACCCAATCCGTCAAAATGTGTGCGCCCTGAGCGCGGGCCTTGGCCTCCGCTTCGGCACGAGCGTGTAAATACTTCGGGATAACACTCTGGTATTTAGCGCGTGCAGCGTCGTAGGTCGCGCCAAAGGTATCGAGCCATCCCGCTTCCGATTGAATCTGTGCGTCTAGCTGATCGCCCAGCGTAATCGGCAGATCCGGTGATCGTTCGTCTCGGTTGTACTTCAACTCAAAGAAATTACCATCCGCGTACCAACTCCATATGACGCTTGTTCCGCGTGGCAAATGCTTCCATTCATCGAATGACAGTTTGTAGTCTGGATCAGCGTAGAACAACCGCGGAAAAGTCACGTACGTCGGGCCGCCGTAACCTGATGGTTGAAAGGCGTAGGTACCTCGGCCTTCCAGTCGCGGCGACGCCAACGAAATATAACGTTTCCACCCAGCGCCGTTGATAAGCGAAATCACACCCATCACATAGTGGTACATCGCTTCGTCGTAGATTTCGAAAGCTGCCGTGTCATGCACGTCCTTCGGTGAAGTCGGGACCTTGAACGTCAATTGGATATTTCTTATCCTTCGGCCTTCCTCAGTATCCGACATGAATTCGACGTCGGTGGTTTGCGGAAATACGATTCCGTGTTTGGGGTCTTTGAGTTGAAACACGGGTTCTACCCCCGTCGCGATCCGGCTCGCGTCGTACATCAACGCCGTCGAGATATGCGATCGCTGGATGGGCACCTTTGCCGAGCGCATCACTTCGTCGCTGTCATCACCCAAGGCGAAAACTAAATCAGGTTGCATGGTTGCTTTTTCCTCTTGCGCAGTGGAGTTATTGATCGCGCTCCAACCGAACGCGCAGGCACCAAATGCGATAATCAGCGAAACTATATTGGCAATGTTCATCAGGCATCATCCCGTTTTATACGAGCATCGCTATTCATGGCAGTCGTCGACTCACTTGCCATAGTGCCTTCGGTGTCTGGCGGTGTGTTCTCTGCGACGAGCGACGTTGCATACTCGAGAACGGATTTTGTTTGATTGTCGTAGGTCTGCTCCGGTGGCGCATGCTTCCACGGCATCACGTAAATCCTAAGCTGTGCGCTAGCGTTCACAGTCTGCAATAGAACATCGAAAAGACGCACCCCTTGCCCGAGCTCGGCGTCCCAGTTCACCTGTCACGCGGCAATGTAGACCACGCCGGCGGCAGAGCGGATTGCCGGTGCGAGTTCGCTGAAATAGGCCTTGCCCGTCGTAAATGCCGTTACAGTACTGCCAGTTTGCGGCATGGAAAATGGCTGACCCTGCAGGGTCGCCTTGCGCCGTCGCAAGATACCCATAATCGGTAGGGGCGTCATCGCGGGTGATGGCCGCGGATGTCGCGAAAGGCCGCTCTGGAGAGGACACACCGGGGATAGGGCGGATATTCCGACGGTAACTATGGTTCAGGCGCGATCAATTTTTCGGTGGAGTAATACCTGCGATCGTGGGATCAACCCAATCCGTCAAAATGTGTGCGCCCTGAGCGCGGGCCTTGGCTTCCGCTTCGGCACGAGCGTGTAAATACTTCGGGATAACACTCTCATATTTTGCTCGTGCGGTGTCGTAGGTCGCGCCATAGTTATCGAGCCATCCCGCTTCCGATTGAATCCGTGTGTCTAGCTGATCACCCAGCGTAATCGGCAGATCCGGTGACCGTTCGTCTCTGTCGTACTTCAACTCAAAGAAATTACCATCCGCGTACCAACTCCATATGACGCTTGCTCCGCGTGGCAAATGCTTCCATTCATCGAATGACAGTTTGTAGTTTGGATCAGCGTAGAACAACAGCGGAAATGTCACGTATGTCGGGCCGCCGTAACCTGATGGCTGGAAGGCGTAGGTACCTCGACCTTCCAGTCGCGGCGACCCCAATGAAATATAACGTTTCCACCCAGCGCCGTTGATGAGCGAAATCACACCCATCACATAGTGGTACATCGCTTCGTCGTAGATTTCGAAAGCCGCCGTGTCATGCACATCCTTCGGTGAAGTCGGGACCAGGAATCTCAAATGAATACTTCTTATTTTTTTTGCTTCCTCGGTGTCCGACATGAATTCCACATCGGTAGTTTGCGGAAAGATGATGCCATGCCTGGCATCCTTGAGCTGGAATACAGGTTCCACTCCCGTCGCAATCCTGCTCGCGTCGTACATCAGCGCTGTCGAGATGTGTGATCTCTGAATCGGTACTTTCGCTGAGCGCATCACCTCGTCACTGTCGTCGCCCAAGCCAAAAATTAAATTGGGTTGCATGTTTGCCTTTTCCTCTTGCGCTTTAGCGTTATTGAGCACTTTCCAACCAAAGCCGCACACGCCAAACGTAACGACTAGCGCAGCAACAATTACAACATGGCGCTTACGCATCTTTCCAGCCCGCAATCGTTGATATTTGCGCGATCATGTAGGGGCGATACTTGTCGCTCGTCATTAGAGCGTGATATTTATCGAGTATCTTTTGGACATAAAGCATTCGATCGTCTTTTATGTAAAGCTTCCCGTCATCCATCTTCACCTTGATATCGTCCTCCGTCAGACCATAGGGTTTAAGTTGCTGCTCTATGATTTCTGGAGTTATCTCGGCGGAGGCATTAAAAAACACTGTCGGGTCTTTAGCGCCCGAGAACGCACGAATCACTGGCAACCGTCCAAAATCATTCATATCGATAGCGCTCTGAAATTCGGAGTGGTTGTAAACCATCGCTTGTAGATGCAATGTCTGCTCATGAAGCAGGAATTGCCACGCCGCTTTATATGCAAGACTTTTCTTCGGTACATCTTCAGTGGCTGCTTCGTACTGTTCTAGCTGATTAAATCCAGAGGAAAGGTAATTGGTAATCTGACAGTTTTTCATCTCAGACAGCGCTGCCCCATCCTGAACGAGATCATCCCCAATCACGATCATCGGGTTCGCCTTCTTGCGTAACGCGTCGATGAGACCGTTATTCTGACCTCCCGCCCAAGGCAAGCTCTTGACGATGGGCTTTACCACGTCGTCGTAACTATCGACGTTGCGTCGGCTTTTGCAATGTTCGAACAACTCTTTGCCATATTTCTTGTAGAACAAATGCCAGGTGGTTACCTCAAGAAACACCCAGAAATTGCCCTTCGCCAGGTAATAGAACGTCACGACTGCCGTCGCGCGCGCCTGGGCAAGGCCGGATTGCAGTTTTCCCCACGATAGAAATTGCAACGCCAACTCCATCCCGGCGACAACTTCTTTCGCCGCAAATGCAGCCAGTCCGGGCCAATAGAATCGACCCGCCTTATCGGTCCCTTCGTCACCCAGGAAAAGCTGCGCGTAGTTTCCGGCAGTGCGCTTTGCACGCCGGATGGGGTCCGACAGGAGTAGCCCTTTATCAGCTTCCATGGCGATATTGTCCATCTGCAACATCGACCATTGGTGTTCACATGTGACCGTGCAGTCCTTACAGGAATCAGGCGTCTGGTTCAACGTGCCTTCGCCCAACAGTCCGCCCTTGAGATACACCGCGCCCTCGTCACTATTGACCAGTGAATCGTCCGCCACATCCTTCTCCCATATTTATTCGAATTGATCGGAAACGGTTTTGATGTTTGGCACATGCAAATGTGCCTTAATCGAGTCAGGCGTGCCGCTAAAAACCCGCGAAATCGCCCCTTCTCCGTTCGTGGCGGTTTTCATGAGGTCGCTCCGTACCTCAAGCAGGTGATCCATATCCGGTATGGTTTTTCCTAGCTCGTCCTTGAAAACCAGTGCTTCGTCATACGGTCCCGCTGTCTGTTTGAATGCGCCGAGATTCGTGTAGAGCTGGGTCGGTCCCGAGAACATGTGCGAGCCTCCCTTCACATCGATCTTACCCGGAGCATGAATCTCGATGTTGCCGTCCTTGATGCGGATATATGCACCCCCTGACGTGAGAAGGATCTCCTGCTTCGCCGCTGCCTGAACCTGCTCCGTCGCGGACATCAACAGCAGCGATTTCTGCGCGATCACCTCCACGTTGTCCGCATGCGCCTGCACCTGCACTTTGCCCTTTGCCGCAAACAGCTTCATGCCTGCGTTCTGCACAAACAGGCTGAGTTTCTGACCGATGCTTGCCACCAGCGATTTACCAGTCGCGATATGCGTACTCTGGCCGCTCACCAGGTTGATGTGCTGGTCTGCTGCAACATGCGCCGACTTCTGCGTCGACAGTGCAATGCCTGCCGGTGTGGCAAACAGCATCACCGGCTGTGTGAACGCGTTCGCGTTGCCTGTGCCGCCACCTGCAGTGACGCCACCACCGCCCGTTGCACCCGCTTCGCTGTGCTGTGTCGCATCGGTAAAGGCTTTGAGCGCATCGTGCCCATCCTTCAGGCTTTCGGCCTGCGCCGTCTCGCTCGCCTGCGATAGCCCGTCGATGACGCTCTCTGAGCCGGTGAGCTGGTTGCTGCCCTGACGTGCATCGAGCGGCTGGCTGGCGATGGGGTGCGTCGATACATACAGCCCCCGGCTCGCGCGCAGCGCACCGTACGCCTCGGAACTCAGATCGAAGCCGCTACCGAGATAACCGCCACGCGTATTGCCTGTCTGGTTAATCAGGTAGCCCAGATGCAATTGAGCATTCGTACTGCTGCTGTAGAGATGAACCCGGTTCTGGCCCGTCGCATCGTCCATCACCATCTGGTTAAAACCGCTTCCCGAGAACTCCTTCGACCGATGGCCCGAGAGCAACGCGTTTGAATGCCACTGTGGTGTTGCCGCGCCGTTGTAGACGCGATGAAGCGCGATGGGCCGGTCGATATCATTTCCAACGTGGCCAATCAGGAGTTCTTCTCCCGCGCGCGGCATGTGGACACTGCCATAACCATCACCGGTATCGGACTGCGCGACGCGCACCCAGCACGACGCACGTTCGTCACCCTGGTTGACCCGGTCCCATACGAACAGGACCTTGATCCGGTTTAGCTCGTCCGTATACGCTTCCTGGCCCTTTGGTCCCGCCACGATCGCAGATTCCAGCTTTGCCTTGGGCTTGTTGTGTTCGAACGGGCTGCGGTAAGGCACCGTCGTGCGCTGCGCTTCTATCGAGACACGATAGAAGCCCGTGGAGCCGTCCGCATGCTGCACACTGAACGTTGTTTTATCGAGGGTATCGGCACGAGCCTGCGCGAGCGGGTTATGCAGACTGTGCGGATAGTTCGCTTCGTGCCCGGAGAGCGGGAGATTGTTCTCGATGGTCCACTCGACCTCAAGACTCGCGAATTCGTTCTGGGCCGCCGCGTCCTGGTCGTGCTCCGGATGATCGGTCAGCGTAAAGCGCCGGCCTGCGTCCATCGCACGCAGGCCACCTACGCCGTGAAAACGCTTCGCCTGCGACTCCCATTCCTCCATGCGGATTTTAGAGAGGTGATCGCCTCGTTCCTGCTCTGGATAGGTATAGCCGCCCGTGTATTCGTAGACTTCTGTCTGGGCCGGCAAGGCGCCCTGGTTTCCCATCGTAGGGACTGAGGTCGCTTTCGGATTGAACGGCGTCGAGGGACTTTTATAGTCGAAGGTGCGTGTCGACAGCGTCGTGGATTGCAGCGTCCGTGTACCTGACCAGTTCGTGAGTGCATCGGCCTCGCTGTTCGTCCCGGCGCGGTAAAAGTTGACGGCTTCCGGCGATAGCGGTTCAAGCGTCTGAAGGCGGTCGGTTATAACCAGCGTGTGTGATTTTCCGTCGGCCGCCTGCTGCCAGACTCCGTACAGTCCTTCGGACTCGAGGAGCCGGTGCACGAAGTTCCAGTCGGTCTCGTCCTGCCTGCAGTACGAGCGTGTCGGCAATGGATTCGACAGCACGAAGCGGTACATCCCTCGCGCCTGCGGATGCTGGTTGAATACGTCCGAGATGATCGCGTCAACGCTTTTATCCTGCCAGTGCCGCTGGTCGCGACGGAACCTCAGGAAATGCATCCATGACGAAAAACCAAGCTGATAACTTGTAAGGCTACCGTCAGCTCCCAGCCGCCGCGCGGTGTGCACATAGCCATGATGCGGCAGGTACGTACCGTCGGCCTGCTGGATCCAGAGCGTGACAGCCTGAGCAATCAGCGTTTTAAGCTGGACGTCGCCCGAGGTAGACACGCAGTCGAGCAGGAAGAGGAAATCCCGGCCAATCCGTGAGAGTCCGGTGACGCGGTGGGGCAGCAATACGTTATTGCCCGCAGGTGTATCCAGTTTAAGAAGGCGGTCCTGCTGTAACAGGCCACCCCTTATAGCCTCGATTATGTCTCTCGCACCCATACTGCCTCTCTATCTGATTATTTCACCCTGTGCGCACGATTTTACTTATGACGATACGGTTAAAGCAATCGATGAATTATCAGAAACTGCCAAACCGGAAATTGATTTAAATACGAAGTGGACGCCTGACCGGGTGAGAGACTCACTCACTTACTCACCCAGCCGGCCGCCGACCGTTGAAGCGACCACCCGTCGTGGCGTCGCTTCGTTTCTATTGCGCAGGCACGGCTGCAGCCAGTTCGTCGCGAATCTGCGCGCCGATCTCGAACGACCGCAGCCGCGCCGCGTGATCGTAGATATGCGAGGTAAGGATCAGCTCGTCGGCCTCGGTCTGAGCGATGATCGACCGCAGTCCTTCGCGGACCTCGTCGGGGTTGCCGATCGCCGTGCACGCGAGCGAATGCGCGACGCCGGCGAGTTCATGGTCGGCCGCTTCGAGGTGATCGACCGGCGGCTGCAACTGACCCGGCGTGCCGCGCCGCAGGTTGATGAACTGCTGCTGCAGCGACGTGAAGAGACGATGCGCTTCGTCGGTGGTGTCGGCGGCGATCAGGTTGACGCCGACCATCGCGTGTGGCTTGTCGAGCGTTTCCGACGGTCGGAACTGCGAGCGGTAGACACGCAGCGCGGTCAGCAGATGGTCCGGTGCGAAGTGCGACGCGAACGCGAATGGCAGTCCAAGCGCACCCGCGAGCTGCGCGCTGAAGAGACTCGAACCGAGCAGCCACAGCGGCACGTGCAGTCCCGCGCCTGGCACCGCGCGCACGCGCTGGCCCGGCACTGGATCGCCGAAATAACGCTGCAGTTCGACGACGTCGTCGGGAAACGAATCGGCGCTGCCCTGCAGATCGCGACGCAGCGCGCGTGCCGTCGTCTGGTCGGTGCCGGGTGCGCGGCCGAGCCCGAGATCGATCCGCCCCGGATACAGCGACGCGAGCGTGCCGAACTGCTCGGCGATCACGAGCGGCGCGTGATTCGGCAGCATGATGCCGCCGGAGCCGACGCGGATCGTCTGCGTGCCGCCCGCCACGTGGCCGATCACGACCGACGTCGCTGCGCTTGCGATGCCCGTCATGTTGTGATGCTCGGCGAGCCAGAAGCGCCGATAACCCCAGCGCTCCACGTGCTGCGCGAGATCGAGCGTGTTGCGGAACGCATCCGTCGCCGACGAGCCGGCGGTGATGGGCGAGAGGTCGAGAACCGAGAAGGGAATCATGGGGTGTCCGGGGAATCGGGGATTCGAGTTGCAGAGCGGGGTCCACTCGATGCGTCAGGTACTAAAGCGTTCGTGATGAGCCGCGCCCGCTTCGCGTCTGGGTGAAACGCAAGCTTCGCGAAAGCGGGCGGCACGAGCGGATTGTGCCAAAGCGGACGGATTCGCGCTGACGGCCGCGCGAAATCCACAATCACGGCAGGGTGTTGCTTCGGCAGCATCGACAGCACGGGCCACCGGATCACGGCCAGTGCATCCCACGGCGATGCCGCTTTCGTTCTATCAGCCGGCTTTGCGGCTTGATCTACTGATGGTCCCTACCATCGGTCGGCGAGGCACGCATCATGAGATTGACCAAGGCTGCTTTCGTCCTGCTGGGTTTGATCTGGGGATCGAATTTCATCTACATGAAGTGGGCCGCGGACCTGATCAGCCCGATGCAGATCGCTTTTTTGCGGGTGCTTTTCGGCTTCCTTCCGCTGGCACTCGCCGCGTGGCACCGGGGAGTCATTCACCGTAGCCAGATGCGTCATCTGCCGCACTTTTTCATCATGGCCGCAGTCGCGACGACGTTCTATTACGTTGCCATCGTGAAAGGTACCGCGCTGCTCCCTTCGGGTGTCGCAGGTGTTCTGGGTGGCTCCATCGCTATCTTCACCGCGATCTTCTCGCTGCTGTTCCTGCGCACGGAGAAGCTGAACAGGTTGATGGTGGTGGGGGTGATGCTGGGGTTTGCCGGCATCGTTCTGATCGCGCGGCCGTGGGGAAGTACCGACAACCCGATCAATCCCGCCGGCGTTTTCTGGATGCTGACAGGTGCGATCATTCTCGGGCTGTCGTATGTGTACGTGCGACGGTTTCTGTCGCCGTTCAATCTGCCGCCGCTGGCACTGGCCACGTGGCAGATGGGACTGGCGCTGCTGCTACTCACGTTGCTCACGGACTTCACCGGAATAGGCCACATCCTTCAGGACCCGCGAGCCGCCGCTGGCGCCGTGGTCGGACTGGGCATCCTGGGAACCGGGGTCGCGTTTTTGATTTACTACTTCCTGCTGCAGGAACTTGGCGCAGTGGCGTCGTCGGGCTCGACCTACATTACGCCTGTTGTGGCGCTTCTAATCGGCTGGGCCGCGGGGGAAAAGGTCGGTGTACTCGAGGTCATCGCCATCGCCTTGATCCTCGCCAGTATTGCCATGTTGCAGATTGGACGACAACGATCCGCGCGGGAGACAGAGCAGGCAGTTCGTGCTGCGGCCGCTCGCCCGTAGAGGGCCTGGCGCCGGTTCTAACGGGCCGTCTCTTCCTGGAATCCTTCGCTGCCGCCGGGCAATCCATTTGCTAGACTTGATCGGGAAGCCGACTTGTCTGCCGGCCGGTTTGACCGCTTCAATTTCCGCCGGTTCAGATTCAACACCCGTCACCGCCGAACGCGTCGTTCCTTCGTCATAGCGCATCGAATAGTGCGGAGGTGTCGCTCATGCCCGGTCGACGTCAACAGGTTCTGGAGGCACTCCATGCAGGAAGAGCACATGCGTGAAGCCCTGAATGCGCACTGGCGCGCATCGGCGGCCGGCGATCTCGACGCCGAACACGAGATCTACGCCGACGATGCCATCTGTGACTATCCGCAATCAGGTGAGCGAATCCACGGGCGTGCGAATTTGCAGGCGCTGCGCGGTCATCATCCGGGCAAGCCATCGGGTTTCGATATCAAGCGAATTCAGGGAGAGGGCAATCTCTGGGTCACGGAATACACCATCGTCTATAAAGGGCAACAGGCCTTTACGGTCAGCATCATGGAATTCCGCGACGGCAAGGTCGTTCACGAGACCCAGTACTTTACGGAAGCTTTTGAAGCACCGGCCTGGCGAAGTCAATGGGTTGAACTAATCGCGTGACGGTGCGTGCGTCGCGTTGAATTGCGAAGTCGCGGTATCCTGTGTCGTCGCTTTACGCGGGATAGCCGCACCGAACTCCATGTTCTTCCGTCACACACTGCTTGCTGTTGCGATGGTCGGCGCGTCGCTCGCGCTCGGCGGTTGCGACGATCGACAGGGCGAACGCGTCGTGCAAAAACTCAAGGACTTCTTCAACGCCGTCAAACCCGACGCGCTGCTGCTCAAAGGGCTCACGCCGGGCATCACGACTGGCGACCAGGTCCGCGAGCAAATGGGCAAGCCCGAGACCGAACGGCGCTTCGCCGACGGTTCGACGCGGCTTGAATATCCGCGCGGCCCGCAAGGCCTTAACACCTACATGGTCGACATCGGCCCCGACGGACGCCTGCAGGCGATCACCCAGGTGCTGACCGCGGCGAACTTCGCGAAGATCCACCTCGGTATGACTGACGACGAAGTGCGCCGCCTGCTCGGCAAGCCGGGCGAGATCGCGGTGTATCCGCTGAAACCCGAAACGGTGTGGAGCTGGAAGTGGCGCGAAGGCGGCGTCACCGAAGAGGGCTTTTTCAACGTGCACTTCGGCCCCGACCATACGGTGACGACCACGTCGCGCTCCGACGTGATCCGCGGCCGATGATGGAGACGCACCGATGAACCGGCGACGTCCTTCCCGGATCGGTCTCGTGCTCGGCGGCGGCGCGGCGCGCGGCTGGGCGCACATCGGCGCGATCCGCGCGCTGCACGACGCGGGCATCAAGCCCGACGTCGTATGTGGCACGTCGATCGGTGCGCTGGTCGGCGCGGTCTATGCGAACGGCGACCTCGACTGGCTCGAGGACTGGGTGACGCGGCTCACGTGGCAGACCGTCGTGCGGCTGCTCGATCTGCGGCTCTCGGGCGGACTGCTCGGTGGCAAGAAGGTGATCCAGGTTTTCGCGGACCAGTTCAACGGCTGCGAGATCGCCGACCTGCAGATTCCGTTCGCCGCCGTTGCGACCGAACTCGATACGGGCCGCGAAACGTGGCTGCAGGATGGCAGCGTGGTGAACGCGGTGCGCGCGTCGATCGCGATCCCGGGCATTTTCACGCCGCTGTGGCACGACGGCGTGTGGCTCGTCGACGGTGGGTTGAGCAATCCGGTGCCGGTGTCGGTTGCGCGCGGGATGCGGGCCGACTGCGTGATCGCTGTCGATCTGAATAACGACATTTTGAATGGGCGGGATCTGGGTGGGGTGGTTGCGGGGACGGCGGTGATGCCGGCGCCGATGCCTGGGCACGATGTGGTTACGGCCTCGACGGAGGAGGGTGCAACAGTCGCGCCGGAAGAGCACGTCGCGCCGCAGCTATTGCGCCGTAACGGCAAGCCGTGGCCGCGCTGGCTGCAACCGGCGCCCGGCTACGAAAGCCGCGACGTGCGCGTGCCGCTGCCCCCGAGCGCACGCGTGCCGTCGATGCTGAGTTCGGTCGCGCAAGGCATCGACATCATGCAGGTGCGCATCACACGCAGCCGTCTTGCCGGCGAGCCTGCGGACATCCTGATCCAGCCGCGTTTGGGCGGTATGGGTATCTTCGATTTTCACCGTGCGGCACCCGCGATTGCTGAAGGGCGTGCGGCCGTTGAAGCGATGATGCCGGCGATTCGCGCGCGGCTGGGGATGGATTGAGCGGTGGGGTTTTGGTTCGCCCGGTGCGTTTGATTCTGCTTGCGCGAGCCGCGTGACTTACTCGTCGGCTCCGTCCCGACTTCCAGACCTTGACTCATCTTCGTCAGACACCAGTACCGGCGATACCGTACTTATCCGCGTCGCGAGATCCTGCATTTCGAACAGCCGGCAAGTGAGAGTCGGCGCATTTACGTACCGCACAAAAAGCGGCCGCGAGGGCGCTTCAGCACCTCGCGCCAGTGAACCGGATGCCGAGGCAGGGGACCCGGCATCCTAATCGTTACTACCGATGTAGCACGCTCCGAACGAATGCTATTGTTGTCCGCGCATTCTTGATTGCTGCACTGTATCTGGCAAATGTTGCTCCACGATCGCACACAGGCATCGGAGAACAGACAATGTCCAACAGCAACACGGGGCGGAACCTGTACCGCGTCATCCGTATCGGTACGGCAATGGCTGCGCTCGGTCTCGCAGCCTCGGCCTACGCGGCGGGGGACCCCATCAAGATCGGGGTGATCGGCGAGGAATCGGCGGTGGCCGGCGCATCGATCACCAAGGCCGCCCAGCTCGCGGCGGACGAAATCAATGCGCACGGCGGCGTCGACGGCAGGTCGATCCAGATCGTCGCTTACGACGACCACTCGTCGGCTTCCGACGGAGTGCGCGCGTTCCAGCGCGCCGCCACCCAGGACAAGGTCGTAGCCGTGATCGGCAGCTACATCAGCGAGGTGGCGCTGGCGATGGAGCCCTGGTCGGCGCGCCTCAAGATGCCGTTCATTACGCCAGGTGCGGCAAGCAACGACATCTCCAAACGGGTCCACGACGACTACGATCACTACAAATACACGTTCCACGGCTGGATGACCTCGGCCTTCATTGCCCAGTCGATCTGCGACTTCTCGCATGACATCCTGGTCGGCCAGTTCAAGATGAAGACAACGGTCGTGATGAGCGAGGACGCCGCATGGACCAAGCCGCTCGACGAGCGCTTCCTTGAATGCCTGCCGAAGGCAGGGCTCAAGGTGCTCGATCACATCCGCTTCAATCCGGATACGACCGACTTCACGCCGATCTACAACCAGATCGAAAGCAAACATCCCGATACGATCACCACCGGCATCAGCCACGTGGGGGTGCAGCCGACGGTGCAGTGGCATGACCAGCAGGTGCCGATTCCGCTGACCGGACAGAGTTCGCAGGCCACGACCACCAGCTTCTGGAAAGATACCAACGGCGCGACCGAAGGTGTCATCACGGCCTCTGCCGCCGCCCCCGGTGTAGCGATTACGCCGAAGACGGTGCCCTTCGTCGATGCGTACACGAAGCAGTTCGGCGTGTCGCCAGCCTATTGCGGCTTCACGAGCTACGACCTGGTTTATATCCTCGCGGACGCGATCAGGCGCAACAAGGGCTCGACGGATCCGGACAAGATGGTCGATGCGCTCGAGAAGACGGATTACGTCGGGACGATCGGCCGCTGGCAGTTCTATGGCCGCAACGACCCGTTCACCCACGCGCTGAAATACGGCCCGGGGTACATCACCGGTATCAGCCTGCAATGGCAGGACGGCAAGCAAGTCGCAATCTGGCCGAAAGCGCTCGCCAACGGAACAGTGAAGTTCCCGTCCTTCATCAAGCTGCAGCAGGCGAGTGCCAACTAGTCGCACTACGTAGATCAGGCCCGGCGCCGGGACTGTCCTGAATGTCCTGGATGTCCTGGATTGCGGCCGCATCTCAGGCAACGTATTGCGGCCGTTAGCCGAACCAGAGGGTAGCGTATGGTCTGGCTACAGATTCTCATCGACGGCTTTGCCATCAGTTCGCTGTATGCGCTGGGCGCGATCGGCTTCACGCTGATTTTCGGGGTGTCCGGAGTCCTCAACCTTGCCCACGGCGGCGTGATGCTGATTGCGGCGTTGATGGGCTGGATGCTGGCCGGCGAGGCCGGCCTCGGCACCTGGCTCGGCACGCTGCTCGGTGTGCTCGCCGGCCTGGTCGCGGCTTACGTCACCTATCTGATGGTCGTGCGGCCGATTCAGCGCTCCTCCGCCATTCCGCGCGAGGAGAAAGAGATTTTCGTCCTGACCGGCACCCTGCTGTGGGGCATCATGATCCAGCAGGGCATGGCCTACATCTTCACCGACAACCCCGTGACGATGCGCCCCCTGATCGCTGGCGTGACGACCATCGCGGGCGTGCGTACGCCGCTCAACGAAGTGATGATCGCGGTCGTCTGCTGGGTCGTGATCGGCCTGCTCTGGTTCTTCGTCAATCGCACGCGAGTGGGTAAGGCGCTGCTCGCCGCGTCGATGAATCCGCGCGGACTGACGCTGCTCGGCTTCGAACTCTCTCGCGTCTATCTGCTCGCGTGGACTCTCTACGGTGTGCTCGCAGGCGTCGCCGGCGTGCTGCTTGCGTCGTTCCTCGGTGTTAGCTCGAACAACACGGGTCAGCTCACGGCAAGCGCTTTTTCGATCGTCGTGCTGGGCGGGCTGGGCAGTGTATCGGGCTCGCTGATGGCCGCGTATGTCGTCGGCTATCTCGAGACGATCACCGCCTATCTCATCGCACCGACGCTGCGTCCCATGCCCGCGCTCGTGTTGCTGGTGCTGGTCGTCTATCTGCGCCCGCAGGGCTTCCTGGGGCGGCGCTAGCCGGAGGGCACAGTGACCAGTCTTGTTCGTTCCCGGATGCTGTGGGCCGCCGTATTGCTAACGGTCACGGCGGCCACGCTGCCCTGGTGGGTGTCCGGTTATATCCTTGGCATCCTCACCGTCGCCTATTACTTCAGCGTCTTTTCGATGGCCTGGGACCTGCTGTTCGGTTTCGCCGGCGAGGTCAACTTCGGTCCCACTTTTCTGATTGGTCTCGGCGCCTACACGGCCGCGATACTCGACGCCAGGTGGGGGCCGCCGATTCCCGTTTGCATCGTCGCCGGCGGTCTTGTCGCGCTGGTCGGGGGGCTGCTGCTGGCGGTGCCTGCACTGCGCCTGCGCGGCCCGTACTTCGGTCTGATCACGCTGGTCGCGGTGCTGTTGCTGCAGAACGCTATCGTGATCTTCGCGGGTGTCACCGGCGGCGAGATCGGCATGACCGTGCCTGACGTGCTGTCCGTCAGCGCGGAGCAAAACTACGGGTATGCGCTCGCGTTTCTCGTGGTGTGCGCGATCATTCTGTTCGGTCTGTCGCGCTCGGCGATCGGTCTCATCCTGCAGGCGAGCGGTCAGGATGCCATTGGCGCGCAGGCGCTCGGCTTCAACGTGACCAAGCACAAGCTCGCGGCCTTTTGCATCAGCGCGGTGTTCTCCGGTGTAGCCGGTGCGATGCTGGTGTTTTATCAGGGCACGGCTTCAGTCAGCACGGTGGTGGACCTGGGCGTGGGTGTGCAGATCATCATCGCGGCTGTGCTAGGAGGCCGTCGCACCATCCTGGGCGCAGTGCTCGGTGCGGTGTTCCTGATCGTGGCCGGCGAGTTCCTGCGGCCACTGGGCCAGATCAATACCTTCGTGGTCGCCGCCTTCGCACTGGCGGTCATCCTGTTCTTTCCGGACGGGCTGCTCGGCAACCTGCTGCGCGTGAGGGAGCGAGAATGAGCGAAGGCCCCCGCCTCTCGGTACGTGGCCTGACCAAGCGCTTCGGCGGCCTGGTCGCGGTCAAGGACATCGGTTTTGACATCGAGGCCGGCGAGATCCTTGGGCTCATCGGCCCGAACGGATCCGGCAAGTCGACCGTGATGAAGCTGATCATGGGCATCGAGCGGCCCAATGCCGGCTCGGTCAAGATGGACGGCACGGAGATGGCGGGCTGGGCGCCGCACCGGATTGCCCGGGCCGGCGTGGGCATCGTCTTTCAGCACTCGCGCCCGCTGCATCGGCAGACCGTGCTCGAGCACATCAAGCTGGCGCTCCTGCCGGACTCGTTGATCAAGCTCGTCGCTGATCCGCATGTCAACCGTCGTGCCCGCGAAATCGCCGAGCGTGTCGAGCTTGGCGCCGTGATGCACCGTCATCCCGCGACCTTGCCTTTCGCGGATCTGCGCCGCATGGAGATGGCGAAGGCGATCGCGCGCGATCCCAAGGTCGTGCTGATCGATGAGCCATTCGCCGGCCTCACGCTGGCAGAGTCGGCGACGTTCGCCGAGTTGATCCGCAGTTTTCGCGCCGAAGGTCGCGCGGTGCTGCTGGTGGACCATAACGTCAAGAGTCTGGCTGCGTTGGTCGACAGGGCGCTCGCGATGTATCTGGGCGAGCAGATTGCGGAGGGCACGGCCGAACAGGTGATGCAGAACGAGACGGTGCGGCGGGTGTATCTGGGCGGCAAGATCGAGCTAAGGGAGCGGGCGCGTGGCGAGGTGCCCGGCAAGCCGGCGATTCTCGAGGTGGAGAACCTCGGCGTGCTGTACGGCAAAGCGCGGGCGCTCGACGGCGCGAGCCTTCATGTGCGCGAGGGAGAATTCGTCTCGGTGGTAGGACTGAATGGCGCAGGCAAGACGACGCTCTTCAACGCCATGTCGGGTTTCGTGCCTTACCAGGGGGCGATCCGTTTCGACGGACAGGATTTACGAGGGATGAGCGGCGCAGCCATTGCGCGCGCGGGCGTGGTGCAATGTCCGGAGAGCCGCGAGCTCTTTAGCGACATGACAGTGCGCGAGAACCTGGACCTTGGCGGATACCATCTTGCCGAAGCTGCGCGCTCGGATCAGTTGACGTGGCTCTTCGAGTTGTTTCCGATTTTGAAGTCGCGGCAGCGTCAGACGGCGCGCACGCTGTCGGGTGGCGAGCAGCAGATGCTGGCGATTGCCCGCGCGCTGATGATGCAACCCAGGCTGTTGATCCTGGATGAGCCGACCTTGGGGCTTGCGCCGGTCATCCTGGAGCAATTGTCGAAGGCGCTGGAGTTATTGCAGCGGACGACGCCGATTACGGTGTTGCTCGGCGAGCAGAACGTCACCTTTGCGTTGCCGCATGCTGACCGGGTGTACGTGCTGGAGCATGGCCGGATCGTGTGGGAGGGTGATCCGTCGAGCTTTGAGCGGGAGATGGGACGTGGCTACCTGGAAACTGTGCCGGTCGGCGATCCGCTGATATCCGCGGCGCGTAGCTAGTTGAGGATTCGCACTCCCACCCCTCAAATCACCTCCCCCCGTTTCCCCGCCAGCACCCGGCAAATCCGCTTCCCCGAACTCTCGCTAGTCACATCCTCGAACAGCAGCACTGCGCAGCCGTCGAGCGCGCCAAGCACGAGCGCGGGATCGAATGCGCTATACAAACGACCGTCCGGCTGCCGCACATCGGCACCTTCGGTCACACGCCACGATAAATAAAGCACACCATCAGGCCGCAAGATACGCAGCAGACTATCGATCGCAGAAGCAATCTCGTCCGCAGGCAGATGCATGATCACCGTCTCGCAGACGACGTTGTCGAACGTCTCGTCGATGCCGGCGAGTGCGGGCAGCGACGCTTCGCGGAACGCGAGCCCCGGATGCAGCCGGCGCGCTTCGTCGAGCAGTTCCGGCGACGCGTCGAAGCCCGTCACCGGATAGCCACCGTCCGCGAGCCATGCGGCGTCGCGTCCGTTGCCGCAGCCGATGTCCGCGGTGTCGCCGCCCGGCACGAGGTGGGTCTGCAGCATCGAGTAGAGATCGTTCGGCGGAGGCTGGTCGAGCCATTCCTGGCTGTAGCGCTCTGCATCGCGCGAATAGGCGGCGAGCGTGTCGGGGTCGGTGCGGGATGTCATGAATGGAACCGTGAGAGTGAGAGTGCGGCGCGCATGAGGCAATCCGCATGAGCATGAAGCGATCCGGACAGAGCCCATCCCGCCAGTCTATCGAAACGCTCAGGCCGACTGCATTTCCGTCTATCGAAAAAACGACCCCAAACTTGCGAAAACGCGGCGCCTCGCCGCCAAAGGCACACACCGCAAAAGCTAACAAGGCCCGCGCAAGAAGGGGATGCGACGCCTCCGAACGAGCCATCGCACGCGATGTTGCAATGCAATATGCCGGACGCCGCCGGTTTGAGCAATTTATTTTCGCCTGCGAGTATCCGCGCCATGTCAACGGGCGGCTCCGGAGCACACACGTTCCCCACCAGCCCGATAAACCACAAACGAGATTGGAGACGCCCGTGTTCCTTTACGGCTTTGGTCCGGTGCTGCTTGCCGGTGCGATCCAGACGATCGAGTTGTCCGTGCTGTCGCTCGCGGCGGCCGTCGTGCTCGGTCTTGCCGGCGCGGCGGCGAAGCTGTCGTTCAACCGGCCGCTGCGGTCCGTGGCGACTGCGTACACGACGCTGATCCGCTCGGTGCCCGATCTCGTGCTGATGCTGCTGCTGTTCTACAGTATCCAGATCGCGGTCAACAATCTGACCGACCTGCTGGGCTGGGAGCAGATCGACATCGATCCATTCGTCGCCGGCGTGCTGACGCTCGGCTTCATCTACGGCGCGTACTTCACCGAAACGTTTCGCGGCGCGTTTCTCGCGGTGCCGCGCGGTCAGCTCGAAGCGGGCGCCGCGTACGGGATGAGTGGAACGCGCGTGTTCGCGCGGATCCTGTTTCCGCAGATGATGCGATTCGCGCTGCCGGGCATCGGCAACAACTGGCAGGTGCTCGTGAAGGCGACCGCACTGGTGTCGATCATCGGTCTCGCGGACATCGTCAAGGCCGCGCAGGACGCTGGCAAGAGCACGTTCAACATGTTCTTCTTCATCCTGATCGCCGCGCTGATCTATCTCGCGATTACCACCGTGTCGAATCTCGTGCTGATCTGGCTCGAGCGGCGCTACTCGACTGGCGTGCGCCACGCCGAGCTTTAATCCTCCACGACACCCACATGATCGAGATCCTCACCGACTACGGCCGCGCGTTCCTCTACTGGGACGGGCAGCGCCTCTCCGGACTCGCCGTCACGCTGTGGCTGCTGGTTACGTCGATCGGCATCGGCTTCGTCGTGTCGATTCCGCTTGCGGTCGCACGCGTGTCGAAGAATCGCTGGCTGTCGACGCCCGTGCGCTTCTACACCTACGTGTTTCGCGGCACGCCGCTCTACGTGCAGTTGCTGCTGATCTACACGGGCATGTACAGCCTCGAGTTCGTGCGTTCGCATTCGCTGCTCGACGCGTTTTTCCGCAGTGGTTTTCACTGCGCGATCCTGTCGTTTGCGCTGAACACCTGCGCGTACACGACCGAGATCTTCGCGGGCGCGATCCGCGCGACGTCGCACGGCGAGGTCGAGGCGGCACGCGCGTACGGGATGAGCGGCTTCACGATGTATCGCCGCGTCGTGCTACCTTCCGCGCTGCGTCGTGCGCTGCCGTTGTACAGTAACGAGGTGATCCTGATGCTGCACGCCACCACGGTCGCGTTCACGGCCACGGTGCCCGATATCCTGAAGGTCGCGCGCGACGTGAACTCGGCCACTTATCGTTCGTTCGAGGCGTTCGGGCTCGCGGCGCTGATCTACTGCGCGGTATCGTTCGCGCTGGTCGCCGGGTTCCGGCACGCGGAGAAGCGCTGGCTCGGTTACCTCGCGGTGCGCGGGCATTAGCCTTGGATGTCTGCGTAGTATCGACTGTCTTACCCGTTACCTAGCCAGGAGAGCCTCTTGCTCCACACCACCCAGACCGAAGCCTGCAAGCTCGCCGTGCAGGACATCCACAAGCGCTACGGCGACAACGAAGTGCTGAAAGGCGTGTCGATGAACGCGAACAAGGGCGACGTGATCAGCATCATCGGCGCGAGCGGTTCGGGCAAGAGCACGTTCCTGCGCTGCATCAACTTCCTCGAGCGGCCGAACGCGGGGCAGATCGTCGTCGATGGCGAAACGGTACGTACGAAAACGGATCGCGCGGGCAATCTCGAAGTCGTCGATCACAAGCAGCTGCAGCGCGTCCGCACGAAGCTCGCGATGGTGTTCCAGCATTTCAACCTGTGGGCGCACATGAACGTGCTCGAGAACGTCATCGAGGCGCCGTTGCATGTGCTCGGTCTGTCGCGCCGCGAAGCTGAAGACCGCGCACGCGAATATCTCGAGAAAGTGGGCCTCGCGCCGCGCGTCGAGAAGCAGTATCCGGCGCATCTGTCGGGCGGCCAGCAGCAGCGCGTCGCGATTGCGCGCGCGCTTGCGATGAACCCCGACGTGATGCTGTTCGACGAACCGACGTCCGCGCTCGACCCCGAACTCGTCGGCGAAGTGCTGAAGGTGATGCAGAAGCTTGCCGAGGAAGGCCGCACGATGATCGTCGTCACGCACGAAATGAGCTTTGCGCGCAACGTGTCGAACCATGTGATGTTCCTGCATCAGGGGCGCACCGAAGAAGAGGGCGCGCCCGCCGAGGTGCTCGCCACGCCGCGCAGCGACCGGTTGAAGCAGTTTCTGTCGGGTAGCCTTAAGTAAAGCATCTCAAGCGCTGCTCCTAGCCGATGGCCCGTCCGTCCAGTCCTGCCCGCACGACCCAGGTCGCGATCGTCGCGTTGCCACCGGTGTCGATGTCGGGCATTGGCCCGATCGTCGACGCACTGACGCTCGCGAACGAGATCGACGGTCGCGCGCTGTATCGCTGGCAGGTGTGTTCGTGGGATGGCCGGCCGGTCGCACTGTCAGGCGGCGCGCAATGGCCCGCCGATACCGCGTTCGGCGATGCAGTGGCATGCGACTGGCTGATCGTCGTCAGCGAGCGCTTCCAGCAGTTTGCCGACTACCGTCTGTTTCTCGCGAGCCTGTCGCGCGTCGGGCAACGCACCCCGCTCGTCACCGGTATTCACCACGGCGTGTGGTGGCTCGCGATGGCGGGGCAGCTGTCGGGCTATCGCGTGAGCGTGAACTGGGAGACGTACCAGCAGTTCGCCGAGCAGTTCGAGCGTTCGATCGTCACGCAGCAGATCTTCGAGATCGACCGCGATCGCGCGACCTGCGCGGGCGGCCAGGCCACCGTCGATTTCATGCTCGCGATGATCGGTCGCGATCACGGCCCCGAACTCGCGGAACGCATCGCCGACACGCTCGGCGTCGGCGTGTTGCGCGCAGGCGAGGAGCGTCAGCGGATTCCGTTCGTCACCGCGCCCGGCGAGCGACATCCGCGTCTGAACGACGCGCTGCAGCTGATGGAAGCGAACATCGAAGACCCGCTCACCACCGACGAGATCGCGGGTCTCGTCGGCGTATCGCGGCGTCAGCTCGAACGGCTGTTCCGCCAGTATCTCGGCGCGATGCCGTCGAAGTACTACCTGGGGCTGCGGCTCACGAAAGCGCGCACGCAGCTGCAGCGCACGAGCAAATCGGTCGTGCAGATCAGTCTGGCGTGCGGGTTTTCGTCGGCGGCGCATTTTTCGAACGCGTATCGCGAGCGCTTCGGCGTGACGCCGCGCGAGGATCGCCGCAACTGGCTCCACCGGCAGCACGGCGGCGCGGCGGCAAGCGAACCGCGGCCAGCCGCGCTGATCGAACCGCCCGACACCGCCGGCTCCTGACGCGCCGCCTGCCGGAAGGCAAGCCCGACAGAACGCGTCGCGTATGCGCAAGACGTTTCGCGCCCGGTTACCTACACTATCGTCATTACCGCAACGAGGATTCGCCATGACCGACCTGACTGTGACCCGCCAGACGTTCGACGAAGTAATGGTGCCGGTGTTTTCGCCCGCCGCCTTCGTGCCCGACCGCGGCGAAGGTTCGCGCGTGTGGGACACCCAGGGCCGCGAGTACATCGATTTCGCGGGCGGCATCGCCGTCACCGCGCTCGGCCACGCGCACCCGGAACTGCTGAAAGTGCTGCACGAACAGGGCAGCAAGCTCTGGCACATCGGCAACGGCTACACGAACGAACCGGTGCTGCGCCTCGCAAAGCGCCTCGCAGACCTGACCTTCGCCGACCGCGCGTTCTTCGCGAACTCGGGCGCCGAAGCGAACGAAGCGGCGCTGAAGCTCGCGCGTCGCGTCGCGTTCGAACGCCACGGTGCCGACAAGGTCGAGATCGTGTCGTTCACGCAGTCGTTCCACGGCCGCACGTTCTTTACCGTGAGCGTCGGCGGCCAGCCGAAGTATTCGGAAGGCTTCGGCCCGGTGCCTGCCGGTATCGTCCATCTGCCGTACAACGATCTCGAGGCCGCGCGCAACGCGATCGGCGCACGGACCTGCGCGGTGATCGTCGAGCCGGTGCAGGGCGAAGGCGGCGTGATTCCCGCCGATCCGGCGTTCCTGCACGGCCTGCGCGAACTGTGCGACCGCCACGGCGCACTGCTGATTTTCGATGAAGTGCAAACGGGCGTGGGCCGCACGGGCCGCTTCTACGCGTACGAGGACACCGGCGTCACGCCCGACATCCTCACGACCGCGAAGGCGCTCGGCAACGGCTTCCCGATCGGCGCGATGCTGACCACGAACGCGCTTGCCGCGCACTTCAAGGTCGGCGTGCATGGTTCGACCTACGGCGGCAATCCGCTTGGCGCGGCGATCGCGGAGAAGGTCGTCGAGCTGATCAGCGATCCGAAGCTGCTCGAAGGCGTGCGTCAACGCAGCGACCTGATCAAGGCGAAGCTCGCGCAACTGAACGAACGCTTCGGCATCTTCCGCGAAGTGCGCGGCAAGGGCCTGCTGATCGGCGCCGAGTTGACCGATGCGTACCAGGGTCGCGCGAAAGATTTCCTCACGGCATGCGCAGCACACGGCGCGATGCTGCTGATCGCCGGTCCCGACGTGCTGCGCTTTGCGCCTTCGCTGGTGATGCCGCTGGCCGATCTCGAAGAAGGCTTCGCGCGCATCGGCCGGGCGGTCGAAGAAGTGGTCGGCGCGACCGCTGCGGTGCCGGCCCGCTGAGTTCGCGGCGCTTCATTCAACCAGGAACGACGATGCTCTTCGTACGCCCCGGCCGTCTCGCCGATCTCGACGCACTCGAGCATATGGCGCGCACGGCGCAACCCGTGCTGCATTCGCTGCCGCACGACCGTCGCGCGCTCGAAGCGCGCGTCGCGCTGTCGGAGGACTCGTTTCGCGCGGAAGTCGATTTTCCGGGCGAGGAGTTCTACCTGTTCGTCCTGGAAGACAGCGCGACCGGCACGCTGCACGGCACCGCGAGCATCGTCGCGGCGGCCGGTTATTCCGAGCCGTTCTACGCGTTTCGCAACGACGCGCTGATCCACGCGTCGCGCGAGCTGCACGTGAACCGCAAGATCCACGCGCTGACGATGTCGCACGAGCTGACCGGCAGGAGCCGGCTCGCGGGTTTCTACATCGACCCGGCGCTGCGCGGCGACGCCGCCGCGCATCTGATGTCGCGTGCGCGGATGATGTACATCGCGGCGAACCGCCGACGCTTCACGCCGGAGGTGTTCTCGCTGCTGCTCGGCGTGACCGGCGATGATGGCGTGTCGCCGTTCTGGGAAGCGGTGGGTCGCAAGTTCTTCGGTCGCGACTTCGCCGATATCGAAGTGGAGTCGGGCGGCCGCAGCCGCACCTTCATCGCGGAGGTGATGCCGAGTTATCCGCTGTACGTGCCGCTGCTGCCGGAAGCGGCGCAACGCGTGCTCGGCGAACCCGACGAACACGCGCTGCTCGCATATGAGATCCATCTCGAAGAGGGCTTCGAGACCGATCGCTACGTCGACATCTTCGATGCGGGGCCGGTGCTCACTGCGCAGATCGATCGCAGCGCATGTGTCGCGCGCAACGAGACGCGCGCGGTGCATGACGCGGGTCAGCCGCAACCCGGGGCCGAACGCAACGCGACTTATCTGATCGCGAGCAATCGTGCCGGCGAGTTCCGCTGCGTGCTCGGCGATCTGCCGGATGCGCGTGAAGCCGGTGCGCCGCTTGTGGCAACGACGCGTGCGGCGCTCGGCGTGCAGGAAGGCGACATAGTGCGCTGCGTCCCGCTCCATGGTCTGCCGCACAGCGATTCTTCGGGGGAAGCATCATGATCGTCGTTCGCGTCGTGCAGACGGGCGATGTGGACGCGCTCGTCGCGCTCGCTCAGGAGACCGGTCCCGGCCTCACCACGTTCAAGCCGGACCGCGACGCGCTCGCCGCGCGCGTCGAGCGTTCACGCCGCACGCTCGAAGGCCATGCCGAGCCGCACGAGGAAGGCTATTTCTTCGTGATGGAAGATACCGCGACCGGCGACGTCGCCGGCGTCTGCGGCATCGAAACCGCGGTCGGCCTCGAGCAGCCGTTCTACAACTATCGTGTGAGCACGGTTGTGCACGCGAGCCAGGACCTCGGCATCTGGACACGGATGCACGCGCTGAACATCTCGCACGACCTGACCGGCTACGCGGAAGTGTGCTCGCTGTTCCTGAGCCCGCGCTACCGGACGGGCGGCGTCGGCGGCTTGCTGTCGCGCTCGCGCTTCATGTTCATCGCGCAGTTTCGCGAGCGTTTTCCGCAGCGCATTTGCGCGGAACTGCGCGGCCATTTCGATACGGAAGGCACGTCGCCGTTCTGGCGCGCGGTCGGCTCGCACTTCTACCAGATCGATTTCAACGCAGCGGATTACCTTAGTTCGCACGGCCGCAAGTCGTTTCTCGCGGAGTTGATGCCGCGCTATCCGGTGTACGTCGATCTGTTGCCCGAAGAGGCGCAGGCATGCGTCGGTCTCACGCACAGCGACACGATTCCCGCGCGGCGGATGCTCGAAGCGGAAGGGCTGCGCTACGAGAATCACGTCGATATCTTCGATGCGGGTCCGGTGCTCGAATGCCACGTCGCCGATTTGCGTACGGTGTGTGAAAGCGTCGTCGTGCGGGTCGCCATTAGTGAAGCGGGACAGGCCGATGCAAGCGACGCGCGTTCGCTCGTGTCGAACACGTCACTCGACGATTTCCGCTGCGGCATCGCGACGGGTGTGCCGCACGACGGCGCGTTCCGCATCACCGCGGACGAAGCCGCGGCACTGGACGTGAAGGCCGGCGATCCGGTGCGGGTGTTGCCGCTGAAACACAGACAGGGATGACCATGAACGAGCTTTTCATCGACGGCGAATGGGCCGCCGGAACCGGACCGGTATTCGCATCGCACAGCCCGGGCACGGGCGAGACGGTGTGGGAAGGCGCGAGTGCGTCGGCGGACGACGTCGATCGCGCAGTACGCAGCGCGCGACGCGCGTTCGTGCCGTGGTCGGCGCGGCCGTTCGACGAGCGCTGCGCGATCGCGCGCCGCTTCGCCGAACTGCTGGGCGAACGCAAGGAAGCGCTCGCTGTCGCGATCGGTCGCGAGACCGGCAAGCCGCTATGGGAAGCGCGCACCGAGGTCGCCACGATGGCCGCGAAAGTCGCGATCTCGATCCAGTCGTACACCGAACGTACCGGCGAGCGGCGTGCACCGATGGCCGACGGCGTCGCGGTATTGCGGCACCGTCCGCACGGCGTGGTTGCCGTGTTCGGTCCGTACAACTTTCCGGGTCACCTGCCGAACGGGCACATCGTGCCTGCGCTGATCGCGGGCAACGCGGTCGTGTTCAAGCCGTCGGAACTCGCGCCGGGCGTCGCGCGCGCGACCGTCGAAACGTGGCGCGACGCCGGCTTGCCGGCGGGCGTGCTGAATCTCGTGCAGGGCGAAAAGGACACAGGCGTCGCGCTCGCGAATCACCGGCAGATCGACGGGCTGTTCTTCACCGGCAGCTCGGACACCGGCACGCTGCTGCATCGTCAGTTCGGCGGCCGGCCGGAGATCGTGCTCGCGCTGGAGATGGGCGGCAACAATCCGCTCGTCGTCGCGCCGCTCGCCGATCTCGATGCGGCCGTCCATCACACGATCCAGTCGGCGTTTCTGTCGGCGGGGCAGCGCTGCACGTGCGCGCGTCGCGTGTTCGTGCCGGACGATGCGTTCGGTTCACGCTTCGTCGAACGGCTGACCGAGGTCAGCGCGCGTATCGCAGTGGGCCTGTACGACGCCGATCCGCAGCCGTTCATGGGCGCGGTGATTTCCGCGCGTGCCGCCGCGAAGCTCGTCGATGCACAGACGCAACTCGTCGCTGCCGGCGCGAAGCCGCTGCTCGAGATGCATCAGCGCGATCCGCGGCTTGGCTTCGTGAGCCCGGCGATTCTCGACGTGACCGGTCTGAACGATCTGCCCGACGAAGAGCACTTCGGCCCGCTCGTGCAGATCGCGCGCTACCGCACGTTCGACGAAGCGATCGAGCGCGCGAACGACACAGCGTTCGGGTTGTCGGCGGGACTACTCGCCGACGACGAAGCGTTGTGGACGCAGTTCCAGCGTACCGTGCGCGCGGGTGTCGTGAACTGGAACCGGCCGACCAACGGTGCGTCGTCCGCGGCGCCGTTCGGCGGCACGGGCCGCTCGGGCAACCATCGGCCGAGCGCGTACTACGCAGCCGACTATTGCGCATGGCCGATGGCGTCGGTCGAAAGCGCGCAGCTGCAGATGCCCGCGAGCGTCTCGCCGGGCCTTCATTTCTGAGGATCGACGATGCAAGCCACTGAAGCGAACTTCGACGGGCTCGTCGGCCCGACGCACAACTACGCGGGGCTGTCGTTCGGCAACGTCGCGTCGCAGAACAACGAGAAGTCCGTCGCGAACCCGCGGGCCGCCGCGAAGCAGGGGCTGCGCAAGATGAAGCGGCTGGCGGACCTCGGCTTTCATCAGGGCGTGCTGCCGCCGCAGGAGCGGCCATCGATCCGCCTGTTACGCGAGCTCGGTTTCTCCGGCGACGACGCGAATGTGATCGCGAAGGTCGCGCGGGACGCGCCCGAACTGCTCGCCGCGGCGAGTTCCGCGTCGGCGATGTGGACCGCCAACGCGGCGACCGTGAGCCCGTCGGCGGACACCGGGGACGGCCGCGTGCACTTCACGCCGGCGAACCTTTGCAGCAAACTGCATCGCGCGATCGAACACGAATCGACGCGCCGTACGCTGCGCGCCATTTTCGCGGACCCGGCGCGCTTCGTCGTGCACGATGCGCTGCCCGGCACGCCGGCGCTCGGCGACGAAGGCGCGGCGAACCACACGCGTTTCGCCGCCGAATACGGCACACGTGGTGTCGAATTCTTCGTGTACGGTCGCAGCGAGTATCGTCGCGGGCCGGAGCCCAAGCGCTATCCGGCGCGGCAGACGTTCGAGGCGAGTCGCGCGGTTGCGCAACGCCATGGGCTCGCCGAAGAGATGACCGTCTATGCGCAGCAGAATCCCGACGTGATCGACGCGGGCGTGTTCCATAACGACGTGATCGCGGTCGGCAACCGGCATACGCTGTTCTGTCATCAGCTGGCGTTCGTCGATCAGTCCGCGGTGTACGACGAATTGCGCACGAAGCTCACGAAAGCGGGCGCGCCGTTCGACGTGATCGAAGTTCCCGACGCGCAGGTGAGCGTCGCCGACGCGGTCAGCTCGTATCTGTTCAACAGCCAGTTGCTGACGTGCCCGGATGGTCGCCAGGTGCTGGTCGTGCCGCAGGAATGCCGCGAGAACGCGCGCGTGTCGGAATGGCTCGACGAACTGACGTCGAAGAGCGGTCCGATCGACGACGTGCTCGTGTTCGATCTGCGCGAAAGCATGAAGAACGGCGGTGGGCCCGCGTGCCTCCGGCTGCGCGTCGTGCTGAACGACGCGGAGCGCGCGGCGGTCGCGCCGGGCGTGTGGATCGACGAT
Organism: Paraburkholderia sp.; assembly: GCF_050742655.1. GTDB lineage: Bacteria > Pseudomonadota > Gammaproteobacteria > Burkholderiales > Burkholderiaceae > Paraburkholderia. The sequence continues at coordinate 107,407 of NZ_JBOIGG010000020.1, read as the reverse complement.
GCGCTGTTCGGGAAGCTCGACGGATGGATCGAGAAGCACTATCGCGACCGGCTCGCGCCGTCCGATTTGAGCGACCCGCTGCTGCTGCGCGAATCGCGCACCGCGCTCGATGAACTGACACAGATCCTTCGCGTGGGCTCGCTCTATGACTTCCAGCGCTGAGTCGAATGCGGGCGCGATGCTCGCCGATTTTCTGGCGTGGACGCTCGCAGGTGAACGTCCGCGTGAAGGCGAAGCGCAGGGCGTTTGTGCGGACGGCGTGCGCTGGACGTGGCTCGACGACGGCGTGCTGCAGTTCGAGCCTGTAAAAACGCAGTCGACAGAAGTGCTCAGTGTGCTCGCATCGGCGGGCGTGCATGGCGACGAGACCGCGCCGATCGAATTGCTGTCGCGCCTCGTGCGCGATATCGCGGACGGCCGCGCGGCCCTCACGTGCCGGCTGCTGGTGCTGCTCGGCAACGTGGATGCGATGCGCGGCGCGTGCCGCTATCTCGACGACGATCTGAACCGGCTGTTCGGCGGTCGTTATACGCAGTTGCCGGAGAGTCGCGAGGCGCCGCGTGCAGCCGCCCTCGAACGCGCGGCTTCACGCTTCTTCGACACCGCTGGAAATGAACCCGGCGCGCGCTGGCATATCGACATGCATACCGCGATCCGCGGCTCGGTGTTCGAGCGCTTCGCGCTGTTGCCGTACACCGGCGCACCGCTGTCGCGCGCGATGTTCGAATGGCTCGGCGACGCGCACATCGATGCAGTGCTGCTGCATACGACGAAGGCCAACACGTACTCGCACTTCACCGCCGAGCATTGTGGCGCGCTCGCGTGCACGCTAGAACTCGGCAAGGTGCGGCCGTTCGGTCAGAACGACCTGACCCGCTTCGCCGGAGCGGACGATGCGCTGCGCCGGTTGCTCGCAGGCGAGCCGGCTACGCAGCCTGTGTTGCCGCGCGTGTTCACCGTGATCGACCAGATCACGAAGCAGAGCAACGCATTCGAACTGCTGGTCGCCGCCGACGTGCCGAACTTCACGCCGTTCGCGAAGGACACGCTGCTCGCACGCGATGGCGATTACCGCTACGCGGTACGTCACGACGAGGAGCGCATTGTGTTCCCGAACCCGACCGTGAAGCCCGGCTTGCGCGCGGGACTGCTCGTGATCGACACGACCCGCGACACGCACGCGACGCTCGACGCGACTGCCTGAGCCGCGTCGTCTCACGCAGACGCCTGGTGCGCCTTCGCCAGCCCCTCGGCGATCAACGCTTCACGCACCTTCGGCCGCGCGGCGACCCGCGCCTGATACGCCAGCAGATGCGGGTAGTCCGAAAGACCCATCTTCAGCATCGGCGCCCAGTTGACGATCGTGAACGCATACGCGTCGGCGACCGTGAACGTGCCGGTGAGGTAATCGCGCGTGGCGAGCAGCTTGTCGAGTTCCGCGAAACGCGCCGCGAGCCTCGTGCGGCATCCGGCTTTCGTCGATTCGGCTGTGTCCGCATGCCACAGCCACGGGCTGAACGCCTTGTGCATCTCGGTGCCGATATGGGTCAGCCATTCGAGTACCGCAAGACGTTCGGGCGTGCCCGCAGCCGGGATCAGCGCGTGCCGCGGGTCGCGGTCGGCAACGTATTGCAGCAGCGCCGCGCCTTCGGTGTGCCGCGAGCCGTCGTCGAATTCGAGCAGCGGCAGGTAGCCGCGCGGCGAGATCGCGTAGTAGTCGTCGCCGTTTTCGAGCGTGTGCGTCGGGAGATTGACCTTGACGGCCTCGAAGTCGAGGCCCGCTTCGCGCAGCGCGATATGGACGGCGAGCGAGCAGGCGCCAGGCGAGTAGTAGAGTTTCATGAGTAATCCGTTCTATGAGTGATACGGTTGAGTCGGCCGAAGAGCCGCTGTGGTAAAAGTAGCACCGCTCCGATCATTCGATAAACAGGCGGACGACCAAACGATGCGTGCAAAAACGCAATACACGCAGTACGAACTGACGCCGGCCGACACGCAAACCGTGCTCGCACTCGTGCGCGCGGGCACGCTTGCCGAAGCGGCGCTGCGGCTTGGCCTCGATGCGTCGACGGTATTCCGCTCGGTGCAGCGGATCGAGCGCGGTCTCGGGCAGCGCCTGTTCGAGCGTTCGCGCACGGGCTACCGGGCGACGCCGCTCGGTCTGCAGCTCGCGCGCCACGCGGAGCGCATCGAGACCGAACTCGCCGCCGCGCGTTCGAGCGTGCAGGCGGCCGGTCACCGCGTGGCCGGCCCGGTCCACGTGACGACCACCGACACCGTGCTGTACGGCCTCCTGCTGCCGATGCTGCGCGATCTCGCGGACCTGCATCCGGCGCTGTCGTTCGAGCTGACCGCGGACAACACGCTCGCGAGTCTGACGAAGCGCGACGCGGACATCGCGATCCGTGCGACGCGGCGCGCGCCCGGGCATCTGATCGGCAAGCAGGTCGGGCCGGTGCACGTTGCGGTGTTCGCTGCGAAATCGACCGGCATCCGCAGCGGCGACCCCGACGCGCTTGCGCACTGCGACTGGGTCGCGCCGGACGGCTCGCTCGGCAATCATCCTTCGGTGCAGTGGCGCAAGCGCCATTGCCCGGACGTGCAGCCGCGCTACTGGACCAACAGCGTGATGGCGGTGCTGGAACTCGTCGCGGGCGGCTTCGGCGTCGGCATCGTGCCGGTGTTCCTCGCGCGCGGTCGCGACGACCTCGTGCAGCTGACCCCGCCGCTCGACGAAGCCGAAGCGCAGATCTGGGTGCTCGCGCATCCGGAGTCGCGTCATCTGCCGCACGTCGCGGCCGTCTATGCGTATATCGCCGAGCGTCTCGCACAGGAACTCGCCGACTCACCTGGCGTCTGATTTGCGCTTACCTCTTGCCCCCGAGCGACACGAAGTTGCGGATTCGCCGCGCGTGCGCTGCGTGACGAATCCCCCTGCGCACAGTGCGGCCCCGCAGGTTCGCGTGTGCGCCCCCTGTACAATCCCGCGTTCGCCGCTGCTGCGGCGCATCACGCCGACGCCCTGCGTTTGGAGCGGCACGGCGGCACTGCGATGATGGGCGCCCCGCTTCGATCCGCGCAGTGGTGTAGTGGTTGGTTCGACCAAGCTCTTCCTGGAATACCGATGATGAACATGAACTGGCGAAAAACGGCCGTGCTCGCGATTGTCGCGGCGGCCACGACGATGGCAGCAGGTGCCGCGTCGGCAGCAGATATCAAGGAAATCCGCTTCGGCGTCGAGGCGTCGTATGCGCCGTTCGAATCGAAGACGCCCGCGGGCGACCTGCAGGGCTTCGACATCGACATCGGCAACGCGGTGTGCGCGAAGCTGAAGGCGAAATGCGTGTGGGTCGAGAATTCGTTCGACGGACTGATTCCCGCATTGCAGGCCCGCAAGTTCAACGCGATCAACTCGGACATGACGATCACCGACCAGCGTCGTCAGGCGATCGACTTCACCGATCCTATCTATGTGATCCCTAACCAGATGATCGCGAAGAAGGGCAGCGGCCTGCAGCCGACACCCGCTTCGCTGAAGGGCAAGCACGTCGGTGTGCTGCAAGGCACGATCCAGGAAGCGTATGCGAAAGCGCGCTGGGCGCCGGCCGGCGTCGACGTCGTGCCGTACCAGACGCAGGACCAGATTTACGCGGACCTCGCGTCGGGCCGGCTCGACGCGGCGTTCCAGGATGCGGAGGCGGCGTCGAAGGGTTTCCTGAAGCGTCCGCAGGGCGCGGGCTTCGAATTCGCGGGCCCGCCGGTCAGCGACGAGAAGCTGCTTGGCGCGGGCGTCGGCTTCGGCGTACGCAAGGGCGACAAGGCGCTGAAGGACGCGTTGAACGAGGCGCTGAAATCGCTGAAGGCGGACGGCACGATCGACCGCTTCGCCGCGAAATACTTCGACGTGAAGGTCGTGCTGAAATAAACAGCCGCGGCGTTCTACGCCACGCTGTCGATGCCACGGGCCGCCGCGATGCGGCCCGTGGCTTTTTTTCGTGGGCTTTCGTCAGAGTCCCGGCGGAGCTCTGCGAAGTTTTCGCGGATTTTCCGAAGCACCCCACACGATCGGGCCGTGGCAGGGGGCGCTCTGCGCTAAACTCTGCGTGCGTTCCGCCTACGCTCGTCAGGGCGTTTTCAGCGGGCGCCCACACACAAAGCACAGATCAGATAAAGCAGGCTGAAGCGTACGCGCTTCGCGGGGGACTGGAATGAACACGATCGCGGCCGATGGCCCGCGTCGCCATGCCGTGCCGGGCGTGGCGAAGACGACGACCGCGCAGGTGGTGTTCGCGCGGCAGCCTTTGCTCGACCGCGACGGCATGCTGTGCGGTTACGAAATGAAAGCTCGCGAAATCGCTGCCGGGGAAGTGGCGGCTTCGTTGACGGACTCGTCGGCCGATGCCGCAGAACCGCGCCGCTCCGATCCGCTCGCGGGCGTCGATCCTGTCGTGCGCGCGGCGATCCAGCCGGCGGTGCGTGAGGCGCTCGTCGGCCACATCGGCTATCTCGACGTCACGCGCGCGATGCTGCTCGACGAGTCGTTGCAGATGCTGCCTCCCGACCGTTTTCTGCTCGACATTCCACCGGACATCGAAGTCGACAGCACGCTGATCTCGCGCATCGTCACGCTGCATGCGCGGCGCTACCGTTTCGTGCTCGATCATGTGGTCGAAGCGGATCATACGTTCGCGCAACTGCTGCCGTATGCGGGCGCGGTGAAGATCGAGTTCGCGCGCATCGAACCCGCGATGCTCGAGAAGCTCGCGGGCGTATTGAGGTCGGCGGGCAAGACGCTGATCGCGCTGGGCATCGAGTCACAGGCCGATTTCGAAGCCGCCCGGCAACTGGGCTTCGACCGCTTCGAGGGGTACTTTTTCGCGCGGCCGCAATCGTCGACCGCGCGTCGTGTGAGCGCGCCGCGTCACGCGCTGCTCAATCTGCTGCAACTGCTCGGTTCGGAGCCGACCGTCACGCAGCTCGAAACCGAACTGAAACTGAACCCCGTGCTCGTGATGCATCTGATGCGGCTCGCGAACACGAGCGGTCTCACGATGGGCCGCAAGGTCGAGACGCTGCGCGAGGCGATCAACGCGACCGGCACCGACCGCATCGCACGCTGGACGCAACTGCTGCTGTACGCGGACGGCCGCAAGGTCGCGCTCGAAAGCGATCCGCTGCTGCAGCTCGCGGCGACGCGCGCACGCTTCATGGAACTCGCGATCGCGCAGTTACCGAGTGCCGGCCGCGACGAGGCCGACGCTGCGTTTCTCACTGGCGTGTTCTCGTTCGTCGATGCGGTGTTCGGCGGTTCGCTCGAAAGCACGCTCGACGTGCTGACGCTATCGCGACCGATCCGTGCGGCGATCCTGTCGCGTGATGGCGTGCTCGGTGTGCTGCTGGCGGCGATCGATGCGCTGGAACGCGGCGCATGGGACGACGTCGACGCAGCGTGTACGCAGCTCGCGCCGCTGACTGCCGCGCAGATCGCCGCGCTCGCGCTCGAGGCCGCGGCGTGGGCAGGCGTCGCGGATCGTCATGCCGAAGCGGCGGGGCTCGAACGTCTGGACGAGTGATTTGACGTGCGAGCGAGGGCGAGTGCATCGCGCGGTCGCGTGCATAGCCGCGACGTTTCGTCGGCCGATGCGACGTTCGTGAAAACGATCAGCAGACCCTGGTCGTCGCCAGACAGGCACCGTCATCCAGGCTGGCGACGAACATAAGCGTAGCGATGCGCGAGCCATTTCGTCGCGCTTCCGTCTGCAAGGATGAAATACTGGTCCTTGGTCTCCGCGTCCGGGCCGGATTGCACGATAACCTCCTCCATCCGAAGCATCTGCCCACTGACCGAGGTGCCACCACCCGGGATGGCAAACGGTTCGAACTGCACGCGGATGCGGTCAACCGGATCATGGTCGAAGCTCCACGCAGGCATCAGGCCTACGGGCGCGCGGGTATCCATCGACAGATATTCCCACCGCCCCGTTACGCGGTTGAACCCGAGGTAATCGATGCGATTGACGTTCGAGTCCGATGCGTCTCCAGGTGAATGCAGGACCTCCTGCAGATACAACCCGACCATCCGTCGCTCGGCGACCTGTCCGCGGACGATTTCCGGAGCAGCGCCGGGTCGCGACCATAAGGTTTCGACGACATCCCATCGCCCGGTACGCGCTGCGAGCGCCGTGCCCTCGCGACCCAGGGCGTTCATCCGGATAGCGGCGGTGTCGCGGACCGGTGGGGTAGGGGCAGCCTGCGCGTGGGCGGGGACGTGAAGAATGACAGAGCAGACGACAAACAAGATGGATATGACGGGAACGCGCATTGCAGATCTCCAATACTGTGTCATGAGGGCGATCGGTGTCGCGGTAGCCGGCCTGCGTGCTCCCGCGCGGCCACCGCTTCTATTTCGACGAGAAAGGCAGGCTCGGCGAGCGCGACGACCTGAACGGTCGCCCGCGTTGCAAGGTTCGGGTTCGTGCGGGCACCGAAGTACTGCCCGAAGTACTGCCGGTACGCGTCGTTCATGCCGGCATAGTCCATCGCGCCGCCGAGAGCAGGGTCGCCGACGAGATAGACGGTAAGCTTCACGACATCGGACATGCGATAGCCGCGCCTGGCGAGCGTCGCTTCGATCTTGCCCAGGATGTTGAGCGTCTGTGCCTGGGTGTCTCCGAGTTGTGCCCTGGTGACGTCGCGCGTCACGGGACGATCCGGGCTGTCGGACAGAGATGCCGTCTGGCCGCTCAGTAGCAGAAGGTCCGAACTGGACGGGATCGCTACGCCCTCGAGTATGTTGGGCGGGGCCGACCCGGAGGACAGGAAGCGTTCGATAGCCTGCGCTCGAGCCGTAGCAGACGGAACGATCGACCCGAGGCCGATGAGGAAACACAACGCCACAACCCCGCGCTTCTCCGCATGGATGCGCAAACGCTGGCCGTTTGCTGTACTCATGGAATGCTCTCCTTTGTGCCGGAAGGCGCCGTCGACTATCGAATACGCATGCCAGGTGAGGAGTCTAGGATTTGCGGACCTTCATGCATAATCGATTATTGATATACGGAGTAATCCATGCCATGAATCTTCACGGGATCGATTTAAATCTCCTCGTCGCTTTTGATGCGCTCATGGCCGAGCGGAATGTGACGCGTGCGGGCGTACGTATTGGCCGGACACAGCCAGCCATGAGTGCCGCGCTGTCGAGGCTACGAACGCTGCTACGGGACGAACTCTTTGTGCGTGGACCGGATGGGTTGCAACCCACGCCGCGTGCACTGGATATCCTGGTTCCCATCTCGCAGGCTCTGGGTCAGATCCAGAAAACCCTCGACTTCACGCAAGCTTTTCAACCGGAAACGTTCTCCGGTTCATTCACCATTGGCATGTCGGATTTGCCGACAGAGGCGGTGTTGCCGCAACTTATCGGGCGAATGGCAACGCTGGCCCCGTCGGCAACGCTGCATGTCAGATTGATAGGCGCCCGCGAAGAAGCCGTGGAATTGCTCGATGCAGGAGAGATCGATGCCGCTGTTTGTGTTTCGTTCCACGAGGTCGCCCGGCTTCTTAGCGAGCCGCTCTACGAGGAGCGTTTTGTATGCGTACTCCGGAAGAAACACCCGGCGGCAGCCGGACGTCTAAGCTTGAGCACTTTCCTGACGCTGACACATTTGCTTGTGTCACCGGAAGCAGAACACAGGGGTTTTGTCGATGTGGAACTGGGCAAAATCGGCGAGACGCGCCGCGTTGGATTAACCGTGCCGCAGCTCCATGCCGTGCCGCGGTTGATCGCAGGGTCGGACATGATTGCTACGGTACTCGAGGGCACGATTAAGGCGTCCCGCTATGGGGACTTGCTTGCCGTCAAGCCTCCGCCGTTAGACCTTCCTTCTATTCCATTTTTTTTGCATTGGCACAAGCGCAATTCGAATCACCCGGCACAGCGCTGGCTTAGAGACCAGATCACCGATTCGGCTGCGAGCTGGGGGCACGCTTAGACCGTGTTGGACACTTTGCGTTAGTTTGATTTGCGCGATGGGTTGCGTTATCAGTTACCTGAAACGACCTGCTCCTCAGCGCGTCTCCGCTTCGGTATCCGTATCCGTCTCGATCGTATGCGCAAAGAACCGGCTCAGCTCGCGCCCGAGCCCGTTTAGCGCGGCCATCTCGCGCTGCGAGATACGGCGCGGTTCGTGCGTGAGCGACCAGTCGCCGTATAGCAGCGCGACGGTAGACTGATCGCTTTCGCGTGCGATCGGCAGCAGCACGAACGAGCGCGCGTCGTCGATCGTGCGGCGGAACCATTGCGGCAGTCGCGCGAGCATCTTCGGGTCGCGTGCGTTCTCGATGAAGATGCCGACCGAATTCGCGATCGCCAGATGGAACACGTCGGGTTCGAACGCCGCATCGAACGACAGCATCGGCAAGGCGGTCTCGACATCGGGCCCGAAGCCGAGGCGCGCGGTGAACGTGCCGCTGCCCTGGCGCACGAACACGATCGTGCGCGTGAAGCCGAGGCCGGCCAGCACGGTTTCCGACGCGAGTGCGAGTGCCGGGCCGAGCGCGTTGTCGGACGGTAGCGCGCGCAGATCCTCGACGCCCGCGCCGATGCGCGCTTCCGGATCGAGCGACTCGCGCGCGATTGCGTCCGCGCTCGCGCGCAGTTCGACGATCTCGCGTATGACGCTGTCGCCCGCTTCTTCGTGCGCAAGCGCGACGCTCATCTCGACGAGCGTGTCCGCGTCCGAGCCGAGCACGCGGCTGTAGCGGCCAGCGAGCTCCGCGATGCGCGCCTCGCGCTGCCATTCCGGCAGGTTCGGCGCGGTCAGCAACGATGCGACTTGGGTCGAATAGCTGGTGAGCGCGCGCAACCATTGCACCTGGCGCGGCTCGTCGGCGTGCGGGTCGTAGTCGCCCATGCCGGTGCGGATCGTGTCGGGCAGACGCCAGCGCTTCGCGGCCTCGAGGCCGATTTCCTCGAACGTCACACCGAGCACCAGGTTGCACGCGTCGTCGGGGTCGGCGTCGCCTTCGATGCGGTGGCGGATCTGATCCCACTCGGCATCGAGATAGAACACGACCAGCAGCTTGCCGATCTGCCGCATCAGCGTGCAGACGACCGCCTCTTCGCCAACACGCAGATCGCCGCGCTCGGTGAGCTTGCGCGCGACGCAACCCGACAGCATCGTACGGTTCAGTTCGAGTTTCGCGTCGATGCGGCGCGGCACGCTGTGATGAAAGTGATCGACGATCTTCAGCCCAACCACCAGATGACCGACCGCGTCCATGCCGAGCACCATCAGCGCGCGCGTGACGGTCGTGATGTTGCCGCCGAACGCCATGTACATCGCGGAGTTCGCGAGCCGCAACACCTTCTGCGTGAGCGCAAAATCGGACAGCACGATGCGCACGAGCGAGCTGAAGTCGAGCTCGTCGTTGTTCATCGCGGCCATCGTCGTGCGCAGCGACTGCGACAGCATCGGAAAGTCGCCGCGCTCGCTCATTCGAGTCCAGAGTCTGTCGAGCACCGCCGCTTTTACCATGTGAATCCCGCCAGCAAAACCATACGTGTTGCAATGAGTGTTACGTCGCCATGACGTTGACCGCCGGATCGCACGAGCACCGGTCGCGTCACGTCGCGAGACGGGACGTGCCGTGCAGATGCAGCGTGCGCGCTTCGAAGCGCTGCGCCAGTTCTTCCGACGGCAATGCCCTGCAGACCAGCCAGCCCTGAATATGATCGCAGCCCATCTCGGTCAGCAGTGCGCGCTGCGCTTCGGTCTCGACGCCTTCGGCCACCAGTTCGAGATCGAGCGTCTGTGCGAGGCCAACCACCGCGCTGACGATCGCCTGATCGTTGCGCGAGGTTAGCAGATTCTCGACAAAACTCCGGTCGATCTTCAGCTTCGCGAGCGGGAAGCGCTGCAGGTACGCGAGGCTCGAATAGCCGGTGCCGAAGTCGTCGACGGCGAAACGGATGCCGATCGCGGTCAGCTCTTCGAGCAGCGCCTTCGCGTGCAGCGGATCGTGCATCAGCAGGCTTTCGGTGATTTCGAACACGAGGCGGCGCGGATCGAGCCCGGTCAGCTCGATTGCTTCGCGCACGTTCTCCTTGAAGCGCGGATCGCGGAACTGCTGCGGTGACACGTTGACGGCGACGTACTGCAGCGCGATGCCCTGTGCGTCCCACTGGATCAACTGCATGCACGCCGCTTTCAGCACCCAGTGGCCGAGATAGTTGATGAGACCGACCGATTCGGCGAGCGGAATGAACATCGACGGCGGCACCAGCCCGTGCAGCGGATGATGCCAGCGGATCAGCGCCTCGACGCCGACCACGCCGTGCGTCTGGCTACTCGTGATCGGCTGGAAGTGCAGCGAGAATTCGCCGTTGCGCACGCCGTCGTAAAGATCCGATTCGAGCTTCAGGCGCTCGGCGTCGGCGGGGCTGTCGTCCGCGACGTAGAACGCGAGCGTGTTACCGCCCGCGGCCTTCGCCTGCAGCAGCGCGTGATCGGCCCAGCGCAGCAGATGGCTGTCGTGCGTCGCGAGGTCGTGGGTGCCGGACACGTCCGGGTACAGCGCAATGCCGATGCTCGCCGACAGATGCACCTGCTGGCCGCGAAACGAATACGGCTGCTGCACGGCGGTCAGCAGGCGCCGCGACAGCGCTTCGGCTGCGGCGGCCATCGACGTGCGGCCGCCGCCGGCAGGCAGCAGGATCGCGAATTCGTCGCTCGCAACGCGCGCGATCGTCTCGCCCTGGTTCGCCGTGGTCGCGAGGCGGCGCGCGGTGTCGCGCAGCATTTCGTCGCCTGCGTCGTAGCCGAGCGCGCGGTTCACCCGCTGGTAGTCGTCGAGATCGAGCAGCAGCAGCGCGGCCGGCGTGCCGAGCGTGTCGGCGCGCTGCTGCGCGTCGAGCAGCGCGGGAATCAGCGCGGACAGGTTCGAGATGCCGGTGAGCGGATCGTGATTCAGCGCGTGTGTGAGGCGCGCTTCGGTCGCGCGCCACGTCGACACATCGAAGCCGGCGATCGCATAGCCCTCTACACCGTCATGCTGGTTGCTGACGACGCGCAGCTCGACCGCGATCGGGTACGTGAGCGACTTGACGAGCTCGATGGTCGCTTTCTCGACGGTGCCACTCGACTTCGCGCGGGCGAGCAGCGCGGCGAGCCGGGCGGCGTCGGCGGGCGCGACGAGATCGTGCAGCGTAACGGTCTGAAGATACTCGCGGTGATAGCCGATGAAGCGCAGGCTCGCGTCCGACACGTAGAGAAAGTGCAGCTCGTGATCGACCTGCGCGAGGAAATCGACCGCGCCGACCGTCTGCTCGATGCGCAGCGGCGCGAACGCGGAACCGGGCTGGCCGCCCGTACGCCGGCCGAACGCACGGAACCGGTCGAAGACCGTGCGCAAGGAGCCCCGGCGGGGCACGATGATGCTGTTCGCTTCCATGTGTGTGGCGGGCAACCCCTCGTCGTTCTGCATTGGTGCGGCTCGCTCGCCCAGCCGCGCACGATCCGCGACAGGAACGGTAGAGCCGCCCATCAGAACTTGATATCGACCAGTGTGGAAAAATCTTTAACAATTTTCTGACGGTTTGATAGGGTGGGTGATGGGCGACGGGCCGGAGGTGGACGCGGGGTGATCGTTTGCGGCGATTGCGGCTCGCGCAGGGAAGGATTGGAAAGCACCTTGGCGCGCTGTGCGGTGCGTATGCCGAACGGCGCATACCCGCGATTCTCCCGGTACGCCGTCGCACGGGATTCGGTTAAAGTGGCGCGACCGGCTGGCTGCCTCCGATGCATTACGCGACGCGCCACGCCTGCACTGCGCTTCGTATGCCCAACGGATCCGTATGCATCGCGGATCCGCCGCACCGCGGCACCACGTTATCCCGACGCTGTTCCCAAACATTTGCTGCGGCGAGCCATGTCCGACTCTTCGAAAACCGGCGTCAGCAGTGACCGTGCCCGTCGGCCGGTGGCATCGCGTACGCCTGTCGACGACGCGCGGCCACCGACGCCCGCCGCGCTCGCGGCCGGCGTGCAGCAGTGCGTTTATCTCGGCCGGCAGCCGATCGTCGACCGGCATGGCGCGGTGAGCGCATACGAACTCCTGTTTCGCGCGGGGCCGCAGAATCGCGCGGACGTCAGCGACGACGCGCAGGCTACCGCGCAGGTGGTCGTGCGCACGATCGGCGGGATCGGCGTCGCGGCCGTGCTTGGCACGCGGCGCGGCTACGTGAACATCGGTCGGGAACTGCTGTTCGACGACATCGTGCATCTGATGTCGCCCGAGCGCTTCGTGCTCGAGATCCTCGAAACCGTGACCTTCGATGCGCGGCTGCTCGCACGCATCGCGGATCTGCGTCGCGCCGGCTTCGGCATCGCGCTCGACGATGTCTGCGCCTGGACCGACAACATCGCCGTTGCGCTGCCGCATGCGGACATCGTCAAGATCGATTTCCTGCAGACGCCGCGCGACGCCTTGCCCGAGCTCGTCGAGCGGATGCGCGGGGCTGGGCGGACGCTGATCGCGGAAAAGGTCGAGACGCGCGAAGACTTTGCGCTCGGTCACGCGCTCGGCTTCGATCTGTTCCAGGGTTATTTCTTCGCACGGCCGCAGATGCTCGCCGCGCCGCGCGCGCGGATATCGCGGCCCGCGCTGCTGCGGTTGCTCGCGCTGCTGGCTCGCGATGCCGATATCGCGGAACTCGAGGCCGAACTGAAGCTGAGTCCGCCGATCGTCGTGCAGTTGCTGCGGCTCGTGAACTCGAGCGCGTTTGGCCTCGCACGCGACATCGGTTCGCTCCGCGAGGCGGTGCTGGTCGCCGGCACGCGGCAGATCGCGCGCTGGGCGCAACTGCTGCTGTACGCGGGCGGCAGTGAGCTGCCGTGGCATTGCGATCCGCTGGTGCAACTGGCCGGTACACGCTCGCGCTTCATGGAACTGGTCGCGCGCGAACTGCGTCCGAACGACGAGGCCTTCGTCGATGCGGCGATCATGACCGCCATCTTCTCGCTCGTGCACGTGGTGCTCGGTGGGACGATCGAGCAGGCGCTCGGCCGGTTCGGGCTCGCGCAGCCGATCCGCGACGCGATCGTCGGGTATCGCGGACCGCTCGGCGCGGTGCTGCGCATCGCCGAAGCCGCCGATCACGGCGACGATGCGATGGCGCTCGCACATGACGACGCGCTGGCGGGTTTTGCACCGCTGACGTCCGATGCGCTCGCGGAGCTGAATCTCGCGGCAGCCGCGTGGTTCGATGCGCATGCGGCGGAATAGGCGAGCGGGCGGGTAAAGGCGGTTAGCCGTCACGCGAGCCGCGCGTCATGCGATTCGCCGTATGCAGTCCGACCTGACGCGGCTCAGCCTGGCACAACCCCTGGCGCCCCGACCCGGCGACGCCATCCCCGATGCATTCCACCCTGCGCACTCCGCCGTAACGTGCTCCAATATCGCCACGGACCGTTGACGGAACGTGAGCGGCCCGCTGCGGCGCACCGTGCGTGCGCGCGTGATCGACATGAATTCGACGTGAACTGGCGAGGTGACGACATGAAGCGAAAAGGGTGGCCGGCAGCGGCCGCGATTCTGGGCGGCGCGGCACTGTGCGTGTATTCGGTGCTCGCGTCGGCGACGCTCAAGCCGGGCGAGCAGGCGCCCGACTTCACGGCGCAGGCGTCGCTGGGCGGCAAGACGTTCACGTATGCGCTTGCCGATGCACTGAAGAAGGGGCCGGTCGTGCTGTACTTCTATCCGGCCGCGTTCACGAAGGGCTGCACGATCGAGGCGCACGACTTCGCCGAGGCCGTCGACGAGTACAAGCAGTATGGCGCGACGGTGATCGGCGTGTCGCACGACAACATCGATACGCTGACGAAGTTCTCCGTCAGCGAATGCCGCAGCAAATTCCCCGTCGCAGCCGATGCCGATTCGAAAGTGATCGATGCGTACGACGCCGGCCTGCCGATGCACGCGCCGATGGCCAATCGCGTGTCGTATGTGATCGCGCCGGACGGCAAGATTCTCTACGAGTACACGAGCCTGTCGCCCGACAAGCACGTCGAGAACACGCTGAACGCGGTCAAGGCGTGGGCTGCCACGCATAAGCAGCAGTAGTCGTTTTGAGGCGCGCAGGTCCGCAACCGGGCCGCGCGCCAGCTTGCGTATTTTTCCGATTTCCCCCGATGGTGCGTTGAATGCCGATTCTGATTTTATTGATCGTCGTGGTCGCGCTCGCCTATGGCGCGGTGTGGTCGTTCGAGCGGCTGGCCACGCTGTTCGGCACCGGCGTCGCGGTGGCGGTGGCAGTCGTCGTCGCGGCGCTGGTCATCGCTGCGCTCGCGTTCTGGTGGCGCCGGCGTCGCGAGGTCGCGGCGAACATCCGCGACGGCGACTGGACTCACGAGTTGAAGGGCGACTGGGGCGACGTGCGCCTCGCCGCCGACAAGCGGTTGTGCCGGCTGAAAGTGGACGGCGTCGAGGGCGAGTACATCTTCGCCGACCTCGAAGCTGCTGATGCACGACGCGATCCTCAGCGCGGCTGGCAGGTCGAGGTGCGCGTGAAGGACCCGAAGCGACCCGTATGGAACGTGCCGGCCGGGGACGGGCGGCGCGCGCGGCAGTGGGCGCGGATCTTTGCGCTGGCGATCCGTCAGTCGCTTTGACGCGCGCCTGACGCTCCGGTCCTGGCCAGCGCGTTCAAGCCGACTGCGCGCGTCGCGCGCCGCGGTTTTCCCACCGCACGCGAATCCGGTCCATGTACAGATAGACGACCGGTGTCGTGTACAGCGTCAGTACCTGGCTGACGATCAGCCCGCCGACGATCGAGATGCCCAGCGGCGCGCGCAGCTCGGCACCTTCGCCGCTGCCGAATGCAAGCGGCAGTGCACCGAGCAGTGCCGCGCAGGTCGTCATCATGATCGGCCGGAAGCGCAGCAGGCACGCCTGATGGATCGCATCGTACGACGACAGTCCGTGCCGCGACGCCTCGATCGCGAAGTCGACCATCATGATCGCGTTCTTCTTCACGATACCGATCAGCAGGATCACGCCGATCAGCGCGATGATGCTGAACTCGGTCTTGAATGCGAGTAGCGCAAGCAGCGCACCGACGCCGGCCGACGGCAAAGTCGACAGGATGGTCAGCGGGTGAATGTAGCTCTCGTACAGCACGCCGAGCACGATGTACACGGCCGCGAGCGCCGCGAGAATCAGGATCGGCTGGTCGGACATCGACTGCTGGAACGCCTGCGCGGTGCCCTGGAAGCTGCCGTGGATTGTCGGGGGCATGCCGATCTGCGCCATCGTGTCGTAGATCGCCTGGGTCGCATCGGACAATGATTTGCCGGGCGGCAGGTTGAACGAGATCGTCGACGCGACGAACTGGCTCTGGTGATTCACCGACAGCGGCGTGTTGCCCGGCCCGAAGCTCGCGATCGCCGACAACGGAATCATCGTTTCCTTCGATGTCGACACCGCCGAGCCCGACGACGCGCTCGACTTGCCGCTCGCCGCGATCGAGTTGATCGCCTGGTTGCGCGCGGAGTCGGCGGCGATGCTCGCGACGCTCGACGCGGTCGTGCCGCCGGTACCGCCCGTGGCAGCGGCCGCGTTCGTCACGGTGCCGGCCGCGGCATTGGTGGTCTGCGCGCCGCTCGCGCTGCCGCCCGACGTGCTGACCCACACCTGATTCAGTATGTCCGGGCTCTGCCAGTATTTCGGCGCGACTTCCATCACGACGTGGTACTGGTTCAGCGGGTTGTAGATCGTCGATACCTGGCGCTGGCCGAACGCGTCGTACAGGGTGTTGTCGATCTGCGCGGGCTTGATGTTGAGCCGCGCCGCGGTCGCGCGATCGATCGTCACCATCGCTTCGAGGCCGCCTTGCTGCTGGTCGGAATTCACGTCGGCGAGTTCGGGGCGGCTCTGCAGTGCCTCGGTGAGAAGCGGCCCCCACTTGTACAGATCGGCGGTGGTGTCGGACAGCAGCGTGAACTGGTACTGCGCATTCGACTGCCGGCCGCCGACGCGAATGTCCTGCACCGCCTGCAGGAACGTGCGCGCGCCAGCGACGTTCGACAGCGGCGCGCGCAGTTGCGCGATTATCTCGTCGGCGGACAGCTTGCGCTGGCTCTTCGGCTTCAGCACGACGAACATGAAGCCCGAGTTGGTCTGCCGGCCGCCGGTGAAACCGACCACGCTGTCGACCGCCGGATTCTTCTGCACGATCGCCATCATCTCGGAGAACTTGATCTTCATCGCCTGGAACGACGTGCTCTGGTCCGCCTGGATGCCGCCGATGAGCCGGCCCGTGTCCTGCTGCGGGAAGAAGCCCTTCGGCACGATCACGTACAGCACGACGTTCAGCACGATCGTCGCGATCAGCACAAAGAGAATCAGCAGCGGATGGCGCAGCGACCAGCCGAGCGTGCGCTCGTAGCCGCGTTGCATCTTCTCGAAACCGCGTTCGAGCCACTGACCGAAGCGGCCTTCTTGCTGCGCTTCGCGGGGTTCGCGCAGCAGGCGCGAGCACATCATCGGCGTGAGCGTCAGCGACACCATGAGCGACACGCCGATCGCGAGCGACAGCGTCAGCGCGAATTCGCGAAACAGCCGCCCGACGATGCCGCCCATCAGCAGGATCGGCAGGAACACCGCGACCAGCGACAGGCTGATCGACAGCACCGTGAAGCCGACTTCGCGCGCGCCGAGGAAGGCGGCCTTCATGCGCGGCACGCCATTCTCGATGTGCCGCGAGATGTTTTCGAGCACGACGATCGCATCGTCGACGACGAAGCCGGTCGCGATCGTCAGCGCCATCAGCGACAGGTTGTCGATCGAGAAGCCGAGCAGGTACATCGCGGCGAACGTGCCGATGATCGAGATCGGCACCGCGACGCTCGGGATCAGCGTCGCGCGCCAGTTACGCAGGAACAGGAACACGACCATCACGACCAGCGCGACCGCGATGATCAGCGTGCGCTCGGTGTCTTTCAGCGACGCGCGGATCGTCGTGGAGCGGTCGGCGGTGGGCCGCACCTCGACGTCCGCGGGCAGCGATGCCTGCAACTGCGGCAGCATCGCGATCACGCGGTCGATCGTCTCGATGATGTTCGCGCCGGGCTGGCGGTACAGGATCACGAGTACCGAACGCTTGCCGTTCGTCAGGCCCAGGTTGCGCAGATCCTCGACCGAATCGATCACTTCGGAGACATCCGACAGCTTCACCGCCGAGCCGTTGCGGTACGCGATCACGAGATCCTTGTACTGGATCGCCTTGCTCGCCTGGTCGTTGGTGTAGATCTGCACGCGGTTCGGTCCGAACTCGATCGACCCCTTCGGGCTGTTCGCGTTCGCGGCCGCGAGCGCGGCGCGCACGTCCTCGAGCCCGATGCCGTAGTGGAACAGCGCCTGCGGTTCCAGCTCGACGCGCACCGCCGGGCTCGACGAGCCGGCGACGTCCACCTCGCCGACGCCATCCACCTGCGACAGCGCCTGCTGCAGCACCGTGGCCGCCGAGTCGTACAGCTGACCCGCCGGCAATGTGTTCGACGTCAGCGCGAGAATCAGGATCGGCGCATCGGCGGGATTCACCTTGTGGTACGTCGGATTGCTGCGCAGGCTCGCGGGCAGATCGGCGCGCGCCGCATTGATGGCCGCCTGCACGTCGCGCGCGGCGCCGTCGATGTCGCGGTTCAGCCCGAACTGCAACGTGATGCGCGCGCTGCCGACCGAACTCGACGACGTCATTTCGGTGACGTCCGCGATCGACCCGAGATGCCGCTCGAGCGGACTCGCGACGCTGGTCGCGACGGTTTCCGGGCTCGCGCCCGGCAGGCTCGCCTGCACGGAGATGGTCGGGAAGTCGACCTGCGGCAGCGGCGCGACCGGCAGCTTGACGAACGCGAACATGCCGGCGAGCGCAACGCCGACCGCGAGCAGCGTCGTGGCGACCGGCCGCTGGATGAACGGACGCGACAGGTTCATCGATCAGTTCTCCGCGCCGGCGGCGGGCGGGGTTGGGCCACCTTCGGGCTCGTCGCGATGAAAGCGCTCGCGGACGCGGCGTGCGAGCGAATCGAAGCCGAGATAGATCACGGGCGTCGTGAACAGCGTCAGCAACTGACTCACGATCAGACCGCCGGCAATCGCGATACCGAGCGGATGACGCAGCTCGGAGCCCGCGCCGGTGCCGAGCATCAGCGGCAGCGCGCCGAGCAGGGCGGCCATCGTCGTCATCAGGATCGGCCGGAAGCGCAGCAGGCACGCCTGGTAGATCGCCTCGCGCGGCGGTTTGCCCTGTTCGCGTTCCGCCTCGAGCGCGAAGTCGATCATCATGATCGCGTTCTTCTTCACGATGCCGATCAGCAGCACGATGCCGATGATGCCGATGATGTCGAGGTCGTGCCCGGACACGAGCAGCGCGAGCAGCGCGCCGACGCCCGCGGACGGCAAGGTAGACAGGATCGTGATCGGATGGATGAAGCTCTCGTACAGCACGCCGAGCACGATGTACATCGTGACGATCGCCGCGAGGATCAGGAACAGTTCGTTCGACAGCGACGCCTGGAACGCGAGCGCCGCGCCCTGGAAGCGCGTCTGGAACGACGCGGGCAGGCCGACGTCCTTTTCAGCCTGCTGGATCGCCTTCACCGCCGCGCCGAGCGACGCACCCGGCGCGAGGTTGAACGACACCGTGGTGGCGGGAAACTGGCTCAGGTGCGTGACGAGCAGCGGCGCCGGCCGTTCGTGGAAGCTCGCGATCGACGACAGCGGCACCTGTCCGCCGCTCGACGTCGACGACGGCAGATAGATCGCGTTCAGCGAATCGGTGTAGTGCTGGATGTCCGGCTGCGCTTCGAGGATCACGCGGTACTGGTTCGACTGCGTGAAGATCGTCGAGATGATGCGCTGGCCGAACGCGTCGTACAGCGCGTTGTCGACGGTGGCGGGCGTGATGCCGTAGCGCGACGCGGTCGCGCGGTCGATCTCGATGTAGACCGACTGGCCGTTGCTCTGCAGATCGGTTGCGACGTCAGCGAGTTCGGGCGACGCCTCCAGACGCGTCATCAGCTTCGGCACCCACGTCGAGAACTCGTCGATGTTCGGCGACGTCAGCATGAACTGGTATTGCGTTGGGCTGACAGTGGAGTCGATCGTCAGATCCTGCACCGGCTGCATGTACAGCGACGCGCCCGGAATGTGCGCGACGTCGCGCTGCAGGTTGCGGATCACATCGCTCGCGGTGTTGCTACGGTCGTCGCGCGGCTTCAGGTTGATCAGCATGCGGCCGCTGTTCAGCGTGATGTTGCTGCCGTCGACGCCGATGAACGACGTCAGGCTCTCCACGTCCGGATTCTTCAGGATCTCGGCGGCAAGATCCTGCTGGCGCTGCGCCATCGACGCATACGACACCGACTGCGGCGCCTGCGTGATCGCCTGGATCACGCCGGTGTCCTGCACCGGGAAGAAGCCCTTCGGAATGAAGATGTACAGCACGGCGGTCAGCACGAGCGTGAACAGCGCGACGACGAGCGTCGAGCGCTGCCGGTCGAGCACCCATGTGAGCGCGACCGCGTAGCGGCCGATCACGTAGTCGATGAACGCGTGCGCCTTTGCCTCGAAGCGGTGGCTTTCTTTCGGCGGCGTGTGGCGAAGCAGCTTCGCGCACATCATCGGGACGAGCGTCAGCGACACGATCGCCGAGATCACGATCGTCACGGCGAGCGTGATCGCGAATTCATGGAACAGCCGCCCGACGACGTCGCCCATGAACAGCAGCGGAATCAGCACGGCGATCAGCGATACCGTCAGCGAGATGATCGTGAAGCCGATCTGCTTCGAACCCTTCAGCGCGGCTTCAAGCGGCGCCTCGCCTTCCTCGACGTAGCGCGCGATGTTCTCGATCATCACGATCGCATCGTCGACGACGAAGCCGGTCGCGATCGTCAACGCCATCAGCGACAGGTTGTCGAGCGAGAAGCCGCACAGATACATCACCGCGAGTGTGCCGATCAGCGACAGCGGCACCGACAGACTCGGAATGATCGTCGCGTAGACGTTCGCGAGGAACAGGTACATCACCAGCACGACGAGCACGACCGACATCAGCAGCTCGAACTGCACGTCGCGCACCGACGCGCGGATCGTCGTCGTGCGGTCGGTGACGATGCGCACGTCGAGCGCGGCCGGCAGCGACTGCTGCAGCTGCGGCAGCAGCGCCTTGATGTTGTCGACCACCTGGATCACGTTCGCGCCCGGCTGGCGCTGCACGTTCAGGATGATCGCCGGCGTGCTGTCGACCCACGCGCCGAGCTTCGTGTTCTCGGCGCCGGCGACGATCGTCGCGACGTCGGTCAGCATCACCGCGCGGCCGTTCTTGTACGCGATCACGGCCGATTTGTACGCGTCGGCATCGGTCAGCTGGTCGTTCGCGTTGATCGTGTACGCGCGCGTCGGGCCGTCGAAGTTGCCCTTCGGCGTGTTGACGTTGAGGTTCGAGATGGTCGTGCGCAGGTCGTCGAGATTCAGACCGTATGCGGCGAGCGCGCGCGGATTCGCCTGGATGCGCACAGCCGGCCGCTGGCCGCCCGACAGACTGACGAGCCCGACGCCCGCCACCTGCGAGATCTTCTGCGCGAGCCGCGTGTCCGCGAGATCCTGCACCTGCGTGAGCGGCATCGTCTTCGACGTGATCGCGAGCGTGATGATCGGCGCGTCGGCGGGATTGACCTTCGCGTAGATCGGCGGCGCGGGCAGGTCGGACGGCAGCAGGTTGCCGGCCGCGTTGATCGCGGCCTGCACTTCCTGCTCGGCGATGTCGAGCGGCAGATCGAGACTGAACTGCAGCGTGATGATCGACGAACCCGCCGAGCTTTGCGACGACATCTGGTTCAGCGACGGCATCTGGCCGAACTGCCGCTCGAGCGGCGCGGTGACCGACGACGTCATCACGTCCGGGCTCGCGCCCGGATAGAAGGTCTGCACCTGGATGGTCGGGTAGTCGACTTCGGGCAGCGCCGACAGCGGCAGAAAGCGCAGCGCGACGAGCCCGACCAGCATGATCGCCGCCATCAGCAGCGCGGTGCCGACGGGGCGCAGGATAAAGGCGCGGGATGGGTTCATGCGGTATTAGCCGTGCCCTTTCATTCGGAAGCTTGCGCCGCGGGGCGGCGATGGTGGCCATGGGCGGCGGAGGCACCCGCTGCCGCAGATGCCCCTGATGCGCCATGGGCGCCGTGGGCGCCCGATGCACCCGTAGGGCGGTCGGCCGGGATCGTGATCTTCGCGCCTTCCTTCAGCCGGTCCGAACCGTCGATCACGACGCGCTCGCCGACCTGCAGGCCGGACTGGATGCTGGTGCGCTCGCCATCGACGGGACCGATCTTCACCTGACGCACCGTCACTGTGTTGTCCGGTTTCACGACGTAGACGAACTGACCCATCGAGCCGTTCAGCACCGACGACGTCGGCACGATCACCGCGTTGCGCACGACGTCGACGAGCAGGCGAGTGTTGACGAACTGGTTCGGGAACAGCACGTTGCCGTCGTTTTTGAAACTGGCGCGTAGTTTCAGTGTGCCGGTGGTCGTGTCGATCTGGTTGTCGATCGTCTCCAGATAACCGCCTTCGAGCGACTGCGTGTTGCTGCGGTCGTACGCGGTCACCGACATCTTCGCGCCCGCGTTGAGCTGCTTCATGATCGCGGGCAGATTGTCTTCGGACGTCGTGAAGATCACGCTAATCGGCTGCAACTGCGTGATGACGACGATGCCGTTGGTGTCGCCCGGCGTCACGTAGTTGCCCGGATCGACCTGGCGCAGCCCGACGCGGCCCGACACCGGCGCGGTGATGCGCGCGTAGGTCAGGTCGAGCTTGAAGGTATCGATGTTCGCCTGGTCCGATTTGACCGTGCCTTCATATTGCTTGACGAGCGACGCCTGCGTGTCGACCTGCTGGCTCGCGATCGAGTCCTGCGCGAGCAGCGTCTGATAGCGCTTCAGATCGAGGCGGGCAGTCTGCAGCAGTGCCTGGTCGCGCGCGAGCGTGCCCTGTGCGTTGGCGAGCGAGATCTGGTACGGCCGCGGATCGATCTGCGCGAGCACGTCGCCCTGTTTGACCATCTGGCCTTCCTGGAACGCGACGGTCTGCAGCGTGCCGGTCAGCTGCGTGCGCACCGTGACGTTCGCGAGCGGCGTGACCGTGCCGAGCGCAGTCAGCACGACTGGCATCTCGCCTTGCGACGCGGTCGCGACGTGAACCGGCTGCGGCAGGTTCGCGAGCGAGCCGCCGCGGCCGCCACCGCCGCCGTGTCGGCCACCACGGGCGTTGCTTGCGCCGCCCGGCGCCGCTGCACCCGACGAACCGCCCCACGGATGCCAGCGAAAGAGCACGATGCCCGCGATCACGACGACGGCGACGATCAGCGCGATCGTGCGGCCGCGCTTGCTGCCGGGTTGCTTGCCATTCGGCGTGCCGGGGGTGCCTGGCTTACCTGATGCCGGGGGCGTGCCCGAAGGACCGGAAGCCGGACGACCCGGATCGGACTGAGGTGGCGTACTTTCTGGATGCTTTTGTTGTTCGTCCATCGGTTTTCGGTGACGTGAAGTGGAGCCGAAAGCGCTGCGTCGGCGGGACGTAGGGCGGCGGGCAGGCATGCTCGACTGCTGGCGCCGCGAGCCGGTTCAGCGCGATCCTACGCGAGGCATGAGACAAATGGTAAGGCCGGACAAACGACGACCTTCCGTCGCCACGACACCGTGCCATACCGGCGATGCGCCGTCGGATGGGGCTCGCGCCGCTGACAGCTTGCTGAAAACCACGATGCTACGTCGAGCGCTTTGTTACAGTCCAGCCGCGTATTTTTCGGTTGGTTACTGAGATTGCCTGGGGTTGCCCGAGGTTGCCCGGTCACGATTCGTTATGACGACACCGTGCCGCCGCATCGCGCGGCGGTACGGTGTCGTTTTGCGCGTCTCACCCGCGCGGCGTAAAAGCCGGGCGAGGTGTCGTCAGTCGTCGAGCCGGTGACCTGGACTGCCGCCGATCTCCTGCACGATCCGTTCGATGCAGTCGAGCAGCGCGGGCGCCGCACGGGAGATCAACCAGTCGCGCGGGCACTGATGCGCCGAGCCACCGCAATTCACCGCGTAGCGTTCGCCCGACGGACCGATGAAGCCGGCAGCGATTGCATTCAGCCCGTCGTACCACTCGCCGGTCGCGATCGCGAAGCCCTGGGTGAAGGTCTCCTGCAGCGCGCTTTGCAGACGATTACTGAGATAACCCCAGTCGTCGCCCGACGCGGCCTGCACACCGGTCAACAACTTCTCGCGTTCCATCTCGCTGAGCGCAGCGAGATACGCGCGTCCGACCGCCGTACGGCACAGATCCATCCGCGAGCCAATTTCGAGACGCGACACGAGGACAGCCGAACGCGGCCGGATCGCATCGATCACGACCATGTCGAGCCGGTCGCGCACCGCGAGGTGCACCGACAGCGAGGTCAGTTCGGCGAGTTCGATCAGGAAGGGACGAGAGCGGGCACGGATATCGAAATTCCGCAGAAAGCCGTTACTGAGTTCGAGCACCGACGAAGTCAGCACGAAGCGCTCGCTGTCCGGCAGGCGGAACAGAAAGCCCGCGCTGACGAGCGTGGCGGTGATGCGGGAGACGGTCGGTTTAGGAATACCGGTCTGCTCGGTGAGTTCGCGGTTGCTGAGCGGCGCGTCGGCGGCGGCAATACGCCGCAAAACTGTCAGGCCGCGAGCGAGCGCCGTAACCTCGT
The DNA here is from genome assembly GCF_050742655.1 of Paraburkholderia sp. Classification (GTDB taxonomy): domain Bacteria; phylum Pseudomonadota; class Gammaproteobacteria; order Burkholderiales; family Burkholderiaceae; genus Paraburkholderia. The sequence goes on along the minus strand of NZ_JBOIGG010000020.1, from coordinate 83,619 downwards.
CACCGGAACCGTCCTTGTCTTTGACGGGGTCGGCGCGGCGGGAGGGCGTCGGAGGCTGGTTCATGTCGTTTTATGGAACTTTATTTCAATTTAACCACTCGGGACGCGTTTGCCGTTCTACGAAGCAGCCGCGGGCGGTCCCCGGACGTCGTGACGAGAGAGCCTTTATTTATGACGGTTTATTGTCCTGGCGATTCAAAGAAGTACTCTGGGAGTCACATCAGATTTTTCTTGACTTAGTCAGCTTAACCATAAAAAATGGAACCCTATTTCGAAAGCGGCGCTCGGAAGCCGTATCTTTTGCTGGATCGGAGCCGTCGCGCGGTTTCGAGGCCAGCTGTCACTTCTGGCAAGTACGTCTGCCGGCAGTTCCAACGCTTTCGGATCCCCTCTCTCAGGTTCTAGCACGGCCCTCGGAATGGCTAGAACTTTTTAAGGCGTCACGGTCACGTGGCGCCTTTTTTTTGCGCGTCGTTTCCCGACTTTTCTTGACGTTGAATGCTGTTGCCGCTGAAAGCGGTGTATTTGCACCGGGGTGCGGTCGATGCCGTCGGCGCGATCCGGCTTGCGTCGTCGATGCGTCAGCGTGTCGCGAAAGTGACCGTCGCGAAGCCGAGCAGTGTCATCGCGACCGACGCGCCCACGTGAATCCCGATTTCGCCCGCGGCCCATCCGAGCCGGCCTTCCTGCAGGTGCTGCACGATTTCGGCGGAGAAGGTCGAGAACGTCGAGAGACCGCCCATCAAGCCGGTGATCACGAAGAGCCGCCATTCGGGCGAGATATCGGGGTGGCGCGCGAAGAATGCAATCGCGACGCCGATGATGTAGCCGGCGGCGACGTTCGACGCGAGCGTGCCGAGCGGTAGCGTGGGAAACAATCCGTTGAGGCGAATACCGAGAGACCAGCGCAACAGCGAACCGAGCGCGCCGCCAATGCCGACGGCAAAAATAGATAGATACATGACAGGGCCTGAAAGCCGGGGGGTCGACAGGCCGGGCTGCAAAAGACACGCTGCCGCGTCCGCAGTGATCCGGGCCAGGCAGGCATCATCAGCCACAGGGGCGGTGAGCGGAGAATGCCATCTCCGGCGCGCAAGTCTATCATCGCCGAATACCGGCGAACACAGGCCGGCGACGGGAGCATGACGGCGCGGGCGTAAAGCGGTGACCTAAAATGAAATCGGAAGGGTTGCTGCGGAGGCAAGATGAACGGCTACCAGCTCACGTTCTATACAGAGCAGAACCGGCGTCACGGCCACCATACCGTGGTCGAATGGCTGCTCGCCGAGGCGAGCAGTGCGGACATTCACGGCGCGACGGTCGTCGCGGCCGCGGAAGGTGTCGGGCATGCGGGCGCACGCCACGCAGCGCGTTTCTTCGATCTGGCGGACCAGCCGGTGCAAGTCATTTTCGCGGTCACCGAGGCCGAGTCCGAACGGCTTTTCGACGCGATCCAGCGTGCCGGCATCCGGCTCTTCTATACCCGTTGCCCGGTCGAATTCGGCACGCTCGGCGAGCCGTCCGCTTCCGCGTGACCGTGGCGTACAGCCCGTCGTGTCGCACCGGTAGCCTGTGGGGTGGCGCGCGGATTATGCAGCGCGCACGCGCCGCACCTCGTATCGTCGCGGCCCGCCCCGACGCCTTTGTCATCCGGCGTAAACGTCGACATAATGTGCCGTCCCCGTGCGCCGCACGTCGGGACCCACCTCTTTCCCGCGCATGAGACTGACGACCAAAGGGCTGTTGCTGATCGCGATTCCCGCCGTGTTCGAACTGGCGTTGCTGTCCGGGCTCGTAAAGGCGCAGGCCGACGCGGAAGAGGCCGAGCGCTGGGCGGCGCACAGCCAGGAAGTGCTGCGGCAGACCACGTCGATTCTCGAGCCGGTGCTGCTCGAATCGCTGCGGCTGCGCGGCGCCGTGATCGGCGGCGATGCAAACGTGTCGACGCCGATCGTGCTGTGGATGGACATCGATCGCCGCATCGACCGGCTCGCCGAACTCGTCGCCGACAATCCGTCGCAGGTCGAGCGGGCGGGGCAGATTCGCCAGGCCGTGCAGGCATACCGTCAATGGTCGGACCGCGTCCAGGATCTGATGCACTCGGGCCGGCGCCACGACGTCCTCGCGCGTTTTGGCGAGCAGGCGACCACCGACGTGCTCGACCGTTTCCGTGCGCAGGTCGCCGCGTTCCAGGCGGAGGAGCGGCGTCTCGACTCGGTGCGCGCGGTCGAGGCTGAAGCCGCGCATGCCCAGCAGCAGACGTTGATCGTGATCGCGGTGATCGGCTCGATCCTGTTCGTCGCACTCGCGATCTGGCTGTTCACGCGCGGCGTGAGCGGACGACTCACGTTGCTGTCGGCGAATGCGGGGCGTCTCGCAGGCAGCGAACCACTCGCGCCGGCATCGCCAGGCAGCGACGAAATCTCCAATCTCGACCTCACACTGCACGACACGAGCCGCCGTCTGCTCGAGGCGGAGCGGTTGCAGGCGCGCTTCCAGTCCGACCTCGCGCGCCGCGCCGACGAACTCGCGCGGATCAACGAAACGCTGCGCCAGCAGACGCAGGAAAACGAGATGTTCATCTACAGCGTGTCGCACGATCTGCGTGCGCCGCTCGTCAATCTGCAGGGTTTCTCGAAAGAGCTGATTCACGCGTGCGACGATCTGCGCGACGCGATCCGGCAATCGTCGTTGACTTCGTCCGACCGGCAACGCCTCGAACGGCTGATCGACGACGATATCGGCGAGGCGCTGCATTATCTGCAGACCGCAGTGCTGCGCGCGTCGCACATCATCGATGCGCTGCTGCGGTTGTCGCGCGTCGGCCGCGTCGAGTACCGGCAGCAGCAGGTGCAACTGGGCGATCTCGTGCAGCGTGTGGTCGACGCGATGCAGGCGTCGATCAAGGCGCGCCGCGCGAACGTGGTGGTGCACGATTTGCCGCCGGTCTGGGGCGATCCAACCGCGCTCGAGCAGGTGTTCGCGAATCTGATCGGAAACGCGATCAACTATCTGGATCCGGCACGCGAAGGGCTCGTCGAGATCGGCACGACGCCCGCGCCGCCCGGCGTGCAGTCGCTGCGTATTTTCTATGTGAAGGACAACGGGCTCGGCATTCCGGAGATCGCGTTGCCGCGGCTCTTCAATGCGTTCCAGCGGCTACATTCGAATGTAGCGACCGGCGAGGGCATCGGGCTTGCGCTGGTGCGTCGCGTGGTCGAGCGGCACGGCGGACGCGTGTGGGCGGAATCGTCCGAGGGTTTCGGCACGACGTTCTATCTGTCGTTGCCGGAAGCGGCGGTGCGACAGGCCCGCGAGGCCGCCGCACTCACCTATGCGGACGAACCGGAACTGCGCTTCAGCGTCCGCTGATTGCTCCGTTGCCTGCTCATTAAGCGGTACGGGCATCACGCCCGGCGTGGGTCGCCCGCAACCGCCTCAATCATCTCGTTTATAACTCGATACGCGTGCCCAGCGCGACGAGGAACTGTCGCAGCCATTCCGGATGCGCGGGCCACGCGGGCGCGGTAATGAAGTGCGCATCGGTGATCGCCGCGTCGACCGGAATGTCCGCATAGTCGCCGCCCGCGAGCTTCACTTCCGGCGCGCACGCGGGATACGCGGAGATGCGTCGCCCGCGGATCACGTCGGCGGCGGCGAGCAGTTGAGCCGCGTGGCAGATCGCCGCGATCGGTTTGCGCTGTTCGTTGAACAGCTTCACGATGTCGAGCACTTTCTGGTTGAGCCGCAGATACTCCGGCGCGCGACCGCCGGCGATCGCGAGCGCGTCGTACTGGGTCGGGTCGATCTCGTCGAACGATGCATTGAGCGCGAATTGATGGCCCGGCTTCTCGGTGTAGGTCTGATCGCCCTCGAAGTCGTGGATCGCGGTCTTGATGCGTTCGCCCGCGTGCTTGCCCGGACAGACCGCGTCGACCACGTGGCCTACCGCCTGCAGTGCCTGGAAGGGCACCATCGTTTCGTAATCCTCGGCGAAATCGCCAGTGAGGAACAGAATCTTCTTCGCTGCCATTGCATGCCTCCTGTCGGAGAGAAAAGACGCGGAACGTCCGGGCAGTCTACTCCAGCGAGTTTGACAGTACAGCGACGGCGTATCATGGCCACGTTTTCCGCGATTTTCCCAATGACGCACGCTGCTTCGCGCAGCGCTCTCACGCCATGATCCCGAACTCCACCTACCGCCGTTCCCCGTTCCGTATTGCCGTCGCCACCGCGACGCTGCTCGTGCTGCTGACCGCCTGCGAGAAAAACGATGCATCGGCCGGCCAGGCGAAGCTCAACGACGTCGCGCAGCAGGCCGGCCAGAAACTCGATCAGGCGGCGAGCTATGTCGGCCAGCAGGTCGACAACGCGAGCACGGCGACGCAACAAAGTCTCGACTCGGCATCGAAGCCGTCGATCAACATCGATCCGTCGGCGCTCGCGTCGAGCGCGCACGCCAATCTGCAGGGCGCAGCCAGCGCGACGCAGGCCGCGCTTGGCCACGCGGCCGCGATGACCGGCACAGGGCTCGAAAGCGCGGGGCGCAAGCTGCAGGAGTGGTCGAGCCAGAATGCGGCTTCATCGGCTGCACCATCGGATGCGAGCGACGCGCAGAAGCAGATGGACAAATAGATGGGCGAGGAGATGGAAAATAAGCTCGTCGGGCAACAGGGTTTGACAGCCCGGATAAGTGTAATTACTATGGTTACACATTGTGGTTGGACGGGTTCGCTGTGAATACGAGTAGCCGCCTTGCGTTTGCGGTTCACGTGCTGGCACTGCTGTCGCTGCAGGACGGTGTGCCGCTGTCTTCCGAGATGATCGCGGGTAGCGTGAATACGAACCCGGTGCTGATTCGCCGTCTGCTGGCGATGCTCGCCGGCGCGGGGCTCACCACGTCGCAACTGGGTGCCGGCGGCGGTGCATTGCTGGTGCGCGCGCCGGAAGACATTTCGCTGCTCGACGTGTACCGGGCGGTGGACGATGCGCAGCTGTTCGCGTTGCATCGTGAGACGCCGAATCCTGCTTGCATGGTGGGACGGCATATCCAGAGCGTGCTGACCGGCATCGTCGACGATGCACAGCGGGCGATGGAAGCGTCGCTTGCCTCCCGCACGCTCGCGGACGCAACCGCTGACGTGGTGCGTGCGGAACGCTTGCGCGAACGCAGGAAGCGACGGGCGGGCGGATAGCCGCGCTGCGTGGATCGATACCAGCCACCGTAACGGGGTAGTCAAATCGACGCCCCGATTTTTTTCACTGAATATGTAATCGATGTAGTTACATTTAACCGACTTCAAAGGAGTCTTGACGATGAGCCAATCCCTGAAAATCGCACTGTTCGGTGCCACCGGCATGATCGGTTCGCAGATCGCCGCCGAAGCCGCGCGCCGCGGCCACCAGGTCACCGCGTTCGTGCGCGATCCGGCACGCGTGCCGACGGATGTCGCGAACCTGCGCGCCGTGAAGCTCGATCTGCTCGACGCGCCGGCCGTGGCCGCTGCGCTGCATGGTTTCGATGCGGTCGCGAGTGCCTATTCGACGCCGCGTGGCGATGTCACGCCGCTCCCGGCAGCGACCCGTTCGCTCATCGAAGGCGCGCGTGCCGCGGGCATCAAACGGCTGGCGGTGGTAGGCGGCGCGGGTTCGCTGGAAGTTGCGCCGGGCAAGCAACTGGTCGATACCGAAGGGTTCCCCGACGCCTACAAGCCGGTGGCGCTTGCCCATCGCGATACGCTCACGTCTTATCGCGCCGCAAACGATCTCGACTGGACGTTCTTTTCGCCGGCCGCGGAAATCGCGCCGGGCGAACGCACTGGCAAGTTCCGCACGGGCGCCGGCTCGCTGATCGTCGATGCGAACGGCAACAGCCGGATTTCGACGCAGGATTATGCGATCGCGTTCGTCGATGAACTGGAGCAGGGACGTTTCATTCACCAGCTCGCGACAGTCGCTTACTGACGCTGGCGAGAGAATCGAGGCGACCCAGGCAGTCCACGGCCGGCGGGGCGCTCAGCCTCGCCGGCCGCGTTTACAGCATTCGCGCGGCAGACAAGTGTCCTAACATTCGGTTACGCATCGACACGTGTCCCGCAGTCGGCAGCGGCTACACTGGTGTATCCAGTTTTGCCTTGTGCCGCCATGAAGTCACTTTCGCAGCGGCGCGAATCGGATGCTACGCGTCCCATCGACGCGGCACCGGTCGCGCACGCCGCTCTTCGTTTCGCGTTTCCCTTTCTGTGCAGCCGCGTTCGCGGCACTTTCCGCATCCCTGGCGTTCTGCTCGCTCCGGTTATTCCGGCTGCCTGGCGTACGCGTGGCGCATCGTTTGTCGTCCGGCCGGCAATGCTCGCAGGCAGGCGTTAAAAAATGTCGCGCGTCGTACGTATCTTGGTGGTCAGTGAGCGGCTCGTCGGACGGCCGTCAGGCCGATTCGGTTTGCGTCGTGCCGCGCATGGCAACGGACGCACCCGCGATGCGCACGATGTCGTTGACGTGCGTCGCGATCCGCGTGCCGCACACGCCGTACAGATGCAGCGACACGGCGGGCGCTGCGTTGACGTCGGTATCGACGTTGGCCGGATTGCCGAGTCGATGAATACCGGTATGACCGGCGCGGGTGAACGACACGGCGCCTGCGGACCGCAACCGGGTGCGCGTCTCGATTGCGCGGTGCGCGTCGGCATCCCATGCGTAGACCGTTTCGGCCAGCGTGCCTGCGACGACCGCATAGCCGCACCACGTGTGATGCGTGTGGACGGGGCTCGCCTGTCCTGGCTGCCAGACGAGCGCCGCGAGCGCATAGCGCCCGTGCGGATCGGCGGCGAGCAAATGGCGGCAGTAGCTGTCCGCATGGCCTTCGCGATGCGCGGGCGACAGCAATGCCGGGTCGGCGGCTGCTTCCGCGAGCGCCGCGCGGACGATGCTTGCGAAGGCTGCGCGGGACGCCGGGTCGGCGGCTGCGTCGCAGTCGTCGAAAGCAGCGTCGAGCGCGCGGCACAGGCGCGCGACGGCAGGCGCGGGAGCAGACGTAGAGGGGGGCGTAATGTGATTCATGGAGACTTCCGCGATATATTTGTTCAGGCCTCGGACACTGACATTTATACCGGCTTGCCCAGAGAAAGAGTTTTCATATAATTCCGAAAATAACTCGATAAGTAGAATAATTTTCTATATTGGTGCAATCATGGGAATGGATATCATCGACCGCAAGCTGCTGGAAATGCTTCAGGAAGACGCAACGACGCCGGTCGCCGAACTGGCCCAACGCGTGAATCTGTCGCAGACGCCATGCTGGAAACGGGTGCAGCGTTTGAAGGAAATGGGGGTGATCCGGGCGCAGGTCGCATTGTGCGATCCGCGCAAACTCGGTGTCGGGACGACGGTGTTCGTCGCGGTGCGGACGAACCAGCATACGGAGGAGTGGGCGCGCACGTTCACGCAGGCGGTGCAGGACATTCCCGAGGTGGTCGAGGTGTACCGGATGAGCGGCGAAACGGACTATCTGCTGCGGGTCGTGGTGTCCGATATCGATGACTACGATCGCGTGTACAAGCTGCTGATCCGCGCAGTGCCGCTTTACGACGTGAGCTCCAGCTTCGCGATGGAACAGATCAAATATTCGACCGCGCTGCCGGTGCGGCCGCTCGCGGTTGCCGGCGCACGTTGATGTAGAGATTCAGCGCTACTTGCGCGCGCCATCCACGTGCCTGCGACGTGGTGGCGCACCCCTGCGCACTGCAAGGCGGGCGCAAGGTGCGGCGGCGTAGAATGCCGGCTCCGTCATTGCCCCGCGTCCCACGCGAGCCGAGCCTCTCTCATGAACGAACCGCGCAAGAAGAATCCCACCACCAACATCGCCATTCTCATCGTGGTCGCGGTGCTGCTGGTGATCGCGACGCTGTTCTACAACGCGATTACCGGGAAGCGTGAATTCGATCGCGAGAATCCGCCGCCGGCGGCATCGACCGCTGCTGCCACAACTGCCTCGGCTGGCGGCGCGTCGCAATAACGCCGATCTGTCCGGGGATGCGCAGACGTGCGGCGTTATCCCGCGGCCGGCAGCCGGATCAAGCTCGCGTCCTTGCGGATCTGCGACGACGCGGCAAGCATTTGCTTGCACTGATGCGCGAGCAGTTTCAGTTCGTGCACCGCGTCGGCGGACCAGGTCGACGACTTCTCCGCTTCCACCACCATCGTATCGAGATCGCGGGCCATCAGCCGAGCCGCGTCGCTTTGCTCCGCGGGTAGCGCGGTGCCCGCTTCCGCGGCGCTCAGATGGTCGCGCACCAGTGTGAGCGCACGTTGCAGCGATTGCAGCGATACGTCGTCCTGGTGTTGCGCCGACGTGCGTAGCAGCGGTGCCGCCGCGGTGATTTGCGATGCGAGCACGTGGCTGCGTACCAGCAGATCGTTGAGTTCGGGGACGAACTTCTGCGCGGCCTTCGGTTCGAGCATCATCCGCTGAAACGCCTGCCCCAGGTTCGCGAACGCGACGTGCACGTTCTTGCGCGCGAGCCGGTAACGATAGTCGCGGTCTAGCGCGCTGGCTGCGGCCGCGGCGGCCGGTGTGGTTGCCGGTTTCGATGCGGGAGAGGGGGTCGCGGGGGCGGCCGGGGTTGCCGTCGAAACGACCGGCGCAACGATAGTCGCGACGGCATCTGCCGGATCGTCGGCTGCGGCATTGCCGTGTGCTACCAATGCAGCAGCCGGCTTCACGAACGCATCGGCATCCGCAACGGCCGCTGCCGGCGCACGTGCACCGCCCTCGGTGACGGCGGCCGCGGCGACCGTCGCCGGCTTGCTGCTCCACCACCAGGTGGCTTCGAGAAACTGCCGCATCGCCGCGATCATGTCGTTGACCAGCTTGCCCATCAGCCGGTATTCCCAGTACGGGAACAGGTGGCTCGCGGCGATCGCGATCGCGCAACCGACGACGGTGTCGATCGCCCGTTCGCCGATGATGCGCATGCCGCCCGGCGCGAGCAGATGGAACATCAGCAGCACGTACGACGACGTGAACACGACGCTCGCCGTGTAATTGAACAGCAGCAGGCTGTAGCTCATCACCATCGACGCGAACATCACCACCAGCAGCACGTGCGGTTCCTTGACGAACAGCATCAGCACGATGCTCGCGCTACAGCCGATCAGCGTACCGACGATCCGCTGGCTGTTGCGCTGCCTGGTCAGCGAGTAGCCCGGCTTCAGGATGATGACGGTGGTCATCACGATCCAGTACGCGTTAGTGAGCGGCAGCAGCCGTCCGAGCCAGAAGCCGACCGCGACCGCGATCGTCACGCGCAGTGCATGCCGGAAGCTCGGCGACGCCATCGTCAGGTTCGAGAAGATCTGCCGGAACGGCACGCGCCGGCTCGACACGAAACGCGACAGCGCCTGGTCGAGCCGCAGTTCGGTTTCGGTCGTGGCGGCGTCGGTGGACAGACTCTTGCGCATCCGGTCGATCAGCCGTGTCGCGCTCCAGATCCGGCGGAACGTCGCCGACACCGCCTGGTACGCCTCCGGGTTCTTCGCCGGCAGATCCTGCTTGCGCAGTACCTCGATCTCGAACTCGATCGCGCGCAGCTCGGCCTTCACGTTGACGCGCGCACGGGGCGGCTGGTTCTGCAGTACCGCGAGGCCCATGTCCTCGAGATCGGCCGCGGCCTTGCGGACGAGGTCGCGATAGAACACCAGCAGATCGGAGCCGCCGAACGTATTGCGCACGAGCGGGTAGTCGGTCTGCGCGCCGACGAACAGCTCGTGCAGGTCGACCGTGTTGATGAACAGATTGAAGAGCATCGCGCGGCGCGGATCGAGCTGGCGGCTTTTCAGTTTCGGCAGGCCGCGCAGCACGATGTCGCGGGCTGCGTCCTGGCGCTCGACCGCGGCGATCTGTTTCGCGACGAGATTGCGATAGCACTCGTCGAGATCGTTATCGAGATCGTAGAAGTCCGCGCGCGCGAGCAGGTAGTCCGCGCACGCGAACACGCTCTCCGCTAATGCCTGCTGCTCGATGCGGTGCGCCATCCAGCGCGTGACGAAGGTCGACCAGTACGTGTACCAGAGCCCGCCCACCAGAATCCAGGCGGCGTTGACGAGCGCCTGCATCGGCGTGAAGCTGTCCTCGAGCGTCATCACCATCATGAACAGCGTCGCGAAGCTGATCTGCGGCCAGCGGTTGCCGTACACGACGATCAGCGACAGCACGAAGGTCAGCGGCACCACGGTGCACCACAGCGCAACCGAATTCACGGTGGCGAGCCCCGTGGCGAGCGCGGACAGGAAGCCGATCACGCTGCACGCGAGCATCTCGTTGTGCTTGTACTTCAGTGGGCCGGGCATGTCGACGACGCACGCGCCGAGCGCACCGGTCGCGATCGTGAAGCCGAGGTCGCGGTTATGAAAAACGATCAGGCAGAGGACGGCCGGCAACGACACGCCGACTGCGATGCGTAAGCCACCGTAAAAATACTGGCTGTAAAGAAACTTCTTGATTTCGATCGAATAGCGCATCGACTGCCGGATGTTCCTGCGAATGTGGAAAGCGCTGACGGGGAGATTCAACGCCGTCGAGTCTAACGTATTTTGTCCGGCATCTGACCTCCGTCATCCGGCCAGGTTCTACGGCGAGGGTGCGTTTGCTATGCTGCGCCTCATGCTCCAGCTCTTCTATTCGAACCGGTACGAAACGCTTGTCGCGGCACTGCTCGCCGACATGGCCGATGCGCCGTCGGAACCGTGGATCGCGCAGCCGCTGATCGTGCCGAGCGCGGCTCTGCGGCGCCGGCTCGAACTCGACATCGCCGCGCAGCACGGCGTGTGCGCGAACGTCGACTTCCGTTATCTCGCGCAGTGGCTCTGGGAGCAGATTGGCGGCGTGATTCCGGTGTCCGCGCATTCGCCGTACGCGCCGGACCGGCTCGTATGGCGCTGCTACCGGCAACTCGGCAGGACCGGCGAAGACAGCGCGCACGCACCGTGGAACGCGTCGCCGCGACTGCGCGCGTATCTCGATGCCGCCGATCCGCCGATGCGTTACGAACTCGCGCAGCGGGTCGCGACGGTGCTCGATCACTATCTGACCTATCGTCCCGAATGGCTGCTGCAGTGGCAGAAGGGCGGGTCGATTTTCGCGAGCGGCGCGCCGGGCGAGAGTGGGCCGCGCCTTGTCGGTGCGAGCGCGGCCGCGCGCGAGGACGAAGCGTGGCAGGCGGCGCTGTGGCGCGCGGTGCTCGCTGAAGTGGCGCAAGAAACGCCGACCGACAAACCGAAAGGTACGCGGCCCAGGTCCACGGCCGCGGTAACCCCACCCGCCTATCGTTTTCTCGATGAGGCTCATACGCTCGACCTCGATGCGATCGCGCGCGCGGACTGGCCCTCGACCGTGTACGTGTTCGCGCTGCCGACCATGCCGCCGTTGCACGTCGAGCTGCTGCGCACGCTGTCGCGCTGGGTCGACGTGCGGCTGTACGCGATGAACCCGTGTCGCGAGTTCTGGTTCGACATCGTCAGCGAGCGGCGTATCGAAGCGCTCGATGCCGGGGGTCAGCTCGACTATCAGGAGGTCGGGCATCCACTGCTCGCGGAGTGGGGGCGACAGACCCAGGCGCAACTGCACATGCTGCACGAACTGACCGAGAGCGCGGCGTCGAGCGAGTCGTCGGTGTATGTCGGCAATCCGGCGCCGACGTGGCTCGCCGCCGTGCAGAACGCGATGCTCACGCTCGAACCCGAAGAGCCGCCTGAGGCGCTGGGTGCCAACGGGCACGGAATCGAAGTGCACGTCTGCCACAGCCTGTCGCGTCAGCTCGAAGTGCTGCACGACCGGCTACTCGGCTGGTTCGACGAATTCGACGACCTGCAGCCGTCCGACGTGCTGGTGGCGTGTCCCGATCTTGCCGCCGCCGGTCCGCTGATCGATGCGGTGTTCGGCACGGCGCCGGCGGGTCGAAACGAAGCGTCGCTACGCCGCATTCCATACCGGATCACCGGCTTGCCGCCGACCCAGGCGAACCCGGTCGCGCGCGTACTGCTCGACTGGCTCGCGCTGCCCGAGCGCAGCGCGGCCGCGCCCGAGCTGATCGAATGGCTGCGTGTCGATGCGGTCGCGGTCCGCTACGGCATCGACGCGGCCGCGCTCGAAACCGCGCAGGAATGGCTCGCGGCCGCGGGCGCACGGCGCGGCCTCGCGCCGGTCGAACCTGAAGACGAAGCGGTGCCGGTCGCGCGGCATACATTCGCCGATGCGTTGACGCGTCTGTTCCTCGGCTACGCGATGCCGGATCGAGGCGAGCCGGTCGACGCGTGGCTGCCCGTCGGAGGCGCGGGCGGTCCCGATGCCGAACTGCTCGGCCGGCTCGCGCGTTTCGTCGATCACCTGGATGCGTTCGTGCGCCGCGCGTCGGTGGAACAGACGCCTGCCGCGTGGACCCGGCTGCTGCTCGATACGCTCGCACAGTGCTTCGATGCGGGCATCGAATTCGCGGATGCAGTCGCAGACGTGCGCGACGCGATCGACGCGATGGGCGACGCGATGCACAGCGGCGCGCACGACGAACCGCTGCCGGCCGCCGTCGTGCGCACGGCGCTCGCCGCCGCGCTCGACGACCCGGCGCGTGGCGGTGTGCCATGGGGCGGTGTCACGTTCTCGTCGCTGACCAGCCTGCGCGGGCTGCCTTATCGCGTCGTCTGTCTGCTTGGCATGGACGACGGCGTGCTGCCGAGCCTCGCGCGCGCGGACGAGTTCGATCTGATGGCGACGTTCGGCAAGCCCGGCGACCGTCAGCGCCGCGACGACGAACGCAATCTGTTTCTCGACCTGCTGCTCGCCGCGCGCGACCGTCTGCTGATCGCGTACACGGGCCGCAGTATTCGTGACAACGCGCCGCTGCCGCCGGCCGCACTCGTCGACGAACTGCTCGATCATCTGGCGCGTGTGTCGGCGGGGCCGGACGCATCGCAGAAGGAACTCGACGACGCACGCCGCGCGTTCGTCGTCGAGCATCCGCTGCAGGCTTTCTCCGCCGATTACTTCGGGCCGCGGCAAGACGCGCCGCTTTTCACGTACGACCCCGATCGCGCGGAGCTTGCGGCGCTGCTGGCCGCACCGGGCCATGCAGCGACCGCGCCGTTCTTTACCGAGCCGTTGCCCGTCGAGGTCGCGGCGCCGGTGGCCTTCGACGACTTCCAGCGCTTCTGGCGCCACCCTGCGCGCGCGCTGCTGCGTGACCGGCTTGGCATCGTGCTCTCCGACACGCAGGGAGAACTGCTCGATACCGAACCGTTCGAACTCGACTACGCAGGTCGCGATGCGCTCGCCGATCGTCTGCTGCCCGCGCTGCTCGACCCGAACGAACAGCCGGGTGCATTCGAGCGCGTGCGCCGCGTCGCAGAGGCAAGCCCCGAGTTGCCGGGCGGCGCGACGGGCGCCGTGTGGCGTGCGCGCGAACTGGGCGCGCTGCGACAACTCGCGGACAGCGTGCGGCAAGCGCTGTCGGGCGGCGTGCAGCGTTTGCCATTCACGCTCGATGTCGCGCCGCGCTGGCCCGATACCGGCGACGTGCCGCTCTTCGGTCAATACGATGCGCTGCTGCGCGAGGCGGCGCAGGGGCCGCTGCAACTGCACGGCACGCTGAATCTGCTGACCGATGCAGGACAGGTCGTGTTCCGCTACGCACGGCCGACCGCGCGCGACTACCTGTCCGCGTGGATTGCGCATCTGGTCTACTGCGCGGCGCGGCCCGACGGCGCGCGTCGTACGGTATGGCACGGCAGCGGCGAGACCTTCGAGTTCATGCCGGTCGCCGCGCCGCTCGAGGCGCTCGCGCCGCTCGCCGCGCTGTTTCGCGCGGGCCGTTCGCTACCGTTGCGGTTCTTCCCGAAAAGCGCGTGGGCGAAGATCAGCGACAGCGATTCAGCGGCGCAGGGCGCGTGGATCAACGAGCGTGTGCGCAGCGAATCCGACGACCCGGCGCTGCGGATCGCGCTGCGCGGCACGCCGCTCACGCTCGACGAACCGTTCGGCACGCTCGCGGCGGTCGTGTTCAAGCCGCTCATCGAGCATCTGCGGAGCGCGCCATGATCGGCACGACGCAACCGGCAGCTGACGCAAGCGAGCTCGACGTATTCGGCTGCGCGCTCGACGGCGTGAACCAGATCGAGGCATCGGCCGGTACCGGCAAGACCTGGAACATCTGCGCGTTGTACGTGCGGTTGCTGCTCGAAAAGAATCTCGGTGCCGACCAGATTCTCGTCGTCACGTTCACGAAGGCGGCCACCGCGGAATTGCACGAGCGGATCCGCGGACGTCTCGCCGAATTGCAGCGCGCGCTCGAAATCGGCGACGACGGCGGTGACCCGCTCATCGCGGGGCTGTTCGACACGACGCTCGCCGCGGGCAATGGAATCGATCGCGAGAGTGCGGCCGGCATCGTGCGGCGCGCGCTGCGTGCGTTCGATCAGGCGGCGATCCACACGATCCACGCGTTCTGTCAGCGCGCGTTGCAGGAGGCGCCGTTCGCGGCGGCGATGCCGTTCGCGTTCGAGATGGAAGCCGACGATGCGCCGCTGCGTTTCGAACTGGCGGCGGACTTCTGGCGCGAACGTGTCGAACCGGTGGCGGCCGCGCATCCGGCGTTCGCCGCGTGGCTCGTCGGCAAGCGCGCGGGACCCGACGCACTCGACGAACAGCTCGCGCGGCGCCTGAAGAAGCCGCTCGCGCAATTGCGCTGGGGCAGCGGTGCAGTCTCCGAAGACGATGTCCCGGTTGTGCAGGACGATCCGCAGGCACGCTTCGACGCTGCACGTGCAGTGTGGGAAGCGGAACGCGACGCGGTCGTCGTGTTGCTCGCGCAAGCCGGCGAGCGGCTCAGCAAGACCTCGCACAAGCCGGACGCGATCGCCGCGGCCATCGACGCGTGGACCGATTACTTCGCGCAGGACGACTGCCATGCGCCGCCGCCGCGCGCGGCGCTCAAGCTGACCGCATCGGCGCTTGCGAAGGCGACCAAGGTCAAGTTCGAGCCGCCGGAGCATCCGTTCTTCGTGCTCGCCGACGAGCTCGCGGCGGCCGTCGTCGCTGCCGAAGCCGCGCAGCGCGCACGCTGGCTCGTGCTCGTGCAGACGTGGCTCGCGTATGCGCCGGACGAACTCGCGGCCCGCAAGCGCACGCGCCGCGTCGTATCGTTCGACGATCTGCTGTCGAACCTGTACCGAGCGCTCGCCGCGCATCCGTGGCTCGCCGAGACGTTGCGCGCGCGCTATCCGGCTGCACTGATCGACGAGTTTCAGGACACCGACCCGCTGCAGTTCGCGATCTTCAATCGCATCTTCGCGCCGGCTGGTCCGCTGTTTCTGGTCGGCGATCCGAAGCAGGCGATCTACAGTTTTCGCGCGGCCGATCTGCACACGTATCTCGCCGCCCGTGCGGACGCGTCGGCGCGCTATACGCTCGCGGTCAACCAGCGCTCGACGGCGTCGATCGTCGATGCATGCAATCGTGTTTTCGAGGCGAACCCGCGTGCGTTCGTGCTCGATGGGCTCGACTATCAGCCGGTGCGCGCGGGTGAGCGACAGCGCCCACCATTTGTCGATTTGCAAGTCGAAGGTGACAACGCGCATCGCACGCGCGACTTCCGCATCTGGACGTTGCCGGGTGGCGATGGAGCATTGACGAAGCGCGACGCGCAGCGTGCGGCGAGCGAAGCCTCCGCGGCCGAGATCGCGCGGCTGTTGCGCGGCGCGCGCGCAGGCACGGTCAAGGTCGGCGACGCACCGCTCGCGCCGGACACCATCGCGGTGCTCGTGCAGACGCACCGTCAGGGAAGCCTGATCAAACGCGTGCTGGCCGCGTGGGGTGTCGGCAGCGTGGAACTCGCGCAGGCGTCGGTGTTTTCGACGCTCGACGCGGAGCAGATCGAGCGCGTGCTCGCCGCCGTCGATACGCCGGGCGACCTGCGACGGCTGCGCGCTGCGCTCGCCACCGACTGGCTCGGTCTCGACGCGTCCGCGCTGTGGCGCCTCGAACAACTGGCCGATGCGCTGCCACCTGCGGACGATCCCGCTCACGCTGCCGATGCGATGAGCTGGGTCGAACGCTTCTCGCGCTACCGGACACTCTGGCACGAACGTGGTTTCGCCGCGATGTGGCGCACGCTGATGCGCGAGCTGGGCGTCGCGCAGCGGCTCGTCGCGGGAGCCGATGGCGAGCGCCGGCTTACCGATGTGAATCATCTCGCCGAACTGCTGCAGGCGCGTGCGTCGACGCAGCCCGGCATTGCGCCGACGCTGCGCTGGCTTGCGGCGCAGCGCGAGCAGGGTGGCGGCGAAGATGCGCAACTGCGTCTCGAGTCGGATCGCAATCTCGTGCAGATCGTCACGGTGCACAAGTCGAAGGGGCTCGAATATGCCGTCGTGTTCTGCCCGTTTCTGAACGACGGCGCGCTGCGCGACCCGCCTTCTTCAGGGCTGCCCGATGCACGGGAGTATCACGACGACACGGGTGTCGCGGTGCTGCACTACGGTTACGACGACGAGCGGGCCGAGCAGGCGGCGCGTTACGCGTCGCGCGAACAGGCGGCCGAACGCGCGCGGCTCGTCTACGTTGCATTGACGCGGGCGGTGTATCGCTGCTATCTCGTCGCGGGTACCTATCTCTCGTCACGCTCGACGAAGGAATCGCGGCGCAGCGTGTTGAACTGGCTGGTTGCGGGTGCTAGCCGAACGTTCGACGACTGGCTCGCCGCGCCGCCCGACGAGAGCGAACTCGCGGAGCGCTGGCATGCACTCGACAGCGGGGCGATCTCACTCGATCCGTTACCGGTAAGCCTGCGCCGCGTGCCGCTCGAAAGCCGCGAAGACAGCGGCCGGCAGATACGCGCACGCACGAGTCATCGGATGTTGCGCGACCAGTGGCGAATGGCGAGCTTCAGCGGGATGATCGCGGCCGGCGCACGTAGTGGCGAAGCGTTCGCGCCGCCGGAGGAAGCACGTCCCGATCACGATGGCATCGCCGATGCGCTCGTACAACCTGCATGGCTCGAACCGCACGCGGAGCCGCTCGCAGCCGATGACATCCTCGCGTTTCCGCGCGGTGCGGCGGCCGGCGAATGTCTGCACCGGATGTTCGAGCTGGCCGATTTTTCCGCGCGCGATACATGGCCCGACGCAATCCTCCGCGCGTTGCGCGAGCGTCCCGCGCCGGCCGCACCCGATCTCGCCGCGCGGTTGCCGCGCATGATGGTTCGGCTGCTCGAAGACATCGTCGCGACCGAACTCGTCCCGGGCATGACGCTCGAGCGGCTGAACCCGGTGCGGCGGCTCAACGAACTTGCGTTCCTGTTTCCCGCGGCGTCACTCGATTTTGCGGTGCTGCGCGCGTGCCTTGTCGCGTGGGACTATCCCGACGTCGCGCTCGAGCCGGGCGCGCTGCGCGGCTTCGTCAAAGGCTTCATCGACATGATCGTCGAGCACGACGGGCGGTTCTGGATCGTCGACTGGAAATCGAATCATCTCGGCGATACACCCTCGGACTACGGCGCGGCCTCGCTCGACGTCGCGATGGCGGAGCACGCGTATCACCTGCAGGCGTTGCTGTACACGGTGGCGCTGCATCGCTATCTGAAGTCGCGTCTGCGCGATGCGTACGACTATGACCGGCACATCGGCGGCTATCTCTATCTGTTCGTGCGCGGCGTGCGCCCGGGCTGGCGCGATGGCGGCGAGCCCACGGGCGTGCATGCACGCCGGCCGCTCTACGGGCTGGTGAAGGAACTCGATGTACTGATGGACGGAGGCGCGGGATGAACACAAAGACGCGCGCCGTCGCCGGCCCTGGCGAGGTACTGTTTCCGGAAGCCGACATCAGGCTGCCGGCCCCAACCGATTTCAGCACCGCACTGGCCGACGGTTTCGCGCGACGCATCGCAGCGCTGACGCGTCGTTCGGGTGCGACGGCCGAGATTGTTCGTTGGGCTGCGCGTGCCGCGTTCGCAGCGAGCCGGGCGACCGCCGATGGTCACGTGTGCGTGCCGCTGTGGGCACTCGCGCGTCGCTACGAGACGGCGCCGCGCGAGATCCGGACGGCGCTGTTCGCGAGCGGCGTGGTCAGCGACGGCACGCAGGAAGCAGCGGCGCTGCGCCCTCTGGTGCTCGACGCGCAGGGCCGCCTGTACCTCGCACGCTATTACGACTACGAGCGTCGCCTCGCGCGTTCGCTCGTCGCGCATGAGCGGGCCGCGCGTGCGCTGATGCGCGACGGCGCGGACGATTCATCGTCTGGTGAAATTCATGCACGGCTGCTGCGCTACTTTGGTCCGCCTCCGGATGACGGCATCGACTGGCAACGCGTTGCAGCGGCGACCGCGTTGACAAGTGGACTGACGATCGTCAGCGGCGGACCGGGTACCGGCAAGACGACGACGGTCGTCGGCGTGCTTGCGTGTCTGCTCGATCTGCGCACCGATCTGCGGATCGCGCTCGCCGCGCCGACCGGCAAGGCGGCGCAGCGGATGCAGGAGGCGCTGCTCGCACGGGCCGGCAGTCTGCCGCCCGAACTCGCCGCACGGCTGCCGCAGACCTCGTACACGCTGCATCGGCTGCTCGGCGCGGGGCCGTCCGGACGCTTCCGCCATCATCGGGACAATCCGCTGCCGTACGACGTCGTCGTCGTCGACGAGGCGTCGATGATCGACGTCGCGATGGCCGCGCATCTGCTCGATGCGATCGCGCCGCAGACGCGGCTCGTGATGCTCGGCGACAAGGATCAGCTCGCCGCGGTGGAGGCGGGCGCGGTGTTCGCGGAACTGGGCGCGCGGCCCGCGTTCAGCGCGGCCGGTATCGAGGCGATCGCGGCGGCGCTCTCGATCGATGCGGCGACGTTTGCCGCCGCGTTGCCGCATGCGGACGATGGCCTGAGCGAGACGCGAACGCTATTCGACGACGGCTGGGATACGTGGGCGCCTGACGATGGGACGCCGCCGTGGCTCGGCGACCAGGAAGCACCGTCGTGGTCGCTGGAGGTGGCAGCGGAAGCGGCGACCACAAGGTCTGACCCGGATGCCGCGGACGACGTACATGACGCTCAGCCGCCAGATGCATCGGCTGCACCGCTCGCCGATTGCGTCGTTTGGCTCGAGCGTAACTACCGGTTTGGACTGACGTCGCCGATCGGGCGTCTTTCGCTCGCGATCCGGCGCGGCGCGAGCGATGCCGCGCTCGACGTGCTGACCGACGGTGCGCAGGCGGAACAACGCGCGGCGCTCCACGAGGACGCGAACCCGACACTCGGCGAACGCACGGTGCTGCGGCTCGCGGCCGGATTTACGCCGTACGCAGTCGCGCTCACGGCGGCATTGGCCACCGACGAACCTGATCCTCTGCCGCTCTTCGACGCGCTGAACCGTTATCGCATTCTGTGCGCGACGCGCGGCGGTCCGCGCGGCGTCGAGCAGTTGAATACCGCGATGGCCGCCGAGGTGCGCCGGGTCGCGCGCGTGCCGCAGGCAGTCGGCGGATCGTGGTTTGCAGGGCGGCCGGTGATGGTGACGCGCAACGACTATGCGCTCGGCCTGTTCAACGGTGACATCGGGATCGCGTTGCCTGGACCGGGCGGTACGCTGCGGGTCTTTTTCCGGACCGGCGACGGCGGCGTGCGTGCGGTGTCGCCGGCTGCGCTGCCGCCGCACGATACGGCGTTCGCACTGACCGTGCACAAGTCGCAGGGCTCCGAGTTCGAGCACGCGGTACTGGTGCTGCCTGCCGTGTTCAGCCGCGTGCTGTCGCGCGAACTGGTCTATACCGCGATCACGCGCGCGCGGGAACGGGTCGACGTGATCGGCTCACGTGCAGTGCTCGCCGAGGCGATCGCCACACCGACGCGGCGCGACTCGGGACTCGCTGAGCGGATCGCCGCGGCGTCGCGTGGGATCGGCGCTGAGGACGCCGGCGAACTGCCGTGAAACGCGATGCGGCAGTGTGAAAACACGCATTCGTAACGACGCAGCAAGCCCGTACCGGCGCCGCGCGTTTATCATTCGGGCATGACTTCCCGCTATCCGATCCCACCGAACGAAATCGAGCTGACCGCCGTGCGCGCGCAAGGCGCGGGCGGCCAGAACGTCAACAAGGTGTCGAGTGCGATACACCTGCGCTTCGACGTCCATGCATCGTCGCTGCCCGACGTGCTGAAGATGCGTCTACTCGCGTTGAACGATCATCGGCTGACGCGCGACGGCGTCGTCGTGATCAAGGCGCAGGAGCATCGGACCCAGGAGATGAATCGGGCTGCGGCGCTCGCGCGACTCGATCAACTGATCGACAGCGTGAGCGTGACCCGCAAGTCGCGCGTCGCGACGCGGCCGACGCGCGCATCGAACCGGCGTCGCCTCGATACGAAGACGAAGCGTGGCGAGGTGAAGGTGGGGCGCTCGAGAGTGAACGACTGACGCGTGGATGAGTCAGTGAGGCGGCAGCACGATGGCCACTGCCGGTGTGAAATCGACGCAGAACACGTTCAGTTCGCCGTCGCGTTCCATTGCGATCGCCGCGGTATAGCAGTCTTCTCCGTCGGTCAGCGATCGGTGTGGGCCCATGACGGCGACGCGGCCAGGAGCCGCGAGCGCATGCTTGAAGTACGTGCGGCGCGACCAGTTGCTGTACGTGCCGGGCAAGAGCGGAGCGAGGCGCGTGGGCGGCGACGGTGCGGTGGGCGACATTACCGAAGGCTTCAGTTGATGTCCAAGCGAGTTCGTCACGAACACGCGGCGCGCCTCCGGAAAAGTGAATACCGTTTGCGCCGCCAGTTGGAGATCGCCGGTTGCGGCGAACGTTTCCGCGCCGGCCAGCACGGTCTCCGCGAGTCCCTCGAAGCCGATCCGCTGATGGCGTGCGTGCGTGCGCTCGTATTCGGTGAATTTATTCCACATCGATTCGATCAGTTCGGGCGCCTGCGCGCTCGCCGAGCGCACCGATGGTTTCGGCTGGCCGAACCAGAAACCCTGTACGAAGTCGACGTCCGCCTGCATCAGGATCATCAGTTCGTCGTCGGTCTCGATGCCCTCGGCGAGCACCATCGTCCCCAACTGATGAAGCATCGAGATCAGATGGCTGATCATCGAGTTGTCGCCGTCGCGCTTGCCCGCGCGCGCGATCAGCGAGCGATCGAGCTTGACGATGTCGGGCCGGAAACGCCATACGCGATCGAAATTCGAGAAGCCGGTGCCGAAGTCGTCGATTGCGATCAGGAAATCGCGTGGCTGCGACGCGGCCAGCATGCTCGCGACGGCGGCTTCGTCGTCGGCGGGCTGCTCGAGCACCTCGATGACGATGCGCTCCTGCGGCACGCCGAAGTACGAGGACAGCTCGTCGATGAACGCGCGTTGCGGCCAGCTGGTTTCGAATACCTGCGGGCGCGTGTTGAGGAAGAGCCACGAGTTGTCGTCGACGTCCTGCTCGACGAAATTGGCGACGTGCATGCAGCGCGCGAGCCGGTCGAGCGCGCGCGCGTCGGCGGGCAAAGGGGTCGCGGCGAAAAGCGTTTCGGGCGAGATCGGCGTGCCGATCGGATCGTACGCGCGCAGCAGCGCTTCATAGCCGACGACGCGTCGATGCGTGATCGACAGCACCGGCTGAAATACGCTGTGCAGCGTGACCGTGCGCCAGTTGGCGCTCCAGCCGCCGTCGCCACGCACCAGGTGGGGCAGCAGGCCGGTGAGCGTGTGGTCGTCGACGGTCGGCATGGTGTGTCAGGCAGGCGCGCGCATCCGGCGCCCGGCTGACCGGCAGCGGGCTCGAGCGATCGCGGAAGGACATGATCCAACGAATGACCCGACGAATCGGGAAGCGATGCCAGCCAAGCTCTGACTCCGGCGGATAGTGTGATTCAGTCTAGCAGTTCGTATGCGCGACGAATGTACGGGTTATCACAGACCGGTACAGGCGCCAGGCCGCGTGCACTGCGTATGTCATGCGTACCGGCGAGCGGGTCCGCGCGGGCGGAGGTATTCTGCTGCTTTTTACCCAGGAGCAAGAGCATGGCGGAAGTGGCAGTGGTGGCGATCTCGGTGGCGAAACCCGGTGACGAGGAAAAGCTGCGCGAAGCAGTCGAAGGCATCGTCGAGCCGACGCTCAAGGAACACGGTGCGCTTCAGTACGACCTGCATCGCGACGTGCGCGAACCGCGGCGGTTCGTTTTCTTCGAGCGCTGGGAGAGCGAGGAAGCGCTCGCGGCGCATGCGAAGTCGGCGCACATCGAAGCGTACAAAAAGGCCGTCGCCGACTGGATCGAACACGCGGAAATCCGTGTCCTGACCAGGATCAAGTGAGGGGGGCGCCGGCCGATTTTCTTGGCTGCGCCCATCAGTGCGTGGACTGCGGGACGTCGAGGATCAGGATGATGGTCCAGTCGGCGTCGCCGTCATGATGATATTGCCGCTCGGCGACGATGAAGGGCTGCTGCTTGCCGTCCGGTCCGAGAAACAGCACATCGCCTTCCATCGGCAGACACTCGACCGGCGGTAGCGCAAGGAAGGCTTCCTGGCCGCCGCGCGGCATCAGCTTTTCGATTTTTTTCGATGCCGCTTCGGTCCATTCGATGTCCAGCTGGATGTTGCTCATTCGGTCCTCCGCACAAGGTGCGCACGGGTTTGGGGGATTGCGTGGTGCGCGACTTTAGCATACCGGCGCATCAGGTTCCGTAAAGAAAAAAAGCCGAAACCGGCGTGACCGGTTTCGGCTTTTTTCGTCATGGCGGCAACCGACGATGCGTGCCGCGTGCGGTCGGTTACTGGCTTGCGCCGGCGGCCGGTGCAGCTTTCATTTTTTCCTTCATCGCCTTCTTGTGATGGTGCATCGGCTTGTGGTGCTTTTCCATCGGCATGTTTTCCATGCTGTGCATGCTTTCCTGCTTGGCCTGCAGATCCTGCGCACGTTGCTCGACGTCCGCGGCCTTCGCGGGATCGGTGCTCTCCGTGATGCCACTGTCTGTTTGCGCATAGGCCGCACCTGACAGTGCAGCCAGAGAAACCAGGATAGCCAGGGACGCTTTCTTCATCGTTAACTCCACAAAGGTGGTTAATGGACCCGAGGACCCGAGGGTGGCCTGTCCAGTCGGAAGGACACTGCATTCTAGCCAGCAATATCTGCTCCAGCAGACGGTTCGTGACGGAATTCACACAGAGTTACATCTTGTTACAACCATCTGGCATGAGTCGAGTGCGTGAGGGGCGTCTTCCTGTGCGACAAACGCATGCCGATGCGTTGCGAATCGCTCGCTTCGAAAAACAAATCGGATGCCTAACTAAATGGCGATGTCAGAACCAGCCGATCGCGCGATAGACATGAAACTGCGCGACGCCGATCAGTTCATGCAACGCGGTCTCCGCATTCATCAGGTTGTCGTAGCGCGGCAGCACACCGGGTTCCGTGTGGCGGGTGTTCGATATCACGGGGTAGGGCTGCATGCCGAAGCGATGGAAATCGAGCAGTGCGCGCGGCATCTGATAAGCCGACGTGACAAGAATCAGCGTGTCGTAATGTGCGTGCTGCACGATGTCCGACACGAAGCGCGCGTTCTCGTAGGTCGTGCGGCTGCGGTTCTCGAGGACGATGTCGGCGCGCGGCACCTGTTTGCGCAGCAGCCACGGCAAGTAGGTGTCGGCTTCCGATGCGGTGTGCCGCTGTGGATTGCCGCCGCTGATAATCACGTCGCAGGTTCGCGCAATCTGTTTGCACTGCGCGTAGAGCGCAGCGCTCGTTGTGATTCGCGCGAAGGCGTCGTGCTTCGGCATCAGCGTGCCGTCATCGGCGTATTCGGTGCCGCTGCCGAGCATGACGATCGCGTTTCGCGAAGCGAAAACCGGCGGTGTCGGCAGCACCGGGCTGCGCTGTGCCCACGCGAGCAGCGGGGCCGTGATCCAGCCTGCGGCGATCAGCCAGAAGAGCACGAGGCCGGCGATCAGGAGGGCCATGCGCAGGCGCCGCAATAGCACGATTGCAGCAAAAAAAAGCACCGATAAAATGAATAGAATCAATTTAAATGGGGTAACGTATGGCTTTCAGGGCAAATTCCCGGGCTCGTCATCGCGCCAAAACGGCGGCATCGTCGGCACGGGAAGAGAACGCTAACATGACGTTCGAACGGGGGTCCTGAAGCATCGGCAGCATCTGGCGCGAGACGGCGCCGTCGAACGTCGCACGACGACCGTTCGCAATGGCTCCGCGCTGGCGTCCAAAAGGCGGCGCGGTCGACATCGCGCAGAAACTGAGTCATGGCTGCACTTTAAGAAAGAAGTGAGATGACCACGTATTCCAATGAAACGGTACTAGAAGCGCTGAGGCGGGCGCAATACCGCCAGGTCCCGTGGGCCAGACGTCCGGGTGTCTTCGAATATCTACGATCGCTCGGCTTGATGGAGACGGTCCGGCAGCGCACCGTCGCACCGGCTCCCGGTTTCCACGCTCCCGTGGATATCGCGGTGCTGACGGAGCGAGGGCGGGCCGAATTCGCGCGGCTTGCACGCGACGAACGATCGCTGACCTGGGATGCGCAGCGTGCGCACCACTACGTCGCGACCGAAGCAAGTCCGGTGGATCTCGAAGCGCGGCTTTAGCGATCAACCTATAGCCAGGTCCGGCACGGCTCCGCGCGCGTGGCAACGCGGCGGAACATATCAGCTGCGCCTTCAGTCGGCGAAAAAAAGCCCGTATCGCAAGGATACGGGCGTACCGGATTACTGCTGCCACGCTGTGCTTATGGCGTTCAGTGAGACTGATGCGCGCACCGGTGGTTCCCGTTCCTGAGTGAAGTAGACGCGTTACCGGCGCCGCGGATCGTTATTGCGGTTATCGCGGTTCTCGCGCGCCTGTGGCTCCGGACGTACCCGGACATTGCTTGCGATGTCGCCACGCAGATCGCCTCGCGGTGCCGGCGGCGTAAATTCCTTGCGTTGCCCGTTCGCGCGTTGCGCAGCCTCGACGGTTGCCGCGCGGCCGCTCTGCGCCCAGTGTTTTTGCGGACTTTCCTGCGCGGCGACAACAACGGCAATGGCAACCGATGAAACCACAATGCCGCGCAGAAGCAGGGACACTGGTTTCATGTGAGCTCCCGTCAAGTCGATCGACTTGCGTGTATTGGCATACGTCTACCGTATGCCCGGGAGCGAAAGCACGCTGTAAATAATGGTAAATGGATGTTTCGTCAGCGGCTGAATACGCCGGTCGATGCGAGGTCGAACGACCACGCTCCGGTACGCCGCATCGTCGCGGACGCCCAGCCCTCGGCCGTAATGCCGACACGCTGCCTCATGCGGGTGACGCAGATACAGATACACCGCAGATACACATCGGGCGCCCGAAGGCGCCCGATAGCGATGCGATGACAGTCAGGCCATCTTGACCGGCGCGCGCCACGATTCCGGATTGGTCCAGAATGCACCGCGCAGACGATCGCGGCTCGGCGGTGCCGGCGGTTTCGCCGCCGTGGCGCCGATGCGTCCACGCAGCGAAACTTCGCGGCCGCTCGTGCCAAGGCGCTTGACTATTTCGGTGAGCGTGCCGTCGGCCTGCCACTCATCGAAGCGGCGTCGGCAGGTCGGCGGCGACGGATACCGACCGGGCAGCTTGGACCAGCCTTCCCCCGTCGACAGTACCCACAGCACCGCGTTGACCACTGCCCGCGCCTCCACGCGAGGACGTCCACGCCGTTCGCTCCGTGCGGGCTCCGCACAGAACAGCGCTTCGACCAGCGCCCACTCGTTGTCTCTCAAATCGTCGAACAGCATCATGTTTCACCTCAGCGAAGCTAACTCCGGTGCGCTGCCCCGCGCCGCGCACTCTTCATGCACCCGAAATTGGGTGCCAGGCGGGGTCGGGCTTGCCACGGCGGTTGGTATGCAATCGAACCGAAAGCGGCGCCGACCCAGTGCACACCCCAATGCAGGAAGTGTGCCATCGCGCTGTCAACTTCCTTGAAGCCCCTTGGAGCCGGGCCAGCGCGGGTGCTAGCCAGGGGCGTATGAGAATCCAAAAAACCCATGCCGCAAATCAGGACAATCACCAATCTTGTGCAATCAGTCCCGCCAGGCGTGCGTTTGCGCCTTATTGCTGCGCTGCGGCGAAATAATCGACTCGATTCCGCCCCGAAATATTGGCCATACAATCTCATCAAATGACGGGATTGATGAGGTGCGGGGATGAACGTGACGTTGCGCCAGTTGCGCGTATTTATCGAGGTTTCGCGGTTGCAGAGCTTCAGCCGGGCCGGCGACGAGATCGGTCTGACGCAGTCGGCGGTGAGCCGCTGCGTGCGCGAGCTCGAGGCGGAAATTGGCCTGAAGCTGATCGACCGGACGACGCGCGACGTCCAGCTCACCGACGTCGGCGCGAATCTGGTCGCGAGCGTGTCGCGCCTGCTGACCGACCTCGACGACACGCTGAGGGAAATCCGCGAAATCGGTGAGCAGCGTCGCGGCCGCGTGGTGGTCGCGGCGAGTCCGACGATTGCGTGCCGGCTGATGCCGCAGGTCGTGGCCGGCTGCGGACAGCAATTTCCGTTCATCACGCTCGGGTTGCGTGACGACGTGCAGAGCGACGTGATCCGCAAGGTGAAGTCCGGCGAGGTCGATTTCGGCGTGGTGGTCGGTCCGTTTTCCGCCGACGATCTGCACCGCGAACCGCTGATGACCGACACCTTTTGCATCGTCTGCCGCGAGGATCATCGGCTGGCGACCCAGCCGCAGGTCGCGTGGAGCGATCTCGCGGGCGAGCGCCTCGTGATGCTCGACCATACGTCGGGCAGCCGCCCGATCATCGACGCCGCGCTCGATGCGCACGGCGTGACTGCGACAGTGGTCCAGGAGCTCGGGCATTCGGCGACGGTGTTCGGGCTCGTCGAGGCGGGCGTCGGTGTGAGCGTGCTGCCGTGGCTCGCGTTGCCGCTGCCCGCGGACGCTTCGCTCGCGGCGCGACCGCTGGTGCCGCGCGTCGAGCGGACCGTCGATCTGGTGCGTCGGCGGGACCGGTCGCTGTCGCCGGCCGCGGAAGCGGTGTGGGGGCTGATCCGGCAGTTGCCGGCGCGCGCCGAGGATCTGCGCTGACGACGCGCGCCTGTCCGTCGCGGCAGTCTGACGACGTGCATCACGTTAAACTGCTGCCTTCGAATCCATCCCTGAACCCGTCGATGAGCGAATCAGATCTGCTGAAACCTTCCGTCCCGAATGCGCGCGACGCCGTGCGCGCATTGCGCCCGTCGCAGATCCGCGAAGTCGCGAATGCCGGCTTTGGCGTTCCCGACGTGCTGCCGTTCTGGTTCGGCGAATCGGATCGCGTGACGCCGCAGTTCATCCGCGACGCCGCGAGCGATGCACTGGCCGCCGGTGCGACCTTCTACACGCACAACCTGGGCGTCGCGCCGCTGCGCGCGGCGCTGGCCGAATACGTCACGTCGCTGCACGGTCCGACGTCCGCCGATCACATTGCGGTAACGAGCGCCGGGGTCAACGCGCTGATGCTCGCGGCGCAGCTCGTCGTCGGCGCGGGGGATCGGGTTGTCGCGGTGACGCCGCTGTGGCCGAATCTCGTCGAGATTCCGAAGATTCTCGGTGCGCATGTCGAAACGGTCGCGCTAGGCTACGGCGATGTCGGCTGGCAGCTTGATCTGGACCGCCTGCTCGCGGCGCTGACGCCGCAGACGAAGCTGCTGATGCTGAACTCGCCGAACAATCCGACCGGCTGGGTGATGACGCGCGAGCAGCAGCGCACGGTACTTGACCACTGTCGCCGGCACGGCATCTGGATCGTCGCCGACGAGGTCTACGAGCGGCTCTACTACGCCGAACCGGACGCGCGCAGTGCGCCGTCCTTTCTCGATCTCGCGACACGCGACGAACGTGTGATCTGCGTGAATTCGTTCTCGAAGGCGTGGCTGATGACCGGCTGGCGACTCGGCTGGATCGTCGCGCCGGCCGCGTTGATGGACGATCTGGGCAAGCTCGTCGAATACAACACGTCGTGCGCGCCGGCATTCGTGCAGCAGGCGGGCATCGCCGCGGTCCAGCAGGGTGGGGACTTCACCCGCACGCTCGTGCGCGAGCTGCGCGACGCGCGCGATCACCTGGTAAAGGCGCTCGGCGCCATCGACGGCGTCGACGTGAAGGCGCCGCCCGGCGCGATGTACGTGTTCTTTTCGCTGCCGGGCGCGGGCCGCAGCCTCGAACTGTGCAAGGCGCTGGTGCGCGACGCGGGCCTCGGACTGGCGCCGGGCAGCGCGTTCGGGGCCGAAGGCGAGGGCTTCGTGCGCTGGTGCTACGCATGCGATCCGCATCGGCTGGACGCCGGGGTCGAGCGTTTGCAGCGCTTTCTGGCGGGGCAGGGTCGCTGATCGACGGGCCGGGTCTCGGGTCCGCAGGGCTCCGCGGGTGGTCCGTATCGGGCATACGTACGGGTTTCGTGCGAATGACCTGAGTGCCCGCGACGTTTTATCGAGACAGGCTTTCGGTGGGTTTTCGTCTTTACGCACCGGATGTTTTTGCGTAATATGGCGCTCAGTCACGTGATTCCCTCCCGGGACATCGCTGCTCCGTCCGGCTGGGCATGGCTCGGATCCGTTTCGAAGATCCGATTCGCCGTCCCCCCGGTGCGTGCTCCCATCAATATGACCGATCAGAATCGGGCGAGCGCGTCTTCAGTTCCATATCGTCTGTTTCGTCTGGTTGATCCGGTTCTTTGGCCCTAACCATAAGGTCTGATCTGGCTGCATGAATACCCAAGAGGCGAAGATCGTCCTCGAGACTGCCTTGATCTGCGCTCAGGAGCCGCTGAAGCTCGCTGACCTGCGCAAGCTCTTTGCCGACGGCGTGTCGGCCGATACGGTTCGGACGTTGCTCGAAGACCTGAAACATGATTGGTCGGGGCGTGGCGTTGAACTGATCGGACTGGCTTCCGGCTGGCGTTTCCAGAGCAAGCCCGCGATGCGCACGTATCTGGATCGTCTGCATCCCGAGAAACCGCCGAAATATTCGCGCGCGGTGCTCGAGACGCTTGCGATCGTGGCTTACCGGCAGCCGGTCACCCGCGGCGATATCGAAGAAATTCGCGGCGTTACCGTGAACACGCAGGTGGTCAAGCAACTCGAGGATCGCAACTGGATCGAGGTAATCGGCCATCGCGACGTGCCTGGGCGTCCGGCGCTGTATGCGACGACGCGACAGTTTCTCGACGACCTGGGGCTGAAGGCGCTGGACGAACTGCCGCCGCTCGACGACCCATCGGCACAGTTGAATATTGATCTGCTGGCCCAGCATTCGATCGAATTCGCGGATGGCGCAGCCGATGCGGTCGAGGCTTCGGAACCGGTGGGCGAGATTGCCGCCGACGTCGAGGCATCCGAAAGCGCATCTGAAGAAACGCACGACGTGCATGAGGCGCCTGAAGCGCAAGCCGGCGAAGACGATGCGGCAAAGAACGTCGCATCCGCGTTCGACGGCGAGGCCGCACCGCATGACGCACCCGCGGGTAATGAGCCCGGCGTCGAAGCAGCAACACCCGTAGAACCTGAGGCGGCTGGCGATGTCGCAGCGGAAAGCACCGGCGAAACATCCGATGCAGGCGAGGCGACTGCCGATCCGGCTACGCCCGCACCCGAATCGAGCACGCAGTCCGGGATGCCCGATACGGAGCACCCGAATCAAGCGGATCAAGATCAAACGGATCCGACCCATGCGGCGCACGGCGATGCCGATCATCGCCGCGATGCCGCCCACGACGACGGCGTGATGACCGACGACGAGGCTGCCTCGCGCAGCGCCTGACGTAACCGAACTTTTTTTGCCGCGCCCGCAACGGGCGCGCGACCTGACATTCGAGGTTGTTTTGACACATACCCACGATACCGATTCGTCTGAATCCGAGCATGCGGCAGCGCCTGCGCGCCCCGACGAAACGCATACCCCGCAGGCCTCCTCCAATGGAGCCGAAGCTGCGGCGCAGACCCCGGACGCAGACGGCGAAGACCGTCCGCGCCGCGGCCTGCGTCGTGGGCCGCGCAGCCTGATCGCACGCCGCCGTGCCGGCGCGAAAGCGAAAAACACCGATGGCGCACCGGCCCAGCAGCCGGCGCCGGTCGTGACGGAGGCGCCGCCGGATGGTGTGGTCGTCGCGCAGGTCCGCATGCCGCGCAAGGATGCGGGCGCGAAGGGCCCGCGGCGTAACGCCGGCGGCAAGCGCGGCAACGACGCACCGCGAGAAGGCGGTCAGCCGCGGCAGAATCGCCGGGGCGGTGAAGCGCCCGCAGCCGAGGCCACGCCTGACGATCTGTTTGCCTACGTGACATCGCCGGCGTTCGACGCCGACAACAGCGCGACTGGTGGCGTCCGTGCGCCGATGCTGCGCCGGGGCCGCGAACAGGCGCCGAAACGCGTGCTCGCGCCGGACGACGACGCACCGAAGCTTCACAAGGTGCTCGCCGAAGCCGGTATGGGTTCGCGCCGCGAAATGGAAGAGTTGATCGTCGCGGGGCGGGTATCCGTCAATGGCGAACCGGCACATATCGGCCAGCGCATCATGCCGACCGATCAGGTCCGGATTAACGGCAAGCCAGTAAAGCGCAAGCTGCAGAACAAGCCGCCGCGCGTGCTGCTTTATCACAAACCGACCGGCGAAATCGTCAGCCACGCGGATCCCGAAGGCCGTGCGTCCGTGTTCGACAAGCTCCCGCCGATGAAAACCGCGAAATGGCTCGCGGTCGGCCGTCTGGATTTCAATACCGAAGGTCTGCTGATGCTGACCACGTCGGGCGATCTGGCGAACCGCTTCATGCACCCGCGCTATAGCGTCGAGCGCGAGTACGCGGTACGCGTGGTCGGCGAGCTCGCCGAAGGTGCGCGGCAAAAGCTGCTGCACGGCGTCGAGCTCGACGACGGCCCGGCGAATTTCCTGCGAATTCGCGACGGCGGCGGCGAAGGGACGAACCACTGGTATCACGTCGCGCTGGCTGAAGGCCGCAACCGCGAAGTGCGCCGGATGTTCGAGGCGGTCGGCCTGATGGTGAGCCGCCTGATCCGTACGCGGCACGGCCCGATCACGCTGCCGCGCGGCCTGAAGCGCGGCCGCTGGGAAGAACTCGAAGACAATCAGGTGCGCAGCCTGCTCGCATCGGTCGGCCTGAAGGCGCCGGCTGAGGAAAAGGGCGGCCGCAGTGCCGCGCCCGAGCGCAAGCAGCCTGATCCGATGCAGACGTCGATGGGCTTCATTAACCGCGAGCCGGTGCTGATGTCGCACGGCCGCTTCGATCAGCAGGCGCCGCGCGGCGGCGGGCGTCCCGGTCCCGGTGGTCGCCGCGGCGGTGCAGCGGGCGGGAGCGGTTTCAGTGCGCTCGGCAGCGGAGGTTCCGGCCTGGGCGGCGGACCCGGCGGCAGCCGTGGTGGCAATCGCAGCCGAGGCGGGGACGTCGACGGCAACCGGGCGCCTTCGGGCAACGGCAATCGCGCAGGCGGACGGGCCGGCGCTGGTAGTGGAAGCAATGCCGCCGGTGCCGGCAACCGGACACCCGGCGCGAATCGCGGCGGCAACGGTAATCGCACGGGTGGCAATCCGAATGCCTCGAATGCAACGGGCAATCGTGGTGGCGGTGCGCCGCGCGGCGCACCGCGTAACCGGTCGCGCGGCCGCTAGCCTTTGGATCATCGGGTCACGTGCGCGTACGGCAGGCAACTGCGGCCGTCGAGCAGTGTCCCGACCGGCCGATGCAACGCCGGCGCGCTTCGCTCTACCGGGATGGTCGCCCGCGAGTCGCGGGCGATGCGAAAAAGCCCTGCAAAACCGCTGGGAAACCCCCGAAATCGAGTGGCGACGGGCGTCGCCGGGCTTTCTCCGGTTTGCGTTCGCAGCGGAAAAAGGCTACAATCGCAAAGTCGCTGGGCGTGCGGCTTTTATGTGCGGCTCAGATGCGACCACCGGCAATAAGATGATGGGCGTTTCGCCCATTTTTTTTTGCCGCTCGGTTCATCGTGGTTCGGCATCTCGGGTAGCACCAACGTGCGCCGGCTCGGCGCGCAGCCCGCGAGGTGAGATGGTCGCAGAGGCTTGCCGCGCGAACATCTTAAAGGGCGCATTGTGCAATTGACGGAACTGATAGAAACCACGGTCTCGGGTCTCGGCTACGAGCTCGTCGATCTCGAGCGCACCGGGCGCGGCATGTTGACCATTTATATCGATCAACCCGCCGGCATTGCGATTGAAGATTGCGAAAAGGTCACGCGTCAGCTCCAGCACGTTCTGACGGTCGAAAACATCGAATACGAGCGACTCGAAGTATCGTCGCCGGGTCTCGACCGCCCGCTGAAAAAACTGGCGGATTTCGAACGCTTCGCAGGCAGCGAAGTGGTGATCACATTGAAAAAGCCATTGGACGGACGGAAGTCGTACCGGGGCATCCTGCATGCGCCGGATGGCGAAACGATCGGTCTGGAATTTGAGGGGAAGGCAGGGGCCGCGATGCTCGATTTCACGCTCGCGGATATCGATAAAGCCCGCCTGATCCCCAAAGTTGACTTTAGGAGCCGCAAACAATGAGTCGCGAAGTGTTGATGCTGGTGGATGCGCTGGCACGCGAGAAGAACGTCGACAAGGACGTCGTATTTGCCGCCCTCGAGGCGGCCCTCGCATCGGCCTCCAAGAAACTCTTCGACGAAGACGCGGACATCCGCGTCCATATCGACCGTGAAAGCGGCGAGCACGAAACCTATCGCCGCTGGCGCGTCGTTCCCGACGAAGCCGGGCTGCAGGAGCCGGATCAGGAAATCCTGCAGTTCGAAGCGCGCGAGCAGAAGCCCGATGCGCAGATCGACGACTACATCGAAGAGCCAGTGCCGTCGATCGAGTTCGGCCGTATCGGTGCACAGGCCGCGAAGCAGGTGATCCTGCAGAAGGTGCGCGACGCGGAACGCGAGCAGATCCTGAACGATTTCCTCGAGCGCGGCGAAAACATCATGACCGGTGCCGTCAAGCGTCTCGACAAGGGCAACTTCATCGTCGAATCGGGCCGCGTCGAAGCGCTGCTGCGCCGCGACCAGCTGATTCCGAAAGAGAACCTGCGCGTCGGCGACCGTGTGCGCGCGTACATCGCAAAGGTCGATCGCACCGCGCGCGGTCCGCAGATCGAATTGTCGCGCACCGCGCCCGAATTCCTGATGAAGCTGTTCGAGATGGAAGTGCCGGAAATCGAGCAGGGCCTGCTGGAGATCAAGGCGGCCGCGCGCGATCCTGGCGTGCGCGCGAAGATCGGCGTGGTCGCGTATGACAAGCGTATCGACCCGATCGGTACCTGCGTCGGCATTCGCGGTTCGCGCGTGCAGGCGGTGCGCAATGAGCTCGGTGGCGAAAACGTCGACATCGTGCTATGGTCGGAAGATCCCGCCCAGTTCGTGATCGGCGCCCTCGCGCCGGCAGCCGTACAGTCGATCGTCGTCGATGAAGAGAAGCATTCGATGGACGTCGTCGTGGACGAAACCGAACTGGCGGTCGCAATCGGCCGCAGCGGCCAGAACGTGCGTCTTGCCAGCGAGCTCACCGGCTGGCAGATCAACATCATGACGCCGGACGAATCTGCGCAAAAGCAGAATCAGGAACGCAGTATCCTGCGCGACCTGTTCATGGCGCGTCTCGATGTCGACGAGGAAGTCGCCGACATCCTGATCGACGAGGGCTTTACGAGCCTCGAAGAGATTGCCTATGTGCCGCTCAACGAGATGCTCGAAATCGAGGCCTTCGACGAAGACACCGTGCACGAGCTGCGCAACCGCTCGCGCGATGCATTGTTGACGATGGCGATCGCAAACGAAGAAAAGGTCGAGAACGTCGCACTCGATCTGAAGAGCCTTGACGGTATGGATGCCGACCTGCTCGCAAAGCTGGCCGAACATCAGATCCAGACGCGCGACGATCTGGCGGAACTGGCGGTGGACGAGCTGGTGGAGATGACCAGCATCGACGAGGAAGCCGCGAAGGCACTGATCATGAAAGCACGTGAACACTGGTTCCAGTGAGAAATGACCATGGCCCACTAAATTGAACGCGGCCGCGAGGCCGCACGAACCGATGCTAACCGCAAGGAATCGGTCCTTGCACTAAGAGGAATGAATGGCGAGTAACAACGTAGCCCAATTTGCCGCGGAACTTAAAATGCCTGCAGGCGTGCTGCTCGAGCAGCTGCAGGCAGCAGGCGTCACCAAAGCGAACGAAGACGACACCCTGTCCGAGACGGACAAGGCGCGTCTGCTCGACCACTTGCGCAAGTCTCACGGCTCGACTGATGCGGACAAGCGCAAGATCACGCTGACGAAACGGCATACGTCGGAGATCAAGCAGTCCGACTCGACGGGTAAGGCTCGTACCATTCAGGTCGAGGTGCGCAAGAAGCGCACGTTCGTCCGCCGCGATGAAGCGGTCGAGCAAGGAGCGGAAGCATCGGCTCAGGTGGCAGAGGTCGACGAGGCCGAATTGCAACGTCGCGAGGAAGAAGCGCGCCATGAAGCGGAGCTGCTCGAGAAGCAGGCTCTGGAGCTGAAGGAGCGCCAGGAACGCCTCGAGCGCGAAGAAGCCGAGCGCCGTGCGCGCGAGGAAGCGGCTGAGGCCGAACGTCGCCGCGCGGAAGACGAAGCGGCAACGAAGAAGCGGCTGACTGCCGAAGCGGCTGCGCGCGCACTCGCCGCGGAAGCCGTCGAAGCGGAGACTCGCGAGCCCGAACAGGAAGACGAACAGCGCGCCGCTGCCGAACGCGCCGCGCAGCGCGAAGCCGCGAAGAAGGCGGAAGACGCCGCGCGCGAAGCGTCCGAGAAAACGCGTGCCGAGCAGCAGGAAGTTTCGCGTCGCCGCGCCGCGGCCGAAGCCGAAGCCCGTGCGATTCGCGAAATGATGAGCACGCCGCGCAAGGCGCAGGTGAAGGCGCCCGAACCCGCGAAGCCGGTCGAGCAACCTGCTGCTGCAAAGGCGGCCGAAGCGAAGGGCACGCTGCACAAGCCGGCGCGTCCGCCGGGTGAAGCGGGTACGCGTCCGGCGCCGAAGAAGCCGGTTACGACGACCACGACGACGACGGCTGCGCCGTCGGCGGGTGCGGGCGACAAGAAGAAGCCAGGTGGCAAGGCCGGCTGGCAGGACGACGCAGCGAAGCGCCGCGGCATCAAGACGCGCGGCGATACGAGCGGCGGCGTCGATCGCGGCTGGCGCGGCGGTCCGAAGGGTCGCGGCAAGCACCAGGACGTCAACACGACGTTCCAGGCGCCGACTGAACCGATCGTCCGTGAAGTGCACGTGCCGGAAACGATTACCGTTGCCGACCTCGCGCACAAGATGGCGGTGAAGGCCTCGGAAGTCATCAAGTCGATGATGAAGCTCGGCCAGATGGTGACGATCAACCAGATGCTGGATCAGGAAACGGCGATGATCATCGTCGAGGAACTGGGTCACCACGCGGTTGCCGCGAAGCTGGACGATCCGGAAGCGCTGCTGGTCGAAGGCGAAGAAGTCTCGGATGCGGAAGCGTTGCCGCGTCCGCCGGTCGTCACGGTGATGGGTCACGTCGATCACGGCAAGACGTCGCTGCTCGACTACATCCGGCGCGCGAAGGTTGCGGCGGGCGAAGCGGGCGGGATCACGCAGCACATCGGTGCTTATCACGTCGAAACGCCGCGCGGTGTGATCACGTTCCTCGATACGCCGGGCCACGAAGCGTTCACCGCGATGCGGGCACGCGGCGCGAAGGCGACCGATATCGTGATTCTGGTGGTCGCTGCCGATGACGGCGTGATGCCGCAGACCAAGGAAGCGATCGCGCACGCGAAGGCGGGCGGCGTGCCGCTCGTCGTCGCGATCAACAAGATCGACAAGCCGGATGCGAATCTGGAACGCGTGAAGCAGGAACTCGTCGCGGAAGGCGTCGTGCCGGAAGAGTACGGTGGCGAATCGCCGTTCGTGCCGGTGTCGGCAAAGACCGGCGAGGGCATCGACGATCTGCTCGAGAACGTGCTGCTGCAGGCCGAAGTGCTGGAACTGAAGGCACCGATCGATGCGCCGGCCAAGGGTCTCGTCATCGAAGCGAAGCTCGACAAGGGCAAGGGCCCGGTCGCGACGATCCTCGTGCAGTCCGGTACGCTGAACCGCGGCGACGTGGTGCTGGCAGGTAGCGCCTACGGTCGCGTGCGGGCAATGCTCGACGAAACCGGCAAGCCGACGAAGTCGGCGGGTCCGTCGATCCCGGTCGAAATCCAGGGTCTGTCGGAAGTGCCGCAGGCTGGCGAAGAAGTCATCGTCATGCCGGACGACCGCAAGGCACGTGAAGTTGCACTGTTCCGTCAGGGCAAGTTCCGCGACGTCAAGCTGGCGAAGCAGCAGGCCGCGAAGCTCGAGAACATGCTGGAACAGATGGGCGAAGGCGAAGTGCAGTACCTGCCGCTTATCGTCAAGGCCGACGTGCAGGGTTCGCAGGAAGCGCTCGTGCAGTCGCTGCAGAAACTGTCGACCGACGAAGTGCGCGTGCAGATCGTGCACGGTGCGGTGGGCGGCATCAGCGAAAACGACGTCAACCTCGCGACCGCTTCGAAGGCCGTGATCATCGGCTTCAACACCCGCGCGGATGCGCAGGCGCGCAAGCTGGCGGAAGCGAACGGCATCGACATCCGTTACTACAACATCATCTACGACGCGGTGGATGAAGTGAAGGCGGCGATGTCCGGCATGCTGGCGCCGGAGAAGCGCGAAGTGGTCACCGGTATGGTCGAAGTCCGTCAAGTCTTCAAGGTACCGAAGATCGGCGCGGTTGCGGGCTGTATGGTCACGGACGGTGTGGTCAAGCGTACGTCGTCGGTGCGTGTGCTGCGCGAAAACGTGGTGATCCACACGGGCGAACTCGATTCGCTGAAGCGCTTCAAGGATGACGCGAAGGAAGTGCGTCAGGGCTTCGAATGCGGGATGTCGATCAAGAACTTCAACGACATCCAGGAAGGCGACCAGTTCGAGGTCTTCGAAGTTACCGAAGTCGCGCGTACGCTGTAAGTACGGCGCGAGACACGCGGGGCGGAGCGGGCGCTTGCCCGGCTCCGCCCGTTTTGTTTTTGTGCCGGCGGCGCGTACCCGCCGTCTTTGCTGTCCGGTCGAACGGAACACGAATTCACCATGCCCAAGAAACGTAGCTCCCCCAATCGCAACGTGCAGATCGCGGACCAGATCCAGCGCGATCTGTCCGAGCTCATGCGCGAGGTCAAGGACCCGCGCATCGGCCTCGTCACAATCCAGAGCGTCGAGCTCACGCCCGACTATGCGCACGCGAAGATCTACTTCACGACGCTGACCGGCGATCCGCAGCAGACGCTGGAAGCGTTGAATCACGCGGCCGGCCATCTGCACAACCAGCTGTTCAAACGCCTGCACATCCACACGGTGCCGACGCTGCATTTCCACTACGACAAGACGATCGAGCAAGCGGTCGAGATGTCCCGCCTGATCGACGAAGCGAACGCCAGTCGCGCGAAAGACGACTGAGCGCACGGTTTTCCCGGACAGCGGTTGCCGCAGGCAACCGCGCCGGCTTCTTCCATCCTCTCCCACATGAACGAACCTCAACGCGCACCTGAGCGTCCCCGCATACCGCGCCGGTTGCTCGACGGCGTGCTGCTGCTCGACAAGCCGATCGGACTGTCGAGCAACGACGCGCTGATTCGCGCCAAGCGCCTGTATCAGGCGAAGAAAGCGGGGCACACGGGGACGCTCGATCCGCTCGCGTCGGGTCTGCTGCCGCTCTGTTTCGGCGAAGCGACAAAGTTTTCGCAGGATCTGCTCGACGCGGACAAGACATACGAAGCGACGATGCGTCTCGGCATCCGCACGACGACCGGCGACGCAGAGGGCGACACGGTTGAGACGCGCGATGTCGGTTGCAGGGAACGCGACGTGCTGGAAGCGCTCGCACGCTTTCGCGGCGACATCGTCCAGATACCGCCGATGTACTCGGCGTTGAAACGCGACGGCAAGCCGCTGTACGAGTACGCGCGCGCAGGGCAAGTGGTCGAGCGTGAAGGCCGGACTGTGACGATTCACGCGCTCGAGCTGCTCGCGTGCGCGCTGCCTGACGTGACGTTTCGCGTCACGTGCAGCAAGGGCACGTATGTGCGCACGCTTGCCGAGGACATCGGCGAGGTGCTCGGTTGTGGCGCGCATCTGGTCGCGTTGCGCCGCACCGGGGTCGGCGCGCTGACGCTCGAGCACGCAGTGACGCTCGATGCGCTGTCCGATGCGACGGCGGTCGAACGCGATGCATGGCTGCAACCCGTCGATGCATTGCTGTCGACGTTTCCCGCTATTCATCTGGACGAA
Source organism: Paraburkholderia sp. (assembly GCF_050742655.1). Lineage (GTDB taxonomy): Bacteria > Pseudomonadota > Gammaproteobacteria > Burkholderiales > Burkholderiaceae > Paraburkholderia. The sequence continues at coordinate 45,258 of NZ_JBOIGG010000020.1, read as the reverse complement.
ACCGCCACGCGACGCTTCCTGCAAGGACAACGGCTGCGGCTGGAGGAAACGGGCAGCGTGCCGCCGGTGGACGTCGCGCAGGAAGTGCCGCGGGTACGGGTCTATGACTCAGGGAACCGACTGTTGGGTGTCGCGAGAATAGCCAGCGGCGTACTCGCACCGGAGCGACTGGTGGTGACCGCCGGTTGATTTTTGCTCGTGCCGGATTCCGGTCAGGCTAAAGAAAAAGGCGGTGCCGCCCAAGAGCGGCACCGCCTTTTTTATCGTCGAGTATTTATCAGTGCGCCGCGGACGCCGCCGCACCGGCATCGCCGCCGCCGGAGCGTTCGGGCTTCGTGATCCAGATCAACGCGATCAGCGCGACGAAGATACCCGCCGAAATAAAGAACAGATCGTTTACGCCGAGCTGCGCCGCCTGCTGCGAGACCATCGAGTTGAAGAGGCCGTGCGCCTGCGGCTGGCTCAAGCCGGAGTCCTGCATCTGCTGCATCGATTGCGTGAACACCGGGTTGTACGCGTTCGCCTGCTCGGTCAGCTGCGCGTGATGCAGGATCGTGCGTTGATCCCACGCGGTCTGGAAGATCGACGTGCCGATGCCGCCGCACATGATCCGCACGAAGTTCGACAGCCCCGACGCGGCCGGAATGCGATTGCCCGGCAGGCCCGACAACGTGATCGACACGAGCGGAATAAAGAAGCCCGCCATCCCGATGCCCTGGATCAAGGTGGGCAGCATCAGCGAAAACTCGTCGACGCTCGTTGTGTAGCGCGAGCGCATCCAGAAGATCAGCGCGAAGATCAGGAACGAAGCGGTGGCGATGTAGCGCGGATCGGTGCGCGGCAGGATTTTGCCGGTGAGCGGCGACAGGATGATCGCGAACACGCCGACCGGCGCCATCACAAGACCGGCGTCGGTCGCGGTGTAGCCGATGTCGGTCTGCAGCCACAGCGGCAGCAGCACGAGATTGCCAAAGTAGAGCCCGTAGCCGATCGCCAGCGAGACCGTGCCGCCGGTGAAGTTGCGAAGCTTGAACAGCGACAGGTCGACGACCGGATGCTCGGCGGTCAGCTCCCACACGATGAAGAACGCGAGCGCGATCACCGCGACCAGCGCGAGCACGACGACGGTGGTGGACGAGAACCAGTCGAGATCCTTGCCCTTGTCGAGCATGACCTGCAGCGAGCCGACCCATGTGATCAGCAGCGCGAGGCCGACGCCGTCGATCGGCGCTTTCTTCACGACCGAATCGCGGTTACGGAAGATCATCCACGTGGCGAGCGCGGCAACGATGCCGACCGGGATGTTCACGTAGAAGATCCACGGCCACGAGATGTTGTCCGAAATCCATCCGCCGAGAATCGGCCCGGCGACTGGCGCGGTCAGCGTCGTCATCGCCCACATCGACAGCGCCATTGGCGCCTTCGCGCGCGGATAGCTGGCGAGCAGCAGCGTCTGCGATAGCGGGATCATCGGCCCAGCCACCGCGCCCTGCAGCACGCGCGACGCGAGCAGGAACGGCAGCGTCGGCGCGAGGCCGCACATCCACGACGAGATCACGAACAGCACGATCGACGCCATGAAGAGCCGCACCTGGCCGACGCGGTCGGTAAGCCAGCCGGTGAGCGGCACCGAGATTGCGTTGGCGACCGCGAACGACGTGATGACCCACGTGCCCTGGTCGGACGACACGCCGAGGTCGCCGGAGATCGACGGGATCGACACGTTCGCGATCGACGTATCGAGCACGTTCATGAAAACGGCGAGCGACACCGCGATGGTGCCGATCACCAGTTGCGCGCCCTCGAGCGGCGGATGAGGGACTTGCGCCTGAGCTTGAGCCATGCGAAAACCTTGCGTTACGGAGCCGTGGCGCTCACATCAGTTTCGCGGCGGCGGGCTTCGCGTCGCCGCTCGCCGCCTTCTGCGGCAAGCCGGAGTTCGGTCCCGCGTTGGCCGCGATGATGCGCGCGATCTCCGCGTCGGCTTCGTCGCCATACTTCGCGAACACGTCGGTCTGGTAGACGGTGTTCGGCACATTGCCGAGTTCGCCACCCGAGTCGTCCTTGATGGTCACGTCGACCTGCATCGACAGGCCGATACGCAGCGGATGTTGCTCCAGCTGCTTCGGATCGATTGCGATACGCACCGGCAGGCGCTGAACGACCTTGATCCAGTTACCGGTCGCGTTCTGCGCCGGCAGCAGCGAGAACGCCGAGCCCGTGCCCGCCGAGAAGCCGACCACCTTGCCGTCGTACTTGACCGACGAACCGTACACATCGGCGGTCAGTTCGACCGGCTGGCCGATACGCATGTGCTTCAGCTGCACTTCCTTGAAGTTCGCATCGACCCACACGGCGTTCAGCGGCACGACCGCCATCAGCGGCGAGCCCGGCGACACGCGCTGGCCAACCTGCACCGAGCGCTTCGCGACGTAGCCGGTGACCGGCGCGGGCAGCGTATTGCGCGCGTTCGCGAGGTACGCATCGCGGACCTTCGCCGCGGCGGCGAGGACGTTCGGGTGATCGGCGATGGTCGTGTTCGCGGTCAGCGCGCGATTCGACGCGAGTTGCTGCTGAGCGGCGTCGAGTGCGGCCTGCGCGCTCTTCACCGCGTCGCGCGCGTGCGAGATTTCTTCCACCGACACGGCACCGGTCTGCGCGATTGTCATCCGGCGGCGCAGGTCGTCCTGTGCCCGGGACAGGTCGGACTGGCGAACTGCGACCTGCGCCTGGTATTGATTGTCGTCGGCGAACAGGCCGCGCACCTGGCGCACGGTCTGCGCGAGCTGCGCTTCAGCCTGCTGCAGCGCGACGCGCGAGTCGGCCGGATCGAGCACGACGATCGGGTCGCCGATCTTCACGGTCTGCGTGTCATCCGCGTTCACGGCGATCACCGTGCCGGTGACCTGCGGCGTGATCTGCACGACGTTGCCGTTCACGTACGCGTCGTCGGTGTCTTCATGGAAGCGCGCGACGAGGAAGTAGTACAGGCCGTACGCGATCGCGGCGATCAGGATCACGATGACGATCAGCGTCATCATCCGTTTGCGTTTGCCGTTGTTCGCCGGTTGTGCGCTTGCGGCAGGTTGCTGGGGGGTGCTCATGGATGTGCTCCGGGTTCTTTCGATCTTGTCGTTCAAGCGTGTGGAATCAGTTCGCGGCCTGCGTGGCTGCAGCGTTTGCCGTTGTACTGGCCGATGCAGCGGACTTCCTGTCCGCCGGCACCACGAGGCTCGTCTGCGTCGCGTCGAAGCCGCCGCCGAGTGCCTGGATCAAGCCGATCTGCTGGTCGCGGCGGCGCATCTTCAGATTGGTTACGGTCTGTTCGGCGGTGAGTCGGTTCTGGTCGGCGGTCAGCACCTGCAATTGCTCCGACAGCCCCGCCTTGTAGCGGATGACAGCCAGCTGGTACGCCTTCGTCGATGCGTCGAGCGCGCGCTGCGCGTCGCCTGACTGCCTGTCGATCGAGCGGATCGTGGCCACCTGCGTCGATACGTCCGACAGTGCGGTGATCAGCGTCTGGTTGTAGTTCGCGACGTCGAGGTCGAAGTCGGCATAGCGGCCCTTCAACTGCGAGCGCAGTGCGCCGCCGTCGAAGATCGGCAGATGGACGGCCGGGCCGATCTGGGTCTGCCGGCTGGCCGAAGTCAGAAAACGGCCCCAACCGAAGGCGTCGAAGCCGATGCCCGCCGACAGATTCACATCCGGGAAGAACTCCGCCTTTGCTTCCTTCACGTCGTGCATGGCCGCTTCGACCTGCCAGCGTGCCGCCACGATATCCGGCCGGCGTGACACCAGATCGGCGGGCAGGTTGTCGGGCAGCGCGACGATGTTGCCCGTCGTCAGCACCGGCTGCGCGATCTGCAGGCCGCGGTCCGGACCTTTGCCGAGCAGCGCGCCGAGTTGATAGCGGGTGGTTGTGATCTGGCCTTCCAGGTCAGACAGGTTGGTCTGGGTCGTCGCGATGTTGCCGTTCGCGGTTTCCCGCTCGACGTTCGTGTCGAGACCGGCTGAGACGCGGCCGTTCGTGATCCGGCTTATATTCTGGCGGTTCGCGATTTCGCGTTGCGCGATGTCGCGCAGCGCGTAGAGCTGTGCAAGCTGGTTATAGGTGCGCGCAACCGATGCGGCGAGCGTCACACGGGCCTGCTGCATGTCCGCTTCGGCGGCTTTTTCCTGCGAGACCGCCTGGCCGAGGCGCTGGCGATTCTTGCCCCACAGGTCGAGGTCCCACGACGCGCTCGCGAGCGCGTTGTTCTCGCTATACCAGGTGCCGCCGTACGGCGGCGGATACAGCGCGTTCCCCGAAAACAGCTCGCGATTCCACGAGTAGCTGCCGTTGACGCTCGGCAGCAGCGCGGCGCGCGAACTCTCGATGTACGACGACGCCTTCGCGAGACGGGCCTGCGCCTGCGCGATCGACGGGCTACCGTCGAGCGCCTCCGCGATCAGCTTCGGCAACTGCGGGTCGCCGAACTGGTTGGCCCAGTCGAGCGACGGCCACTGGCCGCCGGTGCCTGCGAGACTTTGAGAGGCCTCGTACTGCGCCGGCGACGAGATCTGCTTGTCGCTCTTGATACCGAAGTAGTTCGCGCACCCCGTGAGGGCGAGCGCGGCCACCGCTGCGGCGATCGCGCCGCGGCGCGACAGCGCGGGCGCGGACAGGGAAAGGGATTTCATCGCTCGGACTCTTTGCGTGTGAGTGGAATTGATAATGGACACTGCAATTATTTTGTTACGACTTGCCGTCCGAACTGCTTGCCGTATCACGGGTCAAGCCCGGATATTCGCCACTGTTGACAAGAATCCGGCGCAGCATGCTCTTGAGAAATCCGGTTTCTTCAGCGGTAAAACCGCCGAGCAGATTGTCTAGCACGCCCTGAAAGAGAGCCGGCATGCGCGTCGCGATGTCCTGGCCTTCGGCTGTGAGCGCGAGGTGCACGATTCGCCGGTCTTCGGAGCTGCGCACCCGGGTGAGCAGACCGCGTTTTTCCAGCCGGTCGACGAGCCGGGTCACCGCGCTCGCGTCAATGCCATATTCACGCGCCAGTTCGGCTGCCAGCAGGCATTTGCCGCTTGCCACCATAAACAGGATGCTGCCTTGCGTGCTGGTAATGCCCAACTCGGCCATCGTGCGCTGCGTGACCATGTTCGACATTGTCGAGCGGACGCGGGAAATCAGATAGCCGACGCTTTCGCCCAACTGGTACTCGCTGATTTCCCTTGGAAGCGTAGGGGACGGATCCGTCATGATGCTCGTGCAAATGCAATGGTTGACTAAGCAGTATTGTACGGGTCAGTTAGTTGACGCGGCAAGTGTTATTACAGCTTAGGCAACGACTTTTCACGCCACAAGAGAAAACGAGCGGGCGAGAGCGTGCCCTCGCCGGCGGTCTGGTTAGGGAAAATACTGAATCGTTCATGCCCGCGTGCTATAATTTTGGGTTACCAAAAGTGCGCTTTGGGCTTGTTGGCCTCTGCTTCGCGATAGCGAACTCAGGCATTCAGCAGTAAAAGCAGAGGGCGCACGCTCAACTGTCTCCAGGTTCCCATGACCCGCGCCCTTCGCAACATCGCCATCATTGCTCACGTCGACCACGGCAAGACTACGCTCGTCGACCAGCTTCTTCGCCAATCCGGCACCTTCCGCGAGAACCAGCAGGTGGTCGAGCGCGTGATGGATTCGAACGACATCGAAAAAGAGCGCGGCATCACCATCCTCGCGAAGAACTGCGCGGTCACGTACGAAGGTACGCACATCAACATCGTCGATACCCCGGGCCATGCGGACTTCGGCGGCGAGGTGGAGCGCGTACTGTCGATGGTCGACTCGGTGCTGCTGCTCATCGACGCGGTCGAGGGCCCGATGCCGCAGACCCGCTTCGTCACGAAGAAGGCGCTGGCGCTCGGCCTGAAGCCGATCGTCGTCGTGAACAAGATCGACCGGCCGGGCGCGCGCATCGACTGGGTGATCAACCAGACGTTCGACCTGTTCGACAAGCTCGGCGCGACCGAAGAGCAGCTCGACTTCCCGATCGTCTACGCGTCGGGCCTGAATGGCTATGCCGGTCTCGATCCGAGCGTGCGCGAAGGCACGATGCGTCCGCTGTTCGAAGCGATTCTCGAACACGTGCCGGTCCGTCCGGCCGACCCGGAAGGTCCGCTGCAACTGCAGATCACGTCGCTCGATTTCTCGACGTACGTCGGCCGGATCGGCATTGGCCGGATCACGCGCGGCCGCATCAAGCCGGGCCAGCCGGTCGTGGTCCGCTTCGGCCCGGAAGGCGACATCGTCAGCCGCAAGATCAACCAGGTGCTGTCGTTCGAGGGCCTGGAGCGCGTGCAGGTGGAGTCGGCCGAAGCCGGCGACATCGTGCTGATCAACGGGATCGACGAAATCGGCATCGGTGTGACGATCTGCGCGCCGGAAGCGCCGGAAGCGCTGCCGATGATCACCGTCGACGAACCCACGTTGACGATGAACTTCCTCGTCAACTCGTCGCCGCTCGCGGGCAAGGAAGGCAAGTTCGTGACGAGCCGCCAGATCCGCGATCGTCTGATGAAAGAGCTGAACCACAACGTCGCGCTGCGCGTGAAGGAAACGGGCGACGAAACCGTGTTCGAAGTGTCGGGCCGCGGCGAACTGCATCTGACCATCCTGATCGAAAACATGCGCCGCGAGGGCTACGAAATGGCCGTGTCGCGGCCGCGCGTGGTGCTGCATGAAGTCGACGGCGTGAAGCACGAGCCGTACGAACTGCTGACGGTCGACGTCGAAGACACCCATCAGGGTGGCGTGATGGAAGAGCTCGGTCGTCGCAAGGGTGAAATGCTCGACATGGCGTCGGACGCCCGTGGCCGTACGCGTCTCGAGTACCGCATTCCGGCGCGTGGCCTGATCGGTTTCCAGGGCGAATTCCTCACGCTCACGCGTGGCACCGGCCTGATGAGCCACGTGTTCGACGAGTACGCGCCGGTCAGGGAAGGCTCGCTCGGCGAGCGCCGCAACGGCGTGCTGATCTCGCAGGACGACGGCGCCGCCGTTGCTTACGCGCTGTGGAAGCTGCAGGACCGCGGCCGCATGTTCGTGAAGCCGGGCGACGCGCTGTACGAAGGGATGATCATCGGCATTCACAGCCGCGACAACGATCTCGTCGTGAACCCGATCAAGGGCAAGCAGCTGACCAACGTGCGCTCGTCGGGTACCGACGAAGCGGTGCGTCTTGTGCCGCAGATCCAGATGTCGCTCGAATACGCGGTCGAATTCATCGACGAAGACGAACTCGTCGAGGTCACGCCGCAATCGATCCGTCTGCGCAAGCGTCACCTGAAGGAACACGAACGCCGTCGTGCGAGCCGTGAAACCACGATCGACTGATCGCGACGGGAAGCCGGCGCGGTCTATCGGTTTAAAAGGTTTGAAAAGTTCGGAAAAGCCGCCTTCGGGCGGCTTTTTTGCATTCTGGTCCGCGTAGCGCGAATCCGTCCGAAGCCCGCTGTGGCGGGCTTTCAGGGCGGCGTTCGGCTACTCTGCGCCATCGGTTCTGTGCTATGCTCCCCGGATGCCAGTTTTAGGTCCTTCCAAGCAAGACTTGATTCGCGCAATCCGCTAAACGGTCAGGCCGTGTCGCGGAAGGTTGAGTAACCCGCTATTTCTCGAGAAACTCGAAGAAAGGTGAGCGTAAAAATGATGAAGCAATTCCAGCTGAACTCTTATCTGTTCGGCGGCAATGCTCCGTACGTAGAAGAACTGTACGAAGCATATCTCGACAATCCGGCGTCAGTGCCCGAGAACTGGCGTAGCTATTTCGACGCGTTGCAGAACGTTCCTGCATCGGATGGCAGCAATGCCAACGACGTGGCCCATGGCCCGATCGTCGAATCGTTTGCCCAGCGCGCAAAAGCCAATGCGTTCCTGCCCCGTGCCGGAGCCGGCGGTGAAGACCTCACCACCGCCCGCAAGCAGGTGTACGTGCAGTCCCTCATCGGCGCCTATCGCTTCCTCGGCTCGCAATGGGCCAATCTCGATCCCCTGAAGCGCCGCGAACGTCCGAATATCCCCGAGCTCGAACCTGCGTTCTACGACTTCACCGAAGCCGACATGGACCAGACGTTCAACACGACGAACCTGTACTTTGGTTTCGAACAGGCGTCGCTGCGGGATATCGTCAAGGCGTTGCGCGACACGTACTGCGGCACGATCGGTGCCGAGTACATGTACCTGAGCGATCCTGAGCAGAAGCGCTGGTGGAAGGAAAAGCTCGAGTCGATCCGCTCGACGCCGAATTTCTCCGCCGACAAGAAAAAGCACATCCTGAACCGTCTGACCGCGTCCGAAGGTCTCGAACGCTTCCTGCATACCAGGTACGTCGGCCAGAAGCGCTTCTCGCTCGAAGGCGGCGAGAGCTTCATCGCGTCGATGGACGAAGTCGTCCGCCACGCGGGTGCAAACGGCGTGCAGGAAATCGTCATCGGCATGGCCCACCGCGGTCGTCTGAACGTGCTCGTGAACACGCTCGGCAAGATGCCGGCTGATTTGTTCGCCGAATTCGAAGGCAAGCACGTCGACGATCTACCGGCCGGCGACGTGAAGTACCACAAGGGTTTCTCGTCCGACATCGCGACCGAAGGCGGCCCGGTTCACCTGTCGCTCGCGTTCAACCCGTCGCATCTCGAAATCGTGAACCCGGTGGTCGAAGGTTCGGCGAAGGCGCGGATGGACCGTCGCGGCGACGAGAACGGCCTGCAGGTGCTGCCGGTGCAGATCCACGGCGACGCAGCCTTCGCGGGCCAGGGCGTCGTGATGGAAACGCTGAACCTCGCGCAGACGCGCGGCTACGGCACGCACGGCACGCTGCACATCGTCATCAACAACCAGATCGGTTTCACGACGTCGGACCCGCGCGATGCGCGCTCCACGCTGTACTGCACCGACGTGGTCAAGATGATCGAAGCGCCGGTGCTGCACGTGAACGGCGACGATCCCGAAGCCGTGGTGCTGGCGACGCAGCTGGCCATCGACTACCGGATGCAGTTCCACAAGGATGTCGTCGTCGACATCATCTGCTTCCGCAAGCTCGGCCACAACGAGCAGGACACGCCGGCGGTCACGCAGCCGCTGATGTACAAGACCATCGCGAAGCACCCGGGTACCCGCGGGCTGTACGCAGAAAAGCTCGTGCAGCAAGGCGTGATCACCGCGGAAGACGCTGACGAATACGTGAAAGCGTATCGCCGCGCGATGGACGAAGGTCACCACACGGTCGATCCGGTCCTGTCGAACTACAAGAGCAAGTACGCAGTCGACTGGGTACCGTTCCTGAACCGCAAGTGGACCGACGCCGCCGATACGGCCGTGCCGCTCGCGGAACTGAAGCGCATCGCCGAACGCATCACGACAATCCCCGAGAACTTCAAGGTGCACCCGCTCGTCGAGCGCGTGATCAACGACCGTCGCGCGATGGGTCGCGGCGAAGCGAAGCTCGACTGGGGCATGGGCGAGCATCTCGCGCTCGGATCGCTGGTCGCATCCGGCTACGCGGTACGGCTGACCGGCCAGGACTCGGGCCGCGGCACGTTCACGCACCGTCACTCGGTGCTGCACGACCAGAACCGCGAGCGCTGGAACGACGGCACGTACGTGCCGCTGCAGAACATCGCGGAAGGCCAGGCGAAGTTCACGGTGATCGACTCGGTGCTGTCCGAAGAAGCGGTGCTCGGTTTCGAGTATGGTTACTCGACCGCCGAACCGAATACGTTTGTCGCATGGGAAGCGCAGTTCGGCGACTTCGTGAACGGCGCGCAGGTCGTGATCGACCAGTTCATCTCGTCGGGCGAAGTGAAGTGGGGCCGCGTGTCGGGCCTTACGATGCTGCTGCCGCACGGCTATGAAGGTCAGGGTCCGGAGCACTCGTCAGCACGTATCGAGCGCTTCCTGCAGCTGTGTGCCGATCACAACATGCAGGTCGTGCAACCCACGACTCCGGCGCAGATCTTCCACCTGCTGCGTCGCCAGATGATCCGCCTGTTCCGCAAGCCGCTGATCGTCTTCACGCCGAAATCGCTGCTGCGTCACAAGGAAGCGGTATCGGACCTGTCGGAACTCGCGAAGGGGTCGTTCCAGCCGGTGCTCGGTGAGGTCGACGAAGCGATCGACGCGAAGAAGGTGAAGCGCGTGGTCGCGTGTTCGGGCCGCGTGTACTACGACCTCGTCGCGCATCGCCGCGAAGCGAAGGCGACCGACGTCGCGATCGTGCGTATCGAGCAGCTCTATCCGTTCGCGCACAAGCAGTTCGAAGCGGAAATGAAGAAGTACGACAACGCGACCGAAGTGGTCTGGGTGCAGGACGAGCCGCAGAATCAGGGCCCGTGGTTCTACGTCGAGCACCACCTGAAGGAAGGCATGAAGGACGGGCAGAAGCTGGCGTACAGCGGCCGTCCGGCATCGGCCTCGCCGGCGGTCGGCTACTACGCGAAGCACTACGAGCAGCAGAAGGCGCTGATCGAAGGGGCATTCGGACGTATGAAGAGCGCGGCAATCGCGAAATAAACACGACAACCGAAGCGGGAAAGCGCAGCGCGCTTTCCCGCGCCGCATCCGGGATGCGCGCCGACCTTTCGTCGCGAGCGCATTGAACGGCCGGCGGCCCGCTCACGGTTCGTTGTCACCAGATACGTATTCAGGAAAATCACATGGCTATTGTTGAAGTCAAAGTCCCGCAGCTTTCCGAATCGGTTTCGGAAGCCACGATGCTGACGTGGAAGAAGAAGCCGGGCGAAGCGGTTGCCCAGGACGAAATCCTCATCGAACTCGAAACCGACAAGGTCGTGCTCGAAGTGCCAGCACCGTCGGCGGGCGTGCTCGCGCAGATCGTCCGGAACGACGGCGATACGGTCGTCGCCGAAGAAGTGATCGCGAAGATCGACACGGAAGGCAAGGCAGGCGCAGCGGCTGTCGAGGCCGAAGTGAAGCCCGCCCCGGCCGCGACTCAGCATCCGGCAGCGCAAGCCGCTGCCGCTGCGGGCGCGAGCACGGCGGCTTCGCCGGCAGCGACGAAGCTGATGGCCGAGCAGAACCTGTCGGCAGGCGACGTGGCAGGCACCGGCCGCGACGGCCGCATCACGAAGGGCGACGTGCTCAGCGCAGGTCAGGCACCGGCCGCTAAGGCCGCACCGAAGGCCGCGAAGCCGGCGCTGCCGGACGTCAAGGCACCCGCTTCGGCCGACACGTGGCTGAACAACCGCCCCGAGCAACGCGTGCCGATGTCGCGTCTGCGCGCACGGATCGCCGAGCGTCTGCTCGAGTCGCAGCAGACCAATGCCATCCTCACCACGTTCAACGAAGTGAACATGGCGCCGGTGATGGATCTGCGCAACAAGTACAAGGATCGCTTCGAGAAGGAACACGGCGTGAAGCTCGGCTTCATGTCGTTCTTCGTGAAGGCTGCCGTGCACGCGTTGAAGAAATTCCCGCTGGTCAACGCGTCGATCGATGGTAACGACATCGTCTATCACGGCTACTTCGACATCGGCATCGCCGTCGGTTCGCCGCGTGGCCTCGTCGTGCCGATCCTGCGCAACGCCGATCAGATGAGCCTCGCCGACATCGAAAAGAAGATCGCCGAATTCGGCCAGAAGGCGAAGGACGGCAAGCTGTCGATCGACGAAATGACCGGCGGTACGTTCTCGATCTCGAACGGCGGTGTGTTTGGCTCGATGCTGTCGACGCCGATCATCAACCCGCCGCAATCCGCGATCCTCGGCGTGCATGCGACGAAGGAACGTGCGGTGGTCGAGAACGGCCAGATCGTGATCCGTCCGATGAACTATCTGGCGCTGTCGTACGACCACCGGATCATCGACGGCCGCGAAGCGGTGCTGTCGCTCGTCGCGATGAAGGATGCGCTCGAAGATCCGGCGCGTCTGCTGCTCGATCTGTAACGTTCCTGTTTCCCGCATCGGCTTGAACCGGAGCGGCGCGCGCCACGTAGCACGGCCGCGCGCGGCTCCGTCATCGAAAGGATTGTCATGTCCAAAGAATTTGACGTCGTCGTGATCGGCGCCGGCCCCGGCGGCTACATCGCGGCGATTCGCGCGGCTCAGCTCGGCAAGAGCGTCGCGTGTATCGAAAAATGGAAGAACCCGGCCGGTACGCTGAAGCTCGGCGGCACCTGCCTGAACGTCGGCTGCATTCCGTCGAAGGCACTGCTCGCTTCGTCGGAAGAGTTCGAGAACGCATCGCACCACCTGATCGACCACGGCATCAGCGTGGAGAACGTGCAGGTCGACATCGCGAAGATGCAGGCCCGCAAGGAAGGCATCGTCGAGAAGATGACGAAGGGCATCGAGTTCCTGTTCCGCAAGAACAAGATCACGTGGCTGAAGGGTCACGGCAAGTTTACCGGCCGCACCGACGCCGGTGTGCAGATCGAGGTGAGCGGCGAGGGCGAAACCGAAGTCGTCACCGCGAAGAACGTGATCATCGCGACAGGCTCGAAGGCGCGCCATCTGCCGAACGTCCCGGTCGACAACAAGATCGTCGCCGACAACGAAGGCGCGTTGAGCTTCGAGTCGACGCCGAAGAAGCTCGCCGTGATCGGCGCGGGCGTGATCGGCCTCGAGCTTGGCTCGGTGTGGCGCCGTCTCGGCGCCGACGTGACCGTACTCGAAGCGTTGCCGGAATTTCTCGGTGCTGCCGACCAGTCGCTCGCGAAGGAAGCCGCGAAGCAGTTCAAGAAGCAGGGCCTCGACATCCACGTCGGCGTGAAGGTCGGCGAAGTGAAGACGACCGATAGCAGCGTGTCGATCGCCTACACGGACAAGGACGGCAACGCGCAGACGCTCGACGCCGACCGCCTGATCGTGTCGATCGGCCGCGTGCCGAACACCGATAACCTCGGCCTCGAAGCAATCGGCCTGAAGGCCAATGAGCGCGGCTTCATCGACGTCGACGACCACTGCGCGACGAGCGTGCCGAACGTGTACGCGATCGGCGACGTGGTGCGCGGCCCGATGCTCGCGCACAAGGCGGAAGACGAAGGCGTGCTGGTCGCTGAGATCATCGACGGTCAGAAGCCGCACATCGACTACAACTGCATTCCGTGGGTGATCTACACCGAACCGGAAATCGCGTGGGTCGGCAAGACCGAACAGCAGCTGAAGGCCGAAGGCCGCGAAGTGAAGACGGGCCAGTTCCCGTTCATGGCGAACGGCCGTGCACTCGGCATCAACAAGGCGGACGGCTTCGTCAAGATGATCGCGGACGCGAAGACCGACGAACTGCTCGGCGTGCACATCATCTCGGCGAACGCGTCGGATCTGATCGCCGAAGCAGTGGTCGCGATGGAGTTCAAGGCGGCGTCTGAAGACATTGGCCGGATCTGCCACCCGCACCCGTCGCTGTCCGAAGTGATGCGCGAAGCCGCACTGGCCGTCGACAAGCGCGCGCTGAACATGTAATCCGGCGGCCGGTTGCATCTAACTGCATCCGGTCACGTCCGGCATCACGACGCAGGCGGGTGGGTTCGATCCCACCCGCCTGCTTTTTTTCCGGTCGCACGATGAACGTCACCGAATACTACGAAAACGAACTGCAGACACGGGGTTACCAGTCGGATCCGGCGCAGCGCGCGGCGGTCGACCGTCTGCAGCGGTGCTACGACGAATGGAGCGAGTACAAGGCGCGCCGCTCGAATGCGTTCAAGAAGCTGATCATTCATCCGGACCTGCCGCGCGGCGTCTACATGTGGGGCGGTGTCGGACGCGGCAAAAGCTTCCTGATGGACAGCTTCTTCACGGTCGTGCCGATCCAGCGCAAGACGCGCCTGCACTTTCACGAGTTCATGCGCGAGGTACACCGCGAACTCGAAGAGCTGAAAGGGCAGGCCGATCCGCTCGACGAACTCGCGCGCCGGGTCGCGAAGCGCTACCGGCTGATCTGCTTCGACGAATTCCACGTGTCCGACATCGCGGACGCGATGATCCTGTACCGATTGCTCGACAGGCTCTTCCTGAACGGCGTGCAGTTCATCATGACGTCCAACTACGATCCCGACACGCTGTATCCGGACGGCCTGCATCGCGACCGCCTGCTGCCGGCGATCGAGCTGATCAAGGCGAAGCTCGACGTGATCAACGTCGATGCGGGCGTCGACTACCGGCAGCTCACGCTCGCGCAGGTCGAGATCTATCACACACCGCTCGGCGCGGTCGCGGACAAGGCGCTGCGCGACGCGTTCGCGCGGCTCGCTGCGGTACCCGACGAGAGTCCGCTGCTGCGTATCGAGAAGCGCGAACTGAAGGCGCTGCGGCGTGCCGACGGCGTGGTCTGGTTCGACTTCGCGACGCTGTGCGGCGGACCGCGCTCGCAGAACGACTATCTCGAACTGGCGAGCCGCTTCCACGCGGTGATCCTGTCGGGCGTGCCGCAGATGACGCCGCGGCTGCAGTCGGAAGCGCGCCGCTTCACGTGGCTCGTCGACGTGTTCTACGACCACAAGGTCAAGCTGCTGATGTCGGCGGCGGTGCCGCCCGAGCAACTCTACGTCGAAGGTCCGATGGCGAACGAATTCACCCGGACCGTTTCGCGCATCGTCGAGATGCAGTCCAAGGAATATCTGGATGCGCCACGGCGTCTCGTCGATACGTCGCTGACGTAGAGCGCTGTATCGCGACGCACGCGACGCACGTAATACTCACAAATCCATTTCGAGATTCGGATTGTTCTGATGTCCCACGTGCGGATGTCTCGCTATCTTCGTTGTCATCGTTCCGACAAAGGAGAGCAGCATGAGTCCGCATCGAGATGTGACCGACGAAGAATGGCAACGCGTGGCGCCGCTGATTCCCGAGTTGGAGCCGCGACGCGACATGCGCGGCAGACCGCTCGCGAATACGCGCGCGGTGCTCAATGGCGTGCTGTGGGTGATCTACAGCAGCGCGACGTGGTCGTCGATGCCGCGCCGCTATCCGCCGTACCAGACATGTCACCGGCGCTTCAAGCTGTGGCTGCAGTCGGGCGCGCTGCAGCGGGTGCTGGAGGCGCTGTTCGGCGTGGCGAGCCATACGTTGCTGCACACGGTCGTCGCGCGTACGCGCCGGCGCACGGTACGGCAAGGCGCAAGGAGCGAGCGGCCAGCCGGTGCCGGGGTGGCTCGCGGTATGCCCGCTCTTTCGCTGCCGGTACCGGCCGTGGTGTCCGCGTCGTCACCCGTTACGCTGCCCGGGACGAGCGTGTTTCCGGCGATGTGACGTCGCGCACGTCACGCGTGCCGCGCACGCGCCGCACGCCGAACGTTCAGGGCGGCTACGGCTGGCGATTCCACGTCTGCGAACGGCCAAGCAGCGATATGCCGATGTACCCGCGCACGACCAGCTTCTGGCCGTTCTCGTCGAGGTGCATCTTGCACTTGTAGACCTTGCCGTTCTCCGGGTCGAGGATCTGGCCGCCGTCCCAGCCGTCGCCGTCCTTCTTCATCCCGTCGATGATCGTCATGCCGAGAATCAGCTGGTCCTTGCGCGCGTCGGTGCAGGCGGTGCAGCGGCGGTCGGGCTGATCGCTCGGGCCGAGACCCTTGATGACCTTGCCGGCGAGCGACCCGTCCGCGTCCTGGGTGATCTGCACGAGGGCCTTCGGCTGGCCGGTGTGATCGTCGATGGTCTGCCACGTGCCGATGGGCGTATCGGTCTGCGCCATCGCTGCGACCGCACAGACGAGCAGGGCGCCCGCGACGGCCGCATGTCTTGCCGTGCCGAGCACCATCGAACGGGCGCGCTGGGTGAAATGCATCATGTCTTCCTCCTTGTAGAAAATCGTCGCGACCGGGATCGCGCGGCGTCGTGTCGTCTCGGGCGACGCCATGCCTTGTCTTCAAGCTGTCCGGGCAGAATACGTGAAACTCGCGTGAAACTGCGCCGGCAGTTTGATAGTAAAACCTCTAGTCAGCAGGCACGGATCGCCATGCAGCGCCGTGCCGCAGCCACGCAGATTCAGTTCAACTGGTAGGAGAACGCCGCGTTGATCCGTGGGCTGCGCGATGCGCTTTCCACTGGCGCGTCGCCAATCGGTTTGGCCACCGACAGATCGAGGCTGTAGTACTTCGCATCGGTCACGCGAAAGCCGATCGACACCGACGACAGCCGCGACGGCGACGGCGTACCCGAGTGCAGATAGATGCGCGCCATATCGAACGACACGTAGGGCGTGAACGTGTGCAGATACGTGAAGCTGAGCGGGATCGGCCGGTTGACTTCGAACGATGCGCCCCAGCCCGAATCGCCCGAGGCTTCGCCGGGCTCGTAGCCATTCGCGAAGCGTTGAGCGCCGAACGCAATCTGTTCGGAAGTCGGCAGCGAGTTGGGGCTGTACTGGCCGATCAGCGAGACGACCGTGCCGATCTTGACCGGCCATTCGTTGCTTTGCGAGAAGCTCGCGCCGGTGCGCACGAAATTCAGCGAGACCGGGTTCTGGCCGGCCAGACCGGGGATGTTGCTGTCGAACGATTTCGACGCGCCGAGTACATCGAACGCCTTCGCGACGTTGAGGCTCGCCTTGCGGACCTGACCCGTCTGTACTTCTGCGTAGTCGGCCTGCAGCTGCAGCACGCGAACCTGCGAGCGCAAACCGAAGTTCAGGCCGTTGGTCGGGTTGTTGTAGCCGTCCTGATCGCGCGACGCATAGGCCGTCGCCGTACCCAGCAGCGACCGCGAATTGCTGAGGATCAGCGGGTACGCGAGCGAACCGCTAACCTTGTCGTTGACCACCGTGCGTTGCACGTACGACGGCAGGCCGGGGTTGTCGACGGGGTTGCCGCGATAGTGCGTCGCGTCGACCTTCGCGATCAGACCGTTGCTGCCGATCGGCACCGCGCCGTGCACGGCGAGGTAGGTCTGGTTGTCGCGACCCTTCGGCAGCAGCGCGGACACGCTCAGCTGTTCGCCGAGCGACGTGAGGCCGTTCTCGGTCGCGGTCAGCAGACCTTGCACACCGGGGTGATTGAAGTCGATGCCCATGCCGACATCGAACGGCTTGCGCGTGACGTTCAGCTCGAGCGTCGCTGCGCCGTCGGTGGTCGTCGGAGGCGGCACGTTCGCCGCGACCTTCACGCCGGGCAGCAGCCCGAGCGCCTGGATGTAGCGTTCGAACGTTGCGCGCCGCAGCGGCCGGTCATCCTGGATGTGCGCGGCGAATGAGCGGATGCGGTCTTCGGTCGCGCCCGGCTTGCCGGTGATCTTCACGAGGGCCACGTAGCCTTCGACGATCGTCACGCGTACGACGCCGTCGTCGAAGGTCTGTGCCGGAATGAAGGCGAACGACAGCGCGTAGCCGCGGTCCTGGTACATCTTCGTCACGCCGTTGGCGACTTCGATCAGATCGCCGATCGTGATGTCCTTGCCGACCAGCGGCGTGAAGCGCTTCGCGACATCGTCGAACGAAATCGATTTCACGCCCTCGATCTGAACCTTCGTGGGCGTCAGATGACGGGCGAGCAACTCCTGCAATTGCGGTGCCTGCGGCTGCACCTGCACAGTCACGCTGGGTCCTTTGTCAGGCGCCTTGATCTGCGGCAGCGAATCCATCGGATTGCCGCCTGCCGGGGCGCCGGTCAATGCCGGCCTGCTTTGCGCATGCACCGCCCCCGCGGCGACGGCTGCCAGCAATAGCGTCCATTTTTTGTACCCGAGTTTCATCGGATTTTCCTCGTTGGCCGTTCTTGTGATGCGAGTATGCCGTCTCTGCGGCTGGATCGCGAACGTTTATCTGTTGATCGATTCGTACTGCATGGCAATGCAAATCCGCCGCGTACTCCGTAGAGCGATGGAGCACGCGGCGACCTCTCAGGTTCTCTCAAGTTACTTGTGTGCTACGGGAAGCAGACCGCCCAGCAAGCCCGAGCCGCCGGTCGAGGTCGAGCCCGTCGTTGTACCGAGCGCGCCGGTCAGCGAGCTGACGAGCGACGTGACGGGCGCCAGCAGACCGCTTGCCGACGAACTGCCCGACGAGCCTCCCGTGACGCCACCCAGCAGGCCGGTCACAGCGCCGAGCGGGTTCGAACCGCTGCTGCTACCCGTACCCGACGTCACGCCACCGAGCAACGACGTCACCGGGCTCAGCAGATTGCCGCCCGAACCCGACGTTACGCCACCGAGCAGCGACGTCAACGGGCTCAGCGGGCTGCCGCCGGAACCCGACGTGGCACCACCGAGCAGCGACGTCAACGGGCTCAGCAGGTTGCCGCCGGAACCCGACGTGGCACCGCCGAGCAGCGAGGTCAACGGGCTCAGCGGGCTGCCGCCGGAGCTCGATGTCAGACCGCCCGTCAGCCCGCCGAGCAACGACGTGACCGGGCTCAGCGGATTGCTGCTCGAGGTGCCGCCCAGTAGAGACGTGATCGAAGTGAGCGGGTTGCTGCCCAGTCCGAGACTCGTCAGCGCGCCTTGCAGCGGGCTCAACGGATTGCTGTTCGACGGCGGCCCGTTTGCGACCACTACGCTCGTGCTGCCGACCAGACTCGTGATCAGACCGGGGATCGGCGCCGCGCCGTTCGGACCGTTCGGATTGACGAGGCCGCCCGCGTTGGTGACCGTGTTGCCGAGCGAGCCGACGAGATTGCCGACGTCCGCGCCGAGCGGATTGCTCGTCGTGCCGCCGATCGTGGTACCCGCCGATTTCAGCGCGCCACCGACCTGCGCAAGCAGACCGCCTACCGGTGCGCCGAGGCCAGTCTGCGTGCCGACCGTCTGCGTGATCAGTCCGGCCGTCTGCACGATCGGTGTGATCGCGGTGCTGATCGGCTGCGTGATCTGCTGGATCGGGGCCGATCCGAGCACGTTGCCGAGCGTCGTGCCGCCCGCATTGACGCCGTTCGCCACGGTGCCGAGCAGGCCCGCAAGCGGCGTCGTCACTGGCGACAGCGGCGCGAGATTGCCCTGACCGAGACCGCCCACTGCCGTGCTCAGACCTTGCACGACACCGCTCGTCGAACTGACGACCGAGCCGAGTCCAGCGACCGTCGTGCCGACCGGATTCGACGTCGTGCCGATCTGACCGAGCCCGCCGGCGACGTCGTTGGCGACCGACGTCAACGTGTTGCTCGTTGCCGACACGCTGTTGCCGAGACCTTGCGTGACTTGCGGGCTGAGACCCGGGATGGTGATCGAGCCGATCGTGCTGCCGAGATCGTTGACCGTCTTCGCCGCCGTCGTGACGACGCCGGCGGTGCCGGTGGTGGTGGTCGTGGGGGGCGGGTTGGTGTTGCCGCCTGGCGTGCTGCCGCCGCCGGACGATGCGCTGGGCGGTGCGTTCACGCTGCTGCCGCCGCACGCGGCGAGCACGCATGCCACCGCGATGGCGCTGAGCGGCAGACGCAACGACGCAAGCGTCGCGCGGGCCGCGTGAGAGATAGAGTGCCGTTGGTTGGACATGGTGCTCCTCGCTGTCTGTTCGAGTGTGTTAAGAGGTGGTCTCCGCGCGCCGTTGCGTGGTGCACCCGATAAGGGATGCGTTACACGGAACAGCCGGGGGGTGGCGCGCTACATCCCGGCTGTGCCTCTGATGACTTGCGTTACTTCTTGCCTCCGAGCGCGCTGACCACACCGCCGAGCAGCGAGGTCACGGGCGAAAGCAGGCTGGATACACCGCTGCTGCTGCCGCTCGTCGCCGACAGCGATCCCGTCGATGCCGTGGTGTTCGTCGATGCGGTGGCGGCCGGCGCAGGCGTTGCCGCGATGCCGCCGAGCGCGCTCGTTACGGTCGACAGCAGACCGGTCACCGGAGCGAGCGGGCCACTGCTGCCGCCCGTGGCGCCCGTCAGTGCACTGGTCACACCCGAGAGCAGACCCGTGACCGGAGCGAGCGGATTGCTGCCGCCACTGGTGCCGCCGGCGAGTCCACCAAGGAGGCCAGTAACCGGAGCAAGCGGGCTGCTGCCGCCGGAGCCGCCGGTGAGTCCGCCAAGGAGGCCGGTAACCGGAGCAAGCGGATTGCTGCCGCCGGAGCCACCGGTGAGTCCGCCAAGGAGGCCGGTGATCGGAGAGAGCGGGTTGCTGCCGCTGGTGCCACCGGTGAGTCCACCGAGGAGGCCCGTGATCGGAGAGAGCGGATTGCTGCCGCTGCTAGTGCCGCCGGTGAGGCCGCCGAGCAGACCCGTGATCGGTGCGAGCGGGTTGCTGCTGCTGGAGCCGCCGGCCAGACCGCCGAGTCCGCCGAGGATGCCCGTGATCGGCGCAAGCGGATTCGTGCCGCTGCCGCCAGTGAGCAGGCCGCCGGCCGACGAAACGATCTTGCCGGTATCGGTGACGACATTGCCGAGGCCCGTCGTGACCGGATTGCCGCCCGTCGAAGCCAGCAGCTTGCCGGCCGTGCCGAGCCCGCCGCCGATCGTACCGAGCAGACCGTTGAGCGGTGCGCCGAGGCCCGTTACGTTGCCGACCGTCTGCGTCGTGGAGGTGACCAGCGACGTGATCGGTACGATGGCTGTGGTGAGCGTCTGCGTGACCTGTTGCACAGGGCCAGTCGACAGGACGTTGGTGAGCGTGCCGCCGACATTCGTCACTGCACCGCCGAGCGTGTTGACGACGCCGCCGAGCGGCGTGGTCAGCGCGGAGAGCGGGGCGAGCGGGCCAGTGCCGAGACTCGTGACGAGGTTGCCCGCGCTGTTCACCGCACCGCCGAGATTGCTGACGACACCGCCCAGGCTCGACACCGTCGTGCCCACTGCGTTGCCGCCTGTGCCGAGTTGTCCGAGACCTTGCGCGACGCCGTTGCCGAGCGTCGACACAGCGGCCCCTGCGTTCTGCACGACGCCGCCGAGAGCCTGCGTGGTTTGCGAGCTGACGATCGGAAGGTTCTGCGAAGCGATCACGCTGCCGAGGCCCGACACCGTCGAGCCGACGTCGGTGACGACGTTGCCTGTGTTCGCTACCACCGTGCCGAGTGCATTCGCAACCGGTGTGGTGCCTGTTCCCGTGCCGGTACCTGTACCCGTTCCCGTGCCAGTGCCGGTTCCCGTTCCGGTACCCGAGCCGCTGCCGTTGCCCGCGGTCGCGCCGGAACCCGTGCCGCTGCCGCCACCTGTCGAGAGCGTGCCGCCATCGGAACCGCTGCCACTGCCGTTGCCGCCTGTGCCCTGGCTGATCGTCCCCGAGCCGCCGCAGGCGCTGAGAGAAAGCATGGCCGCAGCAGCTGCTGCAATGATCGTTATCCGTAACCCGTTATAAGTCGTTTGAATGTTCATGTCGCCCTCGCATCGCATGTGTAATTGGGTGGTACCGCCCACCTCTCTCTGCAACAGCCATGCCATTTCATTCGGGCGTCGACATTCAATTGCATTACGCAACCCGCTAAACGAATTGGGGCGTGCGTTTGCGGTCGATGAGTGGAGTGCGTGCTAAAGCAATCGAAGCGTCGAAAAACGCTTCGGGAACACGTGTGAGGAGGGGGCGTAACGTAACGGGCCGCATGCGGCGTTACGGCGTGCTGCGTAACGAGGGTGACGCGATGCTTGAAACGGCGGGTTCAAACGGTTAATTAGTGCGCCGAATCTAACGTATGGTTAGTCCTATGTGCAGTGCGGCACGGCGAAGCGTTAACCTTGTTATGCGTATTCAGCTAACAATGACGCGCCTCAGGGCGTCGGATAATTGCTTAAAAATGATTGATACGCTATAAAACCTGAGAGCATCAAAAGTTACGAGGGGGGTGCGATATCGAACAGACGGCCAAAATTCTTTTGCATAGCAGCGGCAGACTGCGCTAACTACGGCGTGTCAGGCGAGGACCGGGTCGGTGGATGAGAGAACCACCGAGCTATCACTGGCGCTGGAAGCAGTCAGCAAACCACAATGAATATATGAAGTTCCGAGGGCTAAAATGAAAAAGTTCATCACTACGTTCCTGAGAGACAACAACGGGGTTACGGCCATCGAGTACGGCCTTATCGCGGGGTTGATTGCCGCCGCTATCGTGCTGTCGGTCCAGGCTGTGCAGACCGCACTCATCGGCGTGTTCACCACTGTTGCTGCAGCGATCTAGCCACAGCTGACTGGGCAGAACGGCCCGGAGCACGATATCCATCGGTGCTCCGGGTTTTAGACAACCGGTACTACTGGAATGTGCGAGTCGCCACGGCGCTTCGCACGCTTTGTCCTGCCCGTCGAGTTCGACATGAACGCGCCAATCAGCAATTTTTTGTTCGTCGCGTGGATAGTGGCGGTCGCGGTTAGCGACTGTCGCAACCGGCGCGTATCGAACACGCTTGTCGTTGCCGGCCTCGTTGCCGCGCTCGCGGGCGTACTCCTATTTCATGGTCCATTCGGCCTCACGCCGATGCAGGCCATAACCGGTACGGTCGTCGGTTTCGTCGCGCTGCTGCCGTTCTATATGCTCGGCATGATGGGCGCCGCGGACGTCAAGGTCTTCGCGGTACTCGGCGCGTGGTGCGGCGTTCACGCATTGCTCACACTGTGGGTCGTCGCGAGTCTGATCGCGGCAGTGCATGCGATCGTATTGCTCGTGATGACGCGTACGCGCGTGTCGTCGCTGGTGCAGCAGGGCGCACGCACGTTCGAAGTGGCGGGCCGTCGCTCAACGCCATACGCAGCATGTCTGTCGGTACCGGCGATCATGCTGCTCGTGACCCATGCGACCGGAGGAGGTCTGTGATGAACGACTCCGCCCGCATCCCGATGCGCCACTCTCGTCACGTATCGCGGCGCAGGCAGCACGGCGCGACGGCCGTCGAGTTCGCGATCGTGTTTCCAGTGTTCTTTACGGTGATGTACGCGATCATCACGTACAGCGTGATTTTCGTCGCACAGCAAAACCTGACGCTTGCGAGCGAGGAGGGCGCGCGTGCCGCGCTGAACTACCAGAAGGCAACCACTGTAGCCGCAGCGGTCGGTCTGCGTGCGGCGGCGGCATGCACGACCGCGACCAATATGATCACGGGGCTGATCAGCACTGCGACCTGCACGCCGACGCCAACCACTTGTTCGTTCGACGCGACGATGCAATGCATCGCGGTCAAGCTGACCTACAACTACGCGGCCAATCCGCTCGTGCCGACCTTACCGTTTTTCGGGCTGGTGCTTCCAGCCACACTGACCAGCACCGCGACCGTTCAACTCAACCCTGTGACCCTACTGTGACCGACGCGCGCGCCTTCCACTGTCCGCTATTGCTTCGTTCGCGTCGGCCAGCCGGCCGGTCGGCGCGAGCCTTTTCATCGTGCGGGCCATCATGCCGAAATTGACCCGGATCCTCGCAGGCGTGTTGATCCTGCTCGCGTTGCTGCTCGGCATCTTCGCGTGGATGCTGTCGCGCAAGCCAGCACCCGCGCCCGCTGGAACTGTCGCGCAGGCAAGCTTCCCTGTCGTGGTCGCTGCGCATCCGCTGACCGCGGGCAAACCGATCACCGCGGAAGACTTGCGCGTGCAATCGCTGCCGATCAATCCTGGTGGCTCATTCACGGACCCGACGCTGCTCGTCGGGCGGATTCCTTCCGGTGACATTGGTGCCGATTCACCGGTGCTCGAAGTGCAACTATCGTCGGGGATGGCTGAGCAGATTCAGCCTGGCGAACGTGCGCTCGCCGTGCGAGTCGACGACGGTAACGCGGTCGGCAACCGGCTGCGGCCCGGGAATGTCGTCGATGTGTTCTTCACGTTGAAGCGCGATAACGCGATGGCGGGCACCGGCGAGATCGGGCAGACCCAGGCACGCCTGCTGATCTCGAAGGTGCGCGTGCTCGCATTCGGCAACGCGACTGCCGGCAACGATAGCGCAGGCGATCCGAACGGCCTCGTGCGTACCGCAGTGCTCGCGGTGCCGGTCGAGGACATCGACCGCCTGACGCTAGCCGAAGCGTCCGGGCGCCTCGTGCTGGCGCTGCGTAATCCGCGCGATGACGACGTGATCGACGCGAACGCGTTCCCGCCGCTGCCGGAAGTGGTGAAGACCGCGGCACACGTACCGGGCGGCAAGGCGGGTGCTGCGGCAAGCAACGCAGCGAACGACTCGACTCGCGCGGCTGCGGGCATCGCGCTGGACGCGCTCTCGGGCGGACCGGGCAACGTGCGTGTGCCCACCGCGCCGACGCACGTCGGCGCACCGGTCGCGCGGGCCGCGCGTTCGGGAGGAGGGATCGAAGTGATACGGGGTGGGCGTTCCGAGACGGTCGCTCAATAGCAGCTTCAGGGAGTGGCGGTCGAACGCCATGATAAGAACATGAGAAAACGGATTTCCGCGTACGTCGCGCTGGTGGCAGTGTGGGCAGCATCGCTCGTCGTCTGCGCGACGGCCGAGGCCGCGGGCATGCCGCAGGCGCTCGACATCGTCGTCGGTTCGCAGCAGGTGATCGCGAAAGGTCTCACGTTGCGTCGCGTGGCGATCGGCGATCCGACGGTGGCCGACGTGCGGATCTTGAACGGCGACAAAACGCACGGCGTGCTGGTGACCGGCAAGTCTCCAGGCACGACGAACCTGATGCTGTGGGAGCGCGGCACCGACACGCCGCTGTCGTACACCGTGAACGTGACGACCGCCGGCTCGCGCGCGCTGCTCGGCCCGGATGCGCCGAACGTCAAGGTGATCGGCGACTCCGCGTTGATTTCCGGCTCCGCATCGTCGATGGAACAGCATCAGCGCGCGGTCGCTGTCGCGAAGATCGAGGCGGCGCAGCGTGCGAAGTCGGGCGGCGATGCGGGTTCGAGTGGCGGTAAGGCCGGTGGCGGTGGTCTCGGCGCTCTCGGCAGTCTCGTTGGTGGGGGCAGCGCGAGTGGCGGAGGCGACACGGTCTACGACACTTCAACGATCGCCACGCGCTCAGTCGTGCAGGTCGACGTGCGGGTCGTCGAATTCAGTCGCCAGGTGTTGAAGCAGGCCGGCCTTAACATCCTGAAGAAGGCCGGTGGATTCACGTTCGGCTCGTTTGGACCGGCGTCGCTGACTTCGGCGACGTTCGGCACGGCGCAGTCGGGGACATTGCCGCCGTCGTCGATTACGACGTCAACGCTGACGGGACCGGGGACCTCGGCGATTACGTCTGTGTCGCCACTCTCGTCTGCATTCAACCTCGTGTTCAATTCAGGCTCGATCGCGGCGGACCTGAGCCTGATGGAAGGGACCAACCTTGCGCGGGTTCTCGCGGAGCCGACGCTCGTCGCGCTGTCCGGGCAGAGCGCGAGCTTCCTCGCGGGTGGTGAGATTCCGATACCGGTGCCGCAGGGGCTTGGCACGACGTCGATTCAGTTCAAACCGTATGGCATCGGCCTGACGTTGACGCCGACCGTACTGAGCCCGCAGCGCATCGCGCTGAAGGTCGCACCCGAAGCGAGCCAGCTCGACTTCACGAACGCGCTGACGATCAACGGGGTGACAGTACCGGCACTGACGACACGCCGCGCCGACACCACGGTCGAACTCGGCGACGGCGAGAGTTTCATGATTGGCGGTTTGATCGATCGCGAGACGATCTCGAGCGTCAACAAGGTGCCGCTGCTCGGCGACCTGCCGATCATCGGCGCATTCTTCAAGCAGCTGAGCTATTCGCAGAACGACAAGGAACTCGTAATTATCGTGACGCCGCATCTGGTGTCGCCGATCGCCAAGGGCGCCGCGCTGCCGACGACGCCCGGCGAACAGAGCGAACAGCGCGACGGACCCGTGTGGAGATCGTTCATCGGCGGCGTGTTCTCGCGCGATGCCGCACCGGGATTTTCGAAATGAAGCAGAAAGAGAAGCAGGACCAGGATCGCACGAGCTGTGCTGCCATATCGGCGTGCAGCCCGTTCGGCGATGTGACGGCGACGCAACCCTTGCCGTCGGAGGAAGTTCAACATGAACGCGAGAACGTATTCGTTGACTGACCGCGCGATCACCGACTATTTCGTGTTCGCCTCGCTCGCGGACGAGCACGTGCGTTGGCTCGCGGGAACCCTTGTCGCGGTCGGCGCCGTCGAGGCGGCGACGCTCGATCCCGCGCAGCTCACGCAGCGGATCGCCGCACTGAATCCGTCGCTGGTGTTCATCGATTTTTCGGGCGGCCGTGCGGCCGCGGCGAGCGTCGCCGCGAGCGCGGCACGCACCGCGTATCCGGGTTTGCAAATCGTCGCCGTCGGTGCGCTGACGGAACCGGAGAGCGCGCTTGCCGCGCTGCGTGCCGGCGTGCTCGATTTCATCGATCTGTCCGCGCCGGCGGAGGACGCGCTGCGCATCACGCGTCAGGCGATCAACAATCTCGTCGAGCCGGTTAGCCGCCACGGCCGCGTCGTCGTGCTGCTCGGTGCGCGCGTCGGCATGGGCGTAAGCACGCTCGCCGCGAATCTCGCGGTGCTGTTGCAGCGGCGCGACGCGCCGCAAGGCCGGCAGGCCGCGCTGCTCGACCTCGGGTTGCCACAAGGTGACGGCACGTTGCTGCTGAATACCCGCAGCGAGTTCAGCTTCGTCGAAGCCGTGCGCAACCTGCGCCGCTTCGATCAGACCTTCGTGCACACCGCGCTGTCGCGGCACACGAGCGGTCTCGCGCTGACCACGCTGCCGCCGAATCTCGCGGACATGCGCGAGGTGTCGTACTCCGCGTCGGTGAGCCTGCTGAACCGGCTACGCGCGTTCTTCGACCAGCAGATCATCGACCTCGGCGGCTTCACCAACAGCGAGTTCATCGCGCAGGTCGTGAAGGCCGCCGACGAAACGTGGCTCGTCTGCGATCAGGGCGTCGCATCGATCGTGTCGGCGGCGGCGGTGCTCGACGGGTTGCGCGAAGAATCGGTCGAGATGGACAACGTCCGGCTCATCGTCAACAAGTACGAACCGGAATTCAGCCTGACGGCCGCGCAGATCGTGCAGCGGCTCGATGTGCCGCTGCTCGCGATGCTGCCCGAGCGGCGCGTCGCACTCGGGCAGGCGGCGAACCAGGGGCAATTGCTGGCCGACGCGGCCGCGCGCGATCCGTACATTCGCGCGCTCGATCCGCTCGTCGAACGGCTGGGCGGCACGGCGCAGGCCGCGGCGTCCTCGCGTCGCCGGTCCGCGCTCGACGCGCTCAGGCGTTTCATTCCAACCTCACACAAGCGGTCATAGACGATGGCAAAAGATATCGAATTTGCCGACGACGCGCCTGCGTTCGCGCATAGCCAGCAGTTCCAGGACATCAAGAACGCGGCGCACGAACATCTGCTCACGCGTATCGAGGAACTCGGCGCGGAGTTCGGCCGCTGGTCGCGTAATGCGATCAACCAGTTCGTCGATATGGAAATGGACAGCTTCGTGCGGCTGCGCCGGATTCCGATCAACGAGAGCGAGGTGCGGCTGATCGCCGAGGCGCTGACGAAGGAACTCGCGGGCTTCGGTCCGATCGAGGACCTGCTGAACGATCCGGCGGTCGAAGACATTCTCATCAACGGCTATAACGACGTGTACGTGTCGCGCCACGGCATCCTCGCGAAGATTCCAGTGCGCTTCGCCGACAACGCGCATCTACTGCGGATCGTGCGCCGCATTCTCGCGCCGATCGGCCGGCGGCTCGACGAATCGAACCCGATGGTCGACGCGCGTCTGCCGGACGGCGGGCGCGTTAATGTCGTGATCGAGCCGCTGTCGATTGAAGGCCCGATCGTATCGATCCGCAAATTCCGCAAAGATCCGCTGCGGCCTGACGATCTGCTCGGCAACGGCACTTACAACCCCGAGATCGGCGCGTTGCTCGAAGCCGCCGTGCAGGCGCGCTGCAACGTGCTGGTGTCGGGCGGCACGAGTTCGGGCAAGACGTCGCTGCTCAATGCACTCGCGTTTCACATCCCCGAAGTCGAGCGTGTCGTGACGATCGAGGACACCGCCGAGCTGTCGCTGAATCATCCGCACGTGGTGCGGCTCGAGAGCCGCCCAGGTGGCTTCGACGGCACCGGCGTCGTGACGATCCGCGACCTGTTGCGCAATACGCTGCGGATGCGGCCTGACCGGATCATCGTCGGCGAAGTGCGCGGTGGCGAAGTGCTCGAAATGCTGCAGGCGATGAACACGGGCCACGACGGATCGATGGGCACGGTGCACGCGAGTTCGCCGCGCGAATGTCTGTACCGGCTCGAGATGCTGGCGGGCTTCGCGGGCTTCCAGGGCACCGAGTCGAGTCTGCGCCGGCAGATCGCGAACGCGATCGACTTCATCGTGCAGATCGGTAGGCTGTCGAACGGCCGGCGCCGCATCCTGTCGATCACCGAAGTGACGGGCCTCTCGGACAACATCATCGCGACGCAGGAGCTGTATCGCTACGAGCCGGTGACGACGCCGGAAGGCGAAGAACTCGACCAGTGGGAATCGCTCGGCATCCATCCGCATTCGCCGAAGCTCGCGCGCTTCCGTCAGGTGCTCGGTGGCGGGCAGGGGTCGGGATCGGGCGGCTTTGGCGGTGGTTTCGGCGGAGGCTTCAATGTCTAGCGCTGCCGCGTTGCTGTTTGCCGCGCTCGCGCTGTTGTGCGCGGCGGGTGCGCTGCTGGTTCTGCGGCGCGGCGAGCAACGCAAAGGGCAGGTGACTACCCAGCGTTTCATCGACAGCCGGATGGCAACCGCGCAGCAGACGGCGCCTGGGTTCGCACGGCCCGCAGCCGCTGCATCGACCGCCGCTCGCACCGCGAATACCGGCGCTGCAACGCTTGTGCCGCCGCAGGCACTTGCCGCGGATTCACCGTGGCAAGCAAAGTGGCGCCACTTCGTCGCGCGCGCGATGTTCGCGTTCGACACCACGATGAGCCGCGCGGGCATTTCGAACGCGCGCATACCGGCGCTGCTGGCACTACTCGTCACGCTGGCGTTGTGCGTGTGGGCCGGACAGACGGGCGGCGTGCTCGCGGCGTGCATGATGCTCGGCGTGTGCGGCTTCGTTCTCTATTTCGTGATCTCCTGGCGTACGACGAAGCGGCGCCAGAAGATCGTGCGTCAGTTGCCGTTATTTCTCGACGGCATCGTGCGGTTGATCGTGCTTGGCAATAGCGTGCCCGCGGCGTTCCAGGCCTCGTTGCAAACCACCGAAGCGCCGCTGCGCGAATGTCTCGACCACGTGTCGCGGATGCTGCGCACGGGCGTCGAGATCGACCGCGCGCTGTTCCACGTCGCGCAGATCTATCGGGCGCGCGAACTCGAGCTGGTCGGCGCGGTACTGCGCCTGTCGGTGAAATACGGCGGACGGGCGGACGTGATGCTCGAGCGGATGGCGTCGTTCATGCGCGACCTCGAGCAGGCCGAGCGAGAACTGGTCGCGATGACGGCCGAGACCAAGCTGTCGTCGTTCGTGCTGTCGATACTGCCTATCGGGATCGGTGGCTTCCTGATTCTGACGAACCCCGCGTACTTCGGCGCGATGTGGTACGACCCGGTGGGCCGTGAACTGGTCTATCTGGCTTTCGGCCTTCAGGCATTCGGAGCTTGGCTGTTGTACCGGCTCGCGAGGTTGCGCAAATGACGATCGAACCTCGTCACCTCGCTGCTATTGCACTCGTGCTGCTCGCGCTCGCGCTGCTGATCTTCGGCACATTATTGATCGTGCGGCTGTCGGCGGAACGGCGCAGCGACCGCACGCTCGCACATGCGCTCGACCGGCGCGTCGTGCAAGCGGCCGCGGCGGCAGGTGCGCAAACCGGCGCAGTGGGAGCTGCGGCGCGGACAGACCAGGCCGCGCCAGACGCCGCAGGCGGACGGCGTCTTGCTGCCGCGCTCGAACGCCTCGGGCAGGCAGGCATGCGCTGGCTCGACACGCCGTTCGGGCGTCAGATCGTCGCGGACGAAGACCGGCGTCTGCTCGAGCAATGCGGCTTCGTCGACACGCGCATGCGCGGGCTGTTCCTGATGGCACGGATCGCGTGCGGGATTGTGCTGCCCGCGCTGATCGGACTGTTCGCGCATGCGTACGTCCAAGGTGCGCGCTACGTGCTGTATCTAATCGTCGCGCTGGTGATTGGCTTCATGCTGCCGAAGCTATACATCCGGCAGCGCGCGGGCGGGCGCCGCCGCGCGGTCGTCGACGAGTTGCCGATGCTGGTCGATCTGCTGCGCCTGTTGCAGGGCGTAGGCCTGTCGATCGACCAGAGCCTGCAGGTGATCGTCAACGATTTTCGCGGCGTGCTGCCGATCCTGTCGGGCGAGCTGGAGATCGCACAGCGGCAGTTGGCGACCGGCCGCACGCGAGAACAGTCGCTGAGCCGGCTTGCGTCGAGCTACGACAACGAGGACCTGCGCGCGATTGTCCGGCTGCTGATCCAGGTCGACCGGCATGGCGGCGCGGTACAGGAGCCGCTGAAGCAGTTCGGCGACCGGCTACGCGAGGCGCGCCGCTCGATGCTGCGTGAGCGCATCGGTCGCCTCACCGTGAAGATGACCGGCGTGATGATCCTGACGTTGCTGCCGGCGCTGATGATCGTCACAGCGGGACCCGGCGTGCTGTCTGTGACGCATTCGCTGAATTCGATGCACAAGTAAGGAAACGAACATGACCCTCGACCTCGCTCCGGATCGTGTCGCGCGGCTCGCGGGCCGCACTGCCGCCATGTGCGCGCTCGCGCTGCTCGGCGCGTGCGCGGCGATTCAGTCGGGCTATGGCGTCGGGCCGCAGGCCGAACGCCAGGCGATGATGCAGCAGGCCGACAAGCCGCCTCCGCCGGATACGCCCGGCATGTACCTCGGCCTGATTGACCAGATGCAGGCGCAGGGGCTGTACTTCGCGTCGCTCGCGCATATCGACGCGTACGAAAAGCAGTACGGTGTTTCACCCGACACGATCGTGCTGCGCGCCGACGCGCTGCGTATGACCGATCAGTCGGCCGCGAGCGCCGCGAACTACCGGCAACTGCTGCAGACGCCGCTTGCCGCGCGCGGGCATCGTGGGCTCGGGCTGATCGCGGGCGAGTCGGGGGACTTCCGGCAGGCCGTGCAGGAACTGCAGATCGCGGCGGGGCTGGTGCCGACCGATGCCGCGACGCTGTCCGATCTCGGTTACGCGGAACTGCGCGCGGGCGACGTCGACAGCGCGCGCGTGCCGTTGATGAAAGCGGCGCAGCTCGATCAGAACAATCGCAGGATCATCAGCAACGTCGTGCTGTATCTGTTCGCCGACGGGCGTGCCGACCAGGCGCAGGCACTGATGACACAACAGAAGATGACACCGGAGATCCGTGCGGCGGTCCGCGCCGATGCGGTGAAGGTGGCGGCGGCAAAACGCGCGCGGTCGCTCGATGTGCCGCTGCCGCAGGGCGTGCGTACAACTGGACCGGTCGCGAGCGTGCCGCGTGCGACGGAGACAGCGCCGCGTCTGCTGCAATGGTTCACGCAATGACGGATCGATGATGTCGATGAAGTAATGGGGGAGTGAGATGGACTACAGAACAAAGGGAGTCGCGATCGCCGCGTGGGTCGCGATGGCATGTGCAATCGCAGCCATGCCGGCTCACGCACAGACCAGCACGCGGACCGGCAGAACGGTGCGCGCCAGCGAAATCGGCCACGCGACGAACGGGTGGCTCGAAATGCAGCGGACGAATGTGTCGGCCGCACCTGCACAGCCAATGCTCGGCGAAGAAGCGGGTCTCGCGTATCACCGCTACATGGAGTCGTTCAAGTCGAAGATTCCGGATCTGTACGGCTCGGCGGTCAACCAGGGCAGTGGTGGCAGTGGCACTAGCGGAAGCGGTCTGTCGCCGTCGAACTGACATGTCTATCTTCCGACCACCCGTCCGTCGATCCCTGCATGCGTGCCACGCGCGTCGCCGGCAGCAGGGAGCGATCGCGGTGCTGGCCGCGATCTGGTTCAGCATAGCAATCGCGGCGCTCGGCGTGCTCGACGTCGGCCACTTCTATTTCGTGCGCCGCGATCTGCAACGCGCAGCGGATCTTGCCGCTACCGCCGCTGCTCAGACGATCGGCAGCGCGGGTGGCTGCGGTGCCGCAACCGCGTCCGCGAAGGGGAGCGCGACAGCCAACGGGTTGCCGTCGACCGGCACGGTGCAGGTGGTGTGCGGACGGTGGGACCCGAGTGCCAACTCGGTGAGTCCGTACTTCTCGACGACCACGACGCCGCTCAATGCCGCCCGGGTGACGGTCAACCGTACGGTGCCGTATTTCTTCCTCGTTGGTCCGCCGCTCCCGATGAGCGCGGTGGCGACGGCGCAGGCGACAAACATCCGGTCGTTTTCGCTGACGACCACGGTGGCTGCGTTGTCCGGCGGTGCACTCAACGGTTTGCTGAACGGGCTGCTGCACACCAGTCTGAATCTCAGTGTGCTTTCATATCAGGGGCTCGCCACGGCCCAGGTCAAATTGGGGGATCTGGCGGTGGCGCTCGGCGCGGGTACGATCTCGCAACTGCTTACAACGCAGGTGACGGTCGGTCAATTGGCTGCGGCGTTGCAGGTCGCAGCGAATCAGGGCAACACCTTGAGCGCGTCGGTGTCGAGCGCGCTCGGAACGATCGTGGCAGCCATTCCGGCTGGAACAAAGATAAGCATCGGTTCGATGCTGTCGGTGGGACTCGGCGATCCTCAGGCGGCCACGACGGCAACCGTGAATGTGCTGGACGCATTGATGGTGGCAGCGGAAGTGGCCAACGGACAAAATGCGATCGACCTCGGGGCAGCGCTGAATCTCGGTCCCATTGCGAACATCTCGGCCCAGGCGAAGATCATCGAGCCGCCGGTGATCGCCGTGGGCGAGGCAGGCCAGAATGCGGACGGCACGTGGCGCACCAGCGCGCATTCGGCAAAGGTGCGGTTGTATCTCCAGGTCAATCTGCTGAGTCTCAATCTCGGCATAGCCTCGGTGAACGCGATACATCTCCCGATATATATCGAAGCGGCTCAGAGCACCGCTTATCTGAGCAGCACGCAATGTTCAGCGTCGAAGGCCACCAGTCAGAGCGTCATCACTGCGCAGCCGGGGATCGCGGCGATATGTATCGGTGATGATGCGGCGAATAATCTGGCTAACGTGACGGTACCCGCTACCTGTAATCAGCCTGCTCACATTACGAGCGCAACGGTGTTCGGATTTTCGTTGATCGATATTTATGCAGGTAGTGCGGGGAAGGGCGTTCAGCTCTATGTGCAGCCACCTGACCCGACTTCGATGACGTTCAATGGCATATCGGGCGATTCGGATGACTATCAGTCGGCGAACTCGAATGCGGTTGGTTCCGTAGTGGGCAGCGTTTTGTCGCAAGTCGTCACCAATCTGCTTCCCTCGCTCTATCTGACGGTGGGTGGTGTCAATGTCGGGGCCGTGATCAACGCCACGCTGCAATTTCTGCTAACGGGAGTAGCCGCACTGCTTAACCCCATTCTGAATTCCCTCGACGCGATCCTCGTCCCGCTGCTGCAACTCCTCGGCGTGCAGATCGGCGTGAGCACCGTCCACGATCTCGGGCTTGCCTGCGGGCAGTCACAACTGGTCAACTAGCAATCACTCGATGAGAACCTCCACCAAAATCGAAGAACTCGACCTCTACGTCTGGGAGGGCAAGGCCGACATCGTCGATCGGGTCGCGCGCTGCATGGCGAGCTTCGACGTCGAGGTGATCCGCGCCGACGACATCGCGATCTCGCCCGAGCGGACCGCGGTGCGTCCGTCGCTCGCGATCATCAGCGTGTCGGTGATCGACAGCGGCGCGCTGATCCTGCGCGACTGGCAGGCGGCGCATGGCATGCCGGTCGTGTGGGTCGGCGCCGCGCCGCGCGATCACGATCCCGCGATGTACCCTGCCGAGTATTCGCACGTCCTGCCGCTCGATTTCACCTGCGCCGAACTGCGCGGAATGATCTCGAAGCTCGTGCTGCAACTGCGCGCGCACAGCGCGCAGACGCTCGAGTCGAGCGCGCTCGTCGCGAACTCGGAATGCATGCAGGCGCTGCTGCACGAAGTCGATACGTTCGCCGACTGCGATACGAGCGTGCTCGTGCACGGCGAGACCGGTGTCGGCAAGGAACGCATCGCACAACTGCTGCACGAAAAGCATTCGCGCTACGGGCAAGGCCCGTTCGTCGCGGTGAACTGCGGCGCGATTCCCGACGGTCTGTTCGAGTCGCTGTTCTTCGGCCACTCGAAGGGCTCGTTCACGGGTGCGGTGGTCGCACACAAGGGCTACTTCGAACAGGCGGACGGCGGCACACTGTTCCTCGACGAAATCGGCGATCTGCCGCTGTACCAGCAGGTCAAGCTGCTGCGCGTGCTCGAGGACAGTGCGGTGACGCGCATCGGTTCGGCGGTGCCCATCAAGCTCGACTTCCGGCTCGTCGCGGCGACCAACCGGCATCTGCCGCAGCTCGTCAAGGACGGCACGTTCCGCGCCGATCTGTACTACCGGCTCGCCGTGATCGAACTGAAAATTCCGTCGCTGGAAGAGCGTGGTGCTGTCGACAAGATCGCGATCTTCAAGGCGTTCATTGCGTCGATCGTAGGCGTGGACCGGCTCGCGCAGCTTCCCGATATTCCGTACTGGCTCGCAGACGCGGTCGCCGATACGTATTTCCCCGGCAACGTGCGCGAGCTGCGCAATCTCGCGGAGCGTATTGGCGTGACGGTCCGGCAGATCGGCGCATGGGATGCGGCGCGGTTGCAGCGGCTGCTCGCGCTTGCGCGCAGCACCCAACCGGTGCCGGCAGAGAGTGCGGCGGAAGTGCTGGTCGATCGCAGCAAATGGGACATGGCGGAGCGCAACCGCGTGCTGGCCGCACTCGACGCGAATGGCTGGCGTCGTCAGGATACGGCGCAGTATCTAGGCATCAGCCGCAAAGTGCTGTGGGAAAAAATGCGCAAATACCAAATTTTTGATGAAGAGCCCGAAACGCGCGAAAGTGAGTAATAATGGGCCGGCTCTAGGTTGTAATAAAACAAAAACTGTTCAAGCAGGACACACATGGACCATAAGTCGACAATTCGACATTTCGCGCTGGCAGCGTTCGTGGCGCTGACTGGCGTGCAGGGTGCACAGGCCCAGGCCCTTCCCGATAGTGCAGCAAGCGCCGCCAGTGCAGTTGTCTCACAGCCGTCCGTCACGACGGCGTTGCCGTCGACGGCGCCCGCGCAGTCGTCGTCTGCCGCGCTAACGCCCGCCGAAGCCCAGCAGTCCGCCGCCGGCAATGTCGCCGAGTTGCAGCAGATGATCCGCGGTGCGGATCTGAGCGAACTCCGCACGACGTACAACGGCAGTTATGGCGCGAGCTTGCTGTTCTACGGCAAGGAGATGACCTACTACGTTGCGCTCTTCCAGCAGAAGAATTTCTGGCGGGTCATCAAGACCTCGGACGAGACGCGCGCCGAATTGATCTACAAGGACTTCGTCCGTCAGACGCTGCAGCTGTCCGACATCGAGATCCGGCGCACGCGGCTCGAAGCGCAGAAGGCATTCACCGAACGGATGGTCGCGCTGTCGCAGGATCGCGCGAACCGGCTGCAGGCCGACCTGAACGTCGCGCGTCAGCAGCAGTCGATCGTCGCGGACCAGCAGAAGCAGAATCAGGCGCAGACCGTCGCGCTGTCGCAGCAACGGGCCGCCGCGCAGGAACAGCTGCGCGCCGCGCAGCGTCAGGTGCGCGAGCTGCAGCGTCAGCTGGAAAACGGATTGCCGCCGAACTGATTCGATCGCCGTCGCTCATTGCGTCGGCGGACATAGGAAGAACGAAACCCCGCACGGGATGCCCGTGCGGGGTTTTCTTTTTTGCGTGCCGAGGTCGATGCCGAACCGTAGCGCCCGTCCTGCTACGCAGGCTTGCGCGGCTCGGGCGAGGGAGTTGGTGCGGCCGGCTCGCTGGGACTGACCGCGATCGGGTCGCTCGCCGGAAAGGTTTCTTCCAGCGCTTCGTCGAGCCGGTCTTCCGCCAATTCGGCCGGCTTCTTCGGCGCACTGGGCTGGGCTGTGGACATGTCGCTCTCCGTCAGGAAGTGTCAGCGTCCAGCATAGCGCAACGCAGGCAGGGCCGTGACCGGTGTCCATCAGGTCCGCCTATGTAGGGAGCGCCTGCAGACTGGTGTCTACGCCAGCACGCCGCGCCACCACACCCTGCCACAGGACGCCACGGATATCCTAAAAATGCGTTCTGGGTTTCTCGTCTTTCGAGTGTCGTGGCGACGGCGGCATCAGCCGGCAGCCGGCGCGGCACACAAACGGGATCTCACGGTCATGGAGACGAACAAGCCGGGACAGACGCGCCGCATGCATGCGTTGCACATGGTGGAGACGGAACTGGAACACCTGGAGTGGGCGACGCGCCAACCGATGATCCGCGCGCTGAACGCTGGTTACTGGCGTCAGCGGGTGCTGGCGGTGAAATGCGGGTTCGAACTGACGCAGCAGCAAGGTGTGCGGATCGAACGGATCCTGCAACGGCTGGGCGAACTGGTGGGCTAGCCCGGAAGCCGCGAGGCTTTCCGGGCCCGGAAGGTCATTCCTGGCTGCCGCCGTTCCCGCCACCGCCGTTGTTGTTGTCGCCGCCGCCCGTACCGAACAGGCGCCGACGTCGCGTGACGACAACCGGCGCATCGGAGCCGGAGCGTTCGGTGGGCGAGTGGGAGCCGTATGATTCGCGCGGCTCACGGGGTTCTCTCGGCTCGCCACGCGAGTCCCTGAAGTCCCCGCGCGGTTCACGCGGCTCACGCGAACCGTGCGGTCCGCGGGTCGTGTGCTCGCCGTGCGAAGGACGCCCGGTGCGCGGGCCCGGCCGGGTGCCGGTGTCCAGCTGGATCGTCGAGATGGCGCGTTTGTAGATGCCCTGCAGCCCGACGGGCGTGCGCAGCATCACCAGGTACTGGTCGAACGACTCAATGCACCCGGTCAGACGGATCCCGTTGACGAGGTAAATTTCGACGCGCTTTCGTTCTTTGCGCGCTGCGTTCATGAAGTCGTTTTGCGGATGCGATTCTGCGGAAGGCATGGGCGATTCTGGTTGGAGAGACATGGGTTCGCCGCGATTCTACCCCTTGTCGACAAGGCGCGCGTCTGCTGGCGAACTTTCGACCACTATAACGGCTTGTCGACGCAGAAGCATCTCAAAATTTCCCGATGTAACGTTGAGTTACGAATCTGCTGAATTCAGGCGAATTCGGGCGCGCCGCGGATGAATCCGGCGCCACTCGCCGCTGTCGACAAAAAAGCGCATGGTGTCGGAATAAGAGGGAATCAGAAGGAATAAAAGGGCTGGCGCGGCCGTTCATTCAGCATGGCAGTGCGGCGCGGCCGTCCGCGCAGCCGTGTCATCCCGAATTCCCATGCGCCGCGCGCGCCGTCGCAGCGCGGCGACACCTTTGTCAGGAGACGAACCATGCAGACGAAACGCCTTCTTTCCACCGTACTGACGATCCTTGCGCTCGCATTGTCGACGCTTGCAACCAGCGCCTGCGGCGACATGTCGTCGGGCGGTGGCAGCAGCTCGAGCGGCAGCGCCGGCGGGTACTAAACATGCGGAGCATGCGGCGAAACATGCCGCGCAGGCCCTGCGTAATCGGCGCGGCCGGACGCGTGCGCGCCGGCGCGCCGGCCGGGTGAGCTTCGAAGCGGAAGTGATCGGGTGGCTCCCGCAGCTGCGCCGCTATGCGCGCGCGCTGACGGGCGATCCCGCGTGGGCGGACGATCTGGTGCAGGACACCGCGGAGCGTGCGCTGTCGCGCTGGACGGGGTTCCGGCCGGGCAGCAATCTGCGCGCGTGGTTGCTGACGATCCTGCGTCATCTGTATATCGACCAGTTGCGCGTGCGCCGCGAAATTGCCGTCGACGACGAAACCGCGCCATGGCGTACGCTCGAGGCGCCGCGTGGCGAGGTCGACGGTCTGGTTCTGCGCGACGTGCAGCGCGCGTTATATTGTTTGCCGGTCGAGCAGCGCGAAGTGCTGCTGCTCGTCTGTGTGGAGGAACTGACGTATCAGGAAGCGTCGAGTGCGCTTGGCGTGCCGGTCGGCACGGTGATGTCGCGGCTCTCCCGCGCGCGCGAGCACATGCGCGGCCTGCTCGCGGATGGCAACGAAGGCCCGATCGGCAAATCGCCCGCGCTAAAAGTAGTGAGAACTTCGCGATGACCCACGACAACCACGATCACGATTCCGATCCCGCAGCCGATGCCGCGCTGCGCGCGCTGTCGGCATTCGTCGACGGCGAGTTGCCGGAAACGGACCGCGCGGCGCTCCGCGAGCGCGTGGCGACCGACCCGCAGGCCGCCGCGCAGGTCGCATCATGGCGCGCACAGAAGGCTGCGTTGCAGGCGCTGTGCGGCGAGCCGGCGGAGCACGCGCGGCCGTTCGTCGTGTTGCGTCCGCGCGTATCGCGCTGGCGGCGCGTCGCGCTCGCCGCGTGCTGGGTGGCGGTCGGCGCGGGTCTCGGCCTCGCATGCGGCACGGTGGTGCCGCGCCTTGTCGGCGGTCCGAGTGGCGAGACGATGGCGCTCGCGCGTCGCGCGGATATCGCGTTCGCGGTCTATTCGCCGGAGCAGCGCCATCCGGTCGAAGTCGCTGCGAGCCAGGAAGAGCATTTGATCAGCTGGCTGTCGAAGCGGCTGAACCGGCCGCTGTCGGTGCCGTCGCTGCAGGAGTACGGCTATTCGCTCGTCGGTGGGCGGCTGCTGCCGGGCGAGGTGGGGCCGGCCGCGCAGTTCATGTACGAGAACGAGGCGGGCGCGCGCCTGACGCTGTACGTGGCCAGCATTCCGAAGGACGAGACCGCGTTCCGTCTGTTTCGCGACGGCAATCGCCGCACGTTCTACTGGGTTAGCGACCGGATGGGCTATGCGCTGTCCGGAACGGTCCCGGAAGGCAAGCTGCGTTCGATGGCGATCGACGTCTGCAACGCGCTCGGCGGCCGTCCCGAGTCGTGGCAATAGCCGCCGGGTCCGGCACAAGGCTGTGCGCCTTGCGTGCGGTCGAGTCACCCCCGGTGCTGCGATCGGAGCGCGCGCGGTGAACCGCGTACTGCCGCCCGGCGTTTCCGCTGCGACTTTCGATCGCGCGCTCGCGCAATGGACGTCCGACATCGGCGCATCGAACGTACTGGTTTCCGACGCAGCGTTGCAGGCTTACCGTGATCCATTCGCGCCGGGCGCGAGGTCGGCGGGTTCGTCGGCAGCCTCGGCCGCGCTATTGCCGACCTCGGTCGACGAAATCCGCGCGGTCCTGCGCATCGCGCGCGAACAGCGCATTCCGTTGTGGACCGTATCGACGGGCCGCAATCTCGCGTACGGCGGTGCCGCGCCGCGGCTCGCCGGTTCGGTCGTGCTCGATCTGCAGAGGATGAATCGCATCGTCGAAGTCGACGAGACGCTCGCGTTCGCGATCGTCGAACCGGGCGTCAGCTATTTCGATCTATACCTGCATCTGCGCAAGCAGGGCTATCGGCTGTGGGTCGATCCGCCGGCGGCCGGCTGGGGCAGCGTGATCGGCAACACGCTTGAGCGCGGCTTCGGCTACACGCCGTACGGCGACCACGCCGCGCATCAATGCGGGATGGAAGTCGTGCTCGCCGACGGCAGCGTCGTGCGGACCGGGATGGGCGCGCTCGGCACCGATGCTGCCTCTGCTCCATCCGCGTGGGCGTTATTCAAGGGCGGCTTCGGCCCATCGTTTGACGCGATGTTCATGCAGTCGAACTACGGCATCGTCACGAAGATGGGCGTGTGGCTGATGCCCGCGCCGCCCGCGTATCTGCTCGGCGAAATCCAGTTTCGCGACGAGCGCGATCTCGAGGCGATCGTCGACACACTGCGGCCCTTGCGGCTCGACGGGACGATCCGCAACCAGGCGGTGATCGAAGGCGGGTTGCGTCGCGCGGCAGGTCTGTCGACGCGGACACAGTGGTACGCCGGCGACGGTGCAATGCCCGAGTCCGCTATCGACACAATGCTCGCTGCGCTGCACGTCGGACGCTGGAACCTCCACTACGCGCTGTACGGCGACGACGATCTGATCGACGTTTGCGAGGCCCGCGTACGGCGCGCATTTTCGCGCGTGCCAGGTGCCGTGTTTTCGGCGCGACGCTATCGAGGTGATGCCGAAGGCGACGCCTTGCCGAAAGACGGCGGCGACCGCAACCTCGCGGGCATTCCAGCGATGACCGCGTTTCGCATGCTCGACTGGCGCGGCGGCGCGGGCGCGCATGTCGATTTTTCGCCGGTGTGTCCGGCGACCGGTCGCGATGCGATGCGTCAGTACACGATGACGAAGGCGCGTGCCGCCGAATACGGCTTTGATTACTACGGCGGCTTCACCGCGGGCGAGCGGCATCTGCATCACATATTCGCGGCGATCTTCGATCGTGACGATGCCGGTCAGACGCAGCGCGCGGGCGACCTGCTGCGTGCGTTGATGCGCGACACGCAGGCAGCGGGCTATGGTCAGTACCGCACGCATCTCGCGTACATGGACGAAGCCGCTGCACAGTACGATTTCAACGACGGTTCGTTGTTGCGGCTGTCGGAGACGATCAAGGATGCGCTCGACCCGACAGGCATTCTGTCGCCGGGCAAGCAGGGGATCTGGCCGCGCGCATGGCGCGACCGGCGGGGCACGACATGAATGCCGTGTATCGCGGCGGGAGGTTCGCGCGATGAAGCGTCGGACGTTCGTCGTGGCCGTGGGGGTGCCGCTCGCGGGGCTTGTCGACTATGCGTGGCCTGCGAGCGTGTGCGCAGGCTTGAAAGAGACAGGCGTGTCTGGCGGTACCGCATTCGCACTGGTCGATCCGCATCTCGCACGCAGCCGCGAACTCGCACGTCTCGCCACGCGTGCAGGGATGCCGGTCGTCGAAACTGGCGACGATATCGGCATGCTGTGGCACACCACGCTCGGTCCGCGGCTC
This sequence comes from Paraburkholderia sp., assembly GCF_050742655.1. GTDB lineage: Bacteria > Pseudomonadota > Gammaproteobacteria > Burkholderiales > Burkholderiaceae > Paraburkholderia. The sequence continues at coordinate 4,453 of NZ_JBOIGG010000020.1, read as the reverse complement.
GCAGGCGAGAGGGCGTCGTTCATCGGCGTCGTGCGTGCATCGGATGCGTTCGTGCTTGCGCGGCTCGCGGGCGGTGCGTGCCGCGTCGCGCAGCGCGTGGCCGGGCGACAATGCGGGTCTGTCGAGGTGTGGATGGAAGCGGCGAGCGAACGTGCGAACCCACGCATGAAAAAGCAGAGGCCGACCGCGACGCCGTTCGAAACCTGACCCGATGCCTGGCGGGCTGTTGAAAATCGCTCCGTCATGATGATCGGAGCCGTGTTCAGACGAGTAAACCTCTTGATGCAACCAAGTACCAGAAGCGGAGGAGAGCGGTCACTCGTACTTTTTCAGACGATCTGGATTCCTCCTCGCGAAGGGAAGGAAGATCTGCTTAAGGCTCGACCTGAAAGAACTCATGGCGCCTCGGAGCGTCGATCGCGGCCGAGGAGCACTGCGCGGATCGTTATAACGGAAGGCCTCGAGCCCTTTTGGCAAGAACGCGGGCCCGAGGTCCCGTTCCGGTTCCGGTTCCTGCCGCTCGAGAAAATCGATGTCCACGGGGTACTGCTCTACAGTGGATAGCCGCGGCTGGGGGGCCATCGACTGAGCTTGATACGGCCGGGGTGACGTGCCCTGGTGGCCCGCCGGCATCTCCGGGGATGCCCCATTGAACGCTCCGTCATGCCGATACGCGTCGGGGCCGGACGTCTGCCTTTGCGGTGTCGGCTGCTGCCACGTCGAAGGATGCACTCCCGCTTGAAGTTCATACGGAGGAGGTGGTGGCGTGGCCTGACGGTCTGCCAGTATCCCCGAGGGCAGCCTGTCAAGCGCCCCGCCATACTGACCCGCGTTGGGATAGCGCATTTGCAGCGCCGTCTGCTGCCGCGTCGAAGGATGCCATGCCTCACTTTGATACGGCAGAGATTGCTGAGCCGGCGGTGCCGGCACCAGCGGCGGCTGCTGTTCGCCGCCCGAAGCATCCTGGTTCAACCACGGCTTCTCTGGCACCAGCGGCGCGCCTGGTGACCCCCTTCGCGGCTTCGCCGGCACCAGCGGCGCGCCCGGCGACCCCCTCCGTGCCAACGGCTGCGCCCTCGGTGCCTGCGGTAAATCAAACTGCTTTTTGTGAATGGACCATTGCGGCGATACGTGCTCGGGCTCGGACCTGAGAACGACCTCTTTAAAGGTGTCCCCATCGGCATGGGCGTAACCTATTCTTGCGGGATGATTCATGACGCTCCTCAGTGTCGGCAGAGCAATGCACCCCGATCATACGAACGTCGATTCATCGCCGTCGGCAACGACGCGAAGAAGCATCAGCAAATCCGAAGCGGAGGTATTGTCACAGGTTGTGTCGCGATCACATTGCAGCCAAACCCCTTGCCCGTTACACGGACCGTTGGCGTCCGTCCCTTCAGCGCAAACTTCGACCGCGCACGTCATCGCAATCGACGGGCGCACCTCCAGGCACACGGGCTACCGCATTAACCAGCGGATTCGCAAGCGCATTGAGGAGCATTCCGGCCGGGGCAAGACCGTTGGCAGCATCCGCCCGCTAGAACTTGTACGCCGGATTCTTCGGATCGAACGTCGCGTCATCAAACGTTTTCGGCGTGATCGATTCGAAGACGATCTTCTCGAAGATGCGGCCGTCGTTGTCGTAGGACTCGACGGTGCGGAACCACGGATGCCGCAGATCCAGCCCGAGAATCTCCTTCTTCGCGTAGAACGCGGGCTTGCCGGTCGGCGTATCCCACGTGAACGCGACGACGCGCACGCCGTCGACCGTTTTTACCTCGGTCTGCGCCGGCCGCGCGATGCCCGCTTCGACGTACTTCACGCCCTCGGTCAGATACTGGTTCACGACGAAAGCGGTGCCGAGATCGCGCACCATGTGATTCGACTGTGCGCGTGCAAGCGAGCCGGTGATCGACGTCCACAGCGGCATGATGTTCAGCAGGCCGCCCAGATGGCCGTACATTTCGTCGGTGCGTTTCGATTCGTCGTAGATGATTTCCTGGCCCGAGTGCGCGCCGTCGGGCAGCCACTTCGCATAGATGCGTAGCGGGTCGTGCGCGAGCCGCACGAGCATGTGATCGGGCTTGTCGGGCCACACGCCGCGAATGCGCTCCTGGCGCGACATCGTGAACTCGTACGACGGGTAATCGTTCGGACCTTCGTGGATGTAGCGCGGCAACGCGAGCGGATCGAGCGATTCGAACAGCGACACGAGCGTCGCATCGTCGAGCTTTTCGAGCGCGCCGCTTTGCGCCGCGCGACGCAGCCAGCGTACCTGCTGGTTGAGCGACAGCTTGCCGACCTGCGCGGGCGGTGTGGTGGGCGGTGTGACCGGCGCGGTGCTGTCCGCGGGCACCGTGGTTGTGGGAGCACTATCGGATGCGGGCGCGGCGGTCTGCGCAAACGCAGGGTGCGCCGTGAGGCCAGCGGCAATCGCGAACACGCAGGCCGCGGCGCAAAGCGTCATCGACGCGCGCGGGCGCAGCGGACCCAACAAAAGCGCAGAAGGGCGAAACCTCGAAAGCATGTGGTGCGTCATTGCACGTTTCTCCGGAGATGAAAGGCCGACAACGTTTCAGGCAGCGCCGTGCTTCGCGAGTTCCTCGTCGCGCAGCGCGCGTCGCAGGATCTTGCCGACGTTGGTCTGCGGCAGTTCCGCACGGAACTCGACGACCTTCGGCACCTTGTAGCCTGTCAGCTGCTTGCGGCAATGCTGGATCACCGCGTCGGCGGTCAACGACGGGTTGCGCGACACGATGAACACCTTGATGCGCTCGCCCTGCGCGCCATCGGGAATACCGATTGCCGCGACCTCGCGCACGTCCGGATGCATCGCGATCACATCTTCGATCTCGTTCGGATAGACGTTGAAGCCCGACACCAGGATCATGTCCTTCTTGCGGTCGATCAACCGGATGAAGCCGCGCGAATCCATCACGCCGATGTCGCCGGTCGCGAGCCAGCCTTCGTCGTCGAACACCTTCGCGGTTTCTTCCGGACGATTCCAGTAGCCCTTCATTACCTGCGGACCCCGCACGCACAGTTCGCCCGGCTCGCCGACGTTCGCCCAGCTGCCGTCGTCCTTCTTGAAACGCACATGTGTGGACGGCGCGGGTAGTCCGATCGAGCCTTCAAAGTCGCGCATATTCTTCAGGTCCACCGGGTTCATCGACACGATCGGCGAGCATTCAGTAAGCCCGTAGCCCTCGACGATCGGCTTGCCGGTGACCTGCTTGAAGCGATCGGCCACCGCTTTCTGCGTCGCCATCCCGCCGGCCATCGCGAGCTTCAGGTTCGAGAAGTCGCGCTTCCTGAATTCCTCGTTGTCGAGGAACGCGTTGTACAGCGTGTTGACCGCGGTGATGCCGGTGAACTTCTCCTTGCGGATGATCATCATCACGCGCTTCGTGTCGCGTGGATTCGCGATCAGGATGTTCTTGCCGCCGAGCCCGAGAAAGATCAGCGCGTTCACCGTCAGCGAGAAGATGTGATACAGCGGCAGCGGCGTGAGCACCGTTTCGATTTCATCGGTGAGCTGGCCGGCCGACCACTCCTTCGCCTGCAGCAGGTTCGCGATGATGTTCCGGTGCGTGAGCATCGCACCCTTCGCGACGCCAGTGGTGCCGCCGGTGTATTGCAGGAACGCGATGTCGCCGTGCATGGGACGCACTGGCACGAGCTGCCGTTTATAGCCTTCGGCGAGCGCATCGAGCAACCTGACCGCCTGCGGCAGGTGGTACGCGGGTACCATCTTCTTCACGTGCTTCAGCACGAAGTTCAGCATCTTGCCCTTCAGGTTCAGGCCATCGGCGAGCAGATCGCCGAGCGACGTGACGACGATGTTTTGCACACGCGTGCCGGGCAGTGCGTCCTCGACGGTCTTCGCGAAGTTCTCGAACACGATGATCGTCTGCGCGCCGCTGTCCTTCAACTGATGCGCAAGCTCGCGCACCGTGTATAGCGGATTCACGTTGACGACGATCGCGCCCGCCTTCAGCGTGCCGAACAGCGCGACCGGGTACTGGAACGTGTTGGGCAGCATGATCGCGACGCGGTCGCCGGGCTTCACACCGATTTTCTGCAGCCACGCAGCGAACGCGGTCGCCTTGCGGCCGAGTTCGCCGTACGTGAGGTTCGAGCCGACGCTCACGTAGGCGATGCGCTCGCGGAACTGCTCGACGCATTCGTCGAAGAATTGCGGAAGCGATTCGTACTGGTTGACGTCGATGTCGCGCGGGACGTCGGGCGGGTAGGACGCGTACCAGATACTGTCGGTGTTCGGTGCGGGTTTCGTGTCGGGCTGCGCTTGCGTAGGCTGGTTCATGGTTGTCTCCTTATATCTTGCTTTTGATTCAGAATTCAGTGGGTAGCAAGCCATTAATGGTTTGCCACCAAGCCGGTTGGCAGCCGTGGCGCAGCTTGTGTCTCCTGCGAGTTTCGAGCTCCGTCGACA
>NZ_JBOIGG010000019.1:0-142900 GCF_050742655.1 Paraburkholderia sp. | reverse complement strand
CAGCCTGCGCAGACAATTCAGCACCCAGCGACGCAAACGCATACCCCTGTGCAGCAGCCCCCCCAGACGAAGCCAGCCGAAGCGCCCCCACCCGTCCACCTTCACCCGCTGCCAGCTGACCCAGCACTTCAACGTAGTGCGAAGACAGACGCTCAATCGTCGAACAATCGATACGCTCGCCATCCCACGCCCACTCAAGCGAGATCCGCTCGCGCGGAATGATCGACAGCGCGAGCGGGTAATGCGTCGGATCGACCGATTCGATTCCGCTCACACGCAGCGCATCGTCTTCACCGCGCGCAGCCGAATCGATCGGATAGTTTTCAAACACGACGAGGCTGTCGAACAGCGCATCGCCGGTGCGGCCGGTCCACTGTTGCACGCGTGCAAGCGGCGTGTGTTCGTACTGGCGCAGATCGGTCAGATCGCGTTGCAGTGTCCGCAGCCAGTCGCCGACCGCCGCATTCGGATCGACATCGACCCACACCGGCAGCGTGTTCACGAACAACCCGAGCATCTGCTCGACACCTGGCAAATGCGCGGGGCGTCCGGCCAGCGTCGTCCCGTATGCGATGCCACGACGATGCCCATACCGTGCGAGCACCAAAGCCCACGCGCCCTGCATCAGCGTGTTCAACGTGACTTCGTAGCGACGTGCCGCGTCAGTGAGACGCTCGCCAAGCGTCGCATCGAGCGCGCGACGCACCGCGTGCGCACCCGGTTCGACGTCAGCAGGCGCACCGAGACTCGACGTCAGCGTCGCCGGTTCGTCGACCTGCATCGCACGTTTGCGCCACCACGCTTCGGTCGCGACCTCGTCAGTCGATTGCAGCCAGTCGACATAGCGCCGATACGGCGGCACAGCATCGAACGTCACCGCACCCAGACCACCGGCGCGCGCACGATAGTCGCGCAGAATTTCGCCGAGCAGTTGCGCAACGCTCCAGCCGTCGAGCACCAGGTGATGATGGGTCCACACGAGATCGGCAGTCTGCGCATCGCGGATGAACAGCGCCGCGCGCATCAGCGGCGCAGCGTCAGGCGCAATGCCGGCCGCAAGATCGCGCTCGCGCCATTCGACGAGACGCGCGTCGAAGTCGGTCGCGGCGGACCAGTCGTGTACCGCAAACGGCAGCGCGAGCCGCCGATGCACGATCTGCGACACGGTCGAGCCGCGCTGCCATTCGAAGCGCGTGCGCAACACCGCATGACGATCGAGCGCGGCCTGCCACGCGGCCTGCATCGCTGCGCGGTTTAGCGGCCCGTTGAGCGTCAGGCGCAACTGATTCAGATACGCACGCTGCCCCGGTTCAGACAGCGCGTGATACAGCAGCCCGGCTTGCAGCGGCGTCGCGGGATAGACGTCCTCGATGTGCTCCGGCGTCAGGCCGAGCGCGCGCCACAGTTCGCCGTTCGCACCGCCGGCAACGTCGGACGACGTCACCGCAGCGGGCTGCGCCGACGTCCGCGCAGCCCTCGCGAGCCGCTCGACGGTAGGCTCCTCGAACACCTGACGCGGCGTCAGATGCAGCCCGGCGTCGCGCGCTTTCGCGACGATCTGCAGGCTCAGGATCGAATCGCCACCGATCACGAAGAAGTTGTCAGTCACGCCGATATCGTCGCGTCGCAGCACGCTGCGCCACACGGCGAGGAGCGTTTCTTCGGCTGCCGTCGAAGGCGCGACCGCCGCACCAGGCGCAGTCGTGGAAACCGTTTCCGGTGCGGGCAACGCACGCCGGTCGAGCTTGCCGTTCGGCGTCAGCGGAAAGCGCTCGAGCGCGACGAACGCGGACGGCACCATGTGCGCGGGCAAACGCTCGGCGAGCCACGTCTGCCAGCGCTCGGGGTCGCCGTGAGCAGTCGCATCCGTGCTCACCAGATACGCGACGAGGCGCTTGTCGCCAGTCGGCGTATCGACCGCGAGCACCGCTGCATCGCGGATGTCCGGATGCGCAAGCAGCGTCGCCTGGATTTCGCCCGGCTCAATCCGGAAGCCGCGAATCTTCACCTGATGGTCGTTGCGGCCGATATATTCGAGGTCGCCGTCCGCGAGCCGACGCGCAAGGTCGCCCGAGCGATAGAGCCGTGCACCCGGTGCACCGAACGGATCCGGCACGAAGCGTTCGGCGGTCAACGCAGCACGGCCCAGATAGCCACGCGCGAGACCCGCGCCGCCCACATGAATTTCGCCGGCCGCGCCGAGCGGCACGCGGTTCAGATCGGCGTCGAGCACGTTCAGCGTTAGGTCGTCGAGCGGCGCGCCGATCACGCTGCGCGCATCGCGCAGCGCGGCCGAGTCCAGATCGCGATGCGTGACGTGCACCGTCGTTTCGGTGATGCCGTACATGTTGACGAGCGCGGGCAGCACACCGCGCGTCTGTGCCGCGTCGGCCCAGCGCGCGAGCGCAGCCGGATCGAGCCGTTCGCCGCCGAAGATCACCGCGCGCAGCGAATCGAGCGTGTTGTTCTCGTCGACGCGAATCAATTGCGTGAACGCGGATGGCGTCTGGTTCAGCACGCTCACACGCTCAGCGCGGATCAACTGATGGAATGCTGCCGGTTCACGGGCCGTCCAGTGCGGCACGATCACAAGACGCGCACCGTGCACCAGCGCGCCGAAAATTTCCCACACCGAGAAGTCGAATGCATACGAGTGGAATAGCGTCCACACGTCGTTGGCATCGAACGCGAAGCGCGACGTGGTCACGTCGAACAGTCGCGCGACGTTGCGATGCGTGATGCCGACGCCCTTCGGTGCGCCGGTCGAGCCTGACGTGTAGATCACGTAGGCAAGCTGTTCGGGATGCGGTGCGTGGAACGGCTCGTCGTGGCCGGGATGCACTGCCGCGTCTCGCAGTGCGTCGACGTCGAGCGTTGTGTGCCCGGCGAACAGCGTTGCGAGTTGTTCGAGGCTCGCCGCATCGGCGACGATCGGGCCAAGCTGCGCATCGCTGACGATGTGCACAAGACGTTCGGCCGGGTACGACGGATCGAGCGGCACGTAAGCCGCGCCCGCACGCAGCACACCAAGCAGTGCGGCGACGAGACCCGCCGAACGCTGCATCGCGACGCCGACGCGCGTTTCCGCACGCACGCCGCGGCGCCGCAGATCGGCGGCAATCGCACGCGACCATGCGTCGAGTTGTGCATAGGTGATGTTCGCGGCGCCGTCGCTGATCGCGGCCGCATCACCGCGTTGCGAGGCCTGCTCGATGAAGCGGGACACGATGTCGGTCGCGTTGTGTGACGAACGTGCGGCGGAACGCTTCACGTCCGGTGGCGCTTCCGCAAGCGCGAACGATGCAAGCGGCGCTTCCGGTGTTCGCGATGCGGCGCCCCACTGCGCGAGCAGTCCAACGAAATTGCCGGCCAGACGATCGATCGTCGTCGCATCGAACACGTCACGCGCGTACGTCAGCGTCAGGTCGAGCGCACCATCTTCCGCCGCTTCGGCGATGTTCAGCATCAGATCGAACTGCGCTTCGCCGCTATCGACTTCAAGCGCGGACACGCGCAGCCCGTCGCCGAACGACACGCCGAAATCGTGCCGCTGACGATAGTTGACCAGCACCTGGAACAACGGTGTCTGCGCGAGATTGCGCTCCGGCTGCACCGCGTTCACGACACTCGCGAACGGTACGTCCTGGTTCGCGTGCGCGGCAAGCAACCGTTCGCGCACGTCGTCGACGAGCCGGTCCGCACGCATCGCGCCATCGAGCTCGCTACGGATCACGACCGTGTTGACGAAGAAGCCCGCCACTTCAGCCGAGCCTGGCACATCGCGGCCCGCGAGCGGCACGCCGATGCGGATGTCGCGCTGCCCCGAGTAGCGGTACAGCAATGCGTTGAATGCAGCGAGCAGCGTGATGAAAAGCGTCGTTCGGCGTTCGCGCGACTGCGTGCGCAATGCATTCGCGACGTTTGCCGGCACGCGTACGCGCGTGCGGGTGCCCGGTGCGCGGCGTGCGCCGGTGCGGGTTCGGTCGTACGGCAACGCGAGTTCGCTGTCCTCGCCTGTGTCCGTCGCGAGCGTGTCGCGCCAGTACGCGAGCTGCGCGGCGTCGCGGCCGTCGGCGAGACGTGCGGCCTGTGCGCGCAATGCGTCGCGGTAGGCGGCGTCGGCCGATGTCGGCGTTGTGTCCGATGCGGCCACGCCTTTCGACACGTTCCGGTATGCGCGCGCAAAATCGGCGAACAGCAAACCAACCGACCAGTCGTCGCTAACGATGTGATGCTGCCCCAGATGCAGTACGTGACGGTCCGCCGCGATACGCAGCAGCGTTGCGCGCAGCGGCGCGTCGGCGGTGAGGTCGAACGGTACGCGCGCGAGCTCGGCAAGCTGCGCGTCGACTTCGCGATCGACGTCCGGCCCCTGCCGGTCGCTCAGATCGATGACGCGCAGCGCGCAGGCACCCGCCGCACCGATCGTCTGATACGGGGCGCCCTGCGTTTCGCCGAAGCGCATCCGCAAGGCAGGATGCCGCGCGACGAGCGCGTCGAGGGCCGCTTGCAATGCTGCCCGGTTCAACGCGCCATCGAATTGCAGCGCGCCGTTCACGTTATAGGCCGCGCTGTGCGGATCCAGTTTCCACAGGAACCAGAGACGCGCCTGCGCGGCGGACAGCGGCAACTGCGGGTTTTCTTGCGCCGGCACCCGCGCTTCAGCAACGACAACCGATTGCGTTTGCGTCTGCGACTGGATTTGCGTCTGCGGCGCACGAATCGCCTCACGCACAGCCACCGCCAGATCAGCGAGCACCGGTTGCTCGAACACCGCGCGCAGCGTCGGCGCATGACCGAACGTCGCGCGGATCGCCGAGATCACACGCACCGCGAGCAGCGAGTGCCCGCCGAGAAGGAAAAAGTCGTCCTGTGCACCGACACGCTCGACGCCGAGCACCTGTTGCCAGATCATCGCGAGCGCGGCTTCCGTTGCATCGCGCGGTGCGACATACGGCGCCGCGGCTGCGCGCTCTTCGGGCGCCGGCAACGCGCGCCGGTCAAGCTTGCCGTTCTGCGTCACAGGCAGACTGTCGAGCAGCACATAAGCGGACGGCACCATGTGCGCAGGCAGCGTCCGCGCCGCGAACGCGCGCAACGCTTCCGCAGCGAGCGCGGACCCCACGGCCGGCACAATCCACGAGACAAGACGCTGATCGCGCACAAGCACGACGACATTGCGCACGTCCGGATGCGCGCGCAGCACCGCTTCCACTTCGCCCGCTTCGATACGGAAACCACGCACCTTCATCTGGCTGTCGTTACGGCCGAGATAATCGATGTCGCCGCTCGCGAGCCGTCGCGCAACGTCGCCCGAGCGGTACACGCGCGCACCCGGCGCGCCCGACGGATCGGGCACGAAGCGCGACGCCGTCAGTCCCGGCCGGCCCAGATAGCCGCGCGCGAGACCCGCACCGCCAACATGCAGTTCACCAGCCGCCCCGACCGGCACCGGCTCGCCGAACCGATCGAGTACGGTCAGCGACAGGTCCGCGAGCGGCCCGCCGATCACGCTCGGCGCATCCGCGCGCACGATGTCGCCGCGCCCGAGCAAACGGAACGTCACGTGCACCGTCGTTTCGGTGATGCCGTACATGTTGATCAGCGCCGGCACCGGCACGCCGTTTTCTTCGCGTGCGACGAACCAGTTCGCGAGCGCAGGCGGATCGAGTTTTTCGCCGGCGAACACGACATAACGCAGCGTCGCCATCGTCGCGGACGGATCGCGACGTGCGATCTGTGCATCGATCTCGCACAGCGGCATGAATGCGGACGGCGTCTGGTTCAGCACCGTCACGCGCTGTTCGCGCAACAGGCGTTGCAGCGCCGGAGCATCGCGTGCGATGTCGTGCGGCACGACGATCAGGCGGCCACCATGCGTGAGCGAGCCGAACAGTTCCCACACCGACACGTCGAACGCATACGAGTGGAACAGCGGCCACACGTCGGACGGGCCGAATGTGTAGCAGCGACCGCCCGCGGTAAAGAGGCGCGTCAGGTTCGCATGCGTGATGCCGACGCCCTTCGGTCGTCCCGTCGAACCGGACGTGTAGATCACGTACGCAAGCTGCTCCGGATGCGGCGCACGGTCGATGATCGCGTCCGCGTGTTCGCCGTGCTCACCGTGCCCGCGCGCATGCACCGCGTCGATCAGGCGGATGTTCGGCACGAGCGTCGCGAAGCGCTCGCGTTCCGCATCGGTGGTGACGATCGCGTCGAGGCCTGCGTCGAGCGCGATGTCGCGCAGACGGTCGTCCGGGTACGCGGGATCGAGTGGTACGTACGCCGCGTCCGCGCGCAGCACGCCGAGAATCGCGGCGACGAGCGCAGGCGTACGGCCCATCGCGATGCCGATGCGGCGCTCGCCGTCGCGGCGGGTTTTTTTCACGGCGGTGGCACATGCGCGCGCGATCCGCGCGGACCATGCATGCAACTCGCGATACGTCAGCGTCGAGACGTTGCCGTCCGTTTGTGGGAACACCAAAGCGATTGCATCGGGCTGTGCGTCGACCTGTGCGGCAATGCGCGCCAGTGCCGGTTCAAATGCGAAATCGGAGGGCGGCGCATCGGTAGAAGGTTCAGCGTCGAGCTCAATGTGGCGCAGTTGTGTTGCGGTACTGCCCGCACCGAGTGCGGCCGCGATCCGGTCGAGCGCTGCATCGACATGCCGCGCGAGCCGCGCGATGCCGTCGGCTTCGATGCGGGTCGCGTCCCAGCGCCAGTGCATCGTCAGGCCAGTCGCGTCGGACGTCGCATCGCGCGGCGCGACGACGAGCGTCAGCGGAAGGTGCGTGCGGTCCGTTGCTTCGACTGCGCGTACGCCGAGTGCCGCGTTCGCCGCGTGGATCGCTTCGTCGAGCGGATAGTTCTCGAACACGACGAGGCTGTCGAACAGCGCGTCGCCGGCGAGGCCGGTCCATTGCCGCAGGTTCGCGAGCGGCGTGTGCTCCACTTCACGCAGTTCCGCGTTGCGGCTTTGCAGTGCACCGAGCCACGTCGCCAGCGATGCATCGGGCTCGACGTCGACCCACAGCGGCAGGCTGTTGATGAACAGGCCGACGATCTCCTGCGCATCCGGCAGATCCGCCGGACGACCCGCGACGGTCGTGCCAAACACGACTTGCCTGCGGCCCGCGAAGCGTGACAGCACGAGCGCCCATGCACCCTGCACCAGCGTGTTGAGCGTCACGCGCGCACGCTGCGCGGCGTGCAGCAGCGTCGCGTGACGGGTGGCGTTGAGTTCGCGTGTGAGCAGGCCAGGGGCATGGTTTGCTGCTTCTGGGTCGTTATCGACACTAGAGGGCGCAGCCGCATGGAAATCCGGACCGAGCGCGTCGGCGAGACGTGCGGGATCGTCGAGCGCGGCGAGTCGTGCGCGCCAGAATGCGCTGGTATCGGGCTGACTGCGCAGCCACTGCACGTAGTTCGTGTACGGTGCGCCGGGCGTGTCGTCGGGACGCTGGCCCGCGACGATCGCGCCGTAAGCGCGCGCGACGTCCGCGGTCACCTGCGCGGTGCTCCAGCCGTCGGTCAACGCGTGATGGTGCGTCCACAGCAGATCGCACGCGCCGTCCGCGCGCGTGAACACGTCGACGCGCATCAGCGGCGCATGCGCCGGATCGAAGCCTTGTGCCGCGATCGCATCGCGTGCGGTGGAGAAATGCGCGTCGTAGTCGGCTGCTGCAAGAGCGGCCGTGTCGTGCACCGCGAACGGTACCTCGGCGTGGCGCTCGACGATCTGCAACGGTTCACCGCCTGCCGGCCAGAAAAAGCGTGTGCGCAGCACCGGATGTCGCACGACGACCGTTTGCCACGCGCGCCGCATGTCGTCGATACGCAGTGCGTCCAGCGTGAGCCGCAACTGGCCGATGTAGAGACCAGGTGCGCCGTCGAGCATGCCGTGGAACAGCAGGCCTTGCTGCATCGGTGTCGCGGGATAGACCGCCTCGACCGTGTCGCGCGTGACGCCGGCTTGCGTGAACCAGGCGTCGTCGTGGTGGTCTTGCGGCGCTGCCGATTTGCTGACAGGAGCAGCAGGCGCTGCCATCGGTTGCGCAATCCGCGCAGCCGCTTCGATCGTCGGATTCTCGAACATCTGCTTCGGCGTCAGCTTGAGCCCCGCGCGTCGCGCCTTCGCGATAATCTGCAGGCTCAGGATCGAATCGCCGCCGATCTCGAAGAAGTTGTCGGTCACGCCGATGTCGTCCCGTCGCAGCACCTGCTTCCACACGTCGGCGAGCGAGCGCTCCGCGTCGTTGCGCGGTTCAACGCGCGCGGGCGCTGCACCGTTGTCTGCCGATGCGGACACGTCCTCATCCGGCAGCGCCGCGCGATCGATCTTGCCGTTCGCGGTCAGCGGCAGCGCATCGAGCACGCGGATCGACGACGGCACCATGTAGTCGGGCAGATCGGCGGCGAGCGTCGCGCGCAATGCGGCGCCGTCGAGCGGCGTCGATGCGGTCACGTAGCCGAGCAGGCGCAGCGGCGCCCCTTCGTTCTCTGCACGCGCGATCACGATCGCGTCGCGCACACCGGGCATGTCGCGCAACCGTGCAGCAACCTCTTCGGGCTCCACGCGGAAGCCGCGAATCTTCACCTGATCGTCGATCCGGCCGAGAAACGCGTACTCGCCGCCCGGCAAACGACGACTGCGGTCGCCGGTTCGATACACGCGCGCGCCATGCCCTTCCGCGTCGGGCACGAAGCGCTCGGCAGTCAGCGATGGCCGGTTCAGATAGCCGTCCGCGACGCTCGCGCCGCCGATGCAGAGCTCGCCCGTCGCACCCTTCGGTACCGCGTTGCCGTCCGCATCGACGATGCGTGCATTCACGTGTGACAGCGGTGTGCCGAGTGGCAGCGTCGCCGAGCGGCTCCCGGCACCACTGCGCGTCAGCACGCCGACCGCCGTTTCGGTCGGACCATAGTGGTTGATCAGCGTGCACGCGGGCCGCAACTGCGCGACGCGTTCCGCGAGCCGCGTAGGCGCGGCTTCGCCACCGACCAGCAGGCAGCGCGCCGGCAACACCGCCGCGGGCGACTGCGCCTGCATCAATGCATCGAGATGGCTCGGCACGATCTTCAACAGATCGACATCTTGCGTGCTCATGTAGGCAGCGAACGCATCGGGATCGGAGGCGACCTGCGCGTCGATCAGATGCAGCGTCCAACCGTGCCACAACGCGCCGAACAGCGCGGTGTGGCCGAGGTCGGCCGCAGGCGTCGAGAGGTACGCGGCACTGCGGATGCCTTCTGGCAATCGTTCGCCGACGCCGCGCAGATATGCGGACAGCGCGCGGTGGCTCAACACGACGCCCTTCGGACGTCCGCTCGAACCGGATGTGTAGATCACATAGGCCGGCCATGCGAATGCAGCTTCGTCAACGACGAGTGCCTGCGCGGTATCGTTCGCGAGCCCACGCGTTGCGACCGGATCGAGCGTGCTCACACCTTCAGGCAACCAGCCAGCAACCGATGCATCGCTGGCGATCACAATGCGCGCGCCACAGTCTTCTGCCTGCCAGCGCAGACGCGCGACGGGCAACGCCGGATCGAGCGGCACATAGCATGCGCGCACGCGCCACACCGCGAGAATGCTCGCGACGAGCGCCGCGCTGCGCGGCAGCGCGAGCGCGACGCGCTCGCCGGGCCGTGTGCCCGCTTCGGTCAGCGCGGTCGCGAGACGGCCGGACCATGCCCACAGCGCAGCCCAGTCGAGCGTGCCATCGGTGTCGACGAGCGCGGGTGCGGTGGGCGTCAGCGCCGCGAGCCGCGCCACGCGCGCGGGCAGGAAATCGGTGTCGAAGCGAATGTCTTGCATGATGTCTCTAGTCTGGATTCCGGAGCGCCGGCAAAAGCCATGTCGGCGATTCGCCCGGCGGAAACAGTGAAAAGGTTCGTGTTGGCTGCGTCGATTACGTCAGGACATGCCCACGCCCGAAACCGGCAACGCGTCATAGGCCACTTCATCGTCGTCGCGCAGCGCGAACGCACCGAGCGTGCGCTGCGGTTCGTCGACGGTCTGCGCGAGCAGATCCGCGTAATGCCGTGCGAACTGCGTGATGAACGTTTCGTCGTAGACGTCCGCCGCATACACGAACGTGCAGTCGAGTCCATGCGGACCGCGCGCGATATCGAGCGCGAGTTCGAAGCGCACGTCGCTTTCATCCGCGTCGAGCAGACGGCATTGCACGCCGTCGAGATCGAGCGCCGCATCGAAGCCGTCATGCACCATCAGCTTGACCTGCGCAAGGGGATTACCCGACGCGCGCCGCTCCAGTTGCAGATCGGCGACGACGCGATCGAACGGCACGTCGCGATGCGCCTGCGCGGCGATGCTGTCGATACGCACCTGCTGCAGCAGCGCGGCGAACGGCTGCGCGCCGGACAGCGTCGCGCGCATCACCAGCGTGTTGACGAAGAAGCCGATCAACCCTTCGGTCTCGAGCCGGTCGCGACCCGCCACCGGCACCGCGACCGGCACGTCGGTCGCGCCGCTGTAGCGGTACAGCAGCACGTCTAGCGCGGCGAGCAGCACCATGAACAGCGTCGCGCCCTCGTCGCGCGCGAGCGCTTCGGCGCGTGCGGCGAGCGACGCGGGAATGCGGATGCCGACACGTGCACCGCGCGGGTCGTACGGACGGTTGCGGTCGTGTTCGGTCGGCAGATCGAGTGTCGACTGCAGGCCGGCGAGGCGATCGCGCCAGTACGCGAGCTGCGCGTCGAGCACCGCGCGGCCAGCGCCATCGAAACGATCGCGCTGCCATGCGGCGTAGTCGGCATACTGGACCGGCAAGGCGGGCAGCGCGGCGAGCGGTGCCATTTCGCCGCGTCGTGCCGCGCGATAGCCGGCGGCGAATTCGCGCAGCAGCACGTCGATCGACCAGCCGTCCGATGCGATGTGATGCATGACGAAATGCAGCACGTAGCGCTGCGGCGCGAGCGTGAACAACGTTGCGCGCAACAGCGGTCCTTGTTCGAGATCGAACGGTTCGCGGGCGCGCACGCGCAGTTGCGCGGCGAGCGATGCGCGGTCCTTACCTTGGGCGTCAACCGCATTCCACCGCCACGCATCGGCGCTCTGCCCGGGCGCGAGAATCAATTGACGCGGCATGTCGTCAACTTCCGCAAAGCGGGTACGCAGCATCGCGTGACGCCGCACGAGCGCATCGAGTGCCTGTTGCGCGGCGCGCGCATCGAATGCGCCGTCGAGTTCGAGCGCGCCCGACACGTTGTACGCGGCGCTATCCGGATCGAGACGCCACAACACCCAGAGACGCTCCTGCGGCAGCGACAGCGGCGCGTCGTGCAGACCGCGCGGCAGCAGCGCAATTTCCGGCGTAGAAGAAGAAGAAGCGTTATCGAGCGCCGCGGCGAACGCACCGAGCGTCGGATGACTGAACAGCAGATCGAGCGGCACGTCGCGCGACAGACGCTGCTGCAAACGCGACACCACTTTCAGCGCGAGCAGCGAATGCCCGCCGAGTTCGAAGAAATGCGCGCTGGCGCCAGGCCGTTCGATGCCGAGCACGTCGCGCCATGCGTCGGCGACCGCGTGTTCGGTCGGCGTGGTCAACGCGGCTTCGGTTGCATCGGCCTGTACGGCATCGTTCGTTACCGTGGGAACTGGCAACGCGCGACGATCGATCTTGCCCGACGGCGTGAGCGGCAGCGCGTCGAGCACGACAACGGTCGACGGCACCATGAAACCAGGCAATGTCGCCGCGAGTGCGTCGAGCAGTGTCTTCGAAGAAACATCGGTTGCAGCCACATAGCCGACGAGCCGCGCGGGCCTACCGTCTTCGCGCAGCAGCACGACCGCGTCGCTCACGCCATCGCAGCGACGTAGCGCGGCCTCGATGTCGCCGGGTTCGATCCGGTGGCCGCGCAATTTGATCTGATGGTCGATCCGGCCGAGATAGTCGAGCCGGCCGTCGCCGCGCACGCGACACAGGTCGCCGGTGCGATAGACGCGCGCGCCGTGTCCGTGCGGATCCGGCACGAAGCGCTCGGCGGTGAGACCGGGGCGGCCGAGATAGCCGCGCGCGAGATTGTCGCCACCGATGCTCAGTTCCCCGATGCCGCCTGCGGGCGTCGCGTCGCCGTGCACGTCGTGCAGTTGCAGCTGTGTGTAATGCAGTGCGCGGCCGAGCGTGACCGGTGTCTGCGCGCGCACGGCGCCGCAGGTCGACCAGATCGTCGTTTCGGTCGGACCGTAGACGTTCCAGATGTCCGCGCCGCGCGCGAGCAGCGCGTCGGCGAGATCGGCGGCGAGCGCTTCGCCGCCGCACAGACCTTTCAGGCGCGAGGCTGCGTTGTCGGATGCACTGGCGCTATGCGACCAGCCGCCCGCGAGCAGCAGACGCCAGCTTGCGGGCGTCGCTTGCAGGATCGTCGCGTGGCTTTTGTCGAGCAGCGCAGCGAGACGCGCGCCGTCACGAACGACGTCGCGTGGCGCGAGTTCGATCCGTGCACCGACCGTCAGCGGCAGACACAGTTCGAGCAGCGAGATGTCGAACGACGGCGACGTCACCGCGAGCCACGTATCGCGCTCATCGACACCGACCGTCTCGACGATGCTCGCAACCAGACGGTCGAACGCACCGTGCGGCACCGCGACGCCCTTCGGTCGACCCGTCGAGCCGGACGTGTAGATCACGTACGCCAGGTTCGTGGCGTCGGATAGGGTGGCCTCGAACGTCGTTGTGTCAGTTGAAGTGCGCAGCGTCGATGCGTCGATCGACGTACGCGAAGCAAGCGCATCTCCAAGGCACGCGACGCCGACCATATCGGTGACGACGCAGCGCACGTTCGCATCGTCGAGCATCGCCGCGACACGCGCGGCCGGGTAGCCAGGATCGAGCGGCACATAAGCCGCGCCCGCCTTGAGCACGCCAAAGCACGCGGCGATCAGCGCGATCGAGCGTTCGACGCACACTGCGACCGGTGCTTCGCGCTTAACGCCTTCTTTTAACAGACGCGCGGCGATGTGGTCCGACCAGCGATCGAGCTCGCGATACGTAATCGAATCACCACCGCACGACACCGCATAGGCATCGGGACACAGACGCGCCTGCTGCGCGAAACGCGCATGCACGGGCACGAAGTGATGCGCGGGTAGCGCGTCGCCTGGTTGCGCGCCGCTCGCGAACGGCAGCGCACCGAGCGAGAGGTCCGCGCCATGTGCACCGGCGACTGCGACGAGCACGTCGAGATACTGATCGAGCAACCGCTCGACGATCGATGCATCGAAGCGCTGCGCCGGGTAATCGAGCAGCAGACGCAGATCTGCACCGCCCGTCACGACGTTCAGCGTCAGATCGAACTGCGCGCTGCCGCGCTGTTCCTCGAGCGGCTCGATGACGAGACCGTCCGCATCGCGCGCGCCCATCGGTACGGCCTGCTCGTTGAACATCACGTTGAAGAGCGGCGTGTCGTCGCCGCGACGTTCCGGTTGCAGCGCGTCCACCAGATCGGCGAACGGCAGATCGCGATGGTCGAGCGCCTCGATCACGCGCGTGCCGATCTGCTCGACCAGTCCGGAGAAAGGCAGATCGCGCGACACGTCCGCGCGAATCACGACGGTGTTCACGAAATAGCCGACGCGACCATCGTCGACCGGCGAACGGCGCAAGCTCACCGGCATGCCGACACGCACGTCGCGTTGACCGCTCACGCGATACAGCAGCGCGACGAACGCGGCGAGCAGGCTCGCGAAACGACTCGCACCGTGTTCGGCGGCGAGCGCCGCGAGACGCTCCGCGAGCACGTGCGGCACCGTGCGTGCGACGCGACCCGCTTCCGCGTGCGCAACGACGGACGCCGGCGTTTCTTCGGGCAACGTGAGGCGCGTGTGATGCTTGCCGAGCCGTTCGATCCAGAATGCGCGCTCGCGCTCGAGCCTCGCGGGATCAGAGACGGCCGGCAGCGACCAGCCGTGCAGCGGCGGCAGCGCGGTACCGCAATAGCCGTCGACGAGTTCATCGCAAAGAATGCCGAACGACGTCGCGTCCGACACGATGTGATGAATCGACACGGTCAGCAGGCTGCGCGTCGGCGCGATACGGACGAGCGTCGCGCGCAGCATTGGGCCGCTAATCAGATCGAAGGGCTCCGATGCCGCCGCGTTGGCGCACGCGAACGCATGCGCGTCGCGCTGCCCCGCATCGAACGATGACAGATCATGTTCGCGCCAGTTGTACGACGCGTCGTCCGACAGCGCGCGTAACGGCTCACCGTCGCGTTCGGCGAAACGCGAACGCAGTTCCAGATGACGCGCGACCAGCGCAGTCAGCGCGCCACGCAGACGTGCGACGTCGAGCGCGCCATCGAGCCGCAGCGTCGCCGACAGGTTGTACGCGGCGCTCGCGGGCGCGAGACGCCACAGCAACCACAACGAACGCTGGCCTGCGGAAAGGCCGCTCGCGGAAGCCGCAGCAATGGCTTGCGGTTGCGTCGCGACCTCCACTTCAACGACCTCCGCGTCGACGTCGATACCGAACTCACGCGCAAGCAACGCGGCCTGCGCGGCGACAGTCCGATACGCAAACAGGCGCCCCACCGGCAGTGCGATATGCAATGCCGTACCGAGTCGCGACGCAAGCTGCACGACCGCGATCGACTGGCCGCCGACGCGAAAGAAATCGTCGTCACGCGTCGGGGCGGCGATCGGCAGCACGTGTTGCCACTGCCGCGCGATGAACGCTTCGAGTGGATTCGCAAACGCAGTGCCTTCAACCGCATGCACGTCGCTGTCGGCAGAACCCGCAGCCCACACCGCAAACGGCTGCAACGTCCCGCCGTGCCATTCGTGCAGACATGCGCTGCGCTGCAGTTTGCCGCTCGACGTGCGCGGCAGGTCGCCCGGTTCGAGCAGCAGCATCAGTCCCGCTTCGTACTGGAACGCATCGCCGAGCGCATCGGCGATCGCACCGAAAATCGCTTCGTGCGCAATCTTCCGCGTCTTGCCGCGCGGCACTTCGGCCGCGATGCCGATCGCTTCCGAGCCGTCCGGCAGATCGACCGGAAACGCACTGATTCGGCCACGCCGCAGCCATTCGACGCGATCCGCGAGCGCGACCTCGATGTCCTGCGGGTACACGTTCTGCCCGCGCACGACGATCATGTCCTTGCGCCGCCCGCATACGTACAGTTGCTCATGCTCGACAAAACCGAGATCGCCGGTGCGCAGCCAGCGGCCCGCGAAGCCGGGTTCCTCGACGAACACCGCGGCGCTTGCCGTAGGGTTTTGCCAGTAGCCCTGCGCGATGCTCGGGCCCGTGCACCAGATTTCGCCGACGCGTCCGTCGGGCATGCGCGCGTGCGTCGCCGGATCGACGATCGCGAACGTGTGCAGCGGCGGCGCAACGCCGCAACCGACGACGGCTTTCGCATCGTCGTCGTTCGCCGGTGTCGCGCTCACAGCATCGGTACGCGCGAGCGCCGTGCCGGAGAAACGCGTTTCGGGCGCCCCGCTACCGGCGATGACGCCAGTCACGATCAGCGTCGCTTCCGCGAGGCCATAGCACGGGTACATCGCAGCAGCGTCGAAACCCCATTGCGCGAAGCGTTCGGCAAAACCGTCGAGCGTGTGCTGACGGATCGGCTCGGAGCCGCAGAACGCGACTCGCCAGGACGACAGGTCGATACCGTCGAGCTGCGCATCGCGCACACGGTCGATGCACAGGCGAAACGCGAAGTCGGGACCGCCGCTGACGGTCGCGCGTTCGCGTGCGATGCCCGCGAGCCAGCGTGAAGGACGCTCGAGAAAATGCGGCGGCGCGATCAGCGACAGCGGAAAGCCGCAGATAATCGGCGCGAGCATCCCGCCGATCAACCCCATGTCGTGATACAGCGGCAGCCACGAGAACATCCGGTCATCGATGCGATAGTCCATCGCGCTCGCGATCGCATCGATGTTCGCGCAGACGTTCGCGTGGCTCACCATCACGCCCTTCGGCGCGGACGTCGAACCCGACGTGTATTGCAGGAACGACAGTGCGTCGGGATTACCGATGTCGATGCAAAAATTATGGTCATCGTCACCCGCATCGGGGGCAAGCAACACCGTATTAGCGAGTGCCGACGCAAGGCCAGCCGCTTCGAGCGCCGCCAGCGAATCGCGGCCGAGGATCGCGACACGCGCCGCGCAATCGCCGACCATCCCGCGCAGGCGGTCCAGATGCGCGCCGTGCTGCGCTTCGGCCGGATAGGCGGGCACCGCGATCATCCCCGCGTACTGGCACGCGAAGAACGCAACGATGTAGTCGAGACCGCTCGGCAACATCAGCAGCACGCGATCGTCCGCGCCCGCGTGGGCGCGCAGCGCGGCGGCAAGACGGCGTGCACGCACATCGAGGCCTGCGTAGGTCAGCTCGTGCACATCGCTTTCGCCATCGGCGAGAAAGCGCACCGCAACCTGCTGTGGGCGCTGTTCGACATGGACCCGCAGCGCCGAAACGAGATCGTTCGCAGGCGCGCGGGCGGCCTCGTGGGCGTGCGCACGCGCGCGCTGCATATCGGTCAATCGCATCCCTTTCTCCTCATTCGTCGGCCGTCGCGGCGCGCGTCGCTTTCGCGACGGAACGGCAAACGCAACGGCAATGGCATGCCCCGCCACCGCTTACGGGGCGGGCGCTCAGTCGTTCGAGTTGTGGGGTGAAAAGCGGCGCCTTCTTCGAGACGCCTGATGCAACGGTGCAGCTGTGTCGCTACGGCCAGTGAATCAATCAATAAGCAAAGCTGATCGGCAGGCCGCCACGCGGATGCGGAACGGTACCCATCGGCACGCCGTAGATCGCGCCGAGCGTCTCGCCTTCGATCAGTTGTGCGGTCGGCCCGCTCGCCAGCAACCGGCCGCTCTTCAACGCGATCAGATCGTCGCAGAAGCGGCCCGCCATGTTGATGTCGTGCAGCACGACGATGACGCCGAGGCCACGCTGCTGGCTCAGCTTGCGCACGAGGTCGAGCACTTCGAGCTGATGCGCGATGTCGAGCGCGGAAATCGGCTCGTCGAGCAGCAGGCATTCGCTGTCCTGCGCGACCAGCATCGCGATCCATGCGCGCTGCCGTTCGCCGCCGGACAGACTGTCGACGGTGCGGTCCGCGAAGCGCAGCAGATCGGTCAGTTGCATCGCTTCGTGCACCTTGTCGCC
The DNA here is from genome assembly GCF_050742655.1 of Paraburkholderia sp. Classification (GTDB taxonomy): domain Bacteria; phylum Pseudomonadota; class Gammaproteobacteria; order Burkholderiales; family Burkholderiaceae; genus Paraburkholderia. Next base: position 125,750 of record NZ_JBOIGG010000019.1, on the reverse strand, counting down.
GTCGCGCGACGTGAAGCGTCCGAGTGCGCCGTGCCATGGATAACGGCCAAGCGCGACCAGTTCGCGCACGGTCATGCCCTCGGCGGCCGGCGGCTGCTGCGGCAGGTACGCGACCTTGCGCGCGAACGCGCGGGTCTCCCAGTCGCGCAGCGAACGTCCGCCGAAGCGCACGGTGCCGCTCGCCGGTTCCTGCTGACGCGCGAGCAGCTTGAGCAGCGTCGACTTGCCGGACCCGTTGTGGCCGATCAGACCACACACGCGATGAGTCGGCAGCGTGAGCGTCAGCGGATGCAGCAGCGTGCGGCCGCCGACGGCGAACGACACGTCGTCGAGCTCGTACATCGGTGCCGTCGTCGCGCCGTTTTCGATTTCGGCGGAAGCGGCTGAAACGGCGTCGAAGAGCGAAGGATTCGCGTTCATGGTGAATCCGTTCAGGTGGAGGCGGACGCGACGGCGTGCACCGTGCCGTAATGGCCAGCCTGCAGCGCGTCGCCGCGGCCCTGTTCGACCACCTGGCCGAAATCGAGCTTGATATAGCGATCGGCCAGATGGAAATAGCGGTCGTCGTGGGTGATCACGAGAATCGTCTTGCCCTTCGCCTGCAGGTCCGGCAGCAGATGTTTGTAGAACACATCCTTGAACAGCGGGTCCTGGTCGGCGGCCCATTCGTCGAACACGTAGAACGGCCGGTTCTCCAGATACGCGACCAGCAGCGCGAGCCGCTTGCGCTGACCCTGCGACAGATCGATCGTCGAGAACACGCCGTCCTTCACAGTGACCTTGTGATCGAGCTGCAAATCGACGAGCAGTTGCTGCGCGTGACCGTCGAGGCCATCGATGCGCATGCCGAGCAGGTTGTCGAACAGGAAGAAGTCGTTGAACACGACCGAGAAGTGCTGGCGATAGATGTCGCGCTGCGCTTCGTCGACAGGCTTGCCGTTCAGAAGCACGCGACCGCTTTCCGGTGTGTACAGGCCGACCAGCATCTTCGCGAGCGTGGTCTTGCCGCTGCCGTTGCCGCCGATCAGGTACACGAGTTCGCCGGGGCGGAACGTCAGGTCGATCGGGCCGAGCGTGAAGACCTCGTTCTCCTTTTCGCGGAAATAGCGGTGCGTCGCGCCGTCGAGCGAGATGCTTTCGAACGACATCGCCGGCGCGGCGTCGAGCGTCTGTTCCTGCGGTAGTTCGGCGTTGACCTGCTCGATGCGCTCGAGCGCGACGCGCGCCGAGCTGATGCTCGGAATCGCGGACAGCACCGCTTCGATCGGCGCGATCATGTAGACGAAGATGATCGCGTAGCCCGACATCACGTGCGTGTCCACCGGGAAGTGCCGCACGAGGACGAATAGCGTAATGCCGATGAACGCGAACAGGATGAAATTGCCCCAGCTTGCCGCCGCGGCGTACAGCACGTAGCCGCGCGTGCGCTGCACGCGCACGGCTTCGACGTTGGTGGCGAGCGTGTCGTCGATGAATGCCTGTTTGCGCGCGCGGTGCAGCTTCAGTTCCTTCGCGCCGTCGAACAGCGCACGGAAATGCTTGACGAGATCGTCCTCGCGACGGCGCGACGCGCGCAGATGGAACATTGCGCGCGAATGTGCGGCGCGGTAGCCGAGCGCGCCGAGCAGGATCGTCACGACCGCGGCGAGCAGGACCGGCCACGACAGGTAGCCGAGATACAGCAGACAGCCGAAGATCACCGCGCTTTGCATCGCGAGCGACGGCATGCTGAGAAAGAACACGACGATGGTGTCGAGATCCTGCGTGAGTACCGCGAGCGACCGCGCGGCACCCTGCTTTTCCAGATGCGGAAACGACGCGTCGCCGATGCGGTGGATCGTGCGCATCCGCAGCGTCGCTTTCGCCTGCTGGCCGAGGCGCATGAACAGCGTCTGCGACAACGTGCGCGTCGCGAGCACGACAAGCCCTACCACCAGGAACTGCAGACCGAGCTTGCCGAGGCTGTCGGTGGGAGTGCCGAGCGCCTGGTTGATCAGCGCCAGCAGCGCGGCGTTGCCGAAGCCGGCGATGAGACTCGTCGCCAGCGCGATCAGCATCACCCAGCGTGAGTGGCGGACCAGATACCAAAGCAGGGACATGAAATTCCTTTATGTGCAGCGACGACAAGGCGCGAGAGCGTCAATGGTAACGAAACGACGCGTCAGCGACAATGATAACCATTCTTATTTACGTGACCATGACCGCTCATTCATCAGCGCCCCCATCGCGATGATCGAGGCTGCCCGTCTGTGGACGGTCGACCGCGCGCCGCGGCTCGACATGCTCGAACGCGGCCGGCCGCTCACCCGACGGCACCGGCCGCCATTGCGTGCCGGGTGCGTGCGTCGCAGCGGCTTCCGCGGATTGCTGCGCGTGAGCGTGGTTCTGTGCGTGCGCATGGCTGTGAACGTTCGTCGCGTGATGCGCGTCGCGGTTACCGTGCGACGGTTGCGCGGCGTGCGGCATGTGCGGGGTGTGCTCGACATACGGGACATGAAGCCCGTGAACTGCTGCAACCGCAGGTGTCGTATCGACGACGGGCTGTGCGACCACTTCTTTCTGGCGTCGCAGGAACGGGCAGCGGTCGGCGGCACGCACGTTCTCGTCGGACAGGAAGTACTGTTTCCATTCGAGATTGCCCGGGTCGCCGTAGAAGCCCAGGTCCGGATGCGCGGACACGTCGTCCCATGTTTCAAGGCGTTTGCGCACCTGGTTGCGCGCCTCGCGGCCAATCACCTTGTTCGTGATCGTGTCGACGAACACGCTGCGCGGCTGAAACAGCAGCACCATGCCCGGCCCGAGATTGCGGCTATGCCGCGCGCTGAACGATGGACACGCGCATACGACGAACATCTGCACGCCCGCGAACGAAAACTCCCAGTCCTCGTGCGACGGTTCGGGCTGATCCGCGGCGGTTGGATCCGGGTCGACGTTGTGCAGGCTCTGCAGTGCGTCCCAGAACAGGTTGTGATACGTGTCGTGCGTGAGCGGCTGCGGGTCCGGTTCGAAGAACACGGCGATGTTGTTCTTCCGGTACTGCGGCAACAACGCGAGTTCGGCGAACGTCTGCATCGTCGCGGGCAGGTTGTGGATGTCCTTGCCGTTCACGAACCCGTAGAACATTTCGCCGCGCTTTTCCGCCATCGTCCCGAAGAAGCAGGGGTACTCGGGGTGCATCACCTGCTCGCGCAGCGTCGCATACGACGCGTCGAGCCACGCGGGCGGCGACACCGCCGCGCCGGTCGCGCGGCCGTCGATGATGCGGCTTTTCCAGTCGTCGGCGACGAAGCCGTCGAAGTTCGTCACGCCGGCATTGCCTGATTCCATCGTCATCTCTCTCGTTTCTGAGCCACGGTTACGCATGCAGGCCGCGCATGCATAGGACCCCGGCGCGAAGCCGGGGTGTGTCGATACAACACCTGTGGGGAGAGCCGGCGCCTTCTGGCGAGGCGCATCGGAAACAGTTGAATCAGGCCGCTGCTTTGGCGGGCTGATCGAGTTCGACGACGAGCGCCTGAACCCAGTCGTCCGGAATGATCGGCTGGTGATACGTGCATTCGCCCGACACGACCGTCGAGCCATGCAGGCGGCCATCGGGAATCAGCACCATGTCGCCCTGGTTCATCTTCAGTTGCATGCCAACGTTGCCCCAGAACAGCATCTCGCCTTCCTGGATCGTGACGAGACGGTGGTCGTTGTGAACGTGCGTCGTCGAGCACATTTCATGCGGCTCGATGAAGGTTTCGCGATCGATGCCCGGGCACTCGGCGTCGATGCGTGTGCTGATGCGGTGCGCGAAGTCGACGTAGCGGCGAATCGCCGACAGCCAGCGCAGCTGTTCGCCAAGATCCCAGCGGCCGCGTTCCGCGAGCCGCTCGCCGGCGACCAGGCCCTGCACGCACTGCCCCGTCGCGGCTGCGCCGAAGCGTTCGGCGATGCGTTGCTGCGCGTTGCTGAAACGCTCGACCAGTTCGGCTTTGCGTTCCACTGCGTCAGCGGGACGGCGCGACGCGGGCTGCAGATGTGCGCACGCCTTTTCGAGCGCGAGCCCGAACGCGAGCCATTCGGCTTCGGCCGCGAACGCCGCGCCGATCAGACCGAACGCGCGATCCGGCCGGCGCGCGAGCGCATATAGCAGGTTGCACTTCGCTGTGCTGGTCGGCAGATAGAACTGCCAGTACGCGTGCTGCCGACGTGTCACGCCGCACGCGGCGGCGACGCGTTCGAGCAGCGCGTCGTCGGGCAGATCGCCGGTGAGCGACGGGCAGTCGTCCGGCGACAGCATGTCGAAGAAACCGCTCGCCTCGGCCTGCGCGATCGCGCGACGCTTCGACACGGCGAGCGCCCAGCGCTGGACCATGATGAAGCGCAGGCCTTCCTCGAGGTAGTCGTTGCGCATCAGGCGACCGAAGGTTTCGCTCCAGAAGGTCGTTTCGTCGTCGACGATCCGCGCGAGACGCGCGGCCGCCGTCGCGACGTCTTCCGTTGCGTCGACGTCTGCGCCCAGATAATCGAATGCGTACGCTTCGAGGAACGGCGCGATCTGCGCGCCGAGCACCTTTGTATCGTCGCGATAGAAGTCGGCGAAGTGCTGCCACTCCGCGGGCTCGCTGCTGCGCGGCAGACGCGCGACGTCGAGCTCGTAGATCGACAGCAGCGTGCGGCCCGACGCGAGTGCCGGCAGGCGGCTCACGTTGAGCACGCGCACCGGCTTCTGGAACTTCAGGAACTCGAAGTCTTCGGGACGCAGCGGACGGCGATGGTAGTCGTCGTCGAGCAGCAGTTCGTCGACGGTCGCGCTGCGGAACGGATGCGCGGCGGAGAACTGCTTGATGAGCGACACGTAGTGTTCGCTGTGGCCGTCGAACGGCGCGAAAGCGAAAAGCGGAGGCAGCGATTGCGTCATGATCGGTCGATCCTTTTTTTCTGGAGTCCTGGCATACGGGAATGAAGAGGAGGCGTGCGGCGGCCGGCCGGGGTTGCCGAAGCAGCGGGCGCGGTTAGCCGGTCATCGCGACCAGTACGCGCCGCTTGCCCGCGAACGGCGCACGGCCATGCGACATCAGCACGTTGTCCAGCAACAGCGCGTCGGCGGGCTGCCACGCGAACGACAGCATCGTCTCGCGATAGACCGCGCGGATTTCATCGAGCAGCGCGCCGTCGATCGGTGTGCCGTCGCCGAAATACGTGTTGCGCGGCAGGCGGTCTTCGTCGACGACGTCGAGCAGCGTCTCGCGCAGCGCGTCCGGCAGATTCGAAACATGGAACAGATGCGCCTGGTTGAACCAGACGGTTTCGCCCGTCACCGGATGACGCAGCTCCGACTGGCAGACCTGCTTCGTGCGCAGCGCGTCGCCGTCGTCGAGCCACTCGAAATCGATGCGGTGCGCACGGCAATACGCTTCGACCTCGTGCCGATCGTCGGTGCCGAACACCTGTTCCCAAGGCAGATCGAGGCCGTTGCCGTAATTGCGCACGTACATCACGCTTCGTTCGGCGAACAGACGGCGCAGCGCGGGGTCGAGCCGCTCGTAGACCCTGCGACTGTCGGCGATCGGCGTCGCACCGCCCTGCTCCGCGGCGATGTCGCAGTAGAACCAGATCGTCGCGGGCCATTTGAGCGTGTACGACTGCTCGTTGTGCTGGTCGATCCACTGGTCGGCTGGATATTCGGTCGACGAGTACACGCCCTTCTCGACGCGGCTACGCGGCGTCGAGCCGAATTCGTAGGTGAGAAGCGGCGACCCGAAGCTGCCGACGAAGCGATCGAAACCGCTTGCGCCGAGTGCGTCGAAACCACGCAGCAGCACGCCGCCATAGACGGTTTTCGCGCGCGCGGCGATCGCGTGAAGCTGCGGCAGACACGCGTCGACGCTCGTCGGATCTTTCGCGGTGACCACCAGCACACGGGTGCCGTTGTGCTCGAGCACGCTTTCGCCGAGCACGTCGTTGCTGATCAATGCATCCATGCTTCGCCTTTCGTCGGAGCCGCAGGCGTGACACGCATCGACGGCGCGAGCACGCCCGCGAGAGAAGTGGCAACGCACGCGAGGACCGGGTCCGGCGCGCCGTCGAGATAGAAGTGACCGCCGTCGAACGCATGCGTCGTGCAGGCGCCGCGCGTTTCTTGCGACCACGCGGCGACGTCGTCGGCATTGGCTGTCGCGACGTCGTCGCGGCCGGTCAGCACTGCAACCGGGCAGTCGAGCGGCGCGCGCGCGGCCTGCGCCGCGTGCAGCGGATGCAGTCCACACAGATGGAAATCCGCGCGCATGACCGGCATCACGAGGTCGAGAAAATCGCGGTCGTCGAGCAGAACGGCGGGCGTGCCGCCGCGTTCTTTGAGCTTGTCGAGCATCGTGTCGTGCGACGCGTCGAGCCAGTCGGTTTCGGCGTTGCGCCGCAGCGGCGCAATCGTGCCCGATGCGCCGAACCACACCGGCGAGCGGTCGTCGCGCGCGCGGATCGCGTGAATCAGTTCGAGTCCGACGAGTGCGCCCATGCTGTGACCAAACACCGCGAACGGCCGCGACGTATCGACGTGTTCGCGCAGATCCGCGTAGAGCTGCGCGATCAGCGCGGGCCAGTCGGTGTGAGCGGGCAGCGCGCGGCGCGCGGCGCGGCCTGGTAGTTCGAGCGTCTGCACGCGGATCCACGACGGCAGACGCGGTTGCCATTCGCGATACAGCGCGACGCTGCCGCCAGCATGCGCGAGACAAACTAGCGTGACCGACGGAGCAGACTGTGATCCGGCAGACGGACGAACGACGACAGTCATCGATCAGGCCGCCGACGATCCGGAACGCGCGCCTGCATCCTGCGTGTCGCTGTCGGCCATCGCCTTGCGCAGGCTCAGCGGACGCATGTCGGTCCACACTTCGTCGATCCATGCGAGGCATTCGTCTTTCTTGCCCGACTTGCCGGCTTCACGCCAGCCGGCAGGAATCGCCTTGTAATCCGGCCAGATCGAGTACTGCTCTTCGTCGTTGATCACGACGTGGAAATTGGTGTTTTCGTCACCCCAGCTCATCTGAATGCTCCGAATAAAAAGTGCGAAACAATAATCATTTCGTTTCCAGCAGACCATGCGGCCCGCTGGAAACGAGTCGGTGCCAGTGATGCTTATTCGCGCCTTGCTAACTCGCAAATGAGAATCATTGTTGTTTGAGACGCGTAAATTAGAGCGACGCCAACTCTTTGTCAAGGAGTTTGACTATCGTCGGTGACAGGAAAAAGAACCTTGGCGGATTGGGCGAAATGCCTCGAGAGCCCCATTCCGCATGGCTTTACGGGCAATGGACCGATGTTGCGTCGTGAGGTTTTAATGCACGGCGAATAGGTCCTGAGGCGCATACCGCGCACCCCCGCGCTTCACGCCCCATTTGACACATCATTGACAGATAACGCGACCCACGCGCGATCCATGCGATCATGTCCTGGCATTACCGCGCGTCGATCGGAAGGCCTCCATCGCCGACGATCGCTTCGCGCGAAGCATCGCAAGCCCGGTATCGTCGCGCCGCATGTCTCGCACGAACGGCGCGTCTACCGTCATCACTCCAACACAGTGAGACTCGTACATGAAATCAAAAACCATCGCACAACTGGTCATTGTTTCGCTGCTGAGCACCTCGACGGCCGTCTTCGCACAGCAACGTCCCGACGATCACGGTCGCCCCGATCACGGTGGCCCGCGCGGACACGCGTATCGCGACGCCGACATGCATCGCGACGGCGGCCCGGTTCCCCATGAAGACTGGCATCGCGGCGACCGGCTGCCGGCGGAATACCGCGACCGCAACTACGTCGTCGACGACTGGCGCGGCCATGGCCTGGAAGCGCCGCCGCGCGGTTATCACTGGGTCGGTGTGAACGGCGACTATGTGCTCGCCGCCGTTGCGACGGGTGTCATCGCGAGCGTGCTGCTGCAGGGGCATTGAGTTTCGCGCATCGCTACCGATGCGTCGCGCGGACCGCGCCGCGGTCCGCGTGTGCGCTGGATGTATGGCTGCGCGTAGCTGCTACGGCAATGCGCAGCGTTCTACCGGGTTCAACCCGCGCTTGAAGAGCAACCCGTCATTCGATCAGCGCACCTCCACAAGCACCCCTTGCGCCAATCGCGCACGAAACGCGGCAACGCATGCTTCGCGCTCGTCGTTGCTCATCTCGGTCAGGCGGATCTTGATGCGTTTCGGCCTCGCCGTATTGGCGACGTTATGCTTGCGAAAGTAGATTGTCAGCAGCTTTCCGGCCTTTAGTTCGGCGCGCGTCACTTCGCTATAGAGCAGCAGATGCCAGTTCGCGGCAGGCGTGAGCCTCGTTTCGAAGTGATCGTCCTGAAAGGTCACGTACGCGTTGCGCGTCTTCCAGACACCCATGACCAGCATCACGATCGCGATCGTGCCGACCGTGCCGAGCCCCATGGAATCGTCCGACGCGACCGCCAGATAGATCGTCAGCAGCACCAGCACTGCGCCTACGATGGTCATCAGCCGCGCACCGCGCGTCGCGCGGCATACCAGCACGTCGTGCCCTGCGCCCGCCCGAAGTTCCTCGCTCATCGCTTCTCCGCGTCGTGCATGGTCAGACCGACGGCGGCGTGGCGCCGCCTCGCGGTGCCAGCTTGCGACGCGCGTCGAGATCGTTGCCGAGCGACTTGATCACGTTGCGCGCACCGATGATCGCAATCAGTCCGATCGGGACCGTGATCACCGAGCCGACGATGACCATGATCGCGCCCGCCTTCTTCCTGCCCGTCAGAATGAGGACAAGACCCGCGACCGACAGCAGCCAGAAAAACGCCAGGACATAGAGACTGATATCCGCAATCGCGACGGGCAATTCCAGTTGCTGCAGCTCCAGCAGACTGGAATACGCCTCGTAAGACACGAACAGATTGACGACGATTCCGATGACGATGGTCCACATCGCATGCTCCCGTATTGCATTCCGCATGATTCCCGAATTGCCATTCATGCATCAGCTCATGCATTGGCTCCCCACCGATCCCGCATTAAATCGCGCAGGGCAATCTAGCATATCCCCATGTTCATTCAAAGGATCATCCGGCCAGATGCGAGGGATCGAACGCAGCGTTTTTAAAAAAACCGTGTACTGACCGTCTTTCCATTGGAGTCTATTCGAGGACGCTATCCATTCTTCGCGCCGTGCGGGTCGCCCGGCGCACGATTGACGCGCTTCGTCGTCAACAAGCCGCTACACTCGTGGCGCAGGCTTCGTCGCCACGATTCACCTACGACGCCGCGCAGCCTGTCCTCCTTCGATCGCGAACTACCGCATGAGCAACGAAAGACGCAGTCAGCGGATCGACGTCACCCGCGGCATCGCCATCCTGGTCGTGCTGTTTCATCACTTCAACATCGCGTACCCGCTGCGCGACACGTGGCTCGCGGACACCTTCGGCTGGGATGCGGTACGCGCGATCGCACGCAACGGCAACTACGGCGTCACCGCGTTCTTCGTGGTGTCCGGCTACCTGATCACGTCGAACGCGTTGCGCCGCTGGTCGTCGCTGCGCGCCGTCGATGCGCGCGCGTTCTATACGCTGCGTGCGGCGCGGATCCTGCCGTGCCTCGTGCTGCTGCTCGCCACCGTCAACCTGCTCGCGCTCGCGGGCGTCGAGATCTTCCAGAACCGGCCCGAGGGCGGCGAAGCGCTGTCGTTCTGGCTCGTCAACTTCGCGTCGCTGACGTTCTGGATGAACGTACTGATCGCCCATCACGGCTGGTTCAACTACGCGCTCGGCGTGCTGTGGTCGCTGTCGGTCGAAGAGGTGTTCTACCTGTCGTTTCCGCTGCTGGGCGGACTATTGCGCAGCGAACGCGCGCTGCTCGCGTTCTGGACGCTGATCGTCATCGCCGGGCCGCTGTACCGCTTCGCGCATCAGGGCGACGAGGCCGGTTTTCTCTATGCGTACTTTGCGTCGTTCGACGGTATCGCGATCGGCTGCTGCGCCGCGCTGCTCGACACGCGGCTCGCGCTGCAACGCGGCCACGCGCAGGCGCTGCGGCTCGTTGCGCTGGCCGGCATGATTCCGTTGTACCTGTCGGGCCCGATCGGCGAAACCAATGTGTTCGGCGTGACCGCGATGGCGCTCGGCACAGCCGTGCTGATGATTGGCGCTTTCGATGAAAAACTGCATACCGGTGGGCGTTTCGCGTTGAGTACGGTATTCGGCGCAGTGCCCGCGTGGTTCGGACGGCACAGCTACGAGCTGTATCTGTTTCACCTGATCGTGCTCGGCACGCTGCGCACCGTCTATCCGCCCCACGCGACGGCCGGCGACGACAAGCTGCTGCTGATGGCCGCGTACTTCGCACTCGCGGCGCTCGTCGCCGCGCTGATCGCGCGCTTCTTTGCGGAGCCGCTGAACCGCTATGTCAGGCGTCGACTGCTGATTCGACCGACCGGCGAAGCGGCACGATCGAGCGATACGCCGTCTCCGCACGTCCCCGCTTCGCGCGGAAACTGAATCAGGCAGCACGCACGACCGTCAGCCCCGCCTTCGCCAGCGGCCGGGTCGACGCGGCGGGCGTGCCCTTCTCGACGATGATCGTCTGCGCGAGCGTGACTTCGCCGATCGCATACGCGGACGCCGCATTGAGCTTGTCCGCCGATGCGAGCACCACCGTCTCCGCCGCGCGCGCCGCCAGCGCGCGCTTCACGTACGCTTCTTCGAGATCGCCAGTGCTGAGGCCCGCCTGCGGGTGCACACCGGTCACGCCCATAAAGTAGAGATCGGCGCGGATGTGCGCCATCGCCTCGACCGCCGCCGCGCCGACTGTCACGACCGAATGCTTGAAGAGCCGCCCGCCGATCACGATCACGTCGACCGACGGATGCTCGACGAGCGCGACCGCGACGCTCGGGCTGTGCGTGACGACCGTCGCGCGCAGATCGTGCGGAAGATGGCGCACCAGTTCCGCGGACGTCGTGCCGCCGTCGACGATCACCACCTGCCCCGCGCGGATCATGCCCGCCGCCGCTTTGCCGATAGCCCGCTTCGCGGAGGATTCGATGCGCTGTCGTTCGCCGAACGGCGCATCCGCCGACGACGCGGGCAGCGCGCCGCCATGCACGCGCTGTAGCCGCCCTTCGGCCGCGAGTTCGCGCAGGTCGCGCCGCACGGTGTCTTCCGATACACCGAAGGTCTCGGCCAGCGGTTTCGCGAGCACCTGCCCGTCGCGTTTGAGCGCCTGAAGAATGGCTTTTTTACGTTGGCTGGTTAACATAGGAACGCATGAGGTTGCACGAATTTTCTTGATTCTGCACGAAACTGCACGATACCATCCTAGCTCCGAACTGTCGAACGGAGTCCGCGATGTCCCCCCTCGAACCTCATGTCGTCAACGAACGCGTGCGCATCGTCGACACGACGTTGCTGTCCGACGACTGGTATGTGCTGAAGAAAACCACCTTCGATTTCCTGCGCAGCGACGGCACGTGGCAACGTCAGACGCGCGAGACCTACGATCGCGGCAACGGCGCGACGATCCTGCTGATCGACCGTGCGACGGCGACCGTCGTGTTGACGCGGCAATTTCGTCTGCCCGCGTTCGTCAACGGGCACGACGGGATGATGATCGAAGCGGCCGCGGGACTGCTCGACAATGCGTCGCCGGAAGCGCGAATCCGCGCGGAAGCCGAAGAGGAAACGGGCTATCGCGTGCACGACGTGCACAAGGTGTTCGAGGCGTACATGAGCCCCGGCTCCGTCACCGAGAAGCTGTACTTCTTCATCGGCGAATACGACGCGTCGTCGAAGGTCGGCCAGGGCGGCGGGCTCGCCGCGGAAGGCGAAGACATCGAGGTGATCGAGATGCCGTTGCGCGACGCGCTGCATGCGGTCGAACGCGGCGAGATCGTCGATGCGAAGACCATCATGCTGCTGCAGTACGCGGCGCTCAATGAGCTCGAAACGCGAGGCGTCGCATGAGCGCGCTGCTCGTGCTGATCGCCGGCCCTTATCGTAGCGGCACCGACGGCGACCCTGCGCGCATCGCCGCGAACCTGAAGCGGCTCGAAGAAGCCGCACTCGACGTGTACCGTCGCGGCCATCTGCCGATGATCGGTGAATGGGTCGCACTGCCGCTGTCAGCGGCGGCCGGCTCGACGCATCCCGGCGACGCGATCAGCGAGATGTTCCTGTACCCGGTCGCGCACCGGCTGATTCGCCGCTGCGACGCGGTGCTGCGCATCGCGGGCGCCTCGCGCGGCGCCGATGCCGACGAGCGCCTTGCGCGCGAACTCGGACTGCCGGTTTACCGGTCGGCCGACGAACTGCCTGATCTCGCCGACGCGTAACTCCAGGGTCGTCGCGCACGCCCCCATTCCCCACCATTTCCTTCCGCAGCGAAAGACCGTGTAAGACCACACGGACATCGCGCGCTGTTCGTCGCATTCCGGCGCGTGCGCGTCGAGATAATTCGATCCCAACGAGACCGGCATACAGGTGGCTCTCGTCTGCAGGTCCTGCGTGCGTCATTCCATACACGACGCACGCGACTCATCCGCACGACAAACAGCACAACGGCGCAAGGGGAAACACGACATGCGGCGATCCATCGTCTTTCTGCTGTGCGTGTGCGCGCTGAACCTGCAGGGCTGCGCGACCTCGTGGCAGACGTTTCTCGCAGGCACTGCGGTCGGCGCCGTGCTCGGCGTCACCAGCATCACCTGCGCGGTCACCTGTCACTAGCCAGGCGCGCCTGGCGAAGCAACCCCTTACCTGTTCTTACCGTCTTTCAGACACTCAACGGAGCGATCAGCATGACGACGAAAACCCTCATCGACACTCTCGCGCAAGCGCGTCGCGCGCGCGCCGGCATCGGCGCCGCGATGCTGCTGACGGTGCTCTGCGCAGGCGGTTATTCCGCGCTCGCGCAAGCCGCGAGCTTCCATTGCCCGAAGAACGCATCGAGTTCGGAAAAGCTCGTGTGCGGCGACCCGGCGCTGTCGTCGCTCGACGACAAGCTGGCCGCGGTCTATCTGCACGCGAAGGACGTCACACCGGATCGCGATGCGCTTGAAGCGGACCGCATTCATCAGTGGCAATGGCGTCAGCACAACTGCAAGGACAAGACGTGCGTCGCGAACTGGTACAACCGCCGCATCAGCGAGCTGCAGGCGGACGTCGATCAGGGTAAGCAGGCGCAACTGGCGTTGCTGAAGGCGGACGTCGTGACGCAGAATCTCGATCCGTCGGCGAAGGACGCGATCCTGAAGCTGAAGGCGGCAGACCTGCTTGCGGCCCGCGCGCAACAGCCATAGTTTCCTCGCGTGCGGCGGGTTGCCTGCGCAAGTCTTGACGCAATGGCCTGAACACCGAAGCGAAGCAGCAGGCCGTTGTGCGCAGGCGAGGACCCGCCGCGCGTCTTTTTCTTAAGCCTCAGATTTTCAGATTCTCAAATGACGAGCCGGGAAATCTTCGTGCCTTCCAGCGAAATCCCGGCCATCAGCCCTGCGTTCGTCAGCACGAACGCTTCGACTGGACTCGTCGCCGTCGACGTGTCGACGTTGCCGTTCGCGCCGACCTTCACGAGCGCGACCGTCGCGTCCGCACCGGCGGCCCAACCCTGGCTCTGCAGGAATTTGTCGAGCGCTTCCTGGTTCATGAACGCGAAGATGATCGCCTTCGACTGCGCGCCGATCTGCAGCCCGAACGAACCGCCGACCGTGCTGTAGTACGCGGTGGTCTGGCCGTTTATACGCAGGCCGCCTTCACCGTACTGCCCGCCGATCCAGAAGCCCGCCGCGATCACCTGCGGGAATACCAGCACGCCGCGCGCCTTGCCGATCAGTTCGCGCGAGCCTTGCACCGAGTTGTACAGACGCTCCATCGTCGCGTCGATCCCGGTGTTGATCGTTGCGCGCTTCTGCGTGTTTTCGGCGGCCCCGTTACCTGCGCCGAGCGGCGTGGTCGTACAGCCCGTCAGTACAAGCCCCCCTGCCGCGATGACGGCACTGCTGCCCGCAATGAATTGACGTCGGCGCATGGTCTGTTTTCCTTGAGTAAAAGATACGGCATTGAAGTCTGTTTTCAGTTCCTCCGCAACCGCTTCGGCGCGCTCGCTTTCCCCGATAGCCTCGATGCGCGGATACGGCTTACGGGTATGGACCGCGTTCAGCGCGCGAGGTTCGCGTGGATGGGGGGTGAAGGGGAAATAAGCGGGTATACGACGAGAAATGCGCGACGAGAATCGCGCGGCGAGAGCTGCGCGAGAACCGCGCACCGTGAACGATCAAGGAAGGAAACAGCGATGAACGAAGATCAGCGCAAAGACAACGCGTTCTACGCCGCCGACGCGCGCGCGACGACCATCCAGCACGCGGCGGTGTAGCGTACCTCTGTGCCGTGCACATAGGGATCGTAGGCCGCGCGAACCGTCGCGACGACCTGGGCACGCGTCCGCTCGTCCACGTTCTGAAGAATCAGCCCGAGGGGGCCGAGCCGCGTGAAGCAACCGATCAGTTCCGTCTCGGGCAACGTGCACTCGATGTCGATCGGCACGATGTCGATGTCGGTCCAGCCGCTCGCCTCGAGGATCGACACGACGCGTCCGTGGTCCGCAAATGCGAACTGCCCCGGCCCGTCCGGGCGGCGGGCGGGCAGATCCGGCAGCAAGGGTGCCGCGGCACGTTCGGCGGTCGTCATGAACGGATTCTCGGCGGGGGCTCGCCACGCGATGAAGCGAAGCGTCGCGCCGTCGGTGGCCGCGCCGCGTAGATTCGCGAACGCACGCACCGGGTCGTCGAAGAACATCACGCCGAAGCGCGACACGATCGTGTCGAAGCCGGCGGGCTCGAACGGATGGGTTTGCACATCGGCACATACGAAATGTGCCGGCACGCGTTCGCGCTCGGCACGCTCCCGCGCGACCGCGATCATCGGCGCCGATATATCGACACCGACGGCCTGCCCCTGCGCGCCGACCGCTCGAGCGAACGCAAGCGTCGTCGCGCCCGTGCCGCAGCCGACGTCGAGCACACGACGACCGTGCCCCGCTCGCAGAGCATCGACAAGCAGATTTTCGAACGGCTTGAACATCGCGTCGAGTACGGTCTGCCAGTCGATCCACGCGCGCCCGGAAGGGCCGTTCCAGAGTGCGGCCTGCCCGTTGTCGGTCCGCTGCGTATCCGTCATGGCGTTCTCCTTGAATCGATAAACGAAACTACACTGTACGGATTCAAGCCGACTTGAGGTCAAGCGCGTGAGACACCTGGACATCGCCGAAGTGGTACAGCAATCCGGCGTACCTGCATCGACGCTGCGGTTTTACGAAGAGAAGGGATTGATCGCGTCGAGCGGCCGCCGAGGACTGCGCCGCCAGTTCGATGCCGGCGTGCTGCAGCGACTCGCGCTGATCGCGCTCGGTCGTGCCGCCGGTTTTTCGCTCGACGCGATTGCGCCGATGTTCGGCCCGGACGGGCAACCGCATATCGACCGGCAAAAACTCGTGGCTCGCGCGGACGAACTGGACCGCACGATCCGCTCGCTGACCGCGATGCGCGATGGCCTGCGGCACACTGCTGCGTGCCCCGCGCCGAGCCATATGGAATGCCCTACGTTTCAGCGGATCCTGCGTGCCGCCGCGCATGACGGACCCAAAGCGCGCAGAAAAGCCGTGCGGCAACCGCCGCGAAATTAGCTCGAACCTAGCTCGATAAGCGGCGGAAACAGCAGGCCAGGCGACACAGCGACAAGACAACCTTCGTCGCCCGCCACCCGACCCGCCCTTCACATCAAACCGCCGCGCCCACGCCATAACGCGCATCCGGCTGACTACGCGACAGGTTCGGCAGCAACGCCGCACGCGCGGACTCGAATGCGGTCCAGTCGGCTCCAGGCAGCGACGGCACGGTCGCGAGTTCGCCCTGATCGAAGCCCGCCAGCGCCGCGTCGACCAGATCTTCGACGCGCATCACCATGTTCTCCGGCAGCACGCTGTCGACCGGATGGCCCAGGACGTCCCAGAACTCCGTGCGCGTCGCGCCCGGCAGCACCGCTTGCACGCGCACACCCTGTGCGCCCAGATCGTGATGCAGCGACTGGCTGAACGCGAGCACGAACGCCTTGGTGCCCCCGTAGACGCCGTTCAGCAATTGCGGTGCGACCGCGACGATCGATGCAATGTTGATGATCGCGCCGGCCTTGCGCTCGACGAATTTCGGCGCCACCGCATAGGTCAACCGCGTGAGCGCGGTGACGTTCAGGTCGATCATCGCTTCCATCTTGTCCGGATCGGCCTGCAGCAACGTTCCAGCGCCGCCGAAGCCCGCGTTGTTCACCAGCATCGTGATGCTCGAATCGGTCCGCAGAATTTCCTCGATGCGGCGCACGTCGTCGCGCTTGCCGAGATCAGCGGAGACGACCTCGACCGAACGGCCGGTTTCGTCGGTCAGACGGCTCGCGAGCCGATCGAGCCGATCGCGGTTGCGCGCAACCAGAATCAGGTCGTAACCGCGACGTGCAAGGCGGTCCGCGTAGACCGCGCCGATGCCTGACGATGCGCCCGTAATCAGCGCCGTGCCTTGATGGGCATTGTGGGTATTGCTGCTCATGTTCGTTTCTCCAGTGGGTGCATGCCGGTGTCGGTCTGCATGGATCGGAGAATAGAGGCATAATCGAGCGACGCAAATGTCATAGATGCCACTTTTCAGGACATCACGGAGAACCCGCCATGCTGCGCATCGGAATCGTGCTTTATCCCGGCTTCCAGGTACTGAACCTGTCGATCACGACGGTGTTCGAGGTGGCCGGCATCATCGACGGCAAGCCGATGTACGACGTGGTGCTGCTGTCGGCGCACGGCGGGCCGGTCTGTAGTTCGTCGGGCATTGCGGTCGATACCCAGGCATTCGACAATAGCCGCTTCGACACGGTGCTCGTCGTCGGCGACAACAGTCTGTGCGAGCCGCCACCCGAACTCCCCGGCTTTCTGCAGCGCTCGGCGCAAACGGCGCGCCGCATCGGCTCGACCTGCACTGGCGCGTTCAACCTCGCGCAGGCGGGTTTGCTCGACGGGCGCCGCGCGACCACGCACTGGCTGTTCGCCCCGCAGTTCCGCAGCACGTATCCCGACGTGAAGCTCGAAGAAGATCGCATCTTCATCATCGATGGACCGGTGTGGACGTCGGCCGGCATGACCGCGTGCATCGATCTCGCGCTCGCGCTCGTCGAGAAGGACGGGGGCGCCGAACTCGCGCGGCAGGTCGCGAAAAAACTCGTGGTCTATCATCGCCGCTCGGGTGGCCAGTCGCAGTTTTCCGCGCTGCTCGAACTGGAGCCGCGCTCCGATCGCATCCAGACCGCGCTCGACTACGCGAAGCAGAATCTGCATACGGAGCTATCAGTCGAACAGCTCGCCGAGGCCGCGCATCTGAGCGCGCGGCAGTTCAGCCGCGCCTTTCGTGCGGAGACGGGACAGTCGCCGGCCAAGGCGATCGAGCATCTGCGCATCGAAGCCGCGCGGCTGATGCTCGAATCGGGCCGTCATCCGATCGACGTGATTGCGCGCGACACCGGGTTCGGCGATCGCGAGCGGATGCGGCGCGCGTTTCTGCGCGCGTTCGGTCAGCCGCCGCAGGTGATCAGGCGCGCGTCGCGTGGGGCCGATGAACCGGCGGAGGTGGCGGCGTGAGTGCGCGCGCCGCTAGAATGTCGGGCGGAGAAAACCTTCCGGGTCAGCGAGGACGTCATGCCGATGTACGACTACGAGTGTGCGAACTGCGGCACTTTCGAAACGATGCGCAAGATCGCGGAGCGCGATGCGCCGGTCGACTGTCCACGCTGCGGCGCCGCGGTCGAACGTATTCATACCGGTACGCCGATGCTTGCTACCGCCGGCGGCGATGGCGACAGCGAGGGATCGTACGGAATGCGCCATCGCGCGGGCTGTTCGTGTTGCTGAGCGCATCGCCCAATCCCGCAGCAACGGCAAGAATAACCGCCATGCCCCGCTAGCTCACGACACCCCGAAGACCCGCAGGGAATCTACTTAATGAGCGGTCCCTATGGTCACCTGCCCCGCGCGGCGCGCATCATCTGTCATACAAGTCGGGGGTAACGACAGGTAAAAAGTACGGGGTAGAAAAATGTTGACCACAGTTCTGATCGCATCGCCGATCGGCATCGCGGCACTCGTCGCGTTCGCTCTCTTCATCGATCCCATCAGCGGACATTTCCGCCGCCGCTAGCGGTGTGATTGCGACGTGCCCGTCCGCGCGCGCACGTTCAACCGTGCAGCAGCTTCAGATCCGGATTGCGTTGTGCCAGCTCGCCGATCCAGTCGACGAATGCGCGCAGCCGTGAGCTCAGATTGCGCCGGTGCGGATAGAGGATCGACAGCGGCGCCGACGGGCACCGATAGTCCGTGAGAATTTCGCGCAGCGCGCCCTGCGCGATCAGCTCGGCGACCATGAAGCGCGACGGCTGGATGATCCCGTAGCCGTGCACGCCCGCCTCGATGTACGCGTTGCCGTCGTTCACCGCGAGCACGCTGCTCATGTGCACCTTCTCCGTGTCCCCTTCGGTCTCGAACTCGAACGGAAACGTCCGGCCGCTGCGCGCCGACACGTAGTTCACCGCATGATGCCGCTCGAGATCGGCGAGCGTGTCCGGCACGCCGTTGCGCTCCAGGTAAGCCGGCGACGCACACGTGACGATCCGCGCATCGCCGATACGCCGCGCGATGAGGCTCGATTCGTCGAGCGCGCCCATCCGGATCACGCAGTCGACGCCGTCCTGGATCAGATCGATGTTGCGGTCCGCGAGACCGAGCCGCACGTCGATGCCCGGATACTTCTGGTAGAAATCGTCGAGCGCGGGCAGCAGCAGCGCGCGCGCCAGCGTCCCCGACGTATCGACGCGGACCGTGCCCGTCGGATTGTCGCGCTTGCTCGACAGCGACGACTCCGCGTCGGCGACCTCGGCGAGAATTCGCACGCAGCGCTCGTAGAACAGCGCGCCGTCCTCGGTCACGCTGACCTGGCGCGTCGACCGGTTCAGCAGCCGGACACCGACGTGCTCCTCCAGCGCCTGGATGGTTCTGCTCACTTTTGCACGCGGCAGGTCCAGCAATTCCGAAACCTTGGAAAAACTATTCGCCTCGACGACGCGAGTAAAGATCTCCATTGCTTCGAAGCGGTCCATAGCGAGTGCCTTGACGTGTTGTGTTGAGTGGCGAGAAGCGCGTCGCGATGGACGCGGCATCAAGCTTACACGACGAAGCAGGGGGAAGAGAATGATCGGGCCGTTCAACACTCCCACGATGCAGGACCCGGCGCCACGTCGCCGCGATAGCGATGCAGCGCGTCGCGCGCGATTCGCGGATCGAGCGTGCCTTCGTCGGCGAGCGCGCGCAGTGCGGCGATCACGATCGAGATGCGATCGACCTCGAAGAACGCGCGCAGCGCGCTGCGTGTATCGCTTCGGCCGAAGCCATCGGTGCCGAGCGTCACGTAGCGGCGCGGCACGTACGCGCGGATCAGTTCGGGCAATGCGCGCACGTAGTCGGTCGCGGCAATCACCGGCCCCGCGGAGCCTGCGAGCGCTGACGTCACGTAGGCCGACGTATCGTTCTCCGCACCAAGACGCGCGCGCCGTTCGGCCGCGCTGCCGTCGCGATGCAGTTCGGTGAAGCTCGTCACGCTCCACACGGCCGCGTCGATCGACCAGTCGTCCTTCAGCATCTTCTGCGCCGCGAGCACCTCGCCGAGAATCGCGCCGGCACCGAGCAACTGCACCTGCGCGGCGCTCGTTGAACCTGCAGGTGCCAACGTCAACGGATAAATGCCCTTCAGAATTCCCTCGCGCAACGCAGACAGATCGCCGCCTGGTACCGAAGGCTGCGCGTAGTTTTCGTTGCCGACCGTCACGTAATAGAACACGTCGCGCTGCCGGTCGACCATCTCGTGCATCCCCTCGTCGACGATCGCCGCGAGTTCGTACGCGAACGCCGGATCGTACGCGCGGCAGTTCGGAATCGTCGATGCGGCGAGGTGGCTCGTGCCGTCCTGATGCTGCAGCCCTTCGCCGCCCAACGTCGTCTTCCCCGACGTCGCGCCGATCAGAAAGCCGCGCGCCCGTTGATCCGCGGCCGCCCAGATCAGATCGCCGATGCGCTGAAAACCGAACATCGAGTAGTACACGTAGAACGGCAGCATCGGCAGATCGTGCACGCTGTACGCAGTCGCCGCCGCGACCCACGACGACACCGCGCCCGCTTCGGAAATGCCTTCCTCGAGAATCTGCCCGCTGGTGTCCTCGCGGTAATACAGCATCGAGCCGAGATCCTCGGGCTCGTACAGTTGCCCCAGCGGCGAATAGATGCCGACCTGCCTGAACATGTTCGCCATGCCGAACGTGCGCGCCTCGTCGGCGACGATGGGCACGACCCGCGAACCGATCTCCGCGTCTTTCAGCAACGCCGTGAGCATCCGCACGAGCGCCATCGTCGTCGACATCGAACGGCCGCCCGCGTCCAGCGCGAATTGCCCCCAGGATGACATCGAAGGCACGGTCAGCCCCTTCGACGCCGCTCCCCGCCTTCTGGGCAGATAGCCTCCCAGGGCAGCCCGGCGTGTGTGCAGGTATTGCATCTCCGGGCTGTCTTCCGCTGGCTTGTAAAACTTCACCTGCTCGACGTCATCGTCCGACAGCGGCAACCGGAAGCGGTCGCGGAACGCCTTCAGATCGTCGAAATCGAGCTTCTTCTGCTGATGCGTCGTCATGCGGCCCTGCCCCGCCGTGCCCATGCCGAAGCCCTTCATCGTCTTCGCGAGCACGACCGTCGGCTGGCCGCGATGCGCGAGCGCCTGCGCGTACGCGGCGTGCAGCTTGCGCACGTCGTGCCCGCCGCGCCGCAACCGGTCGATGTCGTCGTCGCCGAGCTGTGCGGCGAGCGCCGCGAGTTCCGGGTTCTGGCCGAAGAAGCGCGCGCGGTTGTACGCGCCGTCGTTCGCGGAGAAAGTCTGGAACTGGCCGTCCACCGTGTGGGCGAACGCGCGCAGCAGTGCACCGCTGCGATCGCGCTCGAACAGCGCGTCCCAGTCCGATCCCCACACCACCTTGATCACGTTCCAGCCGGCGCCCGCGAACTGCGCTTCGAGTTCGTCGACGATGCGGCCGTTGCTGCGCACCGGCCCATCGAGCCGCTGCAGATTGCAGTTGATCACGAACACCAGGTTGTCGAGCCGCTCGCGCGCCGCGAGCGACAGCGCGGCCAGCGACTCCGGCTCGTCCATCTCGCCGTCGCCGAAAAACCCCCACACGGTACGGTCTTCGGTGCGCGCGAGTCCGCGGTTCTGCAGGTAGCGCATGAAGCGCGCCTGGTAGATCGAGTTGATCGGGCCGATGCCCATCGAGCCGGTCGGGAATTGCCAGAAATCCGGCATCAGCCAAGGATGCGGATACGAACACAGCCCGGGCCCCGCGATCTCGCGACGGTAGTGGCGCAGTTGCTCTTCGTCGAGAAAGCCTTCGAGGTACGCACGCGCATAGACACCCGGCGACGAATGCGGCTGGAAGTACACGAGATCGCCGCCGTCGCGACCGTCGCCACCCGGCACGGCCGCGCGGAAAAAATGGTTGAAGCCGGTCTCGAACAGATCGGCCGCCGACGCATAGCTCGCGATGTGTCCGCCCAGTTCGCCGTATGCACGGTTCGCGCGCACGACCATCGCGAGCGCGTTCCAGCGCAATGCGGCCGACAACTTCTCTTCGAGCGCGAGGTCGCCCGGATACGGTGGCTGCCATTCAGGCGCAATCGTGTTTGCGTACGGCGTCGATCCGCTGCGCGACGACTGCACGCCGAGCCTGTGCGCATGGGCGGCGAGACGGTCGAACAGATACTGCGCGCGCTCGACCCCGACGTGCGCGATCACGCCTTCGAGCGCGTCGAGCCACTCGCCGGTTTCGGTGGGATCGGTGTCTTCGTGAGCCGCGCCGACGCGTTGCACCGGGCCACTGCCGCTGGATAAATCGGTCATCGTCTGCTCCGCGAAAAGGCGCGTTCGAACCATCAATCGTTCAAAACATGCTACCCGTCCGATCGCAGAATAGGCGTCTTATCTGCTTGCCAGATCCGATTCCGATAGTGTATTTATTCCTGTTATTTCCCAATCGACAGAATATTTATCATGACCACGCCGCGCCGGCTCGACCGCATCGACATCGCCATCCTCAGCCAGTTGCAGCAGAACGCGCGCATCACCAACGCGGACCTCGCGCGCGCGGTGAACCTGTCGCCGACGCCGTGCTTCAACCGCGTGCGCGCGCTCGAAAAGCTCGGGCTGTTCAAGCAGCAGGTCACGCTGCTGAACCCCGAACCGCTCGGACTGAAGATCAACGTGTTCATCCAGGTGAGCCTGGAAAAGCAGGTAGAGGACGCGCTGAAACGCTTCGAACAGGCGATCAGCGAACGCCCGGAGGTGATGGAGTGCTATCTGATGACCGGCGACGCCGATTACCTGCTGCGCGTCGTCGTGCCCGACATGTCGTCGCTGGAGCGCTTCATCCTCGAGCAGTTGACGAAGATCCCCGGCGTGTCGAACATCCGCTCGAGCTTCGCGCTCAAGCAGGTGCGCTACAAGACGGCGCTGCCGCTGCCTGCGTCGGGGCTCACGCTGATCGATCCCGACGATGTTGCGACTGACTGGCGTTGAACTCGGCCCGAACCAGACTCACTGCCCGTCGAGCACCCGCGCCTCGCCGCGCGTCCGCTGAACAACGCGATTGAACACCGCGCCGCCCGCCATCAGCACACAGGTACCGAGAAACACCGCGCGCATCCCGACGTGCCCGCCAACGAATCCGCCGACGACCGGCCCGGCCACCTGCCCGGCGTACTGCGACGACGTCGAGTAGCCGAGCAGCGTGCCGGCGACTCGCTCGGGCACGTTGTGGCGGATCACGCTCGCGATGCATGGCAGCAGGCCGCCGAGCGCGAGCCCCATCAGGAAGCGCAGCACGATCAACTGCCACGCGGCGGTGACGTACGCCTGCGGGATCAGCAGCACGGCGGCCACCGACAGGCAACCGACGATCACGTTCCAGTGACCCACGCGATCCGCGAGCCGGCCGAGCCGCGACGCCGACAGGATGCTGCCGAGCGCGGCGCCGGACATCACGAGGCCCGAGACCATCGTCACGTGTCGCGCGTCGACGAGCTGCGCGACGTACACGGTGATGATCGGTTCGATCGACATGTTCGCGACCATCAGCAGCAGACCGGTGACCAGCATCGCGATGGCCGGCCGCGGATCGTCGACGAGCGACCACGCGCCGGGTTGCTTCTGCTTCGTCGCGTCGCGCGACGGGCGCGGCGCCTCGCGGATCAGGAACAGCGTCGCGAGAAATGCGATGAAGATCGTCCCGCCCGCGGCGAAGAAGGTCTGGCGGATGCCGATCAACGGCGGCAGCACCCCGCCGACCAGCGGACCGACCAGGTTGCCCGCCATGATCCCCGACGCCAGAATGCCGAGCGCCCAACCCGTGCGCGCCTTCGGCGTCTGCGTCGCGACCAGCACCGTCGAGCCGGACGCGTAGCCACCGAGCAGACCCGCGAGCAGCCGCAGCGCGACGAGCTGCCATACGTTGTGCGCCATGCCGATCAGCGACATCGCGACCGCCATCCCGAGACTCGAACGGATCAGCATCAGCTTGCGGCCGTACAGATCGGCAAGTCGGCCCCACAGCGGCGCGACCAGTGCAGCGCTGAAGAACGTCGCGCCGAACGCTATGCCAGACCACTGCACGATCGCCGCATGGTCCGACACGCCGAGATGCTCGACGTACAACGGCAGGAACGGCAGCAGCAGCGTCATCGCGACGATCGTCGTGAACGAACCGAACACGCACACGGCGAGATTGCGTTGCCAGTGCGGTGCGCCGCCGTCCGCACCAGCAGGTGCGGATGGAGCGGGTGCGATGGGAGTGTCGCGCGTCATGAGGGGCCCTTGCGTGATGCGGGCCTGCGATGGCAGCCCGGCTGCCCCGATGCTATAGCCGTTCGATTCACCCAGCCAGTTCATACGCGATCCCGGTATCGGTACTACCGGTCACGGCGTATTAACGGTGCAACTGCTCCGCCGCGATGTCCTCCAGCGAGCGGCCGCGCGTCGGCACACCCATCAGCACGACCGCGAGCGCGCCGACCAGCAGCACCGTCGTCGTCGCGCCGAACACGCCCGCGAAGCCGAACACCGGGTACAGGTAGCCGACGAGAATCGGTGCGGCAATCGCGCCAAGCCGTCCGATCGACGACGCGAGCCCCGTGCCGGTCGCGCGCACGTCGGTCGGGAATACTTCGGGCGTGTACGCGTAGACGCCTGCATAGGTGCCGTTCATGAAGAACGACAGCAGGACGCCCGACGCCATGATGCCCGCGTCGCTGCGCGTCAGCGCGAGCCCGAGCGCCGACACGCCGCCGAGCACCATGTAGCTCGCAATCGTCGCCTGCCGGCCGATCTTCTCGTTCAGCCACGCGCCCGAGAAATAGCCGGGAATCTGCGCGAGGTACATCACGAGCGAGTAGGAGAAGCTGCGCGTGATCGTCATGCCGCTCTGCACCAGCAGCCCTGGAATCCACGTGAAGAACGCGTAATAGCTGAACGTGATCGATAGCCACATCAGCCACGTCATCGCGGTGATCCGTGCGAGGCTGTGCGACCACAGCGCCTTCACGTTCGCGACGACCGATGCGTGCCCGACCGCCACCGGCACCTCCGCATCCGAATCGGGCGGCAGCGGTTCGAGATGCACGCCGTCGGCGCGCAGTTCGGCTTCCGCGGCATCGATGATCGCCTCGGCTTCCGCGCGCCGGCCGCGCGCCTCGAGCCAACGCGGCGATTCCGGCAGCGCGCGGCGCCACCACAGCAACATCACGATCGGCAATGCGGTGATCACCATCACGACGCGCCACGCCTGCGGTGCAAGCGGAATCACGAAATAGCCAAGCAGCGCCGCCGCGACGAAACCGAACGAGAAGAAGCCGGCGAGACTGCCCGTGAACGCGCCGCGATAACGCCGTGCGACGAACTCCGACAGGAACGGCGCGACGATCGCGCTTTCCGCGCCGGTGCCGAGCCCGGCGACGATGCGCGTCGCGAGAAAGAACGGCCAGTCGTGCGCGGTCGCACTCGCGAGCGACGCGAAGCAGTAGACGACGAGCGCAACCATCATCACGCGGCGCCGACCGATCAGATCGCCGAGCATGCCCGCGAGCATCGCACCGACGAAATAGCCGATAAACGTGCCGCTGCCGAGGACGCCGGTCTGCACGCTCGACAGCGCCCAGTCGCGCCGCAGCACCGGCAACAGGAACGCGAGCACGGCCGCGTCCATCGCGTCGAACGTGTAGCCGAGGCCGCCCATCAGCAGCAGGCGGCGGTGGAAGCGCGCGAACGGCATGCGCTCGATACGGGCGGAAATCGAAGTCATCGCGGCAGCTCCAGGCAGGCGGTGGCTAAGGTCAAGCGTGTGCTCGCACGCGTTCGCGTACGGTCACGCGCGGTCGAGTTCGTCGAACTGGATCTCGCCGCCCTTCATCACGAGCGGAATGTGATCGCCCTGCCCGAGCAGGCAGTCGATCGACTTGAGCGGATTGCCGTCGACCACCAGCACGTCGGCGAACGCACCCGGCACGAGACGACCGAGCTTGCCCGTCATGCCCAGCACTTCCGCGCCGACGATCGTCGCACTTGCGATCGCTTCCGCCGGCGTGAGCACCTGCGTGCGCAGCCGGAACTCGTCGCTCTGCAGACGCTGCGCCTCACCGAGCAGGTCAGTGCCGAAGCCCATCCGCACGCCCGCGCGCTTCAGCACGTCGAGCGACCGAAGTCCTGCTTCGTGGACGTCAGCGACCTTCGCGAGACTCGCTTCCGGCAGCCCGTACTTCGCGCCTTCGCTCGCGAGCGCGTCGTAGGTGACGAGCGTCGGGACGACGAACGCGTCGTGTTCGGCGACGATGCGCGCGGTGGCATCGTCGATCAGATTGCCGTGCTCGATCGTGCGCACGCCGCAGCGCACCGCGCGCGCAATCGCGTCGGGCGTGTACGCGTGCGCGAGCACGTACGTGTGGCGCGCCCGCGCCTCCGCGACGATCGCGCGGATTTCGTCTTCGGAATAGCCCCATGCACCGACCGGATCGGTGGGTGATGCGACACCGCCGGACGCCATGATCTTGATCTGGTCCGCGCCCATCTGCAGTTCTTCGCGCACCGCCTGACGCACACCGTCGACGCCGTCGGCCACGCGCGACAGCGCGCCAACGCGCACGCAACAGCCGCACGGCATCTCGGGCGCGATGAAATCGTTGCGCGGGCGGCCGTCGCCGTGACCACCGGTCTGACTCAGCGCGCGACCGGAGACGAAGAGACGCGGCCCCTGCGCGAGCCCGCTTTCGACTGCCTGCTTGAACGGATAACCGGCGCCGCCCGCATCGCGCACCGTCGTGAAGCCGCGGCGCAACATCGCGCGCATCAGCGGTACCGCGCGCAGCGTGACGAGAACGTTGGGTTGCAGCGCAACGCGAGGGAGATTGAATTCGATCGCGACGACGTGCACGTGCAGATCGATGAGCCCGGGCATGATCGTCTTGCCCTTCAGATCGACGACGCGGGCGCTGCGACTCTGGATCGGCCGGTCGGACACTTCGCGCACGAGGCCGTCCTCGATCAGCACGTCGTGGCCGGGCAGCAGATCGGGCAGCGTCGGGTCGAGCAGCGCGCCGTTGCGGAACACTACAGATGTCATCGCGATCCTCCGTGGAAGTACTTCACGAATATGGGCACGGCGACCGCGTGCTCGCCGACTCGGGCCAGCACGCGTTGCGCCGTCATTTCCCATCTCGCATCGTACACAGGGTAGCGACGGTCAGGCTGTTAACAAAAAGCCTGGCTATACGGTGGCTATGCGGAATTCAATCGCCTTTCAGGATCGAGTAGCCGGTATGAACGCGATTTTGTGCGCTAAACCGTTGTGCTCTCGCCGGATGAACAACGCGAGCGATCGGCAGTCATTTTTCGTGCGTCCAAAGGATAGCGTGCAATGAGGAATTACCCGCGATCTGGTCGCCCTCGGTGATCCCGACAGCTTCGCTGAAGTTGTCCCCTGGGAGCGTGCCCAGGTCGGTCATCACCCCGCGTTCAAACAGAAAGGCGTGCGGGGAGTACGGGTTGGTTCCGGTATCCGACTCGCCGACCACCTGGCCACGATTGTTGATCCCAAAAGCGTTACTGTAGTTGCGACCGGGGAGCGTGCCCAGGTCAGTCATCGCTCCGTTTTCATATAGAAACCCGTGCACGTACCCGCTTGCGGTGGACGACACGCCGATCACCTGCCCGAGATCGTTGATCCCCTGAGCATGGCTGAAGTTGGTCCCTGGAAGCGCGCCCAGATCGGTCATCACCCCATGATCGAACAGAAAA
This sequence comes from Paraburkholderia sp., assembly GCF_050742655.1. GTDB lineage: Bacteria > Pseudomonadota > Gammaproteobacteria > Burkholderiales > Burkholderiaceae > Paraburkholderia. The sequence continues at coordinate 98,303 of NZ_JBOIGG010000019.1, read as the reverse complement.
GCGTGTGCGTACCCGCTTGTGGTGGTCGAGTAACCGACCACCTGGCCGCGATTGTTGATCCCCAAAGCTTCGCTCTCGTTGCCACCTGGGAGCATGCCCAGGTCGGTCACCACCCCGTTTTCAAAGAGCGCAGCGTGCACATACCCGTGCAGGTCGGACGAGAAACCGGCCACCTGGCCTTGCTCATTGATCGCGGTAGCTGCGCTGAGGCTGCCGCCGGGGAGCGTACCCAGGTCGGTCATCGCCCCGTGTTCAAACAGAAAGGCGTGCGAGTTCCCGCGTGCGGTAGATGACACGCCGACCACCTGCCCGCGATTGTTAACCCCTGCAGCGGAGCTGAGGTTGCCACCAGGGAGCGTGCCCAGGTCGGTCACCCCCCCGTTTTCAAATAGAGCAGCGTGCGTCTCCCCGCTCGCGGTGATCGAGTAGCCGACCACCTGGCCGCGCTCGTTGATTCCGAGAGCGTTGCTGTAGTTGCCGACGGGAAGCGCGCCGAGATCCTTGATGACAAAACTTTCGCCTGCAGCAGGCTGGAATGCAGCGACCGCGAGCAGGGTGAAAGCAATCAGGGCGCGGCGAACATCGTGCACACTGCCAATTACTTTGCGTGTGGATTGCATGGTGATCCCCTTTCTTGGGACATAAGCCTGGATCGCGATCGGCAAGCTGACCGTAAGCGCGCCGGGTGCGTTTTGATAAAGATGCAGCCAATGAAAGGAAGGCAGCGCTAACGACTCCACCTGTGACCTTAGGCAAGCGACGGCGAGAAATCAGGAGTGAGCGTGCAATCACGCTAACGGCTCCATTTAGCTGAAGGACTATTCGGCGTCAGTGAAACCGGGGGTTGGCAAGCGTTTGTTCGGGCCAGGAAGTCGGGTTTTTAGTAGTTAATAAAATCCGGCGGATATCCCGCTCACGCATCTTTGTCGGAGAGAAGTTATCGATCAGTCTAGTCTATGGCGTGCTTTTTTCAACTCGTTAAATGATGAGGCAGATTAGTGACAACATAAAATTGTGACGACTAGCCTCTGCCCGAGCGTTAAACATCAAACATCCGGAGGGGAAGTGTTCCCTTGAGACGCTTCCAGATTCATCGAGTCGGCAATTCTCTTTGCCCGCTCAAGCCCTAAGACCTTAGGGTCCGGAACTTCCGCCCAAAGAACCTCGATGATTTTCGGTACCGAGTGCTCCATAGTCACGGGTAGGGTCTGGCCAACCTCTGGCCATTTTTTTGAATGCGCGCGACCGTCGTAAAGAACCGCGCATGGGTTCACTCCGGGGCCGGTCAGCACGCCGGTCATCCAGATCGGTTGCGAGGAGTATTCATTGTTAACAGAACGGGCGGCTGTTACCAGAAAACTACCGCGCGTCATCCCGGGAGAAGATGGTTTGGATTTCTTTGTGGTGGACTGCATTTCCTTGTTACCGAATAGTGTTTTCAAAGACATTGCCATGGCCCTCGGAACAAGCCGCAAATACAAGATCGTCAACTGCAAGACAATCGCACATTCTGCGGCCGTCAATCCCGCGCTCACCGTCGCTGCGCTTTCGCTTCGCGCGGTAGGTCGGATCAAGGAGACTTTCCTCAAGGAACAGGATTGGATAAGCGCGGTGCAGCGGATGATCGATTTCATCGAGAACAACGGCGCTATACGGTCAGACCAACCGTCGTAATGCCAAACCTCGCCGTGCCGCCACTCCGCTCATGCATAGCGCGCGAGAAACATATCCGTAGCGGATTCTGCGATCCGCTTTTGCTCCCGTTTGCCAAGCGGCGCCTGGCCCATTGCCACCTGCGGCCAGAACGCGAAGCCCTTGATCTGTGTCAGCAACTGCAGCGCGGCGAAGAGCGGATCGTCGGTCTTGAGACGACCGTCGGCCGCGGCTGCCCGGACCCATACGCTCAGGTCTTCCTCGCGTTCGTCCATGCGGGCGACCATGTCGCGTGCCCGTTCCGGCGAATGAAGGCCGGCCGCGATCGCCACGCGTGCAAGCGACAGAAAGACATCGTTGGTCAGAAACCGCAGCTTGTAGCCCAGAAGCTCGAGCAACTGCGCGCGCAACGGCTGGTCGGCGCGATAGACGAGCGCATGGTCCGTCCGGCTGGCATCCCACAGCTGATGCAGAATCGCCGCGAACAGCGCTTCCTTGCTCGCGAAGTGGTTGTACACCGTACGTTTCGAGACGCTCGCCCGGGCGGCGATACGGTCCATGCTGGTCGCGTCGTAGCCGGCCGCAAGGAATTCTTCGATCGCGGCGCCAACGATGGCAACGCGCTTTCGGTCAGTCAGGCGGTTTGGGGGAGTACTTTGATCCATAACTGAATGTTACACCGGGCAGTTTACTTTTTTTTCGAAAACAAACTACACTGCCGAGTATACATTTCCATCCGGATCATCTTTCACATGACGTCGCTTCCCACTTTAATCAGCCGTGCACTGGGCTTTACCGCCGCGCAACGCGGCCGCGCGCTGTCGAGTTCCTCGCCGCAGCACGACGGCGAACGCTTTCGCAACGTCAAGCCGCGTCCGGTCGAAGGTCTGCGCAAGACGCTCGGCATTGTCTGGAACATCCTGCTCAACAAGCCGCGCGACACCGTGCCGGCAGGCAGGCTGCCCGTCGATGCACTGACGCGTGCGCAGCTCGACGCGGCGCCCGACCGCAGTCTCTACCGGCTCGGTCATTCGACGATGCTGCTGAAGCTGCGCGGCCAGTTCTGGCTGACCGATCCGGTGTTCGCCGAGCGTGCCTCTCCGTTCAAACGTTTCGGCCCGAAGCGCTTCCATGCGCCGCCGATCGCACTCGCCGATTTGCCGCCGCTGCGCGGTGTCATCCTGTCGCACGATCACTACGACCACCTGGACCGCGAAACCGTCCTCGCGCTTGCGCAGACCACCGGCGTGTTTCTGACACCGCTTGGCGTCGGCGACCGGCTGATCGAATGGGGCATCGATGCATCGAAGGTGCGGCAGTTCGACTGGTGGCACGGCACCGAGGTCGACGGCGTGCAGTTCACCGCTACGCCCGCGCAGCATTTTTCCGGACGCAGCCTGTTCGACGGCAATAGTACGTTGTGGGCGTCGTGGGTGATCGTCGACGACGATCTGCGCGTGTTCTTCAGCGGCGACGGCGGCTACTTCGACGGCTTCAGGATGATTGGCGAGCGCTTTGGGCCCTTCGACGTCACGCTGGTCGAGACGGGTGCATACGACGCGCAATGGCCGTACGTTCACATGCAGCCCGAAGAAACGGTGCAGGCGCACATCGATCTGCGCGGCCGCTGGCTCGTGCCGATTCATAACGGCACCTTCGACCTTGCAATGCATCGCTGGCAGGAGCCCTTCGAAAGGGTGATGGGACTGGGCCTCGCGCGTGGCGTGGCGCTGTCGACGCCGCGCATGGGCGAGCGGCTCGATCTCGGCGCACCGCATGGCGGCGAACGCTGGTGGCGCAACGTGGTCGAGGACGTTGCTACGCCAAAGGCTGCTTGGCGCCTTTGTGCCGCGCGCGATGCGGTAGACGCGAAGTCCTCGTGATGCCTTGAAGCACCAACGTTTGGCTGAGGAAACCCCGCAAGTGCGGGGTTTTCTGTTTCTGGCTAGTGCGACGCTACTGGCTTGGGTCGACAACCGAAAGGCGCAAGTGGAATGTAGGCGAATCGCGCTACGATCAGCGGCGCGCATTTGAAAAATGTACGCCTGCCACCCTTCGACTTCTTCCACGACACCGCTAATGAAGCGCGCTCGCTCCTTCTTCGACGAACTCAATCGCCAGTATCTGCAACTCCTTCGAACGGAAGGCGAACTCTTCTGGTCCACCCACACAGGTCAGAGCGACGCGCACGACGTCTCGGCTTCAGCGTCGCTCGATCGCAAGATGTTCGCGGGCGATGCTTCGCGTCTGGCACAGGCTCGCGAGCATCTATCCCGTGTGCTGGCCGCCACTCCATCCGCTGAGCGTGATGCACTCATCCGTGGCCTTCGGGGCTGGATAAAGGTCTTCGAAGCCAGCGCGATCGGGACCGATCGCGCTGCAGCCATGCTGTCCGAGTTGACCGCTATGGACGCCGATCTCTTCGCGAGACGACAGGCGTACCGGATGAGTCACATCAACGCGCGTGGTGAACTCGAAGATGCGTCACCTGCTGCGCTGAGGAACAACCTGGCATCGAACCCGGACGAATCGGCGCGTAAGAGTTCGCATGCAGCACTCTGCGGGCTGGAGCGCTGGATTGTAGAGAGTGGCTTCGTCAGTATCGTCGGGAAACGTAACGCGTTGGCGCGTGAACTCGGGTATCGCAACTTCTTCGAATATCGGCTCAAAACGAACAGCGGTATTACTCCAGAGCAGTTGCTATCCGTGTTCGACGAGTTCGAGCTAAGTACGCGAGACGTACATCGAGAATCGTTGAAGCGCATCGTGGCGCAGCACGGCGAAAGCGCACTGCTGCCGCAAAACCTGGCCTACAGAATGCGTGGCAACGCGATGCAGCAGGCAGATGCGTACTTTCCTTTTGGCAAGGCACTGGAGCGTTGGGCTGAATCGTTCCGTCGTATGGGCGTATCGTTTCGCGGAGCGCGACTCGAGATCGATCTGCTGGATCGGCAAGACAAGTTTCCGACTGGATTCTGCATTGCGCCGACACCCGGTTATGTCGACGACACCTGCGGTCCGATATCGGCAGATGTCCGCTTCACGTCGACCGCGAGACCGCTCCAGCCGGGCGCGGGCTTGCGAGGGCTCAATGTGCTGTTTCACGAGGCGGGACACGCCGCGCATTTTTCGAACGTGACGATGAACTCGCCGTGCTTCTCGCAGGCGTTTCCGCCGAGTTCGCCGGCCTTACTCGAAGCTCAGGCCAAATTCTTCGACGCGCTCCCGTACGATCCGTGCTGGATGAAGCGATATGCAAAAGACGCTGCCGGCAATCCGATGCCGGACGATCTGATCCGCGCGCAGGTGGAGGTTCAGCAGGCCTGGCTCGCGCATGCCGAACGCCGCGATCTGATTCCCACGTATTTCGAATGGGCGCTGTACAGCATGGACGATGCCGAACGCACGGCCGATTCGGTGCTCGATCTCGCGAAGTCCGTGACTGAGCGCGTTCTCGGCATTCCCGGGCACACCGACTACATACTCGCGACACCTCACCCGATCTATCACGACATAGCCGTCTACTACCAGGGCTATCTGCTTGCGAAGATGGCTGCGGCCCAGACTCGCGCGTACTTGATGGGTACGCTCGGGTACATCGTCGACAATCCGCAGGTTGGGCATCTGCTCGCCAAACACTACTGGGCTCCGGGGAACGGCGCGACACTGGATGAAACGTTGGTCGCGTTGACGGGTGAATCGCTGAACCCGTCTTATCTTGCCGCGGAATGCAAACGGTCAGCCGACGAAGTGTGGAAACTGTCGCTGGACGCGCTCAGTCGAAGCGAGCAGGCAGCAGTCTCATCGGAGCCGAATGATCTGCACGCGTCGATTTCGATCGTCCATGGTGAAAAGCGGGTTGCAAGCAACGATGATTCGCTATCGGCGATGTGCGCGGCGTTCGAGCGTTGGCTTGAAACCTCGCCCGACGCGAGCTAGTGGCAGATTCGAGTGTCGCTTTTCGACGCGATGGTTGTCTGCTCGGAGTCCGCCAGGATCGCCATCGGGCCTGAATCGGCAGCCACAAAGAGACAGTGGACGGGCCTATCAAGATTGCCGACAACCGCATGCAAAGATTCGGGGAACGTCAATAAGTTTGGCCAGAACTCCATCAACGAACCCTTGGCTCACCGTCTGCTTTTCGCGATTGGCGGCTACATCCCGGCGCACTGGAACCGTAGAGGGCGTTGACAGGCACGAACCAACGTACGGCCCTCAAGGATTCAGATCCAGCCGTTCTTTCACTTCTCTAGTGATCTGCGCGCTTCAGCACAAATCCCGACTTCGTCGTCGGCGCCCAGTTGACCTCGGCCATCAGCCCGGTGTCGGAATAAAGGGGCTTATGGACGAGCGCCGAAATTAAGCCACCGTCCGGGTGGAAAACGAGCCGGTGACCATCAAGGCTGCGAATCAGGAACAGCACTGGACGGCTTCGGTCCTGTCCATTCAGACCACTGATGCAGCGGACCACCTCAGATGCGTGGGGGGCGTCGCTGTTTGCGACGCCGTGCGCTATGCGGTCGCCCGGATATCCGCAATCGTCCAAATGGTACGCGCGCACGCTCTCGCCATCATAGATCGCGAGATCCGCCGGGGTCTTGCCCTGCGCGTCGGGCGGCAGGAAGTGCACTGCGATGCGAGTCGCATGCGTGGACTTGTATGAAAACTGGTCGACGACGTCATAGGTGCCATCCAGATCGCTAAGGGTCCTCGGGTCCGAGGGTGCGTTGGCACAACCTGCGAGTGCGCCGATCAGACCAACCACGGCCGAAAGACGTAAAGCAAAGCTCGTTCTCAATGACTTCTCCGGTTAAAGGTGCTCCAGGGGTAGCGCAACTGCCCTGCCTCGCGTTGGCAAATTTGAGACGCGCCTCGGCCTTTCGTGTAGATGTATTTTCTTAACGCGTCCGTCGCGGGCGTCGATTGCGGTGGCATGCTCGTCCAGTCCCAGACCAGATGCACGGGATGGCACGACGCCGCCCGCCAGGATTGTCCGCGCGGAGCGTCCTCCATCTGATCGGCAGTACCGCGCCAAAATTAAGGGCTAGCGTCGAAAATATTTCGGAGACGGCGTCCGCCGCGACCCTGGTAGTGGCCGCGCAACGCCCGATATCGGTAGACTCGGAATGTCAGTCCGGGCTAGCCGGACCGGAGTCCAACGCAATTCCGTCGTCGACGAGAAGCCAAGACACCGAGCGTCTACGGTTGATTGCCGGGAAAGGCCGATGATGCAGCATTTGAATGACCGCTGCCGGGCGAGTTAGAGGTCCCTTGTGGGTCGAGCCCGGCCGGCTGCGTCGGACAGTAGTCGGCCAGTTTCGGCCGTTCGACATAGGTGTGCAAATCATTGGTAACCCATTCAGGGCAATTACCCATCGCCTAGCGGTCCTCGTCGGAGATAACACGGTTCGATTAGCACCAGACAGCAGACGGGTTAGGATATCCACTCGGCAAGGCCACGCGACCCACTCGTTGTCCCATTCGATTAAGCGTTTCGGATAGAGAAAGAGAATGCAACCGACCTACATTTCTGTTGGAAAACTGTTTGGGGACCAAGTTCGCCACACCGTGCCGCTGTTTCAGCGGCCGTACGTCTGGATCAAGGAGGATCAGTGGGAGCCACTATGGGAAGACATTGCCGGTCTGCTGGACCGCATTGAGCGCCGTGTCGATGGGCAGACCGTCGCCGGCCATTTTCTCGGCACGGTAGTCCTCGAGCAAACACCGAACGCTACCGGTAGTTTGCCGCGTCGAGAAGTAATCGACGGGCAACAACGCTTGACCACGCTGCAGCTCGTGTTGAAAGCAGCCGAGCATGCGTTGTCACATGCGCTCGACTCCGCCGATGAATCACAGCGCCGGCCGATTGATGTCGCTCATCGACAGATTACGCCGCTGACGATGAATCCAGGTTGGTCCACCGAAGATGAACAGTACAAGGTATGGCCGACCAATGAAGATCGTGCGCCGTTTGCGTCGGTCATGGACTCCAAGGCGACCGACACCTGGGCAAAGCCCAACAATCGGATGGCCGGGGCTTACGCCTATTTTCGCGAGATGTTCCAGACGTACCTGTCGGGCGCGGACGTTGGCCAGCGTGCACAACGCTTCGCAGCCGCTCTCAAGGACCATCTGCGCCTCATCGTCCTTGATCTTGATACGGAAGACGAGCCACAAGCCATCTTCGAGACGCTGAACGCGCACGGGACGCCACTGCTGCCGGCGGACCTGATCAAGAACTGGCTGCTGTGGGAAGCTAATCGCCAGCAAATCAACATCGCGCCGCTCTACGACGCGCATTGGAAGCAATTCGATCGCGACCACGGTTATTGGCGCGCGCGCGTCGGCGTTGGCCACGCAGCTCGCGCGCGTATTGACACCTTCCTACAGAACTGGCTGTCGAAAGAAACACTCGAGCAGGTTTCGCCGAAGCATCTCTACGATCGCTTCCTGCGATACACGGCGGTGTTGAAGAAACAATCGCTAGGTGAAGTGATTAATGTCGAGCAGCTGATGTCGGCTGTCAAAGCGGATGCGCTTCGATACCAGCGAATCGCTGACGCCACTGGCGCTACACGTTTCGATGCATTTCTGCGGCGCTTGGCGGTGCTGGATGTGATTGTATTCCAGCCGCTGCTGCTCTCTATCATGGGCCGTCCGAACATCACGAACGCCGATCTCGACAACGTGGCGGTCGTGCTGGAGAGCTACTTCGTGCGCCGCATGGTCTGCGGCATGCAAACACGTGGGGCTGGATCAATGGCACTGGCAATGGTGAAGGTTGTTGCTCAGATCCCAGAAGGGATGGGCGTCGCCGAGTCTTTGGAGAAATATCTTCTGACGGCGACAGGGGCTGACCAATGGCCTAACGACACCGTGTTCCAGCTGGACTGGAGAACCCGGCGTTTCTATGGCGGGTTGAAGCGCGAACGCGTCAATATGGTTTTGCAGGCAATCGAGGAGGCCTACCAGAAGTCGACCTCCAGCAAGGCCGAACCGCTGTTGACATTCGATTTTTCTCAGCTCGAGATTGAACACATCATGCCGCAAAAATGGCGGGAGCATTGGCCGCTGGCCGATGGGCAGACTGCGGACGGTCGCGATACTGTCGTGCATGGAATTGGGAACTTGACTTTGGTGAGCAAAAAGTTGAATCCGACGCTATCGAATGCTCCGTGGGTATCGGAGAACGGTGGCAAGTCGAAGCGCGGGGGATTGGAAGAACACAGCAAGCTTGAGCTGAATCGTTACCTGCTTAAGCACAACGGGACGTGGAACGAGAGATCGATTTCGAACCGGGCCGATGAGCTGTTCAACCAGGCGATGATTCTGTGGCCGATTCCGAGTAAATCGGCTTCCAATACGAGTACATCAGATACAGGTACCACACCGCCAATAGACACCAGCACGCGCAGCGCACCGATCAGGGCGAACACCGACGTGGCCACGGCGGTAAGTCGCGCCGCTAGTTCTGCCGGCGTGTCCTTGGACGACGGTTCGAAGTTCTACGTGACGCTGCAGCCGACCTATTTCAATACGGGATTCTTCAACGTTACCGTCAAGGCGTCAGATCTGTTTCCGGAGGCCGGTGCCAGTATAAAAATCGTCTGTGGTCCAGAGAAATTGGTTGTCGACGGGCGCTTCGATCGGTCGACCAATACCAACGGCACGCCGCGCGTATTTGGCTATACCTCGTTGAAAAACTGGTTTCAACAAAACCTGGCGCCGATGGAAGAATTCGTAGTGGAGATGATCGGTCCTTCCACGATTAGCGTGAACAAGTGTCGGCCCAGCGCGGCGACCTTTTCTCCTTTATGAATGACTGCTTTCGGCAAGAGCGACTGTCTCTTGTGGGTCGGAAGCGGGCGAAGCTGTTTCAGAAGTCCCAGCGTCAGTTGTGGGTCGACATGAGCCAAAACGCATCCGGCAGCACGCGGCCAGTTTGAGACATTCGACGGCCACGACCAGATAGGCAACAATCGCTGGCATCTGGGTGTGGCCGAACGTTAGCTCAAGCCATCGGCCACTATTGCTGCGTGAGCATCAGGTTCAGGTTCTGAACCGCGGCGCCGGATGCGCCTTTGCCGAGATTATCGAAAACCGCGGATAGCAGGACATGCCCGTGTTCCATGTTAGGAAATACGCTCAAGTGCATGTCGTTCGTCCCGTTCAGCACTTGCGGATCCAGGTGCTTTAAGACGCACGATTCGTGTAGCGGCAAGACATGTACGTGAGCCGCCTCGGCATAGTGGCGCGCGAGGCATGCGTGTAACGTGGCGCCGTCCACGCCGGGTGCCAGCAGCCGCAACTCCAGGGGCACCGTCAGCACGATGCCCTGGCGGAACGCACCATACGCAGGGACGAAGATGGGTCGCTGCGCGAGCCTGGCGTGTTGCTGGATCTCCGGAGTGTGCTTGTGTGCGAGTTCCAAACCATAGACCTGGTAGGAAGACGCGTTGACGGCGCCGTGACCTTCATGCTCTTCCACGCCGGCACGCCCGCGCCCCGAGTAGCCGGACACCGCGTGAATGCTGACCGGATAGCTGTCTGGTATGAGCCCGGCCTGTCGCAAGGGGCGCAGCAAGCCAATTGCACCGTTGGATAGCAGCCGGGATTGGTAACCCGACGTGCGTTCGCGATGCGGTCCGCCTGCCCCGGATCCATTTCCGGAAAGCCGTATGTCCAGTCCGGGTGCGTGCGGTGGGCGGAACTTGCGTCGATTACTCTGACGTCAGGATTGGTGATGGCGTCCACCGCTTCGCGCGCGGCGGCGTCGGGCAAACAGAGGATGGCGATGTCGCAGGCGTTGATGGCTTCGGCACGGCGCTGCGGATCCTTGCGTTCCGCGGCGGGAAGCGTGAACAGTCGGACGTCGGTCCGGTCATGCAGCCGTTCGTGGATTTGCAACCCAGTGGTGCCCTGGTCGCCGTCGATGAAAACAAGGGGAAGGTCCATGCGGGAAATACTCCGGTAACTGAGTCTGACAAGTGGAGCGAGCCCCTATCTTCCGCGCAGCGCTAGAATAGCGAAAGTTGAATTTCACAACGAAAACATTCAGTTTTTCTGAATCTGGAAGCCGAGATGCGAGAGATCAGCCTGGACCGCTTGCGCACACTGGTCGCCATTACCGACCGTGGCTCATTTGCCGATGCGGCGCGCACGTTGCACCTGGCGCCTCCAACGGTCAGCCTTCACATCGCTGAACTGGAAGAACGCATTGGGGCTCCGCTCCTGTCACGCAAACGCGGACATGTTCGGCCTTCGGCGATAGGCGAGGTGTTGGTGGAGCGCGCGCGTCGACTGCTGGCCGATGCGGAACAGGCGTTGGAAGATGTACAGCGCCAGGTGCAGGGGCTCGCCGGACGCGTGCGGCTCGGTGCGTCGACCGGTGCGATCGCGCACCTGTTGCCGCAAGCGCTCGAGGTCCTGCGCCAACACCATCCCGCTATCGACATTCACGTTGCGGTACTCACTTCGCACGAAACGCTAAACCGGCTGGCGGGCGGAACGCTGGATATTGGGCTAGTCGCGCTGCCTCAGCCACCGATGGCTGGACTCGTGATAAAACCCTGGCGCCGCGATCCCGTCATGGCCTTCGTGCCGGCGCATTGGCGGTGTCCGGCTCGCATCACGCCTGAATGGCTTGCTGCTCAGCCTCTCATTCTTAATGACGTCACCACGCGTCTGTCGCGTCTGACTGCCGAGTGGTTCGCGACCGGTGGTCACCATCCTGCGCCGCGCATTCAGCTCAACTACAACGACGCGATCAAGAGTCTGGTCGCAGCAGGTTACGGCGCAGCGCTGTTGCCCCTTGAGGCCACTACACCGCTATCCGACAGGCGCATTGTCATGCGTCCGCTGCGCCCGGCGTTGTGGCGTCGGCTCGGCATTGCACATCGTGCGGGGCACGTCGAGCGTTCCACACAACACGTACTCGATGCGTTGTGGGATCTGCGTTTGACATAGGAATTGCCATTCGCCGCTTCGGTTCGTTCTCGCTGGAACAGTAAGTAGCCTGTTGCAAGCTACGACAAACGAATGGCTGGTTTGTAGAAATTTGACCGATTGAATTGGGTTGGTTTTTGCCACTCGCAATAGTCGCGGTTCGGACATTCAGGCGTCGGTTGCGCCCAGGTTGGCATCCGCTACATCTTCGCACTGCGCTGGCTCTTCGCGGTTGATTCATTGCTCGCAAACAGTGCGGCAAGCCAGTCGATGAACACGCGAACCTTCGTGCTCAAGTGCCGGTTTGGCCGATACGCGACGAAAACGGGAACGGAATCCGATACCCAGTCGTTCAGGACGGCTTCGAGCGCGCCGCTTCGAAGATGTGAAGTGGCGGAAAACGTCAACGTGTGTACGACACCGAGACCGGCCAGGCTCATGGTCAGACACGCCATGATGTCGTTCGAGGTGAGTCCGCGCCGATTCTGCACTTCCACGCGTTCACGATCTTTCGTTACCACAATCGGAAAGGGCAGGTTGGTTCGCGAAGCGATGGTTCGGATGACGACATGGCCATGCTCGAGGTCCGACGGATGCGAAGGCCGCCCGTGCTTGTCCCAGTACGCCGGCGTTGCACACAGAATCTGCTTGACGGCGCCGATCTGTCGCGCCGCGAGTGATTGATCGAAGATCTCCCCCGCGCGCACGACGCAGTCGACGTTCTCTGCAATGAGGTCGACCGGGCGGTCGCTGAGTCCAAACTCGAACTCGATATCCGGATAACGCTCGACGAACGCCGGTAACGCGGGAAGGATTACGGACAGACCTAACGGGACAGGCAGATCGACACGCATGCGTCCTCGAGGGCTGCTCTTCGCACGCGACATCGAGCCCTCGAGTTCCGCGAGATCGCTCATCAACTGCAGCGCGCGCTCATAGTACGCGGCGCCATCCGCTGTCGTCGACACCTTGCGTGTCGTCCGGTTGAGCAGTTTCGTACCCAACTCGGCTTCGAGCGACGCGATCAGACGAGTGACGGCCGTCTTGGGTAAATCGAGCATCTGCGCAGCTTTAGTGAAGGTCCCGCTCTCGACCACTCGAATGAACGCCTGCATGGCCTGAAACTTGTCCACGATCCGACTCCTCGCGTTCCCAACCGGTCTGCATTGTTTCACAGAAGAAACAATGTGGACTCGTAGCAGCGGTTTATTCCTTTGCACGCGCTCGGTATTGTTCACCCATCGCAATCGCTGACGAACTTAAACGGCGCTTCGATCTGACCCGGGCAGGTCACTCGGGCTGCAAGCGGCTCTGCCGCTGCTCTTGTGATCGGCATTGTCTTTCAGGTCGGGCCGGGTGGCCCAGCCGCCAATCGAGGAAAAGAAGGGCTTTATGTCACTTGCCAAAGCTGTCGTTGTGGGTGTCGGTGCCGAGGATGGTCTTGGGGCGGCAATAAGCCGTTGCTACGCGGCCAACAATCGTCATGTCCTGGTCGCCGGCCGCACGCTCGAGAAAGTGGAGAAGGTTGCTGCCACGATCCGGCGAAACGGTGGCCGCGCGACCGCCTATGCCGTCGACACGACGCAGGAAGAGGATGTCATTGGGCTGTTCGATGCGGCAATGACCAACGACGGGGATGGCGCTCCCGCCGACCTGGTCACCTATAACGCCGGCAAGAACCTGAAGATCGATTTTCGGCAGATGGATGCCTCGACGTTCGAGGACTTCTGGCGGATGAACACGCTTGGCGGCTTTCTGGTGGGCCGTGAGGCGGCGCGGCGTTTTGTGCCGCTCGGTCGCGGTTCCGTCTTCTTCACCGGGGCCACGGGGTCGCTTCGCGGCATGCCTGGTTTTGCCCATTTCGCTGCGAGCAAGGCGGGTCTGCGCATGATCTCGCAGAGCATGGCGCGCGAGTTCGGGCCACAGGGTATTCATGTCGCGCACGTCGTCGTCGACGGCGCGATCGACGGCGACCGGGTGCGATCGCTGTTCCCTGGCGCCTTCGAGCAGCTCGGCGAGAACGGCATGCTCAATACCAGGGCGATCGCCGAGGCTTATTGGCAACTCCATCTCCAACATCCCTCCGCGTGGACGCAGGAACTGGACGTCCGCCCGTTCAAAGAACCGTTCTGATGCTTTGACACTAACCGTCACATGGAGAAAGTGATGAAGCTTGTAGGCCCCTGGATTTCTGGATTTACGCGCCGGACTGCTATCACGATGAAACTGCTCGGCATTCCTTTCGAGCATCTCAACCTCAACGCCTACACCGAGAAAGACGAGGTTCGTCGTTACAGCCCGATGGGTAAGGTGCCGGCGCTTATTTTCGATAACGGCGAAACCATGATCGATAGCAGCGGCATCATCGACGCCTTGCATGAAATGGTCGGGCCCGAGAAGGCGCTCATCCCACCGTCAGGCCCGGCGCGTTTCAGGGCGTTGCAGCTCCTGGGAATCGGCATGAACATCTACCCGAAGCTCAGCTCCCTATTCGACGAAGCCCTTCGCCCGAAAGAGCATCAGCTGCAATCCGTGTTTGAGGGTCTAGCCGAACAGGCGATCATCGGGTTGACGCTGCTCGAAAAGGAGACCGGAGACGGCTGGCTCGTGAACGACAAGTTCGGCCAGGCCGATATCATGACCGCCATCTGCTATCAGGCGGCGTCTACGTTTGTCCTTCCCGATCACGTCACCGCGAAGAACTTTCCTCGCCTGGCGGCGCTGACCGAGCGCGCGATGAAGATCGACGCCTTCGCATCGACTGTGCCGCACCTCTAGGAGCCTTGTATGGTGTCGGCTTCTATCTTCGCCACGATGCTGAAAATATTTATCTCTTTGGCCGAAACCAATTGGATGAGGTTCGCGAGTTAGCCTATCCAGTCGCCCCGGTTCTCTGCTATAGATGGCCGAAGTCGCTGTAAGGCCGTTCGTGTTGATTGAAAGGTAAAGCGCTAGCCGTGGACGGTCTTCTGCGCTTGCGTGAATGTCCGTTACGGGGAAGCACGGCTGACCGTTGAGGGGCGACTACGGGAGTTCGCTATGGGACCGGGTTCGGCCTGCAGCAGCCACGCGACGCAGTGGTCTGGAAATCGCAATAGCGGCCGTGTGCGACAACCAGCGCACGACCGGCCGCTGCAACCGGTTGTCAGGCGTCCGCGCGCCCCTGGTGCCGCAGGACGACGTGCGTGGCTTTCTCCGATGCGACGAATTCAACGCATTCGTATCCCAGAGCCCGCAAGTCAACCCCTTCGAACAGCCGTTCTCCTCCGCCGAGCAGGACGGGTGAGATAGCAATGTGCAGTTCATCAATGAGGCTCTCGCGAAGATACTGCTGGATGGTTTGCGCCCCACCGCCGATGCGCACGTCCATTCCGCCGGCCGCCTCGCGTGCTCTTTCAAGCGCGTCGCGAATGCCGCCCGTGACGAAATGGAACGTCGTGCCACCTTCCATCTCGATGGGTGGACGTGCATGATGCGTCATGATGAAGACCTGAACGTGATACGGTGGATTGTCTCCCCACCAGCCTTTCCAGTTCATGTCCGGCCAGGGCCCACGAAGAGGGCTGAACATGTTCCTCCCGAGAATCCACGCCCCAACATTCTCAAAGCCACGAGCCGCGAAGTCATCGTCGACCCCAGTCGTGCCGCCGTCCTTCCCGAACAAGGCCCGCTGAAACGTGCGTGTTGGAATTAACCACTGGTGCAGATCTGTCCCGCCAATGCCGAGCGGATTGTTGATGTCTTGATCTGGGCCTGCTCCGTATCCGTCGAGCGAGATGGTGAAGCCGTTAACGCGAACTCGTGTCATCTTGTGTCTCCGCCTGGATGCCTGACTATTGGTTCCCGGATAGATCAATTGCTTCATGTCCCGGACTCTGCCAGCAATGGGTAGATGCCGCAACGCAGACATCTAGCTGAAGGATCGCATGGGACGCTGTCAAACTTCCCTGGCATCGTAACTGGCAGATCGGGCTGCGTAAATTTCACATGGAAGGACAACCGGGGTCGCCGAAACAGGACAGTCGCACAATTTCAGTCAATACCCCAAGATCGATGTTGGGCAGACATCAAGGTGAACCCGCCTACCCCGCCAGCACACCACCGTGGCGTGATCCTGACGATTAATCGACCCGGCACCAACGACCCGAATCCGGGCACACAACGACCCGTTCGCCGTTCAGCCGGACCTCCTCGTCGTTCAGTTGCGCCGAGGTCGAAGGGGCTACGTCGAAGGCAACCTTCAGTGCATGCCCGACATGGGCATCTTCAATGGGAAGCTCCCAGGTCAGGAATATCTGGACGCAATCCTGGTCCGGCGCGAAGTCGGCGAGATCGAAGCCACTGCTGCCGCGTCGAATCACGCCATGAGGCTGGCCCGTATCGAATATCAGAACCGTTCCCCGGCTCAGGGGAATGCGATGACCCGAAGAGGGAAAATGCACGTCCAGCCCCCTGTCCTCGCTCAGGAAAAGATTGCAAAAGGCCGCGCCGCCATACTGCGCACCGTCATGGTGGTACCTCGCACCGCGGCAGGCCATGAGGGCTACGTCACTGGACGCAAGCACGCCGGGCAGTCCAAGCGCACACGTCCACTCGGACACGGCCTGCACGCAGCGCGTGTAGTCTGGCCAGCGTGTCCGCGCTCGCGCCAGAGGCATTGGCTCGACGTCACCGGGCTCCAGCACCATGCGTGACGATATCTCCCGTTCCCAATCCGCAAGCAGACGTGCAGGCGGGACAGGCACGTCGACCATGCCTGATAGCACGATGTCGCTCACGCATCGACTGCGCATGGTGTCGCCGCTCCAGAACCAGGAGGTCAGCATGGCTTGCGCTCGATCCAGTTGAGAGGGTGATTCATCTGGATCATTGTAGCGATTTCAAGGGATCGCTTCGGCGAAAATCGGCAACCAAAGATGGCGCCTGGATATGAAGAGGTGTTGCGGGAAGGACATGAATCAGTTATAAAAATGTTTCCAGGCCACGAGCTGGAAAATCGTTTTCCCCCTTAACCTTAGGAGGATGCTATGTCACCGTTAAACGTAACGATGTTCTGAGCACCGCAACACCATCACTGCATCCCTGTCATTCCCGCCTTAGGCGCATGCGTCATTGCGCGCAGCGTCATCCAGTCGCCCTCGCAAGTTCATCTGGTTTGTTTGTCGCCGGTCTTCGTTGCTGGCTCTTCCCTCCGTCCTCCGATATGCCACCGCTTGCGTCGTTGCACGCCGCCTTCGCTCGCCAGTCACGCCTTGGCGGCGATGGACTTCGTGGCGTGCAATCCGTTACGCGCTCTTGAGTATCGTTCGGCCCTGTTTAGCCATACCGGCCTGCGCTGCGCACACTCCTCGTATTACCGGGTGCGGATTCAACCGGTCGATGCAACACACTAGAAGCTGTGTGAACAGCGGAGGTGTTGCATCGACCGGTTGAATCCGCCGTCGGTTTGTGCCACTCGCATTAGTCGCAGTTCGGCCACTTGCGGACGTTCGACCTCGCCGCGTATATCGCCGACAATCAGCGATAGAGATGCCAACCGGATCTGTGACGGGAGACGTAGATGCCCGTTGTTCGACAGATCTGACGACGCCTCATGCGCGGGCGCCGCAATTACATCGGCCGGGCCGTGTCGGCACCAAACCGCTCAACTACAAACTCAATAAAACCACGAAGCTTCGGCGATCTCTGTCGTTCTTGCAGATAGAGAAGACTCATCGACCGTTTGGGCGCGGCAAAGTCCGGCAAGATCTCGATCAGACGCTTCTCGCACATGTCCTCGTGTATCAACACGGATGGGAGCAGCGCGATGCCTAGTCCTCTCAATGCTGCCCGGCGCAAAGCTTCGGCATTGTCGATTTTCAGTCTGCCATCCACGGGGACGCTGACCGGCCCATCCGGTCCTTGCAGCGTCCATCCGGGTTGCGCGGCGTGCCATTCCGATCGCGGCGGGTATGCATAGGTGAGGCATTGATGGTCGCCAAGCGCTTGCGGCGTGGTCGGCGCGCCGTGTACGTCGACATAGCCGGGCGACGCACATAGCACCAGCCGATACGGAGCAAGAGGACGCGCCACCGCTTCCGGGTTGGCCAGAGCGCCGATGCGAATTGCAGCCTCAAAACCCTCGTCGAACAGATCCGCGAGCGCGTCGGTGGCGACGATATCCAGCTTGATCTCGGGGTAGCGCTCGTAATAGTCCGCAAGCACGGGAATCAGGCATTCGTTCGTGAAGACCACGGGCGCAGTGACGCGCAAGCGTCCTCGTGGCTTCGCGAGGTGATCGAGCGCCAGCTGATCTGTATCGTCGATCAGGCCGAGGATCTCGACGCATCGCTCGTAATAGGCTTGTCCGAACGTGCTGATTTTTTGTTTTCGGGTCGTGCGGTGAATGAGCTGAGCGCCACACCGCCCCTCCAAAGCCTGAAGGTAGTTGCCGACCATGGTCGGCGACAGGTCGCATGCCTCCGCCGCCGCCGTCAGGCTGCCAGTTTCCACGACACGTACGAAGACGGTCATCGCCTTGAGAAGGTCCATTGCTCAATGTTAGTGGATTCTGCTTCAAGACGTGGTGCGTTTATCAATCTGCAATCCAGGAATACATTGCTGATCTGCGAACGAAAGGAGAGGCGAAATGCTATATGAACTGGCGACGTTGTCGTGTCCGCTTCTGGAACAGGACGTGGTGTCCAATTGCGCCCATCACTGGGTATCGAGTGCCGACGCGGCAGGCAGGCTGCTCGGAGCATGGCGCACGGAAATCGGCGAACTGTCGCGCATTGTCGTGATGCGCGGCTTTGGGACGATGGATGAGCTGCAGCATGAACGCAATCGCGCATTGACCGCCGAACAACCCTTCGGAATTGAAAGCGCGTCCGTTCAATTCACCATGGAAAGCTATGCTCTTTTTCCCTTCTTACCGGATATCGAGCCGGCGACCTTTGGCAACTTCTACGAGATTCGCCGCTATTGGCTGAAGGCCGGAGGAATTGCGCCAACCATTACCGCTTGGGAACGCGCGCTGGGTCCGGCCGAAGCCTACACATCGCATCTCATTAGCAACATGTACGCACTCGATGGACCACCGCGCATTACCCATATCTGGGGATTCTCGAGTCTTGAGGAGCGCATGACTTTAAGAAGGCGGCATTACGCTGAAGGCCTTTGGCCGCCCAAAGGCGGTCCGGAACAGATAGCAAACGCAACGTCGTCGATTTGCTTGCCGGAGGTGTGGTCGCCTCTGCGTTGAATGCTCGCCAGTGCAGCGCTCCTGAGCGGATCGACAGTTTTCCGACGGACCAGGACGTGTTGTCATGCCTTCAGCTTGCGTAAAAGCCACGCAGCATGTTCTGGTCGCCGAAGAGAGGCAAATGTCCGCTCCAGAGGAAGGCGATCGACCGCTTTGGGCAGCATTGAGACGGTCGCCATGGGGTTGTCAGAATTTCCGTGTTCAAGGCGGGTTAAGAATCACACGGATGGTCGAACGAATCGATCCGCATAAAGGATAGCGAATTGGTTCATGGCTGTCTTCCAATCGTGGGTGGCGTGACCCCAGTTGGCCGTAATATTGCGCAAGGCAAGCCAGATGAGTTTCGTTGCGGCTTCGTCGCTCGGGAAGTGGCCGCGGGTCTTGATGATCTTGCGTAGCTGCGAGTTGATATTCTCGATGGCGTTCGTCGTATAGATCACCTTGCGTACGCCCGGCGGGAATGCAAAGAATGGAATCACCCGATCCCAAGCGCTACGCCACGAAGCACTGACCATCGGGAATTTCTGGCCCCATGGCCCTTCGGCAAAGGCGTCCAGCTCGGCCTGGGCGGCCTCCGCACTCGGCGCGGTATAGATCGGGCGAATCGCGGCAGCCAATGCTCGGCGGTCTTTCCAGCTCGCATAATCCAGGCTGTTGCGAATCAGATGGACGATGCAGGTCTGAAGCGTCGTGGCCGGGAACACAGCCGCCAGCGCTTCGGGCATGCCCTTGAGGCCGTCGGTCACGGCGATCAGGATGTCGTTGACGCCTCGCGTCTTCAGATCGTTGAAGACCTTCATCCAGAACCTGGCACCTTCGGTGCCCTCGATCCAGAGCCCGAGAATGTCACGCGTACCGTCCGGCAGCACGCCCAGCGCCAGATAGACCGCCTTGTTGCGCACCACGGCATCCTCGCGGATCTTGACGCGCAGGGCGTCAAAGAACACGACCGGATACATCGGTTCGAGCGGTCGAGCTTGCCATGCCGTTACCTCGGCCATGACCTCATCGGTCACCGAGCTGATGAAGTCGGGCGAGACCTCGGTGCCATATTGGTCCAGCAGGAAGCCCTGGATCTCCCGGACCGTCATACCGCGGGCATACATGGCCACGATCTTGTCGTCGAAGCCGGTGAAGCGTCGCTCGTGTTTGGGAATCAGGATGGGCTCGAAGCTACCGTCGCGATCGCGCGGCACCTCAATACGGACCGGACCATGCTCGGTCAGAACCGTCTTGGCACCCCGGCCGTTGCGCTGATTGGTAACGTCGGCCGGCCTGGCAGCGCCAGACGGGTAGCCGAGATGGTGGTTCATCTCACCACCCAGAGCTCGTTCGATCAAGGCCTTCTTGAACGCCATCGTCGCGGCACTAATGGCTTCGGCCGTCATCGGGCCATTGCCGAACTGCTCAAGCAGCTCGGCGGGGATTGCCAGCAGCTCTGCCGGTTGGGCTTTCGGTTTGCGAGGCATACATTCTCCTTGGGAGCATGTTATGCCTTAAACACGAAATTACTGACAGGCGCGTCGCCATCCGTCTCAATGCGACCAGAAGCACTCGCTCGGCAAGGCAACGAGAACCCGCGAAAATTTTCGTTTGACGTATGCTTATGGATCACACGCCCCGACACTCTTGACCAACGATCCCGACAACAAGAAACAAGACTAGATGCACGCCCATCTCCGAATCGCCAGACCTGTCAGCGACCTTTCTCGAGCAGAGTACATGTATTGCACAGCGCTCAACCTCGTTGTGCTATCAAAATTTCAGGATCATCAGGGCTTCGATGGGGTGATGCTCGGGCGTTCCGGCATGGACTATCATTTTGAGTTCACGCA
This sequence comes from Paraburkholderia sp., assembly GCF_050742655.1. GTDB lineage: Bacteria > Pseudomonadota > Gammaproteobacteria > Burkholderiales > Burkholderiaceae > Paraburkholderia. The sequence goes on along the minus strand of NZ_JBOIGG010000019.1, from coordinate 77,627 downwards.
GTGCCGCGAACATCCGGTAGCGCCAACGCCGACACGTGAGGATTTGCTGGTCTTCTACGTCCCGGATCGAGACGAATGGCAGTCGACTTGTGATCGCCTCGCCGGAAGTGGATTTGTTTGCGTGACGTCGCTCAATCCATATTGGGACGTGTCAGGTCGAACATTCGAAGATCCCGATGGCTACAGAATCGTTTTGCAAAACTCATCGTGGCCCTCTGGGCGCGCTTCAGCGATCAAGTAAAAGACATCGCGAACGCCACGCACTCACCCGCCGCCCCCAACCCCATCAACCGCCGCAGCCGCAAAATATCGCTCAACCCATAATCACTCGCGTCCGGTAGCGGACGTCGATGATCCGCGGCGATCCGCATCGCCAGATGCAGCGCATCCGACCGCTCGCGCAGCAAGCTCTGAAGCGCATCTGCAACGATCTGCCTGTCGCTAAGGCGGCTCAGGTCGAGCGCGAACTGCGCTTCGGGCCGCTGCGCAGGAACGCACACATCAGACTGTTCCAAAGCAATCTCACACACCGCGTCTAGTTGCATGTCGTCACCCTCATTAGCCCGTGCTCACGCGCCTCATATCGTCGACGCAAGATCAGCCTCGCTACCGATACCCGATGAAGGCTTAGCCCCAGCCGCCGGCCGGGTCTCACTACCCGTATCAGCACCCAGCCCGGTCCCCCCCGACCTCCGCCGCGTCGCCTGCCGCTCGATAACCCGCTGCAGCAAACAAAACACACACAGCAACGCGCCGATCACGATCCGCGTCCACCACGAACTAAGCGTGCCGTCGAACGTGATCAGCGTCTGGATCGTGCCGAGTATGCCGACGCCGAACATCGAGCCGATCATGTAGCCGACACCGCCCGTCAACAGCGTGCCGCCGATCACGGTCGCCGCGATCGCATCGAGTTCCATCCCCTGCGCCTGCAGGCCATAACCCGACAGCACGTAAAACGTGAACACCACGCCGCCCAGTGCCGAGCACAGACCGCTCAGCGCATACACGCCGACCTTCGTGCGCGCGACCGGCAGGCCCATCAGCATCGCCGAGCGTTCGTTGCCGCCGACCGCATAGACGTTGCGGCCGAAGCGCGTGAAGTGCGCGACATAGATCGCGGCGGCGAGCGTCGCGAGCCCGATCAATGCGCCCGCGTTCAGCGAGCCGCCGCCGATCGACACGCTGAACGCGGCGATCGCATGGAACGTCGGCTCGTCGATCGTGATCGACTGCGTGGTGATCAGAAAGCACGCGCCGCGCGCGAGAAACATCCCGGCCAGCGTGACGATGAACGGCTGCAACCGGAAGAAGTGGATCAGCGCGCCCATCGCCGCGCCGTACAACGCGCCGAACGCGAGCACGATCGGCACGATGACCCAGACGGGCCAATGCAGCCACTGCGCACCGACCGCGCACAGGATCGTCGTCAGCGCGACCACAGCGCCCACCGACAGATCGATACCCCCCGACACGATCACGAACGTCATGCCGATCGCGACGATCAGCAGGAACGCGTTGTCGACGAACAAACCGAGCAGCACCTGCAGCGAGAAGAATCCCGTGTACATCACCGAGCCGAAGCCGAACAACGCGGCGAACAGCGCAATCGTGACGACGATCGGCAGCGTGCGGGGATCGGCCAGCCGGCCGGCCAGCTTTTTCATGGTGCGGTCGTTCCTGTGGTGGCCCGCGTCTGCGCGGTGGGAAAGAGTCGCAGGATCTGCCGCACGAGCAATCCGCGCGCCGTGTCGGACTGGATCACGCTGACCACGACCACCACGATCGCCTTCACGACGAGCGTCGCTTCCGGCGGTACGCCGATCGAATACGTCGTGTACGTGAGCGTCTGGATGATCAGTGCGCCGAGCACGGTGCCCGCGAGACTGAAACGCCCGCCGACGAGCGACGTGCCGCCGAGCGTCACCGCGAGAATCGCGTCGAGTTCGAGCAGCAGCCCCGCGTTATTGCCGTCGGCACTACGCACGTTCGAACTCGCGATGATCCCGGCAATCGCGGCCATCAACCCGGAGATCGCATAGACGCTGAACACGATTGCGCCGGCACGCAGGCCGGCCAGTCGCGCGGCTGCCGGATTGATGCCGATCGCGCGGATGAAGAGGCCAAGCGCCGTGCGGTTCACGAGCAGCGCGATCGCTACCGACACAGCAATCGCGATCCAAACCGAGCAGGGCACGCTCGCGACATAGCCGTCGCCGAGCACGAGATAGCCCGGCGCACCAATCGGGATGATCTGGCCGCCGGTCAGCAGTTGCGCGGCGCCACGGCCCGCGACCATCAGGATCAGCGTCGCGATGATCGGCTGCATGCCGACGAAGGCGACCAGCAGGCCGTTCCACATGCCGGCCAGCAAGCCGGCGCCGAGCGCGGCGAGCAATGCCGTACCGACCTGCGACGGGTCCCCTGCCAGCACGGTTGCCGCCGCCGCGCCGGCGATCGCGACAATCGCGCCGACCGAGATGTCGACGCCGCGCGTCGCAATCACGAGCGTCATGCCGAGCGACACGATCACGAGCGGCGCAGCGCGGTTCAGGATGTCGACCGGCGCGCCGAACAGGTGACCGTCGAGCATCGTGATCGACAGAAAATTCGCGCGATGCACGACGTCGATGACGAAGAGCAGGACGAGCGTCAATGACGGCCAGATCAACGGATGGCGAAACAACGCACGAACCCTGTTCATGACTCACCTCCCGCAATCAACCGATACACCTGCGCCTCCGACAACGGCGCATCGCCGCTGGATGTATCGCTGGAAATCTCGGCGACCTTGCGACGATCGCGCAGCACGGCGATCCGATGGCTCACGCGCACGACCTCGCTGACCTCGGATGAAATGAAGAGGATCGCCAGTCCTTTCGCGCACAGCGCGAGCACACGGTCCATGATCTCGAACTTCGCGGCGACATCGATGCCGCGGGTCGGTTCGTCGAGGATCAGCATTCGCGGTTCGGTCGCGAGCCAGCGCGCGAGCAGCACCTTCTGCTGGTTGCCGCCCGACAGCAGGCCGAGCGGTTGCTCGGCATCGCGCGCCTTGATGCCGAGGCGTTCGATGTAGTCGTCGGCGATCTCGCGCTGGCGCGCGCGACTGAGCATGCGCCACCAGCCGCGCCGCGCCTGCAGCGCGAGGACGATGTTCTCGCGAATCGACAGCTCGGCGACGATGCCCTCTTTCTTGCGATCCTCCGGGCAGTACGCGATGCCGTGCCGCACCGCATCGCGCGGCGAACGGATCTTCACGTTTTTACGGTCGACCTGAATCGTGCCGGTATCGGCGCGGTCCGCGCCGAACACGAGCCGCGCGGTTTCGGTGCGCCCCGAACCGAGCAGCCCGGCAAGCCCGAGGATCTGCCCAGGACGCACGTCGAGATCGAACGGGTTCATCAGTCCGCGCCGCCCCACGCCCTGCAGCGACACGAACGGCGCAAAGCCATTGTCCTTGCGCGACAGGTTCGACACGTCGGACACACCGCCCTTGAGCCGTTCCGTCATCCGCTCGTGTCCCGTCATCTTCGCGACGAGCTGGTCGACCGGCAGATCGCGGGCGAGATACTCGCCTTCGCGCTCGCCGTTGCGCATCACCGTGATGCGGTCCGACACCGCGTAGGTCTGTTCGAGAAAATGCGTGACGAACAGGATCGCGATACCCGATGCCTTCAACTGCCGCAGCACCGCGAACAGCCGCGCGACCTCGCCGTCGTCGAGGCTCGACGTCGGTTCATCGAGAATCAGCACGCGCGCATCGACGGACACCGCGCGCGCGATCGCGACCATCTGCTGCACGGCGATCGGATAGGCGTCGAGCGAACGGGTAACGTCGAGCGAAATGTTCAGGTTCGCGAGCGCTTCGCGCGCCCGCGTATGGATCGTCTTCCAGTCGATCGCGCCGCGCTTCACCGGCTGCCGTCCCGCGAAGATATTTTCCGCGACCGACAGGTTCGGGCACAGGTTCACTTCCTGGTACAGCGTGCGGATGCCGGCGGCTTCGGCTTCAAGCGGTGTCGCAAAGCGCACCGGTTCGCCGCCGAGACGGATCTCGCCGGCGTCGTGTTCGAAGACGCCGGTCAGCACGTTGATCAACGTCGACTTGCCCGCGCCGTTCTGCCCCATCAGCGTATGGATCTCGCCGGGAAAGAGGCGAAAATCCACCCGCTGCAACGCCTTGACGCCGGGAAACGTCTTGTCGATGCCGGTCATCTCGAGAAGCGGTGCTTGGGCAACGGTCATAGGCGAATGACGGGCAAGAGGGAGCTTGAGGACCGCGCCGCGCGCCGACGCATCAATACTTCCGCGTCGGCATGATCTGCGCCGCGACCGACATCGGGAACACGGTCTCGTTCGTCACGATCCGCTTCGGCAACTGCTTGCCCGCGACGACGTCCTTGACCGCGCTCATCAACTGCGGCCCGAGCAGCGGACTGCACTCCACATCGACGTTGATCTTGCCCGCGACCATCGCCTGAAAGCCGCCCTTCGTCGCATCGAACGACACGACGCTCACGTCCTTGCCCGGCTTGATGCCCGCTTCCTCCATCGCCTGGATCGCGCCAAGCGCCATGTCGTCGTTGTGCGCGTAGACCACGTTGATCTGCTTGCCGTAGGTCTTCGCGAACGCTTCCATCACCTGCTTGCCGCCGGCCAGCGTGAAGTCGCCGCTCTGCGACGCGATGATCTTGAACTTCGGATCGTTCTTGATGATTTCCATCAGACCGGCGTGACGATCGTTAGCCGGCGCGGAACCGACGGTGCCCTGAAGCTCGGCGATGTTGATCGGACCCGCATCATTCTTGTAACGCTCTTCGAGCCAGCGGCCGGCGCGCCGCCCTTCTTCGAGGAAGTCCGAACCGATCATCGTCACATAGAGCGACGTGTCCTTTACGTCGACCCCGCGGTCCGTCAGGATCACCGGAATGTGCGCGGCTTTCGCTTCGGTCAGCACCGGCTCCCAGCCCGACTCCACGACCGGCGAAAACGCGATCACGTCGACCTTCTGCGCGATGTACGAGCGAATCGCGCGGATCTGGTTTTCCTGCTTCTGCTGCGCATCGGAGAACTTGAGTTCGATGCCCGCGTCCTTCGCCGCGCTCTTCACCGACACGGTATTCGCCGTGCGCCACGCGCTCTCCGCCCCGACCTGCGAAAACCCGAGTGTGATGTGCTTGTCCTGCGCGGACGCGTCGATACTCGCGGCCAGCGTCAACGTGGCGCCGAGCAGCGTGCCGATCGCGAATTTCCTGATGAGCCTCATGTTCTGTCTCCGATGTAGTTGATTTCTTCGTCGTTCTTGGTGGTGCCGTGCGCCTGGGCGGCATGGTTTTGTGCAGCGCGGGGATCGGGCAGGCGTTCCTGGCTTCGCGAGCGTGCGGAAAGGCATGCGGATACCGACGGTGCCGGCATCGCCCCATCGTCTGTTTCGTCGACAGGCTAGACGTAGAGTCTACGGACGAGTCCGATGACCTTCTAATGAAAATTCAGACGGGTTCGATATCCAGTTCGATATTCGTAGTAATACCTAAACGAACTGGAGAAGCCCGAGGGATGGGCGTGCGGAAGGAAGGGTATGGAAACTGTCGCTGGACGCGCTCAGTCGAAGCGAGCAAGCAGCGGTCTCATCAGAGCCGAACAATCTGCACGCGTCGATTTCGGTCGTCCATGGAGAAAAGCGGATCGCAAGCAACGATAGTTCGCTATCGGCGATGTGCACGGCGTTCGAGCGTTGGCTTGAAATCTCATCTGAGGCCGGCGAGTGGCATATCGAAAAACCGCAGAACCTATAAAATACGGCTTCACAATCCCTCTCGCGACCGCATCCCGGTACTCATGCTACGTCTAAGCGAAGTCAAACTCCCACTCGACCATGCCGAAAGCGATCTCGAAGCCGCGATTCGCGCGCGCCTCGCGGATCTCGGTGTGGCGGCAGACGGGCTCCTCCGTTACACCGTGTTCCGCCGTGCGCACGATGCACGCAAGCGCTCCGATATCAGGCTGACCTATATCGTCGATGTTGAAGTCAAGGACGAAGCGCTCGCGCTCAAACGGCTCGCCGGCACGCCGCATTGCGGGGTAACGCCGGACATGACATACCGCTTTGTCGCGAAGGCCCCCGAGCACACGACTACCCTGCGCCCGGTGGTTATTGGCATGGGGCCGTGCGGCCTGTTCGCAGGACTTGTTCTCGCGCAGATGGGATTCCGTCCCATCGTTCTCGAACGTGGCAAAGCCGTGCGCGAGCGCACCAGGGACACTTTTGGCCTGTGGCGCAAAGGCGTACTCAACCCCGAATCCAATGTGCAGTTCGGTGAAGGCGGAGCCGGAACGTTTTCCGACGGCAAGCTATACAGCCAGATCAAGGATCCGAACCACTATGGCCGCAAGGTGCTCGACGAATTCGTCAAGGCTGGCGCACCGGAAGATATCCTGTATCTGAGCCGGCCACACATCGGCACTTTCCGCCTCGTCAGCATGGTCGAAAAAATGCGCGCCACCATCCACGAACTGGGCGGCGAAGTGCGCTTCGAGACCAGGGTCGACGACATCGAAATCGATCAGGGCAAGGTGCGCTCCCTCAAGCTCTCGAACGGCGAAACGCTGCGGTGCGACCATGTGGTGCTGGCCGTCGGCCACAGCGCGCGCGACACCTTCCAGATACTGCACGATCGCGGTGTTTATATCGAAGCCAAGCCGTTTTCGCTGGGTTTCCGCATCGAACATCCGCAGGGGCTGATCGACCGCCAGCGCTTCGGCAAGTTTGCGGGCCACAAGCAACTCGGCGCGGCCGACTACAAGGTGGTGCATCACTGCAGTAATGGGCGCGCCGTCTACAGCTTTTGCATGTGTCCTGGAGGCACCGTGGTTGCGGCGACCTCCGAGCCGGGTCGCGTGGTCACCAATGGCATGAGCCAGTATTCCCGGGCCGAGCGTAATGCGAATGCGGGCATCGTCGTCGGCATTACACCGGACGACTATCCCGGCGGTCCGCTGGCGGGTATCGCGTTCCAGCGCATATGGGAAGAACGCGCATTCGAACTCGGCGGCAGCAATTACCACGCGCCGGGTCAACTGGTCGGTGATTTTATCGCCGGCCGGCCGTCGACTTCGCTTGGCTCCGTGGTGCCGTCGTACAAGCCGGGCGTGCATCCGACCGATCTCAGTACCGCGCTCCCTGACTACGTGATCGAAGCCATCCGTGAAGCGCTGCCCCAGATCGACAGGAAAATCGCAGGCTTCGCGATGCACGATGCAGTGCTCACCGGCGTAGAGACGCGTACTTCGTCACCGATCCGGATTCGACGCAAAGACGATTTCCAGAGCATGAACGTCGAAGGTCTGTATCCGGCCGGAGAAGGCGCGGGGTATGCGGGGGGTATCTATTCGGCGGCCATCGACGGCATCGAAGTCGCGCAAGCTTTGGCACTCAATCTGGCGTAGTCATCGACGCATTCGGAGCGTAGTGCGACCGGTTTGCCATCGTCACCTTCGGTCAGGCGGCGTAGTCGCCGCCACGCGTCACTGCGCCGGCTACCCAGCGTTCAAGACGCTCACGCGCTTCGCGCGACGCGAGCCCACGCCGCCAGCAACGCAGGCAACTGCGCCATGTCGTCGAACACAGCAGCCACGCCCGCCGCGCGCAGCGTATCGGCACTGTGAGGTCCCGCGCCGCCGGCGCTGTAGCCGAATACCGTCGCGCCGGCCGCGACGCCTGCGGTTGCGCCGGTCGCCGTGTCCTCGACGACCGCGCAGCGCGTGGGATCCACACCGAGCGCCGCGGCCGCCGCGAGGTACACGTCCGGAAACGGCTTGCTGCGCGTCATGTCGTGACCGCTGAACACGCGATCTTCGAAGCAGTCGAGCAGTCCGACCTTCGCAAGCTGCATGTCGACCTTGTGCCGGTCCGCGCCCGACGCGACCGCGATGCGCCCATCGAGCGTGCGATGCAGCGCACGCACCGCATCGACGGCACCGGGAATCGCGACGAGTTCGCTGTCGAGCGCCGCGTTGCGCCGCGTGCGAAACGACGCGAGCCATTCGGGCGTGATCGCGACGCCGGTGTGCGCTTCGATCCGCGCGGCTTCGTCGCGCACCGTCTTGCCGACGAAGATGCGCATCGTCTCGTCGACGCCGATGTCCCAGCCGAGTTCGCCGAGCATCGTCGAAAGCACACGGTTGGTGATCGGCTCCGAATCGACGAGCACGCCGTCGCAGTCGAAGATCACAGCATCGAAGGGGAAATCGGACATCGCAGGGCAGGAGAAAAAATGGCGAAGCGCCGAGGATACCGCAGCGCGCCATCCAATGCGCCGCCCACGCGCTACCCGAACGCGTTACCCCAGGAAAAACGCCCCCGGCAGCAGCGCGTCCGCGTTCGTCACTTCCACCGCGCCGGCGAGGTTGCCGAGCACCACCGTCAGCGTCGGCTTGCCGATTTCGATGATCACCTGACGGCACGCGCCGCACGGTGCAATCGGGCCGTCGGTGTCGCCGATTACCGCGAGCGTGTCGAAATCGCCGGGCCGGTAGCCCGCCGCGATCGCGGCGAACAGCGCCGTGCGTTCCGCGCAGTTGCACAGCCCGTACGAGGCGTTCTCGACGTTGCAGCCGCGAAAGACCGTGCCGTCCTTCGCGCGCAGCGCCGCGCCGACGTGGAACTTCGAATACGGCGCGTACGCAAGGTCGCGTGCGGCGCGCGCTTCGTCGAGCAGGGCTTGATGGGGCGTCGGGGTCATCGCGTTTTCCTTTTACGAGGTTCAGTTCGACACGAGAAACGACGTGCCGTCCGGGAACGGTTCGAGTCCGAACCAGCCGGCGAGGCTCTGCCCGATGTCCGCGAAACTCTCGCGCACGCCGAGGCTGCCCGGTTTCACGTGGTGGCCGTACACGAGCACCGGCACGTGTTCGCGCGTGTGGTCGGAGCCGGGCCACGTCGGGTCGCAGCCGTGGTCGGCGGTGAGGATCAGCACGTCGTCGTCGGCGAGCAGCGGGTAGAGCTCGGGTAGCCGGCCGTCGAAATATTCGAGCGCCGCCGCGTAACCGGTCGTGTTGCGGCGATGCCCGTAATTCTGGTCGAAGTCGACGAAGTTCGTCATCACGAGGCTGAAGTCCGGCGCTTCGCGCACGGCATCGAGCGTCGCCTGCCACAGGCCGTCGAGCCCGCTCGCCTTCAATTTTCGCGTGACGCCGGTGTGCGCATAGATGTCCGCGATCTTGCCGATCGACACGACCTCGCCGCCCGCCTTCGCGAGTTTTTCGAGGACCGTCGCGGCCGGCGGCGGCACTGCAAGATCGCGACGATTCGCGGTGCGCACGAAGCCGTGTTGCGCATCGCCGGTGAAGGGCCGCGCGATCACCCGGCAGATCTCGTAGCGGTTCACTTCTTCGCGTGCGATCTCGCACAGGTCGTACAGGCGCTGCAACCCGAAGGTCTCTTCGTGGCACGCGATCTGGAACACCGAATCGGCCGACGTGTAGAAGATCGGCTTGCCGGTCTCGCGATGCGTGTCGCCGAGTGCATCGAGTATCGTCGTCCCCGACGCGTGGCAGTTGCCGAGATAGCCCGGCAGCCCCGCGCGTCGCACGAGCGCGTCGAGCAACGCGGGCGGGAACGAATCGGTCGGCTCGCGGAAATAACCCCAGTCGAAACGCACCGGCACGCCCGCCATCTCCCAGTGACCGGACGGCGTGTCCTTGCCCGACGACAGTTCGCGCGCCGCGCCGTACGCGCCGATCAACGCGGGCTCGGCCGCGAAGCCGGCGGGCAGCGTGCCGGTCGCGAGACAATTCGCGAGGCCGAGACCCAGTTGCTCGAGGTGCGGCACGTGCAGTGGTCCGCTTCTCCCCACTTCTGCCGCGCCGCGCGCGCAATGCCCGGCGATGTGACCGAGCGTATCGGCGCCAACGTCGTTAAAGCGGACGGCATCGGGCGTCGCGCCGATGCCGAGAGAATCCAGAACGAGAACGATCGCGCGCATGACGGCGCCCTACTCGATCACGTCGTACAGACTCGGCGGGACGTCCGCCGCACCGTCGCTGATCACGCAGGCCGCGACGATCTCCGCGGCGGCACGTTGCGCGGACGCTTCGTCGCGCGCATGGACGATCGCGAGCGGCTGCCCCGCTTCAACGCATGCGCCCAATTCGATGACGTCGGTGAGACCCACCTGGTAGTCGATCGTGTCTTCGGGACGACGCCGGCCGCCGCCGAGTCCCACCACCGCGAGACCGATCGCACGGCAATCCATCGTCGCGACGACGCCCGCGCGCGGTGCGGCGACCGGCCGCACGACGCTCGCGCGGCCGAGATGACGATCCGGCGCATCGAGCAGATCGGCGGGACCGCCGAGCGTGCGCACCATCCGCGCGAAACGCTCCGCGGCCGCGCCGGAATCGAGCGCGGCGACGAGCTGGTCGCGAGCGTGCGCGACGTCGCGCGCGAGGCCGCCGAGCACGAGCATCTGCGCGGCGAGCGCGAGCGTCACCTCGTGCACGCGCGCGGGACGCGTGCGGCCCGTCAGGTAATCGATCGAGAAACGCACTTCGAGCGCGTTGCCCGCGCAGGGCGCGAGCGGCTGATTCATGTCGGTGAGCACGGCGGTCGTCTTCATGCCCGCGCCATTGCCGACCGCGACGATGCTGCGCGCGAGTTCGACCGATTTGTCGTAGTTCGGCATGAACGCGCCGGAGCCGACCTTCACGTCCATCGCGAGACCGTCGAGACCCGCCGCGAGTTTCTTCGACAGGATCGACGCCGTGATCATCGCGACCGATTCGACCGTCGCGGTCGTGTCGCGGATTGCGTAGATGCGCTTGTCGGCGGGCGCGAGCTGCGCAGTCTGGCCGATGATCGCGACGCCGACGACGCGCACCGTGCGACGGAACGCGTCGATGTCGGGCGTCACGTTGTAGCCGGGAATCGACGCGAGCTTGTCGAGCGTGCCGCCGGTATGGCCGAGACCGCGTCCCGAGATCATCGGCACGAAGCCGCCGCATGCGGCGACCATCGGGCCGAGCAGCAGCGACGTCAGATCGCCGACGCCGCCGGTCGAATGCTTGTCGACGACCGGCCCCGGCAGATCGAGATCGCGCCACTGCAGCACCTGGCCGGAGTCGCGCTGCGCGCGCGTCATCGCGACGCGCTCGTCGAGGCTCATGTCGTTGAAGAACACGGCCATCGCGAACGCGGCGACCTGCCCTTCGGTGACGCTGCCGTCGGTCACGCCCTGCACGAACGCCGCGATTTCGGCTTCGGTGAGCGGTTGACGGTCGCGCTTCTTGCGGATGATTTCCTGCGTGAGGAACATGATGGGCCTGCTCAAATTGAAGAGGACTGGCGTCAGTGTAGCGACAGAAACGTGCCGGCGATCGCCGCGCTCATCAGATTCGACAGCGTGCTCGCGGCGACGACACGCAGCCCGTAGCGCGCGACCTCGGAGCGCCGCTCGGGCGCGACCGCACTGAAGCCGCCGGCGAGAATCGCGATCGACGAGAAGTTCGAGAAGCCGCACAGCGCGAACGACACGATCGCGATGGTCTTCGGATCGAGCGCCCGCAGGCCCGCCGCGGCGACTTCCTGCGCGCTCTTCAGATACGGCGACAGGTCGACGTACGCGACGAACTCGTTGAGGATCAGCTTCTCGCCGATGAAGTTGCCCGCGATCTGCGCATCGTGCCACGGCACGCCGATGACCCACGCGAGCGGCGAAAATACGTAGCCGAGAATCATCTGCAGCGTCAGCGACGGATAGCCGAACAAGCCCGCCACGCCGCCGACGATCGCATTCAGCAGCGCGATCAGTCCAATGAACGCGATCAGCATCCCGCCGACGTTCATCGCAATGCGCAGGCCCACCGCGGTGCCCGACGCCGCCGCTTCGATGATGTTCGCCGAACGGCGCTCGTCGAAATTCAGCTTCTCGGGGATCGGCTGCGGCGCCTCGGTGGTCGGGAAGATCATCTTCGCAAACAGCAGGCCGCCGGGTATCGCCATGAACGACGCGGCCAGCAGATATTCGAGTTTCACGCCGAGCCCGACGTAGCCCGCGAGCACCGAGCCCGCGACCGCCGCCATGCCGCTCGACATCACGGCGAACAGTTCGGCGCCCGTCATCTGCTTGATGAACGGCTTCACGAACGCGGCCATTTCGCTCTGCCCGAGAAAGATCGTCGCGACCGCAGAGCACGCTTCGATGCGGCTCACGCCAAGCAGTTTCTCGAACAGCCCGCCGAGCCCGTTGATGATCCACTTCATCACGCCGATGTGATACAGCACGGCGATCAACGCGGTCACGTAGATGATCATCGGCAGCACACGCAGCCCGAACACGAAGCCGCTACCGCCGAACAGCTGGAACATCTTGTCGCCGACCAGGCCGCCGAACATGAACTCGACGCCGCGGTCGCCCATCTGCAGCACCTGGTTGACGCCGTAGGCGGCGGCCACGAGCGCGCGGCTGCCGAGCGGCACGAACAGCACGAACGCGCCGATCGCGAGCTGCGCGATGAACGCCGGGATCAGCGTGCGCGGGCGGATCGCCCGCCGGTTGGTCGACAGCGCATACGCGATCAGCAACAGCAGACACATGCCACCCAGGCTGCGGACGATATTCACGTGGGGCTCTCAGACGTAGGGGTTGCGCAACCGGACAAAAACGCCCGGCGCGAGGGAAGCCATTACGACGGCACTTGATAGTTACATAACAAAAAATGTGTCGAAATTCTCATTACGATTCGGGACAGTCACAATGCGGGTTTTCACCGAGCGTGATGAGGACGCCGGCCAGGACGGCAGGCGGAGATCGATGCGGGATGCATCGTTTGAGAGGGGAAGGTGATGGCTGCGCGACGGCACGTATCGCACAGCGGCGATGCGAATACGTGACGCGGAGATGTTATGAAGCTAACGGATGCAGGAGGTTTCAGGCCGGTGTGTTAACTTCGGGTCACGTCGCGCCACGTCACGCGACGCCGCGACGTGAGACCAGGGCTAGCCGAGCGCCGCAGCCGCGCGCTCGACTGCGGCTGTGCGAGTCGCAATGCGCTGCACCGATGCCGCCACTACCTGCTCGACGATTGCACGCGGCGCGACGTCGGGCGAGCCCGCGTTGAACGGCGGCTCCGGATCGTACTCGATCTGCAACTGGATCTGCTGCGCGACGTCGTCGCCCGCCACTTCTGCTGCGACGCGCAGCGCCATATCGATGCCCGCTGTCACGCCACCCGACGTAAACAGATTGCCGTCCACCGTCAGACGATCGGCGCTCGGCGTCGCGCCGAACTTCGCGAGCAGGTCGCGCGACTGCCAGTGCGTGCCCGCGCGCCGTCCGCGCAACAGGCCGGCCGCGCCCAGTAGCAGCGAGCCCGTGCAGATGCCGAACACGTAGCGCGCGCGTTGCCCGCGCTCGCGGATGAACGCGACCGTCGCGGCGTCGAGCATCGCGTCGTCGGTGCCGGGACCGCCGGGCACGACGAACAGATCGTAGTCGCCCGCTTCAGCGAACGACGTGTCGGGCTGGATCACGAGGCCGCGGTCGGAGTGCACCGGCGCGCGCGACGCGGCGACGATTTCCGTCTTCCAGCCGGGCAGTCGGCTCAGCACTTCGAAGGGCCCGGTCAGGTCGAGCTGCGTAACGTTCGGGTACAGCAGAAAGCCGGCGGTGCGGGTCGCGATGTTCGACATTGCGGTTCTCCTTTTCTTGCCTGATAGGGGCGTTGATGGAGCGTTCATTGGAGCATCCGCATAGGTGGCGGAAACGACAACGAGCGTGCAATTTCTGCCAACATTCTGAGCTATCTGTTTCGCAGTAGCGATGCAGTCACGCGCTATGCGAGCCGCCCGTGGACGATAGCGTCGCGGCCAGATCGCCGAGGTCCTTCGCGATCAGTTCGAGCACGAACGGCACGACCCCGGCGCGCGGCGTACCGGACGACACGGGCCCACTGCCAGGCGTATCTTTTCCGTGGCAGTCAAAGGTTCGCTTCGCCGCCACGCACCCTTGACAGAATCAGCGCAAGCACGACTCGCGGACGCGCATTCCGCTCAGTGGACGTCCGGCAGTCCGGCCAGCTTCGCAACGCCGTTCGCCGCTTCGATGCCGACGTCCTCCGCCACCACGTCGATGCCGTTGATCGCCGAATGCGCCGAATCTTCCACGTCGAAGGTCGCTTCGCCGACGGCAACCGTCGCCTTGATGTGATCTCGACCGGAGAGCACACCGAGCATGAAGCGCGCGACGTTCGAACGCGTGCTGTACTCCTGCATCGTGATCTTGACCGGCGTGCCGGTCGGCACGACTTTCACGCCCGCCTTCTGCGCCTGCTGGTCGAACGCGTCGATCAGACCTGCGCGCACCGCGGCACTGACTTCATGGCCGTTCGTATCGACCGTGGGCTCGGCGATGCCGCCCGCGAGCGCGGTCTGCAATTGCGCATTGCCCGCGTGGGCCGAGTCGATCGTCGGCTGCGTAGCGGCACAGCCCGCGAGCAGCGCGACCGCTGCGAGGGTCGCTGCACTGAGGATGGTTGACTTCATATTTGCCCCTTGATGTAGATCGTTATGGGCCGCGACAGGACGAAGCGTCTTCCTGAGAGCGGTTGCCGTATTAACGGCACGACCCGGCAAAACTTCAGGGCAAACACCCTCTAACGTAGGGCAACACAATAAATGCAATCGCGCTTCAGCAAAATCAGATGCCAGGCCGACGCCGCGTGATGATAGCTGTCAGCTTGATGCCGGCGACCCTGCTTCATTTCGCCTGATCGAAACGAATCCAACTTGCAGCCCAAAGAGCTTCGCCACGCTGTTGAGCGAGTCGACGGTCGGATTGCCGGTCCCGCGTTCAATGTCCTGGATGACGCGACGGCTCACGCCCCGGTGTGCGGCAAATTCCGCCTGGGTCAGGCCCGTCATCTCGCGCATCGCTTTCATGGTCTCTGGAATAGTCATATCGCCCCGGCCGATTCTTTCGTAGAAAGCACGGCGCAGGGCATTCTGTTCTTCGCGGGTCGGTCGGTTCCGACGGGGCATGATGACTCTCTGGCGGTTGAAGGGCTTCAGTCGCCGAACCTGCGTATCGGTCACCACTTGCGGATTCCGGCTACGACCTCGAAAAAGCCTGGGCGCTGCGCGCAACTCTTTGCGCCTCATACATGCAGCATATTAAGCGCGTGAAGCGGTTATAAGCTTCTTATAAGTGCTTTTTAGGTATCCACGGCCCGCCATCACTACGGTAGCCGCTCAGTGCATGTACCCGGCACCTACCTCTAAAATAAATCCAATCGATCGATATATAAGAGAACCAGATCGACAGTGCGTCGCTCGACGATGCGCAGCGCGCGCAATGGCGCCGCGCATGGACGCCGGGGTTCGGCGCGCTTGCCGCGGCTTTACCTTGACGTTGTAGTCCCCGGGCGCATTCCCGCCCGTCGCCTCCCCTTCCGTCTTCCACGCGTAGACTCCGAACCGGAACCGGCCGGAAAAATCTTTTCCACCGGCCACAATATTCCCGTTCGCCGAACGTCTTCAGATGCATGGAACAGCCGCCGACCCACGACCCGCACGCGTCATCGCCTGAACAGGGCCCAGGACGGGAACCCGAAAGGGACAGCGAGATCGCCGCAGCCGTGCTGCGCGAACGCGGCCGGCTGGGACGCTTCATTGGACGCCGTGTGCGCGACCCGGGCGACGCCGAGGACATCCTGCAAGACGTCCTGTACGAATTCGTCGAAGCGTACCGGCTACCCGCACCGATCGAACAGGTCAGCGCGTGGCTCTTTCGCGTCGCGCGCAACCGGATCGTCGACCGCTTTCGCAAGCGGCGCGAGCAGCCGGTCGCCGAACTCGCGCCGGCGGCGGAAAACGACGACGGCGACGAATCCTACCGGCTCGATCTCGAACTGCCCGCCTCCGACGCCGGGCCCGAGGCCGCGTACGCGCGCTCGGTGCTGCTGCTGGCACTGCAGGAAGCGCTCGACGATCTGCCGCCGGAGCAGCGCGAGGTGTTCGTCGCGCATGAACTCGAAGGGCGCAGTTTCAAGGAACTCGCGGCTGCGAGCGGCGTGAGCGTGAATACGCTGCTCGGCCGCAAGCGGTATGCGGTGCTGCATCTGCGTGCACGTCTGCGCGACGTGTACGACGAACTGGATCTCTAGAAGGAGCAGGTCAATGAAATTCTGGCTGAAATGTGTCGCCAAGGTCGTGCTGGTACTGCTGATTATCGTGGTGCTGGGATGGATGGTGATGACGCTGTGGAACTGGGTGCTGCCCGCGCTGTTCGTCGGCGCACGCACGATCGATTTCCCGCATGCGTTCGGGCTGCTGGTGTTGAGCCGCATCCTGTTCGGCGGCTTCCGCGGACGAGGACGTGGTCGCTGGCGCGAAGGCCGCAACTGTCGCCATTGGGAACGCAAGTGGGAGCGCATGACGCCAGAAGAACGCGCGCGCTTCCAGAAGTACGCGCCACCGTCGGCCACGCCACCGGGTGCCGCGCCATCGCCTGACAACCGCACGGAGGACTTCTGATGAGCCGCGCCGCGACCGCCATCTGCAAACAGCCCGCGGGCGTGATCGCCCCGGTCGTCAACCTGAAGCACTGCGAGGGCAAGGGCGACTGCGCCGAGGTGTGCCCCGAGAACGTGTTCGAGATTCGCCGCATCGACGACGCGGACTATCAACAGCTCGGCGCATTCAACCGCTTCAAGATCCGCGTGCACGGCATGCGCGTGGCGTACACGCCGAACGCCGATGCGTGCCGCTCATGCGGGCTGTGCGTGACCGCGTGCCCGGAACATGCGATCACGCTGGCGCGGGTGAAATAGTTTGAGGCAGGTTGTCGTAGCGCGTGCCGTCGCGGCGCGCCAGGACAACCCGGCGCGGCACACATCCTCGTGACGCCGCGCCGCGCTCACATCAGAACGACGCGCACGCACTGGTCAGCACGAGGCCGACCGACTGCTGACGAAATTTCTTGATGTACTCGCTGCGAATCTCGCCGAGATGATCGAGTGTATCGGACGTGCCGCTCGCGACGATGTGCACGACGAAGCTGTCTTCGCGCACGACGTGCTGCGTGTCGCTGTCGAGCCATTGCCCCTGCGTGCGCCACGTCGTGAAGCCGTCGGGGAAACGCGGCGTCACGATGTCTGCGAGAAACTGCCTGATCTCCTTGTCCGAAACCGGACGCCTTCCCTTCACGTCGCGACCGAACAGCAGCTCGGCCGTGATCTCCTTCGTGCCGCTGATCTTCGCGCACAGCGCTTGCGCGGTGGGCGCCGCATCCGATGCGCCGGTCGCCGCCGCGGCGCCCGTCGTTTCGGCGTCGCCGCCCGCACCGCTCGCCGCCGCGCCGGGCTGCGCCGGAGGACCGCCTACCTGGCAAGCGGTAAGCGCAACGAACGAAATCGATGCAATGAGCATTCTGAAACTGAAAGTCTGCATGGTGGTTCCTGTTTTCGAAGTGAGCCGTTCAATGGTGACCGACAGGCGATCGCTGTCGACGTTTGCGTAGCGCACCGCAGTACACGCAGACAATCGTCACGCCTTCGGCGTATCCTTGGCGTCGCCGTACTTCACCGTCCCTGCTTCCATCCCTGCCCGACCGATATGACCGCAGCCTCTTCCGCATCCCATGCACCCAAAGCCTCCACCGCCTTCGCACCGTTTGAATCGCTCGCCGACGCGCTACTGCATCACGTGAGTCACAACGCTGACGACGGCTCGCACGACGTTGCGCACCTGCAGCGCGTGTGGAAAAACGCGGCGGCGATTCATGCTGAAGAAGGCGGCGATGCGCAAGTACTGCTGGCAGCGACAGTACTGCACGACTGCGTGAACGTCGAGAAAAATTCGCCGCTGCGCGCGCAGGCGTCGCGGCTCTCCGCGCAAACCGCATCACGCATCCTCGATGATCTCGGCTGGGCGGACGACCAGGTCCGCGCCGCTGCGCATGCAATCGAAGCACACAGTTATTCGGCTGGCATCGCGCCGCTCACGCTCGAGGCAAAAATCCTGCAGGACGCGGACCGACTCGATGCGATCGGCATCGTCGGCGCGGCGCGCTGCTTCTATGTCGCTGGCCGCATGGGCAGCGCGCTCTACGATTTCGCCGATCCGCACGCACACGACCGTCCGTACGACGACGCGCGCTACGCGATCGATCATTTCCACACAAAGCTGTTCAAGCTCGCATCGGGATTCCAGACCGCGGCCGGCGCACGGATCGCCGTGCAGAGACAGGAACGGCTGCGACGCCTGCTCGACGAATTCGCCGAGGAGATCTGACTGATCGGCACAAGCCAGGCAGCACAAGCTGACTGGCTTATTGGCACAACCAACCGTGAGAGGAGCAACCGCATGAGCATTCGCAGCGACGTCATCGTCATCGGCGCGGGTATCGCAGGCGCTTCCGTTAGTGCATTCCTCGCACCGCATTGCGCGGTGACCTTGCTGGAGCGGGAGGTCGCGCCCGGTCATCACAGCACCGGGCGGTCAGCGGCCATCTTCAGCGTCGCGATCACGACACCCGCGATGCGACGTCTCGCGCAGGCCAGCCGCGCATTCTTCGACTCACCGCCGACCGGCTTCGCACCGCATCCGCTCGTTCAACCGCGCGGCGCGATGACGGTCGCGTGGGGCACCTCCGACGAAGCGCTACGACGGGACATCGAGACCCTCAGTGCAACGGATGCACGGCATCGTCGCCTCGACGCCGCAGATACGCTGGCGGTGTGTCCGTACCTGAAGGCCGACGGTCTTCTGGGCGCAGTCCTCGAAGAAGACGCGAAAGACATCGACGTCGATCTGCTGCTGCAAGGCTATCTGCGCACGGCCCGCGCGCATGGTCTGGTGGACCGCTACTCGGCAGGCGTCGAAGCAATCAGTCGACAGGCCGACGGCTGGCACGTGCGAACCGCGAACGAAGCATTCATCGCGCCGGTCATCGTCAACGCTGCCGGCGCGTGGACGGACACGATCGCCGGGCTCGCGGGCATCGCGCCGCTCGGACTGCGCGCGTACCGGCGCACCGCATTCAGCTTCGCCGCGCCGACGGACGTCGACAGCTCGCGCTGGCCGCTCATCTGGAGCAGCGTGGGCAACTGGTACTTCAAGCCGGATGCGGGACGCCTGCTCGGCAGTCTCGCCGACGCACATGAAGTCCCACCGCACGATGTGCTCCCCGAAGATATCGACGTCGCGCAAGGGCTTGAAAATCTGATGGCGGACACACGTCTCGCCATCGACCGGCCGCTGAGCGCCTGGGCCGGACTGCGGACCTTCGCCAGCGACGACGATCCGGTCGCGGGCTTCGACGCCAGCGCGCAAGGCTTCTTCTGGCTCGGCGGACAAGGCGGCAGCGGCGTACTGAGTTCGCCCGGACTCGGCGAGACAGCGGCCACCCTCGTGCTGGGCCGTCCGTTGCCGGCCGCGCTGCGCGATCTCGGACTGGACCCGGCGTGGTTGAGTCCGGACCGGCTGCGCGCGAGCGCGGCGCATCGCTAGCCGTAAAAGTAAAACCCGGTAAGCCGATCCGTTTCAAGCGCCTGATCACCAGTAAGTGACCGGTAAGTCGGGCGGTCCTACAGTCGCCGGCATCGACGACTTCGGGACCTCCCGTGAAAAACACGCTTCTCCGCACGCAGCCGCTGCTGCTCGCCGCGACCGCCTTCTGCCTGCACGCGGCGCAAGCCCGCGCCGACGATGCCACGCCGCCCGCCGCGCCGTCCCCGGACGACTCCGGCTTCACGATCCTGAGTAACGCGACCAACGTCACGCATTGGGGACTGGGCGTCGGCGCAGGCGTCGAGCAGTCGCCGTATGCAGGCGACGGTGCGAAGTACACACCGATCCCGCTGTTCTATTTCGACAACAAGTGGGTGCACGCGCTCGGCACGACGCTCGACCTGAAAATCGGCAAATGGGATGGTGTCGCGGTGAGTCTGCGCGGCAAATACGCGCTCGGCGACGGCTACAACGGCTCCGACGCGCGGATCCTGAACGGCATGCAGAACCGCCACGGCGCGTTCTGGTTCGGCCCGGCGTTCGCGTGGGAAACCGGGTTCGGCACGCTGTCCGGCGACGTGCTGACCGGCGGCAACAAGGGGCAGCAGGCGCACCTGTCGTTCGGCAAGTCGTTCGGGTTCGGCAGGCTGTCGGTCGAACCGCACGTCGGCGCCGAATGGTTGAGCCACAAGTACGTGGATTACTATTACGGCGTGCGGCCATCCGAAGCGACCGCCATCCGGCCTGCCTACACCGGCACGTCGGCGGTCAACGTCGAACTCGGCGCCCGGGTCGACTACCGCTTCACCGCGCATCAGTCGGCCACGCTCGACGTCGGCGTGAAGCATCTCGGCAGCGGTATCACCGACAGCCCGATCGTCGGCCGCAAGTTCGTTCCCGAGGTGCGGGTCGGCTACCTCTATCGATTCAACTAAGCCGGTTCGGCCGGACCCGTCATGTCGCGAGTCGCCCTGATCGAAGACCACGAACGCCTCGCCGCGATGGTGCGCGACGCGCTGTCCGGCGCGGGCATCGAAGCCGATCACTTTCGCAGCGTGTCCGAAGCACGCTACGGCGTCAATCTCGCGGCGTACGCGGTACTGATCGTCGATCGCGGTCTGCCCGACGGCGACGGCCTCGCGTTCCTGCGCGCGCTGCGCGCGGCCGGCGACATGACGCCGTGCCTGATGCTGACGGCCCGCGATGCGTTGCACGATCGCGTCGACGGACTCGAGAGCGGCGCCGACGACTACGTGACGAAGCCGTTCGCGATGAGCGAGCTGGTCGCGCGCGTGCGCACGCTGATGCGCCGGCCGCCCGCGCTGACCGAACTGGTCGCATCGTTCGCCGGCCTGGCCGTCGATCCCGCGCAGCGCGCGCTCTATTGCGGCACGGCCTCGGTCCTGCTCGCGCCGGCCGAACTGCAGATCATGCTGTGCCTGATCCATGCGGCGGGACGCACCGTGCGCCACGCGACGCTCGAACACGCGGCATGGGGACTCGGCGACGCGGTCACGCCGAATGCGCTCGAAGTCACGTTGCATCGACTGCGCAAGAAGCTGTCGACGCTCAGTGCGTCGGCACGGCTCGTCAATGTTCGCGGCGCCGGGTTCGCACTGCATGCCGTTGCCGACGCCTGATCCGTCGCGGCCTGCAGTGCGAACCCGGTGCCGCAGCACCTCCCCCGCGCACGGCACCGCGCCGCGCTGGTTTCAGGGGCTCTCCACGCGCCTGTGGCTAACGAGCGTCGCCGCGCTCGCCTTGTGCCTGGGCCTGCTCGCCACCGTCGGCATCCAGACGCTAAGCACGTTTCCGCAGCAGACGGTGGGCCGTCATTCTCAGATCGAGGTCGTCCAGCGCATCGTGGACGCGCTCGTCTACGACGCGGCCGGCCAGCCGGTCGCGGTCCAGTTGAGCGACCCCACCGCGTGGATGTTCGAGGCGATTCCGACCGAGCTGAAATACCGCGTGACCGACGAGCACGGCACCGTGCTGCTCGTGTCGCCAGGCAAGTACGACGGCCCGTGGATCGACCGGCCGGGCGTGAACGGCGAGCCAACGATCGAAGAAACGACGCTGAACGGCCGACCCTTCTACATCGCGACGCTGCGCTTCGTGCATACGGGTCGTGCGTTTCGCGTGCAGACCGCCGCGAGCGCCCGTTTCACGACGATCCTCGCGCAGGAACGAATCAGGGCATTGACGCGGATCGTCAACGTCGTGTTCTTCATCGCGACGATCATCTTCGGACTGTCGCTCACGCTGATGCTGCGTCGCGTGCTCAAGCCGCTGCGACAGGTGTCGGAAGCCGCCGCGCTGATCACGCCGCGCAACCTCACGACGCGGTTGTCGCCGAGCGGTCTGCCGCACGAAATCCGTCCGCTGATCGACGGCTTCAATGAAGCGCTCGACCGGCTCGAAAACGGCTTTATCGTGCAGCAGCAGTTTCTCGCGTCGGCCGCACACGAGCTGCAAACGCCGCTCACGCTGATTCGCGGGCAGATCGAACTGCAGCCCGACATCCACGACAAGGACACGCTGCTGCGCGAGATCGACCTGATGGCGCGCCAGGTGCGGCAGCTGCTGCATCTCGCGGAGGTCAGCGAGGCGCAGAACTTCAGCTTCGCCGACGTCGCGACCGCCGACGTCGCACAGGACGTGCTCGCGTATCTGGCGCGCAAGGCCGAAACGATGCACGTCGGGCTGCATCTGGAAAGCACGCAGACATCGCCGTCGATCTGGGCGGATCGCAGCGCACTGTTCATCCTGCTGAAGAACGTCGTCGAGAACGCGATCAACGTATCGCCGCCGGACGGCAGCGTGCGGGTGATCGTCGATGCGCATTCGATCCAGGTACGCGATGAAGGACCGGGTATCGACGAAGCGTACCTGCCGTTCATCTTCAAGCGCTTCTGGCGTGCGCCGGGTGCACGCCATCACGGCGCGGGCCTCGGCCTCGCGATCTGCCGCGAAATCGCAGTCGCACATGGCTGGCGGATCGCCGTCAGCCGGTTGACGGTGGGGACAGGCTTTGCGGTGCGGTTCGACGACGCAGCCCCGGCCCCATAGGAGCTACTGCCAGCAGATCGCTGCACCCCAGGCTATATTGTCGAACTCAAACGGAGCGCAACGCTCCCGCACTGGATCAATGGAACGACAATGGAAGCCGCTGGCATCATCTCGGTCATCACCGCGACATTCAACTCGGGACCACTGCTCGATCGCGCAGTGAACTCGCTGCTGCAGCAGGACAGCCCCGCGTGGGAAATGATCGTCTCGCCGGACGACGGCGCGGACTACACGCATCTAGAACAGCGCGACCCGCGGATTCGCGTGGTCCGCACGACAGCGTCGCAAACGGGCGCCGGCAGCGCGCGCAACCGCGGCCTCGCGATCGCGCGCGGCGCATACGTCGCGACGCTCGACGACGACGACATCTTCGACCCATCGTTTATCGGCCTCGCGCGCAAGGCGCTCGCCACGCACCCGGTCGTCACTGCGCCGACGCGTTACGTCGACGAAGCGGGGGCCGTGGCGAGAACCCTCGGCGAAGGCATCCATTCGCTGACCATCCCGGCGTTCGCGCGACTGTTCGGCTCGATGCACGCGATCGGGCGACGCGAACTGCATCCGCAATGGCAGACCACGTTTGCACAAGACGTGCTGCACACGTGCGAGGCGATCGATCGCGCGGGCGGCACGATTCCCGTCATTCATGGTGCCGCGTATCAATGCATGCTGCGCTCGGGCAGCACGTGCACCGTCAGGCGTGACATCAACGCGGAGTACCGCAATATCATCGCAGGGTTGACGGGCGGCATGTCGGAAACGGGACTCGCGGACACGCGGGCGCTGTTCCGTCTGCGGCTGAAGATCAGCGAGCTGTTCGAGACGCGCGACGATCAGTCGCTCGGCTATCACGAGTTCGTCAAGCAGTTGCCTTCTGCGCTGCTGCAGGAGTAATGCGTTACTCGATCACGATCTTGTACGTCTGCCAGACGAAGCGCGAATCGATGATCTTGCGATTCGCGTCGTCGGGCAGTGCGTCGCGCGGATAGATCAGCATCAGCGGACCGAATCCCTTCTCCTCGAGCGGCTTGCCGTCCCGTTCATACGCGACGATCACGCCATACTGCTCCGCGTCCGATACCGGAATCTCGTGCGAATAATGATCGAGCGCATAGACGCGCATCGATTTTCCCTGCGCGCCGGCTTTCTCCAGCACGCTCTTTAGCGTCGGCCCGCGCCATACGCTGACCGGCGTCCAGTTCGACGACGTGCGGATGGTCTTCACAGGCAGTGCCAGCAGGTCCTGCCGCGTGAAGCGATACGTGTGCGTGGATGCGTCGGTCGCGTGCGAGATGTTGCCGGTGATGTCGAGCGTGAAGTCGGTGGTCTGTGCGTGCGCTGCAATGGCGCTGATCGCCATCGCGAGCGCCAGCATCGCGTTCTTCAGGTGTTTCATGTGTTCCTTCGAGGTCGATTCGTTAATCGCTAGATGCCGAGCGAGCGCCGGCATTCGACCGTCGCGTTCTGGATCGCGGCCTTGACCGTCACCATGTCGTCGAATGCGGCGCCCGCGATGTCCTGCGCGCCCGTGATCCACAGTGCGTGCGCGCGACGCGCGAGGACCGCGAGTTGGTGCGTAGTCGCGGCGCGGTCGAGCGGTGCGTCGCTCGCGGCCGCGTCGCGCAGACGGTCGCGCAAAGTCTCGGCATCCTTGAGCAGATCGCGCAGGACGTCGAGTGTCGGGTTGGCTGTGATGGACATGCGGGGTGTCCTCCTTTGGGGTTTGACGAGCGCGGCGGGATCAGCCGCGCGAGTGCTCAACATAACTTTAGCATTCGCATGAATGCGTTGGGAGCGGTAGTCACATGTCATCCCTCCTGTTCTGCTGTGTTCGATACCGAACCTATCCCGCAGATACTGGATGGTAATTTCCGCTGGCATATTCCCTCTATCCCGCACCGCTGCACGCAGTGCAGCGACTAGATGTCAGCTCAATAGTCCGTACCGGGTCGCTGGATATCCGATTTAATCCTTCTCACCGCCAGATAAACGATCCCAAAAATGACGACATCCCAGCAAACGAGCTATGCCACGGTCGCAGCGTTTCGCGCCAGCACCGGCAACCCAACACTGGTATTTCTGGCGACTGATGCCCTATCAAGTGGTTTGTTCGCTCGACTCTCGAGCCCCACGGGTCTCAGTGATGACGGAGCAATCTTCATTATTGACGGCAGCAATGCGGCCTACAAACGGCTTTTTACCGGGCACGTGAATGCCGGATGGTACGGCGCAAAATGCGATGGATCGACAGACGATACAGCGGCACTCAGCGCATGTGATGCTGCAGCAAAAGCGCTCGCAGCGTGGGCGACGCTACCAGCAACACCGACGGGATCGATCGTCGCAGCGCAACTCACACTGACCGCAAACTGGGACTTTGGCTATCTCGATGTAAACGGGCGCACACACATTCAATGCTTTCCTGGTTCCCGCAATGATGCTGGCGGTGGTACCTGGTATGGAATCGTGCTAACGACGTATGGGCAGCAACTGAGAAACGGCAAACTAGCTGGAAACGTGGGTAGCCTGAGCGGTGCAATTAGCTCAGGTAACGTGGACACCGCAGCACTGCCTCACGATGCGTACACCAATGCTTCTGGCACAGCGGTTCCAGCTCTCGTCGATCCAGTGTGGGCGAACATCGTAACGGGCGGCTGTACGCTGCTTAAGACGACACAGCTATGCTATTTCGAGTCAATCGGTCTGTATAACGCCGTCGTGGGTCGAGAGGATGCGGGTTTGGGCGGCCATGTCTATTCCACGAACTGCTCGTTTACCGGCATTTTTGGAATCTGGAATTCCGTTAGCGGCGGAGACTATCACTTCGAGGGCTGCTCGCTTCAGGGCGTCATTGCGGCGTACGCGTTCGGTGATCAGACCTATGTGGGGCATAACGGTGGTCTCCAGTGCCAATTTCACGACTGCAATCTTGGGTTCTCGCCCGTCATATTCCTGAATGCGAGTCAATATGCTAACGCGTCGCCTCCCGTCGGATTTCCCAACGGGATCGCCGGAATCTTCGAGAGTTGTGCCATCGAAAATATTGGCGAGTGTTTTGCCTACTTGCGTCCGTCGACACAAGGTACAGGCATCGTCTTCGAAAGCACCAATCTTGACGGGTGGTACACCGTTGCTCTCGGTAGCGGGAGTGAAAGTGGAGCTGACGGCGCATGGCCAGGCTACGACAGTAATGAGTATCGCCGCAAGTATTCGGCCCGTTGGGGTTCTGTTTTGTACATTCGCTCGCTGGACGGCGACAAATTCACACCGCCGACGGGGGCCCCGGGATATCCAGCACCGAAAGCAGCACTCATCAACATCGTCGACACGTATTGGTGGAATGTCCGCGGTGCGACAATGGATATCTTTAACGGAAGCTACGATCTGGTTGAGAGTCCAGCTGGAGGAATCCGGCAGACGTTCTACGATGCACGAATCGCCTATGAGCAGGACGCAGAGATTCTTCCTTCACTATCGATACGTGGCAATCTGTTGCTGAACCCGGAGCGTAACAGTGGTCTCGGGATTGCAAACAGCTTGGTTTCGGGCGGCAACTGGCTTATACACTCCGGCCCGACAGTACTGACGCCTTTCAGTTTTTCGACACTCGCCGCGACTGGCCAGCCGCTTGCCAGCTCTCCAATGACTGCTCAAATGCTCGAGGAACTTGGTCCGAACCCGCTCGTCATCAAGGTGAGCTCCGGGGCCGGCCTTTTTGGCTTGCCCGTCAGAGGAAATCCAGTTGCAAACAGGCAACGTATCTTCTTCAAGTTCTGGATTATCTGTCTAACCAACGGAGGTATGGCATACAACCTCGTTGCGTCAGGAACTGCTCCGCCGCCGGCGCAAACCACGGCCTACCCCAGCGCATTTACGTGGACGAAAGTAAAGGCGATCGATATTAGCGTCTACGATACCGATCCGACCAACGCTGGCTACGTCAGCATCAATTTCGCACCCACTGTCAGCGCCGATTACTATTTGGCCGGCATAATGCTCGGCTCGGGAATGCCGGGGCCATACAATCCCAACGAAGGTCCGACATGGAATTCTGGCCCAACCTCTGCAAGCGATCTAACCTCGGGGGGGCTGTTCTGGCCTCCTGGTGGAGCGATCAGCAAGGTATAAGACGTGTTATTCGTGGGCGCTTCCGTCGTTGATCCTACTGCCTGCGGATCACGGCCGAAAGTGCGAGAACCTCGCGCCCCACACCATCCTCACCAGTTCGAGGTATGTCCTCTGCCTGACGTGAATTGTCCAGTTTCCGGTAGACAATGGTAGATCGAAAAACACACCATCCGCAAAAGGATGAATCGTCAACCCATCGTTGCGCTTCGCAGTCACATCAAGAAAAGGCGTGTCGAACTGGTTCACCCGGATCGAGCCGACGGATGCGCAGTGTGCTTCGAAATGAAGGCTCGCGATATAGGCCATTTGCAAAATATCTGCTGACGTACAGCCGCCGCCGGCTTCGATCAACGGACGACGCGAAGGTAGAATCGATGCCGCGCCACGCGCGAGCAGATCCGGTGTGGCTGCAAGCTGCGCACTGTATCGCGCGGGAAAATACTCTCCCCCAGCATCGGGACCGGGCCCCGTCGACGACACCTGATGTCTTAACTCGGCTACCGGTATCATTGAAAACACACGGTGCCACGACGCAAGCATTCCGCCGGTATTCAACAACGTCATCACAAGAAGCCCGAGCTGCACGTAGCGCCTCTGCGTCGGTGCAAGCTGTTCGATCGATGCTGCCAGCACAATGAAAATCAGTGGTGTCGTCAAAGACAGAAATCGCCACGGAAACTGTACGAAATCGAGCAGATCAGACGTGCGCCACAACGGCGCTGCCAGACGTGTCATGCAAAGCAGCAGGATGACGGCGATTGAACCGGGGATCCATACCATCGACGCCAACCTGCCCGTTCGACGACGGAACTGCCACGCGAGTGCGATCGTCAGCGCCAGCACCGGCCATCCGAACCACGAACCCGGGTTCGGTGAAAATATCCGTATCAGCGCGACGGTGTTGTCAGCGGGCAAGCCGTGCAACCGTGCCTGGGATGGCGAGAAATAACTGCTCCAGAAAGCAAACGGCATATAGACGAGACCAACAAACAGTGACGTCGCGACTCCGCTCAATCCAAGCAGGACAATACCCGCTACAGGCGCTCGCTTTATTGCAAACAAGCCAAACAACGCCAGTAATCCAACGGCAGCAACAAAGATCGTGACATGAGCAAGCGCAAGCAGCATCAGCACGATGGAAAGCATCAGAACCGGCCTCGGTCTATTTCGTGCAGTAAACAATGCGATGACCTGCGCAATTCCGAACGGGACCAGGGCCATCGCCGAATATTCTGCGAGTGCCCCGCGTTCGAAGATGCATACGAGGGTGTATGGCGACAACGTGCAGATCGTACCAATCACTAGCCGCGAGCGACGATCCGCGCCGAGGTATGCGGCACACCGGTCCATTCCCGCGAACATCACGAAAGAAAATAGCAGAATGCCCGCTCGCACGCCGGTCACAATGTCGCCGGTCGACAGCGTCAAGAATGCGGCCACCAGATTGAACAGCTTGTGATAGAAAAACGGAACTGGCGACCCGAAACCATTGGCATCGACTGGCGTCCAGACCGAAAAGAGATCGCCGGCACGCAGCGCGCTTGCCCATATCTCCACGTGTGAGAAAGAGATATAGGTATCGTGGCCGTTCATGATCGGACCGGTCAGCACCGCGCCGATGTAGGTGAGCATCAGCAGCACCGAAATGTACACGCGGCCATCGGATCGAAGCATATTTTCTACAAGCGCTTGAACAATACCCACGACGTCGCCGCTAGCGCTGGCGTTCAGTTCGATATCCGGCGTTCGATGATTTATGGGATCGCTCATCCTGTTTAACCTGAGGGGTGCGGCCTACCCCATCAAAGGTCGACCAAGAGTTAAAAAGCAATTCCGACCGGTATCGCCAAACCCCATACGATTACGCAATTTCGATATTGTGCAGGTCATCTGAAATTCTGTTCGTGCGCCGCCGCACTTGTTAATCACTTGAGGCGAGCTCGCACCGCCAATCACTCTTCTCCGATATTCCGTTGCGTTCGATTCGACCTTCGACTCTGACAACTCAAACTCGTCAGTCGCTCCGAATCGGCAGATAGCCGACCGATGCATAGACGTCTACTTACTTCGCAAAATGCAGCGTCAGGCTGCTTCGTGCGATACCGAACCTACTTCGTCGTTCATCCGGTGATAGTTTTGACGCATGGCGGCAAGAACCCCTTGTGCAGCCCGACCTGATTGCTAACGCGCGTTCCGTGGCACGAGATGTCCTGCAATGAAGAGCTAAATAGTGCTTCGCGTGAAACATGGCAGCGAGAAGTCGGAGGGGTTTCAAGCGATGGCGGGCATAACGGCGAGTGGAGCCAGCATGGAATCTTTTTTCTCGAACACAAGTACCGAGGGACGGGCAAGCACGCCGATCGAGACCAGTCGTTCACGCACCGTCGAACCCTCGTCGTCGACCGATTCATCCAACGAACGCCGCGAAGTCGAAAGCGCGTGCCTGCTGTCCCTCGTCGTCCCCTTCTACAACGAAGAAGACGTGATCCGGCAGTTCTTTTCCACGGTCACGCCGGTACTCGAAAGCATTCCGTCGACCGAGTTCGAGATCGTCTGCGTGAACGACGGCAGCCGCGACCGCACGCTCGCGCTGCTGACGCTCGAAGCGAGCCGCGACGCGCGCATCCGCGTGATCGACCTTACGCGCAACTTCGGCAAGGAAGCCGCACTGACCGCAGGGCTCGACGAAGCGCGCGGCTCGATCATCGTGCCGTTCGATGCAGACTTGCAGGACCCGCCCGCGGTGATTCCGCAACTCGTGGAGAAATGGCGCGAAGGTCACGACGTCGTGCTCGCACGGCGCTCGAACCGCTCGACCGATTCGTACCTGAAGCGGCAGACCGCGAAGTGGTTTTACCGCGCGCACAACGCGGTGTCCGACATCTCGATCCCCGAAGACGTCGGCGACTTTCGCCTTTTCACGCGCGAAGTCGCCGATGCGTTGAAGCAGTTACCCGAAACGCGCCGCTTCATGAAGGGGTTGTTCGCGTGGGTCGGCTACCGCACCGCGACCATCGACTACGTTCGCGAACCGCGCATCGCCGGCACGAGCAAGTTCTCCGGCTGGAAGCTGTGGAATTTCGCGCTCGAAGGCTTCACGAGTTTCAGCACGCTGCCGCTGCGCGTATGGACTTACGTCGGCAGCGGCGTCGCGTCGGTGGCATTCTGCTATGCGCTCTATCTGGTGCTGCGCACATGGATCCGCGGCATCGATGTGCCCGGCTACGCGTCGGTCTTCACCGCCGTGCTGATGCTTGGCGGCGTGCAGCTGGTCGGCATCGGCGTGCTCGGCGAATACATCGGCCGGATCTACGCGGAGTCGAAGAAGCGACCCGTCTATCTGATCCGCTCGCGCTACCAGAAACGCTCCGATGCGTGATGCGGCCAGTCTGAAACGGTTCGCCGCGTACATCGCGGTCGGCGCGGCGGGCACCGCCGTGCAGTACGCGGCGCTGTTCGCCGGCACCGCGGCCGGCTGGGCGACGCCCGCGACCGCGTCGGCTGTCGGCGCCGCGCTCGGTGCGGCGGTCAACTACTGGCTCAATCATCTCGTGACGTTTCGCGAGAGTCGGAGTGACGCACGCAACGGCGCACGCGATCACGTCGCGTCGATACCGAAGTTCTTCGCAACCGCACTGGCCGGCGTCGCACTCACCTGGTGTGTCATGCACGCGATGACGCAACAGCTGCATGTGCCCATCCTCATTGCGCAACTGATCGCGACCGCGCTGTCGCTTGCGATGACGTACACGGTCAATTCGGCGTGGACGTTCCGGCAGCGGCCCGATGCACACGAACCATCACACGCATCGGCCGACACGACGTTGCGCTGACCGCTTACCGCTGACCGGGGAAACGCATGGACCTGACCGACACTACGCAGCCGGAGCCACGCCGCATCGCCACGGCGCTCTTCGACCGACTCCGCACGCCGCCACGCGAGCACGCGACATCCGGACGCGTCGCGTTCTGGCTCGCCGTTGCGGCGGTGGCCGTGCTCGCGGTCGCGTTGCGGCTCGTCACGCTGTCGAGCCGTTCGCTGTGGACCGACGAAGGCTACAGCTTCTGGTTCGCATCGCAGACGCTGCACACGCTGTGGCACGACGTGCCGTACTACGAGACGCATCCACCGTTCTACTACACGCTGCTGCATGGATGGATGATGCTCGCGGGCAGTACCGAGGTCGCCCTGCGGATGCCGTCGGTGATCGCGAGCGTGCTGACGGTCGTGCTGCTCGCCGCGAGCGGCAAGCTGCTGCGCGCGGGGCCAACCGGCGACCGCGTCGCGCTGCTCGCCGCGTTCCTGTTCGCGATCAACAAAGGCAGCATCGAGTTCGCGCAGCAGGCCAGGCCATATGCGCTCGAAACGCTCGCCGCCGCGCTGATGACGTTGTGTTCGGTGCGCCTGCTGACGCTGCTGCATGCGCGGCTTCATGTACGAATCCATCCGCTCGACGTCCCAAAAGCACCGTCCATCGTACCCGCCGCAATCGGCCTGACGTTAAGCGCCGCGCTCACGCTGTGGCTGCACAACACCGCGATGTTCATCGTGTTCGCGGTGTGGGTCGGGCTCGCGACGACGCTGCTGATCGACCGCACACGCATCGCGCCGCGGATGCTGCTGTTCGGCGTCACCGGTGCGGTGGCGGTCGCGTTGTGGTCGCCGTATCTGCCGTTCCTGCTGTTTCAGAGCCGCAACGTCGCGTCGAACTTCTGGATCCAGCTGAACTGGCTCGAGTTCCCCGCCGCCTGGACGCTCGCCGCCGGCGGCAAATGGGCGTTCGTGCCGATGGCCGCGTTCGCGGCGTTAGGTCTGCGCGCGGTCTGGCGCGCACAGCGTTCGCTCGCCGTGCACCTCGCGTGCGTGCTTGTGCTGCCATTCACGATCGTCGTGTTGATCAGTTGCCTCGTGCGGCCGATTTTCATGGATCGTCTGTTTGCGTGGATGGCGCCGGAGTTCGTCGCGCTCGCCGCGTTGGGGATCGTCGCCGGGCTGGGCACGCTGCGCCGCCCAGGTGCGGCAACGCTCGTCGTCACAGGTTTGATCGCCGCATTGAGCGCAATGCAGGTCGTGAAGTTCTATCGCCATCCGAGCGAGGACTGGCGCGCATTGACCGCAACGATCGCGACGCATGCGCAGCCCGGCGATCTCGTGATCGTCGATGCCGGTGAGGCGCAGCCGCCGCTGGAGTTCTACGCGCGCAACCAGCCGTCGTTCCCGCCGATGCGAGTGGTACCCGCCGATTTTCCGGCGCCGGGTCTCGCGCGGCCGTATCGCGCAGGGAATCTCGGTGTGCCGAGCCCGACCGATGCAGACCGCCCGACAATCCGCGCGGCCAGCGACAGTCATCGCCGGATATGGCTCGTCACACGCGGCGTCGGGACCTACGATCCGACTGGCATCGTGCGCGGCGAGATCGTCGCGCACAAGCCGCATGCGAGGATGTTCGTCGATTCGGAGAGTTATACGCTCGAGTTGTTCGAGTGACATGCAGCAGCGCTCAACACTGCACGGCAATCGGAACGTGTTCGACCAGAAAATCAATGACCGCCCGAACGGACAGAAGCAGCCCCCTCCTCGATGGCATCAGCAAACTGATCGAAATGTGACTGGAGTGGGATGGCGACTTCGCATGATGAACGCGTGCTTCGCGTTGTCCGTGACGTTTTTCGCACGCGCCCCCTATGATAGTTTTATCTATCAGGGTGTAATCAATGACTTCTTTTAGCGGCAAGCTGTCGATTTCCATTCCTTCGTACACGAACCCAGCAGACATTTCCTTGCCGGAGAGTCGTGCGACATCGCCTGCGACCAGTCAGTCCCCGTCGTCGCCGAACAGCCAGTTTGAAGAATTGTCTTCCAACCGGCTGCGGAGTCCTTCCCGGCCGGCCAGTGCAAAGATGCGCGAAAGCAGTCTTCCATCGCCAAAGAGTCCGGCACTTTCGTCCAGAGTCGACGGCGACCCGCAGACTCTGGCGGACGCGCTTCAGACGATGCGGGTTCGAAAAAATCGTGAACCGGGGTTGACCGATTTTCTGGAACTGCTCGGCGACCGCCCGCCGACCATAGCGAATCTAGGCAAGGTGCCGCCCCTGAAGCTGGATGAAAAAAGCCAGGCCGAGATCACCAGCTTTATGAATAAAACGGTGGGCACATTGTCCCTGGATAATTTCAGAATCTCCGCTATTGTTCTTAGCCACGCGCATCCGGATATTCATCGTGATAACGGTATGAGCACGCTCGGCAGCGCGCTTCCGCGGCTTGCTCCGGAGAATCAGCAGACAGGGTTCGAAGAAATCTTCAAACACATAGCACCCTACGCTCCGGTCAGCCGGGCACCCGCGCTAAAGAGTCTTGCCGTGAACGTGCTCAAATCGCCGATACCATACAGCCCCGACTCCCTTAAGTACGCGAGTGGCAATTTCACCAAAGTACTGAATGCAATGGATGGTATGAGCGGCGCGGAGAAGAAGCCGATTCTCGAAGCGCTAGCCGGCCCATTGCCGTTCCACGGCTTCACGGACGAAGGCTGGCAACCTCGTTTCAATGAAATTGTCAGCGCAACGCATGGGATGACGCCGGAACAGTATGGACACGTACTCGGCGTCCTGGATGAACAGCTCAAGACGATTGAACAGTTTTTCCCGCAACAGAAAGAGGCAGTGGATGCATCCCGGAGAGCAATCGAGCTTCGCCGGTCCCGATTCGACCTTGGTGAATGAAGACGCACCGCGACGGCTCACACCGTCGCAGCCGCCCCCGCTTCTTCAAGTTCGCGCACCAACGGCAGCACGCGCTGCCCAAAGTACTCGACCTCTTCGATGAAATGCAGGAACCCGCCGAGCACGAGATCGACGCCGATTGCCTTCAGCGCGACGATCTTGCGCGCGATCTGTTCGGGCGTACCGATCAGGCCGGTCTTGAAACCATCGTTGTACTGCACGAGGTCCTCGAACTTCGATTCGGACCACATGCCCTTCGCTTCCGGCGATGCGCGGCCCGCCTGCTTCACCGCGTCGCCGAATGCATTCACTGCATCGGTATCCGCATGCCGGACGATGTCGCGCAGCACCTGCTGCGCTTCCTCCTCGGTATCGCGCGCGATGACGAACGCGTTGACGCCGAAGCGCACGGTGCGTCCCTGCGCCGCCGCGGCCGCGCGGACTTCTTCGATCTGTGCGCGATGGTTCTCGAGCGAATTGCCGTTCATGAAGTACCAGTCGGACACCGCGGCGGCCATCCGTCGCGCGGCTGCCGAATTGCCGCCCTGGAAGATTTCCGGATGCGGTTGCTGCAGCGGTTTTGGCTTTAGCGTGTAATGGTTGAAGCGGTAGAAGTCGCCCTTGAACGTGAAGTCGTCTTCGGTCCAGATGCCCTTCACCGCCCGGATGAATTCTTCCGAGCGACGATAGCGCTCATCGTGTTCGAGCCACGGCTCGCCGAGCGCGGTGAACTCGCCCTTGAACCAGCCGCTGACGACATTGATCGCGACGCGGCCGCCGGTCAGCTGATCGATCGTCGCGAGCTGCTTCGCGACCACCGCCGGATGCCACGGTCCCGGCAGGATCGCGGCGATCACCTTGAGGCGCTCGGTCGCGGCAAGCAGCGCGTGGCTGAACGCGACCGACTCATGCTGGTACTCAGCGCCGTACCCGGCGGTGAAGCGAATCTGCGACAGCGCATACGCGAAGCCGTTGCGCTCCGCGGTCTGCGCGAGCCGGCGGTTGTAGTCGATGTCCCAGCTGGTGCGCTGTTCGATCTTGCTGACGACAAGACCGCCGCTCACGTTCGGCACCCAGTAGGCGAATTGCAGTGACTCAGTGCGTTCTTGTCCGGTCGTCATGACGTGTTCCTTGCAGGTTCGCGCAGAGGCGAACGGTCGGTTGAGTCGATACGGGTTGCGTATACCGTATCGATCGCGACGGAGGCAGGGAAACAATAAAAATTGCTATCGATAGCGGGGGACCCGCAATAGCAAACACTCAATAACGAACAACGCCGTGTTCAGCCGCCATTCGACGAGCCCTGAGGGAGCGCGGGCGGAGCGAGCGGCGTCGACGCCGCGAGATCGAAACGGAACGTCGTCCCCTTGCCCGGCTGTTCGACGAGCCGGATCTCGCTGCGATGCAATTGCAGCATCCGCTGCACGACCAGCAGCCCGAGGCCGCCGCCGCGATGCGCGCCGCCGGCATTGAACGGACGCTGGAACAACCCTTCGCGCAGCGCTTCCGGAATGCCCGGACCGGTGTCGCTGACTGTCACCGACACCCTGCCGTCACGCCCCGCGAGCGCGACTTCGACGACGCCGTCCGCCGGCGTGTGACGGATCGCGTTATCGAGGAGATTGGTCAGCACGCGCTCGATCATGCCGAGATCGGCGTTAACGTTCGGCACGCGATGCGGCACGTCGGCGCGCAGATGCACGCGACGCGCTTCGGCGGTCAGCTCGAACTTCTGCAGCACGTCCTGCACGACATCGACGAGCGAGAAGTCTTCGAGTGCCGGCTGCACGAACCCATGCTCTAGCCGCGCGAGTTCGAACAGCGCCTGCGCGAGCGCGCCAACCTTCACGCTCTGCGCGAGCGCGATCGCGAGATAGCGCTTGCGTTCGGCCTCGCCGAGCGAATCCGATTTCAGCGATAGCGTCTCCAGATAGCCGTGCAGCGATGTCAGCGGCGTGCGCAGGTCGTGCGAAATGTTCGCGACCAGTTCGCGCCGCTGCTGGTCCTGACGCGTGAGCTCGCGCCACTGCTCGCCGATCCGCTCCGCCATCTGCGCGAACGCGGCCTCGAGTACTGCGATCTCGTCGCGGTCGCTGCTACCGATCGATGTACCCGCGGCAGCAATTCCCACGTCCGGTATCCGCGGCTCGCCATGCGCATCGAAGCCGCGCATCGCGTCGGTGAGCCGGCGCAGCGGCCGCGTGATCAAGCGGAATGCGGCCAGCCCCGCAACGAGCCCGAGCAACGCGACGAGCGCCATCGACCTCAGCGTCGTGCGCAGCACCGAACTCGCCGCGACGTGCGCTGCGAGCGCATCGTGCGCCTCGCCGAGCAACACCACGTAGATGTAGCCCGCCGGCGTGTCGCCGTCCATCCGCAGCGGCGCAGCGCTGAACACCTTCAGGGCGTCGACACTGCGCGGGTCGTCGCCGAGAATCGGCAGCGGCTCGCCGGCGATGAACCGGCGCAGCGGCTCGAGATCGACCCGGTCGCGCTTCAGATGTCCAGGCGGCGCATCGTCGCCCTTTACGCGGCCTTCGCTGTCGAGCAGATACACCTCGACGCTCGGATTCACCACCATCAACTGACTGAAGAGGTGCCGCACCGCGTCCGGCCGCAGGCCGTCGTCGCCCATCAGCGGCGACGACTGCGCGATGTGCTGCGCGAGTCCGCGCGACAGTTCCTGCACGACCTCTTTCTCGTGCAGGTCGCTCGCGCGGATCTGCAGCCACGCCGACGCGCCGCAGCACGCGAGCAGCAGCGCGGCGAACACGAGCGACAGCCGCTGGGTCAGCGTGAGCTTCACGGCGCGTCCTTCGACGGCGCAGCGAGCTTGTAGCCGTGACCCCACACGGTCAGGATGCAGGCAGGCTGCGCAGGATCCACTTCGATCTTCGCGCGCAGCCGGTTGATGTGCGTATTGACCGTGTGTTCGTAGCCTTCGTGGCTATAGCCCCATACGGCGTCGAGCAGGTCCATTCGCGAAAACACTTTGCCCGGATGGCGCGCGAAGTAGTACAGCAGATCGAATTCGCGCGGCGTGAGTTCGATACGCCGTCCGTCGACGGTCGCTTCGCGGGTTAGCGGATCGATCGAGAGGTTGCCGACCTGCAGCGTGCCGGCGTCGATGCGCACATCCTTCGCGAGCGCGTCGACGCGCCGCAGCAACGCCTTCACGCG
Source organism: Paraburkholderia sp. (assembly GCF_050742655.1). Classification (GTDB taxonomy): domain Bacteria; phylum Pseudomonadota; class Gammaproteobacteria; order Burkholderiales; family Burkholderiaceae; genus Paraburkholderia. The sequence goes on along the minus strand of NZ_JBOIGG010000019.1, from coordinate 41,020 downwards.
CGCGACCAGTTCGAGCACGGAGAACGGCTTGGCGAGGTAATCGTCGGCGCCGACTTCGAGGCCGAGGATGCGGTGCACTTCGCTCGACCGCGCGCTGGTGATGATGATCGGCGTATAGCGCGCCATCGCGCGGGCACGCCGGCAGATTTCGAGGCCGTCGACGCCAGGCAGCATCAGGTCGAGGATCAGCGCGTCCCAGCCGCCCTGTTCGAGCAGCCGCAGGCCTTCGTTGCCGTCCGCGCAATGGACGACTTCGTAGCGTTCGTCGCGCAGATGCAGGCTCAGTACGTCGGCGATATCGACGTCGTCTTCGACGATCAGTACACGCTTCGGGTGGTCCATGAGCGGGGGTTCGGGCGCGGCGCGGGCCGCGCAGCAAGGGCGGAACAGGCTGTCATTGTGCAGAATTCCGGCGCGCCGGAGTATCACATTTAATTTAACTTTCTGTGAGGACTTGGACATCGGCCCGGGCTTACGATGCCGTCATCCACCCAACGGGTTTTCTCAGGAGCCCATCATGCAAGGCCGGAGACTGTTTCTGCTGGCGGGCGGCGCAACCGCCGCCGCACTGTTGACCCTGGTTCGCGGGCGCTTGCCTGGCCTGCCCTGGACCGGCACGGCGAACGCCGCCGAGCCTGCTGCCTCGACCGGCGCCGCAGGCGCGATGAAAGCCGTCGAACATTTCGACGTCGTCCACACCGACGACGAATGGCGTCACCTGCTGACGCCCGTGCAATACGAAATCCTGCGCCGCGAAGGCACCGAGCGGCCGTACACCAGCCCGCTGAACGATGAACATCACGCGGGCACGTTCGCGTGCGCGGGGTGCCGTCTCGACGCGTTCTCGTCGCGCACGAAATTCGACAGCCACACGGGCTGGCCGAGCTTCTGGGCGCCACTCGACCACGCGATCGCGACCCGCGAAGACCGCTCGTTCGGCGTCGTCCGGACCGAAGTGCACTGCAGCCGCTGCGGCGGCCATCTCGGTCACGTGTTCGACGACGGTCCGCGCCCGACCGGCCTGCGCTACTGCATGAACGGCTACGCGATGACCTTCACACCGGCCGCCACCTGACCGCGTCGCTTACCGCATCGCTTACCTCTTTAACCCCGAACGATCATGTTACTCATCGTCCTCGCCTACCTCGGCGGCGTTCTCACGATCCTCAGCCCGTGCATCCTGCCGGTCCTGCCGTTCGTCTTCTCGCGCGCGGACCAGCCGTTCATGCGCAGCAGCCTGCCGCTGCTCGCGGGCATGGCGCTGACCTTCGCGCTGGTCGCGACGCTCGCCGCGGTCGGCGGCGGCTGGGTCACCCAGGCGAACCAGTACGGTCGCTGGCTCGCGATCGTGCTGCTCGCCGTGTTCGGTCTCACGCTGCTGCTGCCGCGCTTCGCCGATCGTCTGATGGGTCCGCTCGTTCGCGTCGGTGGCCGCCTGACCGAATTCGCGCAGGCCGACGGTCAGGTGAGCGCCCGTTCGTCGTTCCTGCTCGGCATCGCGACCGGTCTGCTGTGGGCGCCGTGCGCAGGTCCGATCCTCGGCCTCGTGCTGACGGGTGCGGCACTGCGCGGCGCAAGCGTCGGCACGACGCTGCTGCTTGCCGCGTATGCGGCCGGTGCGGCGACGTCGCTGGCGGTCGCACTGCTGATCGGCGGACGCGTGTTCACCGCGATGAAGCGCTCGCTCGGCGCGGGCGAATGGATACGCCGCGGTATCGGCGCGGCGATGCTGCTCGGGGTCGTCGCGATCTCGCTGGGGCTCGACACCGGCGTGCTGACGCGCCTGTCGACGGTCGCGACCGGTGGCATCGAACAGCGTCTGGTCGATAAACTCTCGCCGAATGCAGGCCCGGCCCACGACACCGCAGCGGCCACGACCACGGACGGCCCGGCAATGCCGGCCGCGGCCGGTGCTGCGCCGACAGAAGGCGCAGCACAAAGTACAGCGGGAAACAACGCAGTCCCCGCGGGCGCCATGATGCGCACCGCCCTGCCCGCGCAGGGCTCCGCACCCGCGCCGCTGCCGGTCGAAGGCGCACTGCCCTCGCTGACCGGCGCAGTGCAGTGGCTCAACTCGCCGCCGCTGACGGCACAGAGTCTGCGCGGCAAGGTCGTGCTGGTCGACTTCTGGACCTACTCGTGCATCAACTGCCTGCGCGCGCTGCCGTATGTGAAGGCGTGGGCGAGCAAGTACCGTGATCAAGGGCTCGTCGTGATCGGCGTGCATGCGCCGGAGTTCGCGTTCGAGCGCAACATCGACAATGTGAAGAAGGCGACCCACGACCTCGGCATCGACTACCCCGTCGCAATCGACAACGGCTACGCGATCTGGCGTGCGTTCGGCAACGAGTACTGGCCCGCGCACTATTTCATCGACGCGCAGGGACGCATCCGCTACCACCACTTCGGCGAAGGCGACTACGCTCATTCGGAGCAGGTGATCCAGCAACTGCTGGCCGAAGCGGGCCACACGGGCGCGGAAGCCGTCTCGACGGGCCTTGGCACCACGGCTGCACAAGGCGTGCAGGCTGCCGCCGACAGCGCCGACATGCAGTCGCCGGAAACCTACATCGGCTACGAGCGCGCGGAGAACTTCGCGTCGCCGGGCGGTGCCGCGGAGAACCGCTCGCATGCGTACACAACGCCCACGCAACCGGCCGTCAACGACTGGGGACTCGTCGGCACATGGAAAGTCGGCTCCGAGCACGCGACGCTCGAACACGCGGACGGCTGCATCGTCTACCGCTTTCATGCGCGCGACCTGCATCTGGTGCTTGGGCCGAATGCCGACGGCAAGCCGGTGCGGTTCCGCGTGAGCATCGATGGCGCGGCACCGGGCACGGCGCACGGCACCGACGTCGCCGCCGACGGCAGCGGCACGATTCACGAGCAGCGGCTGTATCAACTGGTACGACAAACCGGCGACGTCGCCGACCATACGTTCGAGATCAGGTTTCTCGACCCTGGTGTAGAGGCGTACGCGTTCACGTTCGGCTAAACGATACCCGCACGACATACTTTTACGACCCACCCCGCACATCAAGGAGCGGCGATCATGACCCAACCTTTTGTCTCGGCAGCCCAACGCGGGCTGCGCTCTCCCGCGGCACGCATCGCGGCCGCCGTCGCGGTCGCGTTCGGCGCGCTGATGTGGCACGGCGTCGCGCAGTCCGGCGAGGACGTGACGAAGATCCCCGCGCCCACCGTCGACGAAAAGGTCGCCGCGAACCATAGCGAAACCGCGGTGTTCGCGGGCGGCTGCTTCTGGGGCGTGCAGGGCGTGTTCCAGCACGTGCGCGGCGTCACCCAGGTCGCGTCGGGCTATACGGGCGGCGCGGCCGGTACCGCCCAATACGAAACCGTCAGCGAAGGCGACACGGGCCACGCGGAGTCGGTGCGGATCGTCTTCGACCCGACGCAGATCACGTACGGCCATCTGCTGCAGATTTTCTTCTCGGTCGCGCACAACCCGACCGAACTCGACTACCAGGGCCCGGATCACGGCACGCAGTACCGCTCGGCGATCTTCCCGATGGACGCGGATCAACGCCACGTCGCGGAAGCGTACATCGCGCAGCTCAACGCGTCGCACGCCTACTCGCAGCCGCTCGTCACGAGCATCGAAGCGTACAAGGGCTTCTATCCGGCCGAGAACTATCACCAGAACTTCCTCGCGCTGCATCCGGACTATCCGTACATCGCGATCAACGATATGCCGAAGGTCGGCTCGCTGAAGAAGATGTTCCCGAACGTGTATCGCGATCAGCCGGTGCTGCTGAAGGTCTCGGGCACGTAAGGCACCGCATGGCGCCGCACGCGTTTGTGTGTGCGGGCGCCGTGCATTTTCCCGATTAAACGTCCGCAACAATCTGCTCAAACGGTGGCATCGATGTAATAATCACGGCTCTCCTTCGTCCGATCCGTCACCGCGCTGTCCATGCTGCTTGCTCCGAAGGCTTTCATCGCCCCCATGATCGTCGCGTGCGCGATGTTCATGGAGAGCGTGGACGCCAACGTGATCGTCACCGCGCTGCCCGCGATGGCGCGCGCCTTCGGTCACGATCCGGTCACCCTGAAAATCGCGGTGACGAGCTACGTGCTGGGCCTGGGCGTCTTCATTCCGGTGTGCGGCTGGCTCGCCGACCGCTTCGGCGCGCGCACCGTGTTCCGCACCGCGATCGGCATCTTCATTGCCGGCTCGCTGCTGTGCGCCGCGTCCACTTCGCTGCTCACGTTCACGTTCGCGCGCTTCGTGCAGGGCGTCGGCGGCGCGATGATGGTGCCGGTCGGGCGGATCATCATCTTCCGTGTGGTCGATCGCTCGGACTTCATCCGCGCGATGAACTACCTGAGCGTGCCCGCGATGCTCGGCCCCGCAGCCGGGCCGCTGCTCGGCGGCTTCATCACGACCTATCTGCACTGGCGGCTGATCTTCTTCATCAACATCCCGATCGGCATCCTCGGCATCTACCTGACCAACAAGCACATCAAGAACACGCGCGAGCCGCATCCCGGTCCGCTCGACTGGCTCGGCTTCGTGCTGTCCGCGGGCGGCGCGTCGCTGTTCCTGCTCGGACTGTCGCTCGTCGACGGCGATCTGGTGTCGGTCGGCACGGCGGTCACGATGACCGTCGTCGGCCTCGCGATGCTCGGCATCTATGTGCTGTACGCATGGCGCGCGCCGCGTCCGCTGCTCGATCTGCGCTTCTTCCGCGTGCCGACCTTCCAGGCGAGCGTGCTCGGCGGCTCGCTGTTCCGCATCGGCCTCGGCGCGGTGCCATTCCTGCTGCCGCTCGTGCTGCAGGAAGGCCACGGGATGACTGCGTTCAAGTCCGGGCTGATCACGTGTGCGTCGGCGTTCGGTGGCATCTTCATGCGCACGATGTCCGTCACCGCGCTGCGCCGCTTCGGCTTTCGCAAGGTACTGATCTACAACGCGATGTTCTCCGGCATCGCGATCGCCGCGTGCGGCGCGTTCTTCCCCGGCACGCCGGTGTGGGTCATCTGGTTCGTCGTGCTGCTCGGCGGCTTCTTCCCCGCGCTGCAGTTCACGAGCCTGAACTCGATGACCTACGCGCAGATCGAAAGCCGCGACATCGGCCGCGCGACGAGCCTCGGCAGCGTCGTGCAGCAGATCTCGCTCGGCCTCGGCGTGACCATCGCCGGCATCGTGCTGGAGATCACACGCTCGTTGCACGGGCACCCCACCCTCACCTGGTCGGATTTCTGGCCAGCGTTCATCGTGGTCGGACTGTGTTCGTTCGCGTCGGTGCCGATCACGCGCCGCCTCGCCCACGACGCGGGCGACGAGATCGCGCGCGGCAAGCGCGTCGATACGGCCACCGAGACCGCCAACCCAGCCGCTGGACACTGACGCGCCTACGTCAACGCCCTCGCCGCAAACATGCAAGCCCGATATGTTTATCGGAATTTAATATTTAAGGTTTGCATGGCCCGGCGTTAACCTGCGAGGCAGTCGGCAGGTGCCCGGGCGCGTTCTCTTGCTGTTGTGCGCGTCGTCGTGTGCGACAGGCTCCACGCGGGATCCGCGGCACGCTGCCCTTGCCCATCCGCGCGATGCCCACCGGGTGTCGCCGCCCTCGAGGAGTCAGCGTGAGCGTCGAAATCATCGGCATGATCCAGCCGCAGAAGGTCTCGGAAACGCATCTGCCGCAAGGCCCCGCGATCGACATCGACTACCTGCGCGCGTTTGCGCAGGCGCACGAACAGGCGGGCTTCGACCGCATCCTCGTGCCGTATCACTCGACGAGCCCCGACGCGATGCTGACGGTCGCCTACGCGGCGAGCGTCACGAGTCACATCCATTTCATGCTCGCGCACCGGCCGGGCTTTGTCGCGCCGACGCTCGCCGCACGCCAGCTCGCGACGCTCGACCAGTTGTCCGGCGGCCGTCTCGCGGTGCACTTCATCTCCGGCGGCAGCGATACCGAGCAGCGCCGCGACGGCGACTTCCTCGCCCACGACGAACGCTACGCGCGCACCGACGAATACCTGCAGATCCTGCGCCGCGTGTGGACCGAGACCGCACCGTTCGATCACGAGGGCCGCTACTACCGCTTCGAGCAGGCGTTCTCCGAGGTCAAGCCGGCGCAGAAGCCGCACGTGCCGATCTATTTCGGCGGCGCATCGGCGCCCGCGCTCGAAGTCGCCGGCAAGCACGCGGATGTCTACGCGCTGTGGGGCGAATCGAAACAGCAGGTGCACGAGCAGGTCACGCGCGTGCGCGCCGAGGCGGCGAAGCACGGCCGCAACGTGCGCTTCTCAGTGTCGTTCCGGCCGATTCTCGCCGCGACCGAGGCCGCCGCGTGGGAGCGTGCCGAAACGGTCCTCGCGGAAACCCGGCGGCTGCGCGCCGGACAGGGGCTCGGTACCGGCGGCCCACTGCAGAGCGAAGGCGCGCGCCGGCTGCTCGCCGCGGCCGGCGACGGTGTGCGCGCCGACGATCGGCTGTGGACCGCGGTCGCGAAGGAGATCGGCGGCCGGTCGAATTCGACGGCGCTCGTCGGTACGCCCGCGCAGGTCGCTCAGACGCTGGCCGAGTATCATGAACTCGGTGTGACGACGTTCCTGATCCGCGGCTTCGACCCGCTCGACGATGCACTCGACTACGGACGCGAACTGATTCCCGCCGTGCGCGAGCTGACGTCGCGCGTGCGCCACGCCGCGTGAACCCATCACTGAAGCCACCGAATCAGGACACTCCACGATGAGCACCGTACTCCCCGCCACGCCGGCGTCCGTCGCCGGTCCGACCGTCGCGCGGCACGACACGCCCGTGCGCAAATTCTGGTTCGACGACGTGCCGCCCGCGCCGACGCTGGCCGCCGAACGCCGCCATCGGCAGGAGCGGCTCGCCGGCGCGTTCCGGCTGTTCGCGCGCTTCGGCTTCGCGCAGGGACTCGCCGGTCACATCACCGCGCGCGATCCCGAATGGACCGATCACTTCTGGGTGAATCCGCTCGGCCGGCATTTCGGGCGGATCCGCGTGTCGGACCTGCTGCTCGTGAACAGCCGCGGCGAGATCGTCGTCGGCGAGGGGCCGGTGAACCAGGCCGCGTTCGCGATTCACGCGGCGATTCACGAGGCACGTCCCGACGTTGTCGCCGCTGCGCACACGCATTCGCTGTACGGCAAGGCATGGTCGACGCTCGGCCGCACGCTCGATCCGCTCACACAGGACGCGTGCTCGTTCTATGAGGATCATGCGCTGTTCGACGACTTCCGCGGCGTCGTGCTCGACACGGCGGAAGGCGCGCGCATCGCGACTGCGCTCGGCAAATACAAGGCCGTGATCCTGAAGAATCACGGGATCCTCACGGCGGGTCCGACCGTCGAGGCCGCCGCGTGGTGGTACATCGCGCTCGAGAACGCGTGCCACACGCAACTGCTCGCCGAAGCGGCCGGCACGCCGCAGCGCATTCCGCACGACATGGCCGCGCTCACGCACGAGCGAGTCGGCCGGCCGGGCGGTGCGCTGTACTCGTTCGAGAGCCTGTACGAAGGGCTCGTCGAAGACGAACCGGAGCTGCTCGACTGATGGCGCTCTATCGTTTGCGCCGCTTCGTCGGCGAAATCGCGGAGCTGGTCGACACCGCGCCCAACGAAGCGGATCTGATCGCACGAGGCTCCGATGCGCTGCGCCGTCTCGTCGCCGTCGACGACTGGCTGCCGGATGCGTACGCGCAACCAGCGCCTGAGCGTTATCAGCAGTTCCTGCTATATGCCGACGCGCGCGAGCGCTTTTCGGTCGTGAGCTTCGTGTGGGGGCCGGGCCAGCGCACACCGATTCACGATCACACCGTGTGGGGTTTGATCGGCGTGCTGCGCGGCGCCGAACGTGCGGTGTCGTACCGGCGCGACGCCGACGGCACACTGCACGAGCACGGCGACGAAATCACCCTCGAGCGCGGTACGGTCGATGCGGTGTCGCCGACGATCGGCGACATTCATCGCGTGAGCAACGCCTACGACGACCGCGTGTCGATCAGCATTCACGTGTACGGCGCGAACATCGGCGCGGTGCATCGGTCGGTGTATCCGCTCGACGCGCCGCCGAAGCCGTTCGTGTCCGGCTATTCGAACGACACGCTTCCCAACCTGTGGAATCTCGGCAAGGACTCCGTCGAATCATGAGCGACTTTCCGCTACGCACGTTTGAAGACGTGCGCGAAACCCTGCTCGCGAAACGCGAGATCGCCCTGCTCGACGTGCGCGAAGAAGACCCGCACGCGCAGAGTCATCCGCTGTTCGCGGCGAACCTGCCGCTCGCGAAACTCGAACTCGACGCATGGACGAAGCTGCCGCGCCGCAGTGTGCCGATCGTGCTGCTCGACGCAGGCGAAGGCGCTGCGCTGCGCGCCGCGTACAAGCTGAAGGCGCTCGGCTACACGCAGATCGCGCTGCTCGCGGGCGGACTCGATGGCTGGATTCACGCGGGCGGCGAGACGTTTCGCGACGTCAACGTGCCGAGCAAGGCGTTCGGCGAATTCGTCGAAGCGCAGCGGCATACGCCGTCGCTATCAGCGGAGACCGTCGAGGCACTGCTGAAGAGCGGCGACGATGTCGTCGTGCTCGACGCGCGCCGCTACGACGAATACCAGACGATGAACATCCCCGGCAGCATCAGCGTGCCAGGTGCGGAACTCGTGCTGCGTGCCCGCGCGCTCGCGCCGAACCCGGCGACGCGCGTGATCGTCAACTGTGCGGGCCGCACGCGCAGCATCATCGGCACGCAGTCGCTCGTCAACGCGGGGCTACCGAATCCGGTCGCCGCGCTGCGTAACGGGACGATCGGCTGGACGCTCGCCGGGCAGACGCTCGAACAAGGCAGCGCGCGCCGCTTCGACCCGCAGGCGGGTCTTGCGACGCAGGACCTCGCGGCGTCGCGACGTGCAGCTCGTGCGCTCGCGGATCGCGCGGGTGTGCATCGCGCGTCGCTCGCCGAAGCAGCCGCATGGGCCGACGACGCTTCGCGCACCACGTATCGCTTCGACGTGCGCACGCCGGCCGAATACGAGCACGCGCATGCACCCGGTTTTCAGGGTGCGCCGGGCGGACAGCTGGTGCAGGAAACCGAGATGTTCGCGCCGGTGCGCGGTGCACGTGTCGTGCTATTCGACGACGACGGTGTGCGCGCGAACATGACCGCGTCGTGGCTCGCACAGATGAACGTCGACGCTTACGTGATCGACGATGCGGACCCGGCCGCGCTCACCGCGCAGGGTCCATGGCGCGGTCCGAAACCGCAGCCCGCTGCGAGCGATACCGTGTCGCCGCAGACGCTGGCCGCGTGGCTCGAGGATGGATCGACGACGACCGTCGTGCTCGATTTCACCGCGAGCGCAAATCACGTGAAGGCGCATATTCCGGGCGCATGGTGGACGCTGCGCTCGCGGCTCTCGGGCGACGCCGACGATCTGCGTGCGCTGCCCGATGCAAAGCGCTACGTGGTCACGTGCGCGACCAGCGCGCTCGCGCCGTTCGCCGCGCCGGAAGTCGCGGCGCTGACCGGCAAGCCGGTGTATCTGCTGGAAGGCGGCACGTCGGCGTGGATTCAGGCGGGGCTACCCGTCGAGACCGGCGACGCGCGGCTCGCGTCGCCGCGCATCGATCGTTATCGCCGGCCGTACGAAGGCACCGACAGCGCACGCGAAGCGATGAACGCGTACCTCGAATGGGAGTACGGTCTCGTCGCGCAACTCGAGCGCGATGGTACGCATGGGTTCTTCGTCGTGTAGCCGTCTAGCGACGGCTGTGGTCAACGCCGCCGCGCGAAGACCGCACGTCAAGCCGCGCGCGCGATGCGCGCCGCCTTGAAACGCTGCTCGATACTCGCCGACAACACCGCGAGCGCCGATTCCAGTTTGCCGAGCGTGCGCGAACGCACCATCCACACCGCGATCTCGGGTTTGAAGTCGCTGAGCGCAATCACGTCGAGTTGCGCCGCATGCGGGCTCGCTTGCAGAAGCGGTAGCGGCACGAGACCGAGCCCCACGCCCTCGGCGACAAGCCCTAGCTGAAGCTCTGTACCAAAGGTTTCCAGATTCAGTTTCAACGTGAGGCCCTGGCTCGCGAGCGCGTGTTGCAGCCCAGCGCGAAAACCGCAGCCGTCCGGGTTCAGCACCCAGCCGTACGCCTCGCACTCGGCGAGCGTATGCGGGCGCCGCTTCATGCTGCCTTTGCTCGCGATCACCGCGAGCTTCAGCGAGCCGAGCGATTCGGCCTGCAATCCCTCGGGAAAATTGCGGTTCGCGGGCAGCAGCGTAACGGCTGCATCGAGCGCGCCGCCTTCGAGTTTCTGCAATAGCTGCGCGCCCCAACCGATGGACACGCGTGCCTGCAAATCAGGATGCGCGAGCTTCAGTTCGCGCAGCGCATCGAGCAGCGCGACGTCGGCCACCGTCTGCGCGACGCCGATACGCAGCACGCCCGCGAGCGGCGCATCGCCAGCGACGAGTTCACGCAGTACATCGAGTTCGCGCACGATCGCGCGGCATTGCTCGTAGACGACGAGACCCATCGGCGTCGGCTTCAACGGCTTCGTGTTGCGGTCGAGCAGCAGGACGCCGAGCGCCTCCTCGAAATTCTGCAGGCGCCGCGTGACGGCGGGCTGCGTCAGATCAAGCGACTCGGCCGCCTGGTTCAGCGACTGGCAACGGACGACGGCGACGAACGCCTCGATGTCATCGAGCTTCATAAAGCGGATTCTCTGAAAAGGTCTGGCTGGGTGCGTGGGTTTTCAAGGTTAACAACGTCGCCCATCACGCACGATTCGACCGAGCGTATCGCACCGGTAGCGAATCCGTCCAGCGATGCACGGCCTGAAGATGCATTTCTCTCTCGCATATTTGCATAGAAGAACAATGCGTTTGCCTTATAACCGGCGCGTGCGTATCGTGATTTTCCCGGGGGTTCTTAATGCGTCTTCGACGCGTTCCCCGTGGACTACCCAGGCCATTCCTTCGTTCATCCGTGTCTGCCACCATGCGCTTTCCGTTCGCTTCGTTTTCGCTGTCTACCGCGTTCTTTTCGTCGCTGCTCGCGGGCGCGCTGTTCGCGTTGGTACCGGCTGCCTCATCTGCCGCGGACATCACGCTGAAAGTGGGCGACCAGCAGTTGCAAACGCGCGGCATCCTCGAAGCGTCCGGCCAGTTGAAGGACGTGCCGTACAAGATCGAGTGGTACAACTTTCCCGCCGCACAGCCGCTCGGCGAGGCGCTCAATGCCGGCGCGATCGACATCGGCGGGCTCGGCGATGCGCCGCTGATCTTCGCGTATGCGGCCGGTGCGCGTGTGCGCGCGGTCGCGGCAACGCGTTCGCATCCCGTCGATCTCGCGATCGTCGTGCCGGAAAACTCGCCGATCCATAGCGCAGCCGATCTCAAAGGCAAACGCATCGCGACGACGCGCGGCTCGATTGGCCACTACCTCGCGATCGCGACGCTCGAACGTGCGGGCATCAAGCTCTCCGACGTATCGCTGCGCTTCATGCAGCCGGCCGATGCAAAGGCCGCGCTCGCAACGGGCAACGTCGATGCATGGTCGACGTGGGATCCGTACGTCGCACTCGCCGAACTGCGCGATCACAACCGCAGCATCGCGAACGGCGTCGGCGTGTCGTCGGGGCTGAGCTTCCAGGCCGCCACTGACGACTCGATCAAGACTCATCGCACGCAGATCGACGACTTCCTGCGCCGCGTCGCGGCCGGTCAGCGCTGGGCGCTCGCGCATCCGGACGAAGTCGCCGCGATGCAGTCGCGCGTGACCGGCCTGCCGACCGACGTGCTGAAAACCGTCTATCAGCGCGCGCAACTGCATCCGGTTGCAATCGACGACGGCGTGGTCGCCGAGCAGCAGAAAACCGCCGACCTGTACCTGCGCGCCGACGTGATCAAGTCGAAGCTGGACGTAACGCCGAGCTTCGACCGGCAGTTCGGTTTCAGCGAGCACTGACCTTCGCCACGAGTTAGCCACGATGCCCGCCTACGTCCCGGAGCCCCGATGACCATCCGCCATCCCGATACCGCGCGCTTCGACGTGCAGCCGGACGATGCCGCACGCACTGCGCTAGCGGATCTCGACAGCGCCGCAGCGGACGCATGGCTCGCCGAGCTCAGCGAGACCTTCGCCGCGGGCGCCGCGGAACTCGATCGCGGTGGACTCTTTCCGCACGACAATCTCGCGCGGCTGCACGCGGCGGGGTTGCTTGCGCTGACCGTGCCGCGCGCGCTCGGCGGTCACGAGGCGACGCTCGCGCAGACGCTAAAGGTGATTCGCACGGTCGCACGCGGCGAGCCGTCCACGGCGCTGATTCTCGTGATGCAGTGCCTGTATCACCTGCGCCTGCAGGCCAATCCGAGCTGGCCGCGTGAACTGAAGACCCGCATCGCGCGCGACGCGGTCGAGCACGGTGCGCTGATCAACTCGCTGCGCGTCGAACCCGAACTCGGATCGCCATCGCGAGGCGGTCTACCAGCAACCGTCGGTCGCGAGAACGGCGACCACTGGGTACTGAACGGCCGCAAGATCTATTCGACCGGCAGTCCGGGGCTCACGTGGTTCGCGGTGTGGGGGCGCACCGATGAAGCCTCGCCGCGCGTCGGTACCTGGCTCGTGCATCGCGATTCGCCGGGCATCCGCTTCGGCGAGCCGTGGAATCATCTCGGCATGCGCGCGACCGGCAGTCACGAAGTGATCTTCGAGAACGTGCGCGTGCCGCTCGAACGGGCCGTCGATCTGCAGCCGCCCGGCGCGACGAGCGGTCTCGATCCGCTCACCGCGCTCTGGATGAGCGTGCTGCTGCCGTCGATCTACGACGGCGTCGCGCGCGCCGCACGCGACTGGTTCGCGCAATGGGCGGCCGGCCGTGTGCCGTCGGGACTCGGTGCGCCGCTGTCGAGTCTCGACGGTTTCCAGCAGACGCTCGGCCGCATCGATACGCTGCTCTTCAACAACCGCGTGCTGCTCGATGCAGGCGCACGCGGCGACGTCGCGCTCGCCGATGCGCCGACGGTCAAGTACCTCGTCAGCCGGCACGCGATCGAAGCGGTCGAACTCGCGCTCGAAGCGAGCAGCAATCCAGGGCTGAGCCGCAACAATCCGCTCGAGCGCCACTATCGCGACGTGCTGTGCGCGCGTATCCATACACCGCAGAACGATACCGTGCTCGGCGCGCTTGGGCGTGCGGGCTTCGCCGCGGCGCATTGACTGCGGCGTCAATTAACACAACAGGAGCTTCCCGATGAGCGTCGAATTCATTGGCTACGTGAGCCACCAGGAGTCGAGCGAGATCCATCTGCCGCAAGGGCCGGTGGTGAATCCACCGTACATCGCGGCCGTCGCGCAGGCGCACGAATATGGCGGTTTCGATCGCGTGCTGATCGCGCATTCGAGCGGATCACCCGACGGCTTCCAGATTGCGTCGTTCGTCGCGCAGCAGACGAAGCGTCTCGGCATCCTGCTCGCGCATCGTCCGGGCTTCGTCGCGCCGACGCTTGCCGCGCGCCAGCTCGCGACGCTCGATCAATTCAGCGCGGGCCGCGCGGCGGTGCACATCATCTCCGGCGGCGACGACGTCGAGCAGCAGCGTGACGGCGACTTCCTCACGCACGACGAACGCTACCGGCGTACCGACGAATATCTCGACGTCGTCAAGCGCGCGTGGACCAGCGACGTCCCGTTCGATCACGAGGGCACGTATTACCGCGTGAAGGGTCATCGCTCGCAGGTGCGGCCGGTGCAGCAGCCGCATCTGCCGGTGTATTTCGGCGGCTCGTCGGATGCGGCGATCGCGGTCGCCGGCAAGCACGCGGACGTGTATGCACTGTGGGGCGAATCGCTCGCGCAGGTCGCAGAGACGATCGCTCGCGTGCGTGCCGCGGCTGCGCCGTATGGCCGCGCGGAACAGATTCGCTTCAGCCTGTCGTTGCGGCCCATCGTCGCGCCGACCGAGGACGCCGCGTGGGCGCGCGCCGAATCGATCCTCGAACGCGCACAGGACGTCGTCGCCCGTTCGCCGAATTTCACGCGACGCCCGAAAGATCCGCAGAACGTCGGTTCGCAGCGCCTGCTCGCTGAAGCCGCGAAAGGCACGGTGGTCGACACGCGGCTGTGGACCGGCATCGCGGCGCTGACGCGCGCGGCCGGCAATTCGACGGCGCTCGTCGGCACGCCGCGTCAGGTTGCCGATGCGCTGCTCGAATATCGCAAGATCGGTGTGTCGACGTTCCTGATTCGCGGGTTCGATCCGCTGGAAGACGCGCTCGCGTATGGCCGCGATCTGCTGCCGCTCGTGCGCGCGGCCGTCGCTGCGGAAGAGGCGCAGTATGAACCGCGCGAAGTGGCTGCGGCCTGAGTCAATTCCGCATCCAGACAAAACGCGGCCGGGTCACTCCAGGCCGCGTTCAACATCGATACAGCAGCAAAAGCGGTTAGCGCATCACGCCAGTACGTCCGAAAACACACGCATCGAGAAGCGGTTCGAATCCGTGCCACTGTTCAGCACGCCGACCGTTTTCAGATCATCCGCATACAGCGCGATCTCCTTCCTGAACGCATCGCCCACCGGATGATGATGGTCGGTGTGACTCTTCAGCATCGCGGTGAGCTGGCCGATGTCGGCGGACGGCGCATGCTCGGAGAAAATCGCCGCGGCCTGGGCCGGATTGTTCGCGGTCCATTCGGTCGCGTCGAGCAGCGCCTGCGTCAGGGCCTGCGCGGTCGCGCGATCCTTGCGCACCAGTGTCCCGCGCACGCCGAGCACGCAGCACACGCGGTTCTCGTATCCGCCGCACAGGTTGTTCGATACTTCGTAAAGATGGTCGGATTCGCGCAGCGTCCAGATGGTCGGATCGCCGTCGGCGATCGCGTGCACCTCGCCTTTCTTCAGCGCCTCGCCGAGCAGGTTGGCCGGGTACTGGCGCCAGTGCACGTCGTTGTCCGGATCGACGCCGATTTTCTTCAGCGTAATCGCGAAGAAATTCTTCGTCGGGCTCGCCATATCGCTGACGCCGACCGTGCGGCCCTTCAGTCCGGCGAGATCGACGATGCCGGACGTGCGTGTCGCGAGCAACCGCATGCAGCCGCCATGAATGCCCGCGGTGAGCTTCACGTCGAAACCCTGTTCGAGCGGCTTGATCCAGCGCAGCGCCATGCCGATGCCCGCATCCGATTTTCCGGTCGCGATCGCTTCGAGCAACTGGTCGGTGGAGCCCGCGAAATTGACGAGTTCGACGTCCAGGCCGTGGCGCTTGAAGAACCCCTGCTTCACTGCGACCGGCACCGGCGCGGTACAGATCGCGCCCGCGTTCCACGACAGCTTCAGCGGCTTCAACGCATCGTCGGCGTACGCGAGCGGTCCCGACAGCGTGAGCGATGCGCCACCCAGCGCGGCTGCGCCCGCGCTCCATGCGGTCCTGCGCAGCCACGCGCGGCGTGCTGGACTGGTGGGCGCCGCGAAGTCGCAGCGATCGGTCGTGTCGAAAGGGTTCATCGTGTGGGGGCTCCGGTTGGCGTGGTGGTCAATGTTGTTGAGTTCGTGGAGATGGCAATCGAAACTGTGTTCAAACGTCGAGCCCGAGCTGCGCGAGCACCTGACGGCGCAGCGCAACCAGTTTCGGGTCGTCGCGATGACGCGGATACGGCGCGTCGTTGCGCACTTCGGCAACGATCCGCGCCGGGCGTTCGCTGAACACGATCACGCGGTCCGCAACGACGAGCGCTTCCTCGACGTCGTGCGTGACGAACAGCACCGAGAAGCGCGCGGCCTGCCACAGACGCACCAGTTCGCCCTGCATCCGCAGACGCGTCAGCGAGTCGAGCTTGCCGAACGGTTCGTCGAGCACGAGCAGCGCCGGATCGTTGACGAGCGCACGCGCAAGCGCCGCGCGCTGCGTCATGCCGCCCGACAGTTGATGCGGGTACGCATCCGCGAATTCAGTCAGGCCGACGAGCGCGAGCGCGGCGTCGATCCGTTCGTCGATGCTGCGCGGATCGTGTGCGGCACTGTCGGGCCTCGCACGGCGCGCGCGCCGCTGCGCTTCGGGACCGAGCCCGACGTTGCGGCGCACGGTGCGCCACGGGTACAGCGTCGGGTCCTGAAACACGACGACACGCGACGGATCGGGTCCGTCGATCGGCATGCCATCCGCGAGCAGCGTGCCTCGCGTCGGCTTGTCGAGGCCCGCGACGAGTCGCAGCAACGTCGACTTGCCGCAGCCGCTCGGTCCAAGCAGCGCGACAAACTCACCGGGCTCGACTGCGAGATCGACGTCGTCGAGCACGTCGAGCGCGGCGCCGCGCAACGCGAAGCGATGACTGACGTGCCGCACGTCGATGCGTGCACCTGTGCGTGTCGCTGCAGCGACCTGATGTACAACCGACGGCGTCACCATTTCAGCACTCCCTTTTGCCACGCGAGCAGCCGGTCGCGCAGACGGAACAGCAGCGTGATCAGCCCCGAGCACATCAGCGCCATCACGAGCAACGCGGCATACATGTTCGAGTACGCGGCCCAGCCCTGGGCCCACTGCAGATACCAGCCGAGCCCCGCCTTCACGCCCATCATCTCCGCGACGATCAGCACCGAGAACGACGCGCCGAGTCCCATGAACAGGCCGACGAACACCGAAGGTAACGCCGCCGGAATCGCGACGCGCAGGATCAGGAAACCGGGACGCGCACCGAGCGTGCGCGCGACGTCGTAGTACGCGGCGTTCACACCTGCAACGCCCGACCATGTCAGCACCGCGACCGGGAACGCAGTCGCGAGCGCGATCAGGAATACGCTCGCGCTGAAGCTCGACGGAAAGAAGAAAAACGCGAGCGGCAGCCATGCGGTCGCGGGCAACGGTCCGATCAGCCGCAGCACCGGATGCAGCCAGTACCCAACCGCGCGCGACCAGCCGATGCTCACGCCGGCGACGAAGCCCGTCACCGCGCCGATCGCATAGCCGTACGCGAGCAACCCCAGCGAATGCACGACGCTCGACGACAGCCGCGGAAAATCGTCGAAGAACACCGCGATCAATGCCTGCGGTGGTGCGAAGAACGGACGCGGCAACCATTCGAGCTTGGCGGTCGCCACTTCCCACGCGGCGATGGCCAGCGCCAGCGCGAGCAGCCATGGTGCGGAGGCGAGCCATGCATCGATGCGTGCGTAGCGGCGCTGCGCGAAATGTTCCGCGTCGTCAGAAGCCGATCTCGCCGACGTGAACCAGCCCGCCAGCCCGATCGCCGCAGCGAGCGCGGCGAACACGAGCTTCAACACGAGCAGCTCCTGCGTGTACGGCCAGTCGTCGAGATTCGGCCACCATTGCGTGAGCGCGGCACTGCCGAGCCACGCAACTACGGCCAGCACGGCGACCAGCACGCGGCGCGCCGCGACGCGCGGCAACGCGAACGGTCGCAGCGCGACGACGGCGGAATCGAAAGATTCGGATTGAGTAGACATGGCGGTCGACGCGCGGTTAGCCCGCGACGAGTTGAGTGTCGGAAATGGCCTGCACGTCGATGCGGCGCGGCAGGATCGCGTCGCGATACGCGCTGTCGGCGACCTTCTGCAGCGTTGCGATGTCGGCGTTGCCGACGAAGTGCTGCCTCAGCGATGCGCGCGCGGTAATCTGCTTCGCCGCCTCGAGCGGCGCACGCGTCAGCGATGCGTAGATCTGCGCATACGCATCGGGGTTCGCGAGCGCCCAGTCGCCCGCGCGCTGCAAACGCCGCAGCACGTCGACGATCGCGGCGCGCTTGTGCGGGTCCGCCGCAGCGGCGCCCGACGCAGTGATGAAGCCGAGCCCGCTATTGATGCCGGTGCCGTCGCGCAGCACGCGTGCGCCGCGCTGCACCGCGATCCCGTAGTACGGATCGAACGTCGCCCAGACTTCGATCGCACCGGATGCGAACGCGGCGAACGCATCGACCGGCAGCACGAAGCGCACGTTCACGTCGTTGCGCGTCAGCCCCGCTTCGGTGAGCGCGCCGTAGAGCTGGAACTGCGAAATGCTGCCGCGCGCCGACGAGATGAACACCGTGCGGCCCTTCAGGTCGGCGACGCGGCGTAGGGTTGAATGCTCCGGCACGAGGATGCCCAGTTGCTTGCCGGAGCCGACGCGCGTCGCGACGATCTTCAGCGTCGGATCGCCGACCGCCGCCGCGAGCACCGGCAGATCGCCGGCCGGCGCGAGATCGACTGCGCCCGAGCGCTGCGCTTCGAACAGCGGCGCGGCGCCCTGGAAGTTGGCCCAGCGGAAGGCATACGGGGTACCGTCGAGCACTTTCGCCGCTTCGACGAGCGCGCGCGTGCCACCCGCCTGATCGCCGAGCACGAGCGTGACCGATGCGAGGTCTTGCGTGTTTGTTGTGGCGCTAGCGGCGTGTGCCGCATCGATGCTCAACGCGCCGAATGCGGCCGCGACCGGCGCGGCGCCGAAGAGACGTAGCGCGCGGCGGCGTGCAGGTAGAAAGTCTGAATCGGAGACGGCCATAGGTCCTCGCGTGCAATGTCATCGCACAGAGTAGCGACCCGTCCGGCCGTTGAGAATTATCCAATTCCGATATGTTTATGCCGCTCTAATATTTATGCTTTGCATTTTTGGCGGTGTTCGTGGGAGCGTCGGTATTGCTGTTCTGCAAGAGAACGGTATTAGCAGGATTGAAGGGCACGGAATTGACTGGACCGCCGGGAAAGCTCTGATTCAAACGAATGCCTCGGCGGTCGGCACGTGGCAATGCGCACCGGGGGAGCACCGTTACGCGACAATGAGTGGCTCTTGACAACCCGCAAGGGACTGACGGTGTTCCCGGTTCCGGTCGTTCAACGTGGGATTTTTGTGGATTCCAGCCGCCAGCAGTCCGCATGGGATGCGGCCTACCCGATGGCAACGTACTTAGTCATCGGCACGCAAGATAATTCCAGTCCGCGCGCAGTACGGTAGGTCGAAACCGAATCGCCCGACCAACCACAATGACGATAGAACGGTGCCGCGTTCAGCGTGGCATCGAGTTGCATCGAGGCAAGTCCGTGATCGCGAGCCAACGCTTCAAGTAATTGCAGCATCTTGCGTCCAATACCGCGCCCCATGTGAGACGGCCGGGTGAAGATGGCGTCCACCTGCCCGTTCGCGACGGTAAGCATCCCTGTACCGACGACCAGTCCGTCGTCGACCGCAACGTAAAGGTCGCGGTCGACGACGCTGGCCCATTTGTCAGTCGGCGAGCCACCGACCCATACCAACAGGGAATCTTCGGGGTAGTATCCGGCGCACGCAGCAAGCACCGAGGTTTTGCGGATATCCCATGCGTCAGGCGCGTCGCTGTAACTCGCTTTTCGTATCGTCAGCATGCCGCGCTCCTCGGCGCGATCGGCCAAGTCGAGACGTCGGTAAGACTCAGAAGATCGGAAACGCGTACTGTGTCATGCATGCAATCACTCCTATTGCGTCAATACAATTCGGAGCGACTGAAAAACACACGGCCCCGTCATGACTGGCGGGGCCGTTGAAGAAATCTATGTGCGATGTATGAACGTCACGATTCCCACGACTCGCCAGTGGTGGTCATGGTGCACATCATGAAATTTTGCGCGTCGTAGTTCATGAGAACATGATTGGCGTTCTATAGCGGAGCTGTCAATAGCGATCTGGAAATTGTCAACGATACAGGCAGTCGCCGTGAGCGTCTCAAACTGGCAGCCGCTTGCTGCCGGACACGGCAGGCTCTTGGCGACCCACAGGAGCCATTCGATTTTCTCCATAGGGGACGTTAGTGAACCGCTTGTCCAGGTATCTGCGTACTCATTTCACCGGGACCGTTCGTGCCACCCTGCTCGGGCGTCGGCCCGTATCCCGCCGCGGCCGCCTTGCGACGCCATTCGAGTGCCTGGACGGGGTCACGCTCGACGCCCAACCCGCCCTGATATGCCTGGCCCATGTTGAACATTGCCTCAGGGTTGCCCTGTTCGGCGGCCTTGCGAAACCACGCGGTCGCCTGACCGTAATCGATCGCGACACCGCGGCCAAGCGCGTAGCACTTTGCGACGTAGACTTCGGCGCGCACGTCGCCCAGCGCAGCGGCCTTCGATAGCCACGCAAACCCTTTGGCGTCGTCCTGTGCGACGCCGAGTCCGAACAGGTAGTCGCTGCCTAACACTAGCATCCCGATCACATCGCCTTGTTCGGCCGATTTCCTCATCCACATCGCTGCGGCGCCAGGATCGTGTTCGACGCCGGTACCCGTCTGATATGCGAGGCCAAGATTATTCTGTGCGTCTGCGTTGCCCTGTTCGGCTGCCTTGCGAAACCACGTGGCAGCCCGTACGTCATCCTTTGCGGTGCCACGACCAGCCTTATAAAGCGCTGCGAGATAGTCTTCAGCGAGCGCGTTGCCCTGCTCAGCGCTCTTCGCGAACCAGCGGAACGCTTCGGCGTCGTCTTGAGCAACGCCCTGTCCCTTCACGTAGCAGTAGCCAAGCAACATCATCCCCTCGGCATCGCTCTGGTCCGCGGCCTTGCGGTACCAGACCACCGCCGCGACCGGGTCGCGCTCGACGCCGATTCCGTTTTTGTAGCGAGTGCCTAATTGCCGCTGCGCGACTACATCGCCCTGGATTGCGGCCGACTTCAACCAGCCCGTCGCGAGCGCGTCGTCGTGCGGCACGCCGATACCCTGGTCATACATGATGGCGAGATTCCTTTGCGCGGCTATCTCGCCACTGAGCGCCGCCTGGGTGAACAGAGTGGCGGCCCGTGCATCGTCGTGTGCGACGCCCAAACCTTTCAGGTAGAGGTATCCGAGACCCGTTTGCGCTTTCGCATACCCACCCTGCGCGGACAGCATCAACCATTGTGCGGCGGTCGCCGAATCCTGCGACACGCCGATCCCGCGTTGATAATGGTCGCCGATCTGGAACTGGGCCGGTGCGTAGGCCTGCGCTGCCGCGCTCCGAAACCACTCGAGTGCACGATCGACATCGTGTGGCAGCCCGTTCGTTCCAGTGTCATAGAACACGCCGAGGTTGTACTGCGCCGGCGCGTACCCGCCCTGCGCGGACTTCGTCATCCATTGCACCGCCAATGCGGTGTCCTGGGGCACGCCAAGCCCTTTCAGGTACGCGTAGCCGAGATGATTTTGCGCGCGTGCATAGCCTTGATCGGCAGCCTTCCGATACCACTGTGCGGCGGTGACATTGTCTCGTGGGATGCTGAGGCCGCCCTGATACAGCCAGCCAAGATCGTCTTCGGCCTCCGGGTGACCTTGCTCGGCCGCCGCTCGAATCGCGTGTACGCGAACGTCATCGGCGTCGAGCCGCGTAATGTCGTCCGCCTGACTCGGATCGCCGCGCGTGGCGTCGACGATCGCGGCGAACGGCTCGGGCGAGGGCACGACCGATTCGGATGCGGCGAACAATCTGGTTGCAATCAGCACCATACCAATCGCACTAAACCCAAGAATCCCCCTGTGCCACACCACTGATGCGTTCATACGCGGACCCCTTCGCGCCTGTATTTCTCGTAGTTCTAGTGGCTCTGTGTGACACGCCGCACGCGCAGATGTGCGTAGGCGCGTTTGCTTTGTTCTAACGATTCCAGTGCGCGGAAGCATGGCGGACCTAGCGCGCAGTTACTAATCCATTATATGACCCTCGGTCGAATGCCCGCAGGACTGATTGCCGACGATTCAAGGCAGTTCGTCTAACGACCGCTCCTCGCCGACTACTGCGCGACACAGTGCGGACGGCGACCCGAACTGGCCACGTAGTCTAGCGACAGGGCACGCCGCGCTCAGAGGAAGTTCCTGATCAGTATCGTCACCCACCGCCAGGCACCGCCGCAGCCGGCGGCCCGGCAGCGCGCATCGGGATCCGCCAGAAGGCGGCCATTGGCGTCGCTCACCGAACTTGAGTTGCGCAGGAAGTACGCCACGCTGTCTTGCAAGGGATCGAGCCCGTCCTCAGGGATATCTATCCACAGGCCGTTTTCGGTATTCAAGCGGGCCGACAGCGAATCGAAATTGAAACTGCCGAGATAATATCGATGGCCGTCGATGAGGACCAGCTTGGCGTGCATCATGCGGTTCTCCAGGTCGGAATATTCGCGCACCTCGATCCCGGCATTCACCAGGCCGGGCAGATCGTCGGCATAGGCGCGCCCGACTGCGGGGAATTCCTGCGTGATGCTCGCCAGCGAGGCGCTCACCAGGATCACGTGGACACCTTCGCGCCGCTTGCGCTCAAGCGCCTCGCGCAGTTCCGGCACCAGGATCAGGTAGGGGTTGATGATCAGGATCTCGTGCTGCGCCGTATCGAACGCTTGCAGCATGTCCTGCAACGTGCCTGGCGAGCGCTTGTCGGGCCAGTCGTGGACATAGCGCAGGCGCTCGCAGGCGATCGGCATCCAGGCAGGATCAAAATCCGCCCCGGAAGCGGGCGGAGCGGCGGGATCATTGGGCGTATCGGAGGCAGTGGGTGTATCGGTAGCGGCCAGGTCCGGCGCCCGGGCTGCAGCGTCGAGCGGAGCCAGCAGCCATTCGCGCCAATAATGGATGCGCGCCGGGTCCAGCGTCGCATCACCCTGCGAGACACGATAAGGACTTGCGACCTTGAGGAATTTTTCCGGCTCGGGGCGAACCACTTCCGGGCTATTCCAGAACAAGGCGAAATGCTGGTACATGGCGTGCAGGGAGGAAGCATCCTGGCCGGCGTTGCCCGACACCATCAGATCGCGCTCGCTGAGCCAGTTGCGGAAGCTCTCATCCCAGATCGAGGTACTGCCGATCACGGCCGTGTCGCCAACCAGGAACAGCTTGTCGTGCATGCGATGCGAAATCTCGACGAGATCTGATCGCGGATGGAAGATTCGCAGTTCGATGCCGGGAGCCACCTCGTGCAGGGCGACGATGAACTCGTCCTCGAACGGGAAGTGCGGCTCGGGGCCGATGCCGTCGATCAGCAGCTTGACCGGCACGCCTCGGCGCGCGGCCTTGACCAGATGACGCAACAGCAGGCCGCCGGTCTGATCGATTTCGAAGATGTAGGCGAGGATGCGGATCTGCCCGGTAGGCGTGGCACGGTCGACCAGCGCAATCCGCGACTGCAGCAACTGACCGTCGTCAAGACTGGCGACCAGGTCGACACATTGCGCGTGGCCGTGCTGAGAAAAGGCAAACACGCATGCCAGAATGAGCACCAGGCTTCTCGTTGTGGTCATGATGTGGCGAACTGGTTCGATGTGCGCTACGTCCTTGAAGGCCTGGAAGGCTTTGTCGCGTTAGCGCGGTCAAATAGCTCGCTGTTACTTCGAGAAGGTGAACAGAACGGCGAGCCCGAGATAGTTACCGTGGACAAGAGCGGCGCGAATCTGGCTGCACTTTAAGCACGCAGTGGACAGGACATCGGCGCAGTTGAAAGAATGGCTTTCCAGAATGTCCGATTGTCGCCGATTTATGAGCACTGTTCCAACGACCACTCATGGCCGGCTACTGACGCATGTGACCGGCGCGAGCCCAGCCCATCGAGGGAATTCCCAATTCTGCGAGACAGCGGTGGCGTCGCGACTACGTAGCAGTGGCAGCCACGACAGGTTGGTAGTAACCGGTAACGTCCGGTAAAAGAATCTGGACGTTCTCGAGTCCAACGTTCCGCATGTGATTCGCTACCTCCTTCGGAGTGATAGCCCGGTAGCGACCAACAAAGTGATATGACTGCCAGTTGCCGTCGCTCATGGCACGAGTAATAAAAAGATGAACGGTGTACCGTCGCTCGTCATGCCAATCCCATACTTGATGAACGATGCGCCGCAGACCGTTATCCATGAACATCATCGGGGGCGTTCCACCAGGCCTTTCGACCATCAGCTTGCCGTAGTCGCGCAAGCTGACAAGAACTCTCCCGCCAGGACGCAGACATCTGCGCATGGCGTTGAAAGCTTGAGCCACTTCATCGTCGCTATCGAGATGCGGGACGGCGTTATCCAACGCGATTGTGGCGCCGTATTGTCCTGATTCACAGGTGGCAAGAATCCGCATGTCGTCAACGCGAAACGGAATGCTGAGCCCTCGAACAGCGGCCTCCCTGGATGCACGCTGGACTTCGAGCCTGGACAAGTCTGTGCCCTCAACATCGTATCCCACCCGAGCAAGCCCCAACGCTTGTGTCCCGATCCCGCAGGCGCAGTCGAGGACTGTCCCTGTCTTTTCGGGAGACGGCAGAAGCTGCGCGAGAACAACACTCTGACGCGATATAGCTCTTTCCCAATCGTCGAAAATCAAGTGATAGGAAGACGCCAGGCTGTCGTAAAAGCTATCCGTTGGAGTATTCATGGCGAGTGAGTTCACCTGGAAGCGAATGGACGTTCGGATTGTCGATGATCTATACGTTGCTGGACCGTCTCTTTACGGCCGTTCAGCCGTTCCCCGGCCCTGGCGAGAGCATCGTCTATGTCCTCACACGTCACGACGTTCCACAGTCCGCACCGCGAAGTTGCGAGAAGCATCCGGATGCGGCGCGCCGACCGAATCGCGCATCGTCACCGTGACCGGAAACTCGCGCTCGATTTCGCTCGCCGTGCCATAGCACTGGTTCAGCAGCCAGCGCACCGCGTTGCGCGTGAGTTCGAGCGTCGGGATGTGCACCGACGTCAGCGCGGGCGCCGTGTACGGCGTCGAATAGTCGTCGTCGTAGCCAATCACCGACACGTCGCCAGGCACCGACAGCCCCGCTCGTTGCAGGCACGAGAGCGCACTCACCGCCATCGAATCGTTGGCGCAAAACAGGCCGGTAAATGGCTGGTTCATCGCGAGCAACTGCTGCATCGCGCGATAGCCGCCTTCCTGCGAGAAGTCCGACTCGATCATCGTGACCTCGTCGCGCGAGATGTCCGCGCGCTCGAGTTCCGCAAAGAAACCGCCGAGCCGGATCAGGTTGTCCGATGAACTCGATGGGCCCGCGATCACCGCGATCTCGCGATGGCCCGCATCGAGCAGCGTGCGCGCGGCCAGTTCGCCTCCGAGCCAATGGTCCGCGCAGAACGACGCTTCGGGAAGCTGGTCGAACGCGCGGTTCAGGAACACCATTTTCGGGTGCAGCGCGTGCAGCATGATCAGGTCTTCGTCGTGCAGATCATGGCTCATCACGACAACGCCATCGCAGTCGCGATCGATCAGGAAGCGTACCGCTTCGATCGCCTGCTCACGCGGCGACGACTCGCCACAGCCGGTCGCGACGACGACGTGACGATTCACGTCGCGCGTTTCCGTGTCCGTCTGCTTGAGGATAGTGCCGTAGTACGAGCCGAAGAAGGTCGGCACGAAGATGCCGATGATGCCGAGCGAGCGCGTCGCCATCGCGCGGCCGATCGACGACGGCCGGAAGTTCAGCTCGGCGATCGCGGCGTGCACGCGCGCGGCCGCATCGGCCGACACTGGGCCCTTGCCTGAGATCGCACGCGATGCCGTGGAAAGCCCGACCCCCGCGCGTTGCGCCACGTCTTTCAGCGTTGCCACACCGTCTCCCCCGAGAAGGCTGCCCGCCGCCGTGCGACGCGCTACAGGCGCGCGCCGCTCCCTTCGTCGAACAGCGAAATATGCGCGTCGCCGAGTGAGAACGCCACCGTGTCGCCTTCCGCGACCGGCGTCTTGTCCTGATCGATCGACGCAATCTGCACGCCATGATAATCGAGCCACACGACCCGATGATTACCCATCGGTTCAACGAGGGTCACTGTGCCCTGCGTGTGGCCGTTCGCGTGGCCGTTCGCGTTCCCATTCATCGCGTCGCGCGAACCGATGTGCACGTCTTCCGCCCGCACGCCGAGCACACAAGGCACGTCCGCCGCCGTGGGCTCGCGCACGAAGCGATAAGCGGACACGTCGAGATCGAGTTGCGGCGTACTAAAGCGCACGCGCTCACCATCGCGTTGCAGCCGTCCCTGCAGCAGATTCATCGCCGGCGAACCGAGAAACGTCGCGACAAACAGGTTGTCGGGTCGCGCGTAGACGTCGGCGGGCGTGCCGAACTGCTGGATCACGCCGCCGCGCATCACGGCCATCCGCGTCGCGAGCGTCATCGCCTCGACCTGGTCGTGCGTCACGTAGATCATCGTTGCGCCGAGCCGCTGATGCAGTTGCTTGAGTTCGCGGCGCAGTTCGGTGCGCAGCTTCGCGTCGAGATTCGACAGCGGCTCGTCGAACAGGAACACGTCCGCCTCGCGCACGATCGCACGGCCAATCGCGACACGCTGCCGCTGGCCGCCCGACAGCTGCGCCGGCTTGCGCCGGAGCAGCGGCCCGAGTTGCAGCATCTCCGATGCGCGGTTCACGCGCCGCTCGATCTCCGCTTTCGGCGTGCCGTTGATGCGCAACGCGAACGACAGATTGCGCTCGACGCTCATCGTCGGGTACAGCGCATACGACTGGAACACCAGCGCGATCCCGCGGTCCTTCGGATCGGCCCATGTCATGTCCTCGCCTCCGATCTCGATGCTGCCGTCCGTTACGTCGATCAGCCCGGCGATGCTGTGCAGCAGCGTCGACTTGCCGCAGCCCGACGGTCCGAGCAGCACGACGAATTCGCCTGCCTGCACGTCGAGATCGAGTGTGTCGATGACCGTGTTCGCCCCGAGCTGGATCTTCAGGTTGCGGATCGAGACGTTCGCTACGTTGCCCATGCCTATCCCTATCCCTTGACTGCGCCCGAAGCGATGCCGCGTACGAACCAGCGCCCCGAAATGAAGTAGATCGCGAGCGGCACCATCGACGTAAGAATGGTGGCCGCCATGTTGACGTTGTACAGACGCTCGCCAGTGGTCGTGTTGATGATGTTGTTCAACTGCACCGTCATCGGCAGGTTCTTCGTGCCGGCAAAGACGAGGCCGAGAATGAAGTCGTTCCAGATGCCGGTCACCTGCATGATCAGCGCGACGACGATAATCGGCGTCGACATCGGCAGCATCAGTTGCACGAAGATGCGCCAGAAGCCGCCGCCGTCAATGCGCGCAGCCTTGAACAGTTCGAGCGGAATCGACGCGTAGTAATTGCGGAACAGCAGCGTCATCACCGGCATTCCGAAGATCGTGTGAATGAGCACGATGCCTGGCAGCGAGCTGAACAGATGCACGCTGGCCAGCAAACGCACGAGTGGGTACACCATCACCTGCACCGGAATGAACGCGCCCATCAGCAGCACGGCGAACAGCACGCCCGCGCCGCGCGGACGCCAGAACGACAGCGCATAGCCGTTGACCGCGCCGATCAGGATCGACACGATCGTGCTCGGCACGACGATGCGCACCGAGTTCCAGAAGCCGACGCGAATGCCGTTGCAGTCGAGCCCCGTGCACGCGGACTGCCACGCGTCGCGCCACGGGTCGAGCGTGAAATGCACGGGTAGCGCGAGCAGGTTGCCGAGGCGGATTTCGGTCATCGGTTTGACCGACGTGACGAGCATCACGTAGAGCGGCAGCAGGAAGAACAGCGCGGCGATCAACAGGAAGCCGTACACGCCGGCGCGCGCGGGCGTGAAGCGTGAGCGGCGACGCGAACGGCGACGACCTTGCACGTGCTCCTGCGCGGCAGACGGCACGGTCGATTCGGACGACGAAAAAGAAGGCGGTGAAGCGCTCATCAAACATCCTTCCGCAAGGCTGCGCGGCTACGCGCGTAGAAAATCGGCGCGAGGATCGCGAGCACGGTGGCGAGCAGCACGATCGAGGCCGCCGACGCGAGGCCGATGTTCGCGCGGCCGAACAGGTAGTCCATGATGAACTTCGCCGGCACTTCGCTCGCGGTGCCTGGACCGCCCTGCGTCATCGCGACGACCGCGTCGTACAGCTTCACGACCATCACGAACAGCAGCACGAACGCGGTGGACATCGACGGCCCGAGCATCGGGATGACGATGCTCATGTACACACGCCAGCGCGGAATGCCATCGATGCGCGCGGCTTTCCACAGTTCGTCGTCGATACCGCGCAGGCCCGCGAGCAGCAGCGCCATCACGAGCCCGGACGCCTGCCACACGGTCGCGATCACGAGCGTGTAGATCACGAAGTCCTGACTGACGATCCAGTCGAAGCGCGCGTGCTCGAAGCCGAGCCGGTGCAGCACCTGCTGCACGCCCAGTTCCGGATTGAGAATCCACTGCCACACGAGGCCGGTCGCGACGAACGACATCGCGTACGGATACAGGAACACTGTGCGCAGCGCGCCTTCGGCGGCGACGCGCTGGTCGATGAAGATCGCGAGCAATAGCCCGATCATGATGCACGCGACGATGAAGCACGCGCCGTACACGACGATGTTCTGCAGCGACACGAGCCAGCGGTCGTTCTGAAACAGCCGCACGTACTGCGTGACACCCGCAAAGCCGCCGGACGGGAACGTGCGCGAAAAGCTCATCGACACGCGCGCCGTCCATAGCATCGTGCCGAGGTACGCGAACAGCACCGTCACCACCATCGGCAACAGCGCGCCCCACGCGGCCCACGACACGCGCCGGCCAGGTGGCGGTTTGCGCAGCCTCGGTGGACGGCGCAGCGGGATCGAGGCTGTCGACATCGCGCGGCTCAGCTCTTCAACGCGCTGGCGAAGGCCTTTTGCGCGTCGTCGACCGACTGGTTCTTGTTCCAGAAGTTCGTGATCACGTCGATCAGCGCACCCTGCAGGTCGGGCGGAATCAGCATTTCGGGGTTAGGCAACTGACGCGACTTGTCTTTCATGATTTCCATGCCTTCCTTCGCGCAGATGTCGAGGCTGCTCGCATCGACGTCGGGCCGGATCGGAATCGAACCCTTGCGCGCGCTGAACGCGACCTGCGCGGCCGGCGACGTCATCACGGTCGCGAGCAGTTGCTGCGCCTTCACCGCGTTCGCGTTGTCGGTCTTCGGGAACACGAACACGTCGCCCGCGACCATGTACGGCGAATGCGGACCGAAGCCCGGGAAGCAGCCGAAGTCCTTGCCCGCCACCTGATGCGCCGCCGAGAACTCGCCCTTCGCCCAGTCGCCCATGATCTGCACGCCGGCCTTGCCCGAGATGACGAGCGCGGTCGCGTCGTTCCAGTTACGCCCCGGCGAACCCGGATCGACGTAGTTGTGCAGACGCTTGAAGGTGGTCAGCACGTTCTTGAACGCCGCCGACTTCACTGCGTTCGCATCGCGATCGCGATACACCTTCAGGTACAGATCCGTGCCGCCGACATCCGCGAACACCGCGTCGAACGTGATCTTTTCCTGCCACGCCTGGCCGCCGAGCGCGAGCGGAATCAGGCCTGCGGCCTTCAGCTTGTCGAGGTCGGTGAACAGTTCGTCGAAGGTTTGCGGCTCACGCGCAATGCCGGCCTTCTGAAACGCCGGCTTCGAATAGAAGAACCAGCTCTGCATGTGGATGTCGACCGGTGCCGCGTAGAAATGGCCGTTCGACTTGATGCTGTCGAGAATCGACTGCGGGAAGATCGCGTTCCAGTTTTCCTTCGTCGCGACCGGATCGATGTTGTTCAACAGACCCTGATCGATCAGGTCGTGAAACTGCTTCGACGTGTTGAACTGCGCGGCGGTGGGTGGATCTCCGCCGACGATGCGGTTGATCGCCGTCGCGCGCGCCTGGTCGGCGCCGGCGATCGCGTTGTCGACCCACAGGCCACCTGCCTTGTTGTACGCATCGGCGAACTGGCGGATCGCCGCCGATTCGCCGCCCGAGGTCCACCAGTGGATCACGGTCGCCTTCAACGGGTCTGCATGCGCCACGATGCCATGCAGCGCGAGTGCCGCGACGATCGCGCGGACGAATGTTCTTCTACCGTTCATTCCGTCTCCTCCAGGCTTGTGCGCCGGATTATCAGATCGACATCCCAACTGTTGAACCGGCTCAGGGGCGAGCGCGGCGCTCTGCGAGGAACTTCGCGATCAGTTCGGCGCTGCGTTTGATGGTGCGCTTCTGCGTATCGTAGTCGACATGGACGACACCGAAGCGGCGTTCGTAGCCATACGACCATTCGAAGTTGTCCAGCAGCGACCACACGAAATAGCCGCGGATGTCGACGCCCGCCTTCACGGCCGCATCGACGGCCGCGAGATGGCGCTTCAGGAACGCGATGCGCTGCGCATCGTCGACGCCGCAGTTGACGACTGCATCATCAGACGCCATGCCGTTTTCGGTGATGTAGATCGGCGGCAGGTTGTCATAGGTCTGGTGAAAGCCGATCAGCAGATCGCGCAGACCGTCCGGGTTGACTTCCCAACCCATCTGCGTGCGCTCGACGCCTTCGAGCGGTACTTCGGTGAAGCCGTGCGCGCCGTCGCTCACGACGTTCGTGCGGAAGTAGTAGTTGATGCCGAGGAAATCGAGCGGCGCGGAGATCGCGCGCAGATCGCCGGGTAGCACGAGCGGTTCGGTGCCGGGCCACAACTCGAACAGGTCCTCCGGATATTCGCCCTTCAGCAGCGGATCGAGAATCCATGCGTTGTGCTGCACCTCGAACAGATGCGCGGCGCGCCGATCCGCCGCGCTCGACAAATTCGTCGTGCCACGGCCGACGTTCGCGACGATGCCCTTCTGCGACTGCGGATCGTTCGCGCGCAGCACCGGCATCGCGAGACCGTGCCCGAGCAGCAGGTGGTGCATGGCCTGTGTTGCGTAGCGGCCGTTCGTGAGACCCGGTGCGTGACGGCCCTCGGCATAGCCGAGATACGCGGAGCACCACGGCTCGTTCAGCGTCATCCACGCGTCGACCCGACCCGAGAGTTCGCGGCTCATCAGGTCCGCGTAATCGGCGAAGCGGTACGCGGTGTCGCGATTCAACCAGCCGCCGCGATCTTCCAGATGCTGCGGCAAGTCCCAGTGATACAGCGTGACGTATGTCTTCAGCCCCTTCTCCTTCAGACGGTCGAGCAGCCGCTTGTAGAAGTCGAGCCCTTTCGTATTCGGCCGCCCGGCTTCGTCCATCACACGCGGCCATGCGGTCGAAAGACGGTACGCCTCGAAGTTCAGCTGCGTCAGCAGATCGAAGTCGCCTTGCCAGCGATGATAGTGATCGCATGCGACCGCGCCGGTGTCGCCGGCGAGTGTCTTGCCGGGCGTCGCGGAGAACGTGTCCCAGATCGACGGCAAGCGGCCGTCCTCGTGGATCGCGCCTTCGATCTGATAGGCAGCGGTCGCCGCACCGAGCAGAAAGTCCTTGCGCCACAGCACGGAGTCGGCGGACGGTGTGAAGGGATCGGCGTGTGGGTCGGCATGTGAAGCGGCCTGCGTGCCGACGGGAGATTCTGCGGGGAAAGCGGTTGCGTCGTGTGCCACGGGTGCTCCTGGGCGAAGTCGTGGAAACGTCATCGCATACGGCAACGGATGACGCGGTCGGGCGTTGAAGTAGCTTCGAAGTGGAAGCGCTTCCACAAAGACGGTCAACGATAGCAGCGGCGAATTCGACGCATCAATCAGGGTTTGTCTGGATAGGGAGCCGGGCGGGCGGAATGCGGTCCGTCGGACTGCCCGGTGAGGTGGGTCTGGCGGAGGTCGGCACGCGTTTGCCGCCGATCGTCAGTCAAAGCGTATCCGCTGCCGTCCACTAATTGGGCCTTCGCGAGCGAGGTCCTTCTATTCCCATTCGTGAAGCAATGCGAACCCGTCGTCATGGTGCTAGCGCATTTCGGCCCGGAGTTCGCGCACGCCGCGACCGAGCCTTCGGCGCAACAAGGTCCGCAAGGTCGCCGGGTCTGCATAGCCGACCTCGCTCGCGATTTTCTCGAGGTCATAGCCGATCGACACGAGGTGCTGTGCCCGTTCGATCCGCAGGTCCTGAAAGAACGCGAGCGGCGACTTGCCGAGCACGGCCTCGGTACGACGCTGCAATGTGCGCGTCCCGACGGCGAGTGCGCTCGCCGCGTCCTGAAGCGAAAACCCGCGAGAGAGATTGGCGCGTGCCCATCGCTCGAATTGGGCGATCAACGGGTCGGCGTGCGCGAGATGATCCGGGATGATGTACGCGGCCTGCGACGAACGCTTGTCGATGAGCATGAAGCGCGCGACGAGCGCGGCGAGTTCGGGACTGCTTTGCCGCAGCAGCCAGAGCGCGAGGTCGAGATGGCCCATCATCGCGCCCGCTGTCACGACGCGACCCGACGCGACGAGCATGCGTGAATCGTCGAGTTTGACCGCCGGGTAGCGTTGCCGAAAAAACGGCGCCAGCGACCACGTCGTGGTTGCCTCGCCTTGATCGAGGAGCCCGGCTTCGGCGAGCACGAAGGTACCGATACACGCCGCCGCGATGCCGACACCATCGGCATGCCATGTGCGGAGGTGCGCCATCGCGTCGCGGACGTCGCGCCGTTCCAGCGCCTCGATCAGACGCTCCGGCTGTTTGGCATTGAGCGCCGGGACCACCACCCAGTCGGGCTGATGGACGCTGCTCGCCGGTTCGACCGGCGTGGAGAATCCGAGTGCGGTACGGATGCGTCTGCGCACGCCGATGAGCGTCACGTCGAACGGCGGTGAAGCGAACCCCTGCGCGGCGGCCAGTTCGTTGGCCGTCGAGAAGGTGTCGAGCAGCACCGTGACGCCTGTGTCGAATGCGCCGTCGAGCGCGAGGATAGCCAGCCGCATGTCGCAAATGACTCCAATAATGTCATTTGCGACTATAGTCCGGGGGCGATGCAACGTCTAGACTGCGAAGCAATGCGGTCGTGCGGGTGCATGGGCCGAACCTTCAATTCGCAGGAGCGGGCAATGTCTGAAGTAGTAGCAAAAAAAGTGATCGACGGCGGGCATCCGCTGGACAAGGCCGTATGGAATGCGCTGACTGGTAAGCAGGCCCGCTTTGCGGTCGGGAACGATCGAGCGGTGCGGCTTCTGGCTTCAGCGGGCCCGTTTGCCGCGCTCGCCGATTCCAGTTCTGAATCCTTCGACGCGTTGCGTCTGCTGATTAGCGAACAAGGTCCGGCTGCGTTGACGACGCCGGACGAAGTCACGCTTCCTTCCGAATTCTCCGTCGTTCGACACGCGGCGTTGCTGCAAATGATCTGGCAACGCGAGCCCGAGCAGACCGCATGGGAGCACGTGAGGCTCGTCGAGCGCGACGTGCCCGACATGCTCGCGCTGACCGCTGCAACGCAGCCTGGTCCGTTTGGGCCGCGCACGATCGAACTCGGCAACTATATCGGTGTGCGCAAGCAGGGCAAGCTCGCAGCGATGGCCGGCGAGCGTATAAGACTCGACGGCTATACCGAGATCAGCGCGGTCTGCGTGGACCCCGCGTTTCGCGGACAAGGTCACGCGGTCGGGCTGATGAGACTGTTGATCGCAGCGATCTGCGCACGCGGCGAGACGCCGTTCCTGCATGTGCTTGCGTCGAACGAGGGCGCGATTGCGATCTATCGGAAGATGGGGTTTGTCGAGCGGCGGCAGATGCGGCTTACGGTGGTGGATGTGGTGAAGGCGTGATTCGGGCCTCACAAGGGTTACCGACCGGAGGGAGCGCCGCCTGTGCTCTTCCCGGCGAATCCTTCCCTGACGATGGCGATCACGAAGTAAGCGAACTTCAGTCGCACGTCGGCATTGACGAGGTTGTATCCCGCGTCCACCGCGAGTTTGAGGTAAGGGTCGAGACGGTACGCACTTCCTGCGCCGAGCCCTTGAGTCCTCCCTCGACCGAATCGACGATCTGGAGAATTTCCGTTTTCACCGCATTGAGATCCGAAGTTTCCGCTGCACCCGCTCGCTGTGCCGTTTCGTACAGTTGGGTGGCTGCGGTTGCCAATGCAGGCGTCGGGTCCAGGCTATGTTGCGGGTCCAGTTTTCTCGCGGCGGTCAGCAGATTCTCGAGCATGATGTTCTCCGTGAGCAATGGACGGCAGGCCGCCCTGTTTATTCGCTGCGGCACTTCAGTGGGACGCGCCAGCGAATAGCCCTACGTTATCGACGCAACCGCGCATGGGAAATCGACCCTATGTCACGCTGGAGTGCAGGGTTGTTTTTCACGGGTGAGTGGGTAAGCGATGGTCGCATTGAGCGAGCATCTTGTATTCTTCGTGCAGGTGGGAGGATCTCAACTTAAAGGGCTATGCGTTGGCCCGGTTGGTGCAACGAAAATACAAATGCCTCAAGGAGCGTTCATGAAACTGTCTCCCGGAAAGACAGAGACCTGGGAAGTAGTGTCGATCGTGTGTATCGCCGTATGCGAATGGATCTTCGCTTTTATCCTTACGATCTGCGTTGTGATGAGCAATGACCATCTGAGCCCGGCACTCATGATCTCCTTCTCGACGCCGATGAATTCCATTCGCACAGTATTTCTTGTCTCGGTGCTGGTTATCACATGGGTGAGCGCATATTCGCTAATGCGCGGAGGTCGCTGGTCGCGGCTTTATACGACGGCACTCGGATTATTTTTACTGGCGACCGGATTGCAAAACTATTCGTCGGGCAACGGGCCACTGAGCGTTCTGCTGGGCGGAGATTCTTTAGGTCGCACATCCAGTCTCGTTTTTGCGATCGTGTCGGCAATCGTGCTCGCGTTGCTCGCGATCCTGGCGATACGTCGGCGCGGGATCTGATGGCCCAAGAGAACCGCTGCGGATCGTAGAAGAACCGAACGCCCATGCTGCCATTTCCGGTGGCTGCCTCGTTGAAACTCCGTCATGAACGCACGACCGTCTTTCCGGGCCTGCGTGTTTTCCTTCCGCATGAATCCAACCCCGCAGACCATTCACCCAGGCGTCGCCGCAAACGACACCGTACGCCGCCCTTCCGTGACGAGTCGAAACTGTTCATTGAGCCCATCGGCGGTATCCGCGATGTGCACTTACGATGCGCTGTAGATCGCGGGAGCGTGCCGCTCCATGATCCTCTCGGGGTGCGTGGGCGCTTCGAAACCGAACGGGCGATACACGTGATGTGCATCGCTGGTGACGAGCATGAAGCGCCGCAGTCCCTGTAACGCGTCGCACTCGACGATGTGCTTCACGAGCGCATTCGCATAACCGCGCGACCGGTAGGCGGGCAGCACGAACACGTCGCACAGATAGGCGAAGGTCGCGCGGTCGGTGACGACGCGCGCGAAACCGGCCTGCGCATCGCCGACATACGCGCCAAAGCACAGCGAGTTTTCGATCGAGCGCTCGAAGGTCGCGCGCGGTAGGCCCTTCGCCCACGGCGTTTCTTCGCGCAGAAATGTGTAGACGAGATCGAGGTCGAGTTCGCGCGGATCGTTCGAGATCCGCAATGCGGTGTGTACCATGCACCTCTCCGGTCGCGCGTTCGTGGAAGGGAGGATAAGGAAAGCGGCGCGCGATGCAGCGGGGATTTTACGTCGGCTCCGGCCGTGATGCGATGCTGCGAGCGCTGCGTGCACAACCTGGTCCGCGATCGCTGCTATCACTCGCGCGAACATCGCGTGCCCGTGCGCGCGTAGCACATCGATCAGGCCTGTGTGTCACTCACGCAGCAGCGCCGATTCGCGTACAGTCCGCGTTTTTTGATAACGTCACGAAATCTGCATGACCGCGGCCACATCGCTGCCGCCATGCAAAAGCCCCCGTCGGGCGCGTTTCCTGCGGATTCAGCCGAGCGAATCCGGCAGCACGCATCGTGCAGCACCCGACCAGGCCCAACAGGTTGTCGCTTTTCATCAGGTCGTTTCCATGGCTCCACAAAGACCGTCCCCGCCGACCCGTGTTTTTCCCGCAGGCACACCAGGCGTCCACGGCCTGACGACGGTGATCACCACCGTCGTCGTCGTGTGCGGGTTGTATTTTGGCCGCGCGGTGCTGATGCCGATCACCCTCGCGGTATTGCTCAGTTTTCTGCTCGCGCCGCTCGTCGGTGTATTGCGGCGGCTGCGCTTCGGCCCGTTGCCATCGATCTTCGTCGCGGTGTTGACCGCGCTCGTCGCACTGCTCGCCGTCAGCACGCTGATCGGTGCGCAGATCGCGCAGCTCGCGGGCGCGCTGCCGCAGTACCAGGAGGCGATCGAAGAAAAGGTGCAGACGGTGCAGGAAAAAACCGTCGGGCGCGCCGATGCGTTGCTGACTCGCGCCGCTTCCGCCCTGCAGCGCGTCGCCCCCACACGGCCACCGCACGAATCCGGTCGATCGCAGCGGCCAAGCGCTGCAGCACCGTTGCCGGTGGAGGTGCACGAGCCGATGCCGTCGCCGCTGCAGTTGACGCAGCGTGTGTTCTCGCCGGTCGTCGGGCCGCTCGAAACGATGTTCATCGTGCTCGTCGTGACGATCTTCATCCTGCTGCAACGCGAGGATCTGCGCGACCGGCTGATCCGGCTGTTCGGCTCGCGCGACCTGCATCGCACGACGACCGCGATCAACGATGCCGCGACCCGGCTGAGCCGCTACTTCGTCGCGCAGCTCGGCGTGAATCTCGGCACGGGCGCGGTGATTTCGATCGGTCTTGCGATCATCGGCGTGCCGGGCGCACTGCTGTTCGGCGTGCTGACCGCGCTGCTGCGTTTCGTGCCGTACATCGGCACGTGGATCGCCGCGATCCTCGCGACGATTCTCGCCGCCGCGATCCAGCCGCAATGGACGATGGGGGTCTGCACGCTGATCCTGTTCGTCGTGGTCGACGTGGTCGCGGGGCAGATCGTCGAGCCGTTGCTGTACGGTCATCGCTCAGGGCTGTCGCCGCTCGCGGTGGTGGTTGCGGCGATCTTCTGGAGCTGGCTGTGGGGGCCGATCGGCCTCGTGCTGTCGACGCCGCTCACGCTGTGTCTCGTCACGCTCGGCCGCTACGCGGACCGGCTGAAGTTCATCGCCGTGCTGCTTGGCGACCAGCCGGCGCTCACGCCCGCACAAACTTTTTACCAGCGCCTGCTCGCAGACGACCCGCACGAGGCAATCGATCAGGCCGAGCGGTTGCTGCGCGATCTGCCGCTGATCGACTACTACGACGACGTCGCGCGCGAAGGCTTGCGGCTCGCGCGCAACGACACGTTGCGCGGTGTGTTTTCGCCGGAGCAGCTTGCGCGGATGAACGAGCACCTGCTCGACATCGTCGAGAACATGGAGGACATCGACGGCGCACCGGACGAGCGCCTGCGCACCGAAATGGCCGGTGCATTGCATACGGGCGCGGCAGCGCTGAGCGCCGTGCCGGCCGGTTCATCGTCCGAACGCGCGCCCGAACGCATGGCCGATCTCGCGACACTGATCGCGCCCGCGCGCGGCAAGGCCGTGCTGTGCGTCTCGGGACGCGGCGCATTTGACGAAGTGGCGGTCGCGATTGCCGTCCAGTTGCTCGCGCGCTTCGGGATGGCGCCGGTCGCCGCGAGCTACGAGCAGTTTCGCAAGAGCCAGGGCGACGCGAAAGCACCCAGCGATGCCGCGGTGGTCTGCGTGCTCACGCTCGATGCCGCCGAAGCGCCGCTCTACCTTCGCAATCTGCTGCGGCGCGTACACGAACGCGCGCCATCCGCGACGCTGATCCTCGGTATCGGCGGACCGACCGAGAATCCGTCGGGCGAAGCGGTAGGCAGCGATGCGCGTGGCGCCGCGACGTTTCGCGATCTCGTCGGGCTGTGCCTGCTCGCCGGTGGAGCGGCATCGGCGGCCGCGGCGGTTTCGTCTACGTCATGACGGCGCTCACAGTGCAGCGAAAAAGCGCCGCGCCCCGCCGCTCCGGTCGCGACGGGTCGTAGCGAGCGGATCGTCCGGGCCTGATACGAGCTTCATACGGATCTCACGCAGTCGACGGCCCATGCGCCGCCGACTGCGCAAGCATGATAAGTTCGCAGGCACCCTTCCCGACCTTCGTTGAACCCCCGGAGAACGCCTGTGAATGCCGCTACCGCTATCGTCGCCATCCTCGCCGCGCTGATGCTCGGCGCGATGAGCCCCGGCCCCAGCTTCATCGTCGTCGCGCGCAACGCGATCGGCGTCTCGCGACGCGATGGACTCGCGAGCGCGGTCGGTATGGGGATCGGCGGGGTCTGCTTCGCGTGCGTCGCGCTGGTTGGTCTGTACACGCTGCTGGAAGCGGTCAGCTGGCTGTATGCGGGGCTGAAGATCGCCGGCGGTCTGTACCTCGTCTACCTCGCGGTGCGGATCTGGCGCGGCGCGACCGTGCCGCTCGCGGTGAACGGCATCGGGTCGGTCGGCAGCGGCAATCTGCGCCGGTCGCTGTGGCTCGGCCTGAGCACGCAGTTGAGTAACCCGAAGACGGCGATCGTCTACGGCAGCATCTTCGCTGCGCTGTTGCCGCAGCATCCGCCGATGTGGTGCTACGTCGTGCTGCCGCCCGCGGTGTTCACGATCGAGGCCGGCTGGTACACGATCGTCGCGCTGTGCTTTTCGAGCCGCCGGCCGCGCGAGCTGTACCTCGCGTCGAAAGCGTGGGTGGACCGCGCGGCCGCGACGGCAATTGCGGCGCTCGGTCTGCGGCTGATGTTCACGGCATTCCGGCGGGGGATCTAGCGGACGGGCGCGCGCCCATTGACACCCGCATCGGGAAAATTTCTTTGGTGCGGGGCATCGCGCGAGGCGGCCACCGCGGCTCGCTGGACTACGGGTGCAGCGAGCCGTGGTGGCCGCGGCACCGGAACTCGTCCTGCTCAGGACTTTTCCGCGTCCCCGCGACGGTTCGTCAGCGTTATCGCCGACAAGACCCTCGCGAGCCCGGTGTGCATCCGGTCGGAAGATTCGGCAAACTGCCATGCGAACAGGCCTGGTACGAAGATCAGCAGATCGCGGATGCGGCGAGCGCCTGCGAGCGCGAGACAGGTGGCCGGATCGAGTCCCAGCGCGCCGCCGATCAGGATAAAACCGCCTTCCTGCACACCGAGGCCGCCCGGGACGAAAAAGGCCGCGCTACTCACCGCCTGGATCAGCGACTCGATCACGACGGCTTCGACAAAGCTCACGTGCACGCCGAGGAAAAACAGCGCCACCCAGATTTCCAGCGCGGTCGCGAGGCACTGCACCGGCTGCCAGAAGAACAGATAGCGCAACACCACTCCGCGGCGGCGCCAGATCAGTTTGATGGCCTGGTCGATCTGCGCGGATTGACCGACGAGCGTGGCCAGCTTGCCGCTGGTCGCGTGGTTGAGCATCCGCGTGAGACGTTCGAACGGACTCGCGTGCTGTACCAGCGCAAACAGCACCAGCAACGGCGTGAGCGCCACGATACCCCACGCCAGATCGGCGGCGAGCCGCAGCGTGCCGGAGGCCGCGTGCGCGAACAGGAAGCCGATGCCGCCCATCGTGAACATCAACTGGCTGATCAGCGTGAGCTGCATGTCGACGACGAGGCTCGCGGCCGCGGTGGAACCGCGCAGTCCATGCCGCCGCATCAGTCGAAACGACACCACCTCGCCGCCGATACGCGCTACTGGCAGCATGCTGTTCACCGATTCGCGAATCCAGACCAGACGCAACATACCGATGAGATCCGGCCGCCTCGCCCCGCGGATCAAGGTCTGCCAGTCGCGCGCGTTTGCCAGCATCGGCAGCACGTGAACCAGACCGGCCAGTACCAGCCCTGCTCCGGCTGAACGCATCAGCCCGAGTACGGCGCCCGGGTTGTCGTGCAGAACCAGCCACAGCGATGCAACCAGACCCGCGAGCGCAGCAATGCGACCCAGATGTTTCGTCATGTCGGCCCCATTCGCCGCCGGCATGCGTAGTCTTCCGGAAAAATCTGCATGACCCGTTACTCGCCTTGAACTGGCGTCAGCAAGCCGTCGCTGTCCACCGTGAAGCTATAGCCCCGCCAGATCACCCGCGTCGAAAAATAGCTCGCCACGAAGATCGAAAACGACACGATATCCCACAACGGCAACAGCCACAGATCACGATACGGTTGTTGCAATACGCGATCGGACTGCAGTTTCAAGGCGAGCCGCGCGATCAGCGCCACCAGCGCGAACAGCCAGGCCCACGTCGCGCCGCCTGAAAACAGCAGCGTGAGCACGGCGAAGGGAAACGGATGGATGAGTGCGGAGCCCAGGTGGCCCACCGGATCGACTGTGCGAATGGTGCGGCTCCAGCGCAATTCATGCGCGATCAGCCTGGCCGCGCTCGTCTCCACGCACGCGTGCGATACCGCAAAGGGAGGAACGACGACCTTCTCGCCGATCATGCGTACCGCTTCGCCGATCGCATGATCTTCGGCGAGGTGGTGCACGAACTGTCCGAACCCGCCGATCTTCTCGAGCGTTTCGCGTCGCATCGCGATGGTCTGGCCGAAACACGGACGTGCCATGCCGAACGCGAGTCCCGTCAGCACGCCGGGCAAAAACTGGTAGTTGATCGCCTTCGCCGACAGGCGCGGCCAGAAACCCGGATCGGGCGTGCCGCGATACACGCACGTGACGAGACCCACGCCGGGTTTCTGCAGCTCGCCGATCACATTACGCAGATAGGTCGAACCCACGCTGACGTCGCTGTCGGCGAACACCAGCACATCGTGCTGCGCTTCGGGCAGCATATTGAGGATATTGCTCATCTTGCGGTTGGGGCCGTATAAACGCGCATCGGCCACCACCGTAATGTGAGCTTCGGGATAAAGACGCTTCAGTTCCTCGACGGTATGCAGCGCCGGATCTTCCGAACTGTGCACGCCGAACAGGAATTGCACGGGCCCAGGATAGTCCTGCTGGCAAAAACTCGACAGGTTGCCGAGCAAGGTCCACTCGTCGCCATGCAGCGGCTTGACGACGGTGACGGCGGGAAAACTCGAGGGCTCTGCAGGGCTGCGCGCAAAAAAACGCCGGACGAAGACACTGGCCAGCACCGTGTACACGATACCGAGCACAGTCCCTACTCCGCAAACGAAGGCGAGCCCCTCGACCAGCAGATGGACACCATTCAGCAACCCTTCGAAAGCGATCAGTCCGCTTGCGAACAGAAGACCGGCCAGGCACGCAAGCCACGCCGCGTATTTCATCGCGCGATCATGCCTCGTGCGCGCGCAGGAAGCGGAAGAACTCGACGCCTTCGCGCAGGCGCCGCTTCATCATCTCCCAGCTCGTGAGCATCTCGCGCACGATCTCCCAGATCTTCGACGGCCGGAA
>NZ_JBOIGG010000018.1:0-148449 GCF_050742655.1 Paraburkholderia sp. | reverse complement strand
CGCCCTTGTCGCCTGCATGCGCAAACTGCTCATCACGCTTAACGCAATGGTTCGCTCCAACACTCCCTGGCAGTCGGACTTCCATGACGCGTGACATTGCTCGTCTCAAGATAGTTGCTGTCGATCGGAGTTAGCGCTTTAGCGCTTACTCCGATCCCATGCAAGCTGCTTGCTAGCTCTTTCCTGCTCGTTTGCTGCATCGCGGGCAATCGCGCGATTGATATGCGCATTATGGGTGCCCAATCCCCCGAATTGAAGGCATTCATTTACTTCGATTGACTCTATTGAGCCGGTGTAATTGGACCCCTAGCATCCTCTGACGCCTATACCGGCTTGAGACAAAACCGCCGTCGGCGGGTGCATTTCATTACGAAACCAGCCCTACCGAACGCGGAACAACCATGAAAAATCGCATCGAACGCATCGCGATCACCCATCACCGGCTCGAACTCGATCCGCCTTTTCCAGCGTCGTGGGACAGCCAGCCGCGCCGCCGCTTTCCCGCGACGATCGTGCGCGTCGCAGACAGCGAAGGCCGCATCGGCATCGGTTCCGGCGACGCGATGTACGGCTTCGACGACTACCGGCATCTTTTCATCGGCACCGATCCGCTCGACCTCGCGCGTCATTCCGCAGTACTCGACAACCTCAGCTTCCATGCAGGCCGCCTGTGGCCGCTCGACGCAGCGCTGTGGGACCTCGCCGGCAAGATCCGCGGCGAGGCCTGCTGGCGCATCGCGGGTGGCCGCGCGCAGAAGGTGCAGGCATACGCGTCGTCGGGCGTGCATCGTTCGCCGGCAGATGCCGCTCGCTGGGCCGAACACGTCGCCGCGCGCGGCTTCCCCGCGCTGAAGCTGCGCTTCGGCCGGCCCCGTCTCGCCGACGATCTCGCGGTGCTCGCGGCGGTTCGTGCGACGGTCGGCAATGCGGTCGAAATCATGGTCGACTGCAATCAGGGCTGGCGCATGCCGTGGGACACGCAGCCCGCATGGCAGGCCGACGATGCGCTCGCGGTGATCCGCGAACTGGAAAAGTACGACGTCTATTGGGTCGAGGAGCCGCTGCATCGCGGCGACTATGCCGGCCACCGGCAATTGCGCACGCAGACCGGCATCCGCATCGCGGGCGGCGAGCTGACGCGCGACCGCCACGAATTCCAGGCACTGCTCGATCAGGACTGTCTCGACGTGTACCAACCGGACGTGGTCTGCACGCTCGGCCTCGAAGGCAGTCGCCGGCTCGCCGCCGACGTCGAAGCGCATGGCAAGACTTTCACGCCGCACACGTGGGGCAACGGCATCGGGCTCGTCGCGAACCTGCATGTGGCAGCGGGCGCGTCGAATGCGCCGTTCGTCGAGTATCCGTACGACCCGCCTGAATGGACCGCGGCGCGACGTGATTTTCCGCTGACGCAGCCGATCGATGTCGACGCCGCCGGATGGATCGATCTCGGCGACGCGCCAGGCCTCGGTATCGAACTCGACGAAGACGTGCTCGCGGCGACGCTCGCCACGGGCAGCCGCTACGACTGACCGGCTTATCGAAACGCACGCCGCTGCGGCAGAAACGCAGCACGACACACACCACATAAATCACGGAAGGAGACACATCATGCGTGGCATCTCTCATCTCATCCGGGCGGCACTCGTCGCAATGCCGCTCGCAGCTGCAGCGCTGCCCGCGCACGCAGCCGGCACCTGGTGCAGCCAGGGCAAACCGGTACGCTTCGCGGGCATCACGTGGGAAAGCGGCAACTTCACGAGCGAGGTGCTGCGCTTCGTGCTGAAGAACGGCTACGGCTGCGACACCGACACGATCCCCGGCAGCACGGCCGCGACCGAAACGGCGCTGTCGCGCAACGACCTGCAGATCTGGGCCGAGCAGTGGACGGGCCGCTCCGAAATCATCGCTGGTGCAGTGAAGAACGGCACGGTGAAGCTCGTTGGCGACACGCTGCCGGGCGGCACGAAGGAAGGCTGGTACGTGCCCGACTACGTGATTCACGGCGACCCGAAGCGCGGCATCAAGCCGTCGGCACCGGGGCTCGCGTCGGTGAGCGATCTGCCGAAGTACAAGACGCTCTTCGTCGACGACGAGGAACCCGATAAGGGCCGCTTCCTGAACTGCCCGTCCGGCTGGGACTGCGAACGCGTGAACTCGCGTCTGCTGAAACTGCTGAAGCTCGACGATAGCTACACGAACTTCCGTCCCGGCACCGGCGCGGCCCTCGACGCGGCGATCTCGTCGGCGTACGAGCGCGGCAAGCCGATCCTCACGTACTACTGGGAACCGGCCGCGCTGATGGCGAAATACAAGTTTGTCCAGTTGAAGATGCCGCCGTTCAGCGACGCATGCTGGAAGACGTTGCGCGATCCGAACGCCACGCAGCCGTGCGCGTCGTCGTACCTGGTGTCGCATCTGAAGATCGGCGTGTCGACGCCGTTCTACCAGGCCGAGCCCGACGTGATGGCGTTCTTCTCGAAGGTCAGTTTTTCGATTGATTTTCTGGACAGCACGATTCTCGACATGACGTCGCACAAGGTCGATGCGCAGACCGAAGCGACGCAGTTCCTGAAGCAGCATCCGGAGATGTGGAAGCCGTGGGTACCCGCCGACGTCGCAGCAAAAGTACAAAAAGCGCTCGGCGCCTGACCCAGGTAATCGGAGATCCGGGCCGCATGTCGCGGCCCTTCGTTCAGGAGAAAGCAGTGAAGAAAAAGACTCTGGTCGCGGCGTTGCCGCTCGTCATCGCGGCGGGCAGCGTGCACGCACAAAGCAGCGTCACGCTGTACGGCATCATCGATCTGGGGATCGACTACGCGAACAACGTCGAAGGCGGCAGCAACGGGCAGCTCGTGCCCGGCAGCGGCGGCCGGCTCGTGCAGATGCAGAGCGGCGTACCGGCGGGCAGCCGCTGGGGCCTCAAGGGCGCCGAAGATCTGGGCAACGGCTATCACGCGA
The DNA here is from genome assembly GCF_050742655.1 of Paraburkholderia sp. Lineage (GTDB taxonomy): Bacteria > Pseudomonadota > Gammaproteobacteria > Burkholderiales > Burkholderiaceae > Paraburkholderia. Next base: position 145,488 of record NZ_JBOIGG010000018.1, on the reverse strand, counting down.
TCTTCCGGCTCGAAAGCGGCTTCAATGCGGCGACCGGTGGACTCGGCGGCGGCCTTGCGTTCTCGCGCAACGCGTATGTCGGCGTCAAGTCGGACAAGTACGGTCAGCTCACGTTCGGCAAGCAGTGGGACGCGTCCGTCGATCTGGTCGAGCCGTTCTCGCTGAACGGTCAGTACGGCGGCTGGTACTTCTCCCACCCGAACGACATGGACAACCTGGACAACGGCTTCCCCGTGAACAACGCGGTGAAGTACGTGAGCCCGACGATCGCGGGCTTCGTATTCGAAGGCCACTATTCGCTCGGCGGCACGGCCGGCGCGTTCTCGACCAATTCGTCGTACAGCGCGGCCGCGCAGTACACGTTCGACGCGTTCAGCGCGGGCGTCGGCTACCTGCGCGTGACGAACCCGATCACCGCGGTGGCCGGCTACGGCAGCGGCGGCAGCTTCGTCAACGCGGTGTACGGTAACGCGCTCGCGAACGCGCGCTATCAGGGCGTGCTGTCGGCGGGCGCGTCGTACACGCTCGGCAGCCTCAAGCTGCTGGCGGACTATTCGAACGTGAACTTCGCCGCGCAGAGCGGCACGCACGACCTGCACTTCCAGAACTACGAAGTGTCGGCGACTTATCAGGCGACGCCGTCGCTGGCGCTCGGCGCGGGCTACACGTTCACGACCGGCCTCGACCACGCGACCGATGCCCAGCCGAAGTACCATCAGGTCAACGCGATCGCGCAATACTCGCTGTCGAAGCGCACGTCGATCTATGCGATGGGTTCGTACCAGCGCGCGGCCGGTGCGGCGCAAAATGCGCAGATCGCGGGATTCAATCCGTCGAGCTCGAAAACCCAGGTGGTCACGCGGGTCGGGATCACGCATTCGTTTTGACGCTGTTGTCGCGCGGTTGTCGTTTAGTGTTTAAGCTGTTGCAGGAAGCGTCGCGCTGCGTGCGCGACGCCGTATTGAAAGGACAGTAGTCATGCGCCGCCTTCCGTCCCTGTCGGCCCTGCGCTCGTTCGAAGAAGCGAGCCGCACCCTGAGTTTCACGAAAGCCGCACAGACGCTGCACGTTACGCAAGGGGCGATCAGCCGGCAGATCCGCCTGCTCGAGGAATATCTCGGCACCCCGCTCTTCATGCGCCATCATCACCGGCTCGAGATCACGCCCGCCGGCAAGCGGCTACTGCCTACCTTGCAGTCCGCGTTCGACAGCATCGCGCACACGCTCGATACGATCCGCAACGACCCGTCGAACAATCTGCTGAGCGTGAACGCCGCGCCAACGCTCGCGACGCGCTGGCTCACGCCGCGGCTGCGCGATTTCCAGCAGCGGTTTCCGGAGCTGCACATCTCGGTGACGAATGAATATGGCGCACTGCACGGCGCCGAGCGCAACGAGGACTGCCAGATCCGTTTCGGCCTCGAGCCGCTACCCGGTGGACAAAGCACGCTGCTGATGCGCGAACGGCACGTGCTGGTCGGCGCGGCGCGCGAATTCGCGCAAGCACCCGACGATCCCGCCGCATTGCGCGACGTGCTCGTCCATCATCCGTGGCTGTACATTCTCGACATCGACCGGCGTCTGCTGGTGTGGGAAGCATGGCTCGAAAAAGCGGCGCTCGGCGAAGACCTCGCACCGCGTGGCGAACTGGAATTCAGCACGCTCGATCAGGTGATCCACGCGGCCGTCGCCGGCCTCGGGATCGCGGTTGCGGACCGGCACATGATCGAGCAGGAACTCGCGAGCGGCAGCCTGATCCAGTTGAGTCCGATCGAAGTGGATGGGCCGTACGGCTACTGGCTCGACGTTCGGCCCGAAGTGCTCGACACCGCGCGGGTGCAGCACTTCAGCCGATGGCTGATCGACAACCACGTCGATCAGCACATCGGCCGTACCGTAAGCTAGCCGAGGCCGCCCATCATCAGGTACTTCGTTTCGACATACTCGTCGATCCCGTACTTCGAACCTTCGCGGCCGAGTCCCGATTCCTTCACGCCGCCAAACGGCGCGACCTCGGTTGACACGATGCCCTCGTTGATGCCGACCATCCCGCTTTCGAGTGCGCCGGCCACGCGCCACACGCGGCCGATGTCGCGCGCGTAGAAGTACGCGGACAGTCCGAACTCAGTGTCGTTCGCAAGACGAATCGCTTCGTCTTCGGTATCGAAGCGGAACACCGCCGCGACGGGGCCGAACGTCTCTTCGTTCGCGAGCTTCATCTGCGGGTTCGCATCGACGATCACGGTCGGCTCGTAAAACGTGCCGCCGAGCGCGTGTCCGCGTCCGCCGCATACGACCTTGCCGCCATGCTCGCGCGCATCGGCGACGTGATCTTCGACCTTCGCGAGCGCCGCACGGTTAATCAATGGCCCCTGGGTCGCGCCGCTCTCGAGACCGTTCGACACCCGCAGTCGCCCGACCGCGGCGACCAGTTTGTCGACGAACGCATCGTGCACTGAAGCCTGCACGAAGAAGCGGTTCACGCACACACAGGTCTGCCCGGTATTGCGAAACTTCGATGCCATCGCGCCTTCGACAGCGGCATCGAGATCCGCGTCGTCGAACACGATGAACGGCGCGTTGCCGCCGAGTTCGAGCGAGACTTTCTTTACCGTGTCAGCGGCCTGGCGCATCAACAGCTTGCCGGTGCGCGTCGAGCCTGTGAACGAAATCTTGCGCACGTTGCGTGATTCCATCAGCGCACCACCGATCGCGGGCGCATCGCCGGACACGACGTTGAACACGCCCGCCGGGATGCCCGCCTCGGCCGCGAGCGCGGCCAGTGCAAGGGCAGACAGCGGCGTTTCTTCCGACGGCTTCAGCACCATCGTGCAGCCGGCCGCAAGCGCGGGACCGGCCTTGCGCGTGACCATCGCGAGCGGGAAATTCCACGGCGTGATCGCGCCGACCACACCGACCGGCTCTTTCGTGACGATGATCCGCGCGCCCGGCTTCGGCGCGGGAATCACGTCGCCGTAGACGCGCCGCGCCTCTTCCGCGAACCACGTCAGAAAGCTCGCCGCGTAACCGACCTCGCCCATCGCCTCGGCGAGCGGCTTGCCCTGCTCGCGCGTCATGATCAGCGCGAGATCGCGCTGATGTTCGAGCATCAGTTCGCCCCAGCGACGCACCTTCGCGCCGCGCTCGGCCGCGGTACACGCGCGCCACGCGACGAACGCGCGCGTGGCGGCGTCGATCGCGTGTCGCGTGTCGTCGGCGCCGGCTCGCGCGACCTGCGCAAGCACGTCGCCATTCGCCGGATCGACGACCGCATAGGCCTCGTCAGCATCGCGCCATGCACCGTCGATGAAGCTCGCGGTACGCCACAGTTGCGGATTACGCAGACCGTCGATCATGCTGCGATCTCCAGCTTGCGGGATGCGCGCGCGACACGCGGAATCCGCGTGGCGACGTAGTCGTTGATCACGTCGCACGGCGTGTAGTTACGTTCGAGTTCGTACAGTTCGTCGGCGGTGAGATGCGTGTCGAGCGCGGCCAGCGCACCGTCGAACTGCTCGACCGAATCCGCGCCGACCAGCATCGACGTGATGCCCTTCTTGCCGAGCACCCAGGCCTGTGCGATCTGCGCACACGACACGCCGCGCGCATGCGCGACGTCCGCGACCGAACGCGCGATGTCGCGCGACGCCATATCGTCGTACATCTGCACGGTAAAGAAATCGGTCTGGTTGCGCACCGACTTCGGATCGCCCGACAGCAGGCCACGCGCAAGCGGACTGAACACCGATACGCCAATCCCCTGATCGATACAGAACGGCAGCATCTCGCGCTCTTCCTCGCGATACGCGCAGTTTAGCTGCAGCTGCATGTTGATCGGCCGCGCGAAGCCATAACGCTCGCAGACCTGCAGGATCTTCGCGAACTGCCACGTGTACATCGTCGACACACCGATATAGCGCGCCTTGCCTGCACGCACGATGTCGTTCAGCGCATCCATCGTTTCTTCGACCGGCGTGTTCACGTCGAAGTAGTGCAGCATGTAGACGTCGACGTAGTCGGTCTGCAGGCGGCGCAGCGAACCGTCGATCGCCTCCATCACGTGCTTGCGCGAATGGCCCTGGTTGTTCGGGCCGCTACCGATCGGATAGCCGACCTTCGTCGTCAGCACGAGTTCGTCGCGCTTCGCGAGACGCTTCACGATGCGCCCCACCACTTCTTCGCCGACGCCCGTCGAATAGAAATCGGCGAGGTCGATGAAGTTCACGCCGGCTTCGAGCGCGCGGGCCACGATCGGCTCGCTCTGCTGCTCGTTGAAAATCCACGGCTTCCAGTCGGGCGTTCCCATGTTCATCGTGCCGAGGCACAGCCGCGACACCTTGAGCCCCGAGCGGCCCAGTTGCACGTATTCCATCGTGTTCCCCTGATTCGGTTGACCGCGACGCAGCGCGTTAAGCGGCCTTGGCCTTCGGCGTGTAGAACGGATTGCTGATCGCATCGCGCACCGCAGCGAGCTTGTCGAGCGACGGCAGGCCGTTCATCGCGGCATGGATCGCCGTGCGGCATGCGGTGTAGTTGTTTTCGTAGACCGCGTCGAGGTCGTCGCATGCCCAGTTCACCCAGTTCGCGGTGACGATGCACCATTCGTTCTCGGCTTCGGGCGGCAGCGTGCCGTCGAGCATCGCCTCGGTAACCGCCCTCGCGATTGCGGCCTGCGATGCGCCCCACGTTGCGTTGCCATGCAGGTCGCCGCGGATGTCGGCCTTGTTCACGTACAGCGTCGCGGGCTTCACAGGCAGATTCGGTTGAGCAATGACCATGAACGGCACGTGTCCCTGCGACGGCGACGACAGACTGTTCGTGAATGCCTGACCGACCGGGCCGCTGCGCGGTCCGATCATGATGTTGATATGCGCGGCGTTGACGCCGGGGCCCGCGAAACCTTCGCCGATATAGACTTCCATCGCTTTCATCTCCTGCTCCGTCTCCATGTTGTTCGAGCGGCATACGCCGCAGCGGATATCGCGTCGCATTGAAGCATGGCGTTTGCGCGGTCAAAAGCTATGAAAACTCATGGGGGCATGATGCGTTTTCATTCCCGCGGGCCGATCGTACAGATCGGTGCGACGGCATGAGATCAGGTAATGCGTCGATGATTATTTGTGCCTTTCGCTACCTGAGACGGCATCGGTACACTAGGCCGCGCAAGCAAATAGAACGCAACGAGGCGCAGGCGGAGTCGACGAAACGAACCGCCGCAGCGCACAACACGAGACAACGCGGCAACCCGCCGCGGCGAAGCCGGACCACCGGCCGCCGCACGCCGCTTACAGGAGGAGACATTCAATGGGACGTCTGACGTTCGCGAGCATCCGCGCAACGGGCACCCGCACGCTCGTCGCGCTGGCCTGTGCAGTCGCGGCAACCGGCAGCCATGCCGCGCCGGGCTGGTGCGGCGCCGGCAAGACCGTCAAGTTCGCGCAGATCACGTGGGAAAGCGGCGCGCTGATGACCGAAATGGTCCGTACGGTGCTCGAGAAAGGCTACGGCTGCAAGACCGAACTCGTGACTGGTGCGACCGCCGCGACCGAAACCGCGCTCGCACGCGGCGACCTGCAAATCTGGGCCGAACACTGGACGGGCCGTAGCCCGATCGTCGCGCGTGCACTGCAGCAAGGCAGCGTGAAGCTGGTCGGCGAACTGATCCCGGGCGGCGATCGCGAAGGCTGGTACGTGCCCGACTATGTGATCAACGGCGACCCGAAGCGCGGCATCAAGCCGCTCGCGCCGCAACTGCGTTCGATCACGCAACTGGCGCAATACAAATCCCTCTTCACCGACGATGAAGAACCCGACCGCGGCCGCTTCTACAACTGCCCGAGCGGCTGGGACTGCGAACGCTTCAACACCCGGCTGTTCGATGCGTACAAACTCGGCGACGCCTACACCAACTTTCATCCAGGCACCGGCGCGGGTCTCGATGCGGCGATCGCATCCGCGTACGAGCGCGGCAAGCCGATCCTGTTCTACTACTGGCAGCCGGCCGGGCTGATGGCGAAATATCGCTTCATCCGACTCGACGGCGCACCGTATTCCGATGCATGCTGGAAGACGATCGCCGATGCGAATGGCGGCACGCCGTGTGCTTCCGCGTTCAAGGTGTCGCATCTGATGGTCGCCGTCTCGACGCCGTTCTTCGACGCCGAGCCCGACGCGGTCGCGTTCTTCGGCAAGGTCAGCATACCGCTCGCGCTCGACGAACAACTGGTCGCGCAGATGCATGAGCGCAAGCTCGATGCATCGACGGTCGCGAAAACGTTCTTCGAGCAGCATCCGGAAATCTGGAAGCAGTGGGTCGATCCGGCCGTCGCGGCACGCGTGCAGGCCGCGCTGCGCACGTGACCCGAGGTCACGCCATCCGGCCATAGCGCCCGCATCATCGCAACAGAAAGAGGCTCAACATGCATCCGCTTTTTCTTCGCCTGTCGATCGCAGACTGGGTCAACGACTGGGTCAACGCGTTCGTGCAGCGCTACGGCGACGCGTTCCACAACTTCAGCGTGCTGATGCTGCGCCACGTACTGGTGCCGCTCGAAGGCCTGCTGCGCGCGATGCCGCCGTGGGTCGTGCTCGCCGCGGTCGGGCTGCTCGCGTGGCATGCGTCGCGGCGCATCGGCGTCGCGGTGCTGTTCATGGCGCTGCTTTATCTGATCGGCTGCTTCGGTCTGTGGGACAAGCTGATGCAGACCTTCGCGCTGATGCTCGTCGCGACGGTCGTGTCGGTTGCGCTCGGCGTGCCGCTCGGCATCCTCGCGGCGGGCAGCGCAGGTCTGCGTCGCGTGCTGCTGCCGATCCTCGACATCATGCAGACGCTGCCGAGCTTCGTGTACCTGATTCCGGTGCTGATGCTGTTCGGTCTCGGCAAGGTGCCGGCGATCTTCGCGACCGTGATCTACGCGCTGCCGCCGCTGATCCGCCTGACCGATCTCGGCATCCGTCACGTGGACGGCGAGATCGTCGAAGCGGCGCGCGCGTTCGGGACCACGCGCATGCAGCTGCTGTTCAACGTGCAGCTGCCGCTCGCGCGGCCGAGCATCATGGCCGGCATCAACCAGACGACGATGATGGCGCTGTCGATGGTCGTGATCGCATCGATGATCGGCTCACGCGGGCTCGGCGAAGACGTGCTCGCGGGCATCCAGACGCTCGACGTCGGCAAGGGCACGCAGGCCGGCATCGCGATCGTGATTCTCGCGATCGTGATCGACCGGATCAGCCAGGGCTACGGCCAGGACCGCCGCACGCGGCGCCTGAAGAGTCGCTACGCACAGCCGTCGCGGATTCCGTTCCGCCGCGCGCGTGCCGCGGCCGTGGACTCCACTGTCGATAGCAGCAAGGACAGCGCCACAGCCAACCCCGAACTCGCCAAGCAAGGCGCGAAGTGAATTGCGAACCCCGCGCGCCGTCAAACGTCACAGCAAAGAGGAACCCGTCATGAGCGGCATCGAAGTCAAACACGTGTACAAGCTGTTCGGACCGCCGCACGCCGGCCGCGAAGCGCTCGAACTGCTGAAGGGCGGCGCGAGCAAGGCCGACGTGCTCGAACGCACGCGCTGCAACGTCGGGCTGAACGACGTCAGCCTGTCGATCGGCTCCGGACAGATCTTCGTGATCATGGGCCTGTCGGGATCGGGCAAGTCGACGCTCGTGCGTCACTTCAACCGGCTGATCGAGCCGACCGTCGGCGAAATCCTGATCGACGGTCGCGACGTGCTGAAGCTCGACGCGGGCGGGTTGCGCCAACTGCGCCGCTTCGGCGTCAGCATGGTGTTCCAGAGCTTCGGCCTGCTGCCGCACCAGACCGTGCTCGACAACGCGGCGTACGCACTCGTCACGCGCGGCGAGAAGAAGGCGAAGGCGCAGGAACAGGCACACAGCTGGCTCGAGAAGGTCGGTTTGCGCGGCTACGCGAATCACTATCCTGATGAACTATCGGGCGGCATGCGGCAGCGCGTGGGACTCGCGCGTGCGCTCGCGGCCGACACCGACGTGATCCTGATGGACGAAGCGTTCTCCGCGCTGGACCCGCTGATCCGCGCCGAGATGCAGGATCAACTGCTCAACCTGCAGGCGATGCTGAACAAGACGATCGTCTTCATCACGCACGACCTCGACGAAGCACTGCGGATCGGCAACCAGATCGCGATCCTGCGCGATGGTGCGCTCGTGCAGTGCGGCACGCCCGACGACATCCTGCAGCGTCCCGCGGACGACTACGTACGCCGCTTCGTCGAACGGCGCGCCGACACGCACTGAGCGCGACGGCGCGTATGGCGCGTGCATGGGCGTTCCGGCCGGTATACTCTCGCGTTTTCACCTGGTGCCGCGCTGTCGCGGCGCTGCCGCGAGGAGGCGACCGTGAAGCGAAAGATGCCGGCCCTGAACGCGCTGAAAGCCTTCGAGGCGGCCGGCACGAGCGGCAGCTTCACGCGCGCCGCCGAACAGCTGAACGTCACGCAAAGCGCGGTGAGCCGCCAGGTGCGGCAACTCGAGGAGCAGCTCGGCGAAGCGTTGCTCGAACGCCATCATCACAGGCTCGAACTCACGGCCGCGGGTCGCTCGCTGCTGCACACGCTGCAGCAGTCGTTCGACCGCATCGAACTGACCGTTCGCGCGATCCAGCAGAAGAGCGATCTGAACCGGCTGCGCGTGAACGTGCCGCCGACCTTCGCGAGCCGCTGGCTCGTGCCGCGGCTCGGCCGGCTGCGCGAACGCCATCCGTCGCTTGAACTGAGTCTGACTACGCGACTACAGGACAGCCTCGCCGATTCGACCGCGCTCGACTGCGCGATCCGTTTCGGCGACGGGGAATGGGAAGGACTCGAAAGCTCGCTGCTGATGCACGAACAGCATGTAGCCGTGTGTTCGCCGGCGCTCGTCGAAGGGGACACCGCTAAGGGCGGTGCGGTCGACCTCACGCGCCACACGCTGCTGCACGTGCTGTCCGGCGACAATCAGCGCTATCTGACCTGGCGGCACTGGCTCGACGCGGCGCGCATCGAAGGCGTCGATATGGCGGGTGGCTACGAGTTCGATCTGCTTGATCACGCGATCCGCGCGGCTGTCGAAGGACTCGGCGTGACGATCGCCGATCGTCACATGATCAGCCGCGAACTTGCTAGCCGGGAGCTCGTGCAGGTGCTCGACGTGCATGTCGACGGGCGGCAGTCGTACTGGTTCGTCGTGCGGCCTGAGCAGAAAAACTTCAAGGCGTTGCAGCAGTTCCGGCGGTGGTTGATGGAGGAGATGGGGGATGAGGGGTAGTGGGTGGTCGACCGGATAGGTCCCCGCCTTTCTCAGGGACCTATCCTGGTTGCGACGCTCAAGCTCCAACCCGAGCCGGCACCTTCGACAACAACGGCCCCAACCCCTCCGCATACGTCAGATGCGAAATCACCGCATCGCGCAGCTTCTGATACGGCAGCCCCGCGAGTATCGCCGTCTGCATCGCGGCCAACACTTCGCCCGCTTCGGCGCCGATCATCGTGAAACCCAGAATGCGGTCATCGTCCGCACCGACGAGTACCTTCATGAAGCCCTGCGTCTCGTCGGTCGCGAGGGTGCGCAGCACGTTCGTCATCGGCAGCTTCGCGACGCGCACCGCGACGCCCTTCTGCTGCGCCTCGCGTTCGCTCAACCCCACGTGCGCTAACGGCGGTTCGGTGAACATCGTGTACGGAATCAGCCGGTCGCTCGTCTTGCGATCTCCACCGGCCATGTTGTCGCGCACGATCCGGAAGTCGTCGACCGATACGTGCGTGAACTGCGGAGAGCCCGCCGCTTCGCCGATCGCCCAGACACCCGGCGCGACTGTTTGCAGCCGCTCGTTCACGCGAATATAACCGCGTTCATTCAACTCGATGCCGGCCGCTTCGAGACCGATGCCCGCCGTATTCGGAACGCGCCCGACCGCGACGAGAAGGTCGCTGCCGTCGATCGTCTTTTCGCCCGCCTCCGTGCGCAGCACGACATGGACGCCCGATCCGGACCGGCCTTCGACCTTCAGAATTTCCGCACCCAGCACGACGTCGATATCTTCCTCGCGCAGAACGCGCAGCATCTCGTCGGCGACGTCGTGGTCTTCACGCGCCATCAATCGTTCGCCGCGTTCGACGATCGTCACGCGGCTGCCGAAGCGGCGATACGTCTGTGCCATTTCGATACCGATGTACCCGCCGCCCAGCACGACCAGATGAGCCGGCACGTAGCCCAGCTCCAGCGATCCGATGTGCGTCAGCGGCTCGGCGTCGCGCAAGCCAGGGACATCGGGAATGGCCGCATGCGTTCCGACGTTGACCACCACCTGCTCGCCGCTCACCGTCCGCTTTCCGCCGTCGTTGAGTTCGATTTCGATCGTCTTCGGTCCGACGAATTTGCCACTGCCCATGATCAGCTCGGCGCCGCTCGCCGCATACGCATCGAGGTGAGCCGTCACCTCGCGCTCGACCATGTCGCGCTTCCGCGCACGGACCTTTTCCATATCGACGGTGACCGGACCCGTGACCGCGCCGAAGTCAGCCGCATGACGCGTCACGTGCGCCACCCGTGCGCTCCAGATTTCGTTCTTGCTGGGCAGACAGGCAACCGCCGGGCACGAGCCCCCGACCCACTGCCGTTCCACGACCGCCACACGCTGGCCTGATCGGCCGAGGTGCCACGCGAGAAGTTTGCCGCCCTGGCCGCTGCCAAGGATCACGGTATCGAAATGTTCAACGTGGGACATGAGCTGCTCCAATCAGGGGTGGTTAGGAGGCTCCACTGTAAGTCCCGGTTTTGATATTTACGATGCTATAAATTGTCAGTATTATGCTCAAAAGTATCAACCGACGATAAGCCCGTGAGCCACCAACCAACATGGATCTGCTAAGCCGACTACTGTCGCTGATACCCGTCACGGGGCGGCTCGAACTGCGCTGCCTGTTCGGTGCGCCGTGGAAAATCGATCAGGCTGTGTCCGGCGTGCGAGAAATTCCGTATCACGTTCTGCTGTCCGGGCATGCCGTTCTCGAAGACGTCAACGGGCCGCCCGAACCGTTGAGCGCGGGCGACATCATCCTGTTTCCGCTAGGTAACGCGCACTTCATTCACGACGGTAGTGGCGAAACGGCGGGGCCGGAAACCAGTCGTCCGAAGGCGTCGTTGATCGTCTACGAGAACGAAGGAACGGGCGAGAAAGCGGATTTTCTATGTGGGCGATTTCTGCTCGGTGCGGTCCCGGATCGGCTATTGCGCGACCATCTGCCAGGCCGCCTGGTCGTGCATAGCGCGTTGCCCGAGCGAGGCACAGACGTCGAGGCCCCGGCACGGTCGGTTGCCCGCACCCGCCTGAAACGACTGATCGAATTGATGCATGAGGAAGCGAACGACCCGGGCCCGGGTAGCGAGATGTTCGTCAATCATCTGTCGGCGGCGTTGTTCGCGCTGACGTTGCGCTTCGCAACCGAAGGCGCGCAACCGCCGCATGGTTTGCTCGCACTGTCGAGGCGACCTCGTTTGCAACCTGCCATCGCCGCGATGTTCGAGACGCCGGGTGAGCCCTGGACGCTGGATCAGTTATCGGCGCTCTGCCATATGTCCCGCGCGACTTTCATCCGGCAGTTTCAGGAGGCCATCGGCCGCTCCGCTGCCGATGTGCTGACCGAGGTTCGCATGACGATCGCGGGCCGCATGCTGCTGGACTCCGAAAAGCCGGTCGCCGGGATCGGCGAGTCCGTGGGCTATCAATCGATGGCCGCGTTTCAACGCGTGTTCAAGCGTCATATCGGCGTGTCGCCGGCGCGCTGGCGCGCGTCGGGCGGGAATCTGCAGCAGGGGTAGAAAGCTGGGCATGGACCATGAAACATGGGTCACTGCCGGAAACCGCTCCTCAGGACGAAACGGCCGTCACGCGTTGAGCCGTCGCCGGATGCACCGCCTCCGACTGACCCGCATCCTCGAGTATCATCGCCGCGCCCTTCTCCGCGACCATCATCGCCGCCGCGTTCGTATTGCCGGACGTGATGTTCGGAAAGATCGACGCATCGACAACCCGTAGTCCGTCGGTGCCATGCACCCGCAACCGCGCATCGACGACAGCCGTGCGCGGGTCCGGGCCCATCGCGCAGGTGCCGCACAGGTGATAGATCGAACCGCTCTGCTCGCGGAAATAACGCAGCATGTCCGCGTCGTCGACGACGTCCGCGGCCGGCGTCACCTCTTCCACCGTGACGTTCTTCAGCGCCTGCGCCTGCATCAGCTCGCGCACGAGCCGGCTGCCCTGCACGACTTCGTCGCGATCCTTCTGCGTCGACAGGTAGTTGCCGCGAATCAGCGGCGCATCGTCGACGCGGTTCGACGCGATCTCGATCGAGCCGCGGCTCGTCGGCCGGCATGGATTGAACGCGACCAGAAAACCGGAGTACGGCTCGGGTGTCAGCGACGCGCGGCTCGACTTCGGAATCCGGTACGACAGCGGATTGAAGTAGATCTGCATGTTCGGCTGCGCCACGGCGGGGTCGGTGCGAAAGAAGCCGCCCGACTGGTTCACGCTCATCGCGAACGGTCCCGTACGCCGCAGCAGGTATTGCAGCCCGAGCTTCAGCTTGCCGGTCCAGCTGCCGAACTCGTCGTTCAGCGTACGGATGCGCGCGCGGTAGTAGAAGCTCACGCACAGATGGTCCTGCAGGTTCTGCCCGACCGCCGGCAGATCGTGCACGACGTCGATGCCGTGCCGCGCGAGCAGCGCGCGCGGACCGACGCCCGACAGTTGCAGCAGCTTCGGCGAATCGACTGCGCCCGCCGCGACGATCACCTCGTGCGCCGCATGAAAAATCCGCTTCACGCCGCGTTGCACGACCTCGACGCCGATCGCGCGGCGGCGGTCGAACAGCACGCGGGTCGCGTGCGCGTGGTGCTCGATCGTCAGGTTGTCGCGGTAGCCCGCGCGATGCAGGTACGCGACGCTGCTCGAATCGCGGCGTCCGTTGCGCGTATTCACGTCGTAGATGCCGGCGCCTTCGAGTTGCGCGCCGTTGAAGTCGTCGTTGCGCGCATAGCCGAGCTGTTCGCAGCCTTCGATGAAGCTGCGGCAGATCGGATGCGCACCGTCCTTCATCGGCGTGATGCGCACCGGACCGTCGGCACCGTGATACTCGGTATCGCCGAGCGGATGCGATTCGAGCTTGCGGAAATACGGCAGCACGTCGCGATACGACCAGCCGGGGTTGCCAGCGGCGGCCCAGTCGTCGAAATCGCGCGCGGCACCGCGCACGTAGATCATCGCGTTGATCGCCCCCGAACCGCCTTGAACCTTGCCGCGCGGACAGTAGATCGAGCGGTCCGCGAGTTCGGGCTCGGGCTCGCTGTAGTACATCCAGTTCCAGGTCTTGTGGTAGTACAGCTTCGCGAAGCCGACCGGAATCTTGAACCAGAACGAATCGTCCGGGCCACCCGCCTCGAGCAGCAGCACCGAATGGCGTCCCGACGCGGACAGCCGCTCGGCGAGAATGCAGCCGGCGGAACCCGCGCCGACGATCACGTAGTCGTAGTTCATTTGCATCCCCTTGCGCCTAGCCTCGTGCCGGCGATGTGTCCTTGACGTCGGCCGGCTGCGCCTGCATCTGCAGGTGCAGGCGCTTGCCGGTGTACGGCGAATGCGCGCGCACGACGTCCATGTCGAGTTCGACGCCGAGACCCGGTGCCTTCGACGGAATGATGTAGCCGTCTTCCCACTGGATCGGCTGCTTGAGAATCTGCGCGTGGAAACCATCCCACGTGCCAATGCTTTCCTGGATCAGGAAGTTCGGCGTGCACACCGCGAGCTGGATGCTCGCGGCCGCGCCGACTGGTCCGTTGTACAGATGCGGCGCGATCTGCGCGTAGTAGACCTCGGCGAGACTCGCGATCTTCTTCGCTTCGAGCAGCCCGCCCACGCGACCGACGTTCATCTGCAGGATCGATGCCGCGCGCGAATCGAGCAGCTTGAAGAATTCGTACTTGGTGGTGAGCCGCTCGCCGGCCGCAATCGGAATGCTGGTGTGTGCGGCGACCTGCGCCATTGCCTGCTCCTGGCCGGGCGGCACCGGCTCTTCGAACCACAGCGGATCGAATTTCTCGAGCCGCTTCGCGAGCCGGATCGCCGACGACGGCACCATCTGTCCATGCGTGCCGAACAGCAGGTCGCAACGCGAGCCGACCGCTTCGCGCACGCGACGGCAGAAAAGCTCGCAGCGGTCGAGCACCTCGAGCGACAGCTGATGTCCCGAATACGCGGTGTACGGCCCCGCCGGATCGAACTTCACCGCGGTGAAGCCGAGTTTCGCGTTCTGCGCCGCGCATTCGGCAGCGAGATCGGCATCGTCGTAGTCGTACTCGCCCGCACTGTTCTTCGGATACAGATACGTGTACGAGCGCAGCCGTTCGTTCACGACACCGCCCAGAAGTTCGTACACCGGCTTGTTGCACGCCTTGCCGACGATGTCCCAGCACGCCATCTCGAGGCCGCTGACGATGCCCATCATCGTCAGGTCCGGGCGCTGCGTGAAGCCGCTCGAATACGCTTCGCGCCACAGGCGTTCGACGTGGTGCGGATCGCGGTCGAGCAGATAGCGTTCGAATGCATCTTCGATCGCCGGCACCATCACGTCGGGGTGAAACGTCGCGGCGTAGACTTCGCCGACGCCTTCGATGCCGCAGTCCGTCTGCAGTGTGACAAAAATCCAGTACATGCCGCCGAGATGCGGCGGCGGAACGGCGACGACGTGCGTCTGAAGAGAAACGACTTTCATGTCCTATGCCAGTTTTAGTGATTCAACGGAGTCGAGTGGTTCATGCGTGCCAGCGCGAGCGCGGCGACGCCGCCCAGCGCGCCGACCGACGCCACGTAGGCGAAATAGATCTGGTAGCCCATCAGTCCCGCGAAATGCTGCGTGACGTAGCCGTTCACGAGCGGCAGGAAGATGTCCGACGAATAGCCGATCAGCGACACGAGGCCGATCGCGAGGCCGGTGATGCGCATCGGCAACGCGCAGTAGTCGAGCAGCGTCCAGTAGAGCCCGCGGATCGCATAGGTCATCGCGCCGACGAACAGCACGACAACCGCGAGCAGCCCGACGCTGCGCGCGGCGGGCAGCACAATCAGTGCGACGAGTCCGAGCACCGCAGCGAACATCGCGACGATCAGCACGCGCACGTTCGAGAAGCGGTCGCCGAGATAGCCGCCGCCGATGCCGCCGAGCGGGCGCATCCACAGCTTCGCGGTCGTGACGACGCCGGCCGCGACGACGCTCAGGTGCAGGTCGCCCTGCTGCAGGTACGCGGAGAAGCTGTAGGTCGCCCAGAAGATCTGATAGCCGCAGAACACCACCGCCGCGACGAGCCACAACTGCGGAATCGATGCGAGGAACACAAGGTCGCGCCACAACTGGCCGCGGCTCTGTCGTGCGGTCTCGTTCGTGCCGGCGGGCGCGGCGGGATCGCGGAAGAAGCTCATCACGGCACCGAGCCCGATGCAGGTGAACGAGTACAGATAGATCACGTTGCGCAGCCCGACCGCGGGTGTGCTCCCCGATGCCGCCGCCGATGCGAACAGCGCGAGTGCGAGTGTCGCGAGCAGCGCCTCGACGAGGCCGCGTCCGCCATCCAGCAGACCGAAGAAGCGGCCCTGTTCGTTCGGCCCCGCGATCATCCGTACGCGCTTGAGCACCGACGCCCAGAACGTGAGCCCCGTCGTGATGCCCCAGCCGCAGAAGATCGCGAGCAGCACATGAAACGACGGCGCGGTCGAATACCACAGCCCGAGCGCACCGGTCGCGACGAGCGAGAAGCAGATCAACAGACGCGGCGCGACCCGGTCCGCGAGCCAGCCGCTCGGCAGATAGCTGATGAAGAACACGATGCCGAGCACCGAGTACAGATAGCCGAGTTGCGCGTTGTCGATGCCGAAGACGTCGAGCATCGTCGTCTGATAGACCTGACGCAAATAGAGGATCGGATAGATCGCGCCGGCGGCCAGCACGAGCAGCAGCAACTGCGCGTAGCGATGGGAGGCGGGTGTGGCTATGTCAGCCATGCGCGCCACGCCTTCGTTCGAGAGGGATTCCTGCAACGTCTGTCTCCTTGACGGGGCGCTCCGCGCAATCGCGCTCGAGGCCGTCGATGTTATTTTGTGCAAGCTTATGCAAGCGGCAAGCGCTCGCGCGTCAGAACGGCATCACGACAAGACGCGTCTGCGTGAATTCAAGCATGCCGTGCTTGCCATCATCACCGCCGAGGCCTGAACGTTTCCAGCCCGCATGAAAACCTTGATACGGATCGGCGGGCGTGCGGTTCACGTACAGCTCGCCGGCCTCGATCTCGTTCGCGACGCGCATCGCGGTGCGGTAGTTCTCCGTATAGAGCACGGACGACAGACCGAACTGATGATCGTTCGCCATCCGCAGCGCGTCGTCGATCGAGTCGTACGCGAGCACCGGCAGCACCGGCCCGAAGATTTCTTCCTGCACGATCTCCATCTGCTGCTGGCAGTTGCTCAACAACGTCGCCGGATAGAAAAAGCCGGGGCCGTCGGGCAGCACGCCACCGGTCTCGATCGTCGCGCCTTCTTCGACCGCGCGCTGCACCATCCGGTGTACCGACTCGCGCGCCGCCGCATTGACTAGCGGACCCATACGTGTTTCGTCGAGCGCGCGGTCGCCGATGCGCACCGCGGCCATCCGTTCCTTCAGCAACGCGACGAAGCGATCGTGCACGTCGCGCTGCACGTAGACGCGTTCGATCGCTGTGCACAACTGGCCGCAATGCGTCGTCTTCGAGCGGACGATCGCATCGGCCGCAGCTTCGAGGTCCGCGTCCGCCTCGATGATCGCGGGCGTCTTGCCGCCGAGTTCGAGCGACGGCTTCGCGATGTTTTCCTTGCAGTAGTCGAGCACCTTGCGGCCCGCACCGACGCTGCCCGTCAACGTGATCATGCCGACCGCGGGCTGCGTGCACAGCACGGCGGCGGCGGCGTGATCCATCGCAAGCACGTTCAGCACGCCGGCGGGCAGCGCCGCCTGCTGCGCGGCGAGCGCGATTTCGAACGCCGAGCACGGCGTGTTGTTGCTCGGCCGCACGACCACCGTGTTGCCCGCGATCAGCGCGGGCGCGATCTTGCGCAGCAACGTATAGATCGGGAAGTTGAACGGAATCAGGCACGCGACGACGCCGATCGGCTCGCGCATCAGAAACAGGTTTTCGTTCGGGCTGTCGCTCGGAATAATTTCGCCTTCGATGCGCCGTGCCCACTGCGCGTGATAGCGCAGGATCTCGGCCGCGTAGCGCGCTTCGGCGCTCGCGTCGGCGACGCTCTTGCCGGACTCGGCCGCAAGCGCGACGCCGATCTGCACCGCGCGCTCGACGATCGCATCGGCAAAGCGATTCAGATGCACGGCCCGTTCGGCGGCCGGCAGCTTGCGCCATGACCGCTGTGCGGCGGCGGCGACGGTCACGGCGCGCTCGACGTCGGCGCGGCTCGTGGCGCTGACGTGCGCGATGACTTCTTCAGTGGCGGGGTTGTGGACGGCGATTTGCTCGCCGCCGGACGGCACGAACTGCCCGTCGATGAAATTACGATCTGAACGCATGGTCTCGCTGCCGATTCGTCGAACGGTGCCCGCCGGGACAGGCTTGCGGCGCGATGCCGCGGGGATTGCGGCAGTATTGTTCGGCGGTGGGGGCCGCACAAACGATTAAATGTCGGGCGGAGCATGCGGAAAACGCATGCTCCGACTGACCGGATAGCGTCGGTACCACGCACCCCCGCGGACGACGGTGCGGCACAACTATCGCATCGGCGACCGACTAGCGCGCGTAGACAAGCAGACAACCGTAGCCATCCCAAAGCGACCGGCGTGATCTGGTCTACCGGGAGAAATGAGCGCCTGAAAGCGTGTTCAATCGCGTCTCCGCGTGTCCGTACCATAGTTTGTAACGATACAGTTTTCACAAATCGTACTCTACTGTTACTGGTGCAAGTATCGTTAATCGCGACAATAGATGAGAGCCATGCATACCCGACTCTCGAGACACTATTTAACGGAGCTACGTCATGATTTTCGAAGATGTCACGCAGACAATCGGCCATACGCCGTTGGTGAAAATGACCCGATTGACCAACGGTCTACCCGGCAGGCTTCTCGCAAAGCTTGAAATGCGTAATCCGGGAGGGAGCGTGAAGGATCGCGTCGGCCTCGCACTAATTGAGGATGCCGAGGCAAGTGGACGGATCGCCCCGGGAGCAACGTTGATCGAAGCGACTGCGGGTAATACCGGCATCGGGCTCGCCGTCGCTGCAGCGGTAAAGGGTTACCACCTTATTGTCGTCATGCCAGAGGCAATGTCTGAGGAGCGTACGGCGCTGCTCAGGCATTTCGGCGCAGACGTCCGTCACACGCCGGGCATACTGGTGGCCGACGCTGTGCGGTTGGCCAGGCAGCTACAGGAAGAGATTCCGGGAGCGATTCTTCTCGATCAGTTCAACAATCCATCGAACACCGGTGTACATCGACGTACGACGGCTGAAGAAATCTGGGCCGATACCGAGGGAGACATTGACGTCCTGGTGGCTGCTGTTGGGACCGGTGGCACGCTCATTGGCATAGCGAGTGCATTGAAGGAACGGCGTCCCCACATTCGGGTTGTAGCAGTTGAGCCGGAAGACTCTGCCGTTCTTTCCGGAGGGAAGGCAGGGCAACACCGGATACCTGGAATTGGAGTCGGTTTTGTTCCCCCGCTGTTTGAACGGGAACTCGTTGATGAAGTTATTGCCGTGTCGAACGAAGATGCCTTTTCCGCCGCTCGTCGACTCGCAAAACGCGAGGGCATATGTGCTGGCGTGTCAGCTGGCGCAGCCATTCACGCCTCCTTGTCATTGCTTGAACGCCCTCACATGGCGGGAAAAACCGTTCTTGTGATCCTGCCTGACACTGGTGATCGCTATGCCAGTTCCGGGCTGTTCGATCAGAAGTGAAGGTAGCGCCAACGCTGACAGTTAGCCGGCTCGCCCTGGTTACTCCGAGGTTAAGTCGTCTGACTGACGTGGCGCTGGTTTCGAGCAGCCCGATGCAATTGGGCATCAATGCTGCGGTGGCTAATCATCGCGACCAGGTCCTGCTGGTCTACATGCGCGTATCGCCATCTAGCGCGGGATCCTGCCGTCTACAACAGTCCATCTGCGCATGCGCTAAAGCATGAAGTCATCGTTGCTGTCGGGGATCGCGTCGAGCAGATCGCGCAATCCTCGACAGGTGACGAAACCTGCCATGGCGGGCAGTATCGCAAGCAGCGCATGCCAGCGAAAGGAGTTGATCGAGCGTTCGGCTGGTTCCGAAATCGTCGTGGTGCGTAGCAGTGAACACGTGTACATCGAAGCTCCGTTAGCAGATGCATGGTGAGCCGTTGATCGGAGCCCATCCGGAAACTCCTCCAGGCAGCACAGAAATCGGGCGGCCTGTCAGCGTCTAGTCCATCTTGCGCCCGGAGCATTCCTCCGCGCCAGCAACAGTGCAGTGTGCTTCGAGGAAACTGTACCGGGGCGCTGGAAAGTACACGTCGTTCTTTCGCCAGGCAGAACCTCGGCCGCGGTTATCGACGTTCGCCAGCGGCCGCAAAACCAGGCCGCGAGCAACCATACCCCTTGAAGCATCCATACAGTACGGGACGCTGTGCACGGGACTGTCGCTGGTCCGCACGTCAGGTATCTGGAAATATGGTCGTCTGCACATCGATGATCGCCCCCCCGGTTTGTCCTCGTGGCTAACACATGTGGCAAGTTCACTCATGCAAACCGATTGATATTGACATGGCTCGGCGACACGGTCGGAGCGATCATGGTGTCCACACCGCAGGAATGTCGTCTTCTGGCCCAGACCGCGCAAGCTGCAATCTCTGGGCAACAGTCACAAAACACAAGAGGCAGTTTTCCATGACTCTGGAGCATTTCGAACGCACGGTCGGCGTAGTCTCGCGTGAAGTCCTGTTCGGCGAGGATGGCCTGTCCTTTGTGCGCGGCATGATGGAAGGTCGCCATCCTCATTCGCCTTATGCCGACACGATGGGCTTTGACATCGTAGAGGTAGAGGAAGGCCGGGTTGTCTTTGCCGGGAAGCCGTCAGAGCGTTATCTCAATCCGATTGGCGTGGTGCATGGCGGCTGGACGGCAACCATCCTTGATTCCGCAATGGCGCATGCCACCCAGACAACGCTAAAGGTCGGTGAGGGGCACACAACGATCGAAATGAAAATCGGCTACGTACGGCCAGTGATGCCGTCGACCGGGCTCGTGCGTTGCGAGGCCAAGCTGATCCACCGCGGAGGCAGAATCTCGACAACGGAGGGTTGGCTTACCGATGAAAACGGCCGATTGCTAGCTCACGGCACCGAAACCTGCCTCATCTTCCCGGTCGACCCGAGCGCGCACCGATAACGCGCCGAAGTCCGTGCACTCGAATCAGTCACTCACGAACAGCGATCACAGACAGCTGTCATGTGAATCTTTCAACGCGATGCCGGACCTATCGCTTTCGGTACTCGCTTTGACACATGAGCCTTCTGGAGGCATCGATTAATGCAAAAACGTAACGGTACGAGTAGCGGCGATGCGACCTTCGTCGTCGCGCTTACCGCGTCCACTTTCCTGATGGGATCAAGCTTTGTTGTCGGCAAGGTGTTGCTGCATGCAGGCTTTACGCCGTTCATTCTCGTTGGTTGGCGTTTTCTCGTTGCGGCGCTCGCGACGCTGCCGCTTGCCTTTCTCGATGGAGGTGCCCGTGCGCTCGTGCCGCGATCATCCGGTTTGCGCGTCGCGTGCTTGACGGTGCTGATCGGCCTGTTGCAGACCACCGGAGTCATGGGGCTAACCTTTCTCGCGATGAGCTCGATTCCCGCATCGACCGCGGCGATTCTTCTGTTCACTAACCCAATCTGGGTTGCGATGCTAGGCAAGATCTTTCTTGGTGAGGCGCTGTCCGCGAGTCGAGCGGCAGGACTGTTACTCGGACTTATCGGCGTGTGTTTCGCAATCGGCGTCGGGCCGGAGCTGCTATCGGGTGGCAACGTAATGATCGGCGAGTTACTGGGTCTCGCCTCGTCCCTGTGCTGGGCAATTGCAACCATCATCAACAAGCGGGCACGGCTACCGCTTAAGCCATGGACAATGAATTTCTGGCAGATGCTGGTGGGATCGATGGCATTGCTTGCCCTCGCCTATGCTCACGGTGAACACTGGCCGGATCACGCGACACCCAGTCAATGGGGCTGGTTTTTCTGGCTGGCCATTCCCGCATCCACGGGCTCATTTGGCCTCTGGTTCATCGCCCTTCATCGAGGCGGTGCCACCCGGGCAAGTTCTTTCCTCTTTCTCACGCCGCTGTTTACGGTGATTTTGTCATTCCTTGTACTCGACTCCTCGCTGTCTTTACAGCAGGCCGTGGGAGGCGGCTTGATCGGGCTTTCACTCTGGCTGGTCAATCGAACAGTCCGGCACAAAGCGAGCGCACGCAACAGTGTGACTGTTGTTCCAACGATACCCACCAATATTGGGGAGACAAATCAATGAACAGCGAAGTGATGTATCGCGGCATAGTCTATCCATGGCAGTGCGACCACGTCGGCCACATGAATATCATGTGGTATGTCGGGAAGTTCGACGAAGCAAACTGGAATTTCCTTGCCCAGCTCGGCTTGACTCCGAGCTACGTCCGTGAGTCGGGTCATGTACTGGCGGCGTTGCAGCAGAACATCTCCTACAAACGGGAGATGATTGCAGGGGACATGGTCCTCATAGAAAGCCGGCTGATCGAGATTCGAGAAAAGACGGTGCGCTTTTCGCACGATATGCGTAACGGTGAAACGGGCGAGACCACAGCAATCTGCGAGATGCTCGCTGTACATATGGAGCGCGTGGCACGGAAATCAGCGCCATGGCCTGCGACGGTCCGTCAACTAGCGGAGCAACACCTCGCCTCCTGACGTGTATGCCATCGCATGCAATCCAGTTCAACGTATTCGTTCAAGAGAATCAGACATGACAGCTGTAGTCAACGTGACCCGAAATCGGGATGTCGCTTTTGTCACCCTTCAGCGCCCGCAAGTGAACAACGCTCTGAACGAAGCGCTGATCGAAGGTCTGCACACCACGTTCAGGTCTCTCTCTTCGGACAAATCGATTTCCACTGTCGTGCTATGCGGTGAAGGGAAAAGTCTTTGCGCCGGCGCGGACATCAACTGGATGCGGGAAGGTGCAACGTACGACATGCAGGAAAATATCGATGACCTGATGCGCCTCGGGCGCATGTTGAAAGCGCTCGACGAGATGCCTCAGACAACGATTGCACGCGTTCAAGGACCCATCTATGGCGGGGGCGTAGGGCTGGTTGCGGCCTGCGACATTGCGATCGCGTCGTCGAATGCAACGTTCTGCCTGTCCGAGGTCCGGCTCGGCATTGTCCCCGGCATGATCTCTCCGTTTGTGCAGCGGGTAATCGGCCAGCGTATGGCGCGGCGCTATTTTCAGACCGCGGAAATCTTCGATGCGCAGGAAGCCAGGCGACTTGGCCTCGTACACGAGGTCGCGACTCCGGAAGAACTGGACGAACATATCAACCGGGTGTTGCGGCAGCTAACATCTGCGGCACCACGTGCACGAGCGATTGCGAAACTCACGACGAGTGATGTCGCCGGTAAGCCGATCGACGAATCGCTTCTGTCAGAAATAGCGGCGCTCATCGCCGACCTGCGCGGTCGTTCCGAGGCACGCGAGGGACTATCCGCGTTCCTGGAAAAGCGTAAGCCGTCGTGGGCACGCGATCCTGCGGACAGCACGGACAGCCAGCAGTAGAATTTCGATGGATCGCTCCAGAGCTACCCATCGACAGACCCGAGCAAATTAGACAGCACCTATGAGTTCGCAGGAACGCGGCACGATTCACGCCACTTTCGTCAGGGAAGCACTTGTAGCTGCGTCGAAAAGGGCCGTCGATACAAACGTCCTTCTGCGCAAGGCAGGCACCGCTCCTGCGTTGCTGGTGACGCCCGGCGCGAGAGTAACGCCGCAGATGTACGGTTCGCTATGGAAACTGATCGCAGAAGAGCTCGACGATGAGTTTCTGGGTCTGGATTCCCATGGGATGCGCTGTGGGAGCTACGCGCTGCTTTGCGATGCCGTCATCACGTCGACGGCACTCGCACACGTACTGTCCAGGACCGTACGCTTTCTCAACATGGTGCTTGACGATTTCCGGGCCACCTTCGAGCTCACGGATGAACACGACGAGATCCGGCTCGAGGACCGAAGCGCAACGCCGCGACTGTTTTCGAGCGGCACGTATCCGCTGATTATTCACGGACTCGGGTCGTGGCTCACGAAACGCCGGCTTCCCATTTTGCGCACGAGTTTTCAGGCGCCTGTACCACCGGAATTCAATGAGTATCTAACGCTGTTTGGTCCTCACCTGACGTTCGATGCCGACGTTACCGCGCTTGCGTACGATGCATCGCTCATGCAGCTTCCAGTGAAGCAGACACCGTCTGCATTGAAGCTCTTCCTGCAGGATGCGCCCACCAGCTTTCTGCTCAAATACAAGGACAACCGGTCGGCTTCCGCAGTGGTGCGGAGACTCATATCGAAGAGCGCACCCGCGGCGTGGCCACGCTTCGATGATCTCACCGCGCAACTCGGCGTTTCCCCGGCGACTCTTCGGCGACGGCTCGAAAACGAGGGTCGCCCCTATCAGGCAGTCAAGGACGAATTGCGTCGAGATATGGCGATGCATCTGCTTGAGACGGGCTCTCTCAGTGTTGCCGAAGTGGCTTGTTGTGTTGGCTTCACCGAGACAAGTGCGTTTCATCGGGCGTTCAGGAAATGGACGGGACTCGCACCCGGAGAGTTCCGTCAGAACAGCCGAAGCGGATTTCGGACGTAGAGGATAAAAAAAGCCATCCCGGTAAAGCAGCAACAGGGATGGCTTCGCGCTGGCAGTGTCTCTCTCACGCCTTGTCGACGTCGATGATGGCCTTTGCAAAAGCTGCTGGCGCTTCTTGCGGCAGGTTGTGCCCTATGCCGCCAGTGATGGTGCGATGTTCGTACCTGCCTGTGTACTTTTTCGCATAGGAGCCTGGAGCGGCATGCGGAGCACCGTTTGCGTCGCCTTCCAGAGTAATCGTCGGCACGGCTATCGTAGGGAACGTTGCGATCTTCTTCTCCAGTTCATCGTACTTCGCTTCCCCTGGCTCCAGGCTGAAGCGCCAACGATAGTTGTGGAGCGTGATCCGAACGAAGTCCGGATTCTCGAACGCCGTTGCTGAGCGGTCGAAGGTAGCGTCGTCAAATGCCCATTTCGGGGAGGCTTGCTGCCAGATCAACCGATTGAAGTCTTTGGAAAACTTCGCATAGCCAGCCTCACCGCGGTCCGTCGAGAAATAGAACTGATACCACCACTGAAGTTCCGCCGCAGGCGGCAGTGCAATCTGCGCGCTAGCCTGGCTACCCACCAGATAGCCGCTGACCGAAACCAGCGCCTTGCAGCGTTGCGGCCAGAGGAACGCCATCAGGTTCGCGGTTCGTCCGCCCCAGTCGAAACCTCCCACAACCGCCTTCTCGATCTTCAGCGCATCGAGAAAATTAACTGCATCGACGGCAACCGCGGCCGGCTGTGCGTTACGCGGCGTGTCGGTGGAAAAGAAGCGGGTTCCCCCGTAGCCTCGGAGATAAGGCACAAGCACACGGTAACCGGCGGCGGCAAGTATGGGGGCAACGTCGACATAGCTGTGAATGTCATAAGGCCAGCCGTGCAGGAGCAGCACGGGCGGACCATCGGCCGGGCCTGCCTCCGCGTACTCGATGCTTAGCACGCCCGCGTTGACTTTCTTTAACGGACCGAAGGACCCCTTTGATGCCGATGCACCAGATGCGGAAGCTTGATTCCTGCTGCTCGATTGTGCGTTGGCACCAGTAACGGTACCGAACTGCACCGCCACCAGACCCAGTGCCGATACACTTAACAAGGTGCGACGCGATTTATTAACATCCCCTGCCATTGAATGCTCCTTATCAGTTAACTGCAGAATGAGAATACGGTGAGAATGTCTCTTTAGTGCGCTCGCCGCGAGGTAGTTTTGTATGCCGACGTATGAACACTTTCGCTAGACAAACGGTGATACAAATCTGTGGGTGCAAAATACGCACATCGGAATGAAACGCTAAGGTCTGTCGTATCTTTTCGCGAAGATGAAGACGTGAGAGAAGGTGCATCATTCCCAACCGCTAAGGCGTAAAGCGATCGCGCGATGGCAGCACATGCAGCATGACGAAGCAGCCTGTCGCGCCAACCAGCAATGCGGCCGCGGCAATGCCAAGCGACGCACCAAACCCGTTCGTCCGCGCAATGAGGGCCGTCGCGAGCAAGGGCCCCGCGATCTGGCCCGTCGCATAGGATGCCGTCATCAGGCCGATCGACCTGGTTGCACTGACGCCCGAGAGCCGGCGTGCTTCACGCATCGCGATAGAAGTGATCGCCAGAAAGGGCGTCCCCACCAGCACGCTGCATGACAGGAAGCCGATCACGGTTGGCCAGATCGTCACGGTCCCGACGCCAATGGCCTGGATGACGTAGGGGATCATCAACATGCGCCGGTTGTCGTGATGCATGCCTACGCGCGTGACCAGCCACGCACCCACTGTCACGCCGACGCCGAACACTGGCCAGAAGAAGTCCACCCAGAGACTTCCAGGCATCGCGTGATGCGCGATAACGGGAAGGAAGGTCGCGATGACGATGTAGCCGAAACCAGCGAGGCCAAAGACGATGGTGAGTGCCCAAGTTTCAGGCGTGAATTTCCGGCGAACCGGATGCACCGAAGTCGCCTGACTCGACCCGACATCCAGGGAGGCGAGTTTCGGGGGTGGTCGAAGGAAGCGCCAGACAGGCAACATCATTAAAGCGCCGAGAATCGAGAAAAATACCCAACCCCAGCGTGCCGGCCAGTGAGATGCCGTCATGCTGGATGCGGGCAAGCTAGTGAGTACGATTCCAATTCCCGGGCCGCAGAACATCATCCCCGCCAGCTTGGGGCGACCGAGTCTGGCAAGCCATTGCTGGCTCCATGCGGTACCGTAGACCATCACAAAAGCGCAGCAGATTCCCCCGAGCGCTCGCCACGCTCCCCATACGATGGTGTTACCCGGCAGTGCCATCGCCAGTGTCAGCAAGGCGGCAAACACGAGTGCACCACGCATCATCCGCGCCGGGTCGGCCCGTATGCAAAGACACAGCAATGCACCGACGAGATACCCGACATAGTTCGCGGTTGCCAGCGCGCCTCCCTGAACCAGGGTTACCGAACCGTCGTTCAGCATCGTCGGCAACATCGGCGTGAAGACGAATCGCCCGAGACTCACACCCTGAGCCATTGCGACGAGTCCAGTGATGGCAACAGCGTTCGCGCTGATGTCAGTTTGAGCTGGCTGATTGACCCGGGTCCGGGTGTCGGCTGCATTCATTGTCGGAGCGCTTCGCACTTGATGGGCGTTGCAGATTTTTGGGGGTACCCGCTTCTCACTGAAATGAGGCCGACTCATAGGCTTTCAAACGAGTGTAGGCAGCCCGCAGCAGCGGCACGGGAACGCTCGCTGCATTGGCACGCCCGACGAGATCGCCAATCACATGGTCGGCCTCTACGCGCAGCCCCGCTTCCATGTCGCGAAACATCGACGCGGTGAGATGCGATCCGGTATCTGTCAACAAAGCAAGTTTTTGCTCTACGAAAGGCGCTCGCGGCGGATGTCCACAAGCGGATGCGACGGACTTGCATTCATCGATGAGATCGACCATAAAGTCTCTTCCACCAGGTGCTACGACAATGTCGGCGATAGACGCACGCATAAGGCTGGTCGACGCGGCAAGTGACGCTATGAACACCCACTTTTCCCACATGTCCTGCGAGATGGTTTCGCTAAGTGTGCCGTTAAAGTTTCCTGACTCGATCAGATCCGCTATCGCACGCATGTGTCTGTCGAGCATTCTGTTTCGATCGCCGAAGACGAACGACTGCATTGGCAGCAACTGAACGATGTCACGCTGTTCGTTTAGCGTGACGAGGATTGTGCATAGACCGCCGAGTACACATTCACGCCCGAACCGCTGGTCCAGTGCATCCAGGTGTTTCATCCCGTTGAGTAACGGGATGATCGATGTTCGAGGCCCGACCGCAGGCGCAAACGAATTGATCGCGTCGGTCAGGTCGTACGCCTTGCAGCTCAGCAGAACGACATCGAACGTCTCGTTGAGCGCATTCGCCACGACGGTCGGCGGACGTTTCAGAAGCATGTCCCCGTTGGGGCTACGGATCACCAGCCCCCGAGAAGCAAGCTCCCCTGCACGTCCTGGACGCACGAGAAAGGTTATGTCGTGACCGGCCTGCAGCAATCTGCCGCCGAAATAACCCCCGATAGCTCCCGCACCGACGACAAGCACACGCATACAGGCAACCCCTCTTCTCTTGCGAGTGATCTGTTGCGTAATTTAATCAGGTACTGGATGGAGTTTGCAGGCACGGACGGGTACAATTATTTAATACTGTACCGGTTCGAAAAGGTGTACGCATGCCTGATATCAGCAAACCGCCCACTCGCATCGAAATAGCGATGTCGCTAATTCGAACTCGCATAGAGAAAGCGCCGGGCGCGAAACTTCCATCAATCCGGCGCCTAGCGGAACAGCAGGGATTTTCCAAATCGACGATCGTCGAAGCCTACGATCGCCTCGTGGCAGAGGGCGAAGTCGACGTCAAAGCGGGTTCGGGATTCTTTGCATCCGCGCGGCTACGTCCATTCAAGCTGGCGGAATCCAGCGTGCAGTCCAATCGCGCGATAGATCCGCTATGGATTACGCGACACTCGCTATCGGTAAGAGATTCTTCGTTAATACCGGGCTGTGGATGGCTACCAGATGACTGGCTTCCTGGCGACGTGATGCGGCGTATCCTGCGCGCCGTCGCTCGCGGGGAAACGGCCAATGTCACGGCTTACGGGACACCTCAAGGATTCCCTCCGTTGCGTGACCAACTGGCGCGGCGCCTGAACGAACGCGATGTCGCAGCCGAGCCCAACTCCATCCTGCTGACCGACTCTGCGACACGGGCAATCGATCTCGTCTGCCGCTTTTTCCTTCGGGCCGGCGACACCGTGCTGGTCGACGATCCGTGCTACTTCAATTTTCAGTCGATGATGCAGGCGCAGCGCGTGGAAATGGTCGGCATTCCCTACACGCAGAATGGCCCCGATCTCGAAGCCTTTGCCGCTGCCTGTATCGAGCATCGTCCGAAGCTCTACCTGACGACGGCTGTTCTACATAACCCGACCGGGATGAACATCAGCGTCTCCACCGCTCACCGGTTACTCAAACTGGCCGAGGCGCACGACCTGATCATGGTCGAGGACAGCGTATATGCAGATCTGGAAGAAAATGCTTCGCCAGGACTCGCCGCGCTCGATGGTCTCGACCGAGTCGTGCTTATCGGGAGCTTTTCCAAAACACTGTCGGGTGCGCTGAGGAGCGGCTTTGTCGTCGCGAAGAATGACTACATCGAAGGCCTCACGGACCTGGCACTTGCTACCGGCTTCGGGGTGAGCGATCTGCCTGCGCAGATCACACACCGTCTGCTGGTCGATGGCAGTTATCGCCACCATCTTGAAGGCCTGCGGCCACGGCTCGCGCGACACATGGGCACTACGATCGACCATCTTCGGAAACTCGGTTGCACGCCCTGGCACCGTCCGGAGTCCGGCATGTTCGTATGGATCCAATTGCCGGAGGATCTGGATTCATCCGAGATTGCGCAGCGTGCTCTCGAACACAGTCTGGTTCTGGCGCCCGGGAATGTCTTTAGTGTGTCGCGCAATGCAAGCCGTTATTTGCGCTTCAATGTGGCTCAGTGCGGCGATAAGCGGGTGTTCGACGTTCTTGCGAAGGTCATGCGGGCTTGACCCTGCGTGGTATCGCGAGCTTCGGGCGTACCTCTGCCTCAGGCGAACACCGCCACGCTCTGCCGGCTTAGCGCTACAGGCTGCCATTCGGGAGTCCACAGCGTGGCGCTCTGATTCAGATATCCGTCGCGCCCCGAATCGAGCGCGGAGTCCATCAGCCACAGGCCGTCGCGCGCTGGGCCACAGTTGTCGGTGAGCAGTTCCAGGGTCCAGGTGAGCGAGCTTGCCATCGCCGGCTGATTCAGCAGCGAAATGCCGGGCGACGGAGTGATGTCTGCGTAGCCGATGATCTGCGCTTCGCCCAGTGCGCCAGGGCCGGCATAGGGCTCATTGCGAAAGCCGACATAGATCTGCGTCTTCGGCTCCGTCGCACCCTTGAAGAGCGTCATACCCCGCGTCCAGCGCATTGTGACCTGACGGGTGAATGGAGGCGTAACGCCTTCGATGTATGCCATCGGTTCGGCGGAATCTACCGGTGGCGCCTGCGGCTTTGGCGGCTGCACTTCGATCGCCGACTGCCGCGACTGACCAAAGATGCCGATTGCAAGACAGGCTGTCTGGCCCTGGTCGACGATACGTGCCTCGACGTGCATCACCGACTTGCCGCTGCGTAGCACCTTCACCTCGATGCGTAATCTGCCAGGAGGCACCGGCGCGATGAAGCTGGTCTGCAGCACACGCAGTGGCACCGCTTGCGGAACAAGGTAGCGCATCGCGCGCACCGCCAGTGCAGCCTGCAGGCCACCGAAGATCGTGCGACCTTGCGCCCAGTTGCCAGTAGCCTCGGCGGTCCAGGCGTCGTTCAGCGGGCGGACCGTGTCCAGCACCTGGGAATACAACATGGCGTCCTCCGATTGTTCAGCTTTCGAAACTTCCTGCTTCCCGCAGGCCAGCAATCAATCATGCCGATTCGACAGGGATATGCCGCTTCAGGCCTTCGACCAGGCGCAGAGGCCCCACAACACCAGCACCATGGCGACCAGGATAGCCAGCGAGCCGCCCACCAGCAGCACCGCGACCATCCCCTCGCGTACAGGACCGGCCTGATGACCGGCGCCTGCGATGGGCGTGACACGGCTCGTGCCCCACACGGCCGCGAGCAGCAGGCTGGCGAAAATCGCATACAGGCCCAGCACCGCGAGAACCTGCGTCGCCCGCTCCATGCCAGCCGGCAGCACGATGCGTTGCCACATCAGTCCCAACGCCCACAATGTCATTCCGCTTTGCATCCCGGCAACATGCACCGACACACCCATGCGAGGATTGCTCAAGACCGGCACGGCGAAGTGAAGAGAAGTGAGATATATGGAGTGAACCCGCTGAGATAATTGGACTTGGCGGGACAAAAACGAACGTACCGGGACGGCGCTGTCTGAAAGCGGCTTGCGTATTATGCAACCCCGTCCGGCGCAAAGTGGCGCATGAGCACGTCGATCACCGAACGCTGGGCCGGCTCAGTAAGCCGGGGCGTTCCGCTCACATCGCGTAGCGGCAAAAACGGCCGGCCGGGAATATCTCCCCAGGGCAGTGGATGGTTCCGGTGGTCGCGTCCGAACTGCCCCTGCTTCGCGCCAAAGAACATCGTCGCGGCGTAGCGCCGGTTGGTCGTGATCCCGGCCGAGTGGGACGTCGACACGGGCGTTACGCTCGCAGCGAGCTTGCCCGAGCGCTGCAGGATCGTCATCAGGCCGCCGCTGGCCGCTGTGTACCGAGCCAGCTGTTTGCCGTTCTTGCCGTACTGGCGGCCACCCGACTGCGCGAGCGCACGCTGGTGTTTGGTGACTTCGCTGAGCGGCGCCCAATCCGCGTCCAGACCCACACCTTTCCCCTGCCGCGCAAAGATCCGCTCGGTCTCCCGCAGGAGCACCAGCGAGACCGCCTGCATGGCGGGAGACGCATCCTCCATGCTTTGCGCGACGCGGCGTAGCGCCGCCTGCAGCTGCTGCTCGCCGGTGATCTTCAGTTCAGGCTGCATGCTGTATCTCCGGGTAGTTGGCCGCCGCGTTGTAATCCCAGCCCGGATCAGGCCGGAATGGCTGTTTCATATCGGGTAGCCTGATCTGGCGGACGGTCATCGGCTGGCCATCCGGCAGCATGCGCGGCTCGCCGGCCCGGTTGAGCACCGGCACCTCTTCGATATGACCGGCAGCGCTCTGGACTTCCAGCCCCTCGTTCTCGACATCGCGATACGACATCGGAATCGCACGGCACCGGCAGTGCCAGCCGCACGGCGGATAGGCGACGCTCCACGCGACGTCGTCGAACCGGAATACCCGACCGTGCATCGCGGCGTGCGCCGGCCGCGTGCGGCTGTCCATGATGGCGGTGTACTGCCAGTACGGGTGCGTGTCGGTCGACGCCATCATCGAACGATAGCGCCCGGCCATGTAGGCGGTCTGGACGTTCTGCTCGTAGATCAGGCGCAGCCGGGACGGCGTGCCGTACTCGACGATCCGCGTGGTGCCGGGATACATCTTCGTGATCTCGCCGGTCTCCGGGTCGATCGCCTTGCCCCACCAACCCTTCGCGCGCAGCGTCGGTTCGATGCCTTTGCGGAATTCCTCGAACGTATCGCCGTTGCTCAACGCCTTGTCGAGGCTATCGCGGATATCGCCCGCGATATCGAAGCCGGCCGACTGTGCGACGGTGAAGGCGCGCGAATGCGCTTCGCGCCACAGGTCGGTCCAGCCGTCCGAGACGACGACGCCTTTCGACTTCAGGAACTCGACCGCCTTGTCGGGCGGCATCTTGAAGGCCGCAAAGATGGTCGAGGCGTCAGCTGCTGCGTTACTGGCCACCATGCGCGATCTCCTGCCGCACCGCTTCCGCACCGAGCAGTTCGCACACGAACATCGCGCGCGCGATCGCCTCGATCAAAACCGTGTCGTCAATCAGAACGTGGTCGGCCGACAGCGCGGCGAGCGCTTCCGAAAAATCGCCCGCACTGGAAACGGCAGCAAGCGCGGCGCGCGCGAGGTCACGCCCCTGCGCCGGCAATTCTTTTGCAAGCATGTCGAGCGCGCGATCGATATTCCCTTGCACCGGATCGATCCGGTCGATCGCAGGCAGGTCGGCAGTAGTCGCCGCTGGCGCCTGTGCCGATGCCGCTGCAATGCTTTTTACCTCTCGCAGCGGCTGCACGTCGGCGACGTCGAGCTTCAGCACCGCTTCGTCGCCGACCGGCTCCGGAATGCGCAGTCGCTCGTGAGCAAAGCGCACCGGAATATCCATGACGGCGGAGAGCTTCGGCAGCGCGTCGGCCCACGTCTTGATGTCCTCGCCGCGACTGATGTCGAGCACGAAACGTGGGCAACGACGTACATCAGCAAAGCCTTTGTTGAGCGCGAGGATCGGATAGATCACCTGCTGCGTGATCGTGGCACCGAGCAGCTTGCAGTCGGCATCGCGAATGTCCGTTCGCACCTCGCCGTGCAGCTGGGCGTTACCGCTGCCGAGACCGCTCGCGTGCGCTTCAGCGCTCATCGTCTGACCGACGATCAGCTTGCTTTGCGCGCGCTCGCACCACGAAATGCCAGCCATGAAAGGCGACTCGGCATTCTTCATCGCCTCCTGGAACTCGATCTCCATCGATGTCGGGATGATGCCGGCAGCGTTGTGACCGATGCCCATCACCGCGCGCATGAGCGTCCTGCGTTCCTCATCGGTGGCGTTGTTCGGATACTTGCCGACGCGCAGTGGCATGCCGTAGATATCGAGAAACTCGGCGAAATCCCAGACTGCGTACTGCTCCAGCAGATACGGCCACACAAGGGTGCGCATGAGCGGCTGACGTGCCGTATAACCAGACACCGCCTTGTGCCGGTGCAGAATCCAGCCGAACGGCAACAGCCTGGCGCCGTCCGGCGTACCGTCGCGCAGGTGGATCTTCATGCGCGTTTCCTGATCGAGCTGGAACCACGACTGCGGCCGGAAATGATGCTTCTCGATCACCCACGTGTCGCCCAGGCGTGCCCATTCCAGTTCAAGCGCGGAGAAGCCGTTGCCGATGCCGTCGAGGCAGTCGAACATCAGGTCTTCGAAGTCGGCCATGTCGAGCAGCTGCTCGCGCGCGAATTCGGTGAGCTTCTGTTCGTCGGCAGTCGGATTGCGCGGGGGCTGCACATCCCAGTCGAGCCGGATCACCGCGCGCTTGCGCTTACCCATCTCGGCGTGAATGTGCGGGCTACGCTCCTCCATGTCGCGAAAGAGTTCGTGCTGCCGGATCAGGAAACCGAATTCAGCCTGCTGCAGGATGCCCTGGATGCGTTCGAGGGTCAGGTGCCGCGCTGGATGCGACGCGATCTCACGATGCAGCCACTGCACCTTGTCGCTCTGCTGTGTGCTGAGCACGGCCCGCTCGATCGGGCGTCCGTACTGGTCAACAATCTGTGCCATTACCAGTCTCCGCGACTGCCGGTGCGCGGCAGGTCATCATCGGTAGGGGCGCGCATGAAGTCGCTTTCGTGCGCGCGGGGTGTGCGGCGGGGCACGTCGGTGTAGGCGATCGGACCGCCGCCCTGATTCGTTGCGAACCAGGCCAGCGCCAGTGCGATCGCGGCGTCGCCGTGACGCTGACCGCCGATAGTCGATTCGCCTCGCGAGCCCTGAGCCAGCTTTGGAATACCGTTGTCGACGACGAGCGCGCGCAGGTCAGCCTTCGTATCCGCATCGCGCGGAATGCTCTGCAACGTGCCGTCTTCGAGAGCAGCCTTGAAGCGGGGCATGTTCTCCAGATACCAGGGGTTCGAGAGCATGACCTGCGCGATGCTGGATGCGCCGTATCGCTGCATGGCCACCTCGGCGAGGTACTGGCCGTTGCCGCGTGCGTCGAGTGCACCGAAGTTGAAACGCGGCAGGCGATCGGTTACCCAGAACACAACCTGTTCCTGCTGACGGAACGGCACGTTGCGCATTTCGATCGTGAACGGGCACGTGCGCGCGAGTCCCTGCAGCTCCAGCAGCGGCGCGTAGACCGAGAGGTCGCCGTTGCGGCCGAAATCGTGGCCGAAGCTGCTGCGCGCAGTGCGCGGTAGTTTCGCGATCAGCGGCGCTGCGTACTCGTCGAGCCAGTCCTGGACGAACGACTCGCGTTCGTCATCCGGCCGTTGCTCGAAGCCGGCCGGGCAAGTCAGGCGTAGCACCTTGCACTCGTCGGACATGCGTGACTCGATCAGCGCGCTCGACAGGTACGCACCGCCGCTGCTCGCTGGAACACAGTCGAGTTCCTCGGCATCGCTCGGACGGTAGAACGCGCGGATGCTCTCGCACCATCCGGCTTCGGCCGCTTCGGTCCAGACGCGCTTCGTGCTTTCGAACACGCGTCGACACAAACCCTGCGCGACGGCCTCATCGAACGTGATGCGATGCAGGCTGTACGGCTTGCGGCCTTCGCGCACGTCCGTTACGAGCTCGTTAAACGGATTGTCGACACCGTTGTGCGTCGAGATGATCGACACCGAGCCGCCCCAGATCAGCAACGCCATTGCCGCCTTGATGAGTTCGCCGAGGTCCGTGTGGAACGCCGCTTCGTCGATGATGACGCGTCCTTGCTTGCCGCGCAGGTTGGACGGCCGCGACGAGAGCGCCGTGATGCGCGCGCCACTGGCGAAGCGGATGCGGAACGCGAGGATGTCCCGTTTCTCATCCTCGACGACGATCTCCTCCATCTGCTCGGCCGCCGCCTGGAAGTGCGTCGCCCAGAATGCACAGTCGAGGATGAACTCTTCGGCCATGTCCTTGTTATAGCCGACGTACCACGTGTCCTGACCGCTCTGGCGTGACGCTTCTAGTGCACTCTGCGCGGCCTCGCCCCACGACAGACCGACACGGCGCGATTTCTCGCACACGCGCACCGGTGACGTGTCACTCACCCATGCCTGCTGATAGGGAAGAAGAACGGCCATGACCGGTCAGGACACGCCGAGAATGCGCTTCTGGATCTGGTCGACCGCTTCGTCGGTCAGGCCCATGCTCTTGCCAGCGGCGCCGGCTTCCTTCGCGGCCTCTTCGAATGCCTGGCGTCGCGCCTCGATCTGCCAGCGTTTCTGCAGGACCGATGCCTTGCCGAGCTCGGCAACGGCGCGCGCGAGCTTGGCGAGGTCGACCGTGTCCGGATCGACATTAATCTCCATCAGAATGCCGAACATCTTTTCCTGCGTGAGCCGCACGAGCGCATCGTTGACCGCACCGTCGTCATCCGGCGATGCCGCGACGACAGCACGCGCCTGTTCGGTGACGAGCTTGAGGGACTTGATGCGCTCCTCGAACGACTGCGCGTAACGGTGCAGTCCGGTCTTGCTGACCTGCAGACCGTACTGTTCGAGCGCGGTGTTCAGCTCGCTGACGACACCACGATAGTCGGAGAAGTTACGCTCAACCAGCTGCCGGTCGAGCCATTCCTTGACGGCCTTCGGCAGCGTTTCGATCTTCGATCGGCGCGGCACGTCATTCCCCCGGCTGCGGACGACGCACGCCCGGCACGCTCGTGCGTCCGGCCGCCACGTCACCGCCGCGTGCGGTGAGCAGCACCGCGTCGTCGTGCAGCGTAACGAGACCGATCTCGGCAAGCCACGCGATATCCGCATCAACCAGATCGCGCGAAACGATGTGGCCTTCGCTGTCGAGAAAGCGCTGGATCAGCGTGCGGTTGGCACCATAGCCACTCGTCACGGCGAGTGCGCGCAGGATCATCAGGCGCCGGTCGGCCTGTACGATTTCAGCGTAGCTCATGACTGCGCGCTCCCCTTCATCAGATGCTGCTGGATCAGCTGGAGCGTGTTCCGCATGCCCTTCATCTCGCCGGCCATCGACGACACGTTGTCGGACATGCTGTTGATGCGCGTATGGAGATCGCCGAGATCATTGTGCGTCGGCAGGAATTCGGCGGCCTCTTCGAGCCGTGCAAGCCGGTCGGAGTGTGCGCCGAAGCGCTCGTCGACACCGCGCGTGATGCGGTCGATACGCTCGTTGGTCGCCTTGTTCTTGTTGGCGAGATAAACGTAGAGTGCAACTGCCGTGTCGAACACGAAGTGAAACACTTCGAACAGGAATACATAGTCGGTGCCGCTGGCTTCGATCAATTCATCCCCCCGTCGTACTGGCGCGTGCGTTGTGGTGTTGACGGCATTTCTCCTGCCGTGCGGCTTCGTAGGCGATGATCTTGCGCTTCGTCTCGGCCGTATCGTTCGTCGATGCGGAGAGGGCCGGCACCCAGTCGCACCCGGTATCGACAACGTGCGGCACCGGTGGCGGAGGCACCGGACAGGACGCGGCGCAGCCGGCCAGCAACGATGCGTAGAGAACAGCGGAAAGCGTGATTGCGCGCAGCATGATCAGTCCTTGCGCAGTGCGCCGAGCTTGTCGAGCTGCGCGTCGAGCTGGTCGGCTGGAAGCGCGGCAGCCGACTGTTCCGCTGCCGCTTCGATCTTCACTGCATCGACCGCAGTCGCGCTGGCGCGGGCATCGGCCAGTGCGTCGACGGTTTGCGTCTGCGCGGCTGCTGCCTGTGCCTGCGCA
Source organism: Paraburkholderia sp. (assembly GCF_050742655.1). Taxonomy (GTDB): domain Bacteria; phylum Pseudomonadota; class Gammaproteobacteria; order Burkholderiales; family Burkholderiaceae; genus Paraburkholderia. Next base: position 108,959 of record NZ_JBOIGG010000018.1, on the reverse strand, counting down.
GCCTGTATGACCGGCTGCTGCGACTTAACACCGGTCGAGCGGCCGTGAAACCATACGAGCGCGGCTGCCGCGAAGCCACCGAACACGGTGAGCAGTGTGCCAAAGTGTGCGGCGACGAAACTGATGAGGGTCATCATGATGTTTTCAACCTCTGGGTGTAGTTCTGCCCGCAGGTCGGGCAGTAGTAGATGACTCGCCCGCTCACCGGATCTGCGGTAACAAGGTCGAGTGGCGTGCTACAGGTCGGGCACGGGGGCGTCACCGGTTCTGCTGTCACGGGTTCCATGAGCCCACCGTAAAGAGTTGTTGATCGGCTGCGCGCCGCTTGCTGAGTCCATCGAGAACCTTGCCGTTCGCGAGATTCCATCGCACGAACTCACTGGCCGCGCCGGCGAAGTCACTCGCGTTCAGCCTGTGCAGCAATGTCGACGAGGCGAAGTGACCTTCCCCCTCGTTGAACACGAAATCGGCAAGCGCCGCCTTTTGCGCGGATGTGATGTCGACAGTGACGTGACGGTCAACGGCGGCACCAGCCAGCAGCAGTTGGCTGACCAGACGCGCGTCCGCCTGCGCCTGGGTCCAGGTGGTGTTACGGGTGACGTCGTTGCCCGTCGAGCCCCAGCCACAGGTCCAGGGTGACGCGTCGAGCGACGCATAGGCCGCCCGGTCACCGATCGAACGATCGGCGAGGTACGCAGACCACAGGCCGCTCTGTGTCATGGCCTGGCCTCGGGGCGACGCCGGATCACAGTAGGCGATCAGCTGGCATGACTCGAAATGCCGGGTAAGCGGCAGGCAGAGGGAAAGCCAGGGTGCGAGTGCGGGCTCCGCGTTCACGGGAACCACCGGAACCACTGGAGGGGCTGCTGCGCGCTGCGTCTGCGGGGCGGGTGTCGCAGGTGGTGCCGACAACGTCGCGGGCGTTGCAGCGGGCATCGTTGCGGACCCTGATGCCGGCGCCACAGCGGGAACAGCCGCATGCCGGAAAAGCGATGTGATGGCGCGGAGAATGTCACTGAGCAGCATTCCCGTCTCCCTGTGCCTGCGCCTCGGTCTTCACGGCTCGTGAGAGCTGGAGGAAGTGACCGCCCATGATCAGCACGAAGCCGCCAGTCGCGATCCAGTGTGCCCAGCCCGACGGTAACAACGCCTTCCACTCATCGGGAATCTCGCGCCACGTTTGCGCGAGGATCGGGCCAGCGCCGAACAGGAGCGCCATCGTCGCGGACAGGTGCAGTGATGTCAGGCGCAGCGGATGGCGCCAGTTGTCGGTCAGGTGAACGCGGAACGGGAAGGAGGGCATAGTCCGGGCGCGCGCGTGGGCGTGAATGGGGATGCCGTCATGTTGGGGGACGGCAACGCCCGGACGTAATTAAAGCGGTTGAATCAAGACACGCTGTTGCAGCGTGCCTCAGAAGAGCGCGGGCTGGCTCCGTCGACGCTCGATCTCGATGGCCTTGCGCACGATGTTGCGCAGCTGCATTTCGGACAGCCCGTACTTGCGCGCGAGCTGCGGGAAATTGTCGCCCCGGAACTCGCGGAATATCTCCGCGTCGCGTTGCGACAGCCTGTACGTGAGCGCGCGCGGAACGTAGATCTGCGTGCCACCGAACTCCGTGCAGATCGAATCGCCAACCAGCAGCGCCATGTCGGCAGCTATTCCCGGATGGACACCACGTTCGCAGAGATCGCGATAGACGAGTTGCCCGATGTGTTCGAGCAGCTCGGGGTAATCAGGCGGAAAGCGCATGGGCTCCAGGTGCATCACAGCATACCTCCTGTCGCGTCGAGGATCACGTGATTGTGTTTCATACCGATGCCGGTGACGCAAGCGTGAGCACGCGTGAGCGGCAACCCGTCGACAACAGGATCGTCGGTGAGGGAGAACTCGACGTGCTCGACGAGGACCGGTGCATGCGCGGGCATGCATTTCAGCGCTTCGATCAGGTCTGCGACTGTCATACGAAACCCCTTTCAGGTGCGTTCAACCCACTTCTTCATCGCTTCGATCACCCGGCTGGCCTGCTCGGCCGTGAGCCATTGAAGCGTGTCGACACCGGTCTGCCGTTTGACGTACGCGCATAGCGCGGCCTCGGACGAATTGCGCACGACGCCGCGCGCGTGCAGGTCAAGCCAGAGTGCGCGTATCTTGCTGCTCTGCGGATCGTCTGCAGCGGGTCGATCGCCAGTGGCCGCTTTGCCGGTCGGCTTGAAGCCGGAGCGCTCCAGATGACGGAGCACGCGCGAGGCCGCGAGCGGCGTCAGATCACGCGATGACCCGACGCCGCCGACCGAGCGCAACATCGCGCGATAGCTGTCTTCGTCCATCGCGAGCTGCTTCTTCGCGACATGAATCTTTGCGAGGGTCGACTTCGCGATCACCGCCGCCTCCTGAAGAAGCGTCGCAGATCCCGCCAGCACAGCACGAGCAGGAACACGACGCCCACCATAATGATGATGTGGTTGATCACGGCGCGTCCCCGGATTGCTCACCGAGTGCAGCCACCCGTTGCTCTTCCTGAACGAGACGGCCCTGCAGACGCTGCAGCGACTCGACCTTCTCGATATCCACCAGACCGTCGCCGACGATCATCCGAAGCCGCTCGCAGATCACCTCCATGTCGGCGATCGCAGCGGCCAGACCTGCACCCGAACTGCGGCCGCGCAGCAGGGACACCGCGACGCTCGCTGACAGGCGGCTGCATTCGTCGATTGCGTCCCATGCATGCGCGTGGACCGGCCAGAAATCGACGACACGACGGTAAAGCTCCCGCATCATTCCTCCGGATCTAGATGGCTGCGAGATCAAGACTGATCGGCATGTACTCTTCGCCGTCACCCACTCGCTCGTAGAGACGGATGTACGGCTTGCTGCCCGTCACGCGGATGCTGTCAACGATCGCGCGCATCGCGGTATTCCAGCTCGCGTCATCGATTGCCAGACGGCGCAGGCCGAGCACGCGGCCGGTATTCACATTGCCTTCCTTGTCGACCTGGAACGCTTCGTTGATCAGTGCCTTGACCTTGTCGTCCGAACCTTCCGTCCACGACCGGATGCATTCATCGATCAGCTCCTTCGCCGCCTGCAGCTGCTCGCCGAACTGGATGTGTTCGGCGATCTGCCGCACGACCTTGTACCGACCGTTGAAGGAGATCAGCGAGATGTTTCCCTTGCTGCCGCCGACCCTGACACCGTACTGTTCATTGCTGGCTTCGACGAACGCCTGGATGTCGGTGAACGCGCGCGCCTTGAACTCGGCGAGCCGCCCCTGCAGCTGCTTCGCCTGATCGACGAGAGACACGATGGTCTGATCGCGCAGCTGGTCGATGGGTTTCACCATCGACTGCGGTACGAGCCGGCCACGTGCGTCCCTCACGTAGCCGGCCGGGATGGTTTCTGTCTTGCTCATGGTGTGAAATCCTCGTAGGTGTTAATGCATGTGGCGGATGCGATCGCTCTCGATACGCTCCTGGAGCTTCTCGCGCAGCTGCTCACGCGTGGCCAGATACTCGTTCAGCAGCTGGCCGATCGTGTCGCTGTTCCCCTGCAGGTGAGCGAGCAGCACGGCGTTGATCAGGCCGGTCATCTGGATTGCCAGATCGTTGAAACGCGCCAGCTCGAAGAACTGTCCGAACAGTGCATCGTTTGCTTTGTGCAGTTCACGGCGCAGGTCTGCGACTGTATCGAACGCTTCGGGATTGGCCATTGTCGGCCCCTGGATCATTGACATTCATTGCTCCCTGGTGGTGAGTGGAACAGCGGGCACGACGATCTCCGGCAGGTGCGCGGACAACGGCTGGCTCCAGCACACGACGACGTTGCAGAAGTGCCCCCAGACGTCATAGCCGTCTTCGTTGCAGACCCGAAAATTGAGTTTCAGCATGCGGTCGAGCAAGGGCTTCAGCGACACGGCCATATCGCGCTCGATGCGCAGGGCGGGTTCGTCCCACGACACGCTGAGCACGCGGATACCGATCGAACGCAACTCGCGCTCGGCACGCGTGACCAGCGCAAGCTTGTCGGTGAAGCTCCCGGTCAGCACGCGAGGCTCGATCGATTCGACGAGCGGTGCGCAATGCGGTCGCTTCGCCATGCTGCCGTCCACCAGTCTGAGTTGAGGTTGCATGAAGGCTCCGGTTCAGTAGGCGCGGTATTCGCGCTCCAGTTCGAGGTACGCCGCGTCGATCGTGTCGGCGCCGATCTTGCGCGCGCCGATCTTCGCCGCGAGGTTCATCGCTGCAGCCGACCAGTTGTCGACAGCAAGCGGATACAGGTAGGAACGCGGCTGGTCTTTCGGGGTCAGCCGCGCAGTGAGCGCGTCGATTGCGTCGGCACCGAAGGCCGATGCGGCGTTGCCGAGGCGGTGCTTCAGGTAGTCCGGCAACTGCCGGTCGAGCGGTTCGAGCCGCACGATCTCGCAGCGCTGCCATACCTCACGGATTTCCATGTCGAACGGCGAGAGACGGCGTGCCAGTTCCGGCTGTCCGAGCAACAGGATCGACAGTAGCTGGCGACTGCCAGCCTTCAGTTCGTAGAAGCCCTTGAGGTGCCGCAGTGTCGGCACCGGCAGACGATGCGCCTCTTCAATCAGCAGCAGGTAGCGACGCTTCGGGTTGTCTTTCACGCCACGCGCGAGCGCGTCGCGGATCTGGATGTTGCGCGCTTCCAGCGAACGCTTCTGCTTCTCGTACGGCGCGACCTCGCGCATGATCGCCTCGGCGATGTGCGTGGCCTTCAGTGTCTTGCCGGCGTTATCGTTCGCCTCCATGCCGATGACGGACGGCTCGATCACGATCACCTCGGCGCGCTCGGCCAGTTCCTCGATCAGCAGGTCTTTCAGCGTCGTCTTGCCGGCCCCGGACTCGCCGATCAACGCGAGGAAGCCACCGTAACGTGCCTTCGTGATCATGTGCTCGTAGCCGACGCGCAACGCGCGACCCATGAAGGCTTCGCTGCGCGTGGTGGGCGGCATGAACGGATCACGGCCGAGACGGAAGAACTCAAGCGTGTTCGGTGTGAGGGAGACTTTCCGTATTAACATGTGGTGGTCCTCGCTTTCATCTGTGGGTTGGGAGGGGGATACCGGCGAAGTCCCGTTGGCGCGGGTCTTCGCCTTTTTCTTGTGCGGTGCGAACGCACTGGCAGCCTCGGTTTTCGGAACGCCGAGGGACACGAGTGCGTCGCGAACCGCCGCTTCGGCGGCTGCGCGCTCAACACGCGCCGGATAGGTTGCGTGATTGGCAAGCAGACTGATCGCGGTGCGCGAAAAGCCACTGACGCGCGCGACGTCGCCGCGTCGCAGGCCGTAGTCGTCGATGACACTGTTGAGTTTCAGCATGCTGCTTCCTGTCTGGTGGGCTGGTCGGGATTCCACTGGTCGGCAAGGCGCGCGATCTGATCCTCGCCGACGCCGTCCGGATAGCGACGCGAGAGCCATTCGAAGTACTCCGGTTTCCATGCATCGCCGATCTGCTGCTGCAGCCGCAGTGCAGCCTGCGTGGCGCTCAGCCTGCGGGCTTCGACAACGGGTACGTCGACATCGAGTCGCGTGCCGGCACGTGGCAACCACGTCGGCGCGGGCGTTTCTTTCGCAGCCTTGTACGGATCGAACTGCCCGCCGAGGGGCACGTAGCCCGGCCCCTTGCGCACGGCTTCGGCCTCCGTGATGCGCGCTTCGCCAGCGGAGCGTTTGAGCACTTCCTTGCGGTTGGTTTCGAGTGCTGTGTCGGCGAGCGCGTGGTAACCGGTACCGATCTGGATCGCGGTCTCGGGGAAGCCGTGCTGATCGCGGCGGATCTCCGGCAGCGGCATATGCACTTCGCTGCCATCCGCGTCCTCGAACACCGCCATCGCGGTATCACGCTGGAACGGATGCCAGTGCACGTTCAACCATGCGCCGCGCGTGACACCGGGCACGTCGATCACGTTCCAGCTGCGGTTCCTGAAGCGCACCGTCATGTCGCCCTCGACACGGCGCTTCTCCGGCTCGCTCGTCGCGAGCGAGAGCAGCGTGTTTTCGTCAGGTGTCACACGCAGCTGGTCCGGCGTGATCTCCATCCATTTCGCGTAGCGGGCAAGACCGTGCCGCGAGTGTTCGCGCGTCGAGTTGAAATGTGCCTGGTAGACATCGGCGAGGTGGTTGAGATCGTCGAACGAACGCACTTCGTTGCGCACGAATTTCAGGCCCGATTCGAACTTCGTTTCGACGATGTCCTGTCCCTTCTCGACGCTACCCTTGGCCCGCGCGTTACCGGGCCTGTTGACGATCAGTTCGATCTCCAGACGCTTGCAGAAGCGCTTCACGAGGTTCGCTGCGGTCGCGCCCGGATCGACCATCAGGTAGAGCGGCGCGCCGTGGAACGGATCGCCCTTCTTTTGCGCCATCGCCCATGCGAGAAAGCGCACGGTATGCTGGCCGGACTCGGCGTGCGGGTAATAGCGCCAGCGAATCGTGTCCGAACAGTGGTCGGTAGCGACATAGCGGATCACGCGGAACGCCTCGATGGCCTTCAGGTTCTCAGGCTTGTTCTTGTAGTGCACACCGTCCTTCAGTTCGTACAGCCCGACACCGCCTTCGGGCAGGTAGTACACGACGCATATCGACGCGTCGACCTGCCAGCAATAGTTCGGATACGGGCTGGACAGGCGCACGTGCGGCGTCGGCGTGCGCAGTTGCTCGGGATGTAGCTGATAGGCTCGCAATGCACGTGCGATGCTGGAGTCGGAGAGCAGGACCAGCTCACCCGTCGCGGCATCGATGCGCTCGGCACGGATCAGGCCAGCCGTGCGCAGCTGCGCAACGAGGTCAGTGAGTTTGCCACGCTGCTTGCCGTGGCCGCTCAACGTCTCCATCAACGCAGCCGACACGGTTAGCGCCTCATCGCGCGTGAGGGCAAGCGTGCCTGCATCGTTGCGACGCTGACGGTCGCGTACGACATGCGCATCGAGATACCGGTACGCTGTTGGCCGGGACACACACAGTTCGGTAGCGAGCGCGAGAACGAGATCACGCTTGCCGCCGCGTGGCGCCAGCTCGATGCGCTGCGCGAAGTCGGCAATGATCGCCTGTTGCTGAGGGCTCGGTGGCATGATGGCCTCAGGCGTTGCGTTTTCCACGACCGTTCCCGTTCGCCTTTCCGTCCGAGATCGTCGCCTTCACATGCGCCCAGCTCGGGTCGGCCTCGATGCTCATGTTGACGCCGGCCGTCTGCGGTGTGATGTCGAAATCGGCCGCGAGGCTGCGCAGCGCGGCAAAGATATTGCCGATCGCCGACGCACACGACTGTTCGACCAGGTGTCGGTCGGCACCATGTGTGTCAATCGATGCCATCGCCGTCCCAAGCGCCGCACGCATGCCCGCCGAGATCCGCGCGACACACTGCACCGATTCCTTACCAAGCTCTTCGAGATTTTCCTGCGCGAGGAACTCCGGTGTCGGCTTCGATCGCGAGAGCTTCTCCTTCAGCTTCTGGATCGTCTTCTGGTTCTCACCGGCGACGGCGTCCTTGGCTTCGATCTGTGCGCGTGATTCGCGAAACGCAGCGCGCAGCTCGGACACCGACATGCGGTCGCACTCGTCGAGCATCGCACCGTCCTCTACGATGGCGTCGAGAGATGCGTCGTCGAGCAAAGCAAGTTCGTAGATCTTGCTGGTATCCAGTGACAGCAGTGGCTTCAGGTGCTCCTTGTTCCAGAACTTGAGCGCGACACCGGCTACGCGACGTGCGGTGTCGGGCGAGATGCCCATCTGCGCAATTGCGTGGCCATACATGCCGCGCGGCAGTTCGCGACAGGTCAGGACGATGCGGCCCAGCTCAAGGATGTCTTCCACGAATCGTTTCGCACGCAGGGAACCTTCTGCAACGAGGCGTCCCAATGTGTAATCCTTGAAACCGTACTTCTCCAGCGCCAGCGCGATCTGTGCGTCGTCTTCCCGCTGCACGATGTTCATGTGTGCTTCGGCCTGTACGATCGCAGTTGCATCGGCGCGACTTGTGATTGCTTTTTTGCGTGTAGCCATATCAGTCACTCCCGGTTGTAGCGTTGCTCAAAAGTTTCGATCGCCGCGCGGTGCCGTCCGAATTCCTCTGCCGTCGCGCGCGAGACCTGCACGATCTTCGGCGTGAGACGCCAGCACTCCTCGCGACCGGGAATGCGCTCGGCAACACCTTCCTCCGCAAGCGTCTCAAGATCGCGCAGCGCGTTAGGCATGCTCGTGGCGAGTTGCTCTGCGATCGCTTTCAGGCGCAGGCCGTCGACGACATGGCCCTGAAGAATCCAGATGGCGCGAATCGCGCGACGTGTGGACAGGCGGTCCTGCTTTTCCGTTACTCCTTGCATGTGAACTCCAGATCGGGTTGGTCAGCACGTTCGACATTGCCGTGATGCCAGGCGAGCGCGCACATGCCGGCATGAATTGCGGCGAGGGTCTCGTCGGCCTGGCGGCGACCGACTGCGAAATCGAGGATCGCGCCGACAGCATCGTTAAGCACTGTCTGCAGTTCCCGGACGTCGACGGGCGCGACGGTGCGTCCGGTCGGAACGGGAATTACGAGATTGCCGCTCGACGCCGCGAGATAGCGCGATACGAAATTGACGCCGCAGACGTTTTCGTAGACGGGGATCAACGTGGCCGGCATGCGGCCCGTCGCCTGGTACTTGTATAGCGAGTCGTCGGTGATCGCCATCAACTCGGCGATCCGCTCGACCGACAGGTTGCGTTTCTCAGATGCATAGTCCTTGCCGAGCCGGAACGCCTGGGGCAGTGACGTAGGAACTATGCGATTCCAGTTACGGCGACTCATTGGAAGACCTCCTTTCGCTTCGTTTCCAAACAAATTTCTGATTCGAAACGGTAGAATCGACTTGCACGGGATGAAAATGCGGTCATCGCAACCAGTGCAGGAACTGTGAACATGACCGAAGACGATCTGACCAGCCTGTCGGCCCGCATTGATGGCATCGGACACACGCTGCTGCATCTCATCGCGGAGCTCGAAATTGAAGGCGTGATCGATGGCCCCAGGTTTTCCGGCGCATTGCACCGATGGGGCTTGGACCGGCAAAGGAACGCACCGCATTACTGGACAAGCGGAGGCGTCGTATGCGAACTGGCTGATCGTCTTGATGACGCGCGGAGTCGCCGATCAGCGGAGCGTTGACGGGGAAACCGTGGATGCATGCATCACGCATCACGCTGCCTCCGCGTGGCCGATCGGATTCAGCTGGAACTCGGGATAGCGGCCCGGCCACGCAGTTTCGGGATCGAGCCCAGAGCGTTCGCAGATACGGCGTGCGATTCGACAGGATTTCGATCGACCGTAGACGACGTGATGGACGGCAGTTTCGGAAACACCAAGCTCGCGAGCAATACGTGCTTGCGAGTGGCCGGCCTTGCGAAGCTGGGCTGAGATATCGGCGGGGTGCATGGTCAGGGACAAAAACCGCACGAACGGTTTTTGTTAATTCCTTAAGGTGATAGCTTGCGTTAAGTATGGGAGATCAATCTCCCATAGTCAAGGGGTGTTTAGGTGTCTTTTCAGGTGGATCTAGAGGCTATCGGACAACGCATCGAGTCTTTGCGCGGAAATCTGTCGCAGGCAGATTTCGCGGCAAAGCTCGGCGTTGATCGCAAGACGGTAGGAACGTGGGAGCGTGGAGAGCGATTGCCAGACACCCGTGCGCTGGTGGGGCTTTGGCAGGAGTTCGATGCGGACCCTGCCTGGTTGCTAACTGGATCTGGATTCGCACCGACCACCACGGAAGACGAGCGTGAGTTGCTCGCGCTCTACCGATCTGCTCCGTTGGAAGTTAAGGTTGCAGCGATTGGAGCGCTTACAGCAGGAGGAAAGCCGTCAAAGAGCGGCTCGAAGCAAAAGCAGGTATTCAAGGCCCCTGTTGGGCAACAGCTCAACGTCGAGGGGGGCCTCTCTCAAACCGGTCTTAGCTTTTTCTCGAAGGAACGGAAAAAGAAAGTGTAGGAACACTCGTCATGAAACAAGAATTCACACAACCTACGGGACAAGCTGTCCAGGCCAAGACAGCGCACATTGCCGATCAGTCGTCGGCTGCGAATACCGGTGACGTTACCGGCAACGTGGCGGGCCACGATTTCACGCAGATCAATAACTTTCACCATGCAGAGGGAGACGAACCCTTAGACGACGATAGAAAGCAGCAGCTGAGCCGACGTGCCGGCATACTCGAAACAAAATACGGGTTGCCGAAATGGAAGAGCCGCCGGGAGGTCATCGAGATTCTTGGCGTCATCAGCCAGGATGTCATGCGGGCCAAACACTTTTTGCGTGCCAACAAGGTCTACGATCTTCTCTTCGAGATTGAGGAACACAAGGCTAAGGCCGCAGAGGGAGGCGATAAGGTCGTCGATCTGCGAAATTCAGATCAGCTCAATGCGGTCATCACGTCGCTGAAAGAACGTATTGCCGATCTCACGGAAGAGCTTGATCAGGTCAAAGCCGATCACCGGACTCCATCGCCTGTACCCGTAAAACAGAGGGGCTTACGGCATCGCCTGTTATTTGCAGCCGTCGCCGCAGTGTTCGTACTTGTTGGCCTTGGGTACGTTTATAAAATCCAGCACGCCAATTCGAGTCCGTTGAACGTCAGCGCCGCTTCGCCCCTAGTGACAGCAACGGATTCGCCGTCTGCTGCAGGCACATGTCAGGGGCGCACGAAGCCCTATCCCATCGGCTCGACCGTTCATAACGACAAGGGCGGTCTTAGCGAGTGCGTTGCCGGCGATGCTGGCAAGCCACCGAAGTGGCGCGCGGCACGATAGCAGTTGAACGAGGGAGGCATCATGCAGCGAAATTTTCTACGTATTGGAGACCGTTCATCGGCTGGTGGTGTCGTGGTCAACGGTATCGAGAAGACGTATTGCTATGACCGCGAGCTGACATATGTGGGCGCGACCGTCACCTGCCCTGTGTGCAAGACAACAGGCAGGATCGCCGCACGTGGACCGCGATGGCCCGGCACGATGATGGACAAGGTGCCGGCGTTCGAAGGTGACGTTTGCGAATGTGCCTGTCCGACGCCGCCGACAATGATCGCGTCGCAGGACACGATGTTTGAGAAGTATGAATCGCACGAGCTTGCGGGTCTGGGATTCAGCGAGAATGGCGGCCCGCTGGAAATCGCCTCGTTGATGCCGGAACCCTCGTCGACGTTATGCTTGTCCTGCCTGATCGCAGCGGCTCGCAACGGTGCGGCGATGATTGCTCGAGGATAACGACCATGGTGCTCGAATCGTACTTCTCAGCACGACAGTCAGAGATATCCATTCCGATTCATCTGTACGCCCTGTTCGATGGCCTGCATTACGCCGAGCTTGAGGATGCCCCCATGCTGGAGCGTCACCCGTCCGGTGCGATCGCGTTGTTCGACGGCACGCGTGACGCGTCGCTGGCCGACGCCGGGCCGTGGCTCGTCGCATATGAATATCTCGGGCCAGAGGCGCGTGATGCACTTGCCAGACTGGCGAGTGGTCCTGAAGGCGTGAACTGGTTGATCAGCGCTTATGCGATGAACCATCTCGCTTCCGAATTGAAGGAACGGCTCGATACGCGATTGCCTGATGGGCGCACAGCGTTACTGCGCTACTACGATACACGCGTGATGCGACATCTCGCGCCACTCCTGGGCGTCAGTGAGCGCCTCGATTTCTTCTTTCCGACTTTCGACTGGTGGCTGGAATTCGACGGTCAGGCGATGAAGGTGCACCCCAATGCTTGAGCTCACTGAAAACATGCTCGCCGGTCTTGCCGAAGGCGAGGGCCGTAACTTCGTCTCGGACGTCCAGCGCGATATTGTGCAGGCCGATCCACGCGTGGGAGCTGATCCCGCGCTATCGCAGCGGTTGTGGCGTGCGTTCCAGGCCGCACGTGAGCTCGGAATTTCCGAGAGCACACACCTGGCGCAGTTTCTGAAGATCGAGGCATATGCGCCGGACTTCTATCGGAAGCCCGCATTCCGAAGGTGGATAACGATGCCTGCGGGTACACCAGATGAGCGGTTCGAAGATTACGTGCGAGAGGTAGTGTGGCGCTCTCAGCATCCAGATAGTTTGAAAGGAGGCATGACACATGGCCGGAGCACTGATTCCCCTCTTGGCGGGCGCAGCGGTGGAATTGGGTCCCGCCTTGTCGACTATTGGAACCGCGTTGCTGGGCGGAGCAGCAGTAGCCGGAACGGGTAGTCTCGCGGGAGACACGACAAAACCGGCGAGCGATTCGAAATCGAAAGCCGAGGCGGTGCCGCGTGCACTCCCGAACTCGACGAAGAAATGCGATCAGTGTCCGCCTGAGCAAACCGGTCGGAAGTTGCGCGTGAGGCATGGCGTGAACTGGCCAGCGTACCAATACCAGGCGCGCATCACAGGATATGCATTCGACACTGAGGCGTGCGAGTGGAGCGACGAATGGGAGTGGCTTGGCGTCGACTTCGATGGTTTTCATGCAGAGGAATGCCTGCTACAGGAAGCCAAAGGAGACTACGATCAGTTCTTCAATCCGAAAACTGGTAAGCCATACAGATGGTTCTCGGGGCTTGTCACCATTCAGGAACAGATCGAAGTTCGGGCAACGCTTGTCAAAGCCAACCCGCCGACGCGCCTGATGTATTACTTCCAGACGCCGCTGACCCATGCATATTTCAGATCGTTCCTCGCGCGCAGGGGAGTTCTGTCAATCACCACTGGATAGCTATGGAAATCCTGACTGTTTTTCGGGCACCTGATGTGACGCCGAGGAAGCTGGTCGACTGCCTCGTGCAATTGGGCGAGATCGCGAGAGTTCTTAACGGTCATGTTCCCAGTCTCAAAGCGTGGTACCTCACAGGCAACACACTTGATGAGGCCCGTCAGCATAAGGTATTCGACATCGACTGGACGCCTACCGACGACGCGTTATCTATTTTGCAGGCCGAGTTCGCAGGCTCATGGGATCGTGCCCATTACGTCTCCATTTGGGACGGGAACGACGATGACGAAGCGTCTGTATCGATGGAGTATCTGATTTCCACTGCCGATTCGCCGAAGGAGATCAAGATCGACTTCAATGATGAGTCGACGTTGGCGAAGGCAGGTATGGTTGATGTCGTCGCTGAACTGGCTTCATCAACCTCAGCGTCATACGTGACGGTCGCACCGTATGGTTACTTCGACCGTCAGGCTTTTCCCGACAAACCAGGCGCGGGCTGGATGCTGTATCTGGCGAGAGCACTAAAGACGAAAGATGTACCCGAAGCGGGCGAGCTGGTTGCCGTACATGGCGCCGATGGCAAGCAGCTGGGCACCATCATCATCAGCGTCGCAGACGACGTGTTCTCGATCGATAACCCCGCACACCTGGAGATCGCTCACAACATCGAAGCGCGATTGATATCGAACGGCTGGTTGCCGCGCTTCGTGGATGTCTGATTTCAAATGACAACGGCCGCGGAACGCAGCGCGTCCGCGGCCGACCCGGTATGTACGATCTCGCGTTACAGGTGCTTGAGCAGTTCGATCAACTGTTCGAGTCGCGCGAACTCAGCTTCGAGCGCGGTGGCGACTTCCGCTTCGGCACTCTGTACCGCAGTGCGCAGACGCGACACGATGCCTGTTGCTTCAGCGTGCGGATGCACGTCGGCGCCGGGATCGCCTGCGGTGCCCGACGTGCCGTCGACGGGCGATGCACTCGCTGCAGACGATGAGGTGTTGCTTGCGGACGCGTCGGCCGCAGTCGACGCAACGCCGCCACCGTTTCCCGCATCAGCCGAACCATCGTCCCCAGACAAGGGCGGCGAAGACTGCTCCCCCACATCACCATTCGTCGTCGTTACACCAACTACAGAGGCCGAGCCCGTCAAGGTCATCGACGTGCTGTTCGCGACCGCAGCCGTCGCATCGCTGCCAGTAGCCGAAAGGATCTGCTGGGCTCCAGCTTCCCCCGTGTCGGACGTGCCAACCTCCTGCATCGTATCGGTCGGGTTCGAGGGATCGGCAGCACTGCCCGACACCGCCAGCGAATCATCGGCCATGTACATCGGCAACGCTGCCGCCAGAAGAAAGTGAAAAAGCTTCGAGGGTTTCATGACCTGCTCCAGAAACGTTAATTGAGGGAAATCTGCTTTAGCGCTTCAGAGGGCTGCGGAAGGAGTTGCTGCACCCGTTGCCGCGACCTCAGGCGAAGCGCCCGACGTAACGCGTTTAACGGGCACCCGCACGGCCTTTCGTAGTCCACTCTCGACGAGATGGAACGGCGCATTGCGCACGTAGCCTGAAATCCAGGCATCGCGAGCCCACTGAGGCCAGTCACGTCCGATTGCGTGAACGATCACGCATGGGATACCCTGAGACTGCGCCCTGCGTCCTCTCGCTTCAAATGCACCGCGACCTGCCAGCGGCTGTTCCATCGCTCCTCCTGCACCCTCTTTGGCGAATTGCAGAACCTTCATCGTGGTTCGCGACACCCGCCATCAATAACTAAATTCCTTTAATGCCGGTAACGGGAACGTGCTCGCCAGAATGGGCAGCATGAACACCCGTGCCGCTTCTTCCCGCTCCCAGCCGAACATCGGCTTTGCCGCCTGCGCGATCGATGTCGACGCGGCGCTCGCCGGACGTGCACAGATTTTCCCGCTGGGTACGTTCCGCGCGAACGATGGCCGGCCCGCTGACGTCGGCGCCTGGCGCGTGACGCCCGAGATCGCCGCACGCATGGCCGCGACCGCCGCTTCGCGTGGCACGGACACGAGCTTCGACTACGAACACCAGACACTGCGCGCGGTCGAGAACGGCAAGCCCGCACCGGCAGCCGGGTGGTTTCACACCATCGAGATTCGCGACGGCGCCGTATGGGCAACCGGCATTGAGTGGACGCCGGCCGCGCGACAGATGATCGAGTCGCGCGAATACCGCTACACGTCGCCGCTCTTCACGTACGACAAACAGAGCGGCAACGTGCTTTCGCTTTTCAACATCGCGCTCACCAACACACCAGCGATCGACGGCATGGATGCCGTTGCCGCGAGCGCGATCGCCGCACTCTCGTCTCAACCTCTTCCGGAGAATTCGATGGATGAACTGCTCGAACGCCTGCGCTGGATGCTCAACCTTCCGGTGACCGCCACGGCCGAGGACATCTCGGCGCAGCTCGACAAGCTGAAGGAAATGATCGGCGAGACGGCAACCGCCGCGACCGGCTTCTCGCTCACGGCACATCTGCACGCGCTCGGCAGCGAGCTGTCGACGACGAGGACTGCACTCGCTGCAGCAAGTGCACAACCCGGCACGGGACAACCCGACCCGGCGAAGTTTGTGCCGATGGACCAGTTCGCCGCCATGCAGAACCGCGTGGCCGAGCTCTCTCGCCAGCACGAAGACCGCGAGCGCAACGAGCAGCTCGACGCCGGTCTCGCGGACGGCCGCATCCTGCCCGCGACGAAAGCGTACTGGGAGACCCAGCCGCTCGCAGCGCTCTCGACGTACCTGAAGGTCGCGCAGCCGATGCCGGCACTCGCCGGCATGCAGTCGCGCGGCACCCCGCCAGCCGGTAGCGACGTCGGCACCGCCGCATTGTCCGCCGACCAGACTGCGATCGCGAAACGCATGGGGCTCGACCCCGTGAAGTACGCGAAGGCGTTGGGTCTTGGAGGCTGACATGCCGAACGCACGGATCGAGGCGCACCGGCTCGCCTGTCAGGCTGTACTGGAAGCGCTGTACCTCGCGTTTCTCGATACGCCAGGCAACCCCAGCGTGAGCGTCTCGACGCTCGCAGAGCACGCGGGCTGCGACGTCGCGGCCGTACTCGCAGACCTGAAGGAAACCAGCCTCGTCAAACAGGCAAGTCCCGGCAGCGTATCCATCACGGCATCGGGCCGTGCCCATTTCAATGCAACCGAAGGGAGTCATCCATGACGGCAGCAACCTCCGATCGCGACACCGTACGTCGTGAAGCGGTCACCTTCAGCTACGCGGCCAAAGGCAACGCGCTGTTCTACGTCGGCGCGCTTGCCGCGATCGACACCGCCACCGGTCTCGTCGAACCGTGCACGGGCGCGGCAACGCAGCGCGTCGCGGGCGTCGTCGAGCAGCGCCTGAATACAGCCGGCCTCGCGGACGGGTCGACCACGGTCAAGGTCCGGCGCGGCTGTTTTCGCTTCTCGAACGACGCTGCGCCGAACAACTACACCGCCGCCGATATCGGCACCGCCGCGCACGCGCTCGACGACTCGACAGTGAGCAAGGCAGCGGCAGCAGCCGCGAGCGCTGGCACCGTGCGTGACGTCGAGCCGAACGGCGACGTCTGGATCGAAATCTGAACCGGTAACTGGATAGAGGAAGGCATGGAACTCAATCAGGCAAATTACGAGGCGCTCACACTCGCCTTCAATCAGGTCTTCTCGCAGTGGTTCGAGCAGACGCCCACGCAGTGGGAGACGTTCGGGATGCGCACCGAGTCGACCACGTCCGAGTCGGTGTATCCGTGGCTCGGCCAGACCACCCAGTTCCGCGAATGGCTCGGCGATCGCGTGCTCCAGAACCTCACGATTCACGGATTCTCGATCCGGAACAAGTCGTACGAGAACACGGTCGGCGTGTCGCGCGACTCGATCGACGACGACCAGTACGGCGTGTACAAGCCGCTCTTCTCGCAGCTCGGGCAGGATTCGAAACGCCATCCCGACCAGCTCGCCTATGCGCTGCTCAAGCAGGGCGAGACTGCGCTGTGCTACGACGGTCAGCCGTTCTTCTCGGCCGATCACCCGGTCGGCCTGCAGGGCAAGGAAGTGTCCGTGTCGAACGATCAGGGCGGCGCCGGCCCCGGCTGGTATCTGATCGACAACACGCGTGCGATCAAACCGGTAATCGTGCAGTTCCGCAAGGACTATGACTTCGTCGCGCTGAACCGTCCCGAGGACATCCGGAACTTCATGGCGAAGGAGTTGCTCTTCGGCGTCGACGCACGTCTGAACGTGGGCTTCGGTCTGTGGCAGCTCGCACAGCGCAGCGGTCAGGCGCTAACGACAGCCAGCTACGCCGCTGCGCGGGCTTCGATGATGAGCATCAAGTCTGACGCGGGTGCGGCTCTCAACGTCAACCCGTCGCTGCTCATCGTGCCGCCGCAACTGGAGAACGACGCGTTCGAGGTCATCAAGACGCAGCGTCTCGCGAACGGTGCGACCAACCCCTACTACAACACCGCTACGGTGCTCGTCGCGCCGTACCTCGCACCGTAAGCGGCGCGAGAAAACCTCACGGAGCCCATACATGGCAACGAAGAAAATCCCCGCCCTGCGCATCGTTCCGACGACAGGGCGGGACAGCTACCGCGCGATCGGCCGCGTGTTCGGCCGCAAGGCCACCGACATCGCGGTTGCTGATCTCTCGAAGGCACAGATCGAGAAGCTGAAGTCCGATCCGTGGCTGTCTGTCTCGGAGGTCCAAGTCGACGAGATCGTGCCGGACGACGCCGGTGACGACACCGGCTCAACCACCCAGTAACGCGGAGCCGACCGGCAGACCATGAGCTATGCGACAACGGCCGACGTGCAGGCGCGGTATCTGGAACGCGACCTGATCAGTCTCACCGACGAGACCAATCAGGCCGTCGATATGACGCGCCTGCAGGCGGCACTCGATGACGCGTCGGCTGAGATCGACGGGTATCTGTGCGTGCGGTATGTGCTGCCGCTCGTCGACATCGATCTGGGTACACCGGTTCCGGTTCCCACGCTGCTCGTGCGGGCCTGCTGCGACATCGCAGTGTACGGCCTGCAGACGCTGCGACCGAAGGATGACGTCGAGGACGCGCGGCGTCGCTATGACGGCTGGATCAGGATGCTGCGGCTTATGAGCACAGGCGACGTACAGATCAACGCGAAGCTGCTGCCCGGTCAGGCGACATTCCCGCCCGACGTATCGCAGTCGCCCGGCATGACGGAGTTCACTTCGTTGCGCCATCCCGACACGTTCGGCCGGAGGCACCGGTAATGTCGACGCCTGCCATGTCGCTGATCGGACAGATCGAGGACGGGCTGCTCGCGCAGCTCGTGGTGGCTTTCACGAAACCGGGCGACAGCAGGCCATCGCTGAAGGTCGAGTCGTGGCCAACGCGTTCGGAAGGGTATCGCCTGACAGGCGCGGGCGACGTGTTCACGATCTACAAGGGCACGCGCTATTCGAGCGACGACACGTCATCGGGTCATTACGACGCGATGATGGAGTTCGAGATCACGTTGCGGGCGCGCACGTTGCGAGACCAGGGCGCCGCCTACGAGATGGTCGAGAGCGCACGCAACGCGATATGCGGCCAGCGTCTCACCGGATCGTCGGGCGTCACACTCGCCATGCGTGACGATTTCGTCGACTACGCCGAAGGTGTCTTCGCCTATGCGCTTGTCGTCGCGGTGCCGGTGTTGATCCTGCAGCCGGTGAGTGATGCACCGGGGCCGTGGCTTCAACCCGGACAGGATGGGCCGCTCATCACGCAATTCCAGTTCAACCAGGAGAGCTCGACATGAGCACGTACATCTACAGCGGCCCGACGACCGGGCTGACGCTGCGCGCCTCTGATGGTGCGCACGTCGAAAGGATGCTGTTTCACGGCGCACCGGTCGAGCTGCCGGACTGCGCCGAGGTCCGCACGCTCGTGGCACTAAAACGTCTGTCGCTGCAGCCCGACGCCGTGAACGTGGCGCCGGTTCCAGCAGCGGCACCCACGGTTGTGCAGCCGTCCGCATCGGACGCCCCAGCGGATGCTGCTGCGGCGGCTTCTGCGACCGCCACCGCGCCTGCTACCAAGAGCAAAGGAGCGTAAGACATGCCCGCAAGTTTTCTGCATGGCGTCGAGACGATCGAAACCACAGTCGGTGGCGTCCAGGTCACCCTCGTTAAAACCGCCGTTGTCGGTCTCGTCGGCACTGCTGCCGGCGGCACGCCGAACCAGCTCACGCTCGTGTCCGCCGACACGGATTTCGCGCAGTTCGGTCCTGACGCTGCCGGGTTCACCATCCGCAGCGCGCTGCAGGACGTCTTCGACCAGAAGCCGACCGTCGTGCAGGTGATCAACGTGCTCGATCCGCTCGTGCACAACAGCGCAGCGGCAGCTGAAGCGATCGCGTTCGATGCGACCGACACCTCGACGCTCACGCATCCGGGCGTCGTCATGTCGTTGCCGTATGACGTGAAGAGCAAGGACGGCAATACCACCTACAAGAAGGACATCGACTACACGATCGACCCGCTGAACGGCATCGTGTCGCGCGTAGCAGGTGGCGCGATCGCGCCGCTCGCACAACTGACCGCAGACTATAGCTACGCCGATCCGACGAAGGTGACGCCGGCCGACATCATCGGCGGTATCAACGCAGCCGGATTGCGCACGGGCATGCAGCTGTTCAAGGACGGCTATTCGCTTTACGGTTACTTCGCGAAGCTGCTAGTGGCACCGGCGTGGTCGACGCAGGCATCGGTGTCGGCCGCGCTCACGGTCATCGCCAACAACATTCGCGCGATGCAGTTCTCCGATGCTCCGGGCGGCCTGACCGTACCGCAGGCGATCTCTGCTCGCGGGCCGGCCGGAACGATCAACTTCGATGTATCGGATGAGCGCACCGTGCTGCTCTATCCGTATGTGAGCGTGTTCGATACCGCGAGCAACGCGAACGTGCTGCGTCCGCTGTCGGCGCGCGCGGCCGGCATCCAGTCGAAGCAGGATCAGGAAAAGGGCTACTGGTGGTCGCCGTCGAACGTGGCCATTCAGGGTATCGTCGGCACCGAGCGGCCGATCACGTCGATGGTGAACGATCCGAACTGCGAAGCGAACCAGCTCAACGCGGCCGGCATCGTCACAGTGTTCAGTTCCTACGGCACAGGTTTGCGTCTATGGGGCAACCGCTCGTCGGCCTATCCCGCGTCGACGCAACCCACGCAGTTCATCTGCGTGCGTCGCACGGCCGACATCATCGAGGAAAGCCTCGAGTACTTCACGCTGCAGTACACGGACGGGTCGATCAGCAATGCGTGGATCGATACGGTGCTCGAATCGGCCAACGGTTTCATGCGCAAGCTGGGCGGCGACGGGGCGATTCTGGGTGGCCGGGCGTGGTATGACCCGACGAAGAATCCGGTGACCGAGCTCGAAGGCGGTCACATCGTGTTTTCGTATGACTTCATGCCGCCGCCGCCCGCAGAGCGCATCACGTACCAGGCGCAGATCAACATCAACTATCTGAGCACGCTGACCGGCAGCACGTCAGGCGGCACCTCAGGTAGCACTTCGGGAGGCTCCTGACATGGCCGGTATCACGCTCAACCGCGTCACCAACGCGAATCTGTACATGAACGGCAACAGTCTGCTCGGCAGGTCCGAACAGGTCGATCTGCCGGATCTGTCGGCGCTCGAAACCGAGCACAAGGCACTCGGCATGGTGGGCACGATCATGCTGCCGACCGGCTTCGACAAGCTGGAAGGCAAGATCAAATGGAACAGCTATTACCCGGACGTGTGGCTCGCGTTCGGCAACCCGTTCCTGCCCGTGTCGCTTCAATGCCGATCGTCGATCGACACGTACAACAGTCAGGGGCGCACCTCGCAGGTGTCGCTCGTGACGTTCCTCACGATCACGATGAAGAAGCTGCCGCTCGGTTCCTTCAAGCCGAAGGACAACGCAGACTTCCAGTCGGAGTTCACCTGCACGTATGTGAAGCAGCAGGTGGCCGGCGCCGACGTGTTCGAGCTCGACGTGCTCGCCAACATCTTCAAGGTGGGCGGCGTCGACCAGCTCGCCACGTATCGACTGAATATCGGAGGCTGATCCATGAGCGGCACGAACATCACTCACGCTGAAAAATTCGCACTGGAATTCCCTGTGAAACTGGCGGACGGCCGGGAGCTTGCCGTCGTGCACCTGCACCGTCCCAAGGTGCGGCATCTGAAGCAGGCGCAGCGCACCGAGACAGATCCGGCAGCACAGCAGATCGTGCTGATGGCGCTGATGACCGAGGAGAAGCTCACGCCCGAGGATTTCGACGACATCGATCTCGGCGACTTCATGAAGATGAACGCCTTTTTTCGTCGGATCATGGGTGACGATCAGGGAGCTGCAGCAGCTGGCGGGATTGCTGGCCCGGTGGTTCCGCTTCCAGCCCAGTGAGATCGACGATCTGACGACCGACGAGCTGCTGGACTGGTGCGGGACGGCAGGCGAACAGATCGATGCCGTCACTCACCATTCGTAATGGCCGACGTAGCACCGCAGTAACGACACAGTAAAACTCGCCGCCTTATCACTTCCAGGTGGCACGACAGGACGCCCGCATGGCCAACCTCTTCGAGCTGGGCGTCCTGCTCAGTCTGATCGACAACGCGAGCTCGCCGCTGCGCCAGTTCGGCTCCACGCTGAACCAGACCAGCGCGACGGGCGCCAACGCGATGCAGCGCTTGGGCGCCGCGATGGATCGCGTCTCTGGCCGGCTCACAGCGATGGGCGGTGCGTCGCTTGCGCTCGGCGAAGAGTTCAAACACCTTGCGGAGAAGCCCATCGAAGCGTTCATCGAGATGGACTCGGCGATGAATGATCTGAAGGTTTCCACACTCGACAAGACCGGACAGGTTGGCGCAGGGTTCGAGCAGCTGCGTCAGAAGGTCTTCGAGATCGACGCCCGGCTGCCGATGACAACCGCTCAGGTGGCGGAAGTCGGCACCGCACTGAAGAGTGCCGGCGTCTCGATGCAACAGATGCTGAGCGGCGCATACGACGCCGCAGCCAACCTCTCGGTCGTGCTCAAGATGCCCGGCGACGAAGCAGGCTTGATGGTCGCACGCCTGCGTGAAGCGTATGGCCTCGCAGGTAGCGAGCTGCCTCGCATGGCCGACCTCATCCAGCGCGCACGCTTCGCGTTCGGCATCTCGCCCGAAGAGCTGCGCTATGCGAGCGCCTATTCCGCACCGACACTGAACATGCTCGGCCTCACCGGTCTCGACAACGCGCAGAAGCTGCTCGCGATTCAGGGCATGGGCGCGGGCTGGAATTTCCAGGGCAGCAGCTTCGGTACAAACTTTTCGATGTTCCTCACGCGACTGTCGAAAGGACCGGAGACGATCGCGACTGCAGGCCGGGGCGCCAGAGGCATCGCACGCAATGACCTGAGACGCGCGGGCGTCAAGTTCGATTTCTTCGACAAGCACGGGCAGTTGAAGAGCGTCGAGGACATGATCGCGCAGCTCGAAAGTGCCCGCAGTCGCCTGAAAGCGGTTGGCGGCGATCGCATGGTGCTCGACGTCTTCGGTGGCGTGTTCGGCGTCGAGGCCGGACGCGTGGCCGAGCTGCTCGCGCAGAAAGGGATGGCGGGCTATCACGATGCATTGCGCCGCATGGCTGATCAGGCCAGCATGGATCAGCGCACGAAGCAGACAATGGAGTCATTCAAGAATGTCTGGACAACATTCTCGTCGAACATCAGCAACGCCCTCGGCACGATGGTTGAACCTGCCGCGCGATGGCTGGAGCCGATGATCCTGCGCCTCGGGGAAGCCGTTGCACTATCGCGCGAGTGGCTCGGCCACCACCAGACTTTCGCGAAGTGGACCACACTGATCGTCGGAGGTCTCGGTTTTGCACTGACGATCTTTGGCTCGCTGCTGCTGACCGCCGGTCTCTTTGCGAAGGTAGCGAGCGGTCCAATCATGCTACTAGGCAGGATTGGCGGTGCGGGGTTCTCGCTAATGGCATCGGGTGCACGTGGACTCGGCTCTGCGCTTCCGGTGCTCGTCACGGGCCTGCGATCGGTCGGCATCGCATTGCTGGCGATTCCAGGTATCGGCTGGATCACTGCTGCGATCGCTGCCGTCGCGTTCCTCGTATGGCGTTACTGGACTCCGATCAAGGCGTTCGCGAGCGGGCTGTGGGATGGCCTGAAGACCGGCTTTGCGCCTGCGTGGGCCATTCTTCGCCCGGCGCTCGTGCAGTTCGGCAGTGCCTTCATGACAGTCCTGCGTGCGCTGCGCCCGTTGGGCATGATGACGGCGGCCATCCTGTCACCGCTCGCACCGCTGTTCCAACCGATCGTCATGGCTGCACAGGCGTTGTGGCGCTGGTTCGTCGCGCTGCTGCAGCCGGTCAATGCAGGCGGCAATGCAGCGCGCGATTTCGGGCTGCGGGTCGGCACCGCGATCGCGGGCGCGCTGCAATGGGTTGCGCGACTTACCGCGCAGATCCTGTCGCTGGACACGAAGTTCCTCCATCTCGGTGCGTCGATCATCGACGGTCTCGTGAACGGCATCGCGAGCCGCCTCTCGGCCGCACGTGGCGCGGTGACGCAGCTCGGCGAGAACATCAAGGGATGGTTTGCGGGCACGCTCGGCATCCACTC
Source organism: Paraburkholderia sp. (assembly GCF_050742655.1). Taxonomy (GTDB): domain Bacteria; phylum Pseudomonadota; class Gammaproteobacteria; order Burkholderiales; family Burkholderiaceae; genus Paraburkholderia. The sequence continues at coordinate 85,580 of NZ_JBOIGG010000018.1, read as the reverse complement.
GCCCAGCCGCGTCTTCATGGGCTTTGGTGAGAACATCGGACAGGGAACGGAGATCGGCATTCTCAACCGCCTCGCGGCCGTGCGCGGCGCCACGGGCCGTCTGTCATCTGCTGCGATCGACGGGGCGCTGGCCACCGCACGGCGTTCCATCCCTGCAGGCTCTGCAGACGCCCGCGCAAACGGCAGTGGCGTGCCGCAGCCGGGTGTCGTCATTCACTTCTCGCCGACCGTGCATGTGAGTGCGGGTGCGGACACGGGCAATCAGGTGAGCACGGCGCTGCGAACCTCGGCCGCCGAGTTCGAAAAGCAGATGGACCGCTATCTCGCGTCGCGCCGGCGCGTCGGGTTCGGAGGGTAATCATGGCACTCGATCCTCTGTCGATCGGCACCGGCGCCATCTCGCGCGGCTTTGGTATCGGCAACGTCAATGCAATCGTCGACCAGGCGCTGAACGACCTGCTGCAGTCGCAGGTCGACACCGCGCCGTACATGCTGCTTGGCGATGTGTCGTTCGCGGTCCTCGCCTATGTCGACGGCAATGAGCGGCGCATGAGCGCGGACTTCGCCGAGCACAAGCTGCTCGAAGGCAAGCCACGCCTGCAGTGGGTAGGCGATGCGCTCGACGAACTCACATGGCGTCTGATGCTGCACGTCGCGTACTGCGATCCGGAAGCGGAACTGCAGAAGCTGCAGCAGCTGCTCGCGTCCCATGCCGCCGCACCCCTGTTCAAGGCGAACGGTGACTATCAAGGCACGTTCGTCGTCACGAGCTGCACGCTGACCACCCGCTGGACGTTCGACGACGGCACGCTGATCTGCCTGGAGGCGACGGTCGACCTGAAGGAATACGTCGTGCCACCGGCACCAGTCACACAGCCGGCAAGCCAGGCACCGGTTGCCGCCCAGCAGCGCACCGCCTCCGGCACGATGAATCCGCCAGGCACTGTCACGGCTGCGCCGATGCAGCGTCCGGCCACCGCGCCTGTTACGAGGAACTGACATGCCATCGACCATCCAGGCCATCCGGCACGTGACGATCGACGGCGAGCGGTGGGACACCATCGCGTGGAACTACTACGGCGATCCGTACGGCTATGGGCCAATCATTGAAGCGAATCCCGCCGCGAATATCAGCACCACGCTGCCGGCCGGCACGGTGCTGTTGATTCCGATCCTCACGCTCGACCAGCAGACCGCGCAGCAGGCCGCGAGCGATCTGCCGCCCTGGAAACAGTAGCCACCCCATGAGCGATCTGACCACCCCGTCGACGTCGACCGACACACCATTCATCCTCGTCCCACACGGCACCGTAACGGTGCTGTACAAGCAGAAAGACATCACGACGGCAATCGCGCCGAATCTGATCAGTCTGACCTACACCGACCGGGTTGGCGGTGCTGCGGACTCGGTCGAGATCCGTCTGCAGGACAGCGAGCTGCGCTGGCAGAACGCGTGGTATCCCGGCTTCGGTGACGTGCTGACTGTGTCGATCGGCTATGCCGGTCAGAAGCTGTTGCCGTGCGGGGACTTCGAGATCGACGAGATCGAGCTCGAAGGTCCGCCCGATGTGGTGACCGTCAAGGCGCTCGGCGCAGGCGTGAAGCGCGCGGTGCGATCGCGGCGTGGGCGCGCCTATGAGAACACGACGCTCGGCGCGATCGCCGCTACCGTCGCCCAGCGCAACAAACTGACCCTGAAGGGGAAGATCGAGACGATCCGCATCACGCGTGTGACGCAGGCGTTCGAGACCGATCTCGCGTTTCTCGATCGCGTCGCACGTGAATACGGTTACGAGTTTTCGGTACGCGGCAACGTGATGACGTTCTACAAGCGCAGCGATCTGAAATCGTCTGCGTCTGTCATGACGATCACCCGGCAGGACATCGAGCACTATCACTTCCACGACAAGGTCCACGAGATTTATGTGGCGAGCACGGTCAGCTATCACAACGCGCGGACCAGGCGGCTTCATAAAAAACGCAGCGTCGATCCGTCCTCGACGCTCTCGACCTACGATCACTACAGTGTCGACGAGCTGAACCTCAACGTGCGTGCCGAGAACGATACGCAGGCGAACCTGAAAGCCCAGGCCGCGCTGGAGCGGGCGAACGACGATCAGACGCAGATGACGCTCGATGTCGATGGCAACACGAAGCTGGCCGCTGGCGTCAATGTGACGGTGACCGGCTTTGGCAAGGTGGGCGGCAAGTACAGCATCACGCAGTCGACGCACACGTTCTCGCGCGATGCCGGCTACAAGACTTCGGTCGAAACCAAGCGGGTACGGGAGGCGAGCGATGGTGCGCAGTGACGACGGGCCGGCCACGGGCGGCGTTAAATTCAAGACCGGCATCGTCAGCGACATCGACATGTACAGCGGCAGCGTGAAGGTCAGCTTCGCCGACGTCGGTGTCGAGAGCGGCTGGCTGACCGTCTGCTATCCGAAGACGCTCGAAGACAAGGCGTACTGGATGCTTGACGTCGGTGAGCACGTACGCTGCATCATGGACGAATACCTCGAAGACGGCGCGGTACTCGGTGCAATCTATTCGTCGGCCGACGCCGTCCCCTGGGCGTCGGCCGACCGGTTCGGCTGGACGTTCAAGGACGGAGGCGGGTTCAGCTATGACCGCTCGACGGGCGAGCTCGACATCACGTCGATGGGTGCGGCAAAGATCACGATCGGCGGCGATGCGCAGGTCAATGTGACGGGCGACGCGAGCCTTACGTCGGGCGGTACGACGACGGTTAAGGCAACTGAAACCGTGATCGACGGCAATCTACGGGTCAAGGGTGCCTCGATGTTCGAGGGTGGCATTGGTGGGGCCGCAGGCGCAAGCACCACTATTCCGGGCAGCGTCAAGGCGCAGGACGATGTCATCGCGGGCGATATCAGTCTCACCGGACATGGGCATACCGACTCCATGAACGGCCGCACCAGCGCCGCGCTGCCGTCGATCTGACGCAATCCCGTCACTCAAGAGCTTTAATGGGCTGCGCGCCTCGCGCGAGGCGACACTTGGCGACATGCAGCCGTCAAACATCGCCACTATCACTTCGCAGTTCTTTCAGCCCGCGCTGTCGGCCGCTGCAACGGCTGCATCGTCGGGACTGCTCGCCGACCGCCTCGGTCTGGTCGTGACGGATCTCGACGACATCGGGCAGTGCATCGACATCATCCTGCACACGCCGCGCGGCAGCGACCCGCATCGGCCCGATTTCGGCGCCAACCTCGACCAGTACATCGACTGGCCACTGTCGGCCGCACGGCCGCGTATCGCGCGCGAGGTGCAGCGCGCGCTTACGCGATGGGAGCCGCGTGCGAACGTGCTGAAGGTCAATGCCCAGTATTCGGCTATGGGCCAGCTGCTCGTGCCGGTGACGTGGCAACCGGTGGCTAGCTATAACGGCCAGCCCATTGTGACCAGTCTCGCGTTCGGCAAGCTCTCATGACAAGCCTGCTCGACAACCAGCTGCCCGAACCAAACTTCATCGATCGCGACCCTGCACAGGTCACGGCCGACATGGTGGCCATGTACGAGGGGCTGACCGGCAAGACCCTGTTTCCAGCACAGCTCGAACGCCTTCTGATCAATACCTTCGCTTACCGCGAGGGTCTGCTGCGGCAGGCAATTCAGGATGCAGCGAAGCTGAACCTGGTTCGCTATTCGCGCGCACCCGTGCTGGACATGCTGGGCGAGAACGTCGACACGCCGCGTATTGAGGCGCAGCCCGCGACCTGTACGCTGCAGTTCGTTTTCGATTCGACCACCGTCGCGGCCGTGATACCGGCGGGCACGCAGGTCGGCACCGATGTCTTGTTTTCGACCTCGGCTGACATCGACGTGGCATCTGGCGCGACGAGTGCACAGGGCACTGCGTCGTGCACCGTCGCCGGCACGGCAGGCAATGGCTTCGTCGCAGGCCAGATCAACGGCCTGATTGGCGTCGTCAACGGTCTGAACATCACGGCTGCGCAGAATGTCGACACGACTGCCAACGGCACCGACGACGAAGAGGACGATCCCTATCGCGAGCGTATCGTGCTCGCTCCGGAGAGCTTCTCGACGGCGGGGCCGTCCGACTCATACATCTATTGGGCGCGCTCGGTTAGCGCGGCGATTGTCGACGTCAAGGTGGTTTATCCGCAACTGGCGCTTGTCAACGGCCAGCTTACCTCGGCGAATCAGGTGCCGCCCGGTTGTGTGTTCCTGTATGTCCTCACCAGTACGGGACCAGCGTCGCAGCCACTCAAGGATCAGGTGCTGGCCGCCTGCAATCCGAAGAACCGTCGCCCGGCCACTGACTTCGTGCAGGTGCAGGACGTTGTCGAGGTGGACTATCAGATCGAGGCGCAGCTCACGCTGCTTTCTGACGCGGACGGAACCACAGCACTCGCCCAGGCCAACACGGCCGCGAGCAGCTACGTCACGGCGCGCGAGACAACGCTCGGGCTCGACATAGTGCGCGAGCAGATCATCGGCGTGCTCAACGGGCCGTCCGCGTATGGCGTCTACAAGGTCAACCTGATCCAGCCTGCAGCCGATCAGGTGCTCGACGAATCGCAGTGGGGGCACTGCACGGGTGTGAACATCACCATCGCGGGAACGACCGATGGCTGACGTGACCGGTTTCGTCAATCCGACTTTGCTACCGCCACCTCTCGCGCGTGATCTCAGCTGCCGTGCGCTCGAAGCGGTGGCCGCACGCATCTCATCGATCGATCTCACGCCGCTCGTCGTATACGACTTCGATACCGTGCCGGTCTCGGCGTTGCCGTCGCTTGCCGAGCAGTTTCGCATGCTCGGCGATGCGGGCTGGAATCTGGCCACGACCGAGGCGCAGCAGCGTGCGCTGCTCAAGGAAGCGATCGCGCTGCACCGCATTCGCGGCACGCCATATTCGGTAAGTCGTGTACTCGCGATTCTCGGCGTGAATGCCTCGATCGTTGAGTGGTTCACGACCACACCACAGGGCGCGCCGTACACCTTCACGATCACCGCCGACGTGCTCGACCAGCCGGTCGATGCACCACCACTCGACGCTGCCCGCTGGGGGCAGATTGCCCGTGTCGTCAATTTCTGGAAAAACGCGCGTAGTGCGTTCGGCCTCTCCAGCACGAGCGCGGCGATCGCGCTCGGCACCGGCGTGACGCTGGTGGCCAGCGGCGCGGCCGGCACCCGGATCAGTGCCGTTTTCGACGCCGACGCAATCGTCTTCACCTTACCGGCCGCGACGATCGCAGGCGGTGCCGAACAGCAGACCATAGGAGCAGACTTCGCATGACGCAACGAACCATTACGCTGACCCTGACCGACGCCGGCCGCGTGGCGCTCGTGAACGCTGCGCAGCAGAGCATGGATGTGCAGTTCACCGCGCTCGCGCTCGGTTCCGGCACCCAGGCGCTCGACCACACTGCGAAGGCGCTCACGACGGAGATCGAGCGGCAGCCAATCTTCTCTGCAACGCAGCCCGCACCGGGGCAACTGACGGTCAGTGCGCTCTTTAACGTCGATCCGGCAGCGGCGTATTCCGTTACCGAGATCGGCCTGATCGGCGATGGTGTCGTGTTCGGCGTATGGAGTACGACCGACCCGACACAGGCGCTGGTCGTGCGCACGCCGGGTGTCCCGTACACGTCGACCATCACGGTCGGTTACGCGCAGTTGCCCTCGCAGAATGTGTCGGTGGTAATCCAGCCGCTCGACGCCGCTGCGCAGCAGCTCGTGAACGATGCGGTGATCAACGGCATCAACGCGCACGTCGCCGCTGCCGATCCACACCCGCAATACGTCTCGGGCACGGTCGACCAGCACGCGAAGCCTGCAGCGTGGCGCGGACAGGCCGTGGCGAATCTCGGCCTGCCCGTCGATGGGCTGCAGACTGCCGGCAAAATCAATGCGGTCAACAACCCGAACCTGCTGTTCAATGGATCGGCTGAGTTTGGGTCGGTGGGATGGGTTTCGTCGAATTTCCAGTGGTTAACAGGTGATTTTGGGGAAGGCTCGTTCTGGGACAATGCGACCGCGATTAACGGCGCTACCGTGCAGGACATGTCGGGTGCAATACCGGTTTTCCCGAACACGACGCTTTCGCTATCGGCCGACCTCTATGCCCTGGGCGTTACCGTCGGTCGTGCGTATGTCTACATGGAGGCATTCACTTCGGCCGGTGTTTCACTGGGCGGGTTCGGGTCGGCCATCGCGGTGAACGGAACGAACTGGACACGCTATGCGGTGTCTGGAACGACGCCTGCAAACACAGATCATGTCGTCGTGCATCGGGTCATCGATACGGCACCGACAGTCACTGCCGGCGGCGTCGCGTTCCGCCGGATCAAGCTCGAACAGGGCACGACGCCTTCGCTCTATTCGCAGGAAGCGACCATAGGCCAGTTAATGGGCCGTACCAACGGCAAGAGTGCGAACGTCTACTACAGCGGTGTACCGACCTCCGGCTCGGCGACGACGTTTGCGAAATCCCTGGCATCGTTTGTCGCCCCATCGAACGGTTTTGTTCTCGCCATCCAGGCCGCCAACATGGGAGGCACCAATCAGCCGGGCACGGTCAATAACACCGTCAATATAACCGGGAGCGTGTCTGGCTCGGCTAGAGGTGCAGACTCTTGCCCCACTTCAATGATGAACCTCGCGAGCCTGTCAGTCGTTGCGGGAGAAACAGTCATCGTCAGTGGATCGACTGTATCCAACGGCGCAACCGGTAGCTGGCTCAACATCGGCATAAACCTGGGCTACACGTTCACCCCTTCGAACTGAGGCTTTGAATGTACTTCACGATCGATTTCAACGACGACGGAACGCCTCTCTCGCCGGCTCAGTACGATTCTCCCGAATCGGCACCGAACCCGTTACCAACGGGGGAGGTTGCATGCACAGCCGATCAGTACGCCAGATGGCAGGACTGCGTGCTCGCTAGCGGACAGGTTGCCTCAGCGCCGGCAGCAACATTGCTTGCAAAGGCACAGGCTGCACAGATTGCGTTGCTATCCACAGCGTGCCAGTCAGCGATCTATGCGGGTTTCACGTCGAGCGCGCTGGGTTCGCCACATAACTATCCGGCAAACGACGTCGACCAGCAGAATCTGTCTGCGTCCGTGCTCGCCTCGCTGATGCCGAGTATTCCCGAAAATTGGACAACCGTGTTCTGGTGCGAGGCCGGTGGGCAATGGGCGTTCGCCAGCCATACTGCGACGCAGATCCAGCAGGTCGGCCAGGACGGCATGGCCGCGATTCTCGCCACGAAGACGAAAAACCAGCAGCTGGCCACGCAAGTGATGGTAGCAACCACCATCGCGGCCGTGCAGGCAATCGTCTGGGGCTGACCGGATGAAATTCGCTTTCTACAAAGGGCGTGGGGCATTCGTTGATCGCCTGATCCGTTGGTGGTTACGCGGGTCATATAGCCATGTCGAGGCCGTGCTCGTAGCCAACGCTGACGGAACGTTCGAATGTGCATCGGCCTTGCGCGGTACAGGCATTCGCATCGCGTCGATCGGGTTGCCGGCGGCAGACTGGGATTTTGTTGAAGCGCCAGGCGACGCGGACGCGGTGCGCGCATGGTTTGCTGCACGCGTGGGGGCGTCGTACGACTGGCTTGGGGTATTCGGCTTCGTGCTGCGCCCGGTAGGTAACGAGCCAGGGCGGTACTTCTGTTCGGAGGCGATCGCTGCAGCGCTCGGTGTCAGCGAACCGTGGCGCTTCGATCCGGATGGGCTTGCCGATCTGCTGACGAACACGTCGCGAGTGAGGCTGCCTCACTGCAGCAAGTAAAACAGGGCGACCGGCATGGGTGTTAGAGCACCCACATCGGCCGCCTGACACTGAATCGGCCAGTGACAAGCCAAGGCCCTGCCACCTTCGCGAAGGCCGGGCCAGTGTACAACATATGAAACTGGCTTTCACCTATGGCAACTCCGATCATTCCGTGGCTCGGCGGTAAGCGCCGTCTGGCCGATCAGCTCATTCCGCTGTTTCCGCAACACGAATGCTATGTCGAGCCGTTCTGCGGCGGTGCCGCGCTTTACTTCCTGCGTCCGATGCCGGCGCCCGTCGAAGTAATCAACGACATCAACGGCGAACTGGTCAACCTGTATCGCGTCGTGCAAAACCACCTCGAAGAATTCGTGCGTCAATTCAAGTACGCGATTTCGAGCCGGCAGGTGTTCAAGTGGCACCAGCAGACGCTCCCGGAAACGCTCACCGATATCCAGCGTGCGGCCCGGTTCTACTACCTGCAGCAACACGCGTTCGGAGGCAAGGTCGACGGGCAGACGTTTGGCACAGCAACCACCGCGCCTTCGGTGAACCTGCTACGCATCGAGGAGAGCCTGTCGGCCGCGCATCTCCGGCTCGCAGGCGTCCATATCGAAAACATGCCGTGGGACAAGTGCATCGAGCGCTACGACCGGCCGCACACGTTCTTTTACTGTGATCCCCCGTACTGGCAGACGGAGGGTTACGGCGTGGACTTTCCGTTCGGGAATTACGAGCAGATGGCCGCATTGATGCGTTCGTGCAAAGGCAAAGTGATGGTGAGCATCAACGACCACGCCGATATCCGCAGGGCGTTCGACGGGCTCTCCATGCTCGGTTTGTCCATCAAGTACAGCGTGAACAACACCCAGGGCGCCCCATCGACAAGCCAGGAACTGGTGATCACCAACTGGGAACCGGGGACGCAGGCGGGTGGGCTGTTCTAGCGGCGGGTGAGTGAAAACCGGCACACACTTCTACGTGATGTAATTGCGTTCTTTGGGATGCAAGCGCTTGTGCGCAGAAATATCTCAGCCTGAATCCGGGAAATATCTCAGCGCGCTTCAGCGAAGCCGATCAGCAGGCTGAGCAGGAACAGGACCGTGCCTGAGATCAGGAACTGTTGTGGAATCGGGTTCATCGATTCGCTCCGTAAGTGTGGGTTAGGCGGCACCGGCGATATCGTTGCTGTTCATCGCTGGTTCAGCGTCGTCCGGGTGGCACACGTCTCGTCGCTGAATCGAGGATTGTGGCAATCCAGGCACCGGGCATCGCACCGATTAGAGTTGGGAAGTCTTGCGATGGGTGACCGACAGAGACCATTTGACCTTCTTCGATCTCTGAAACATCAAATTTCATTGCAGCAAGACTGGGCGGTCGGAGCGGCTAAAGACATTTCGCGCAGGAACAAGCATTTCACGCTTATGTCATGGCGATGATCACTCCGACGACGTCACCTATCCATGCCAATATCAATCAATCTGCCGGAGTGAATTTGCCATCCGCGCTGTCTAAAAACCGCGGTTCCACGCTAGCCATCGTCAGCTATCGCATGCCAGCGCAGCGCGCAGCATCTTCAACCGCACCCCTATGGTTTCAAATACCCGTCGTCACCACCAGCGACAGAGAGGCCCGGTGCGGCAAGACTGTACTGGCAGTCATTAAGGTACAGCCCGTTCATCGTCGACGACTACCGCGGCGACATCAACGTGATCTGGGCCGGACGCAACGACGTCAACGAGGACGGGACTGCCCACACGGTTGAAAACATCGCGAACATGGCCGCGCGCGTGGATCGCGGCCGCTTCATCGTTCTATCGATCGTGAACGGCGCGGACGAAGGCCGCGGTACCCAGCGATACCGCACGATCGCGGCGCTCAACCAGCAACTCGCCGCGCGTTTTCCCGGTCGCTTCATCGATATACGTGCTGCGCTGATCGCTCGTGCGAACACGTCCGCCGCCGATCAGGCCGATCGCGCAGCGGACATCGTGCCCGGTTCGCTGAGAGTTGATCGGCTCCATCTGACAGCGGATGGGTACCGCATCGTCGCGCAGCGTGTGTTCGAGTTCATCGAAGCTCACGACTGGTAGCGCCGCCGACGATCGACGATTAAACCGACGTCACCCACTCCGCCTCATCGCCAACCACAATCGCCCCCGCATCGAACCGATACGCCATCAGCGCAGCAAACCCGCGCCGCCCATCGATCGAAGCCGGCGCACTCGTGAAGCCATGCTTCGCGATCAGCGCGGCCTCGATCGCATCGGCGGCGGCCTTGCCGATCTCGACCGCTTCCATCGCTTCGCCCGCATTGCGCGCGAGACCCGCGGCCTGGGTCGCGGCGACACCGAGCGCATGCCGCGTGCGGTCTTCATCGAGCCCGAGCAGCCGTGCGACCGCCAGCGACGCGCCCAGCACGCCCAGCGACGACGCGACATTCCAGCGCGCGCGATATTCGCTGCTGTCGACGGCGCGCTGCACCCGCGCCGCCGCTTCGATACCGATCGCGGCCGCGGCGGCAATCTGCTTTTCGGTCGCGGCGAGCCGGTCGCCCATCGTCACGGCCGCGGCAACCACGGCCGCTGCCGGCGAGGACGGCGCGTCGCCGGCCAGCAAGGCGCCGAGGGTCCACGCCTGCACGCGCGCATCGTGCGGCGAGCCTTGCGAGCGCAGCAGCCGTGCGACGTCCTCGTGCGCGTCGTCTGCGCCCAAGGTGCGCGCACGCGCGACCGCACGCCGCGCAGCCTCGAGCGCCGCGTCGGCCTGCCCGGGCACCCGGCCCAGAGCGAATTTCACCAGCGCGTCGGAAACGGCGGAATGGGCAACGGTGTCATGCATGATTCAATTCCTTCGAAGGGAAACAAAGTTCGAACAGCGCGCAAGGATCGGCTGCCGATTCCAGCTCCAGCACGGCTGCTGCAATCCGGTCGGTCGTGCCGTCGCCGAGTTGCGGGTCGATCAGCAAACGCACCTTGTCCATCAGTTCGGTTTCGGTCAGCGGTCGCGCGAGGCTGCCGCGGGCATGCTCGACGTGATGCGTGACGGTGCTGCCGTCCGAGAGCCGCGCTTCGATGAAGACCTCATCGCGATTCACCGACGCGTCCGGCACCAGCCTCGTCTTCGCGCGAACCGCCGACACGTCCGCCTGCACGACGCGTGCATCCTCGTATTGCGCGAGGCCCACGCGCTTGTCGCACAACGCGGCAGCGACACCGTGAATCGCGCTGAAGCGGGCCTGCAATCCGTCCTTCGGCTGCGGATTGCCCATCAGTTCCGGCACCAACGGATGGCAACGCAGCGTGATCGATTCGATCGACGTGGCGTCGTCGATCTTCGTCGACAGCGCGAGCCCCGCGTCGATCGCCGGGTGCGCGACGATCCCGCACGGGTACGGCTTGTAGGTGTTCGCCAGCAGTTCCCAGCGCTCGCCCAGCGCGCCGTTCATCAGGTCGAAATCGACCTTCGTCGACAGCGAGTGCGAATAGCCGCCCGACGCTTCGAACACGTCGTCGACCGCCCGCTGTCCCTGCTGCGCGAGCCGCGCCGCCGCGATGCCGTTGGCCGCCGCCTTGCCCGGGTGATACGGCTTGGTCATCGTGCCGAACGCCTCGCGTTGCCCGACGAACATCGACGCGGCAATCGACACGGCCTGCGCGAGCGTCGCCTCGTCGAGACCCAGCAGCAGCGAAGCCGCGACCGCGCAGCCGATCACGCCGCAGGTGCCCGTGATGTGCCAGCCGCGATCGTAGTGTTCCGGCGAGATCGACACGCCGACCCGCAGTTGCGCTTCGCAGCCGAGTGCGAACGCGGTCAGCGTCTGCGCACCGGTCGGTTGCGTCGACGGTGCGAGCGCGCTCAACACGGCAAGCACCGACGCGGCCGGATGGATGACGGTCGCGAGATGCGTGTCGTCGAAATCGTCGAGGTGGCCGGCAAAGCCGGTCGCGAGTGCCGCGAAATGCACGTCGACGAGTTCGGTGCGACCCAGCACCGGCACGGCCGGCTCGGCGCCCAGTTCGCGCGCGGCGGCGAGGATCGCGTCGACCCCCGGATGTTTCGATGCGCCGATCGATGTGCCGATCACGTTGATCAGGGAGCGGCGCGCCTCGGCCGCCACCTCGGCGGACAGGGGTCGCTGCGCCAGCGTATGGAGGCCGTGCGCGAACGCGGCGGCAATGGAACTCATTGGGACAACTCCTCGAGACGAATGCCGTTGGTACGGGGACCGAGAGCCCCGACCATCACGACGATGACGAACATGGCCGATGAAATCAGCACGAACACAGCCGGGACGCCGAAATGCTTGAGCAGGGCGGCGACCCAGAAACCGACGAAGATGGAACTGACGCGGCTCCAGCTGAACACGAAGCCAACCGCGCGGGCGCGAATCCGCGTCGGATAGAGTTCCGCCTGATACGTGTGGAAAATGCCGATCAGCCAGTTGTTCGCGATCGTCACGGCGCTGCCGAACAGCAGGATCAGCACCGGTTCGCGGACCATGCCGAACAGCGTGCCCGCGACGGCCACGACAATCGCGCAGCCGACCAGTTGCCACTTGCGCTGGAAGCGCTCCGCGCACTGCATCGCGCCGACTGCACCAAGCGGCGTCGTGAACGCGATCACCATCGTGTAGAGCAGCGAATGCGTGAGCGTGATCCCCTTCGTATAGAGCAGCACCGGCACCCACGCACCGAAGCCGTACACGCCGAAGGTCTGGCAGAAATTGAAGCACGACAGCATCACGGTGCGCTTCAGGTAAGGCCCCTTCCACATCTCGCCGAACGAGACGTTGCCGGAAGCCTGCGGCGCGGCTGCGTGCGCGACCGGTTGCTCGAGCGGCTTGCCGGTTTCCGTGATCACGCGATGCTCGATCGCATCGACGATCGCACGCGCCTCGTCATGCCGGCCTTTGCTTTCGAGCCAGCGCGGCGACTCCGGCAGTCCACGGCGCATGAACCAGATCAGGATCGCGCCCGCCGAGCCGATGATCATCACCCAACGCCAGCCTTCGAGACCGAACACCACATGCGGCACGAGCAGGTACGACAGCACGGCGACGACGGGCACGGACGTCAGGATCACCAGAATGCTGAACGCCATGTAGCGGCCGCGCGTGTGGTGCGGCGTCAGTTCGGAGATGTAGGTGTCGACGGTAATCAGCTGCACGCCGATGCCCAGACCCGCGACGAAGCGCCAGCAGTCCATCGCAAGCGGGCCGTGCTGGAACGCTGCGGCGAACGTCGCGACCGAATAGACGAGCATCGCGAAGGTGAACACCGCGCGCCGGCCGAGACGGTCGGTGATGCCGCCGAGCGCGACGGTGCCGACGAACATCCCCGCGAAGAACGAGCCGAGGAAGCTCGCGAAGCCGTTCACGTCGAACAGCCCTTCCGTCGTCGCGCGATACAGGCCGCTGTGGATCAGGCCGAGCGCGATGTAGGCCGCCATGAACATTTCATAGAACTCGAACCAGCCGCCGATCGCGATACGCGCGACGAGGCCACGGAAATAACGGGTCGGGGGTAATCGGTCCAGCCGCGCCGACACGCTCGCGCCGGTGCGGGCGGGGTCGGCAATTTCCTTCTCGATAAACATGGCGTCTCCTGAGTGGCAATGAGGTGTTCTTTGACTTAGTGTCGACACTTTTGAAGAGTCTATCCGATATTTTCGAGTTTAAACAAGATTAATCTCTTAAACTGTCGACAGTTTGACTCGAAGCACGGGGCGGCTATATGGCGCCTGCTAGAATCCGCGACCGGAACCGGGCAGTACATGCCCGCCGCAAGGGATAGAAATGGACGGATATGAGGAAGGAGCGGATGGCGATGCAAACGACGCGTCGCCGGTCGCCGAAATCGTGGACTGGGTCGCGCGCGGCATCATTGAAGGGCGGCTCGCGCCGGGCGACGACCTGAATTCGGTCGATCTCGCGAAGCGCTTTAAGGTCAGCCGCACGCCGGTGCGCGAAGCGCTGTTCGTGCTGAGCCGCGAAGGCTTGGTCGACTGGTCGCCGAGGCGCCGGCCGCGCGTGTCGGCGGTGAGTCTGAAGTCCGTCCGCGAGCTATATCACCTGCGCGCGGTGCTGTATGCGCAGGTGTCGCTCGCGATCGCCGAATGCGCCACCGACGCCGATATCGCCGCGCTGTGGCAGGCGCACCAGCGTCTCGCCGACGCGGCGGCAAAGCACGATGTCGACGGTTATTTCTGGGCCAACGTCGCGTTCCGTGACGAGGAGCTGCGCGTCTGCGGCAACGCGATCTTCAAGGAAGTACTCGACTCGATGCGGATGCGGACCAATCGCCTGCGGCATTTGAGCACATCGCTGCCGGGACGGATCGAGCGCTCGTGCGCCGATCATCAACGGCTTTGCAAGGCGTACGAGGAACGCGACGGCACACTGGCCGCGGCGCTCAACCGTTCGATCGTGCTGAGCGCGCTGAAGGCAATCGAAGCCGCATGGCAAGGGCCGGTCTAACGAGCCAGTCTTGCGAGACGGACTGCGCTTCGCACGACGGGCTTCCCTGCTAACATCCGGCGGATCCGCATCCGCATTACCCGCACCGTCACCTTTCGATTCGTCATGTTCCTGCTTCGCCTGCTCGATCCGTGGGAGCCCTCGCCTGGGCTCGTCATCGTCTTCATCGTCACAGCCGTGCTGTACGCACGCGGCGCACGTCGCGCGCACGTCGGTCCCGTGCGGCAGGCCGCGTTCTGGACGGGCCTCGTGCTGTTCTACATCGCGCTGCACACGCGGCTCGACTACTACGCGGAACACCAGTTCTTCATGCACCGGTTGCAGCATCTCGTGCTGCATCACCTCGCCCCGCTCGTGATGATGTCCGCCTATCCCGGCAGCGCGCTGCGCGCCGGATTGCCGCTGCGCTGGCGCCAGACGCTGCGCCACGCGCAGCGCAGCGGACCCGCGCGCGCGATCGCCGCGGTCGTGCTGAACCCGACGTTCATCTCGGCGGCGTTCGTCGTGTCAGTGGTGTTCTGGCTGATTCCGCCGGTGCAGTTCGTCGCGATGCTCGACTGGCGCATCTATACGTTCATGAACTGGTCGGTCGCGGTAAGCGGCCTGCTGTACTGGTGGATGCTGCTCGACCACCGGCCGAGTCCGCCGAGCCGCACGCGGCCCGGTCTGCGCGTGCTGTCGCCGGTGATCACGATGACGCCGCAGATTCTCGTCGGCGCGATCATCACGTTCTCGTCGCAGGATCTCTATCCGATCTTCACGCTGTGCGGCCGCGCGTTCACGTCGCTGCCGCCCGCGCTCGACCAGAGTCTCGGCGGGTTGATCATGTGGGTGCCGGCCGGCGTCATCGAGGCGATCGGCGCGATGATCGCGCTGCGTCACATGATGCGTCTGTCCACACTGCCACCGCGCGTGCCGCCGAAACCGCGGCGTGTGCAGAAGCGCCCGCGGCCCGCCGCGTTGCAGAAGTAGCGGCTCTCTTACGGCACGCTGTCACCCGCGTGCGCTTCCATACGCGTGCCACGCGGATATGCGACTATCGCGGACAGTTTTGATCGCCTGGCCGGCGTAATGCATGCATGCCTTGTATGCCGGCCGCTTCCGCAAGCCCCCTACTCGACGAGGATCACGATGAACTCACGCTGGATCGACATCAACAGCGACGACGGCAAGACCTTCTCCGGCTACCTGTCGCTACCGCCCGCAGGCACCGGCCCCGGCATCGTGCTGGTTCAGGAAATCTGGGGCGTCAACGAACACATCCGCGCGGTCGCCGACCAGTACGCGCTCGCCGGTTATGTCGTGCTCGCCCCGGACGTGTTCTGGCGCCTCGAGCCGCGCGTCGACCTGACGTACAGCGAAACCGATTCGGGCAAGGCGTTCGGCCTCTATCAGAAGCTGGATTTCGTGAAAGCCGCCGACGACGTCGCGAGCGCGATCAAGACGCTGCGCACGCAGCCCGAAGTGACGGGCAAGACGGGTGTGGTCGGCTTCTGCCTCGGCGGCCAGCTCGCGTATCGTGCCGCTGCACTGACGAAAGCGGATGCGGCCGTCGCGTATTACGGTGGCGGCATCGATCAGTATCTCGACGTCGCGAAGGACGTGACGATGCCGATCGTGTTCCACTACGCGCTGCAGGACCAGCACATTCCGCAGACCGCCGTCGCGGCCGTCAAGGAAGCGTTCGCGGGCAAGTCCAACGCGACCTTCTTCGATTACCCGAACACCGATCACGGCTTCAATTGCTGGGGCCGTCCGAAGATGTACAACCAGCATGCGGCTGCGCTCGCGCATGGCCGCTCGCTCGAGTTTCTGTCGCAGCATCTGTAATCCCCGCGCGCGAATGGGTGGGGTTTATCTGTTCATTCGCGCAACGGCTTCGCGGCTCACGCCAGCGCATTCAGCGCGCGTGCAAACCGCTTGTCCGCAAGATACGCCACGTTAAAGCGGCACCACGGAGACGGCTGCTCCGACTTGGGCGAGAACACCGCGCCGGGCGCCAGAATCACGCCGTGCTCCATCAATGCCTTCGCGAGCTTCGTCGAATCGCTCCATCCGGGCAGCGCGGCCCACAGATAAAGACTCTGTTCGCTTTCCTTGTAGACCGTCGCGCCCAGCTTCATCAGCGAATTCAGCGCGACGCCGGTCGCACGCCGAAGCTTTTCCTGCAGATGATTCGTGTGGCGCAGAAAATGTCCATCGCTGACGATCGCATCGAGCGTGCGTTCGCAGTATTCGGAACTGCTCACATGCGTGAGCATCTTGACGTCGGCCAGATCACTCGCGAGCGCCGCCTCGCAGGCGAGAAATCCCACACGCAATGCAGCGGACACCGACTTCGAAAAACTGCCGATATAGATCGTGCGACGCAGCTGATCGAGTGTGGCGATGCGCGTGAGCGAGCGTGGCCGCAGATCGGCGAGCGCATCGTCCTCGACAATCATCAGATCGTATGCCTCGGCCAGTTGCAGGATGCGGTGCGCTTTTGCGGCGCTGGTGTCGGTTGCCGTCGGGTTGTGGCCGACCGACTGCGTGAAGAACAGCCTCGGCCGATGCGCGACGATGTGCTCCTCGAGACGCGCGATGTCCGGACCATCCACCTCGCGCGGCACACCGACGATGTTCGCGCCGCTCAACCGCAGTTTGCCGAATAGCGGGTAATAACCCGGATCGTCGACGAGCACGGTATCGCCGGCACGCACGAAGTAGCGCAGGACCATGTCCATTGCCTGATTCGCGCCGTTCGTCAGCACGATCTGCGACGTGGGTGCGTCGATCTCGTAGCCCGCGAGTTTCTGTTGCAGCGACTGCCGCAGCGGCAGATAGCCGAAGCGGCTGCCATACCGGAACAGCGATGCGACGCCCGTGCGCACGACGCGCTGGTGGTACTGGTCGAGGCGCGTTTCTTCCAGCCATTCGACTGGCGGAAAGCCTTCGCCCAGGTTGAGCACGTCGGGCTTGACCTGCAACTGCTCGCGCATCAGCCAGACGATGTCCATCGCGCGATCGAGCGACGTCGATTCGTCGACTTCGCTTGCCGCCGGCACGCGCCGCACGACGAAGAAACCCGAGCCGCGCCGCGGTTCGATCAGACCATTCGCGGTCAGCATTTCGAACGCGCTGATGACGGTGTTTTTCGAACAGCCCGACGCATCAGCATATTCCCTGATCGACGGCAATTTCGAACCCGCAGGCAGCACGCCTTCTTCGATCTGTCTGGCGAGATTGTCCGCCATCGAGCCGGACCGACTGGCTTTGGCATGCAGATTCATCGTTTCTGCTCCGCAAGGTGAAGGAATTGTCCGGGGTACAGCACTCGTGCTGTCAGGCTCAACTGTGCCTTTTCAATGGGTACAGCATGCCTATTATTCGTGCATCCATAGACAGCCGCAAGCGGCCACGCAATGCAAGGACGAACGATGCCCATCCATTCCGCGCTCCCGAACTTCCGCTCGCTTTCGCCTGAACAACGGCTCGCTCATCTGGGCAAGGCGGTCGGTCTGGACGACAGCCAGGTCGCGCAGCTCGCGAAGCCCGGCGCGCTGTCGCTCGAAACGGCCAACGGCATGATCGAAAACGTCATCGGCACGTTCGAATTGCCGCTGGCCGTTGCCGGCTACTTCCAGATCAACGGCCGCGACGTGATCGTGCCGATGGCCGTGGAGGAACCGTCGATCGTCGCGGCCGCTTCGTTCATGGCGAAGCTCGCACGCGAAGCCGGTGGCTTTCGCACATCGAGCACCGGACCGCTGATGCGCGCGCAGGTGCAGGTCGTCAACGTGAGCGATCCGTACGGCGCACGGCTTTCGATCCTCAAGCACAAGGACGAACTCATCGAACTCGCGAACAGCCGCGACAAGGTTCTGATCGGCCTCGGCGGCGGCTGCCGCGATATCGAGGTGCACGTCTTTCCGGACACGGCGCGCGGGGCGATGGTCGTCGCGCATCTGATCGTCGACGTGCGCGATGCGATGGGTGCGAACACCGTCAACACGATGGCGGAGACCGTGGCTCCGCGCATCGAGGACATCACCGGCGGCAAGGTGCGTTTGCGCATCCTGTCCAATCTCGCCGATCTGCGGCTCGCGCGCGCGCAGGTCCGCTATGCGCCCGAAACGCTCAAGACGAGCCAATATTCGGGTGACGAAGTGATCGACGGTGTGATCGACGCCTATCAGTTCGCCGTCACCGATCCGTATCGTGCGGCCACGCACAACAAGGGCATCATGAACGGCATCGATCCTGTGTTCGTCGCGACCGGCAACGACTGGCGCGCGGTCGAGGCCGGTGCGCACGCGTACGCGAGCCGCAGCGGCCGATACACTTCGCTGACGACATGGGAGCGAGCCAACAACGGCGATCTCGTCGGCACGATCGAACTGCCGATGCCGGTCGGTCTGGTCGGCGGCGCGACGAAGACGCATCCGCTGGCGCGTCTCGCACTGAAAATCCTGGACGTGACGTCGGCACAGGAACTCGGAGAAATCGCCGCGGCGGTCGGCCTCGCGCAAAACATGGGCGCACTGCGCGCGCTCGCGACCGAAGGCATCCAGCGCGGCCACATGGCGCTGCACGCGCGCAACATCGCGCTCGTCGCGGGCGCAACGGGCGCGGACGTCGACTGGGTCGTGAAGAAAATGATCGCAGCGAAAGACGTGCGCACCGACTTCGCGATGACGCTGCTCGCCGGTCCACGCGATACAGTCCGCTGAAAAATTCCACGCAGGCGCCCGTGCAAAGGCGCCCTATAAAAACTCCAGTACTGGAGGAGACACATGAAGCATGACTTCATCGAGGCCACGCCTAAGGCCTCACAAACCACAACCGCCGGCGAAGCAACGAACCCGACGACGCTCGTCGAGGTATGGGGCGACACGGTGGATCTGCATCATCTTGCGTGGTCGGTCGCGCTGGGCGTCGCGATCAGCCTCGGTGCGTTCGAGGCCGGTCAGCGCGCGCTCGCGGTCATCGTGCACGACGCTGCGATCGTGCGCGCCTACGCGATGCTGGTCGGACTGGCCGGCTGCCTGCTCGCCGGCGCGATCTGCGCGCGCCTCTTCAAGCCGAAGCGAACTGTCGTCGAGCATACGGCCGACGAAGCCGAGCGCATGAACGTCCTCGCGCAACTCGCGGCCGAAGCGGGCGGCATCGGCCGTCTCGCGGACGCGCCCGCTAGCGCCAGAGCGGAGATGGAAGAACTGGGCCTGCTCGAGTTGTTCGCCGCGTTCGAGGCGTCCGGCACGGACGGTGTACCTCGCGACGAGACGCACGCCGCTGCGCCGCATCTGCCAACGGGAGCGCGCTGATGGACGCCCTGCTCCATACGTTCTTCCCCGCGTTCGCGATGGGTCTGCTCGGCGCCGTCGTATTCGCCGGCGTGGGCCTCGTCTCCGGCACCGACGAGACGACGACGATCGCTCCGCTCACGCTGCTGGTCGCACTGCTCGGCGTGCCGCCCGCCGGGGTCTTTACGTTCTTCCTCGCTGGTGCGGTCGCGAAGCACATGACGCATGCGATCCCGACGGCGTTGCTCGGCATTCCCGGCGACACCCTGGCCGCACCGCTATTGCCGCAGGCGACGATGCTGCGCGCACTCGGCGTCCCGCACATCGCGCTGCGCAAGATGATCTCAGGCGCGATCGTCGCGGCGTTCGTCTCGTTGCCGCTCGCGGTGCTGTTCGCGATTCTGCTCGCCCCGTTCGGCGGCGCAATCGCGAAGGCCGCGCCGTGGGTCTTCCTGTTCGCCGCGCTGGGCATTGCGTACCTTTCCGCAGGGCGCTGGGCCAGCGTGCTGCTGCTGATCCCGTTTGTTTTCCTGATCGTGGGTCTGCAGGCGCTCACCGGCAAATACGGCGTGAAGCTCAGCGTGAGCTATTTTCTCGGCATCGCGATCGGGCCGCTCGTCGCGGATCTCTTCGCGATTCTCTCGCCGGTCGAGCGTGCGCGCATGCGCCGCAGCGGACCGGCAACGTTCTCGCTCGCCCCCGACGTCAAGGGCTGGCGGGGCTACTTCCCCAATCCGTTCAAGGTGCTGGACCGTCAGCAGGCGACGTGGACCGTTGCGACAGCGGCCATCTCGAGTGCGACCTTCGTGTTCAGTCCGGTCGCGATGACAGTCGTGATGGGCGAACTGGTCGGCGCGCGCATCCGCCACGCGTATCACAGACTCACCACAGTGATCGCCGCGCGCAACGGCGTCACCGAAGCGACCTACATCGCCGAAGCGCTGATTCCGCTGATTGCCTTCGGCCTGCCGTTGAGCCCCGTCGCGGCCGGTCCCGCGGCGCCGTTGTTCAACGCGCCGCCGCGCTTCACCGTCGACACCGCGACCGGTCACATCGACAACCTGCATACGTTGATGTCGAGCGGACAGTTCCTCGGCTACGGACTGCTCGCGATCGTGCTCGCCGCGCTCGTCGCGTATCCGCTCGCGATGAACTACGCGCATCGCGCGGCCTCGTTCGTCGCGCGCCGATTGAGCCACGAAGCGATCATCGCGACCTTCGCGGGTCTCATCGTCGTGATCAGCGTCTGGGAAGGTCAAGGGCTCGGGCTGGCCGTGATCCTCACGGTGGGACTGTTTGGCGGCCTGCTCGGACGCGTGTTCGCGTTCAACACCGGCGTGCAGTTCATGGGCTATTACGTCGCGGTGCTGAGCGTGCCGGCGTTCGCGAAAGTGTTTTAGGCGGCGCGTGGGCAGTCGGGCCACGTCATGCGCCCAGATCGCGCACGCGTTATCCTTGCGGTCCCGACCGGCATCGCGCCGGCACCTCGATCGCCTTATCCATGTTCGCGCTCTCCAGCCAGAATCCGTCGCTGTCCAAAGTCGACCATTACGCCGAACTCGTCGCGCAAGCCCGTTCATTGCTCGCCGACGAGCCCGATCGGATCGCCAACGCGGCGAATTTTTCGTCGCTGGTCTTTCATTCGCTGCCCGATCTGAACTGGGCCGGCTTCTATTTCCACGACGGCCGCGAACTGGTGGTCGGTCCGTTTCAGGGCAAGCCCGCGTGCGTGCGCATCGCGCTGGGCCGCGGCGTGTGCGGCACCGCCGCGCAGAGCCGCACAACCCAGCTGGTGCGCGACGTGCACGCGTTCCCGGGGCACATCGCGTGCGATGCCGCATCGCAATCGGAAGTCGTGGTGCCGCTGATCGCAGCCGACGGCTCGCTCGTGGGCGTGTGGGACGTCGACAGTCCAGTGATGAACCGTTTCGACGAAGACGACGCGCGCGGCATGGAAGCGCTGTGCGCCGCGTTCATGGAAATCGCGTGGCCGCGCACATGAACGCGCGTGAGAGCGTCTGAGGCAAAGCTACAGCAGCAGGTCCTCGTAGAAAGCGCCGAACGGGCGCTCCCGATGCGCGATCTGGATTTCAAGAATCCACAGCCCTTCGGCCGGACGCGGATCGTAGTCGCCGAGCTTGCCCGCTTTGTGAACCGCGTGCGGAAAATCGCTGACGCGATGTCCCTTGATGTCTACGTTCAACCGCCAGCCCGCCGCTTGGGCGCGCGCCGCCGCGTAGTCGTATAGCGCCTTGCCGCCAGCGCCGGTCGTGCGCCAGTGATGCTCGACTTCGTCGAACACGGTCTTGCAGGCCTGCGCACAGGCGTGCATACCGGCATCGTCGCCGACCACGAACGTGGCGCCCGCATCGCCTTCGTGGCCGTCCCACACGACGCCCAGATCGATGAAGAAAATATCGTTCCCGGCGAGCACCGGGTCGCTCGTCGAGGGCTCCTTGAATGTTCTCAGCGTGTTCTCGCCGAAGCGGATCTTCACCGGATGCCAGATCCGGTCCATGCCGATACCCGCGAGCACGTCCCGGCCGAGTGCGTTCGCTTCGGACTCGCGCATACCCGGACGAATCCGCGCGGCGATCTCATCCACCGCTTTCCACGTCATCGTCTTTGCGTACCGCATCGCGTCCATCGAAAAACGCTCGCCCACCGCTTCCTGTGTTGCTCCGCTCACGTCACGTCCTCCAGTCTCCAGTGAATAGGGGCGATGTTACCGCGCATGCGCCGGATGCGCCGCCGTCGGCGCAACAGGCGACAGCGCACGCAATACCCCTACTCCCCCCGCACCCTTGCCCGCGCGATTTTTGCTGTCCGTAGAATGGCTCAACCCGTGTGTCCGCCCATGCGCGACACACGCGGCCATTCCTTTTTGACGGAGAGCACCATGATATCGAGTCGTGACGAAGTGACCCGGATGATCGTCGCCGCCAAGGTGGCGAAGGGCCTGAAGTGGGCCGACGTCGCCGCCAGGATCGGCCAGAGCAAGGAATGGACGACGGCCGCGTGCCTCGGCCAGATGACCTTCAGCAAGAGCGAGGCCGAAACGGCGGGCGAAATTTTCGGGCTGTCCGACGAGGCCGTCGCGTGGCTGCAGATCGTGCCGTACAAAGGCTCGCTGCCGACCGCCGTGCCGACCGATCCGCTGATCTACCGCTGGTACGAGATCGTCAACGTGTACGGCACGACGATCAAGGAGCTGACCCACGAGGAATTCGGCGACGGCATCATGAGCGCGATCGACTTCTCGATGGACATCCAGCGCGAAGCCGATCCGAAAGGTGACCGCGTCAAGGTCGTACTGTCCGGCAAATTCCTGCCGTACAAGCGTTACTGACGCGCCACCGACGCACGCATCAGCCGCCGTAGACGTCGAAGTCGAAATACTTGTCCGCGATGCGCTTGTAGGTGCCGTCCTTGATCATCGCGGCAATCGCGGCGTCGAGCTTTTCTTTCAGATCCGTGTCTTCCTTGCGCAGTCCAATGCCAGTGCCAGGTCCGAAGATCGCGCTGTCTTCGAGCGTCGGACCGGCGAACGCGTACGGCGCGCCACGCGACGTCTCCAGAAAGCCGCGCTCGGCCTGCACCGCGTTCTGCAGCGATGCGTCGAGCCGTCCGGCGAGCAGGTCCGCGTACACCTGGTCCTGATCCGCGTACGACACGATGTTCACGCCCTTCGCGCCCCAGTGGGTCTTCGCATAGGTTTCCTGCATCGAACCCTGCTCGACGCCGACCGATTTGCCGGCGAGCGAATCCGCGGTCGGCTCGATGTTCGAGCCTTTCTTCGCGACGAGACGCGTCGGCACATGGAACAGCTTCGACGAGAACGCGATCTGCTTGACGCGCGCGGGCGTCATCGACATCGTCGACAGCACGCCGTCGAACTTGCGGGCCTTCAGACCGGGGATCATCCCGTCGAACGCGTTCTCGACCCACACGCACTTCGCATTCAGGCGCCGGCACAGCTCATTGCCGACGTCGATGTCGAAACCGACCAGCTTGCCGTCCGCGGCCTTCGATTCGAACGGCGGATAGCTCGCGTCGACGCCGAAACGGATCGTCGACCAATCCTTCGCGTTTGCAGTGCTGGCAGTGCCCGCCGCGACCAGCAGCACCCCGAGCAATGCCCCCAGCAACCCCTTCCATGTCGTTTTCGTTTTCATCTCGTGCGCTTCCCGACTCTCCGTGACACCGTTGAAATCGCGCGCTAACTGCGCGCGCATGCAACGCGCATTATCGACGATCAGAAAACCCGGGCACGCCGGGTGCGAGGACGGATGCAAGAAATCGCCTAGAACGGACCGCGGCTCTTTAATTGCTGGTACTGCTGCTTGAGGGCGTCGATCCGCTCGCGGTACGCGCTGGCGAGGCAACTACGCGACGCACCGCAGCGGGCGCGCCGTTGCAGCCAGTCGTGCTGCGCTTCCTGCATGTCGCCGCGCGTGCCCATCGCGACGAGCCCGGTCAGCATCTCGTAGCGCACCGCCATCTCGACGTCCTGCTCGCTCAGCACGCGCGACGCGCAGATCGCGCGCTCGTCCGGCTGCTTCGCCTGCGCGCAGTCGAAGCTCGCGGCCCATGCCGCACCGCCCGGCAGCGTACACAGCACGGCCGCGCACAGCGCAGCGGCAACGAAACGACCACGGCTTGGGAATGAACGCATAGGGACTCCAATGAAAATGCGTGCCGATGAGACCAAACGCCCCGCAGCGAGTTCGCCGTTCGCCGACGTGGAACACGGATTGCTACATCGCGTTGAAGTTCAGGAAACAAAATGGCAACGATACTGCTCGTCGAAGACGACCTCAATCTGCTGCAGGCGATGGAAACGCTGTTGAGAGGCGAGGGTTACCGCGTGCGGACCGCCGCCGACGGGACGCTCGCGATGCGCTCCGCGCGTAGCGAGCGCCCCGACGTCGTCGTGTCCGACTGGATGATGCCGGGCATGGACGGCGTCGCCCTCGTGAAAGCGTTGCAATCCGTACCGCAGTTTGCCGACATTCCCGTCGTGATGACGTCCGCGATCGCGTCGCCGCCTGGCGTCACGGTCCACGGCTTTTTGCGCAAACCGTTTCCGGTCGCGAAGCTGCTCGACATGGTCCGCCGCGCGCTCACGGGATAACGCCTCGCGTCGAATTTGCCCCGGTTCGCAAGGCGCGATTCGCCTCCACTCGTCCTCACGCCCCGTTTCCGCGTTTCCCGCGTCTCCCACGATACCTGGGGCAACTCCCGACTCTGCCTCCCTGCCGCACGCAGCCAGCCTCCTCATGACCTCGCGCCCATAGGGGGCATATCTGACACCGCTTTGTCATCTCCACGACACACGCCCCGACGACGATCGTAAGTTCCCGCGCCCTCACCGAGAGACAAGTCCATGCCGGAACTTTCGTATCCCCAGTCGAGTGCCTCGAGCGGTCGCCGTAGCATCGGCCTGCTGATCTTCCTGGTTGTGATCGCCATCGGTGCGATCTACTGCGCGACGCATCTGATTGACGATCTCGCGCCGGTACGGCAATCGTCGGTGCTGCCCTATCTGCTGCTCGCCATCGCGCTGCTGATCGCGCTCGGCTTCGAATTCGTGAACGGCTTCCACGACACCGCGAACGCGGTCGCCACGGTGATCTACACGCATTCGCTGACGCCGAATCTCGCGGTCGTCTGGTCCGGCGGGTGGAATTTTCTCGGCGTGCTGACGTCGACCGGCGCGGTCGCGTTCGGCATCCTGCAACTGCTGCCCGTCGAGCTGATCCTGCAGGTCGGCAGCGGCGCGGGCTTCTCGATGGTGTTCGCGCTGCTGATCGCCGCGATCATCTGGAATCTCGGCACCTGGTACTTCGGCCTGCCGTCGTCGAGCTCGCACACGCTGATCGGCTCGATCATCGGCGTCGGCCTGATGAACCAGATGCTGCATGGCGCGTCCGGCACGAGCGGCGTGGACTGGGGCCAGGCGCTCGGCGTCGGCAAGTCGCTGCTGTTCTCGCCGGTCGTCGGCTTCCTGCTCTCGGCGCTGCTGCTGGTGGTGATGAAGGCCCTCATACGCGTGCCCGCGCTGTACGCGGAGCCGACCGGCAACAAGCCGCCGCCGTTCTGGATCCGCTGCCTGCTGATCCTCACCTGCACGGGCGTGTCGTTCGCGCACGGTTCGAACGACGGCCAGAAGGGCATGGGCCTGATCATGCTGATCCTGATCGGCACGGTGCCTACCGCGTACGCGCTGAACAAGGCCGTAACGCCCGCCGAATCGCAGACCTTCGTCGCCGTCGCGCAGCAGGCTGCGGGCGCACTCGGTCACTACACGAACGGCGCACCGGCGTCGACGGATCCGCGCCGCGACGTCGAAACCTTCGTCCAGACGCGCCAGCTGACGCCGGCCACGCTGCCCGCATTGCAGCAGCTGACGGCACAGATCGGCCAGCAGGTTGGCGCATCGGGCTCGATGGCGAACGTACCGCAGGCCAGCGTCGACAACGTGCGCAACAACATGTACGTCGCGTCAGAAGCGATTCGCCTGATCGACAAGGCGAAGCAGCCGGCGTTCTCGACGGCAGACCAGGCCGCGATCGACAACTTCAAGAAGCAGACCGACCACGCGACCAAGTTCATTCCGACGTGGGTGAAGGTGGCCGTCGCGATCGCGCTCGGCCTCGGCACGATGGTCGGCTGGAAGCGGATCGTCGTGACGGTCGGCGAGAAGATCGGCAAGCAGCATCTGACCTACGGCCAGGGCGCATCGGCCGAACTGGTCGCGATGGTGACCATCGGCGCAGCGGACATGTACGGCCTGCCGGTATCGACGACGCACGTGCTGTCGTCGGGTGTGGCGGGCACGATGGCCGCGAACGGTTCGGGCCTGCAATGGAATACGGTGCGCAGCCTGGTGCTCGCGTGGGTGCTGACACTGCCGGTGTCGATCGCACTCGCGGGCGGGCTGTACTGGGTGTTCCGTCAGGTGTTCTGACTTCCGGTGTGCGACCGGCAGAGGATTGCCGGTTGAAGAGATTTCAGCGCAATTGAAGGTGCTTCGGCTTCAGCGATCAGGCAGCGCGGTTCGACCGCGCTGCTTTTTTTCCGCCATGTCTTGCGCGATGCTTCGCACCGACCCGCGGCGAGGCTGCGGGCCGGCGTGGAACATCATTTGTAGATATCGGGAACGATCATGTTCGCCGGCACCGGCTGGCGGATGTATTCCTCGTGATGCACGCGCTCCGGCAGCGATACCTGCGAGTGCTCGACCTCGTGATACGGCACCTGGCTCAGCAGATGGTGAATGCAGTTCAGCCGCGCGCGCTTCTTGTCGACGGCCTGCACGACCCACCACGGCGCTTCCGGGATATGCGAGCGCTGCAGCATCACTTCCTTCGCGTGCGTGTACGCTTCCCAGCGACGCCGGCTTTCGAGGTCCATCGGGCTCAGCTTCCACTGTTTAAGCGGATCGTGAATGCGCGCCTGGAAGCGAATTTCCTGCTCTTCGTCGGTGATCGAAAACCAGTACTTCAGAATCTGCACGCCGCTGCGCACGAGCATCTTTTCGAACTCGGGCACCGAGCGGAAAAACTCTTCGTATTCGTCGTCGTTGCAAAAGCCCATCACGCGCTCGACGCCCGCGCGGTTGTACCAGCTACGGTCGAACAGCACCATCTCGCCGCCGGCCGGCAGATGCGTCGCATAACGCTGGAAATACCACTGTGTACGCTCGCGATTGCTCGGCGCAGGCAGTGCGACGACCCGGCACACGCGCGGATTGAGCCGCTGCGTGATGCGCTTGATCGCCCCGCCCTTGCCCGCCGCATCGCGTCCTTCGAAGATCACGACCATCCGGTGCCCGGTATGGACGATCCAGTCCTGCAGCTTGACGAGTTCGCCCTGCAACCGGAACAGTTCGCGGAAATAGTGTTTGCGTGCCTCACGAGCCTCGGGTGTGAGCCCGGCCGACCCGTCGAGCAGCCGGTCGTCGACTTCCATCTCGAGTTCTTCGTCATACGCATCGACGAGATCTTCCTCGAAGCGGCGACGCCGCTCGTCCAGCAGTGCATCGGGTCTCGGATCCTGCTCGTTCATCGCGATTCTCCTCGGCGACGGATAGGGAAATGCGCCGTGTCCGGCGCGGCGTCAACCCACGATTATCTTAACGGGTAGTGTCAGGCGTGTTACCGCTTCTGATTCGGGGCTCGGTCCGGGGGTTGGTCCCGTATGCGGCCGCGTTCTGCGAAGGCGACACACGCAGGCTCATCGTCACGTCGTCCACCGAGCGCCCGCGCAGACGGAACCGGTCCACGGAACGGCCCGTCTCGACGAAACCGAACGACCGGTACAACGCAATCGCCACGTCGTTCTCGTTGAACACGTGCAGATCGATCCATTCGATCCCGTTGTCCACGACGAAATCGACCGCGTGACGCATCATCGCCCGGCCGTACCCCTGCCGGCAAAAGGCGCGCTCGCAGCCGATGCCGAGCGTCGCGCGGTGCATCTCCGACGGGATGACGGAGCCCACGAGATCGAGGTGCGCGATCGCGCGGCCGTCGGCATCGTCGATCGTCCACGCGCGCCCCCATCCCGGCGATTTCACCGGCAACGCGAAACGCTTTTCGTAGCGGCTGCGTCCTTCGGGCGACGATGCGCTGGGCGACGTCTCGTACGGGGAGAACAACGGCGTGCCTTCCCGCCCAGATTCCAGGAAAATCCGCTCGAGGTGCTCGGCCCAACGATCGACATGCTGCGCGGTGACTTCGGTGATGAGCGGCATCGGGAGAACGGGATGGTGGGATGTGCGCACCATTCTACGTGCCCCGCCTGCCGCGGCGTGATCTGGGCGCTTCGCGCGTAAGGCAACGCCTTGAATCACTCGGTCAGATAGCGGTATGCGTCGACTTTGCTGGCTTTGCACGTTTCGACGAGCGAGGCCACGATCCAAAGGGGCAACGATGATCCACGAGGAGGGCAGAACCGCTCGCCCTCCTCGGGTCCTCGCGTCCTCACGGACGAACGCGGATGATCGTCTTCCCCTTGATCCGCCCGGTCGGGTTGAAGGCGGCGACGGCATCGTCGAGGGTCGCGACGGTGCCGATGTTCGTCCGCAGTCGCCCGTCTCGCACCCGCTGGACGATCTCACCCAGCTGGGCGCGATCGGACTCGACAACGAAGTCGACCACGAGGCCATCGACAGGCCGCGCCCCGGTCGGCCCGGCGATAGTCACCAGCGTTCCTCCGGCTCGAATCAGGCCCGCAGACCGCTTCACGATGTCGCCGCCGAAGACATCGAAAACCAGATCGACGCCGCCGACGTCTTCCAGGGTGTCGTTCTCGAGGTCGACGAACTCCTGCACGCCGAAGTCGAGCGCGGTCTGACGGTTGGCAGCGCGTCCGGTACCGATGACGTAGGCGCCGTACTCACGCGCAAGCTGGGTGACCATCGACCCGACTACGCCGGCCGCACCGTGCACAAGGACGCTCTGCCCCGCCCGAAGGCGACCATGCCCGAACAGTCCCTGCCACGCAGTCAGGCCCGGCATCGGCAGGCTCGCGCCCACCGTGAAGTCGACGTCGCCCGGCAGCGGCGCGAGGTTGCGCGCCTCGACGGCCGTGTACTCGGCCAGTGTGCCGTCGCGAGTCCAGTCCGTGAGACCGAACACCCGCTGGCCCACTGACAGCCCCGTCGTGCCATAGCCGAGGGCGGTAACCACTCCGGCCAGCTCGTGCCCTGGAATCGACGGTGTCCGGTCACGGTTGAGGCGATCGGTCCAGGTCGGGGGCCACGTCAGCTCATCCCCGGTGAACCCCGACGCGTGAACCTGAACGACGACGTCGTTTATCGCTGCCTGCGGCTCGGGTCGCTCCGTCAGCTTCATCCCGGCCGTTCCCGCAGCCTGCTCCGTCACAATGATTGCCTTCATCGCCCAACTCCTTGTGTGGGGTATATCGTCATCTGCCGAATTCTTTTGCACACGAGCGAATAGAGTTCAGATCGAGCCAGCCGGCGTAACGGCCGGAAAGTCCTGCACGGGATCGAACACGTTATTGAAAAAGTTCGTCAGCGAGTACATGGCCACCAGCGCGACGATCTCCATGGCGTTCGCGTCCGTGTGGCCGGCATCGCGGACCGCTTTCAGATCGGCGTCACTGACCTTTCCGCGCGTCTCGATGACTCTACGCGCAAACTGGACGGCGGCGTCCCGCTTCGGGTCGGTGGCATGGCCCTTCCGGGCGAGAATGATTTCATCGGCGGGCAACTTTGCCATATGCTCGGCTGTCATGCTGTGAACCGTCAGGCAGTAGTTGCAGCCATTCACTTCGGAGACCGCGAGCCCGATGCTGTCACGCGTCTTCACGTCGAGCGCCTTGCTCAAGGACCCGAGCAGGGTGGCCCAGGCGTTGAACGCGATCGGGCTCTGGGCAAAGGCCGCCATCATATTGGGTGTGAACCCGATGTTCCTGGTGAATGCGTCGAGAGTCGGTTTCGAATCGGCCGGCACCTGCTCCGGCTTTAGCGCTGCAGTTCTTGCCATCACATTCTCCGTCAGTTGCAGGTTCTAATAAAAGTTAAACGAGGTCCAGCACATCGGTCACCGGACGGCGCGGTTTCTGCGCCCAGTTTCCCGGACGCTCCGCCCCTATGGACAACAGCATGACCGGTACTTCGTTCTTGCTCAGCGCGAACTCGCGGTGCACCGCTTCGGCATCGAACCCGATCATCGGCGTCGAACCCAGGCCCAGCGAGCGGGCGGCATAGATCATCGCCGCCGCGCCGAAGGTGCCGGTGCGTACTGCCTCGTCCCGCTGGCGCTGCGGGTACTCCATGTATAGATCGCGTGCGGGGATTTCCCATTCCGGCACCATCGTTGCCGGCATGACGCCCGCTTCCACCAGCGGAGCCAGGCGTTCTGGTATTACGCTGGCATCGGCCAGTTGACCGCAGACGATGAAGGTAACGGCCGCATCGGTGATCGCGGGCTGATTCCAGGCAATCGGCTTCAGCCGGGCCTTGGCTTCACGCGTGCGCACAGCGATGAAGCGCCAGTTCTGCAAGTGGAAGGATGTCGGCGCAGTCGTACCGATTCTTACCAGCTCGCGAATCTGGTCGTCGCTCAAGGTGGCGGCAGGGTCGTAATACTTGGCGGCGCTGCGGCTCACGATACATTCGATGACGGCATTGCTCCTGGTGGTTCCGTTGCTCATGGTCATTCCTGTGGGTGAAGGGATAGGTTGAGGTACAAGCGTGCTTTCGCGCTCCAGGATGGTCTTTACCTGACTGGCGTGGTCAGTTCTTTGTCGTTGCTGTCAACGACGAATACCGCCAACAGCTTTGCAGGTTGGGTTTTGCTCGCGTTCCGGCTGACGGGATGACTTGCGCCGGGTGGTTCGGACCAGCTCTCGCCAGCGCGGTACACGTGCACGTCACCATCGTTGACCTTTGATTCGACTGCGCCCGATACCACGTACGCGTAAATGAAGGCGGACTTCGCGTGCACATGAGGTAACGACGCAGCGCCTGGCGGATACTCGACTTCTACAGCGACGAGTGATTTGCCCGGCAGATTGGGAATCGTTTGTTCAAAGTTCGGCTTCACAATGTCGCCGGGCCCATGCGCTGCGGCGCTAGCGCTGGCGAAGATTGCAGCTGTCGCGCAAAATCCAGTCAGAATCGGACGAATGATCATGGTCGGGTTTCTCCATTTGACCTTCGCATCTTGGACCATCGATGGTACGAAAAGAAGAACCAAGATCCCCCTGTTTTGTGTGTACCAAGAATATGGATTCAAACCTGCAGATTCACCTCGACCGGACAGCGAAGCTGCCCCTGTCAGAACAGATACGCACGAGTATCACCAGGGCAATCGAGTCAGGCCTGCTCGCACCTGGCACCCGATTGCCCTCATGGCAGGACCTGGCTGCGCACCTTGGTGTGGCGCGCGGTACAGTTCAAGCGGCGTATGAGCGGCTATCCGACTCTCAGATGATCGAAACATTCGGAGCAAGGGGCACCCGCGTGGCGCCGCGGCCCCGCGCGGCGGCAGCTCAACCAGAAGCGCCGCAGCCCGGAACATTCATGAGAACCTATCAGGAGATGATGGCTGGGCCAGCGATCTTTCAGCTCGGCATTCCTGCGTTGGAGGGCCTACCGGAAAAGCTTTTCGCGCGCGCACGCTCTTCCAATCTATTGAAGACGGGATCTTTCTCGTCGCTGGTCTATCCCGATCCTAGAGGGGAGTTCGAGCTGCGCAGAGAGATTGCGGGCTATCTCTCCATCGCTAGAAACCTCCACTGCTTCCCGGAGCAGGTGTTTATCACTTCGGGATACAGCTCCGGCTTAGGCCTTGCCCTGCGAGTGTTAGGTCTGGAAGGTAAGAAGGTCTGGATGGAAGAGCCCGGTTTCCTTCTTACCCGGAAGGGGTTGGAGCTCGCTCGTTTGAGTATCGTGCCTGTACCGGTGGACGCCGAAGGCCTCAACGTAGGCTACGGAATCGAGAACGCTGCAGACGCCGCGTTAGCCGTCGTGACGCCTGGGCAACAAGCTCCCCTGGGCTCGACCCTGTCTTTGAGGCGACGGCTTCAGCTGCTTGAATGGGCGGTCTCGAGCGACGCCTGGATCATCGAAGATGACTACCTCAGCGAGCTACAACTGGAAGGCAGAGCAGCACCCGCCCTGGCGTCCCTGGACAAGGGCAAACGGGTTATCCACATAGGTTCTTTCAGCAAGACTGTTAGCCCGGGGTTGCGACTTGGATTTGTTGTGGCGCCCGCCGAACTGGCTACCGCGTTCTCCGAGGTAGCCGCAACGCTTGCGCCCGCACCCTCACCGGTAATTCAACTCGCCACGGCTCAATTTATGCGTGACGGCCACTACATCCGGCGCGTACGTCGGCTCAAGCGTCTATATTCTGCCCAGCGTGACGCGCTATGCGAGCAGTTACGAATGCGCGACGCAGAGTGGGTTAAGGCCGGCCTGGCAGTACTTCTCAGACTCCCCGACGGCGCGCCCGACGTGCAGATCGTTCGGGAAGCGATGACCTTTGGCCTGGCACCATCGCCTTTGTCGATGTGGTTCGCGACTCCATCCTGGGCGTTGCCCGGCCTTTTGCTCGGGGTTGCCACAGTGCCTGAACCGTACCTCGCTACATCGTGCCTTCGACTGTTCGAGATCATCGACCGATATTGCCAGCCTGGTGTTAGAGGCATCACGTAAGGGCGTCGTTCATCGACCGCTTACTCTTGATTCCACGCGACTACTCGCCGCCGCGCGCAGCTGACGCACCTCGTCTTCCAGTTCGGCGATGCGCCGGTCCCGCTCGTCCAGCGCCGCGGCGACGTCCGCCGCTTCGAAACGACGGGGAATGTGCTGCGGACAATTCGCGTCCCACGCCGTCACCGTGAAAACGATAGCCCGCTCTCCGCGCGCCTTGTAGCCCGCCGGCATCAACGATGCGACGAGTGCATCGTCGTCTTCCACCGCGCGCGCTTCGCCCCAGATCTTGACGCGTCGGCGCTGCGCATAGTCGATCAGAAACAGATGGGCCTTCGGGTTGTCGGCGAGATTACCCAGCGTGATGTACTGCCGGTTGCCGGCGAAATCGGCAAAGGCAATCGTCCTGTCGTCGAGGACCCGCAGGAAGCCCGCGGGTCCGCCACGGTGCTGGATGTACGGCTGCCCGTCGTCGCTCGCGGTCGCGAGGAACACGCTGGTCTGCCGCGCGATAAATGCCGCGAGGTCCGGCGTGATACGCGTCTCCCAGCCGTGGGCCTGCTCCAGCCGCGCGTAGCCGTCGCGCGAACCGAGACGCTGTTGCATCGACTTGACGGTCGGCGAGAACGCTACGTCACTGGGAAATATCAGGGTGTCTGTCATCACTGTTCTCCTCGCGGAGTATCGCCACGTCGGCCACGTCGGCCACGTCGGCCACGTCGGCGTGGCAGCCTTCACGCGTTCAGGCAGCGTGCCGCGTGTGCAGCACCGGAAAATCGATGTCGGTCCGCGCGACCAGGTTGAGATAGTTCGTCCATGTGTTCAACGCGACGTGCTGCACGATTTCGACGATCTGCGCATCGTCGTAGCCGGCCGCACGAACCGCATCGAGATCGGCGTCGGCCACACGGCCGCGCTGCTGCGCGACGGCGAGCGCAAAGCGCACTGCCGCTTCCGCTTTGGGGTCGCTCGAATGACCATCGCGACTCGCAGCGATCTCCGTGTCGTCCATCTTCGCAAGATGCTTCGCGAGATACGCGTGAGCGGACAGGCAGTAGTCACAGCCGTTAAATTCCGCGATCGCCACGGCAACCCGCTGGCGCGTCTGCAACGACAGCGTGCCCTTGCCGAGCGCGCCGGATAGACCCATGTGACCTTCGAGCGCGGCCGGGCTCGCGCCGATCAGGCGAAACAGATTGGGCACGGTGCCCAGTTGCCGCTCGACAGCCTCGAGCAACGGGCGGGACGCGGCGGGTGCATCGGCGATCGTGGCAGGTGCGGGAATGCGGGGCATGGCGGTTTCCTTTGAAAAGACCAGTCGGGATGAAGCTCGTTTGCGACAGCCCCAACCATACGCACTTCCATTTTCAAAGAGAATCCAGCACCATCGAGAATCATCCTTCCACGCAACGAGAGAATGCTATGGATCGACTCGAGTCGATGTCCGTGCTGATTGCCGTCGTCGAAGCGGGTAGTTTGTCGGCGGCCGCGCGGCGTCTGGGCATGCCGCTCGCGACGGTCAGCCGCAAGATCGGCGAACTCGAAGCACATCTGAAGACGCGTCTGCTTCATCGCACGACACGTCAGCTCGCGCTGACCGAAACCGGGCAATCGTATGTCGCCGCGTGCCGACGCATTCTCGAAGAGGTCGGCGAAGCGGAGCGCGCGGCGACGGGCGAATACGCGTCGCCGAAGGGCGATCTCGTGGTCACGGCGCCAGTCGTGTTCGGCCGTCTGCACGTCGTGCCGGTTATCGCGGAGTTTCTCGCGGCATACCCGGAAATCGACATCCGGCTCGTGCTGGCGGACCGCTTCATGCATCTGATGGAAGAGCACGTCGACGTCGCGATCCGCATCGGCACGCTGCCCGACAGCACGCTGGTCGCGACCGGTATCGGCACGATCCGCCGGGTGGTGTGCGCGAGTCCCGCGTATCTGACCGGGCATCGCGCACCGGCGAAGCCAGCCGACCTGACCGCGCATCGGTGCATCACGTTCGAGGGCATCGAGTCCGCGCGCGAGTGGGGGTTCGGGTCGGGTAAATCGGCGCTCACGGTGTCGATTCATTCGCGGCTCGTCGTCAATACCGCGGACGCGGCCATCGCGGCTGCGCTGCTCGGTGTCGGGCTGACGCGCGTGCTGTCGTATCAGGTCGCGGACGCCGTGCGCGACAAGAGCCTGCGCGTCGTGCTCGACCGCTTCGAACCGGCACCGTTGCCGATCCACCTCGTGCATCGCGGACAGGCGCCGTTGCCGCTGAAACTGCGCGCGTTTCTGGACTTCGTGACGCCGCGGCTGCGGCTTCGGATGGATGGCGAGGAAGGGGGACGGAGACGTCGGGGGTGAGGTTGGTGCTTTTGCAGTCGAAGCCGGAACCGCCCCGTCACCCCTCCCCCAACCGCGTCTTCAAAAACTCAATAAACAACCGCGCCCTCGCCGGGAGCAACCGCGTTTCGGTAATCGCGTGCACCTGGATCGGCGCGAGACGCCAGTCAGGCAGCACACGAACGAGCCGGCCCAACGCGACGTCGTCACGCGCGAGCACGTTGTCCAGCACCGCGATGCCCACACCTTGCAGCGCCAGCGCGCGGCTCAACGCGACGCTATTCATCGCGAAGCGCGTCGTGATCGTGACGTCGACCGTCTCGCCGCCGCGATAGAACGTCCTTGCGGCATCGGCTGGCCGCGCCGTGCCCTGCACACTGCAGACCACGTGCCGGTCGAGATCGTTCGGATGCGTGAGCGGCGCGGCGCGCTTCAGATACGCCGGCGACGCGTACAGATACCGCGGCAGCGCCGCCACCGGCCGCGCGATGAGCATCGATGGCGCAGTGGGCGCCGGCCCCATGCGGATCGCGAGATCGAACGGCTCTGCCTGCAGATCGATGCGGCGCGGCGTCAGATCGAACTCGAATGCGATCAGCGGATACGCCACCGCGAACTCCGCGATGATCGGCGCGAGATAACCGGTGGCG
This sequence comes from Paraburkholderia sp., assembly GCF_050742655.1. Classification (GTDB taxonomy): domain Bacteria; phylum Pseudomonadota; class Gammaproteobacteria; order Burkholderiales; family Burkholderiaceae; genus Paraburkholderia. The sequence goes on along the minus strand of NZ_JBOIGG010000018.1, from coordinate 49,877 downwards.
AGATCCGCCGGCATCGATACCCGCAGCGTGCCGGTCGGACGCTCGGCCACTTCGAGCAGCGACTCGTGCGCGATCCGCGCCTCCTCGACGATGCTCTGGCAGCGCTTGAAATACACCTCGCCCGCTTCGGTCAGCTCGACCTTGCGCGTCGAGCGATGCAGCAGCCGCAGGCCGATCGTTTTCTCCAGCGTCGCGATGTGCCGCGACAGCGTCGAGTTCGGCATGTCCAGCGCGTCCGCCGCCCGCCGAAAACTCCGGGTGCGCGCGACCTCCACGAACAGACGCATGTAGTTCAGCAGTTCCACGTCGATTGCTCCACTGATGGATCAGTGTATTCAATTGTAGATCTTTATCCCGTCAGTGAATCAGTTCATCGTGTCGATACCCCTTAACGATTCAAGGAATCGACATGAACCCTCTCTACGAAACCGTGCGTATCGGTCGCCATACGCTCCGCAACCGCCTCGTGATGGCACCGATGACGCGCTCGCGCGCCGACGACACGACCGGCGTCCCTTCCGCGCTCGCCGCGCAGTACTACGCACAGCGTGCGAACGCCGGGCTGATCGTCACCGAAGGCGTGTTCCCGTCGCCGATGGGCAAAGGCTACGTGCGCACGCCGGGCATCCACTCGGCGGCGCAGATCGACGGATGGAAGCGGATCGCCGACGCGGTCCACGCGCAGGGCGGCCTGATCTTCCTGCAGCTGATGCATACCGGACGCATCTCGCACCCGAGCATGCTGCCGGACGGCGCCACGCCCGTCGCACCGTCGGCGATCGCCGCCGACGGTCAGGTGTTCACCGCGACAGGACCGCAGGACTTCGTCGTGCCGCGCGCGCTCGCAACGGCTGAGATCGCCGGCATCGTCGACGACTATCGTCGCGCGACGCGTCACGCGCTGGAGGCGGGCTTCGACGGCGTCGAGCTGCATGCGGCCTCCGGCTATCTGCCGGAACAGTTCCTGTCGTCGGGGACCAACCAGCGTACCGATTCGTACGGCGGCTCGCTGGAGAACCGCTCGCGCTTCATCATGGAAGTGCTGGCCGCGATGATCGACGAAGCGGGCAGCGATCGCATCGGCATCAAGATCGCGCCGGAAATGGGCTTCAATAGCGTGATCGACGCGGCGCCTCAAGAGACCTTCCAGTACCTCGTGCAGCGGCTCGGTGCACTGAAGCTCGCGTATCTGCATCTCGCGCGGACCCGCAGCGCGTTCGACTACCGCGCGCTGCTGCGGCCGCTGTTCGATGGCCCGCTGCTGCACGGCGGCGGACTCGACCACGACAGCGGCGCGGCATTGGTCGCGGAGCGCAAGGCCGACGCCGCCGTCTTCGGCAGCGCGTACCTCGCGAATCCGGATCTGCCGCAACGCTTCGCTGCGGGTGCACCGCTCAATGCGCCGCAACGCGACACGTTTTATTCCGACGGCCCGAAGGGCTACATCGACTACCCGGTCATGGAGCAGGCGCGATGAAGTAACGGTCTGAGCGTTCCTTACTACAGCAAAGAAATGGCAGGCACGAAGCGGACGGTCGCAACGATCGTCCGCTATGATTTCGCGACACCTGCCGGACTGCCGCACCATCACCAGGGACGCTGCCATGACAATTCAACGAAGCGGTCACCGATATCGCGATGTAGCCACGGGTAAGACGCTCGACGTCTGGTTTCCGGCATTGGGTAAACCGAAAAGGCGTAGTTGCCTCGCCGAGAAGGTCGGCATGATCGCGGGCGACGTGGTGGACGTGACGATCGAATCGCTCGATAGCCCGCCCGTGTCCACCGAAGACGCTTACCTGCGACTGCACCTGCTGTCCGAGCGTACGGTCAAACCCAACGAGATCAACCTCGATGGTCTCTTCGGCCTGTTGCCCAACATCGCATGGACTTCCGCGGGACCCGTGTTGCCGGCCAGCGTCGACGATCTGCGAGAGCGGGTGGCGTACGAGTATCACCACCTCACTGTGCCATCGGTGGACCGGTTCCCGCGCATGACGGATTACGTCGTGCCCGAGGGCGTGCGAATCGCCGACGCGGACCGCGTGCGACTCGGTGCCCACCTCGCGGCTGGCACGACCGTGATGCATGAAGGCTTCGTGAATTTCAACGCAGGCACGCTCGGCGAATCGATGGTCGAAGGCCGCGTGACGCCGGGTGTAACCGTCGGCAAGAATTCCGACGTCGGCGCGGGTTCGTCGATCATGGGCACGCTGTCGGGCGGCGGGAAGCAGCGAAACGCGATCGGCGAGCGCAGCCTGCTCGGCGCGAACGCGGGAATAGGAATTTCGCTCGGCGACGAATGCATCGTCGAGGCCGGTCTCTACGTAACGGCAGGGACCAAAGTGAAGCTGCCCGACGGTACCATCGTCGCGGCGAGGCAGTTGTCCGGGCAGTCGGGCCTGCTGTTTCGCCGGAACAGCCAGACCGGCGCGGTGGAAGTGCTTTACACCGACTCGTCGCGCTGGGGTGGGCTGAATGCGAGCCTGCATGGGAACGACTGAGCGCCTCGGCGTGATGAACCAACCGGACAAAAAACCATGAACGACAAACGAGACATCGCACCGGAAGCCACGGCCGCGCGGGTCGCGTTATGGCGTGCGCTGCACGTCGAGGTCGACGCCGCGCCGCACGTGCTGGAAGACAGGATCGGCCTCGAGCTGCTGGCGCCGAACGAAGACTGGCGCGCACGCGGCGATATGGATCCGCAGTTCACGCGTCCTTTCCGGGCGTCGATCGTCGCCCGCGCGCGCTTCATCGAGGATCTGGTCGTCGAGCAGGCCGGCCACGGGCTGAATCAATACGTGATCCTCGGTGCGGGTCTCGACAGCTTCGCGCAGCGGCGGCCGGAGATCGCATCGCATCTGAAGATCTTCGAAGTCGATCAGCCGGCGCCTCAAACCTGGAAGCGTCAGCGCCTGGTCGAACTCGGCTTCGGCGTGCCGGACTGGCTACGTTTCGTGCCGGTCGATTTCGAAGCGGGAGAAGCGTGGCGCGACAAACTCGTGACCGCCGGCTTCGACAGCAGCAAGCCGGCCATCGTCGTGTCGACGGGCGTCAGCATGTATCTGACGAACGAGGCAAACGCAGCCGCGCTGCGTGAGGTATCGTCTCTTGCGTCAGGATCGATACTCGCGATGACGTTCCTGCTGCCGCTGGAACTGGCGGACCCGGAAGTACGCCCCGGGCTCGAGATGGCGGAAAAAGGCGCGCGAGCGAGCGGGACGCCGTTCCTGAGTTTCTTCACGCCGCCGGACATTCTCGCGCTGGCTCGCGAAGCGGGCTTTGCGGAAGTGCGGCATGTGTCGGCGGCCGATCTGACGCAGCGCTACTTTGCGGGCCGGTCCGACGGGTTGCGGCCGCCGGGTAACGCGGAAGAGTTGCTGGTGGCGAAGACATAACCGCGTGCCTGCATACGCGAGCGATAGAGAACAGGCGCATCGTCAGCTAATCGGCTGGGCTCGTCAGACTCGTTTCGATCCATGCGAGCGCCACCGACACGCGAGCGAGATGCCGAAGGTCGGGATGCGTCAAGGTCCAGACCTCACGCTCGAATGCCGGACCGTTTTCCATCGGCAGACGCACGATGCCGGGCATGCGATCGGCCACGATGCAAGGAAGAAGAGAACGGCCGAGCCCTGCCTGAACGGCCTGCAAAAGCGCCTCGGCGTCGTTGACCGCAACCGTCGACAACCCGCCGTCGCGTTCGGCGATATCGGCAATCCACTTTGCCTGCGGCAGATGACTCATGCGCTCGTCGTAAGTCAGCCACGGCAACGCGCGCGGATCGTCGAGGTCGCTAGCTGGTGCGTATGCGGCGTAGGCGATCGTGCCGATCTTTCGCGCAAGGATCCGTTCGCCCGTGTCGTCACCGGGTCTGGCGAGTCGCACGGCGATGTCGGCATCGCGACGCGGCAAACTTAGATCGCGAGGGTCCGCAACAAGCTCGATCCTGAGCGCCGCATGCCGTGCAATTAGTGGCGGCAGCGCAGGAACCAGGATGCGGTTGACGAGAATCGGGACCGTGGTGATTCGCACTGAACCGCTGACCGTTGCATCGACCTCTCTCACTGCCACATCCAGATTGCAGACTTCCGCTTCAATTGCTTCGGCACGGCGGATGACGGTTTCGCCGGCGTCCGTCGCGCGCATGTGCCCCTGCGGATCGCGTTCGAACAGCTTCGTGCCAAGCACCGATTCGACCGCGCGAATCCGTCGACCCACGGTCGTCGGGTCGACACTCAGACGCCGCGCCACCGCAGCGGGAGACCCATCGCGGGCAAGAGCGAGGACGTATTGGAGATCGTTCCAGTCGAGTGCGTGCATTTTTGCAGACCGTGTCGGCAGATATTCGGCTTGAGCCCGCGATAACGCCGCCCTAATCTCAACACACTCAATTCAACGGAGCGTGGCGATGTTATTTGCGGTTCTATTCGAAGACCACACAACACAGGCGGACGAGGTACGTCGTCAGCATATGCAGGCGCATCTGGACTTTCTCGGGCGGAATGCTTCCATGATAACGGACGCGGGACCGCTCAGAAACGCGGACGGCGCTGCAGCCGGAGGGCTATGGCTGGTCAGCGCGGAAACGCATGATCAAGTCGACCGGCTGGTCCGCGAAGATCCATTCTGGCCGACGGGATTGCGCAAATCGGTGCGGGTTTTAACATGGCAACAGGTTTTTGCCAGAGGGGTTCGCCTTTGAGCAAAGCGCAGAACGGATCGAGCGCACCCGGTCCATATTGGCCTACACTGCGTCGTACATACAGCGTATGGAATCGCGAGGACAATCCCCCATGGAAGAACCCGATCTCCCGCAGATCTATCGAAACTACCTGGCCTGTCTGAACCGGCAGGACTGGTCGACGCTCGGACAGTTCGTCCACGACGACGTGAAGTACAACGACAAACAGATCGGTTTGTCGGGCTACCGCGAAATGCTGGAGAAGGACTTCCACGAAATTCCCGACCTCCACTTCAATATCCAGTTGCTCGTGTCCGAGCCGCCGGTTCTCGCGAGCCGTCTGCGCTTCGACTGCACGCCCAGACGAACCTTTCTCGGACTCTCCGTCGACGGCAAGAAAGTCTCGTTCACCGAGAACGTGTTCTACGAGTTTCGGGAAGGAAAGATTCAGCAGGTATGGTCCATCATCGACATGGCCGCTATCGAAGCGCAGTTGTAGCCACGCACCCAACTGGAGAAGAACACGCGATGCAGAGACCGGATTTCATCAAACACTGGACCGAGCTGGAGAAACCGGATGCGGACGGCTATCGCGACGACCCCGAGCAGATGGGCTACGACGCACCGCTGTCGGAGGCGCTGGGCGTCACGCGGATCGGCATTCATCACGTGAGGCTGTTGCCGGGCCGGCGCACCTCTTATCCGCATGCCGAAAGCACCGAGCAGGAATTCGTCTACGTGCTGCACGGCACGCCCGACGTGTGGATCGACGGCGTGCTGCATCCTCTTGTCGAGGGCGACTCAGTGGCGTTTCCGGCAGGCACGGGCATCTGCCACACGTTCCTCAACAACACGAACGCAGAAGTCAGGCTGATGGTGATCGGCGAACGCCCGCGCGACGATAATCGCATCAAGTATCCGCTCAACCAGGCGCGCGAACTCAAGCGGACGGATGGCTGGACTGACTGGCCAGCAAGACCGATCGGCGGGCATAACGGAATGCCGGATCGAGGATCGAACGAATAGTCGCCTGGGGCTCGCACAAGCGAGCCCCACATCGGCAGACAAAATACCAACTACCGATTCGTCAACGCAAGATCCGCCGCCAGATATCGTCCGCCCTGCACCTCGAACGTCTTCAGCACGTCTTCGATCTTCCGCAGATCGTCTTTATCGAGCACGACATCTGCCGCGCCCATGTTCTCTACGAGTCGCTCGTGACGGCGCGTACCCGGAATCGGCACGATCCACGGTACAGTGAGCGTCCATGCCAGCGCGATCTGCGCGGGCGTGCAACCCTTCGTCGTCGCAATCGCGGCGAGCGCATCGACGAGTCGCAGATTGTGCTCGCGCGCCTCAGGCGAAAAACGCGGCTGCCGGTTGCGGAAATCGTTGGCTTCGAACGACGTGTCGGCCGTCACCGCGCCCGTCAGAAAACCGCGGCCGAGCGGGCTGTACGCAACGAGCCCGATGTCCAGTTCCTCGAGCGTCGGAAACACGCTCTGCTCCAGTTCGCGCGACCACAGCGAATACTCGGACTGCAGCACCGTGACCGGCGTCACCGCATGCGCGTGGCGAATCGTGTCCGCGCTCGCCTCCGACAGACCGAAGTGCCGCACCTTGCCCGCGCGGATCAGATCGCCGACGGCACCGGCCACGTCCTCGATCGGCACCTGCGGATCCACGCGATGCTGATAGAACAGATCGATGTGATCGGTCCTCAGCCGCTGCAGCGCCTGGTCTGCAACGGCCTTGATATGCTCGGGCCGGCTGTTCAGTCCAACCGGCCGTGCGCCGCCGGCCGGGTCGAGCTCGAAGCCGAACTTCGTCGCGATCACCGCGCGGTCGCGCACCGGCGCGAGCGCTTCGCCGAGCAGCGCTTCGTTCGTCAGCGGGCCGTACACTTCGGCCGTGTCGAAGAAGGTCACGCCGCTTTCGAGCGCATCGCGGATCAGCTTGATCATCGCGCTGCGCTCGCCGGGCTGTCCGTACGCCCACGTCATACCCATGCAGCCGAGTCCAATCGCCGACACCTTCAGGTCTTTACCTAGCATACGTTGCTTCATCGCATCCTCCAGTTGATGACGTCGGTGCGTCGGAGCGTCGGAATCGCGCACGCCGTCCGTCGTCTGTCGATTCCTCCGCCGCGTCTTGCCGTGCTGCGTGCGGCATGCACGGCTTCGATACCGGGCGACCGGCGCGGCAGCCTTGAGGTCACACGCCGGAACAGGTCCTATCGTGTATCGAAAGCGCGCTGCGATGTAGCCGGATCGTCGTTGTTTCTTGCCCGATTCTCCAGAACCTGGGGAGGAAGATGCGAACGGTCAGACGCCGTCGGTTTCCGCGTATTCGCGCGTTTCAACGGTGAGCACGCGGCCGTCGGTGCGACGCTGCACGACGATCGACAGCCACCAGATACCGAGGCCGCCCACCGCGAGCAGCGCGCCGACCCAGCCCGGCGACGTCCATCCGTAGCCGCCCGCGATCGCGAGGCCGCCGAGGAACGGACCGAGCGCATTGGCCGTGTTGAACGCGGAGTGGTTGAGTGCTGCGGCGAGGCTCTGTGCGTCTTCGGCGACGTCCATCAAGCGCGTCTGCAACACGGTGCCGAGCGCGCCGCCGATGCCGATCAGGAACACATCGATCGTCAGCGCCCAGACGTTGTGCGCGGCGAATGGAAACACGAGCAGCGTCACGGCGCTCCACACGAGCAGCCAGCCGGCAGTACGCATCAGCGCGCGGTCGGCGAACACGGGGATGATGAGATTGCCGGCCGTCAGGCCGACGCCGAACACGCTCAGGATCAGCGCCGTCGACGCGACCGACACATGCGTGACCGACGCGAGAATGTCGGCGAGATAGGTGTACACGGCGAACAGTCCGCCGAAGCCGATCGCACCGATGCCGAGCGTGAGCCACACCTGCGGACGCGCGAGCGCACCGAGTTCGCGCAGCGGGCTCGCGTCTTTCGCGACCGGCGTCGATGGTGCGAAGAAGCGCACGCAGGTCATCGTCAGCACGCCGAGCAGCGCGGCAAAGCCGAAGCTCCAGCGCCAGCCGATCGCATGACCAAGCCAGTTCGCGAGCGGCACACCGACGATCGTCGCGAACGTCAGCCCGAGAAACATCCGCCCCACCGCGACCGTGCGGCGGTTCTCCGGCACGAGCGACGTCGCGACGAGCGCCGCGACACCGAAGTACGCACCGTGCGGCAGGCCGCTGATGAAACGGAACACCAGCATCCACTGGTAGTTGGGCGCCAGCGCGCTCAGACCGTTGCCGATCACGAACAGGCCCATTAGCAGGATCAGCAGCTGGCGGCGGTCCACGCGCGCGCCGAGCACCGCGAGCGCTGGCGCACCGACGACCACGCCGAGCGCATACGCGCTGATCACGTGGCCCGCGGTGGGAGCGTCGATACCAAGCCCCTGCGCGAACAGCGGCAGGATGCTCATCGTCGCGAATTCGGTCGTGCCGATCGCGAACCCGCCGACGGCGAGGGCAAACAATACGAGGCCTGTCCTGCGCGCGGCGTCAATCTGTTGCATGTGCTGGCTCTGCGATACGGTAGTGGCGGAAGCCGGCATTCTAAAGGCGTCCGCAGGCAGGCGTATGAAGTGCTGCGAATCGCCGGCCTGTGGCGCGGGAATGGGTCGACCCAATGGGTCGATTCAGGAGAAGAAGCGAAAACGCCGCGAGCAGGCGCACCGCATGCGCGATCTTGCGGCGCCGACATCGGGCGCCGCAGGCCATACCACGCTCAGTCCACCTCGACCTGCTCGGTCAACCAGCGGCGCCGGTCGCGCAGCGGCGGCGCACCGAAGAGGCGCCCGTATTCGCGCGTGAACTGCGATGCGCTCTCGTACCCGACGAGCCGGGCGGTCAGCGCGACATCGGTATCGCGCTCGAAGATGATGCGCCGCGCCTCGTGCAGCCGCAGCTGCTTCTGGTACTGCAGCGGGCTCATCGTCGTCACGGCCTTGAAGTGCTGATGGAACGACGACACGCTCATGTGGACGTCGCGCGCGAGATCGTTCATGCGCAGCGATTGCGCGAAGTCGCGCCGCATGGTCTCGATCGCCCGCGCGATACGCTGCGTGTGCGTGTCCTGCAGCGCGATCTGACGCAGCCGCGCACCCTGCCCGTTCGCGAGCAGCCGGTAGAGAATCTCGCGCTGGATCATCGGCGCGAGCACCGGAATGTCCTGCGGCGTTTCGAGAAGCCGCAGCAACCGCAACACCGGGTCGAGAATGTTCTCGGAGAGCCGCGTCACCGACAGTGCCACCGGCGCATCGCTGGAGTCGGTCGGACGCACCATCTCCTCGCGGATCAGTTCGCGCACCGCGTCCATGTCGATGTCGAGCCGCATGCCGAGGTACGGCTCCGCCGGATCGGCGACGATCACCTGCCCCGCGACCGGCAACTCGACGGTCGACACGAAATAATTGAAGCGGTCGTACTCGTAGGCCTCGTCGCCGACGAGCATGCGCTTCGAACCCTGCGCGATCACCGCGAACAGCGGCACCTGCAGGTGATAGTTCGGCGGTCCGGGGTGGGCGATCCGGTGAATCCAGACACCGGGGATCGGCGTTTGCATCGTGCCTTCGAGGAAGGGGCCTGTCAGACGGTCCAGCAACGCGACCAGTTTTGCCTGCATCGCCTCGAGCTCGTCCGCGCCGTCGGCGGGCCGGGGAGGCTGCGCGATGTCCGAAAGAAAGTCGTCGATTCGCATGCTCGTTCCTTAGATCAGCGCCGCCGCATCGGACCGTACGGTCGCCCAGCGGCGCATCGCACAGGATAAATCGTTCCCGGCGGGGCCGTATCCGCCGCCGCGACGTTTCGAAGAATTCTGCACGAATCCTGGAGAATCGGGCAGATTTCGCGTTACTCGCCCACGGCCGGGCCCCTGTCGATCCAGCTCACACCTTGCGCGCAGCAGTGAATCGCGCCTTGATGTGGCGAGGCGTTTCGAGCTCGTCGACGACCGCCACGGCTAGGTCGGCTACCGGGATACCAGCCGGTTTGTCTCCATCCATCAGCAGGTTCTCTTCGCCAAGACGGTAGGTACCGGTCCGCTCGCCTTCTTCGAGGAAGGCCGGCGGACTCACGAACGTCCAGTCCAGCGTCGTGTTGCTGCGCATCGTATTCAATGCGTCCCGGGCTGCTCTTGCGCCGGGCACGATGTTCGCCGGGACGTGCTCATTGAAACTCTCGGTGTCGACGAGCTGGACGCCGGGCGCGACGAAAAGACTGCCCGCGCCACCGATGATCACCAGACGCCGTACGCCGCTGGCCTCGACGCCCCGAACGATCGCTTCGTTGCCACGGATGAAGTTGTCGAACAGTTCCGGGTCGTTCCAGCCCGGATTGAATGCAGACACGACGGCATCGTGGCCCTTCACGGCGCCGGCGACCGACCCGGACGAATAGGCGTCACCGGTCACGACATTGAGGCCCGGTTGCGGCTCGATGCCCCCGCTCTTTCGAACCAGCACCGTGACTTCATGCCCACGGTGAAGCAACTCCTTCTGCACATGCTTGCCGACAAAGCCCGACGATCCAATCAGCGCAACTTTCATGGTTCTTCCTTGAATGTGAACATGACGAGCTATGCTACCCATCAAACTTCGACTTTAAAATACACCGCAAACTACGATCTCTTTTAAGCCTTACTTCAAGATGAACGACCTACGCCAACTGGTGGTTTTCGCAGAAACGGTCTCGCGCGGTTCGATGAGCGCGGCGGCGCGGCGGCTGGGAATGACGCCTTCGGCGGTAAGCCAGACCATCAAGGCGCTCGAACGACAGTCCGGGGTGACGCTGCTGCACCGTTCCACACGCAAGCTGACGCTCACCGAAGACGGCAAACAGTGTTATTCCCACTGCCTGCAACTGATGGCGTCCTGGAAGGCTGCAACCGATTCATTGACCCAGGCTCGGGACGCGCCGACCGGGGAGCTACGTATTGCCGCGCCATTAGGCCTTGGACCTCACATCGCGCCGGCGCTCGCGCCGCTCCTGTCGACCTGGCCACAGCTACGCCTGCGCCTGCTGGTGAGCGACGAGATGATCGATCTGATCGATGCGCGAGTCGATCTCGCCATCCGGATAGGCAAGATGGCCGACTCCGGGTGGACGGCCCAGAAGCTATGCGACCTCGAAACGATCATGTGCGCGTCTCCTGCCTACCTGGCGCGCAACGGCACACCGGGCAGTCCGCAGGAGTTAGGCGACCATCAATGGATAGCCATCGAGCAGCAGGTCGAGGCCGCGCGGTCCGCCGGTTCTTCGGATGGTGCGACGCCCGTCATACCCGTGACGCTCGTCACCGAGAAACGGATGAAACAAACGGTGCACGTCAGCGTGCGCGTCGTCAGTACGACGCAACCTGCGGTTCAACAGATGTGCGAGGAGGGGCTGGGGATAGCACGCCTTTCGTATATCGAGGCACTGAGCTCGCTCAAGCGCCACGATCTGGTTCATGTTCTGCCGAAGTGGACGTTTCCGACGCTCCCCGTGACACTCGTCACACCGCGCAAGGATGGTCAACCCGCGAAGGTACGCGCGGCCGTCGATGCGTTGCGGTCGTACTTCAGGGATCTTCCTGCGGTTCGCTCACCTGCGGATTGAGTTCGCGCCGGACGCCACCGACAGCGCAAGGACCGCATCCTGCTATCGCGTAGCGTATCGGTGATATCGGCGCTTTCGGCGATATCGGGCTCTACCCAAGGTACACCTTGACCTCGAGCGCACTCCAGCTTGTAACGTATGCGTATCCCCTGTCTGGAGAAACGCAATGTCTGCTTCTGAAAACAAAGCCCTTGTACAACGGATCATGGACGCTCGCGCCCAGCGCGATCACGGACCGTTCCGCGCCGCGATGGCGGACGATTTTGTCTGGCGCATCATCGGAAGCACGGCCTGGTCCGGCACCTACAACGGCAAGGCAGACGTCATTGCGCGCCTGCTGGAACCGCTCTATGCACAGTTCAAGGCGCCGTCGCGCATCGTCCCCAGCCGGATTCTCGCCGACGGCGATCATGTCGTCGTGCAGTGCGACGGCGACGCCACGACCTTGTCCGGAGAGCAGTACGCGAATACGTACTGTCTCGTCATCCGCGTCGAAGATGGAATGCTGCGGGAACTCACCGAATACTGCGATACAGCGCTGATCGATCGCGTGCTGCCCCCGCCGCCAGGTCGAGGTCCCGCCGTAACAGCCTGACTGCGATGAAGGCGACACCCGTCGATCGAGTGACCGGCCCCCTACGCTTCGCTCTTATCCTGCGGCCGGCATCGATGTCCGCAGACGCCGATGCGGCTCGACTGCGGGCCGGTGACCGATGGCGACCCACTCGTCATAAAACTCGACCTTGGCGTCGATCAGTGCGAGTGCGTCGGTCCATGCCTCGATGGTTTCCTGCACGCGAGCCCGATGAGCAGCAAGCATCGCCCGGCGCTGCTTCAGCGTAGCCGCGCCCTGTTCGACGAGTGCCGTGTACTCGCGCATCTGCGCGATCGACATGCCGGTACGCCGCAACCGGTCCATCAGATCGAGCCAGCTGACGTGGTGTTGACCGTAGAGTCTTCGACCGCCATCGTCGCGCACGACGCCGGGCAATAATCCCTGAGACTCGTACCAGCGGATCGTATGGACACTCCGACCGGTGCGGCGAGCAACGTCGCCGATAAGCAGATTGTCTGGCATCGCCTGTCCTCCCGATTTAACGCCGACGTCTGTGACTCCGCCCGCGATCTTCGAAACGTACCCTTCTAAACGTACCACCAACCAGCTGTGCCGGCGATCCGCAGATAGCGGGCGACTGTTGGCACGGTCGCAGTAGTGGCTGGCGTAGGGCGGCGGCTGCCGTTTAATGTGAAAAATTCCGCCGCTCGAGCCAAAGGTGGTGAAATTTCTCGACGTCGGGAGACGCGTCGCCGAGCGGATGATTCGTCAAGCGGCGTCAGTCCAGGCGCCAGCATAGAGGTCATAGACGCGTACGCGTCTCAGCGCGGCTCGGACTGCCTCTTCCCCGACAGAGTCAAGCAGCCTTGTTGGGATGGAAATCCCAACGCGGTCCACGTCGATGGCGAATACTTCGGCACCGCCTTCAGCGGTGGTAGCCAGCATGGCCTCTACGTCGGCGACGCTGCCACATTGCACTATCAGTTGAAGACTCATGATCGCCGCACCCGAACTGCTGCGACGTCCTGAAGAGCGGTGGTCAAGCACGCTTCGAGATCGTCTCCAATATTTTGCCCACGGACGTCGTAGTACGCCACAAACCTCGCGGTTGGCGAGGGGATGTGTTGACGTCCGAAACGGACACGGGCACGGACGAACGCGAGGCTCAACTGGAGTGCTTCTTCCGTCTCGATGTAGTGATTGGCGACCAAAACGTACTCCGTTGCATCATTTGCCGAAAACTCTGGAGTGAACATGGTGTGATTGCCCTATCGTTTTTGCACGGCTCGACGACCGCGTTTGAGAATTCCAACTGACCGTCAGGGTCGGCTACGGGCGATTGCCGTAGAGCACAGATCGGCCGCTATCGATCGCTCAGCTTTAATCTCGCTCTTTGCCTGGAAAAGCGACGCTCCATTGCGACGCGGTTTTTCCTTCTTCAGCAAGAGGTCGTTATCTCGCGCCCCGACGACATAGCGCTCGTTTCCTGGCGCATTCAAACCGCTCTCAAAGGTGAACGCGGGGAAATTTTGGTTCCTGACCGATCCTTCAATGCGGACTTCTGCCGCAACCTCGGGAGCTTTGTCATACTCGCGCTAGCCAGTTAGCCAGTTTCAGAAACCCGGGGGAGGAATCTCGTGATGGCCCATGGATTTCCAGCTCGTTTCTTTCGATTTCCGCTCCCCTGCGCTTTCAATGTGCGCTGTCTCACGAACCCGCTCTTCGTCCTGGCCCTGACCATAATATCGCAGCCAGCCTTGGCTCAGGAGGCGAAGTGTGATGTGGGCACCAACGTAAACAGCTTCCAGAATTTCAGCGCCGCGGACCAGCAGACGATTGTCGATCAATTGAAGCAATCAGGCGTTCGCTTCGTACGCACTTCGCTGAGGCCGGATGAAAAAAACATGACGCTGGCGAAGAATCTTCAGTCCGAAGGCATCGGACTGGTTCTGGTCACCGGGGCCGAGTTCTATCCCAATGCTCCGCTGCGTCCCGCAGACCAGAAACGGCACATGAGAAGCGCGATGCCCCTGTCCTATGCCGATCCTGTGGCTTCCCGAGCCTACTACCAGACCGTTTTCGACAAGCTGGACGAAAAAGGAGTCGTGCTGGCGGGAGTGGAGTTAGGCAACGAGGTCAACTGGACCGATTTCAACGGCGATTTCCCGATACCCGGCCAGGGGAAATCATTCACGCTCGAAGATCTCTCCCGGGATCCGGAGGCCAAAAAGGTCGCTCAAGGATTCCTTCAATATCTGAAAGTCCTGGCTGCCCTGAAGGACGTGCGCGATCACTCGAAGCTGAATAAGCGCGCACCCATCATTTCGGCCGGGATGGCGGCGGTCACCGGCGGTAAATGGCAGCACGACCTGCAGGTGGACGGCGTCTCCATTCCGGCCACCTATGCGTATCTCCGCGCCCACGGGCTCGACAAGCTGGTGGACGGTTACGGAGTCCATGACTATCCCCCGGTCGTGAAGGCGGGAGACACAGCGGCCATCGCGCAGCGCAACGCGCAGCTCGATCAAGCGATCTTTCCGCCTAGGAACGCGAAGCCCTACTGGCTGACGGAATGGGGGTTTCCGAGTACGGCGACATCCTCCGCCCAGGATCAGGACCGAGCCCGCACCGTAGCTGAAATGCGTGCCTATTTTCTTCAGCTATTCCGGCAGGGACGTCTTGGCGGTCTGTTCTGGTACGTGTGGAACGAACCGGACCGGGACTCCATCTACCGCGGAGGAGCAATCATGGAAGCCGGCAGGCAGGCGACCGCACCGATGCCCGGACAGCCGGGTAAATGACACAGGGTCTTTGGTCAGCCGTGTCATGCAGCACCCGACCGCTCTTGAAAAACCCGCCTGCGGCCCCGCATCTGCGATCCCGTTTATCGGAGCTTCGCCATGGGAAGCCGTCCCCGTTTCATTGACGATTTACCGCTCGCCGGTGCGGCCGGTGCGGCTGGCGCCACGGCCCTCGAGCCGAGCCCGGCCAGCGACGCCGCCCTGCTCGACCAGTACTCCCGCACCGTCATCGGCGCGCTGGAGCGCGTACGCCAGGCCGTCGCCTACATCGCCGTCGAGCGCCGCCCACCAGGGAATGCGAACGGCCGCGGCGCGCGCGGCGGCACCGGCTCGGGCTTCCTGTTCACGCCCGATGGCTACCTGCTGACCAACAGCCACGTCGTGCACGGCGCGACGCACATCCGCGTGACGCTCGCCGAAGGCGCGACCTACGACGCCGACCTGGTCGGCGACGATCCGGACAGCGACCTCGCGGTGCTGCGGATCGGCTCGGCAGAACCGTTGCCGCATGTCGAGCTCGGCGAATCGGGCAAATTGCAGGTCGGCCAGATCGCGATCGCGGTCGGCAATCCACTCGGCCTCGCGCAGACGGTGACGACCGGTGTGATCTCCGCGCTCGGCCGTTCGCTGCGCTCGAATTCCGGCCGCATGATCTACGACGTGATCCAGACCGACGCCGCGCTGAATCCCGGCAATTCCGGCGGTCCGCTGATCAATTCGGCGGGTCAGGTGATCGGTGTGAACACCGCGATCATTCCGGGCGCGCAGGCCATCTGCTTCGCCACGGCAATCGACACCGCGAAGTGGGTGATCATGCAGCTCTTTGCGCACGGTCACGTGCGGCGCGCGTACATCGGCGTCGCGGGTACCACGACGCCAATCTCGCGACGCGTGCAGCGCTACTTCGGCCTGACCGCGGCGAGCGGCGTGCACGTGATGGAAGTCGTCAAGGGCAGCCCGGCCGCGGCCGGCGGTCTGCAGACGGGCGACCGCATCGTGGCGGTCGATGAGCAGTCGATCGATGGCGTCGACGGTCTGCAGCGCACACTCGACGCGTCGCGGATCGACCGGCCCGTCGCCGTGACCGTGCTGCGCGGTGCACAGCGGCTCGACCTCACGGTGACGCCGAGCGAACAGGCGTGAGCTAAAAACCGCCCAAAAAGAAAGGCGTCCCGCGCGGGACGCCTTTTCATTGCAGCGTGACCTCGTTACAGCGTTACGGGATCAGCCGCGCAACGCCACGACCGCGCGGATCCGCGACCGCAACCGGCGTATCACCATTGATCTTGATCGCCTGGATGTCGCCGCTGAAGTCCTGCCCCTTCAGCACATAGCCTTTCGCTTCGATCTGCTGCGCGAGTTCGCCGGTGATCGGGTGGTACGGCTCCCAGAAGATCGTATTCGGCGGCAACAGCTGGTGATGGAAGCGCATCTCGGCAACCGCGCTATCCAGCGGCATGTTGAAGTCGTAGACGTTGTTGATCACCTGGAAGATCGACGTGAAGATGCGCGAGCCGCCCGGCGTGCCGATCACGAGCGACACCTTGCCGTCCTTCGTCAGGATGGTCGGGCTCATCGACGACAGCGGACGCTTCTTCGGTTCGATCGAGTTCGCATCGCTGCCCACCACGCCGAACATGTTCGCGACGCCCGGCTTCGCGGAGAAGTCGTCCATCTCGTCGTTCAGCACGATGCCGGTGCCTTCGGCGACGACGCCCGAGCCGAAGTAGCCGTTGATCGTGTACGTGTTCGACACCGCGTTACCCCACTTGTCGACCACCGAGAAGTGCGTGGTTTCCGCCTTCTCCGGCATCGACGTGCCGAGACCCGGCTGCACGCTCTTCGTATCGGACGGCTTGTCCGGGTTCACTTCCGCGGCGCGCTTCGCGAGGTACGCCGGATCGGTCAGCTGCTCGATCGGCACCTTGTAGAAATCCGGGTCGCCGAGGTATTGCGCGCGATCCGCGAACACGCGCTTCTCGATCTCGGCGATCAGGTGCACGTACTGCGCCGAATTCAGGCCGACGCCCTTGAAGTCCGGTGCGAGATCGGCCTTCATCTGCAGCAGCTGCACGAGGCCGATGCCGCCCGAGCTCGGAGGCGGCGCGGTGATCACGTCATAGCCGTTCCAGTTCGCCTGGATCGGCTGGCGCCACACGGCCTTGTACTGCTGCAGATCCTGCTTCGTGATGAGGCCATGGCCGCGCATCGACGCGGCGATCAGGTCGGCGGTCTTGCCCTGGTAGAAATCCCTCGCGCCGTAGTTCGCAATGCGCGTCAGCACCGCGGCGAGATCGGGCTGCGTGAATGTCGTGCCCTGCTTCATCGAGCCGAAGTACGTGTCGAAGTTGGTCTTGCCGGCGAACTCCTTCGACGCGGCCTGGCGCCGCTTGTCCAGCTGCTCGTCGACCTCGAAACCGTCGTTCGCGTATTTGATCGCCGGCGCGAGCACCTGCTTCCACTTCAGCTTGCCGAAACGATGCTGTGCTTCCCACATGCCGGCCACCGTGCCCGGCACGCCGACCGCGTAATACCCGAAGAGACTCTTGCCCTTGACGACGTTGCCCTGGTCGTCGAGGTACATGTTCTTCGTCGCGGCGATCGGCGCGCGCTCGCGATAATCGATGAAGTACGGCTTACCGTCGACGTACAGCGTCATGAAACCGCCACCGCCGATGTTGCCCGCTTCGGGATAGGTCACCGCAAGCGTGAAGGCGATCGCGACCGCGGCATCGACGGCGTTGCCGCCTTCCTCGAAGATCTGCCCGGCGGCATCGGCACTGTACTCGTCCGCGACCGCGACCGCGGAGGCATTGAGAATGGCGGGTTGCGGCTTCGACGGCGCCCTGGCGTAGGCCGGCGCGGATTCGATGAAGCCCGCTGAAATGGAGACGAGCGCGACAGTTGCGAGAGCGGCAGCGGACAGCTTGCTTTTTTCGATTAATTTCATTGGGTGTCCCCCATGACAGTTCCTCTGATAGTACAAAAAGTCTGTCTTGGGCTTATAACACGCCAACTGCCCTTTTGCGAAGCCGCTGCATGCCCTGATGGCATGCAGCGGCGCGTGTGTTCACGCGAGTTTCGCGTTATGCGGAGGCCGCCTACGCGAGCACCCGACCCGCGACTTCATCGACGGCTTCGCGCGCGAGCCGCACGATCTCGTCGACGTCGGCACGCGACGTGACGAGCGGCGGTGCGAAGCCGAGGATGTCGCCGTGCGGCATCGCACGTGCAATCAGTCCGCGCTGCAACGCGGCAGCCGACACGCGCGGCCCGACCTTCAACGTTGCATCGAACGGCCGGCGTTCGTCGCGGTCGGCCATGAACTCGAGCGCCGCGAGCATGCCCGCGCCGCGCACTTCGCCGACGAGCGGATGACCATCGAACGCCGTATGCAATTGCTGCAGCAGATACGCGCCGGTATCGGCCGCGTTTTGCGTGAGGTTTTCGCGTTCGAGAATGTCGAGGTTCGCAAGCGCAGCCGCCGCGCAGATCGGGTGGCCCGAATAGGTCCAGCCGTGACCCATCGGTCCAAGTTCCTGCGAACCCCGGTCGATCACATCCCACACGCGTTCGCCGACGATCACGCCGGACAGCGGCGCATACGCGCTCGTCAGCCCCTTCGCGACCGTCACGAGATCCGGCTCGATGCCGTAGTGCTGCGCGCCCATCTTCGAGCCGAGCCGGCCGAAGCCGCACACCACTTCATCGCTGATCAGCAGGATGTCGTGGCGCTTCAGCACTGCCTGGATCGCGGGCCAGTAGCCGGCCGGCGGTGGCAGGATACCGCCCGTGCCCATCACCGGCTCCGCGATGAACGCGGCGATCGTGTCCGCGCCTTCCTGCGCGATCAGCTTCTCGAGTTCGTCGACGCAGTACGCCACGAACTGCGCTTCGTTCATGCCGGCCGGCGCGTGGCGATACCAGTGCGGACACACCGTGTGCTTCACGCGTTCGATCGGCAGATCGAAGCACTGATGAAAACTCGGCAGACCCGTGAGGCTGCCCGTGACGATGCCCGAGCCGTGATAACCGCGTTGCCGCGAGAGGATCTTCTTTTTGTTCGGGCGGCCCAGTACGTTGTTGTAGTACCAGACGAGCTTGATCTGCGTTTCGTTCGCGTCCGAACCGGACATCCCGTAGTAGACCTTCTTCATGCCGGCCGGCGCCCAGTCGATGATCCGCGACGACAGCCCGATGATCGTATCGGTCGAGTGGCCAACGTACGTGTGGTAGTAAGCGAGCTTCTTCGCCTGTTCGTAGATCGCTTCGGCGACCTCGGTGCGGCCGTAGCCGATGTTCACGCAGTAGAGCCCCGCGAACGCATCGATGTACGACTTGCCTTGATGGTCCTCGATGCGGATGCCCTTCGCGCCGGTGACGATGCGCCCCGGCAATGCGCCGCTCGCGTGGTCGTGCGCGTGCGTCGACGGATGCATGAAGTGCGCGCGGTCCGCGGCGAACAGCTGGTCGAGTTGGGTCATGATGGTCCTCTCTCTGGAACGTGATGTTGCATTGGGTTGTGCAGCAAGTTCATGTATCGGGATCACGCAGCGGCGACCGGCAAACCAAGCTCGCCGAGACAGAAGTACCGCGTCTCGACGAACGGCTCGAAGCCTTCGGCACCCCCTTCGCGACCAAGCCCCGACGCCTTCATGCCGCCGAACGGCACCGGCGCGCCGGTAAACTTCGCGCCGTTCACCGACACCATCGCGAACGCCAGCCGGCGGATCGTCTGGAACACGGTGCTCAGATCGCGCGAGCACAGGTAGGCGGCGAGGCCGTGCTCGGTGTCGTTCGCGCGATCGATCGCTTCGTCGAGCGTGTCGAACGGCGACACGGCGGAGATCGGCGCGAAATTCTCCTCGTCGTACACGCGCATGCCGGGCGCCGCATCGGCGATCACGGTCGGCTCGAAGAACCAGCCGCCGCGCGAATGCGGCGCGCCGCCCACGGTGATGCGCGCGCCCTTGCGGCGCGCATCGTCGACCCGCGCGACGGTCGCATCGAATGCGCTCTGATGCATCAATGGGCCAACGTCGATTGCGCCTTCGAACGCCGCGCCGACACGCAGCGCGCGCACCGCGTCGCTGTAACGTTCGACGAACGGCTCGTACAACGGCCGCGCGACGAGGACGCGATTCGCCGCACAGCAGTCCTGCCCCGACGTCTGGAACTTCGCCGCGACCGCGACGCGCACCGCTTCGTCGAGATCGGCGTCCGCCGCGACGATGAACGGCGCGTTGCCGCCCAGTTCGAGCGCGGTCTTCTTGATGCCCGCCTGCGCCGCCGTCTGCATCACGAGCGTGCCGACGCGGGTCGAACCGGTGAAGCTCACGGTACGCACGCGCGGATCGCGCACGAGCGTTTCCATCGCCATCTGCGGTTCGCCGAGCACGACGTTGAACACGCCCGCCGGGAAGCCCGCTTCCTCGGCGAGCTGTGCGAGCGCGAGCGCCGAAAACGGCGTTTCGTGCGCGGGCTTCACGACCACCGTGCAGCCCGCTGCAAGCGCAGCCGCGGCCTTGCGCGTGATCATCGCGGATGGAAAATTCCACGGCGTGATCAGCGCGGCGACACCGGCCGGCTCGATCAGCGTGCCGAGGTGTGCGCCGTCGATATGCGTGGGAATCGTGCGGCCGTACAGGCGCCGTCCTTCGTGCGCGAACCATTCGATGAAGCTCGCGCCGTATGCGATCTCGCCGCGCGCTTCGGCGAGCGGCTTGCCCTGTTCGAGCGACAGGATGCCCGCCAGATCGTTCTGGTGACGCAGCACGAGTTCGTGCCAGCGCAGCAGTAGCGCCGCGCGCTGCGCGACCGACGCCCAGCGCCATGTATCGAACGCGCGCTGCGCGGCACCGACCGCTTCTTCGATCTGCGGCGCTTCGAGCATCGGAACGTGGCCGATTACTTCCTGGTCGGCCGGGTTCTGCACGGCGACCGTCGATGCGCTGTCGCTGTGTACCCAGTGCCCGTCCACATAGCACAGCGATTTGAACAGCACCGGATGACCCAGCAACATGACTCTCTCCTGAATTCGTGAGCACCGAATGTCACTGTACGGGCGAAGGTCTCGTGAAATTTTCGGTTCGGATCGCCACGGCTGTGGCTTTTTTCTGAATTGCGTGTGGGCAGGATGCGCTTTTTCGTGCAGCCCCGTTACAGCGCGTTGCTCGTATTGTTCACCCAGTCCGGCGGTCCTTCGGGCCCCTGCTTGACCACCTTCGTCACGATGTACGTGAAATACCGCTCGATGCCGAGTTCAGCGGTCAGCAGCGAATCGATGAAGCGCTGGTAGTGATCGATATCGCGCGACAGCACATGCAGCACA
The DNA here is from genome assembly GCF_050742655.1 of Paraburkholderia sp. Classification (GTDB taxonomy): domain Bacteria; phylum Pseudomonadota; class Gammaproteobacteria; order Burkholderiales; family Burkholderiaceae; genus Paraburkholderia. The sequence continues at coordinate 28,872 of NZ_JBOIGG010000018.1, read as the reverse complement.
TAGTCGACGCCACCGCCGGTCGCGTGGCACTGCACGACTTCCGGTGCAGCCACGACGCGTTCCTCGAAACGCCGCAGATCGTGCGCGGTGTGCCGCGCGAGCGTCACCTCGACGACGATCCGGCTACCCTTGAACACGTCCGCCCAGTCGACGTCCGCACGATAGCCGCGGATCACGCCGTTGTCCTCGAGGCGCTTCACGCGCGCCCACGCCGGCGAGATCGACAGGTTCACCTCTTCCGCGAGCCGCGACTTCGTGATGCGCCCGTCACGCACGAGGATGCGCAGGATCGCGAGGTCGTAGCGGTCGAGTTTCATCGCGTCATCCGGCGGCCGTTTGCAGAATCGGAACCGGAATACCGTGCTCGACGACGTCGGCCACCACCGCGACCGTGTCACCGATCTTCACCAGGCCAGGGAAATGCCGCGCGGCCAGCAGGCCACCGCGACGCGCGCGATATTGGACCGGCGGCGCACCGGTGCGCGTCATGTCGTACACGCGCGCGATCACGTCGCCTTGCTCGACGATGTCGCCGAGATCCTTGCATAGCTCGAGCAGGCCGTCGTGTTCGCTCGTCGTGTAGCAAGTGCCGTCGGGCATGTCGAGCAGCGTTGTTGTGCGGGATGCATCCGTATCGGCAACTACATTCGCATTCGCCGCAAGCACGCCCGCATGCGCGAGCACTCCATACACACCGCGCAGCGCGATCGCGACACTCGCGACCGTCGCCGTGCCGCCGCCGCCGAGTTCGGTCGACACGAACACCTTGCCCGCCTCCTCGACCGCGGTATCGAACAGACCGACGCTGTCCAGTTCGAGCATCCGCATCGAATACGGCGCGCCGAACGCGCGCATCGCCGCTTCGCAGCGCGCCTGTTGCGCCGCGTCGGGCAATACATGGATCGCGGCGAACGGCACGAAATCGAGTGTGCGCCCGCCCGCATGCAGATCGAGCACGTAGTCCGCGAGCGGCAGCAGATAGCGCTGGAAATAGTCGGCGATCCTGTCGGTCACGGTGCCGTCCGGACGTCCCGGAAAGCTGCGGTTCAGATTGCCGCTGTCGATCGGCGACGTGCGGCTGCCCGCGCGAAACGCCGGATAGTTCATGAACGGCACGGCGATCACGCGGCCGTTCACGTCGCTCGCTCGCAGCGTCGCCGCGAGCTTCGACAGTGCGATCGGTCCTTCGTATTCGTCGCCGTGATTGCCGCCGGTGAGCAGAACCGTCGGCCCGTCGCCACGGCGAATCACGGTGACCGGAATCATCACCGCGCCCCACGCGGAACCGTCGTGCGAGTGCGGCAGCTTCAGGAAGCCGTGCTGTTCGCCGTCCACGTCGAAGTCGACGGTCGGCGTGATCGGGGAAGCCCGCATGCGCCCTACTCCTTCACGAACAGCTTGCGCGGCGTGTTGCAGAACGTCTCGACGCCAGTGTCGGTAATCAGGATGCTTTCGGTGATCTCGAGCCCCCAGTCGTCGAGCCATATTCCCGGCATGAAGTGGAACGTCATGCCCGGCTGCAGCACGGTCCGGTCGCCCGGACGCAGGCTCATCGTGCGCTCACCCCAGTCCGGCGGATAGCTCGCGCCGATCGGATAGCCGCAGCGGCTGTCCTTCTCGATGCCCGACTTGCGCAGCACCGCGAAGAACGCATTCGCGATGTCTTCGCAGGTATTACCCGGCTTCGCGGCCGCGAGCCCGGCTTCGATCCCTTCGACCACCGCGCGCTCCGCATCGATGAAATGCTGCGGCGGTTTGCCGAGATAGACCGTACGCGACTGCGGGCAGTGATAACGCTTGAAGCAGCCCGCGATTTCGAAGAACGTCCCCGCGTTCGCTGCGAACGGCGTGTCGTCCCAGGTCAGATGCGGCGCCGAGGCGTCGGCGCCGGTCGGCAGCAACGGCACGATCGCCGGATAGTCGCCGCCATGGCCGTCGACGCCGGTAATCCCCGTCGCATAGATGTCCGCGACCAGATCATTCTTGCGCATGCCCGGCTCGATCCGCTCCACGATGCGCGCGTGCATCTTCTCAACGATCCGTGCCGCGACGCGCATGTACTCGATCTCGCGCGGCGACTTCACCGCGCGCTGCCAGTTGACGAGCGCGGTCGCATCGCGCCACTGCGCGTTCGGCAGATTGCGCTGCAGCGACGCGTACGCGGCCGCGCTGAAGTAGTAGTTGTCCATCTCGACGCCGATGCGGCGCGCCTGCCAGCCGCGCGCCTCGACCACTTCGCGCGCGAGGTAGTCCATCGGATGGCGCTCGGTCGACTGTACGTAGTGATCCGGGTAGCCGACGATCTGCTCGTGCTGCATGAACACCGTGCGCCGCGCGCCGTTCGCGTCCTGACCGCGGCCGAACCACACCGGTTCGCCGTCGAGCGCGAGCAGCACGCATTGATGCACATAGAACGACCAGCCGTCGTAGCCGGTCAGCCACGCCATGTTGGTCGGATCGGTCACGATCAGCAGGTCGAGATTCGCGGCCTGCATCGCCTGCCGCGTTCTGGCGATCCGCGCCGCGTACTCGGCGCGTTCGAATGGCAGGCGTACCGTCGGCGCCGCACGGTAGTGCTGTGAAGTGTCTGGCATCGTCCCCATCTTTCGTCTCCCCGCCCCTTACCCTGGCGTCTTCGCATCGTTGATAAAAAACGTTCCCGCCTGCGCGGCGCGTGCCCGCGCGAGCGCGAACGTCGCGATTGCGGTGTCCTGCGCGCCGGTGCCGGTCAGGTCGCACAGCGTGATATCGGTGTCGCGCTCACGGCCTAGCCGCTGCCTGGCGATCACCTGGCCCAGCTCGGCGAACGACGCGTCGGCACGCACCACGCCCGCCTCGATCGCGTGATGCAGTTCGCCGAGCACGCGCGTCTGCTGCACGCGATCGGCGATGTAGCGCACGGCCGCGAGCGCGGCCGGCGCGATTTCGTTCTTGTGCTCCGCGTCCGATCCCATCGCGGTGATGTGCAGGCCCGGATGCAGATCGGCGGCGTCGATCAGCGGTGTCGTCGACGGTGTGGTCGTCACCGCGAGGTCTGCGTCGGCGAGCGCGCGATGCGGATCGGCCGCAACGTCGCAGCGCAGATCGAAACACGCGCTCACGTCGGCCGCGAAACGCTCGGCCTCTTCGCGTCGCCGCGCCCATACGCTCACGCGCTCGATGCGGCGCACGAGCGTCAGCGCCTGCAGTTGCAGCCGCGCCTGCTCGCCCGCACCGAGGATCGCGACGTGCGGCGTCGCGGCCCTCGCGAGCGTGCGCGCAGCGACCGCGCCCGCCGCCGCGGTCCGCACCGATGTCAGGTAGCCGTTGTCGAGCAACACCGCCTCGGTGAGGCCGGTTTTCGCGGACAGCACGAGCATCAGCCCGTTGAGACTCGGCAGTCCGAGCGACGGGTTGTCGAAGAAGCCGGGGCTGACCTTGATCGCGAAGCTGTCGAAGCGCGGCAGCCACGCGGTCTTCACGTCGACCTCGCCGCGCTGTGCGGGCAGGTCGAGGCGCAGGATCGGCGGCATCGCGACTGCTTCCGTCGCGAGCGCAACGAACGCGGCTTCCACCTGGTCGATGGCCGCGAGATCGAGAGGCACGAGTTCGCGAAGCTGTGCTTCGCCGAGAAGAATCACTGGGTTCATGAGTGGTCGATGTTCGTGGGTCGGGCTTTCATGTCGCGTCACCTCATGTCACGTTAAGCCGCGTCGACGAGACGGCGATGCTGATCGGTATCGATGTTCGCGCCGGTGACGACGAGCACCAGCGGTCCGCGCTGCAGCCGCTGCACGGGCAGCGCGCCGTCGAGCAACGCGGCGATGCCGACCGCCGCCGCACCTTCGACGACCAGCCGTTCGTGCCGGTACGCATGCACGATGCCGCGCGCGATCGACGCCTCGTCGAGCAGCACGATTTCGTCGGCAAGCTCGCGCGTCATCGCGAACGTATGGCGGTTGTCGAGGCCGATGCCGCCGCCGAGCGAATCCGCGAGCGACTCCTGTTCTTCGATCAGCACCGGCTTGCCGGCCGCGAGGCTCGCGTGCATCGCAGCGCCGCGCGCCATCGTCACGCCGGTCATACCGATGCCCTGGTTCACGCGCTTCGCCGCGAACGCGACACCTGCGAACAGCCCTCCACCCGACAACGGCACGACGATGTTCGCGACGTCCGGCAGCGCCTCGACGATCTCGAGGCCGATCGTCGCCTGGCCGGCGATCACGCGCAGATCGTCGAATGGCGGCACGTACGCGTAGCCCTCTTCGTGCACGAGACGCAGCGCCTCGCGCTCCGCGTCGTCCTGGCTGCGCCCGACGATCCGCACGCGCGCGCCGAGCCCGCGTACCGCGTCGACCTTGTTGCCCGGCACCAGCGACGACATGCATACCGTCGCCTCGAGGCCCAACGCGCGCGCCGCATGGGCGACCGCGCGGCCGTGGTTGCCGGTCGATGCAGTGACGACGCGCACGCCGCGTTCTTCTGCGAGCAGCGCGAGCGCGTTGGTCGCGCCGCGCAGCTTGAAGCTGCCGGTTGGCTGCACGGTTTCGAGTTTCAGATAGACGGGGGTATGCGCGAGGGCGGACAGCGCGGGCGATTCGACGAGCGGCGTCCGGCAGACCCGGCCTTCGATGCGGCGGCGAGCATGGTAGACATCGACAAGCGAGAGTTCGGACATGGCGGGACCTGCGCAGGGCGGCGTGAACCAGCGGGGCCGCGGCGGGTCGTCCGTTACCGGGTCCGCATCGGCACTCCAACGTTTCCGTGTTTCGATGCGGCCCAGTCTAATGTCCTAAAAAATGTTTTTTATTGTCCTAGTTCATTTCAGATCGACCTACGCCGACTCAGTTGAAATCGTGCACCTGTGGGTACTGGTCGAACACGTCGCGCATCGTCTCGAGCGCTTCGCGGTAGACGTCCTCGCCGACCTCCGCCCCGACGCACACGCGGACCGCGTTCGGCCGCTCGGCGCCACGCACGAGGAACGGGTCCGGCGACGTCACCGCGATGTCGCGGTTGCGCAGCTCGCGCACGAGCCGGTCGGCCTGCCAGTGATCCGGCACGCGCAGCCACGCGGACAGTGCATGTGGATGCGCGCCCAGCACGTGCGTACCGAGTACCTGCTGCAGCACCGCCTGGCGCTTCTCGAGCCGTTCACGCTGCACTTCGACGAGCCGCGCGGCGGTGCCGTCGACGATCCAGCGGGTCGCGACTTCGGCCATCGGCGACGTCGCCATCCAGCTGCTGACACGCAGCACGCTCTCGGCGCGCAGCGCGAGGCGGCGCGGCGTGGTCATATAGCCGATGCGCAGGCCGGTCAGCACCGACTTCGTCATGCTCGTGCAGTAGAACGACAGCTCCGGAATCAGGCTCGAAATGGGCGCCGCGGACTTGCCGGCGGAATGGCCACCTGAGTTGCCGCCGGATTTGCCACCTGAAGCGACGAGCGGGCCGTACACGTCGTCCTCGATCACATAGACGCCGTAGCGCTCGGCGATCCGCGCGATCGCGCGGCGGCGCGAATCGGGCATCAGCGCGACGGTCGGATTGTTCAGCGTCGGCGTGCAGACGAGCGCGGTGATCCGCTCGCTGTCGCACATCTCTTCGAAGTGCTCGGGGTGGATGCCGAACTCGTCGATCTCCAGCCCTTTCAGCGTAAAGCCGAGCACGTTCGCCGAGCCGATCACGCCGTGGTCCGTGAGGCTTTCGCACAGCACGGTATCGCCGGGGCCGACCAGCGACGCCAGCGCGAGGAAGATGCCGTGCGCGGCGCCGTTCGTCACCAGCAGCGTGTCGGGCGACGCGGGCATGCCAAGCGATGCGAGCCACGCGATACCCGCCTGCCGATGATGCTCGAAGCCCGCGATCGGGCGAAACGCGCGGATCCACGGCTGGTCGTCGAGCGCGGCGAGCGACGCACAGACCTTACGCCACATCGCGTCGTGCTCCGCGGTGTGGATGATCCGCGCGATCGAAAAATCGACCACCGAACGCTCGGCGGTGTCGAGCATGTAGTTCGACATCGTTTCGGTGACGCGCGCGGCGACGAAGCTGCCGCGCCCCACTTCGCAGCGGATCAGCCCTTGCCTTTCAAGTTCCTTGTACGCGTTCGTGACGGTCTGCACGCTGATCGACAGCTCGGCCGCGACGTCGCGCTGCGGCGGCAGCCGCGCGCCCGAGCGCAGCACCCCGCTTTCGATGTCGCCCGCGATCGCTTTCACCAACCGCTTGTATTTCGATTCGGCGCCGTGTACCGCGCGCACCGCGTCTCGCCACTGCTCGATCACCGGGTACCTCCCATGTCCGGCGTTTATAGTGCGGCAAAACGGTACGGGAAAATTATTGTCCTAGATCAATTCGAAACAAAAATATGGCTTTGTATGCTGCGTTCATGGCGGTGTGCCACGACATCCGCGCGCGGCGTGTTGCGACGGTATTTCGCCTGCGGGCGGCGCGTAATGCGCTGCGCCATCCACCTGCCACGACACGGGATCGACATGATATCGACGCGCACGACCGCCATGTCCGGCGCCTTCTGCCTCGCGGCAGCGGCGGCGGCCCTGTTCACCCTGCCCGCTGCGGCGGAAACCACGCTGCAGCGCATCCAGCGCACCGGTGAAGTCCGTATCGGCTACGCGAACGAAACACCGTTCGCGTACACGACGCCCGACGGCAAGGTGACCGGCGAATCGCCGGAAATCTCGCGCAAGATTTTCGCGAAGCTCGGCGTGAAGAAGGTCGACGCGGTGCTGACCGAATGGGGCTCGCTGATTCCGGGTTTACGCGCGGGCCGCTTCGACGTGATCGCCGCCGGCATGTACGTGACGCCCGAGCGCTGCAAGCAGGTCGCGTTCGCCGATCCGCAGTACCAGATCCAGGACACGCTGCTGGTGCTCAAAGGCAACCCGAAAAATCTGCACAGCTACGCCGACGTGGCAAAGCAGCCTGACGTAAAGCTCGCGGTGATGGCTGGCGCGGTCGAACTCGGCTACTCGCGCGAAGCAGGCGTGAAAGATGCGCAGCTGATGCAGGTGCCCGACACGACCGCGCAATTGCAGGCGGTACGCGCGCATCGCGCCGACGCCGCGGCCGGCACGGCGCTGACGATGAAGGGCCTTGCGTCGAAGGACGCGGACCAGATCGAAGCGATCGGCAGTTTCACCGACGATCCGAAGCACACGGGTTACGGCGCGCTTGCATTCCGCCCGGAAGACACCGATCTGCGTGACGCGGTGAACAAGCAATTGCATGCGTGGCTCGGCACGCCGGATCATCTGCAGACGGTCGGGCCATTCGGCTTCGACAAGTCGAACGTGACGACGAAGACGGCTGCGGAGATCTGCGGGAAGTAAGCCGTATGCGTCGGCCTCGGGTCGGCGTCTTCATCTGAAAGCAGGGAGCCGCCATGCAAGAACTGTTTCCGCTGCTGCTGCAAGGCACGCTCGTCACGATCGAGATCGCGGTGTGCGGCACGCTGATCGCGATCGCGATGGCGTTCGTCGCGACGGCGGCGAGGCTCGCGCCGTGGACGCCGCTGCACTGGATCGGCAACGTGTATGTGGAGGTGTTTCGCGGCACATCGCTGCTCGTGCAGCTGTTCTGGTTGTTCTTCGTGCTGCCGCTGCCGCCGTTCCGGGTCGAACTCACGCCGTTCACCGTCGCGATCGTCGGGCTTGGTCTGCACTACGGCGCCTATGGTTCGGAGATCCTGCGCGGCGCGTTGCGCTCGGTGCCCGGCGGCCAGTTCGAAGCGGCGCTTGCGCTAAACCTGTCGCCGCTCACGCGGATGCGCCGCATCATCCTGCCGCAGGCGATGATCAACGCGCTGCCGCCCGCGACGAACCTGATGATCGAACTGCTGAAGGGCACGTCGCTCGTGTCGCTGATCACGCTGTCGGACCTGACGTTCCGTGCGCGCCAGCTCGACGAGGCGACCTTCAAGACCGCCGAGATTTTTGCGCTCACGCTCGTCATCTATTTCGTGCTCGCGCAGATTCTCGCCACGGTGATGCGCCATTTCGAGCGGCGCGTCGCGCATGGCATATCGGGCGATTCCGCACGGAGGGCCGCGCGATGAACCATTTCTTCGACGTGCCCTACGCGCTGCACATCCTGCCCGACCTGCTGCGCGCGTCGGTGTACACGATTCTGATCACGCTGGTCGGCTTCGCGATCGCGCTGGTGCTCGGCCTCGCGCTCGCGATACTGCGGCGCAGTCCGATAAAACCGCTTGCTCGGGCGGTCGGCTTCTTCGTCGAGTTCGTGCGCAGCACGCCGCTGCTGATCCAGGTGTACGTGCTGTTCTACGTGATGCCGCTGTACGGCGTCACGATGTCCGCGCTGGCGGCGGGCACAGTCGGCATCGCGGTGCACTACGCGTGCTACACGTCCGAGGTCTATCGCGCGGGGCTGAACGGTGTCGCGCGCGGTCAGTGGGAAGCAGCCTGCGCGCTGTCGCTGTCGCCCTGGCGCACGTATAGCGGCGTGATCCTGCCGCAGGCGATCCGCCCGATGATTCCCGCGCTCGGCAACTACCTTGTCGCGATGTTCAAGGACACGCCGGTGCTGTCGGCGATCACCGTCGTCGAGTTGATGCAGCAGGCGAAGAACATCGGCTCCGAGACGTTCCGTTATCTCGAGCCGATTACGCTCGCGGGGCTGTTCTTTCTCGTCATCAGCGTGACGTTCGCGCAGCTCGTGCGGCGCCTCGAAATCGGTCTGAGACTGCCATGACTTCACCTGACCGCCCTACCGAATCCCCCGTGATGGAGCCCCCGATGAAGCGAGATCCTGTACCTGCCTTCGGCGCTGCCGCAGATGCATCATCTGCTCCGATGGTGCGCTTCAGCGGCGTGACGAAACGCTACGGCGCGCTGACGGTGCTCGACGAGCTCGACCTCGAGATCGCACCGAACGAAAAGGTGGCGATCATCGGACCGAGCGGCTCCGGCAAGTCGACGCTGCTGCGCGTACTGATGACGCTCGATCCGCTGACCGGCGGACACATCGACGTCGACGGCGAACCGCTCACGCACATGATGAAGAACGGCACGCTGGTGCCCGCGTCAGCCGCACACCTGCGACGCGTGCGTAGCAAGATCGGCATGGTGTTCCAGAGCTTCAACCTGTTCCCGCACATGACCGCGCTCGCGAACACGATCGAGGCACCGATGCGCGTGCTCGGCCTCACACGCAAGGAGGCGAACGAACGCGCGCGCGAACTGCTGTCGCTTGTCGGGCTCGAGGACAAGTGCAATCACTATCCGTCGCAACTGTCGGGCGGGCAGCAGCAGCGCGTTGCGATCGCGCGTGCGCTCGCGATGCGGCCGAAGGTGATGCTGTTCGACGAAGTAACGTCGGCGCTCGACCCCGAACTGTGCGGCGAGGTGCTGAACGTGATTCGCCGGCTCGGCGCCGAGCACAACCTGACCATGCTGATGGTCACGCACCAGATGGGCTTCGCGCGCGAATTCGCGGACCGCGTGTGCTTTTTCTCGCAGGGCAAGATCATCGAGCAGGGGGCGCCGCAGCAGTTCTTCTCGGCGCCGGAGCATGAACGCACGCGGCAGTTTCTGCGCGCGGTGCGCGAAGCGGTTTGAGGTTGACGGCTTCGGCCTTAACCTCAGCCCACTAACGGCGGCATCGCAGTGCGTGCGATAAAGCGCGGCTCGCTGCGCCATTGCGTCGCCTGCTCGAACGCATAGCCGAGCGCGAGCAGCCGCGCTTCGCTCCACGGGGCGCCGACGAACGACACCCCGATCGGCAAACCGCGCACTGTGCCGGCCGGCACGGTCAGATGCGGATAACCAGCGACCGCGGCAGGCGTCGAAAATCCGTCGTCGCCGCCGCCGTCGCCTCTGAGGATATCGGTCAGCCATGCGGTGCCGCCCGTCGGCGCGACGATCGCATCGAGCCGGTCGTCGCGCAGCACGCGTGCCAGGCCGTCATCGCGCGCTCCTTTGCGGCATGCCGCGAGCGCCTTCAGATAGGCGTCGCTGTCGAGACCGCCGAGCGCCTGCGCCTCCGTGAACAGCTCCTGACCGAAGTACGGCATCTCCTGCCCGCGATGCGCGTCGTTGAACGCGATCACGTCGGCGAGCGTGCGGACCGGGGCATGAGGCGCAAACGTCCCGAGCCACAGCGGCAGATTGTGCTTGAACTCAACCAGCAGCACCACATGCTCGTCGGTGTCGTAGTGCACCTTGGGCAGGTCGACCGGATCGACGAGTTCGGCACCGAGCACGACGAGTTGCGCGAGCGCACGCTCGATCTGCCGGTCGACTTCGTCGCGGCCCGTGAAAAACTGGCGCGCTACGCCGATCCGCGCGCCGCGCAACGCGTGCGGATCGAGCGCGGCCACGTAGTCGTCGGGGGCGGGCGCATCGAGCGTCGCGGGATCGCGCGGGTCCGTGCCGGCCAGCGCCTGCAGCAGTCGCGCGGCATCGGTCACCGTGCGCGCAATCGGCCCCGCTGTGTCCTGCGTGTGCGAGATCGGCACGACGCCATCGCGGCTGACGCGGCCGACCGTCGGCTTGAGTCCGACCACACCATTGATCGACGCGGGCGACACGATCGATCCGTCGGTCTCGGTGCCGACCGCCATGTCGGCGAGACCTGCGGCGACGGCGACCGCCGAGCCCGAACTCGAGCCGCTCGTGTTGCGGTCGAGCGCATACGGGTTACGCGTGAGGCCGCCGCGCGCGCTCCACCCGCTCGTCGCATGGGTCGAGCGGATGTTCGCCCATTCGCTCAGATTCGTCTTGCCCGCGATCACGACGCCGGCGTCGCGCAGTCGACCGATCAGTGCCGCATCGCGCGTCGCGTGCACGCCGTCGAGCGCCAGCGAGCCCGCGCTCGTCGACATGCGGTCGCCGGTCGCGATGTTGTCTTTCACGACGACGATCGCGCCGTGCAGCGGTCCGCGCACCTGCCCCGCGCGGCGTTCCGCGTCGAGCGTACGGGCAATCGCCGATGCATCGGGATTCAGTTCGATGATGCTGTTCAACCGCGGGCCACGGCGATCGAGCGCGGCGATCCGGGTCAGGTAGTGGCGCAGTGCGCCGGCCGCGGTCTCGGGTGAAGTCGATTCATGCAGGGGCCGCGCCGCGTCGGCCTGCATGCTTTTCGTGGACACGGCGGTTGTCAGAAGACCGAGCGAAGCGAAGAAACGGCGTCGTTGCATGAAGGCTCCCTCATGATGAGTGGGCACGATTATGGATTGTCAAAATCCGGCTGCGCGCGAGGTCCTCGCCCGGTACCCTGACCCACCCGATCGCTTCCAGGCTTTCGCTTCGTGTGCGGTCAGCTAAGATACGTCGATATCGACGGTATCCACAAGGCACGGGAAACCGACCCGCCATCCGGCCCATGATGGCTTTCACCTGCCTCGCTCAAGCCTCGGGGGAGACCTTGCGCAGCTCGCCAAAGCCGACCCGGCTCGCATTGCTCGCGTTGTTGTTTCTGGGTGCGCACGCGATCTGCATCGCGACGCTTCGCTCGTCGGCAACTTCAGTGAGCTATCTCTTTCTGGTGCTTGCGCCATCGCTGGCACTGGCGGGCTGCTGCTGGCGCGCCCGCGCGGAAGAACGACAATCGCGGACATTGTGGGTGCTGCTCGGCGCCGGCATGTTCCTGTGGATCTGCGGCATTGCGCTCAGCGCGTGGGAGGATCTGGTCCAGCAGCTTCCGCCGAATGTGACGTGGTTCTCCGATTTCAGCTTCTTCCTCTATGGCGTGCCGATACTCCTCGCCATTTCGTTCGGCCCCAATGAACGGCAGATCCCGTTCTTCGTGTGGATCGACGCAGCCCAGGCCGTTTTGACCGGCTACCTCGCGTACATGGTCATCTTTTCGGTTGCGCCGTTTTCCGACCATGCGCTCGAGCCGATCCCGGTCTCGTCGCTGGTGCTGACCTATAACGTCGAGAACGTCGTTCTCGCGATCGCGGCAACGTTGCGTCTGCTGGTTCAGCCGCGCGGAAAGGACCGCGCCTTCTACGTGATCCTGTGCGGCTATCTGTGGATCTACGCCGTCATCGCCGCTGTCTACAACAACTGGGCGGCCACTTCTTCCGGCGGTCGCATCGTGCTCGACATCATCGTCGACGTGCCGTTTCTTTTACTGGGCATCGCGTGCCTGATGCGGCCGGCGCAACAGATCGACGCCAACGCCGCGGAGAACAAGCGGCCTCTCGCCGTCGTCATCGAAAACGGTACCTCGGTCTTCTATACGATCGCCCTGCTCATATTGAGCGTCGTGTTGATACACGATCATTTCGAGATCGGCGTCGTCGGCGTTTTCACCGCGCTGCTCGTGTACATGTTGCGAACGACGGCGCTGCAAAGCCGGCTCTTCGAGACTCAGCAGGCGTTGAGCCGGGCCCGGGACATCCTCGAGGAAATGGCGCTCACCGATGCGCTAACCCAAACGGCCAACCGTCGCTGCTTCGACCAGACGCTGGCCATCGAATGGGAACGCGCGGTTCGCGATCAGGTACCGCTGAGCCTGCTTCTGATCGATATCGACTACTTCAAGCAACTCAACGACCGCTACGGCCACCCGGCGGGGGACCAGTGTCTCGTTGCAGTGGCGGGCGCATTGCAATCGATGCTGCCGCGCGGCAACCTGCTCGCGCGCTACGGAGGCGAGGAATTCGCGGCAATCATGCCGGCAGCCTACGCGGACTATGCACAGGTCGTCGCCGACAACATGCTGGAAGCGGTCAGCGTGCTCCGCATCCGCAATGAAACGTCGTTGGGCAATTTCGTGACGGTGAGCATCGGGATCGCGGTATCGGGAGCGCCCGACATGCAGGCTCCGCATCAGATCGTCGAAACGGCGGACCGTGCGCTCTATCACGCGAAAGAGCGTGGTCGGAATCGTGCCGAATCGGTCGTGCAACACGAGTCGCTGGACTCGGCGGACCCGCTGGGCTCGCTATACGACTGACCAGCCGATCCGGCAACCATCCAGGCTTCAGCGCGTCAGTGCGCGGCCCTGCTAGCACCGCTGCTGCGGCCACCGCGCGCGAGTTCGTCGCCGGCGTCGTGCGGCAGCCGCGCAGTCACCGGAATCGATGCGATCGCGAACAGGCCCACGACGAGAAAGGCGGGCCAGAAATCCGACTGGGCAACCGTCGTATGCCCATGCAGATCGCGCGACAGCTGCAGCACGATGCCCGCGATCGTCACGCCAAGGCCGAGCGAAATCTGCTGGATCACACTCGAGACGCTGGTCGCGCGTCCGACATCCGCGCTTGGGATATCCGCATACGCGAGCGAATTCAGGCTCGTGAACTGCAGCGATGGAAAGAAGCCGCCGAGCAGCACGACACACCAGATCAGCCAGTGCGGCGTGCCCGGAAAGAACAGTCCATACACCGCGATCGCCGCGCCCGCGAAGACCGCGTTGACCATCAGCACCGAGCGAAAGCCGTAGCGATGCAGCACGCGCTGCGCGATGCCCTTCATGAACATCGAGCCGAACGCCGACGCGCAGGTAATCGACCCGGACGTGAACGCGGTCATCCCGAGCCCTTCCTGCAAAGCGAGCGGCAGCAGGAACGGTACCGCGCCCAGGCCGATGCGAAACAGCGAACCACCCGCGACGCTCGCGTGAAAACTCGGAATGCGCAGCAGGCGCAGATCGAGCACCGGCCGTTCCACCTGCTGTGCGTACCACCAGTACAGCACGAGCAGCACAGCGCCCACCGCGCACATGCCGACCGACCACGCGTTCGAGATCAGCTCGCCGCCGACGAGCGACAGCCCCAGCATGAACAGCGACGCGCCGCCCGCCGACAGCACGAAGCCGATCCAGTCGAGCGGGCCAGGGTGCGCTTCGCGCACGTTCGCGATGTACTTGTTCGCGAGCCAGATGCCGAGCACGCCGATCGGAATGTTGATGAAGAAAATCAGGCGCCAGTGCAGATAGGTCGTGATGAAACCGCCGAGCGGCGGCCCCACGACCGGCCCGAGCAGTGCGGGCACCGTCAGGTAGTTCACCGCGCGGATGAAGTCCGACTTCGGCACCGAGCGAAAGATGATGATGCGGCCCACCGGCACCATCATCGCACCGCCGATGCCCTGCACGAAGCGCGCGAAGATGAACATGCCGAGCGATCCCGACGCCGCGCACATCAGCGAGCCGGCGATGAAGACGCCGATCGCGGTGCGGAACACGGTACGCGAACCGAAGCGGTCGGCGACCCAGCCGCACACCGGAATGAACACCCCGAGGCCGATCACGTACGCAGTGATGGCGAGCTTCAGCGTGATCGGGTCTTGTCCGAGATCGCGAGCAAGTACCGGAAGCGACGTGACGAGGACGGTGGAGTCGACGTTCTCCATGAACATCGCGCACGCGACGATCAGGGGGACGATAAAAGCGCCAAGGGCAAGCGGCATCGGAGCGAGGAAGACGGCCTGACAGGGCCGCCAGTATGAGAAGACCAGCGTCGCCTCGACTGGTGTAGCGAGGCAACGCTGGACGATCAGAAAGGATTAGAACAGATCAGGCGACTTCAACAACCATCCCACGCAGTACAACTCAACCCCGCTTCAGCGCGACGCGCTGACGATCGGTTGCAGCTGCGGCAGGATTTCGCGGGTCGCGCGATCGACGTCGTTCTGGAAGTCGATCTCGATCCACGGCGCGCCGGTCACGTCGGCGGTATCGAACACCTGGCTGCGCTCGAGCAGCAGGTCGCGCACCGCTTCTTCGTGCGGCAGGTTCGCGCGGCCGCTGTCGATGTAGCCCGCGACGATCTGCGCGAAGCGGCGCGCGGTTTCTTCGCGAAAGCGGAAGAAACCCACCGATTCGCCGATCGTGTCGTACTCGAGATTCACCGCCAGCTGCTTGCGCAGTTCGACCGGCACGCCATCCTTCAGGCACAGCTTGACCGGTTCGTCGCCGGTTTCGAAGTCGCGGTCGATCAGCAGACGGTTGGTCGTCTCACCCGCTACGAGCGCGCTCAGGATGCGTTCGTCGTACAGCACGTCGGCGTCCATCAGCAGCACGTCGCCGCCGCGCGTCAGCGCATCGGCGACGGTGTGCACGGTCAGCACGCTGCCGAGGTCGAAGCGCGGATTCAGCACGATCTCGACCTTGTGCGGCCAGTTGATCCGCTGCAGTTCCTTCTCGACGGTTTCGGGCTGGAAGCCGAGTGCGAGCACGACGTCGTCGACACCGGCGGCGTCGAGCATCTGCAGATGGCGTTCGAGCAGCGTCATGCCGTCGAAGCGCAGCAGGCATTTCGGAAACTGCTCGCCCGCCGGCTGCTGGAGACGCAGGCCGAGACCCGCTGCAAGAATGATGGCGCGCATGGGCGGTCCTTTTAAAAGTATCAGTCGACGGCCGGCACGCGTGTCGCGCGCCGCCGTTGCCAGCTTCGTTCGCTGAAGTGAAGATAGAGCAGGCCCGGCAGGCCGAGCAACAATTCGCGTGCGCGCTTCGCGAGCGACAGCGCGAGCGCCGCATCCGGCGGCAGGCCCACGAGCGGCGCGAGCAACAGATAGCCGCCCTCCTGCACGCCGAGCGAACCGGGAATCGCGAACGCCGCGCCGCGGATCGCCTGACCGACGCTTTCGAGCAGCAGCGCGTCGATCCAGTCGACCGGGTGGCCGAGAAAACGCAGCGCGAGCCACACTTCGACGGTACCGACGATCCAGCCCGCCAGGCTCAACGCGAAACTCGCGGCCACGCGCGCGCGATTGCGATACAGATCGTGCACGGCGGCATCGACGGCGTCGGCGCGGGTCGTCAGCGACGACCAGTCGCGCTTGCCGAATATCTTCGACACGACGCGCAGCATCCTCCCGAACAGACCGCGCCGCTGCGCGATGTAGAACATCACGATCATCCCGCCGAGCACCCCCGTCGCGACGATCGCCGCGGTGCGCAGATCCTGCAGCGCGCCGTGCGCCGCGTACGCACCGAACAGGCCGAGGCCGAGCAGCGCGAAGAGTATTTGTGCGAGCGCCTGCAGCGTGGTGCTGACGGTAATCGCGGCCGCCGCGTCGCGCATGCGCATGCCGCGCTGCGCGAGCTGGCGCACCATCACGACCGGACCGCCGATCTGTCCGGCGGGCAGCAGGCTGTTCACCGATTCGCCGATCCATCGCGCGACCAGCGCATCGCGTTCGGTCACGCCATCGCGACGCCGGTCGAACAGCACGGAAATCGCCCTGGCGTCGAGCACCAGCGGCACCACGTGGAACGCGGCAACGAGCGCGAGGCCCCAGCCGGCGGCGAACAGCGTCGACGTGACCGAGCCGAGTCCCTGCCACGCGAGCAGCGCGACGAACAGCGCTGCTCCGATCGACAGCAGGACCATGGCGGCGCGGGTCACGCGGAATCCCCGCTGCGCTTCATCAACTGGCGGAACACCTGACGGAAGCCGAAGTACGCAATCGCGTCCTTCATGTTCGAGATGAAGCGCCGCCACGGCCGCATGTTCGGATCGGTGACGTACTCGAACGTCAGCGACACGCGCATTTCGTTCTCGCCGGCCGGCGAGATGCGGTGACGCAGCTTGTCGCCGTCGAAGAACACGAGACCGCCGGGTGGAATCTGCACCGAGCCCGGCAGGTCGGCGACGTCGGGGTTGCGCGTATGCAGTTCGTAGTCGAGGCGGCACGACGATTCGTCGATCACGCCGAGCAGCAGCGTGTAGCGGCGGCCGTCGTAGTACGACGTGTCGTAATGCCAGCCGATGTGATCGCCCGGCCGCGTGTAGTAGTAGAGCGCGTACGCATGCGGGTCGTCGGCGGGCGATAGCTGAAGGCGGTCGCCGGACATCTGCTCGAGCCAGCCGATCAGCTCTTTCGAGCGATACAGCTGCGCGATGAACGGCGCGAGCCGGTCGATCGTATGACGGCTCACGCTGCCGCCCTGCTTGTGGCCCGGCAGGTAATTGCGGTTGACCTCGCCGAGCAGCGCGCGGGCACTCTGCGCCAGCTGCGCGGTGACGTCGGGCGCGAGGAAGTCTTCCAGATACAGGAACGCGCCCTGATCGACGAACGCCTTGCGCAGCTGCGGGTTGTCGAACTGGCGCGTGCGACCGGCTACCGCGCGGTCGGGATCGGGGCTGGGAGCGGAAACGGAAGGATGCGGCGGGAGGCCGGTCGGCATTGCGCGGGTCGCGTCCGACGCGACAGGTGCGTCGACGGGTGTACTCATCGGCCCACCCACGCCTGGCTGGCTTCCTTACCGGGCTGCACAGCAGATTGCACGCGGCGCATCACGCGGAAGTAGTCCACCGCGACCCATACGGCGAACAGCGGCGCGCCGATCGCGGCGGCCACGAGGAACGGTACGATGCCGCCCGTCAGCGTGACGATCGGCAGCAGATACAGCACGTCTTCTGTCTCGAAGCCGATGGCGAACGCCTGCTTCGTTCCGGTCTTGCCTTCCTTGTCCTCGATGCGCATCCGAAGGAAGAAAATCAACGCGACCGCGACGCCCGCGACGCCGCCCATCAGCACCGGCGACACCGCGATGCTGCTTGATCCGCCCGATGCGGCCACTGCGAAACCGAAGCCCACGAACAGCAGCACCGTGACGATCGCATCGCACGCGAGATCGTAAAAATGACCGATGCGGCTCGATTTCCCGCTGATACGCGCGAGCTCGCCGTCGGTGTGGTCAACGAAATTCGAGAGAACGATCAGCAGTGTGCCGACATTGGTCCACGCGAAGCCACCGCGCGCAAGACACAGCGCGCCGGCGAGTCCGATCGCGAGACGGACGGTGGTCAGATGGTTCGGCGTGATCCAGGTGTCGACCAGCGGCGTGACCAGCCGACGGGCAACGCGAGCATCCCATGTTCTGGGCGCAGGAACGTTCTTTGGGGATTGCGGTCGTGAAGTCATAACGCGGAAATATATACGGGTTTGTAAGATCTTGCTGTTTTGCCCGCGTGTTTTTTCGCAAAAACTCTGTCGCAAAACCGGGACCGACCTTTGGCACAAAACGGAAAGAAAGCACAAAGTCCAGAACGCAGGTACAGTGCCGTTTTTCCGATGCACCGTTGCGGCGAACGTGTCGCCGAACCCTTATGAAAAGCGTTCTTCTCCCGTTATTCGTCGCGCTGTTCGTTGCCGCTCCGCTCAGCGCCCGCGCCACTGCGCTGGACGACCCGCTCGCGTGCAATGAGTCGGCTCATCGCTTCATCGCCGACCTCGCCGCGCAGCAGTTAATCGACCCCGCGCCGAACCGGGTCGAGAGCAATTCGATCAACGCATTCAGCCCCGCGAAAGGCGCCGATCTGACCGCGTACGGGTTCAGCGTTGTGGCGATCGTCGGATACGAGAAAGACGACCCGATGTTCCGCACCGGCGACGGCGAACCTGTC
Source organism: Paraburkholderia sp. (assembly GCF_050742655.1). Classification (GTDB taxonomy): domain Bacteria; phylum Pseudomonadota; class Gammaproteobacteria; order Burkholderiales; family Burkholderiaceae; genus Paraburkholderia. The sequence goes on along the minus strand of NZ_JBOIGG010000018.1, from coordinate 10,541 downwards.
GCGCAATCCGCGTACGGCGCGGTCGTATTCGGCGGTACGGAGAAAGTGCAGGCCGCCGTCACCCAGGCCGGCAGCACTGCGATCGTTCATCATGTCGCGCCATTCGTCACGGCGATCTTCTGCAAGCGCAACTAGGTCTGCGCATGCGTCGTTGCGCGGCATAGCGCCGCACGTGCCGCCGCCGGTTCTAAAAAGCCAGCGCCCGCTACGGACGAAAAAAACCCCTCCGTAGAGGGGCGGCGGCAGGGCCCCCCGCCATCAAAGTGCCACGCGATGAATCCATCGGTCAAACGGTCACGTGCACCTCGTGCGTCTCACAGCTTGAGCCCCGACGGATCGGCGGTCAGATAGCCGACCGACGCGCCAAAGCGATCCTTGTAGTTCGCACGCACGAGCGGATCGAGCGTCGCCTTCACCTTGTCGTGCAACGGGCTTTCCCAGTCGCCGACGTGCTGGAAGTTGCTCATCACATACGTCCAGCCGTTGATCTCGTCGACGGCATGCAGCCCCGTCGATTCCGCGCCGGCCGGGCACGACAGCACGCGTGCGAGCGTCTTCGTGTCGACGTGATACGCCCACAGGAAGTTGTTCACGTGCATCCCACTGTCCTCGCCGATGAACAGCGTGCGCAGCTTCTCCGAATACTTGAGGTTGTCGGGGTTCGCGATCTTCCCGGCGTTCGCGGTGTTGCCGAGCGCGTCCGCCGATGCGAGGTCCTCGCCGACGAGCGCCGCCGGCGCGCTCATGTCCACCGGCACCCAGTCGCTCGCGATCGCCGTGCCGGCCCGGTCGCGCTGGCCGCCGGTCAGGTTCAGCGCGTACACGGCGCCCGCGTTGATCGTCTTGTCGACGGCGACATCGGTCGATGCGGCATTGCCGCGCACCATCGACTTCTCGATCCGCGACATCGCCGAATACAGCACCTTGTCCTTCGCATTGACCGTCGTGCCTTCGAGCTTCGTGAAGCCCATGCTGCCGCCCGCGAGCGCCGCGTAGCGATGCGTCTCGAGGAACGTGGCCGCCTTCGTCATGCCGGGCTTGATGCGAATCCAGTTGAACGTGCCGTTGAAGTTGATCTTCGTGTAGCTCGCGTCCACCGGGTCTTTCGTCGCGACGTCGAGGATGTCGGCCGCGGTGAGGCTGTTCGCGAGCGCTTCGATTTCGTCGCTGGTCGCGTGGCCGAGGTTGATCCACGACAGCGTCGCGGCGCCCGCGCCCGCCGACGCCGTCTGCGTCCACTTCGCGACGTACAGCGTGCCCGCCGACAGATCGGCTTCGCGATCCGCGATGAACATGAAGAGGCCGCCATTGGTCGCGTCGTCGCCCATCAGCACGGTGCGCCGGTCGGGCATCACCTGCACGAGCTCGTGCGAGATGCGGCCGAGGCAATAGTGCTTGCGGATCGTGCCGGTGCCGTCGGGATTCACCGTCACTTCGGGCAGATGGCCGTAGTGATAGGGGTTCGCCTTCGTCTCGTCGCCGTACAGGTTGCGGCTGAAGCCCTTGAACTGGCTGCTGGTCGCGACGGTCGTCGCGTCCGGCTCGTACTCCTCGCTCGACAGATGCGTGTTCCACGGCGACAGACTTGCGCCGCACGTGATCCACAACCCATGCGCGCTCGACGTATCGACGTTCGAATAGCTGACGAGCGTCAGCTTGCCGGTGGCCGGATCCTGATCGAGCGTGAGCACCGCGATCGGCGACGGCAACTGGCCGTACATCGATGCAAGGCTCTGGTCGCGCGTCGCGTATTCGAATTGCACGACCGCGAACACCGTGTTGCCCTTCACGCCTTTTACGGTCGGCTGGTCGAGCCGGATCAGCGAGCTGCCGTCCGGACAGTCGGAGAAGAACTGGCGCTCGTTACCCGCCACCGAGCGATCGACGATCGGCTGGTTCGAGATATCGAAATAGCCACCGGCGAGGATCGTGCCGCCCTTCGTGTCCGCCACCCTGTCGCCGGTGACGAAGAACGGCTGGTACGCGAGCTTCCACGTGCGGCTGCTGCCGTCGCTGAACTGCGCGGTCAGCGACGATGCGACCGACGTCCGCGCCATCGCGGCCGGGTCGGCGAGCGTCGGCGCGGCCATCGCGGCAAACGCCGCCGCGGTGAAGTTCGCGACCGGTTTCACGAGCGTCGTCGGGTTCAGGTCGTCACTGCCGCCGCAGCCGGCGAGCAGCGCCGACGAAGCGAAGCCGAGCGGCAGCATCGGCGCGCCGACGAGGATTTTCAGGGCCTTGCGGCGGGAAGGGTCGAGCTGCTCTGCCATGGGTCGAGTCCGGGGTTATGGTTTGCGTGTGGGGTACGCGCATAGCCGGCCCGGGCCGGAGACGACATGACTCTTCGCTCGCGCCGCTATGACGCGAGGATTCTATGAAATGAATATGAAAGTATATTGACAGGCTTTATTAATATTTCAGCCGGGATGCCATTGGCAACCCGTCATCCGGACCTCATCCAGACATCACCTCGGCCGACCGAAACCGCCCTCCACCCATGCCTCGGCATTGGCACGCGCAAGCTTGAAACCGGCCGACACCTTCGCCTGCGCGAGCTGCTCGCCCAGCGCGTCGAAAGCGGTCAGCAGCGCGTAGGGATCGTCCTCGTCGGGCACGATGTCGAGCGTGACGACGATCTCGCCGTCGGGCGAATCGACGGTCACGCGTTTGTGCAACTGTGCGTGCCGCTGCTGCTCGTGACGCCGCAGCACTTCCGATGCGGTCTTGACCAGCGTGTTGAACGCCGACGTATCGAGCGGCTTCGGGTTCTTCTTGTCGCGGCCCATCGTCCACGGGCCGACGAGCGCGGGCTCGGCTTCGCCGTCCTTGATCATCTCGACGGCCCAGCCATCGTCGTCTTCGTTCTTGATCACGCGTGCGGTCCAGCCGTTGGTGCGCCACAGGCGCGCGTCGAACTGCTCGTCGGGGGTCTCGTGGGGCGTGTCAGAAGTGTCGGGTTTGTCGGTCATCCGGCTAGCTCGCGTAAAAGGTATCGCAGGTATGCAAACCGGTCATTCTACCCGCGCAGCGATGCGCGCCCGTCCCCTCTGACGATCGGCCAGGACCTCGCGGCCTGTCGCGGCGTTCATTCCGTTTTCCGAAAAAATCTATTGCATTGTTATTGGAGAATTTATAGTGAACTTATAAGACATCTTTAATTGCGCATAAAAAAACGCGGCTCGAAAGCCGCGTATCAAAGATGAAAAAAGACCACCCTTGGTCAAAGGGGCAAGACGAATTGTAGTGCGTCGACACACTATCTTCGACCTCATAAACAGGAACAGTGACTTGCTTAAAATGGCCTGAATTCAGGTAATGATCCGTAACCGGTGCGCCTTGTCCGTTGAGGAACTCCCACGAGCGTCGCGAGGCCGCAACAACGCTTTCATTGACAGCCGCCATTCACTCCGGGAGGCAATACGGAAATCTCTTTATTCATCGGGGTTTACGACTTTCAATCCAGCTATTCCCAATAGCGGAATGCATTGTTGCGCAACTCGAGATTAAAGATTGGTCTGTTAAGAATACACTTCGCTCCGAATCGTCAGGCAACCGGCGGCACCCGCGGTATGCGCTGGAGTGCGATTCCCCATGCACTGTTCTCGGAGTTGGAAATATGAAAAAAACCCTTATCGTCGCGGGCATTCTGGGCAGCTTCGCAGCCGCCGCGCACGCACAGAGCAGCGTGACGCTGTACGGCACGCTCGACGCCGGCCTGGTCTATTCGAACAACCAGGGCGGCCACAGCAACTACCAGCAAGGCAGCGGCTCGGTATCGAACACGTACTTCGGCCTGCGCGGCAACGAAGATCTCGGTGGCGGTCTGCACGCGATCTTCACGTTGGAAAGCGGCTTCAACCTGAACAACGGAAAATTCTCGGAAGACAACACGATCTTCAACCGTCAGGCCTACGTCGGTCTGCAAAGCGACCGCTTCGGCACGCTGACGCTCGGTCGTCAGTACGACTCGGTCGTCGACTATCTGGCGCCGCTGTCGGCAGCCGGTTCGGGCTACGGTAACAACCTCGCCGCTCACCCGTTCGACAACGACAACCTCGACAACTCGTTCTCGATCAAGAACGCGGTCAAGTACACGAGCACGAACTATGCGGGCCTGCGCTTCGGCGGCCTGTATGGCTTCAGCAACGCTGCGGGTCAGTTCTCGAACAACCGCGCATGGAGCGCAGGCGCGTCGTATGACAACGGACCGTTCAGCGTCGCCGCCGCCTACCTGCAGCTGAACAACTCGGGCAGCAGCAACACCGGCGGCGCGGTGTCGTCGGGCGACGGCAGCGCGCAGCTCGCGGCGCAACTGCAGCGCACGTATGGCATCGGTGCTAACTACACGTACGGCCCGGCGACGGTCGGCCTCGTGTACACGCATACGCAGCTCGACAACCTGCAGAGCGCCAACGTCGGTGGCACGTTCATCGGCGGCCTCTCGGGCACCAACCTGCACCTGGACAACTACGAAGTGAACGGCCGTTACGCACTGACGCCGGCACTGAGCCTCGCGGCCGCGTACACGTTCACGAACGGCAAGGTGTCGGGCTCGAACGGTTCGGGCGATCCGAAGTGGCACACGGTTTCGCTGCAGGGCGACTACTCGCTCAGCAAGCGGACCGACGTGTACCTCGAAGGCGTGTACCAGCACGCGTCGGGCGAACTCGGCAACTTCGGTGCGAACGTCGCGTCGATCAACACGCTGACGCCTTCGTCGACCGCGAACCAGACGGCCGTGGCTGTGGGCCTGCGTCACCGCTTCTAATTGGCGATGTGAACCGGTCCGCACGTCTCTGACCGGTTCGGATCTTGCAGGAAGAAGCCACGCGTGCACGACCTTGTGTCGTGCACGCGTTTTTTTGTTGCTAAAGTTTTCTGTGCGAATCGGTTGCGGATCGCGCGGGTATACTGCCCGTCAGCCGTCCTGCCATCGCGCACGCTTCTCGCGTCGTGCGCGCGCAAGCCGGCCTCTTCGCCGCGACGCGCGTCCGTGCGCATCGTTCGGCCGACCGAATGACAGAATTCGCGCTGCAGACGGCGTCCGGAAATTCAGTGGCTTCGCGAGGTGCGCATGCGTTTTCGTCGCGCGCCGCACGCATGCGCCGCTGCACCGAACCCCGTTCGCGGCCGCCAGCCGACGTCCGATGATGAAACGATTCCTCCTGCTTGCTCCCGCCGTTGTTCTCGCCGCCTGCGGTTCGTCGCCTGTGCTGCCGCCGCAGGAAGCGGCCTCGCTGCCGCCGCTGGTGTACGTGTCGTCGGCTCGTCAACCCGACGACATCGCGAGCTGTCTCGGCGATCGTCTGTCGCGTGTACAGACGTCGAATGAAAACGGCGTCACCACGCTCTCGATCGGTTCGCGCTCGCACAGCTCCTACTACGTCTGGCTGACGCCGTCGCATGGCGGCACGGTGATCAAGGTCGTACATCCGGACGGCGCACCGGACGATCCCCCCGAAGAGGAAATGCGCTTCGACATCGCGCGCTGCGCGACCTGACCGCGCCTGACCGCGTTTAACTTCATTCTCTGCGATATGGCTTCCAGCCACGCGCATCACGCGACCGGCTGGGCCGCCGGCGTGATCGGCGCCGCGCTCGTGCAACAGGCGGGCGCGGGCGGCCCATTCCATCTATATGCGCTGCTGGCGTTCGTCGCCGGCGTCGCGGGCGCGACCGCGCCCGACTGGCTCGAAGTCGCGTGGTGGTCACGCTCGCGCCGCCTGTGGGTCACGCATCGCACGGTCACGCACTGGGGTATCGGCTGGCTCGTATTGCTCGTCGTGTCGTGGCACGCCGCGCATCATCCGCTCGGCGCCGCGGCGTTCGGCTTCGCATGCGGCGGCCTGATGCACCTGCTCGCCGACTGGCCGAATCCACTCGGCGTGCCGTGGATCGCGGGACGTCATTCGCTGAACTGGTGGAATAGCGGACGCTGCGATCTGCTGATCGTGGGCGCGTCGTGGGGTGCCGCGTGGGTCGTCGGCGCGCACGTGTGGCTGCATCGCGCGTATGCGTTGCCTTGGCCCGCGCACTGGCGGCTCGGCTAGCGGGGCGACCGGCCCCCGCTAGCACAGGAATTTGCCGTCAATTCCCCGACTTCCCGCATATGGATGGGTTATAGCTCCCATAGGACTGAACCTGGTCCCCGTTCTCGCGCTTGTACACCGTACGCAGGCCATCGCAGATCACAGCTGCAGTCTGCAGATTGCCCCCGCAGCGATAGCTGCTTGCGTCGTCGGTCGCTCCGCCCTGATAGATCGCCTTTTGCGGGAACGGGCAGAGCAGCGGAATGGTTGTGGTCGGGCCGCCACCGAATATCGATGTGCCACCGGAACCGAATGAGCCGTTACCGCCAGCCGCACCACCAGTCGAACTGGCGCCGCTCACGGCGGGTTCCACCAGTGAATCCGGTGGGACGTCGTTCTCAACCCAGTTGATCAGTGCAGGCATCGCCTCGGGTACCGTCGGGCAGTGCCCGGCGTTGGGAACCAGGAAGAGGCGATACCACGACTTGAGTTTGTCGAAATCCGGCGTGTTGCCGCCGGCGGAGTTCAATCCTGGCGCCCCGTACCCGTTGCCACCGCCGTTGGCAAAGTACGAAGCGACGCGGATGTAAAAATCGATGTCGTTGCGGAACTGGATCGCCGGGTCCTGCAAGCCGTGATAGACCATGATCTTCATGCCGTTCCGGCGCGCGGTTTCAAGTCGAGATGGATCGTTATCGTCGATGTAATCGGCGGTTCGCACGGACCCCAGCACAGCTTCGTTCTCGTAGACGATTGCCTTTCTCACATCGGCCCCTCCCGCTGCGGCGAGGTTGATCGACTGCTGGTCGAGATAGAGATTGCTGATATCGAAATTCTCGTCGAAGTGGTTGTAGTGCAGCACTTGCGGTGTGCTCATCGTCGATGCCGTGGCTACGCCGTGATTGATACCTCGATCGTAAGGCCCCCAGATGCGCTTGCCGAACCCGTTGTGCGGACCGGCCCAGGCCAGATCGATGCCGGCCGCCTGGATCTTGTTGAGGCAGTCAGGAGCAGCCGGAGCGCCTTTGGCGCCGCAAATGTTGTTGGTGGCACTCCACGTGCAGGCTCGCGGATCGTTCATGATCGCAACGCCGTTCACCGTGACGCCGTCCTTTGCCGCGCACGCCGTATTCGCGGCAGCGTTGGCCGCGTCCATTTGCGCCTGCGTAATCGCCGTGGTCTGCTGCGCCACTTTCCTCCGCACGATGGCATCCCATCCATCCGCCAGGCGGAACTCCTGCCAGTTGTGCGCGGGTGCGCCGATCAGCGCGCCGTCATACTCGCCGGGATAGTTTTCGACCTGCGCCCACCCCATGTGGCCGCCGCCGGAGCATGCGTTCCAGTACGTGCGTTTCGGCGCGCGTCCGTAGTAAACGTCCGCGAGCTGTTTGGCGAGCTTCACCGTGACGCCATTCGCACGGCCGCCCGCCCAGTCCTTGATCTTGCCGTAGTTGAGTCGCTGCCCCTGGATAATGCCGTAGCTGTCGCCGGCACCGCTGTTCGCATCGCCATGCCCTGAATCGCTGCCGCCGCCAATCTCCGGAGGCGTCATGTTGATCATGTCGCTGAGATCCGGAACGCTCCCCTGATCTCCACCGCCTGCGGTCATGATCAGCCGGCCACCCCAGGCCGCATTGCCGGTCTGCGTATTGAGCGGCAAAGCAATGCCGAGGCGGATCGTCTGGAAGGTGTCGACGGTCGGCGGTTTGCCGGCCGCGTACCCCGCCGTCGCACCGACTTCTCGAGGATCGCGCCATACGACGTTGACCATGCAGTAGGCGACCGAGTTCGGAGCCGCTGTCGTCGTCGTTGCCGCCGTTGCGCTGTACACGGCAGGATTGTTCGCCAAGGGAGAAAGCGACACGAGGCTCTCGCATTTTGGCAATCCGGATGCCGACTGGCCGAAAGCGAGCGTCGCTCCGCACATCAGTGCGATTCCGGCCGCAGTAGTACGTACGAACGGATAGGTTCTTTGTGAATTCACTGTCTCTCTCCAAAGTGAACTGAAAATCGAGGTGGTCAGGCTGTCGCGAGAATCGACCCCGAGGACGGTCTTCCAGAACGACACATTCAATGCCAAATAAATTTTATTTATTCTGGATGACTTATTAATATCAATACTTCTGGTCCAGACGGTCATGCGCAAACGGGCTTCCATCTGTCGGGAGATGCGATTGTTCGATTGCCCACTGGAAGTCTATGAGCGCTTGAATGAAAGAGCCATCTCGCGAACGCGGATAATCAATATGCAGAATCCGGATAGTGCCTGAGCTGGAGGTTGCGGGAAGCCGTGGGACTAGATCCGATACCGCCGCATCCGGTTTTGCCCGCTCCGGCATCGCGCACCACCTGCTCTACTGGAAACCGCTTACCGCTCCAGACAGACCTCCTCTCACAAGGACGTTCGCGGAAAGACTAACCTGTCATTTGACCTGGTTGTCGCGGAGCGCACCGCTGATCTGGGAAACGTCGCGCCGCGGATAAAATCCCTGCTTGACCAGCAACGCGATGCACGCGATCACACCGGCCACGGCGACAACAGCGAAGATGCCCGCGAACGAAAAATGCCGGCGGGCCAGTTCAGCAACCAGAAACGATCCGCCGATCCCGCCGAAGCGGCCGATCCCGAGCATCCATGCAACACCTGTGCCGCGACCGCGGGTCGGATAGAACGCGGCTGCCAACGCAGGCATCGATGACTGCGCAGTGTTCATCAATACGCCCGCAGCGAACACAGCGAGGATCAGCAAGCCGATACTGTCGACCGCATGCCCGATCAGGTACACGCTGATCGCGGTCAACCCGTAGCACACCGCGACGATCCGGTCGGCATTGAATCGGTCCATCAGCACGCCGCACAACACGGCGCCCACGCCGCCGAGCGGAAAGAATGCTGAGACCAGCGTCGCGCGCTGCGCGCTCAAGCCTGCTTCCTTCAGCAGGATCGGCATCCAGTTGATCGACGAGTAGAAAATCACGAGCCCCATGAAGTACGCCAGCCACAGCATGATCGATCCCACGATATGCCTGCGCGACAGCACGACCGCGACATCGCTCTTCGTCGAATCCACGTGACCCTGCTCCGTCATCACGAAGGAACCGGCGTCGACCGCACTGCGATCGATGCGGCTCAACGTGGCGCGGATCTTTTCGACGGGATGCGCATGCGCGACCCGATAGCGAACCGACTCCGGAAGCGCAACCAGCAGCACGATGACGAGCAGCAGAGGCATCGTCCCGCCGAACAACAGGACGCTCCGCCAGCCGAAGTTCGGAATCAGCCACGCCGCGAGAAATCCGCCGAATGCCGCGCCCAGCGGAAAGCCGCAAAACATCAGGTTGATCACGGTAGCGCGCCGGCGATCGGGGCAAAACTCGCTCATGATCGTAACGGCATTCGGCATCGCGGCACCGAGCCCGAGGCCGGTGATGAAGCGCAGCGCGGTCAGCTGCGTGAGATCGGCGGAGAAGGCCGACGCGAAGCACGCAACACCGAAGACCACCACCGACGCAATCAGCAACGCGCGACGCCCAAGGCGATCGGACAGCGGACCGGCGAAAATCGCTCCGAATGCGAGCCCGAATAGCGCGGCGCTTAGAACCGGCGCGAGCGCCGACCTGCCGATGTTCCATTCGGAGATCAACGACGGCGCAATGAACCCGATCGCGGCCGTATCGAATCCGTCGAGCAGGACAATGACAAAACACATCGCGAAGATCAGCCATTGAAACCTGGAGAACCGATGCTCGTTAAGGAACGTTTGAACGTTGACTGCCGGATTCCCTGTCATATCTTTTCCATAGTGTTGGCACGCCGGCTCGATGCATGCAATGCCGACGAGGCTTGTATAGACGCATGCATTGGTTCTTCAAAAGATGGCCGGGAACAGGTTCGCCCCGGTGAGCTTCGAAGCTCCCTCATCTATCAGAACAGGTGCCGGATACCGGCCATCACCCCGGTCTGCCCTTCGCCTGCATTCGGCGTGGTGCCGCCGCCACCGGAGCTGACCGTATAGCGGCCATGCGCGCTGTTCGACAGATAGGCGGCCTGCAGATACACCGCCGTCGCCTTCGACAGCGAGTACGTGCCGCGCAGCGTGCTCATCGTCGCGCGCGCATCCTGTTCGCGGTTGGTGATCCGGTAGACCTCGCCGTCGAGCGTGAACGCCGGCGTGATCGGATACGACGCGCCGAGGTAGAACATGTTCGAGCGCACGTCGGGCCCGCCCGATGCGTCGGCCTCGACCATGCGTCCGAGCCAGCCCCCACCCAGATGTACGCCGAACACATTCGCCCAGCCGTTCAGCTGCATGCGCACGTCCTTGTCGGCGCCACTTGTCAGCGGGAACGGCGTCACGCCGTCGAAGAAGTTCGCCGCCGCCGAGGCGCCGCCGCGCTGTTCGTCATAGGCCGCGGCCACGCCGAACGACGCGGCGTCGTACTTCAGCATCGCCGACCATTGACGACAGTTGTTGGACTGCCCCGGCACCTGCCCTGCGCAGGTCCCCTGGC
>NZ_JBOIGG010000017.1:0-171791 GCF_050742655.1 Paraburkholderia sp. | reverse complement strand
TGACGGGCTCGATCGAGCTGCCGAAGGACAAGGAAATGGTGATGCCGGGCGACAACGTGTCGATCACGGTGAAGCTGATCCACCCGATCGCGATGGAAGAAGGCCTGCGCTTCGCCATCCGTGAAGGCGGTCGTACCGTCGGCGCCGGTGTCGTCGCGAAGATCATCGAGTAAAATCGCTGGTTCGCAGTTGCAGCAAAGGTGCCCGGGGCCGGGTGTCCACCTCTGTGGAGGGTGCTCGGCCCTACGTTCTTTTTTAATCCGGCGGTGCAATACCGCCTCGCTCTTTTCAAGGAATTACCATGCCGAACCAGAAAATCCGCATTCGCCTGAAGGCTTTCGACTATCGTCTGATCGACCAGTCGGCGGCTGAAATCGTCGAGACCGCGAAGCGGACTGGCGCAATCGTTCGTGGCCCGGTGCCGCTGCCGACGCGCATCCAGCGCTTCGACATTCTGCGTTCGCCGCACGTCAACAAGACGTCGCGCGACCAGCTCGAAATCCGCACCCATCAGCGCCTGATGGACATCGTCGATCCGACGGACAAGACCGTCGATGCGCTGATGAAGCTCGATCTGCCGGCAGGCGTGGACGTCGAAATCAAGCTGCAATAAGGTTTCCCGCGGCTGCCCGGTTTGCTGGGTAGCGCTAAGTCTTTGATTGCTTGCGGAAAACGAAAAGCCTCGCTATAATGGACGGCTTTTCGCGCATTTGCGCAAAAAAGTCGGCGCGATTTGCCCGGTATCGACCGGTCAGCGCCGGCATTTTGTAAATTAGCCCCGACCAATCGCAGTCGGGAATGGAGAAAACGATGAGCCTTGGACTCGTAGGTCGCAAGGTTGGCATGACCCGTATCTTTACGGCTGATGGGGATTCGATTCCTGTTACCGTGCTGGACGTGTCCGACAACCGCGTGACGCAGATCAAGACTGTTGAAACCGACGGCTACACAGCTGTTCAGGTTGCTTTCGGTACGCGTCGCGCGTCGCGCGTGACGAAGCCGATCGCAGGTCATCTCGCCAAAGCCGGTGTTCAGGCAGGCGAAATCCTCAAGGAATTCCAGATCGATGCCGCCAAGGCAGCCGAGTTGTCGGCTGGTGCAGTGGTCGACGTTGATCTCTTCGAAGTGGGCCAGAAAGTCGACGTGCAAGGCGTGTCGATCGGTAAGGGCTACGCCGGTACCATCAAGCGTTACAACTTCGCATCCGGCCGTGCTTCGCACGGTAACTCGCGCTCGCACAACGTGCCGGGTTCGATCGGTATGGCGCAGGATCCGGGTCGCGTGTTTCCGGGTAAGCGCATGACCGGTCACATGGGTGACGATACCGTTACGGTGCAAAACCTCGAAATCGCTCGTATCGACGCCGACCGCAAGCTGTTGCTGGTCAGGGGCGCCGTTCCGGGTGCGAAGGGTGGCAAGGTCATCGTGACGCCGGCCGTGAAGGCGCGTGCCGTGAAAGGAGCGAAATAATGGAACTCAAGCTCCTGAATGAAAATGGTCAGGAAGGCGCAGCAGTTAGCGCGTCGGACGTCGTGTTCGGCCGTGACTACAACGAAGCCCTGATTCACCAGGTCGTGGTGGCCTATCAGGCCAACGCCCGCAGCGGCAACCGCGCGCAGAAGGATCGTGAGCAGGTCAAGCACACGACCAAGAAGCCGTGGCGCCAGAAGGGTACGGGCCGCGCCCGTGCCGGTATGTCGTCGAGCCCGTTGTGGCGCGGCGGTGGCCGTATCTTCCCGAATTCGCCGGAAGAAAACTTCTCGCACAAGGTCAACAAGAAGATGCATCGCGCAGGTCTCTGCTCGATCTTCTCGCAGCTGGCCCGTGAAGGCCGTATCTCGGTGGTGGACGAGCTGACGCTCGAAGCGCCGAAGACCAAGCTGCTGGCCGAAAAATTCAAGGCAATGGGTCTCGATTCCGTGCTGGTCATTACCGACACGGTCGACGAAAACCTGTACCTCGCGTCGCGCAACCTCGCCCATGTGGCGGTTGTCGAGCCGCGTTATGCCGACCCGCTGTCGCTGATCTACTTCAAGAAGATCCTGATCACGAAAGCAGCGGTCGCCCAGATCGAGGAGTTGCTGTCATGAGCGAGATTCGCAAGAACGATCATCGTTTGATGCAGGTTCTGCTCGCGCCGGTGATCTCCGAAAAGGCGACGCTGGTGGCCGACAAGCACGAGCAAGTCGTGTTCGAAGTCGCGCCGGATGCGACGAAGCAGGAAGTGAAGGCTGCTGTCGAGCTGATGTTCAAGGTGGAAGTCAATTCCGTCAACATGCTGGTCCAGAAAGGTAAAGCCAAGCGCTTTGGCCGTTTCATGGGCAAGCGCAAGGACGTGAAGAAGGCGTATGTCTGCCTGAAGCCCGGCCAGGAAATCAACTTTGAAGCGGAGGCCAAGTAATCATGGCAATCGTTAAAGTTAAGCCGACTTCGCCGGGCCGCCGCGCGATGGTCAAGGTGGTCAACAAGGATCTGCACAAGGGCAAGCCGTTTGCCCCGCTGCTCGATTCGCAGAGCGTGACCGCCGGCCGTAACAACAACGGCCGCATCACCACGCGTCATAAGGGTGGTGGTCATAAGCAACAGTATCGTATCGTGGACTTCAAGCGTACGAAAGACGGCATCCCGGCGAAGGTCGAGCGTCTCGAGTATGACCCGAACCGTAGCGCGAACATCGCACTGGTTCTGTACGCAGACGGCGAACGTCGTTACATCATCGCTTCGAAGGGCATGACGGTTGGCCAGCAGTTGCTGTCCGGTTCGGAAGCGCCGATCAAGGCGGGCAACACGCTGCCGATCCGCAACATCCCGGTCGGTACGACGATTCACTGCATCGAAATGCTGCCGGGCAAGGGCGCGCAAATCGCGCGTTCGGCTGGTACGTCGGCCATGCTGCTGGCTCGCGAAGGCACGTACGCGCAGGTTCGCCTGCGCTCCGGCGAAATCCGCCGCGTGCATATCGAGTGCCGCGCAACGATCGGTGAAGTGGGCAACGAAGAACACAGCCTCCGTCAAATCGGTAAGGCCGGCGCGAACCGCTGGCGCGGTATCCGTCCGACGGTGCGCGGCGTTGCAATGAACCCGGTCGATCACCCGCACGGCGGCGGCGAAGGCAAGACGGCAGCAGGTCGCCATCCGGTGAGCCCGTGGGGCACGCCGACGAAGGGCTATCGTACCCGCAGCAACAAGCGCACGACGACGATGATCGTCCAGCGCCGTCACAAGCGTTAAGGAGTAGGCAATGGCACGTTCTGTTAAAAAAGGTCCGTTCTGCGACGCCCATTTGCTGAAGAAAGTTGAGGCGGCTGCAGCTACGCGCGACAAAAAACCGATCAAGACATGGTCGCGTCGTTCGACGATTCTCCCGGACTTCATCGGTCTGACGATCGCCGTTCACAACGGCCGTCAACACGTTCCGGTGTACGTCTCGGAAAACATGGTCGGCCACAAGCTTGGCGAGTTTGCATTGACCCGTACGTTCAAGGGTCATGCAGCCGACAAGAAGGCCAAGAAATAAGGGGCTCATGATGGAAGTGAAAGCAATTCATCGCGGTGCCCGCATCTCGGCGCAGAAAACGCGCCTTGTGGCTGACCAGATCCGCGGTTTGCCGGTCGACAAGGCGCTGAACGTTCTGACGTTCTCGCCGAAGAAAGCGGCTGGCATCGTGAAAAAGGTCGTGCTGTCGGCGATCGCGAATGCGGAGCACAACGAAGGCGCCGATATCGACGAGCTCAAGATCACGAGCATCTATATCGATAAGGCCGCCTCTCTCAAGCGTTTTACTGCGCGCGCTAAAGGCCGCGGTAACCGCATCGAGAAGCAATCCTGTCACATCACTGTGACGGTCGGGAATTAAGGGGTCATACGATGGGACAGAAAATTCATCCGACTGGCTTCCGTTTGGCCGTCAGCCGCAACTGGGCTTCGCGCTGGTATGCGAACAACAGCAATTTCGCGGCGATGTTGCAGGAAGACATCGGTGTTCGTGAATACCTGAAGAAGAAGCTGAAGAACGCTTCGGTGGGCCGTGTGGTGATCGAGCGTCCGGCAAAGAACGCACGCATCACGATTTACAGCTCGCGTCCGGGTGTCGTGATCGGCAAGAAGGGCGAGGATATCGAACTGCTGAAGACGGAACTGCAACGTCGCATGGGCGTGCCGGTTCATGTCAACATTGAAGAAATCCGTAAGCCGGAAACCGATGCGCAACTGATCGCGGATTCGATCACGCAACAGCTCGAGCGTCGGATCATGTTCCGACGCGCGATGAAGCGTGCGATGCAAAACGCGATGCGTCTGGGTGCCCAAGGCATCAAGATCATGAGCGCGGGCCGCCTGAACGGGATCGAAATTGCCCGTACGGAATGGTATCGCGAAGGTCGCGTGCCGCTTCACACGCTGCGTGCTGACATCGACTACGCCACTTCGGAAGCGAAGACGACGTACGGCATCATCGGCGTCAAGGTGTGGGTCTACAAGGGCGACACGCTCGGCCGCAACGACGCGCCGGTGGTGGAAGAAGTTGCCGAAGAGAAGCGCCCGCGCCGCAACGCACGTCCGGGTGGCGATCGCCGTCCGCGTCGCGATGGTGAAGGTGGTGCTCCGGCAGGTGCACGCCGTGGCGCCCCGCGTCGTACGGGTGGTGCTGGCGGCGCCGGCGGCGACGGCAAGACTGGAGAATAACGATGCTGCAACCGAAACGCAGGAAGTATCGCAAAGAGCAGAAGGGTCGTAACACCGGTGTGGCTACTCGCGGCAACGCAGTGTCGTTCGGTGAGTACGGCCTGAAGTCTATCGGTCGCGGCCGTCTGACGGCGCGTCAAATTGAAGCGGCGCGTCGTGCCATGACGCGTCACATCAAGCGCGGCGGCCGAATCTGGATCCGCATTTTCCCGGACAAGCCGATCTCGCAAAAGCCGGCGGAAGTACGTATGGGTAACGGTAAGGGTAACCCGGAGTACTACGTCGCGGAGATTCAACCGGGCAAGATGCTGTACGAAATGGACGGCGTAACCGAAGAACTGGCACGCGAAGCGTTCCGTCTGGCTGCAGCGAAGCTGCCGCTGAAGACGGCGTTTATCGTGCGCCAGCTCGGCGCCTAAGGAGTAAATGATGAAGGCTACCGAACTTCACCAGAAAGATCAGGCCGCGCTCAACAAGGAGCTGTCGGACCTGTTGAAGGCGCAATTCGGCCTGCGTATGCAACTCGCGACCCAGCAGCTCACGAACACGAGCCAGCTGAAGAAGGTTCGTCGCGACATCGCACGCGTGCGGACCGTCCTGACTGAGAAGGCGAACCAGAAATGAACGATAGCGTAAAAACCTCGCTTAAGCGGACGCTGGTCGGCAAGGTCGTCAGCAACAAGATGGACAAGACCGTCACCGTGCTGGTCGAGCACCGCGTCAAGCACCCGATCTACGGCAAGTACGTTGTGCGCTCGAAGAAGTACCACGCGCACGACGAGGCAAACACGTACAACGAGGGTGACCTCGTCGAAATCCAGGAAACTCGTCCGATCGCGAAGACGAAGGCTTGGACCGTGTCGCGCCTGGTCGAATCGGCACGCGTGATCTAAAAGCTGCATAGCTGTAGACGTAGTTGAAATCGTAGTAAGTTTCGCTTGCAGGGCCGGGATTATTTGTTATAATCTCGGTCTTCCCTCTTTGTGGGAGCCCCGTCGCGGGCGAAGTTGGTGGGGGAAGCGGGTCGGGCGCCAGTCCGAGTCGAAAGATTCACCGGATTGCGATGGCGGGTTTCGTCGGCCGTCGCTGCTGTTCTAACCCAAGCGGCCAGTTGGCTGACGGGACCAAGACTGACCGGGTGTGCCATGGTGGTGCGGCCGGATTAAGTTGGGAATGATAAACCATGATTCAGACCGAAACTCGGCTTGAAGTGGCCGACAACACAGGTGCGCGTGAAGTCATGTGCATCAAGGTGCTCGGCGGCTCGAAGCGTCGTTATGCCAGCATCGGCGACATCATCAAGGTGAGCGTCAAAGAGGCTACGCCGCGCGGACGCGTGAAGAAAGGCGAAATTTACAACGCCGTGGTGGTTCGCACCGCCAAGGGCGTGCGCCGTCAGGACGGCTCGCTGATCAAGTTTGATGGCAATGCCGCCGTGCTTTTGAATGCCAAGCTCGAGCCTATCGGCACCCGTATTTTCGGGCCGGTCACGCGTGAGTTGCGTAGCGAACGGTTTATGAAGATCGTTTCGCTGGCGCCGGAAGTGCTGTAAGGGGGTCGAGATGAACAAGATTCGCAAGGGTGATGAAGTCATCGTTGTCACCGGCAAGGACAAGGGCAAGCGCGGCGTCGTGCTGGCCATCGGCGAAGAGCATGTGACCGTCGAGGGCATTAACATCGCCAAGAAGCATGTCAAGCCGAATCCGATGAAGGGTACGACGGGCGGCGTGGAAGCTAAGACGATGCCGTTGCATATTTCGAACGTCGCGCTGGTCGACGCGAATGGCAAGCCGTCGCGTGTCGGCATCAAGGTCGAGGGAGACAAGAAGGTTCGTTTCCTGAAATCGACCGGTGCAGTGCTGAGCGCCTGACGCAGCGGAGTAAAAAATGGCACGTTTGCAAGAATTTTACAAAGAGAAGGTCGTTCCCGGTCTGACCGAGAAATTCGGTTACAAGTCCGTGATGGAAGTGCCGCGCATCACCAAGATCACCCTGAACATGGGTCTTGGCGAAGCCGTCGCTGACAAGAAGATCATCGAAAACGCTGTTGGCGATCTGACGAAGATCGCCGGTCAGAAGCCGGTGATCACGAAGGCGCGCAAGGCAATTGCCGGCTTCAAGATCCGTCAGGGCTACCCGATCGGTGCGATGGTCACGCTGCGTGGTCAGGCAATGTACGAATTTCTGGACCGTTTCGTGACGGTTGCGCTCCCCCGTGTGCGCGACTTCCGTGGCGTGTCGGGTCGTGCGTTCGACGGTCGCGGCAACTACAACATCGGTGTGAAAGAGCAGATCATTTTCCCCGAAATTGACTACGACAAGATCGACGCGCTGCGTGGGCTGAACATCAGCATCACGACGACTGCGAAGACTGACGACGAAGCAAAGGCACTGCTCGCCAGCTTCAAGTTCCCGTTCAGAAACTGAGGTTACCGTGGCTAAACTGGCACTGATCGAACGTGAAAAGAAGCGCGCCCGCCTTGCCGCGAAGTTCGCACCGAAGCGCACTGCGCTGAAGGCGATCATCGACGACCAAAGCAAGTCGGACGAAGAGCGCTATGCGGCGCGTCTGGAATTGCAGCAACTGCCGCGCAATTCGAACCCGACCCGTAAGCGCAATCGTTGCGCGATTACTGGTCGCCCGCGCGGCACGTTCCGTAAATTCGGCCTTGCGCGTAACAAGATTCGCGAAATCGCGTTCCGCGGCGAGATCCCTGGCCTGACCAAGGCGAGCTGGTAATAGGAGAGACGTAAATGAGCATGAGTGATCCTATCGCCGATATGCTGACTCGCATCCGCAATGCGCAGATGGTCGAGAAAGTGTCGGTGACTATGCCCTCGTCGAAAGTCAAGATTGCGATTGCGCAGGTCCTGAAGGACGAAGGCTATATCGACGATTTCGCAGTGAAGTCAGAAGGTGCGAAGTCGGAACTGAATATTGCGTTGAAGTACTACGCTGGCCGTCCGGTTATCGAGCGCCTTGAGCGCGTATCGAAGCCCGGTCTGCGCGTGTACCGCGGCCGCAACGACATTCCCCAGGTCATGAATGGCCTTGGTGTGGCGATTGTTTCGACGCCGAAGGGCGTGATGACGGACCGCAAGGCGCGCGCTACAGGCGTGGGCGGCGAAGTCATCTGCTACGTCGCTTAAGCCGAAGGGAGAAGAAACATGTCTCGAGTAGGTAAAAGCCCGATCACGCTGCAAGGCGCGGAAGTGGCCCTCAGCGGCGAGAGCATCACCGTCAAGGGTCCGCTCGGTACGATTTCGCGGATCGGCAACAGTCTCGTGAAGGTGGTGATTGACAGCGGCGTCGTGAAGTTCGAGCCGGCTGACGAAAGCCGCGAAGCAAATGCGATGTCGGGCACGATGCGCGCGCTGGTAGCGAACATGGTGCTCGGTGTCACGAAGGGTTTCGAGCGCAAGCTGACGCTGGTTGGCGTCGGTTATCGCGCACAGGCGCAAGGCGACAAGTTGAACCTGTCGCTGGGTTTCTCGCACCCGGTGGTGCACCAGATGCCGGAAGGCGTGAAGGCTGAAACCCCATCGCAGACCGAAATCGTGATCAAGGGAATCGACAAGCAGAAGGTCGGCCAGGTAGCTGCGGAAGTGCGCGGTTACCGCCCGCCCGAGCCCTATAAGGGCAAGGGTGTGCGCTATGCCGACGAGGTCGTGATCCTTAAAGAAACGAAGAAGAAGTAAGGGTGCGCAATCATGGATAAGACTCAATCTCGCCTGCGCCGCGCTCGTCAGACGCGTATCAAGATCGCTGAGCTGCAGGTCGCGCGTCTCGCCGTGCATCGCACGAACACGCACATCTATGCACAGGTGTTCTCGCCGTGCGGCACCAAGGTGCTCGCCAGCGCGTCGACGCTCGAAGCCGAAGTGCGTGCGCAACTGGCCGACAAGACGGGCAAGGGCGGCAACGTCGCCGCTGCCACGCTGATCGGCAAGCGCATCGCAGAAAAGGCTAAGGCTGCCGGCATCGAATCCGTCGCCTTCGACCGCTCAGGTTTCCGCTACCACGGCCGCGTGAAAGCGCTGGCTGATGCAGCGCGCGAAGCCGGGCTCAAGTTCTAAGGGAAGAATTCGTCATGGCAAAGATGCAAGCGAAAGTTCAGGCTGACGAACGCGACGACGGCCTTCGTGAAAAGATGATCTCGGTCAATCGCGTGACCAAGGTCGTGAAGGGTGGTCGGATTCTCGGCTTTGCCGCACTGACCGTGGTCGGTGATGGCGATGGCCGCGTCGGTATGGGCAAGGGCAAGGCGAAGGAAGTGCCGGTTGCCGTCCAGAAGGCAATGGAACAGGCTCGTCGCAACATGTTCAAGGTGCCGCTCAAGAACGGCACGCTGCAACACGAAGTGCACGGCAAGCACGGCGCATCGAAGGTCCTCCTCGCTCCGGCGAAGGACGGTACCGGTGTGATCGCCGGCGGCCCGATGCGTGCTGTGTTCGACGTGATGGGCGTGCAGAACGTTGTGGCGAAGAGCCACGGTTCGACGAATCCGTACAACCTCGTTCGTGCAACGCTCGACGGTCTGCGCAAGCAGTCCACGCCGGGTGACATCGCGGCGAAGCGTGGTAAGTCCGTCGAAGAAATTCTGGGCTAAAGGTGGGCACCATGTCTGAAAAAACTGTCAAGGTTCAGCTCGTCAAGAGCCTGATTGGGACCCGCGAAACGCATCGTGCAACGGTGCGTGGCTTGGGCCTGCGCCGACTCAACTCCATCAGTGAGTTGCAGGACACGCCGGCGGTCCGCGGCATGATCAACAAGGTCTCGTACCTCGTTAAGGTCATTGGCTAAGGCTTCCGACTAGGAGTTGATAATGGAATTGAATAACCTGAAGCCGGCAGAAGGTTCGAAGCACGCGAAGCGTCGCGTCGGCCGCGGCATCGGCTCCGGCCTCGGCAAGACCGCAGGTCGTGGTCACAAGGGCCAGAAATCGCGTTCGGGCGGCTTCCACAAGGTAGGCTTCGAAGGCGGTCAAATGCCGCTGCAACGTCGCCTGCCGAAGCGTGGCTTCACGTCGCTGACGAAGCAATTCGTTGGTGAAGTGCGCCTCTCCGATCTGGAAAAGCTGCCGGTCGATGAGATCGATCTGCTCGCGTTGAAGCAAGCCGGCCTCGTCGGCGAACTGACGCGCAGCGCCAAGATCATCGCGACGGGCGAGCTGAAGCGGAAGATCGTGGTGAAGGGCCTGGGTGCGACGAAGGGCGCGCGTGCTGCGATTGAAGCAGCAGGCGGTTCTTTTGCCGAGTAACGAGCAAGTCGGTTGCCGTCACTAGCATTTGCATCGGAGAAGGTACTTGGCTAACAGCCCGAGTCTCGCAAAACCTGGTCGAAGCGCGGCGAAGTTCGGCGATCTGCGTCGGCGAGCAGTGTTTCTGCTGCTGGCGCTGATCGTCTACCGAATTGGCGCGCACATTCCGGTGCCGGGTATCGACCCGGACCAGCTGGCGAAGTTGTTCCAGAGCCAGTCGGGCGGCATCCTTGGCATGTTCAACATGTTCTCGGGCGGCGCGCTTTCGCGATTTACGATTTTCGCGCTGGGGATCATGCCGTACATCTCGGCGTCGATCATCATGCAGTTGCTGGCGATCGTATCGCCACAGCTCGAAGCGCTGAAGAAAGAAGGGCAGGCGGGGCAGCGGAAGATCACGCAGTACACACGGATTTTCACTGTCTTGCTGGCGACGTTCCAGGCGTTCGGTATTGCGGTGGCGCTCGAGAATCAGCCAGGGCTGGTCCTCGATCCGGGGATGGTGTTCCGGCTGACGACCGTCGTGACGCTCGTGACGGGCACGATGTTCCTGATGTGGCTCGGCGAGCAGATCACGGAGCGCGGTCTCGGTAACGGTATCTCGATCATTATTTTCGGCGGGATCGCGGCGGGTTTCCCGAATGCGATCGGCGGGCTGGTCTCGCTGGTGCAAACCGGCGCGATGGGGCCGGTGTCCGCGATTATCGTGGTCGCGCTGATCGCAGCTGTGACGTATCTGGTGGTGTTCATCGAACGCGGCCAGCGCAAGATCCTCGTGAACTATGCGAAGCGTCAGGTCGGCAACAAGATTTACGGTGGCCAGTCATCGCATCTGCCGCTGAAGCTGAACATGTCGGGCGTGATTCCGCCGATCTTCGCATCGTCGATCATCCTGTTCCCGGCAACGATCCTGAACTGGTTCAGCTCGGGATCGCGTACCGGGTGGTTCTCGGACACGCTGCATAACGTGGCCGAGGCGCTGAAGCCCGGTCAACCGGTGTATGTGTTGCTGTACGCGTTGGCGATCGTGTTCTTCTGCTTTTTCTACACTGCGCTGGTGTTCAACAGCAGGGAAACGGCCGACAACCTGAAGAAAAGTGGCGCGTTCGTTCCGGGTATTCGTCCGGGCGATCAGACGGCTCGATATATCGACCGCATTCTCACGCGTTTGACGCTGGCGGGTGCGATCTACATCGTGTTCGTCTGTCTGCTGCCGGAATTTCTGGTGCTGCGCTGGAATGTGCCGTTTTATTTTGGTGGAACGTCGCTGCTGATCATTGTCGTCGTCACAATGGATTTCATGGCGCAGGTACAGTCGTACGTTATGTCGCAACAGTATGAATCGCTGCTGAAGAAAGCAAACTTCAAAGGCGGCGGCGTCCCGATGCGCTGAAAGGACATATGGCCAAAGACGATGTAATCCAGATGCAGGGCGAGGTCATTGAAAACCTGCCCAACGCTACCTTTCGGGTGAAGCTGGAAAACGGCCATGTCGTATTGGGACACATATCCGGGAAGATGCGGATGCACTACATCCGTATCCTTCCTGGCGACAAGGTGACGGTTGAATTGACGCCTTACGATCTGTCGCGTGCGCGGATCGTCTTCCGGGCGAAGTGATTTGAAAAAAGGGTAATATCATGAAAGTGATGGCATCGGTTAAGCGCATTTGCCGCAATTGCAAGATCATCAAGCGCAAAGGCGTTGTGCGCGTGATTTGCAGCTCTGATCCGCGCCACAAACAGCGTCAAGGCTGAACGCCGCGCTTTTGCTTGCGCTTTTTGTTTGAGGAAAAACAATGGCTCGTATCGCAGGGGTTAACATCCCGAACCACCAGCACACCGAAATCGGCTTGACGGCGATTTATGGTGTTGGCCGCACGCGTTCGCGCGACATTTGCGTCGCTGCTGGTGTGGCATTTTCGAAGAAGGTCAAGGACCTGAACGACGCAGACCTCGAAAAGCTGCGTGAAGAAGTCGGTAAGTTCATCGTCGAAGGCGATCTGCGCCGTGAGACGACGATGAACATCAAGCGCCTGATGGATCTGGGCTGCTACCGTGGCGTACGCCATCGCAAGGGCCTGCCCCTGCGTGGTCAACGCACGCGTACGAACGCCCGTACGCGCAAGGGTCCGCGTCGTGCAGCGCAATCGCTGAAGAAGTAAGCGGGACTGACAGTTACAGGAAAATGTAATGGCTAAGGCTTCGAACAACTCCGCGGCGCAACGCGTTCGCAAGAAGGTCAAGAAGAACGTCGCCGAGGGCGTGGTTCACGTTCACGCGTCGTTCAACAACACCATCATCACGATCACCGATCGTCAAGGCAACGCGCTTGCCTGGGCGACGTCGGGTGGCCAGGGCTTCAAGGGTTCGCGTAAATCGACCCCGTTTGCAGCCCAGGTGGCGGCCGAGTCGGCTGGCCGCGTGGCGATGGAATACGGCGTAAAGAACCTCGAAGTGCGGATCAAGGGCCCCGGCCCCGGCCGCGAGTCCGCGGTGCGCGCGTTGCATGGTCTTGGCATCAAGATCACCGCGATCTCCGACGTGACGCCGGTTCCGCACAACGGTTGCCGTCCGCCGAAGCGTCGTCGTATCTAAGACGCCGCGCTTGCTCATGCCTGTTGCCGCCTCGGGCGTCGACAGGCTTGTGCATTATGAATTGACTAAGCCCACCGTTCGGCCCAAAGGGTTCGGACTAGCGTGAAGGCAGGTTTTCACGTGATCAATCACAGAAGGAACGCAAAGTGGCACGTTATATCGGCCCTAAAGCCAAGTTGTCCCGCCGTGAAGGCACTGACCTCTTCCTGAAGAGCGCCCGTCGTTCGCTCGCTGACAAGTGCAAACTCGACAGCAAGCCTGGCCAGCACGGCCGCACGTCGGGTGCCCGTACGTCCGATTACGGTACGCAGTTGCGCGAAAAGCAGAAAGTGAAGCGCATCTACGGCGTGCTCGAGCGCCAGTTCCGCCGCTACTTCGCGGAAGCGGACCGCCGCAAGGGCAACACCGGCGAAACGCTGCTGCAACTGCTCGAATCGCGTCTCGACAACGTCGTCTACCGGATGGGTTTCGGTTCGACGCGTGCTGAAGCGCGCCAGCTCGTGAGCCACAAGGCGATCACGGTGAACGGCCAGGTTTCGAACATTCCGTCGCTGCAGGTCAAGTCTGGCGACATCGTGGCAGTCCGCGAACAGTCGAAGAAGCAGGCCCGTATTCTCGAGGCGCTGTCGCTGGCTGAGCAGGGCGGCCTGCCGAGTTGGGTCGCTGTCGATTCGAAGAAGTTCGAAGGCACGTTCAAGCAAATGCCGGAACGCAGCGACATCGCTGGCGATATCAACGAAAGCCTGATCGTCGAATTGTATTCGCGGTAATCGGATTAACGGCCGGGGCACCCTGATTGCGCTGAGCAAGGGGGCGTCTCGGCTGGTTATTTTCAGGTTGTTACCGGTCAGCCTTATCGGTGTAACGAGCCGAGGGTATTGAAAAGGAAAACCTATGCAAACCAGTTTGTTGAAGCCCAAGATCATCGCAGTCGAATCGCTGGGCGAGAGCCACGCGAAAGTGGTCATGGAGCCGTTTGAACGCGGCTATGGCCACACCTTGGGTAACGCGCTTCGGCGTGTGTTGCTGTCGTCGATGATCGGTTACGCGCCGACCGAAGTGACGATCGCAGGCGTTGTGCACGAATACTCGACGCTCGACGGTGTGCAGGAGGACGTGGTCAACCTGTTGTTGAACCTGAAGGGTGTCGTATTCAAGTTGCACAATCGTGACGAAGTGACCGTCACGTTGCGCAAGGAAGGCGAAGGCCTCGTGACCGCTGGCGATATCGAACTCGCGCACGATTGCGAAGTGATCAACCCGGACCACGTGATCGCGCATCTGTCGAAGGGCGGCAAGCTCGACGTGCAGATCAAGGTCGAGAAGGGCCGCGGCTATGTGCCGGGCAACGTGCGTCGCTACGGCGAGGAATCGGCCAAGATCATCGGCCGTATCGTGCTGGACGCATCGTTCTCGCCGGTTCGCCGCGTGAGCTATGCCGTCGAGAGCGCGCGTGTCGAACAGCGTACTGACCTCGACAAGCTCGTGATGAACATCGAAACCAACGGTGTGATTTCGCCGGAAGAAGCGATCCGTCAGTCGGCCCGCATCCTCGTCGATCAGCTGTCGGTGTTCGCTGCGCTGGAAGGTACCGAAGCAGCGGCCGAAGCGCCGTCGCGCGCGCCGCAGATCGATCCGATCCTGCTGCGTCCGGTGGACGATCTCGAGCTGACGGTTCGTTCGGCGAACTGCCTGAAGGCCGAGAACATCTACTACATCGGCGACCTGATCCAGCGTACGGAAAACGAGCTGCTGAAGACGCCGAATCTGGGCCGGAAGTCGCTGAACGAGATCAAGGAAGTACTCGCTTCGCGTGGTCTGACGCTCGGCATGAAGCTCGAAAACTGGCCGCCGGCTGGTCTCGACAAGTAACATCGCACGCTGTACCGCGACTGGCAAAGACGCGGATTTTCCTTTAAAATCCACGTCTTGCCTTTTCACTACCGGCCCGTGCTACCCACAAGGGAAGCGATAGAAGAGCTGGATCAAAACTTTGAATCAAAGGAAATGAAATGCGTCACCGTCATGGTTTGCGGAAACTGAACCGCACGAGCAGCCACCGTCTGGCAATGCTCCGTAACATGTCCAACTCGCTGATCGAGCACGAAGTCATCAAGACTACGCTGCCGAAGGCGAAGGAACTCCGTAAAGTCGTCGAGCCGCTGATCACGCTCGGCAAGAAGCCGTCGCTGGCCAACCGTCGTCTGGCATTCAACCGCCTGCGTGACCGTGATTCGGTCGGCAAGCTGTTCGACGTGCTCGGCCCGCGTTTCGCGAATCGTCCGGGTGGCTACCTCCGTATCCTGAAGTTCGGTTTCCGCGTCGGCGATAACGCACCGATGGCGCTGGTCGAACTGCTGGACCGTCCGGAACCAGTCGAAGCCGACAACGTTGCTGAAGCCGAATAAGCGAAAAGCGACAGCAGTCGAACTGCATAAAAAGCCAGGCTCTTGCCTGGCTTTTTTATTTCCCGGGCGCGATCAACACGGCAGAACGCGCCAGCCAGCGCGACCGATAGCCGCACCGCCTGCCGGCAGACGCACGGTACCCAGTGTTACGATAACGCTCTGATTTCCCGCCGCCGGAGCCTGTGCGTGAGCCTGAATGTGACCTTGATGCTGACGACGGTGCCCGATGCGGAGATCGCCCGGAAGCTCGCGTCCGACGTCCTGGCCGCACGTCTTGCCGCCTGCGTGACGCAACTGGGCCATGTGCAGTCGATTTACCACTGGCAAGGCAAGATCGAATCCGCCTACGAGATCCAGGTGCTGTTCAAGACGAGCGTCGCCCGCGCGCCGGAGCTCGAGCAGTTCATTCAATCACATCACCCGTACGAGACGCCCGAAATCCTGTCTTGGCAAGCCACCGCATCGGTCGCGTACGGGCAGTGGGTTAACGCCGAAACGCAACGCACTATTCATGTTTAACCGTATAGACCGGCGATCGCGCGGCACCGCGCCCATCCTCGCCATCATTCTCACGCTGTTCGCGCTCGTCCTGCTGTCGGCGAACATCGCACGTGCCGCCGACGACTTCCTCGATCCCGCCGATGCATTTCGCTTCAGCGCGAGCGAGACACCCGGCGTCGTCGACGTTCACTACAAGATCGCCGACGGCTACTACATGTATCGCGAGCGCTTTGCGTTTGTGGTGAAGGGCGGCGCGGCGACGCTCGGCGATCCGCAGTTGCCCGCCGGTCACGTGAAGTTCGATCAGACGTTCGGGAAGAACGTCGAGACCTACCGCGGTGAGTTGACCATCCACGTTCCGGTCAAGCAGGCTGCAGCCGGTTTCGATCTCGCGGTGACGTCGCAGGGATGTGCCGATGCGGGCATCTGCTATCCGCCGATGGCGCGTGTGTATCACGTCAGCGGCGCCGCGCTGCAGGCGGCTAGTGGCGGTGCACCCGCACAGTCGACCGCAAAGCCCACCGGTTCGAACGACGGCGCGTCCTGGTACGAGCGCGCCACCAGTGCCGACTACGCGCAGTCGCTGCTCGAGGGCGGCGGCTTTTTCACGATCGTCGGGCTGTATTTCATCGCGGGCATCGTGTTGAGCCTGTTGCCCTGCTCGTATCCGATGATTCCGATCCTGTCGGCGATCATCGTCGGTGAAGGTGCGCGCGTGACGCGTGCACGCGGGTTCTCCCTGTCGCTCGCGTACGTGATCGGGATGGCGCTCGTCTACACGGCACTCGGTATTGCGGCTGCGCTGGTCGGCCAGAGCCTCGGTGCGTGGCTGCAGAATCCGTGGGTACTTGGCACGTTCGCCGTGCTGCTGACCGCTTTCGCGTTGACGCTGATGGCCGGTTTCGACATCGTGCTGCCGCAGCGCTGGCAGGACGGCGCATCGCGTGTCTCGCAGGGACGTCAGGGCGGCCGGTTCGCCGCGGTCGCCGTGATGGGTGCGCTGTCCGCGCTGGTCGTTGGCGCCTGCATGACGGCCCCGCTGTTCGCGGTACTCGCCTTCATCGCACACACGGGCAATGCGTGGCTCGGCGGCGCGGCATTGTTCTCGATGGGCATCGGGCTGGGTGTGCCGCTGCTCGTGATCGGTCTCGGTGCCGGCACGCTGCTGCCGCGTGCGGGCGCGTGGATGGACGGCGTGAAGGTGTTCTTCGGCGTCGTGCTGCTGGCGGCCGCGTTGTGGATCGTCTGGCCGGTGCTTGGTGCCGTCGCGCAAATGCTGTTGAGTGCCGTGTGGCTGCTCGTCGCGGCAGCGTCACTGGGGCTGTTTGCGTCGCCTGCGGCCGGTGTCTCGCTAGGGCGCAGGTTCGCGCGTGGCATCGGTGCGGCGCTCGCGGTCTGGGCGACGGTGCTGCTCGTCGGGCTCGCGGCGGGATCGGCCGATCCGTTGCGGCCGCTCGCCGTGCTGGCCGCTCGCGGTCCGGTGACGGGTGCTGGTGGCGCGGCAGCCCAGCCAGATCTGACGTTCGCGCCGGTCCGCTCGTCGCAGCAACTCGACCAGGCGGTCGCGGCCGGCGCACAGCCGACGATGCTCGATTTCTACGCGGACTGGTGCGTGAGTTGCAAGGAGATGGAGAAATTCACGTTCAGCGACCCGCGTGTGCTGGCGCGGCTCAAACAGCTGAACCTGCTGCGGGCGGACGTGACCGCGAATAACGCCGACGATCAGGCGCTGCTGAAACGCTTCAAGCTATTCGGGCCGCCGGGCATCATCTTCTTCGATCGTAGCGGGAAGGAAGTGCTGCGCGTCGTCGGGTATCAATCGGCGGACGAATTCCTGCGCAGCCTCGACCGTGCGACGGTGCCGTCGCCGCAGACCTGAAGGCCGCGGTCGCCCAATAAAAAAGCGCTGTAATCCAGCGCCTTTTTTACAACGAGACAAACCCGCGCCGGATCAGCGCTGCGCCTTCAGCAAACGCGCGGCATCGAGCGCGAAGTAGGTCAGCACGCCGTCCGCGCCAGCCCGCTTGAACGCGAGCAGCGCTTCCATCATCGCCTTGTCGTGATCCAGCCAGCCGTTCTGCGCGGCAGCCTTGAGCATCGCGTACTCGCCGCTCACCTGATACACGTAGGTCGGAAAGCCGAACTCGTCCTTCACGCGCCGCACGATATCGAGGTACGGCATGCCGGGCTTGACCATCACCATGTCGGCGCCTTCGTCAATATCGGCTTGCACTTCGCGCAGCGCTTCGTCGGTGTTGGCCGGGTCCATCTGGTAAGTCATCTTGTTGCTCTTACCCAGATTCGTCGCCGAGCCGACCGCGTCGCGGAATGGACCGTAGAACGCGGACGCGTATTTGGCCGAGTACGCCATGATCCGCGTATGAATATGGTCGTCGCTCTCCAGCATTTCGCGGATCGCGCCGATGCGCCCGTCCATCATGTCCGACGGAGCGACGATGTCGACGCCGGCCTCGGCCTGCGCGCGCGCCTGATCGACGAGGATCTCGACGGTCTCGTCGTTGATCACGTAGCCGTTTTCGTCGAGGACACCGTCCTGACCATGGCTCGTGTACGGATCGAGCGCGACGTCGGTCAGCACGCCCAGTTCGGGAAAGCGCTTTTTCAGCTCGCGGATCGCGCGCGGAATCAGACCGGCTTCGTTGGTCGCTTCGCGGCCGTCCGGCGTTTTAAGCGCGGGCTCGATGGCGGGGAACAGCGACAGCACAGGCACGCCCAGCGACACGCACTGCTCGGCGACGCCCATCAGCAGATCGACCGACACGCGTTCGACGCCCGGCATCGACGGCACAGCCTGCCGCTCGTTATTGCCTTCGACGACGAATACCGGATAGATCAGGTCGTTGGTCGTAAGAATGGTCTCGCGCATCAGGCGGCGCGAGAAGTCGTCGCGGCGCATGCGGCGCGGACGATGATGCGGGTAGAAGCTCATAGCAAATGTCGTAGAGGTGATAAAAAAGCCCTGCCTCCGCGTCCCGGACGCCTCCCGGAAACTTTTTGAGACAATGGTATATCATACCGATCGAGCAAGGCGCCATGCGCTGACCTCCCCGCTTCTCCTCCCTGAGCGGGTGCCTGTCGTTTTTCGATTAGGCTGTTTGACCCGCCGTTAAAGCGGCGGGTTTTTTTATGGGCGAACGAAAATGCGTCGCCGCGTCGCCGCCCAGCCGCCTCGAAACGACGCATTATGAACCGGCCCCGGTGCTCGGCTCATCGACCTCGGTCGGCGCGATCCAGCTTTCGATCAGCGCGTGCGCCTCGTCCAGTCCAATCCGTTTCAGCGACGAAAAGAGTTGCGCGCTGAGCTCGCCTTCGTAGCCCGCATTCTTGTACTCGGTCAGTCCTTTTTGCGTGGTCCGCAGCGCATTGACGCTTTCCTGCCGCGTCAATTTGTCGCATTTGGTCAGCAGCGTGTGGATCGGTTTGCCGGTGGGCGCAAACCATTCGATCATCCGGCGGTCGAGTTCGGTGAGAGGACGTCGCGAGTCCATCATCAGGATCATGCCGCGCAGCTGCGCACGCGACTGCAGATAGCTGGACAGCAGCGCCTCCCAGTGCGCCTTCGCCGCGCCGGGCACTTCGGCATAGCCGTAGCCCGGCAGATCGACGATATGGCCCGTAGGCTCGTCCGCAGGGCCGACAGAGAAGTAGTTGATATGCTGCGTGCGGCCCGGCGTCTTGCTGGCGAAGGCAAGCTGCTTCTGGTTGCACAGCACGTTGATCGCCGTCGATTTGCCCGCATTCGATCGTCCCGCGAACGCCACCTCCGGCTGCGGCGTGGGCGGCAGGTCGCGCAGGTGATTGACCGTGGTGAGAAAGCGGGCTTGGTGGAGCAGGAAGGCCATGAAGGAACCAGAGAGGAGACGCGGAGGGAGCCCTGATCGGGCCGGGACATGCCCGACTGGCGTCTTGGCGATTAGCGAGTTATTGTACAATACGTCGGTTTACTGGAGACCAGCGAGGCTAGTGCGCAAGGCTTTGCGGAGTTAATCGGTCACCGTCGTATTTTGCAGAACCTCTAATTCCCACAAGACGAAACAGGGTGTGCGAATGAATCGACTGGGCAAGTTTCTGGTGGTACTTCACACAGCAGCAGGTCTCTCAGTTTTAGCGGTACAGGCAAGAGCAGCAGATCCGGCCAAGCCGGACGTCAACAGGGGACAGGCAATCGCGGCGCAGGTATGCGCGACATGTCACGGAGCAGATGGAAACAGCGCCGGCGGCGCGTATCCGAAGCTCGCGGGTCAACATCCCGAGTATCTGATCAAGCAGCTCAAGGATTTCAAGACGCAGCCGGGCGCAAAGCAGCCCGCGCGCAACAATGCGATCATGGCGGGCATGGCGGCTGCGTTGTCGGACCAGGATGTGGTCAACGTCGCGACGTATTTCTCCGAGCAGACACCGAAGCCCGGTTATGCGCACAACAAGGATACGGTTGCGCTCGGACAGAAGATTTATCGTGGCGGGATCGCCGAGAAGGGTGTGCCGGCATGCGCAAGCTGCCACGGCCCGACCGGTCAGGGCATTCCGTCGCAGTATCCGCGGCTGTCGGGTCAGTGGTCGGACTACACGGTCGCGCAGTTGACCGCGTTCCAGCAGGGCCCGGGAGCGCGTAACAACAACGAAGCGATGCATACGATCGCGCAGCGTCTGTCGGATAGCGAGATCAAGGCAGTCGCCGATTACATCGCGGGCTTGCACTAAACCGGCAGTCCGCACGCAAGTGCCGCCGGCCCCCGGGGCCGGTCAGAAAACAAGAAAAGGGTGGGGGCGTCGTGCTCGTAGCGACCGCCCTTCACCCTTTTTTGCTGTTCAGCTGGAGTTTGAATGAGCGTCACCACGTCGGGTTTGCAGTTGAAGTCGGGCCAGCGGGCCGTACGCACTACAGTCGAACTGCTCAGTTCGATGCGCTTCGCGATCGCGCTGCTCGTGATCCTGGCGATCGCGAGCATCATCGGCACCGTGCTGACCCAGGACGACCCGTACCCCAACTACGTCAATCAGTTCGGCCCGTTCTGGGCGGACATCTTCCGCTCGCTGTCGCTGTACAACGTGTACAGCGCGTGGTGGTTCATGCTGATCCTCGGCTTTCTGGTCACGTCGGTTTCGCTGTGCGTGATCCGCAACGCGCCGAAGATGATCGCCGACATGAAGAGCTGGAAGGACAAGGTGCGCGAAGGCAGTCTGCGCGCGTTCCATCACAAGGGTGAATTCGCGGTCGGGGGCACACGCGCCGATTCGGCGGCGCTGCTCTCGAGGCTCGTCGGCAAACTCGGCTACAAGTTCGTCACGCGCGAGAGCGAAGGCGCGACGCTGATCGCGGCGAAGCGCGGCGCGCTGACGAAGATCGGCTACATCTTCGCGCATGTCGCGTTTGTCGTGATCTGCATCGGCGGTCTGCTCGACAGCAATCTGCCGATCAAGCTGCAGATGTGGCTGTTCGACAAGACGCCGATCCGCGGCAACACGGTGATCAACGAGATTCCGCCCGAGCATCGTCTGTCGCAGTCGAACCTCACGTTCCGCGGTTACGCGTGGGTGCCCGAAGGCCAGTACGTCTCGACGGCGATCCTGAACCAGCAGGACGGTTCGCTGATCCAGGACCTGCCGTTCTCGATCGAGCTGAAGAAGTTCATCGTCGATTACTACTCGACCGGCATGCCGAAGCTCTTCGCGAGCGACATCGTCGTGATCGATCACAAGACGGGCGCGAAGATTCCCGCGCGCGTCGAAGTGAACAAGCCGTTCACGTACGACGGCGTATCGATCTATCAATCGAGCTTCCAGGACGGCGGCTCGCAGATGCAGATGACCGCGTACCCGATGGTCGGCGGCACCGTGAAGACGATGCCCGTCACCGGCACGATCGGCAATTCGGTGCCGCTGGCGGCGAGCATGCCGGGCGCGAACGGCCAGACGGTAGAGTTCGCGGATTTCCGCGCGATCAACGTAGAGAACATCTCAAACGGCAGCGGGCAAAACGATGTGCGTGGCGTGACCGCGCACCGCACGCTGAAAGAAGCGTTCGACGAGCGGCTCGGCTCCGGCGCGAAGACCTCGAAGCCGCTCGACCTGCACAACGTCGGCCCGTCGATGCAATACAAGGTGCGCGACAAGGACGGCCAGGCGCGCGAATACAACAACTACATGCTGCCCGTCGATGTCGGCGGCGAGCGGATGTTCCTCGCCGGCATGCGGGCCAATCCGGGCGACCCGTTCCGCTATCTGCGCATTCCGGCCGACGCCGGCGGCTCGGTGAAGGAATGGATGAACCTGCGCGCGGCGTTCCAGGACCCGGCGCTGCGTGCCGAGGCGGCGCGGCGTTTCGCCGCACGTTCGGTGCCTGATGCGAACCGCGACTTGCAGCAGCATTTGCAGGACAGCGCCGAAAGGGTCTTGACCCTCTTTGCGGGCGACGATGCGAATACCACCGCCGCAGCCGGCGGCCAGACCGTCGGCGGCTTCCAGGCAGTGGCGGGTTTCATCGACCGGTCGGTGCCGAAGGCGGAGCAGGAAAAGGCCGCCGGGCTGCTACTGCGGATGCTCGAAGGCGCGACGTGGGACCTGTGGCAACTGGACCGTGCACAGATCGGCGAGGCGCCTGCGACACCCGGCGCAGACACGAGCCGCTTCCTGCAGAGCTCGATCAACGCGATTTCCGACAGCTTTCTGTATGGATCGCCGGTCTATCTGCAGCTGGATTCATTCAAACAGATCCAGGCTTCGGTATTTCAGCTGACGCGCGCACCTGGCAAAAAAGTCGTGTATCTTGGCAGCCTGCTCCTCGTGCTGGGCATCTTCTCGATGTTCTACGTCCGCGAACGGCGCCTGTGGTTCTGGCTGAAAGACAGTGAGCGCGGCGTCGACATCGTGATGGCGATGTCCAGTGCACGCAAGACGCTCGATTTCGAAAAAGAGTTTGCCCGGACGCGCGACGCTGTCGGTGCGGCGCTGGGCGTCAAACCGACCGACGCATCCGGTACAGCCGGCGCCCCCAGCGCGCCGCCGTCCGCAAGCTCACCCGATACGACCCGGTAAGAACATGGATCTGACCCAAGCCTCCACTCCCTCTTCGCGGCCGGCCGCCTCTAGCCGCCCAGCGACGCCCGCCGTCCAGCCCGCCGACCCGGCGCTGCTCGACGAACGGTCGTTCCTGAAGCGTCTGCGTCCGTCCGACTGGCTGTTCGCGATCGCGCTCGTCGCCGGCGCGGGTTTCGCGCTGTCGCGTTACCACGCGTTCATGAACTACTACGACAAGCTGGTGCTGGTGTGCGCGGTGCCGGCGATGATCGTGCTCGGCTGGCGCTGGAAGCCTGCGCGTCTGCTGATGGCCGGCATCGCCGTGCTGTCGCTGTTCGCGATCCAGACGTATCACGGCGACCTCACACGGGCCGATACCGCGTTCTTCCTGAAATATTTCCTGTCGAGCCAGTCTGCGATCCTGTGGATGAGCGCGTTGTTCGTGCTCGCCACGCTGTTCTACTGGATCGGCCTGCTGTCGCGTTCGCCGACGGGCGCCGCGATCGGCTCGAAGATGACGTGGGCCGCAGTGCTGATGGGCTTCGTCGGCCTGATGGTGCGCTGGTACGAGTCGTACCTGATCGGCGCGGACGTCGGCCACATTCCGATCTCGAACCTGTATGAAGTATTCGTGCTGTTCAGTCTGATCACGGCGCTGTTCTACCTGTACTACGAACGCCACTACAACACGCGGGCGCTCGGCGCGTTCGTGCTGCTGATCATCAGCGCAGCCGTCGGTTTCCTGATGTGGTATTCGATCGCACGCGACGCGCAGCAGATCGAGCCGCTCGTCCCCGCGCTGCAAAGCTGGTGGATGAAAATTCACGTGCCGGCGAACTTCATCGGCTACGGCAGCTTCGCGCTGTCGGCGATGGTCGGCGTCGCGTATCTGGTCAAGGAGCGGGGCGTTCTCGCCGATCGTCTGCCGGCGCTCGACGTGCTCGACGACCTGATGTACAAATCGATCGCCGTCGGCTTCGCGTTCTTCACGATCGCGACGATTCTCGGCGCGCTGTGGGCCGCCCAGGCGTGGGGCGGCTACTGGAGCTGGGACCCGAAGGAAACTTGGGCGCTGATCGTCTGGCTGAATTACGCCGCGTGGCTGCACATGCGGCTGATGAAGGGCCTGCGCGGCGCGATCGCCGCGTGGTGGGCGCTCACGGGCCTGCTGGTCACGACCTTTGCATTCCTCGGCGTCAACATGTTCCTGTCGGGGCTGCATAGCTACGGCAAGCTGTAAGATCCGCCGCGCTGCGACGACTCAATAACCGCCAGTGCCTCGCACTGGCGGTTTTTTTATTCTGGCGATGGATGATTCCGGCTGTTGGCGGCGTTCACCTGAACGTAGCCCGCAAAAACGGGCGGAATGGACATCGGAACGGCGTGCGGCGCCATGGAGCGGTCAACATGTGGATCAAGCGAGCGAGCGGCATCGCGGTGCGCGGCGAAGGCATTGCGCCCAGCGACATTACGCCAAGGGCAGTATTCGAGAACCGGCGGCGCGTGCTGCAGGCAGCGGGCGCGATCGCGCTCGGCGGGTTGGTTGGTGTGAACGGCCAGGCGCTGGCGGCATACACATCGCCGGACAGCAAGGCGCAGAAGCTTGCCGCGAAGACGAACCCGAAATTCACCGTGCTGGACAAGGTGACGCCCTACAAGGACATCACCACGTACAACAACTTCTACGAGTTCGGTACCGACAAGAGCGATCCCGCGCAGAACGCGGGCACGCTGCGGCCGAGGCCATGGCGCGTGAGTGTCGAGGGCGAGGTGAAGAACGCGAAGGTCTACGACATCGACGAGCTGCTGAAACTCGCGCCGCTCGAGGAGCGCGTGTACCGGCATCGCTGTGTCGAGGGCTGGTCGATGGTGATTCCGTGGATCGGCATTTCGCTGTCCGAGTTGATCCGCCGGGCGCAACCGACCGGCAACGCGAAGTACGTGCAGTTCATCACGCTGGCCGACCCGTCGCAGATGCCGGGTCTCTCGCAGCCGATTCTCGACTGGCCGTATTCGGAAGGGCTGCGGATGGACGAGGCGATGAATCCGCTGACGCTCCTCACGGTCGGTCTCTACGGGCAGGTGCTGCCGAACCAGGACGGCGCACCGATCCGCATCGTCGTGCCGTGGAAGTACGGGTTCAAGAGCGGGAAGTCGCTGGTGAAGATCCGCTTCGTCGAGAAGCAGCCGGATACGAGCTGGAATAAGTACGCGCCGCAGGAGTATGGTTTTTACTCGAACGTGAATCCGAACGTCGATCATCCGCGCTGGAGCCAGGCGACCGAACGGCGGATCGGCGAGGATGGTTTCTTCACGCCGAAACGCAAGACGCTGATGTTCAACGGCTACGGCGATCAGGTCGCGTCGCTGTATCAGGGCATGGACCTGAAGAAGTTCTTCTGAGCCGACCGATCATGCCAACCGATACGTCGACCGTTCCCCGCAGCGACGCGTCCCGCGCGCCGGCTGCGACCTCCGGCTCTAGCGCTGCTGCCGCCCGGCGCCAGCCAGCCGTCGGCGTCGGCCACTGGATCGTGCCCGCGAAGATCGCCGTGTTCATCGCCGCGTGGTATCCGCTCGCGCGCATCGTGCTGTTCGGTCTGACTGACCGGCTCGGCGCGAACCCGATCGAGTTCATCACGCGCTCGACCGGCCTGTGGACCCTCGTGTTCCTGTGCATCACGCTCGCGGTCACGCCGCTGCGCCGCCTGACCGGCATCGCCGCACTGGTCCGCTTTCGCCGGATGCTGGGTCTGTATGCGTTCTTCTACGCGACGCTGCACTTCACCACGTACGTGTGGTTCGACAAATGGTTCGACGTTGCGGAGATGCTGAAGGACATCGGCAAGCGGCCGTTCATCACGGTCGGCTTCGCGGCGTTCGTTCTGCTGATTCCGCTCGCGATCACGTCGCCGCGCGCGATGGTGCGCAAGCTGGGGCGCCGCTGGCAGACGCTGCATCGCGCGATCTACGTGATCGGTGCGCTGGCGATCCTGCATTTCTGGTGGATGAAGGCCGGCAAGCACGACCTGCTGCTGCCGAAGATCTACGGCGCGATTGTCGTGGTGCTGCTCGGCTGGCGGCTCGCGGTGTGGTTGAAGGCGCGCGTCGCGCAGCGGGCGAAGGCGTGAACTGACCGGCTCCAGAAAACAAAAAAAGCGATGCGTTGATGCATCGCTTTTTTCATGTCGCCGTGCACATCGGGACGGCTGCTTATCTCAGCAGAATCACGCCGGCAAAACCGACTCGCCCGCGAATAGCTCCGGCACCGTCTCGCGCGCGCGGACCACGTGCGCCGCGTCGCCGTCGACCATGACTTCGGCCGCGCGCGGGCGCGTGTTGTAGTTCGAGCTCATCGCGAAGCTGTACGCACCGGCCGAGCGGATCGCGAGCAGATCGCCTGCTTCGACGGCCAGGTCGCGGTCGCGGCCGAGCCAGTCGCCGCTCTCGCATACCGGGCCGACCACGTCGTAGCGATGCGCGGCCACGTCGCGCTGCACGACAGCGTCGATCGCGTGATACGCGCCGTACATCGCGGGACGGGCGAGATCGTTCATCGCCGCATCGACGATCGCGAAGTTCTTTTCCTCGCCCGGCTTCAGGAATTCGACGCGCGTGAGCAGCACGCCTGCGTTGCCGACGAGCGACCGGCCCGGCTCGAAATAGACCTCGCGATGGCCGTGGCCGCGCGCTTCGATCCGGTCGAGCAGCATGCGGACGAACTCGCCGATGTCCGGCGGCGTTTCGTCGGCATAGGTGATGCCGAGGCCGCCGCCGACGTCGATGTGTTTGATCGTCACGCCGTCGGCTTCGATTTGCCCGATCAGTTCGAGCAGCTTGTCGACCGCGTCGAGGTACGGCGCGATTTCGGTGATCTGCGAGCCGATGTGGCAGTCGATCCCAACCACGTCGAGATGCGGCATCGCCGCGGCCGCGCGATAAGTGGCGCGCGCTTCGTCGAACGCGACGCCGAACTTGTTCGACTTCAGCCCGGTGGAAATGTACGGATGCGTCTTCGCGTCGACGTCCGGATTCACGCGCAGCGACACGGGCGCCGTGCGGTCCATCTCGCCGGCAACCGCATTCAGCCGATCGAGCTCGGGAATCGACTCGACGTTGAAGCATTTGACGCCGGCCGCAAGCGCGTCGCGCATTTCGGCTGCGCTCTTGCCGACGCCGGAGAACACCGTGTTTTCCGCCTTGCCGCCGGCCGCGAGCACGCGGGCGAGTTCACCGCCCGACACGATGTCGAAGCCGGCGCCCAGTCGCGCGAACACGTTGAGCACGGCGAGGTTGCTGTTCGCCTTGACGGCGACGTGGACCGTCGCGCGACGTCCCGCGCACGCGCCGGTGTAGGCCTGCCACGTCGCAGTGAGCGCCGCGCGGGAATAGACGTACAGCGGCGTGCCGAACTGGTCGGCGAGCGAAACGGTGGACACGCCTTCGGCGTGCAGCACGCCGTCGACATACTCGAATGCTGATTGAGTCATGCGAAGCTTTACTGAGTGGTGAGAGTGCCGGAAGACGGTTGCGGCGTCGATGCAGCAGCGTCGGAAGCCGGTGCGTTGCGCAGTTCGCTATCGGTCGACAGCGATAGCGGCGTGCCCGATGTATCCGGCACGGTGCCCGATGCGGTTTCCGAATCTGGTTTGACGTCGTCGGGCGACGGCGTGGCGGGTGGCCGGGTTTGTTCGACCGGCCTGGCCGGCAGCGGCGGCACGGTAGGCAGATAGAGCGCGCCGCGTTGACCGCAGCCGCTTAATGCGCCACCTGCGAGAATGGCCAAAGCCGCTACAATCGCGCTCATCCGGAAGACGACTCGCATGACTGTCCCTGAATAATCAATCATTGGAGTTTAGCATGTCCGATCATGAATACCTGACCCGCGCAGAGGCCGTACTCACGGTCGTGGAACGCACACTCGACGACACGGAAGCCGACATCGAATTCGAACGCAGCGGCAATGTGCTGACGCTCGAATTCGAGAACGGAACGAAGATTATCGTGAACCTGCAGCCGCCGATGCGCGAGATCTGGATCGCCGCGAAGTCCGGCGGTTTCCACTTCCGTTTTACCGACGGCGAATGGCGCGACACGCGCAGCGGCACGGAATTTTTCGCGGCGCTGTCCGATTACGCGACCCAGCAGGCCGGCGAGCCGGTCCGCTTCAAGCCGTAGCCGCGGCAGCTTCGCCGCGGTTTCTCTGAGGTTTCTCCGCCGTTGTTCAATCCGCAGCCTAGTGGCTGCGGAACAGATTCATGATGTCCTGCTTTTCCTGCTCGCCGACCTGCTGCGGTGCGGCCCCTGACGCGCCGCTTGCGCCGGCGTCGAGCGATGCCTGGCTCACGCCGACCGTCGCGACGAAGCCGTGCCCCGGCGTGAAGTCTTCGAAGTACAGCTCGTCGCCGAGCGTCACGACGCCGTCGGGCATCGGCATCCGGTACTCGGGTACACCCTTCAGCGCGCGACCCATGTAGTCGATCCACACTGGCAGCGCGAGCCCGCCGCCCGTTTCGCGATCGCCGAGGCTGCGCGGATTGTCGTAGCCGATCCACGCGATGGCCGTGAGCGTGTGCTGATAACCGGCGAACCACGCGTCGCGCGAATCGTTGGTCGTCCCGGTCTTGCCGGCGAGGTCAGTGCGCTTCAACACGTTGGACTTCGCGCCGGTGCCGCGCTGCGCGACGCTTTGCAGCAGGCTGTTCATTACGTAGGCGTTGCGCGCGTCGATCGCGTGCGGCGCGCTTTCTCCCGCGACGAGTGGCTGCGCGTGCGCGACGACGATGCCGCGCTGGTCGGTGACCTCGGCGATCAGATACGGGTTCACGCGGTAGCCGCCGTTCGCGAATACAGAGAACGCGCCCGCCATCTGCAGCGGCGTGACCTGGCCGGCACCAAGCGCCATCGGCAGATAGGCCGGATGGCGATCCGCATCGAAGCCGAACCGCGTGATGTACTGCTGCGCGTATTTCGTCCCGATCTGGTTGAGGATCCGGATCGACACGAGGTTCCTCGACTTCTGCAGCGCGGTGCGCATCGTCATCGGACCGTCGAAGCCGCCGCCGTAGTTTTTCGGTTCCCACGCCTGGCCACCGGTTTCGGCGGCGCTGAAAAAGAGCGGTGCATCATTGATGATCGTCGCCGGGGCGAGGCCCTTTTCCAGCGAAGCAGAGTAGATGAACGGCTTGAAGCTCGAACCCGGCTGGCGCCACGCCTGCGTCACGTGGTTGAACTTGTTCTTGTTGAAGTCGAAGCCACCGACGAGTGCGCGGATCGCGCCGTCCTGCGGCACCACCGACACGAACGCGCCTTCCACCTGCGGTAACTGCGTGATCGACCAGTTGCCGTCGTCGCCCTTCACGACGCGAATGATCGCGCCCGGCCGCAGGCGCTGATTCGGCTGTGCGCGCGCACTGAGTGAGAACGCCGCGAAGCGCAGCGCGTCGCCTTCGATCGTCGCGGTATTGCCATCGATGAACGTGATCTGCACCTGCTTCGGCGTCGCGGCAGTGACCACGGCTGCGATGATTTCGCCGTTGTCGGGATGCTCGAGCAGCGCATCGTCGATGGCCTGCTCGCGGTCGTCCGCGTCGGTGGGCAGATCGATGAACGCTTCCGGTCCGCGATAGCCGTGACGGCGTTCGTAGTCCATCAGGCCTTTGCGTAGCGCGCGATAGGCGACGTCCTGGTCCGCCGAGTCGATCGTCGTGACGACGTTCAGCCCGCGCGTGTACGCCTCTTCGCGATACTGCGCGTACATCATCTGGCGCACCATTTCCGCGACGTACTCCGCGTGCACGCTGAACTCCTTGCCCGCGCCCTTCACGACGAGCGGCTGCCGCGCGGCGGCGTCGTACTGTTCCTGTGTGATGTCGCCCAGCTCGAGCATGCGCTGCAGGATGTACTCCTGACGCACCTTCGCGCGCTTCGGATTCACGACCGGGTTGTACGCCGATGGCGCCTTCGGCAGCCCGGCGAGCATCGCGCATTCGGCCAGCGTCAGATCCTTCATGTCCTTGCCGAAGTACACGCGTGAGGCGCTCGCGAAGCCATACGCGCGCTGCCCGAGATAGATCTGATTCATGTACACCTCGAGAATCTGATCCTTCGTCAGCTTCGATTCGATCTTGTACGCGAGCAGCATCTCGTAGATCTTGCGCGTGTAGGTCTTCTCGCTGGATAGAAAGAAGTTGCGCGCGACCTGCATCGTGATCGTGCTCGCGCCCTGTGTGGCGTGGCCATTCGTCAGCGCGACGAAGCCCGCGCGCGCGATGCCGGTCAGGTCGACGCCGCCGTGATCGTAGAAACGGGCGTCCTCGATCGCGAGCACGGCCTTCTTCAGGTTATCCGGCACGTCCTGAATGTGCACGACGTCGCGGCGCTCCTCGCCGAATTCGCCGATCAGCACGTGGTCAGCCGTGTAGATGCGCAGCGGCACCTTGGGCTGGTAATCGGTGAGCGCATCGAGCGACGGCAGGTTCGGCGTCGCGACAACAAGCGCGTAACCCAACACGAGACAGCCGCACACGATACCCGCGACGATTAGCCCAACAAAGCCGAGCAGGAGCTTGAGCCAGAGGGGACGCTTGCGCTTTTCCGGTGCGGGCGGCGGGGACGTAGGAGACGTGGATTGCATATGAACACCAAAAAACAGTCCCGCGATTATAGCCGCCCGGTTTTGCGGCTTTCGGCGCGCTTACTTCGAGCGCGCTCGCGTGCAGGGATGACTCCACTCTAGCCGCTTTGCCGCTGCGCGCACGACGTCGAACGTTGTGTTGGCCGTCCGGCGCGAATATCGCGCGAACGGCCCGCTTCGCACAATGCGTCATCAGGCCCGTGCACGAATGGTTCGTCGCGGGACGCAACGGGATGGAGGCGCGATGGCGTTCGGGAGTTCGTTGTTATTGCCGGCGCGGCGGTTCGCGGCCGGCGTGGACGTGAGCCAGCAGGCACTGCGGCTCGTCGTGCTGAGCAGGCGGTCGCGCGCCGGCGGCGGAGTGCGGCTCGAGCACGTGGGCGAGGTGCCGCTTGCGTCCAGTGCGATGGCGGGCGCGGATGTGGTGGATCGTACGGCGGTGTCGCGCGCATTGCGGCATCTGTATGCCGGCTTGCCGTCGCGTTGTGCCGCGCAGACGATGAGTTGCGCGATGGGGCTGCCTGCGTCCGCGATTGCCACTACCACGGTGCCGCTCGCGCAGTTCGGCGGCGGCATGCGTGCGACGAGCCGGCGTGCGCATGCCGTGCTCGAGCCCGCCGTGATGATCGAGGCCGAACGGATCGCGGGCATCGAGCGGCACGCGCTCGCAGTGGACTGGTTCGTCGAAGATGCGGCACACAACGCTCAAGATGAAGGCCACGTGACGATTGCCGCCGCCGGTCGTGCGCATCTTGAAGCGCGTGTCGAATGCGCGGCGTCGGCGGGCATCTCGCTGACTGCGCTCGACGGCGAGCCGCATGCGGCACTGCGTGCGCTGCGTTATGCGGCCACCTGCGAACTGGCGCCGAACGAACCGTACGTCGCGCTGTGGGTCGGTACGGAAAGCGTGCATGGGTGGCTCATCGCGGGCGAAGCGATGGCCGGCGAGATCCGCTATCCGGCGCCCGGGTATGCGGGTTTCGCCGATGCGTTGCGCGATCTCGTGCGCGAGAATGCGCCCGGCTGCGCACTGGTCGGCGGAGAACTC
Source organism: Paraburkholderia sp. (assembly GCF_050742655.1). Lineage (GTDB taxonomy): Bacteria > Pseudomonadota > Gammaproteobacteria > Burkholderiales > Burkholderiaceae > Paraburkholderia. Next base: position 140,618 of record NZ_JBOIGG010000017.1, on the reverse strand, counting down.
GAACTGCTCGACGGCATCGGCTTTTCCATAGCCGATATCGGCGACGTGCTCGGCTGCACCGTGCTGCCGTTCGAATGCGTGACGTTCGGCGACGGCATCGCGGCGCAGGCCATCGAACTGCTGCACGAGCCCGCCTACGCGGTCGCATTCGGACTCGCGCTGCGCGGGGTCTTCGAATGAAGGACGCGCGCACCCGTGCAGGGTCGCCGCCATGCGTGCCATGGATCGGCGGGTTCAATCTACTGCCGTACCGCCGTCGCAATGCGTTGCGTGCGCGACGGCGCTGCGTCGTCGAATGCGGTGTCGCCGTGCTGGCGGGAAGCTTGTGTGTCCTGCTGCTCGCGGGATGGCACGCGGTTGAACGCTCGCGCATCGACAGCGAGCGAGCGGCCGTCGAGCGCGCGCTCACGCAACTGGCCGCGCCGCTTGCCGAGCATGCGCGCCTTTCGCGCGATGCGAGCGCGGCGCGATCCGATATTGCCGATGCGACGGCACGTTCCGCTTCGCTCAGTCATCTGCGCGATCTGCTCGACGTGCTGAGCAACGAGCCCGCATCCGGCATCGCGGTGCAGCGCATCCGGCATCGCGCGCAGCAGACCGATCTCGTCGCGCGGGCGGCGGATCGTGCGCTGTCCGCGGCGTGGATCGAACGGCTCGACGGCGTCCGCGGTGTGCAGGGCGCCGACGCGAGCGATCCGCATCGGGGAATGAATGCGCGTCGAGGCAAGGAGGACGTCGCCGACGGTTCGTTCGAATTCGGCGTGACGGTGCGCTGGGCAGGATCGAAGGACGATGTGGCGGGTGTGCCGTATCGCATGTCCGTCGCTCGTTCGGGAGGCGTGAGATGAGTACGACCGTGATGGGCCGTTTCGATGCAGGGCGTGGAGGGCCCGCGCGTTTCGCGGATGGGTGGGCGTGGTTGAGCGTACCGCTCGAAGCATGGAGCGCGCAACGCCGCCTGGTCGTCGCGCTCGTTGTCGCATTTGCCGCGTTCGTGCTCGGGGTGCAAGGATGGCGGTCGGCCGACGTCGACGGATTCGATGCAAGCCGCGCTGCGCTCGCCGATGGGCAGCGTCGTCTCGCGGAGGCAATGCAGGCGACGACGCAGTTGCCCGCGCTGCGTCGCGATGCGCTCGCGCGTGCACAGCGTGCGCGTCCCCCGGTCTGGACCTCCGCAGACGACGTGCGTACGTTGTCGCGGCTCGCCGACGAATCCGGGCTCGCGCTCGTTTCGCTCGAGCCAGGTGCCGAGAGCGGCTCCGCCACGGATACCATGCGGCCGGTGCAGTTCGACGCGCGGGGCGACTTCGCGCAATTGATGCAGTTCGTCGCCGGGCTGGCTGCGCTGCCGGTGCTCGTCGTGCCGTCCGACGTCGACATCACGCGTGACGGCGGCATGCTTTCGGTGAAGGCGACGCTGCAGGTGTTCAGCCGCTTGCCGCCGGCCGCGACCGCACTTGCACGCGCATCGAACGCCGCCGCGGATGCCGACGACGAGCCGGAGGTCGTGTTCTACGATCCGTTTTCACCGCGAGCCGCCGATGTCGACGAATCGGCCGGTGCGAGTCTGCGGCTCGTCGGGCTGCTGCGCGATCGCGTGCATGCGCTAGCGCTCGTCGAAACCGACGACGGCCCGATTGCCGCCGCGCCAGGGCAGCAGATCGGCGACGGGCGCGTGACGCACATCGACGCCGCCGGTCTCACGCTCGCGACATCGTTGGGAGCGAGGCAACTGACGCTCGCGAAGGATGCGCGATGAGCGTCGCGTTTCCGGTGCGTTGCGTGGCCGTGTGTGTCGCGGCGATCGCATGGACTGCTCATGCGGTCGTTCCGCCGCTGCCCGAGCGCATGCCGCTCGACGACATCGTCTCGTCGACCGGCATGCCGCCGCTGCCGCGTGGCATACCGGACGGAAGTGGAAGTACACCGAACCCGTTCGCCGATACCGCCGATACCGCCGATACCGCCGATACCGCCGATACCGTCGATACCGTCGAGGCGGTGCAAAAAGGTCCCGTCGATGAAAACGGCACCGCCGCTGCGACTCCATATCTGCCGGTTGCTTCAACGCCGCCCGATCCACTCGAAGGGCCGCCTACACCTCTTCCACCGGTGCAGCGAATGACGTCCGCCGTTCACGACGAAACCCCCAACCTGCCCGCCGACAAACCGATCACGCTGGATTTTCAGCACGCTGAACTGGGCGCCGTGCTGAACGCTTTTGCGCGGTTCACGGGGCTCAACATCGTGTCGAGCGAGAAAGTGCGCGGCTTCGTATCGCTTAAGCTCGACAAGGTACCGTGGCGCAATGCGTTCGATACGCTGCTCGACGTCAACGGCCTTGCAATGGAGCGACGCGGCAACGTGATCTGGGTTGCGTCGCTTGCGGAGCTCGCTGCGCGCGAGCGGCAGCGTTTCGAAGCGCACGCGCGGGCCGCCGACCTCGAGCCGCTCGTGAGCCGTGTGTTCGAACTGCACTACGCGCGTGCCGACGACGTGCGGCGCCTGCTCGGTGCGGCGGGCAACCAGCGCGTCCTGTCGAAGCGCGGCTCGTTGATGGCGGATCCGCGCACCAACCTGCTGTTCGTCACCGATCTCGATGCGCGGCTCGCGCAGATCGCGCAGCTGATCGCTTCGATCGACCGGCCGACGCGTCAGGTGCTGATCGAGGCGCGCATCGTCGAAGGGGAGCAGGGGTTCTCGCGCAATCTCGGCGTGCGGATGGCGCTCGCCAATACCGCCGCGGATGGAGCCGGCACCGGTGCGGTCGGCGGCAGCGAAGGGAAGCTGTTCGACCTGACGGCCCGGCCGATTTCCGGCTTCGATGCGGCGACGGCGGGGCTGTCGCTGTTCGCGGCGCGCGCCACCCGTCTGCTGAACATCGAATTGAGCGCGCTGGAAGCCGAGGGGCGCGGGGAGACGATATCCAGTCCGAACGTCGTCACCGCCGACCGGACGAAAGCGATCGTCGAACAGGGCACGGAGTTGCCGTATCAGGCAAAAGTCGGGCAGGGCGTGTCGGGCGTACAGTTTCGCCGTGCGAGCCTGAAGCTGGAGGTCGAGCCGCAGATCACGCCCGACGGCCACGTGGTGCTCGATCTCGACGTTGCGAAAGACAGCGTCGGCGAACAGACCGCGGCGGGCCCTGCGATCAACACGAAACACGTGCAGACGCGGGTCGAAGTGGAGGACGGCGGAACCGTATCGATCGGAGGAATCTACGAGCAGAATGATCGCGACGATGTGACGGGTGTGCCGCTCCTGGGCAAAATACCGGTTTTAGGCGCACTTTTCAGGCATCGCGCGCATCACGACCAGCACGACGAACTCGTGGTGCTGATCACGCCGCACGTGGTGCGAGCCCAGTGAGGCGGCCGCCGGCGCAGGCTCGACAAGGCAGTCGCTTTGCCAGTAAGCTGCGGCACGAACTATCGGATTACCAGAGGATAACGTTGCAACCGCGGGACGCACACGCCAATGTATTTTTTGTAGGACTCATGGGGGCAGGCAAAACCACCGTGGGCCGGGCCGTGGCGCGTCGGTTGGAGCGCCCGTTTTTCGATTCCGACCATGAGATCGAGGCGCGTACCGGCGCCCGCATTCCGCTGATTTTCGAGCACGAGGGCGAAGCCGGTTTTCGCGATCGCGAAGCGCAGGTTATCGCGGAACTGACCGGACGCGACAACATCGTGCTCGCGACGGGCGGCGGCGCGGTGCTGCGGCCCGAAAATCGCGACGCGCTGCGCAATCGCGGCATCGTCGTGTATCTGCGCGCGAATCCGCACGACCTGTGGCTGCGCACGCGCCGCGACAAGAATCGCCCGCTGCTGCAGACCGAAGACCCGAAAGCACGTCTCGAGGCGCTGTACGACGCGCGCGATCCGCTGTATCGCGAATGCGCGCATTTCGTCATCGAGACCGGACGTCCGTCGGTTACCGGGCTCGTCAATATGGTGCTGATGCAGCTCGAAATGATCGGCGTCAGCGTCGGGCAGCCGGCTTCCCCGACGCCATCTACGCCATCTACGTGATAATGGCGAGCATGATGACCCCCATGATTACGGCATGATCACCGTTAACGTCGAGCTGGGCGAGCGCGCCTACCCCATCCACATCGGCGCCGATCTGATCGGCCAGACGGCGCTTTTCGCGCCGCATATCGCCGGCGCGTCGGTGACGATCGTCACCAACACCACCGTCGATCCGCTGTACGGCGACGCGCTCCGGCGCGCGCTGGCGCCGCTCGGCAAACAGGTGTCGACGGTCGTGCTGCCCGACGGCGAGGTGTACAAGAACTGGGAAACGCTGAACCAGATCTTCGACGCGCTGCTCGGTGCGCGCGCCGACCGCAAGACCACGCTGATCGCGCTGGGCGGCGGCGTGATCGGCGACATGACCGGTTTCGCGGCCGCTTGCTACATGCGCGGCGTGCCGTTCATCCAGGTGCCGACCACATTGCTGTCGCAGGTCGATTCGTCGGTGGGCGGCAAGACCGGCATCAATCATCCGCTCGGCAAGAACATGATCGGCGCGTTCTATCAGCCGCAAGCAGTCATCGCCGATATCGGCGTGCTGCAAACCTTGCCCGCGCGCGAGCTGGCCGCGGGCGTCGCCGAAGTGATCAAGACCGGCGCGATTGCCGATGCGGCGTTTTTCGACTGGATCGAAGCGAACGTCGATGCGCTGAACCGCTGCGAACCCGAAGCGCTCGTGCATGCGGTGAAGCGTTCGTGCGAGATCAAGGCATCGGTCGTCGCCGCGGACGAGCGCGAAGGCGGCCTGCGCGCGATCCTGAATTTCGGCCACACGTTCGGGCACGCGATCGAAGCCGGCCTTGGCTACGGCGAATGGCTGCACGGCGAAGCGGTCGGCTGCGGGATGGCGATGGCCGCGGATCTGTCGGTGCGGCTCGGCCATCTCGACGAAGCGTCGCGTCGGCGGCTCGTCGACGTGATCTCGGCTGCCCGGTTGCCCACCCGCGCACCCGCGCTCGGCGCGAACCGCTATGTCGATCTGATGCGGGTCGACAAGAAAGCGGAAGCCGGGCAGATCAAATTCATCCTGCTGAAACGGTTCGGCGACACGCTGATCGCGCCTGCTCCGGACGACGCCGTCCAGGCGACGCTCGCGGCATCCGTCTAGTCCGGACGGGCCGCGCGCAGCGGCGCGCCGGACCCGAAGCGCTCCAGGCGGTGACGATCCTCTTGCGGAGAAACTGGTGAGCGATACGCGCAGCGACCAACCGACGAACGACAGTGCCACGCGCAGCAGCTCGGTGCCGCCGCCGCGACCCACCGTCGCCGCGCTTGAGGCGCATCTCGCGCCGTATGCGGCGCATTCGTCGCTGTCTCGCGGGCGTCGCTATCCGGAAAACGCTCCCGCGGCCCGCACCGAGTTCCAGCGGGATCGCGACCGCATCGTGCATTCCACCGCATTTCGCCGGCTCGAATACAAGACGCAGGTCTTCGTGAATCACGAGGGCGACCTGTTCCGCACGCGTCTCACGCACAGTCTCGAGGTCGCGCAGATCGCGCGGTCGGTTGCGCGCAACCTGCGCGTCAACGAAGATCTCGTCGAAGCCATTTCCCTTGCGCACGATCTCGGCCATACGCCGTTTGGCCATGCGGGCCAGGATGAACTCAACGAGTGCATGCGCGAGCACGGCGGGTTTGAGCACAACCTGCAGAGCCTCGCGGTCGTCGACGAACTCGAAGAACACTACGGCGCGTTCGACGGGCTGAACCTGTGCTTCGAGACGCGCGAAGGTATCCTCAAACACTGCTCGCGCGAGAACGCCCGCCGACTCGGCGAGCTGGGCGAACGCTTCCTGCTTGGCCAGCAACCGTCGATCGAAGCGCAGATCGCGAATCTTGCCGACGAAATCGCGTACAACAATCACGACGTCGACGACGGTTTGCGCTCGGGGCTTCTCACGATCGACCAGCTCGCCGAGGTTGAACTGTGGAAGCAGCACTACGACGCGGCGCGCGCGGATTATCCGCTCATCGAAGGACGCCGGCTGGTGCATGAAACGGTGCGACGCATCATCAATACGCTGATCGTCGATCTGATCGACACGACAACGCGCAATCTGCAGCACCACGCGCCGGCCTCGCTCGACGACGTGCGCGCAGCGCCGCCGCTCGTCGCGCACAGCGAGGCCGTGGCCGCGCAGGCCACGGCGCTCAAGCGCTTTCTGTTCGCGAATCTGTATCGCCACTATCGCGTGATGCGGATGGCGAGCAAGGCGCGGCGCGTGATCGCGGGGCTGTTCGAAGCGTTCACCACCGATCCGCGCCTGTTGCCGCCGGCCTACCAGGCTACGCAGCCGGACGCGCAGCAGCGGCTCGTCGCGCACTACATTGCCGGTATGACCGACCGGTACGCGCTGAAGGAGTATCAGCGGCTGTTCGTCGTCGACGGCACGTAGCGTTGGCGCCGCGGTTGTATCGCGGCGACGCTACGCGTGGGCTGGACAGCGATGGTGGTTCGCCCACTGTCGGCTATCGCAGCGATAAGCGATACAGCGACGTAGCGACGTAGCGGTACCACGTCGCCTAACGCGAACGCGCCAGCAATGCGCCCGTCAGCAGCGCAAGGCCACCGACGATCGCGATCGTCCGCCACGGGTTCTCGTGCACGTAGTCGTCCGCATCGGCGAGTGCGATTTCGGCGCGCTCGCGGACCGCTTCGCGAGTTTCCTGCAGACGCGCGCGCGCCGAGTCGAGTCGCTTGCGCATCTGTTCGCGCAGGACCACCGCGTCGGCCTGCGTGCCGTCGGCCAGGGTTTCTTCGAGTTCCGCCATCAGCGTGCGTAGCTCGCCGGCGACATCTTCCGCGGCATGGCGGCTGTGACGGGCGATGCGGCGTGCGCGTCTTCCAGTCGTGGCCCAGGATTCGCCGATGGCTTCTCGCGTGTTCGGTAGTGCAGTCATGGTCGCTCCGTCGGTGGAAGAGAATGAGAAAGCCCGAGTCTCCCGCGGGATTCCGTTGAGGAACCCGTCACGCCGCAACTTCGGTGCCCGCCTGCGGCGATCCTGCCGACGCCTGCGAACGCGGCCGTTCAAACGCATGAATGGAACCCGCGCACGCCGGGCAGCAAGCAGATTTTTCAGCGACGGCGGCCGTGCTGGTCAAAATTACAATGCGTTTCACGTGCATGCGATGCCCGCCGCATAGGCATAGAATCCAGAAAAACAAAACGCCGCCACGATGTGACGGCGTTTTACTGCAACAGGCCGCGAGGTCCGGTGTGTCCAGCCGTGCTAGAAGATGTAGCCCAGCTTCAGGTACGTGACGATCGGATTGAGCTTGATCTTCGCTTGCGAGACCGCGCTTCCGCCGACGGGCGTCGCACCCGACGTGTGCAAGGTCGCCGTCACGCTGACCGGAATGTAGGACACGGAAAAGCCGGCAAACCAGTGCTTGGTGAGCGCGTAATTGAAACCGACGTTAAACACCGGAGCCCAGGAACGATCTGTCGTAACGGAGGTCGGACCATGCAGAACGCCTTGTTCGAAACTGGTGTTGGTGATCTTGGCGTCGGTGAACCAGACATACGTCGCGCCGATCCCCACGTACGGACGGAATCTAGCCTGAGCATCGAAGAAGTGATACTTGACCAGTACTGCCGGGCTCCACTGCTTCGCCGAGCCGAGCGTGCCGAACTGCGAGAAAGAGCCCTTGCCGGTGAGGTCGAATTTCGGCGGAATGCCGAGTTCCGCTTCCGCGGCAATGTGGTCGGTGATGAAGTAGCCAGCGCTGAAACCGAGCGTGTCGGACGAGTCAATGCCTGCGCCGGTACCGGGCTCGCTGATGTTGACGGGTGTGCCCCCGACCGAGAGTATTTTCAGTGGGTCGCTGCTGTCCTGGGGTGCGAAATGGAACCAACCTGTCGTGAGATAAATGCTGCCGGCAGATTGCGCATGGGCTGCCGTTACGCAGGCGAGCGCTGCGATCCCCGTTATGGCCTGTTTTAATTTCATTGTGCTCCTCCTGAAAAAGCCCGCTCATTATGACCACAACGTTTGAAACAAACCATACGCTGCAGTTAGAGCCTTTTCCCTAAGCGCCAGGCGGCTTCCGGCTCAGCCGCGCGGCGCCGAACCCAACGCGCACGCGGCTCTTCGGACCTTCGGGTATATACCAACGCGACTATTGGATAATCCAGCATGGCACGGCTTGCACGTCTTTATGTTCCTGACCAGCCGCAGCACGTGATTCTGCGCGGACTCGACCAGCAGCCCGCATTCGTCGACGACCAGGATTACGAGCTCTTTATCGATTGTCTGAAAGCGGCTTCACGCGATCACCGTCTTTCCATTCACGCGTATGCGTTGATGCCTGGCGCGGTGCAACTGCTCGTCACGCCCGCCGACGAATCGAGTCTCCCCAAGGCGATGCAGGCCGTCGGCCGTCGCTACGTCGCGCATTTCAATCGTCGCTATGCGCGCCGTGGCACGTTGTGGGAAGGTCGCTATCGCGCGACGGTGATCGAGGGCGAGCGTTACTTCCTGCTCGCGAGTCGCGTGGTCGAGCTGTGTCCCGTACGCACGCAACTGGTCACCGTGCCCGAGGACTATCGCTGGTCCAGTTACCGGCATCACATCGGACTCACGCTCGACAGCCTCATCACCGATCACCCGCTGTACTGGTCGCTCGGCAATACGCCGTTCGAACGGCAGCGCGCGTATCGCGAGCTGTGCGAGCAGCCGCTCGACGAGCGCGAAGCCAGCCAGCTGCAGCAGGCGACGTTGAAGGGCTGGGTATTGGGCGGCGATTCGTATCGCGAGTGGGCGGCGCGTGCCGCGAACCGGCGCGTGTCGCCGCTGCCGCGCGGCCGGCCGCGCAAGGTGCGGGAAACGCCGCAAACGCGCTAGATAGCGGTTTCAGGCCTCAGGCCACGGCGCCCCCGAATCGGCATCCATCGATGCCGTTTTCTTTTGCACTATTTTGATATGGAACCTTTTAAATGTGAGGATCGTGCACCAACACGATAATAGGTGTCAGAGCATCACGTTTTATTTGCTATTCCCTTGATTCGTCGCGTATATTCCGAATTCCGGCGGTTCCCCGGCACACGACGCCGGAAGCCCGATCGCCCGCGCGGCTGCACACCCGGCACGGCAGATGGCGAAAACAACAATTGGTTTTAACGGCCGCCCCGGCCTCTTTCAGACGGTGTCCCCATGAACGACCCCCTGCAACCGACGTCCTCGGTGCCCGCCGCCCAAGGTCTGTACGACCCGCAAAACGAACACGACGCCTGCGGCGTCGGCTTCGTCGCTCACATCAAGGGCAAGAAAAGCCACGAGATCATTCAGCAAGGCCTGAAGATCCTGGAGAATCTCGATCACCGCGGCGCGGTCGGCGCAGATCCGTTGATGGGCGACGGCGCGGGCATCCTGATCCAGATTCCGGACGGCTTCTATCGCGAAGAGATGGCGAAGCAGGGCGTCACGCTGCCGCCGAACGGTGAGTACGGCGTCGGCATGATCTTCCTGCCGAAGGAACATGCGTCCCGGCTCGCATGCGAACAGGAGCTGGAGCGCACGGTGAAGGCCGAAGGCCAGGTCGTGCTGGGCTGGCGCGACGTGCCGGTCGATCACGCGATGCCGATCTCGCCGACGGTGAAGGCGAGCGAGCCGCTGATCCGCCAGATCTTCATCGGCCGCGGCAAGGACATCATGGTGACCGACGCGCTCGAGCGGAAGCTGTACGTGATCCGCAAGACCGCGAGTCACCGCATCCAGGCGCTGAAGCTCAAGCACGGCAAGGAATATTTCGTGCCGTCGTGCTCGGCGCGCACGGTCGTCTACAAGGGGCTGCTGCTCGCGGGTCAGGTCGGCGTGTATTACCGCGACCTGCAGGACGAGCGCGTCGTGTCGGCGCTCGCGCTCGTGCACCAGCGCTTCTCGACCAACACGTTCCCGGCGTGGGAACTGGCTCACCCGTACCGGATGATCGCGCACAACGGCGAGATCAACACGGTGAAGGGCAACGTCAACTGGCTGAACGCGCGGACCGGCGCGATCGCGAGCCACGTGCTCGGCGACGATCTGCCGAAGCTGTGGCCGCTGATCTATCCGGGCCAGTCCGACACCGCATCGTTCGACAACTGTCTCGAACTGCTCGTGATGGCCGGCTACCCGCTCGTGCACGCGGTGATGATGATGATCCCCGAAGCGTGGGAGCAGCACACGCTGATGGACGACAATCGCCGCGCGTTCTACGAGTACCACGCCGCGATGATGGAGCCGTGGGACGGCCCCGCCGCGATCGCGTTCACCGACGGCCGGCAGATCGGCGCGACGCTCGACCGTAACGGTCTGCGTCCGGCGCGCTACATCATCACGGATGACGACCTGGTCATCATGGCGTCGGAAGCGGGCACGCTGCCCATTCCCGAATCGAAGATCGTCAAGAAGTGGCGCCTGCAGCCGGGCAAGATGTTCCTGATCGACATGGATCACGGCCGCATCATCGACGACAAGGAACTGAAGGACAACCTCGCGAACGCGAAGCCGTACAAGAGCTGGATCGACGCGGTGCGGATCAAGCTCGACGAGATCGAGCCGAAGGCCGAAGACGTCGTCACGGAACGCCGCGAAGCGGCCGCGCTGCTCGATCGCCAGCAGGCGTTCGGCTACACGCAGGAAGACCTCAAGTTCCTGATGGCGCCGATGGCGCAGGCGGGCGAGGAAGCGGTCGGCTCCATGGGCAACGACTCGCCGCTCGCGGTGATGTCGAACAAGAACAAGACGCTGTACCACTACTTCAAGCAGCTGTTCGCGCAGGTGACGAACCCGCCGATCGACCCGATCCGTGAAAACATGGTGATGTCGCTCGTGTCGTTCGTCGGCCCGAAGCCGAACCTGCTCGACACGAACAACATCAACCCGCCGATGCGCCTCGAAGTGTCGCAGCCGGTGCTCGACTTCAGGGACATCGCGAAGATCCGCGCGATCGATCAATACACCGGCGGCAAGTTCAGCTCGTACGAGCTGAACATCTGCTACCCGGTCGCGTGGGGCAAGGAAGGCATCGAGGCGCGTCTCGCGTCGCTGTGCGCCGAAGCCGTCGACGCGGTGAAGTCCGGCTACAACATGCTGATCGTGTCGGACCGCAAGACCGACCGCGACAACGTCGCGATCCCGGCGCTGCTGGCTACCGCTGCGATCCATACGCATCTCGTGCAGCACGGTCTGCGCACGAGCGCGGGTCTCGTCGTCGAAACCGGCTCGGCTCGTGAAACGCACCACTTCGCGCTGCTGGCGGGCTACGGCGCCGAAGCCGTGCATCCGTACCTCGCGCTGGAAACGCTCGCGCAGTTCGCAGCTGGCCTGAAGGGCGACCTGTCGGCCGACAAGGCGATCTACAACTTCACGAAGGCGGTCGGCAAGGGCCTGCAGAAGGTCATGTCGAAGATGGGCATTTCGACCTACATGTCGTACACCGGCGCGCAGATCTTCGAAGCGGTCGGCCTCGCCGAAGATCTCGTCGCGAAGTACTTCAAGGGCACGGCGTCGAAAGTCGGTGGGATTGGTCTGTTCGACGTCGCCGAAGAAGCGATCCGTCTGCATCGCGATGCGTTCGGCGACAACCCGGTCCTCGCGAACATGCTCGACGCGGGCGGCGAGTACGCGTACCGCGTGCGCGGCGAAGATCACATGTGGACGCCCGACGCGATCGCGAAGCTGCAGCATTCGGCGCGCAGCAACTCATATCAGACGTACAAGGAATACGCGCATCTGATCAACGATCAGACGAAGCGTCACATGACCTTCCGCGGCCTGTTCGAGTTCAAGGTCGACCCGATGAAGGCGATTCCGCTCGACGACGTCGAGTCGGCGAAGGACATCGTCAAGCGTTTCGCGACGGGCGCGATGTCGCTCGGCTCGATCAGCACCGAGGCGCACACCACGCTCGCGATCGCGATGAACCGGATCGGCGGCAAGTCGAACACCGGCGAAGGCGGCGAGGACGAGAACCGTTATCGCAACGAACTGCGCGGCATTCCGATCAAGAACGGCGACACGCTGAAGTCGGTGATCGGCGACGAGATCATGCGCGACATTCCGCTGAAGGACGGCGATTCGCTGCGCTCGAAGATCAAGCAGGTCGCGTCGGGCCGCTTCGGCGTCACGGCTCAGTACCTCGCGTCGGCCGACCAGATCCAGATCAAGATGGCGCAGGGCGCGAAGCCGGGCGAAGGCGGCCAGCTGCCGGGTCACAAGGTGTCCGAGTACATCGGCAAGCTGCGTTACTCGGTGCCGGGTGTCGGCCTGATCTCGCCGCCGCCGCACCACGACATCTATTCGATCGAAGATCTCGCGCAGTTGATCCACGATCTGAAGAACGTGAATCCTGTGGCGAGCATCTCGGTGAAGCTGGTGTCGGAAGTGGGCGTCGGCACGGTGGCGGCCGGGGTCGCGAAGGCGAAGGCCGATCACGTCGTGATCGCGGGCCACGACGGCGGCACCGGCGCATCGCCGCTGTCGTCGCTGAAGCACGCGGGCACGCCGTGGGAGCTCGGTCTCGCCGAAACGCAGCAGACGCTCGTGCTGAACCGCTTGCGCGGCCGCATCCGCGTGCAGGCCGACGGCCAGATGAAGACCGGCCGCGACGTCGTGATCGGCGCGCTGCTCGGCGCCGACGAATTCGGTTTTGCCACGGCACCGCTCGTCGTCCAGGGCTGCATCATGATGCGCAAGTGCCATCTGAACACGTGCCCGGTCGGCGTTGCGACGCAGGACCCGGTGCTGCGCACGAAATTCCAGGGCCAGCCGGAACACGTCGTCAACTTCTTCTTCTTCATCGCTGAAGAAGTGCGCGAAATCATGGCGCAGCTCGGCATCCGCAAGTTCGACGATCTGATTGGCCGCGCGGATCTGCTCGACACGAAGAAGGGCGTCGAGCACTGGAAGGCGAAGGGTCTCGACTTCTCGCGCGTGTTCTACCTGCCGCAGGTGCCGGCGGACGTCGCGCGTCTGCACGTCGACTCGCAGGATCACGGCCTCGAGCGCGCGCTCGATCACACGCTGATCGAGAAGGCGAAGGTCGCGATCGACAAGGGCGAGCATGTGTCGTTCATCCAGCCGGTGCGTAACGTGAACCGCACGGTCGGCGCGATGCTGTCCGGCATGGTCGCGAAGAAGTACGGCCACGACGGGCTGCCCGACGACACGATCCACATCCAGCTGAAGGGCACGGCGGGTCAGAGCTTCGGTGCGTTCCTGGCTAAGGGCATCACGCTCGATCTCGTCGGCGATGGCAACGACTACGTCGGCAAGGGGCTGTCGGGCGGCCGCATCATCATCCGTCCGACCAACGATTTCCGCGGCAAGTCCGAAGAAAACATCATCTGCGGCAACACGGTGATGTACGGCGCGATCGAAGGCGAAGCGTTCCTGCGCGGTGTTGCGGGCGAACGCTTCTGCGTGCGTAACTCGGGTGCGACGGCGGTCGTCGAAGGCACCGGCGACCACGGCTGCGAATACATGACGGGTGGCACGGTCGTCGTGCTCGGCGAGACGGGGCGCAACTTCGCGGCCGGCATGTCGGGCGGCCTAGCGTACGTGTACGACCCGGACAACACGTTTGCGGCGAAGTGCAACAAGGCGATGGTCGCACTCGATCCGGTCCTGCAGCAGGCGGAACAGGAACGCACGGTCGAACCCGCGCTGTGGCACGGCGGCCAGACCGACGAGGCGCTGCTGAAGGGGCTCATCGAACGTCACTTCCAGTTCACGGGCTCGACGCGTGCGAAAGCGTTGCTTGAAAACTGGGATGCGGCGCGGCGCCAGTTCGTGAAGGTATTCCCGACCGAATACCGTCGCGCGCTCGGCGAACTGGGCGCGAAGAAGGCCAGCAAGGAAGTGCTGGCGGCCTGATTCATACCCGCGACGCGACGACGAAAACGACGAAGCAGCCCGCTGCAGCAAATGCGGCGGGCGACGCTCCCCTCACCGAATACCGATAGACACGAGAACCACATGGGCAAGGCAACCGGCTTTCTCGAGTTCGAACGCCGCCACGAGGCGTACGAAGCTCCGCTCACGCGTGTGAAGCACTACAAGGAATTCGTGTCGGCACTGACCGACGACGAAGCGAAGATCCAGGGCGCACGCTGCATGGACTGCGGCATTCCGTTCTGCAACAACGGCTGCCCGGTGAACAACATCATCCCGGACTTCAACGACCTGGTGTTCCATCAGGACTGGAAGAACGCGATCGAGGTGCTGCACTCGACCAACAACTTCCCCGAGTTCACGGGCCGCATCTGCCCGGCGCCGTGCGAAGCGGCGTGCACGCTCGGCATCAACGACGACCCGGTCGGCATCAAGTCGATCGAGCATGCGATCATCGACAAGGCCTGGACCGAAGGCTGGGTCGCGCCGCTGCCGCCGAAGCACAAGACCGGCAAGAAGGTCGCCGTGGTCGGTTCCGGCCCGGCGGGCCTCGCGGCCGCACAGCAACTCGCGCGCGCGGGCCACGACGTGACGGTGTTCGAGAAGAACGACCGGATCGGCGGCCTGCTGCGTTACGGCATCCCTGACTTCAAGCTCGAGAAGTGGCTGATCGACCGCCGCATGCGTCAGATGGAAGCGGAAGGCGTGACGTTCCGCCCGAACGTGTTCGTCGGCCGCGAACCGTTGCCCGCGCACATCGGCAACACCGCGAAGGAAACCGTCACGCCCGACGAGCTCAAAGAGCAGTTCGACGCGGTCGTGATCTCCGGCGGTTCGGAAACGCCGCGCGACCTGCCGGTACCGGGCCGCGAACTCGCGGGCATTCACTACGCGATGGAGTTCCTGCCGCAGCAGAACAAGATCAACGCGGGCGACAAGGTCGTCGATCAGCTGCTTGCGAAGGGCAAGCACGTGATCGTGATCGGCGGCGGCGATACGGGTTCCGACTGCGTCGGCACGTCGAATCGTCACGGTGCGAAGGACGTCACGCAGTTCGAACTGCTGCCGCAGCCGCCGGAAGAAGAGAACAAGCCGCTCGTCTGGCCGTACTGGCCGATCAAGCTGCGCACGTCGTCGTCGCACGAGGAAGGTTGCGAGCGCGACTGGGCCGTGGCGACCAAGCGCTTCGAAGGCAAGAACGGCAAGGTCGAGAAGCTGGTGGCCGTGCGCGTCGAATGGAAGGACGGCAAGATGCAGGAAGTGCCGGGCTCGGAGTTCGACATGAAGGCCGATCTCGTGCTGCTCGCGATGGGCTTCACGCAGCCGGTGTTGCCGGTGCTCGAAGCGTTCGGTGTCGACAAGGATGCGCGCGGCAACGTGCGCGCGGCGACCGAAGGCGACAAGGCTTACTACACGTCGGTCGACAAGGTGTTCGCGGCGGGCGACATGCGCCGCGGCCAGTCGCTCGTCGTGTGGGCGATCCGCGAAGGCCGTCAATGCGCGCGGTCGGTCGATGCGTACCTGATGGGCCATTCCGACCTGCCGCGCTGAACGGCGCGGGTTATCGTATAGTCGTCACTTCAGTTGTCACGACGGTGTGTCGTTCGACGCGGCACGCCGTTCACGCTTGCAGGACGGGTGGAGACGATGCGGTACAAAGCCGGGCGCCCGGAAGGGCGACCCGGCTTTTCTTTTTTGCGTCATCGTTGCTTACGCGCGCCTGTAGCGCGCGAGCGTAAGACCGTCGAGATCGAGTTCCGGCGTGCGCTGCGTCACCAGATCGGCGACCACGCGACCCGAGCCCATCGACATCGCCCAGCCGGTCGAGCCGTGTCCGAGGTTGATCCACAGATTGCCGATGCCGGATGGCCCGAGCAGCGGCGCACCGTCGGGCGTCATCGGCCGGCGCCCAACCCAGAAGTGCGCGGACGATGGTTTTGCCGCACGCGGAAACCAGTCGTCGAGCACTTTCATCAGCGTGTGCAACGCCTGTTCACGCAGCGTCGCGCGGCCGTTGCCGAGTTCGGCCGTGCCGGCCACGCGCAGGTTCGTGCCGAAGCGCGTGATCGCCGTCTTCAGCGATTCGTCCATCAGCGCGGCGCGCGGCGCTTTCTCGTCGTCGATCACGGGCAGCGTCGCCGAGTAGCCCTTCACCGGATAGAGCGGCACCTTCACGCCGAGCCGCGCGAGCAGCGCCGCGCTGTCGACGCCGAGCGCGACCACGACCGCATCCGCCGTGAGCATTTCCTTGCCGCGCGCGCTGTCGATCCGCACGCCGCGTACCGCGCCGCCCTGTACGTCGAGCGCGGTGACGTGCGTCTCAAAACGGAACTGCACGCCGGCCTTCTCGCACAGTGAGCGCAGTTCGCGGGTGAAGCGCGCGCAGTCGCCGGCTTCGTCGTCGGGCAGGTAGAGGCCCGACACGGGCGTCTGGCGTGCCCACTGCAGGCCCGGCTCGATCGCGACGCATTCGGCGGCGCTCACCTCGCGATGCACGATGCCGCCGTCGCGCAGCACCGCGAGCGAGGGCTGCGCAAGCTCGACGTCGTAGTCGCTGCGAAACAGTTGCAGATAGCCCTTGCTGCGGCCGTACTCGAACGGATAGCTCGAGCGGAACTCATGCAGGCACGCGCGGCTGTAGTACGCGATGCGCTGCATCCGCTGTTTGTTCACCCGGAACCGCGCGAGATCGCATTCGCGCAGCCAGCGCGCGATCCAGCGCCACTGCGCCGGGTCGAACGTGGGCCGGAAGATCAGTGGCGACATGGGCTGGAACATGTATTTCGCGATCTTCGTGGGCATGCCGGGCGCGGCCCACGGCGTGACGTAGCCGGGCGCGATCACGCCGGCGTTGCCGAAGCTCGTCGACAGCGCGACGTCGACCTCGCGTTCGATCACAGTCACTTCGCAGCCGCGTTCGCGCAGGTAGAAAGCCGTGGCGACGCCGATCACGCCGCCGCCGAGTACGATCGTTTGCATGGCGTGGGCGGTGGTCAGGGAGCGGGGGCCGTTGCTTCAGTGGCTTCGAGCGCTTCGGCTAGCGATTTGCCGCGCGTCTCGGGCAGGCAGAGCGCCGACACGATGACGAGCAGATAGCCGCTGCCCGCGACGATGCCCATCGATTTCACAAGCGTCGTCGTCTGCGACAGCGTGCCGACGAGAATCGGAAAGAACGAGCCGAGCCCACGGCCGAGGTTGTAGCAGAAGCCCTGACCCGAGCCGCGAATCGCATTCGGATACAGCTCGGACAGATACGCGCCGACGCCCGCGAAAATCCCCTGCACGACGATGCCGAGCGGAAAGCCGAGCAACAGCATCGCGCCATTGGTGATCGGCAGCATCGTGTACGCCATGCCGAGCGCGAACGAGCCGATTGCGAACAGCACGAACGACGCGCGCCGGCCGATCCGGTCGCACAGGATCGCGCCGACGATATACCCGCAGAACGACCCGACGATCAGCACGACGAGATAGCCGCTCGTGTTGAACACCGACAGATGCCGCACGGTTTTGAGGTAGGTCGGCAGCCACGTCGTGATCGCGTAGTAGCCGCCGAGCATGCCGGTGCACAGCGCGCTGCCGAGCAGCGTGGTCTTCAGATGCGGGAACGAAAAGATCTGCAGGAAATGCGATGTATCGAGGCCGTTGTCGCGCGCACGGCGCGTCGCGATATAGATGTCCGGATCGCTGACGTTGCGGCGGATGTAGAGGATCCACAGCGCGGGCAGCAGTCCGATCCAGAAGCACGCGCGCCACGCGTACTGCTCGGGCAGCAGCGCGAAGAACGCCCAGTACAGGATCGCGGCGGCGCCCCAGCCGAACGACCAGCTGCTCTGTACCGTGCCGACCGCTTTCGCGCGATGCTGCGGCGAGCGGATCGTCTCGGCCATCATGATCGTCACCACCGACCACTCACCACCGAAGCCGAAGCCCTGCAGCGTACGTGTGGTGAGCAATTGCCAGAACGAATTCGTGAAACCGGACAGGCACGTGAACACCGCGAAGGTTGCGATGGTCCACTGCAGGACGCGGATGCGGCCGTAGCGGTCGGCTAGAATGCCGGCGAGCCAGCCGCCGACAGCCGATGAGATCAGCGAGCCGGTCGCGATCATGCCGGCTTCGCTTTTCGTCATGCCCCAGGTGGCGATCAGGGTTGGGATCAGGAACGAGTAGATCATGAAGTCGAACGCGTCGACTGCGTAACCGCCGAATCCGGCGTACAGCGTGCGCCGCTCGCGGGTCGTCAACTCGGTGAACCACTGGAACGATCCCATTATTTTTCGTCTCCTCCTGTCTCGCGCGAGGGGCGGCGTGTGCCGCGGTGGCCCTTATTTTACGGTGCGTTATTCCGCATAACCAGTTGGAATAAAAAAGAAGCGAGACGGGGTGCGGCAGCCAGCGAGGCGGGTGCCGATCCGCTCCAGGAGCGGCCAGAGAGTTTCCTTACCGTATGTTGCACGGTAATTTTATTTTGCAGCGATACCGGTAAACTCTGCCGCTACGTATGCGCTGCATGCGATCCTCGACTTCCTCTGCGCGCGAGCGCTCACTCAGGACGGCTCGACCCATGACTCTCACTGCGACAGCCCGCTCGTTGTGCTCGTCCGCCACGCGGCGGCGCAGCATCGCGACGCGCGAACCGGCCGCCTTGCAGGTGGACGGGGCCCGGCGCGCGTGGCTGAAGGGCACCGGCGCGCTTGCATTGTCCGGGTTCACGGGCACGCTGCTCGCGGGCTGCGGCGGGTCGATCTCAGACGATGCGGCGCCGACGCCACGTCTTGCGTCGGTCGCGAATTTCCGCGATGTCGGCGGCGCGGCGGAAGGCTACGTCACGGTCGACGGTGCGCGTGTGCAGCGCGGCCGCTTCTATCGTTCGAGCGCACTCACGGCCAATGCGGCCGACAAGGCGGTGCTCGACACCCTTACGATCGCCGTCGACTACGACCTGCGCACGCCAGGCGAGGTCGCACAGTCGCCGGACGTGATGCCTGCGGGCGCCGCGTACGTCAGCCTCAATATCGACGGCACGTCCGAGCCGCCGCAGATGTTGCCCGCCACGTCCGCGGACGCGGTTGCGATGATGGAAGCGCTGTGGCGCAGCTTCGTCAGCGGCGAAGCGCAGCGTACGGGTTTCGGCACGCTGCTCACGCGCCTCGCGAATACTCCGGGCGCGCAGCTCTTTCACTGCGACGACGGCAAGGACATTTCGGGATGGGTGTCGGCGGTACTGCTGAGCATCGCGAACGTCCCGTTCGACGTCGTGATGCAGGACTATCTGCTGTCGAACACGTACCTCGCGGCGTCGACGCAGACCACGCTCGCAGTGATCCGCGCGCAGCAGGGCGATGCCGCGGCGACGGCGGCCGTGCCGCTACACAACGCGCAGGCGAGCTTCCTGCAGGCGGCCGTCGATCAGGTGCAGGCGAGCTACGGCACGATGAACGCTTATCTCACCACGGGGCTTGGTTTGTCGCAGGCCACGGTCGGGCTGCTACACGCACGGCTCATCAACTGAGCGTCGCAAACGCGTTGCCGCTCAGTGCGCCGCATAAAAAAACGCAAAAAAAACGGCCCGGTCGCCGTGCCGGGCGAGCGGACCGAAGGGGGTGGCTCACAGAGCCAGCTCGCACTATACCTGCGGGTTTTCGCGCAGAGGCGCATCGGTAAGGCAGGGTAAGCAAGCGACCCCGCGAGGCAAGAAACAGCAATATTTCGCGCTCACGCGAGCGCCTTGGCGCGCTCCTGCGGATCCGGTTTCTGCGGATGGTGCGGATGGTGCAGACCATCCGCTCGATCGATACGATCGTTCCGGTTCACACTGACGTCGATCCGCTCCGCTCCACCCCGTTCGGGCCGCGCTTCCTGCGCAACCGGCAAAACAAGCTGAATCCACAGTCCACCGTCGGGATGGTTGCGCACCTCGCAGCGTCCACCGCGATCCTGGGCGAGCCGCGCAACGATCGCGAGCCCGAGCCCGCAGTGACCATCGCCGCCGCGGGCCGCGTCGAGCCGCACGAACGGTTTCATCGCAGCGGCGATGCGATCTTCGGCGATACCGTCGCCGTGATCGCGCACGCTGACGATCCAGTGACGGCCGTCGCGTGAGGTCGAAATCTCGACCGGCGGCGCGCCGTGCTCGAGCGCGTTCTCGACCAGATTGGTGATCAGCCGGTCGAGCATCGTGCGCGGCAGCGTGAAACCTGGCCCGGCCCGCAGATCGAGCGCGAAGAGCGGTTCGTCGTCGAGCGCCTCGCCTCCCGAGAACTGCTCGCGCAGGAATGTCTCCACTTCGACAGGCGGTCCCGCGTCGGCAGCCTGGCCGGCGAACTCGAGGAACTGCTGGACGATGTTCGTCAGCGAGTCGATGTCACGGATGAAATCCGACCGGTCTTTCTCCGCGGCGAGCACGCTCGCGCGCAGCTTCAAGCGCGTGAGCGGCGCCTTCAGATCGTGCGCGACGCCCGCGAGCATCACGGCCTGATCGTCGTCGGCTTCATTCAGGCGTCGCATCATTCCGTTAAACGAACCGATCAGGTCGCGCAGTTCGCGCGGCCCCTGCTCGTCGATCGGCTCGGGCCGCCCGCCGTCGCCGAACGCGCGGGCTGTGTCCGCGACACGCGACAGCGGCCGCTGCATCTGCCATGCCGCCAGGAGCGACAGGATCAGCGCGGCGACCAGCATCGAGCCCGCCTCGACCAGGAAGCGTGGCTGCGGTGGAAGATCGACCGGCGCGACGATCCACATTGGCTTGTCGGGGAAGCGCACCCAGATGCGCGGCGGCCGCGCGTCGTCAGCGACGATCTGCGTGCCGGCCGGCAGATTGTCGAGCAGATGCTGACGCAGCTCGACGAGCGGAGGCTGGATCGGCGTGCGCAGATGTACCGCGCCCGGCATGTTCCAGGTGGGCACGAGATGCACGCGCAGCGCGGGCGCGAGTTCCGCACCGCTTGACGATTCGCCGTTCGCGGCATGCAGCACCAGCAGCATGCCGCGCGCGAAGCCGTCGATCTCGTGACGTGGCGGCTGCCGCACGACCAGCACGAACCAGCCTGCCTGCACGGCGAGCAGCACGACGGTGGACAGCAGCGCCATCCGGCCGAACAGTGAGTTCAACGGATTTTTCATGAGCCTCATGAGCCTGCCGCCGTGCCGTTGTCGGGGTTACCGACGCCGTCCGCCGCAGGCGGTTCGACATCAGAGGAGTCGGCAGAATCGAGGCCGGTCGCAGAGGCGTCCGGCACGAATACATAGCCCTTGCTGCGCACGGTCTGCACGTAGCGCGGGTTCGACGGGTCGTCTTCGATCACGCGGCGCAGGCGCCAGATCGGCACGTCGAGACTGCGGTCGCGGAACGCGAGGTCGTCGCGATGCACGAGGTCGTGAATCAGCGCGCGCGACAACACCTTGTACGGCTGTGTGCTGAAGATCTTCAGCAGCGCGAATTCGCTGTCGCGCAGCGTGACGCACGCGCCGTCGCGCAGCAGCGTGCGGGTCGCGTAGTCGAGTTCGAACGGCCCGAAGCGAAAGCGTTCGCGCGCTTCCGGCGCGCTCGGCGTCGCGGGACCGCGCCGCCGCAGCACCGCGTGGATGCGGACCAGCAGCTCGCGCGGATCGTAGGGTTTCGTGATGTAGTCGTCGGCGCCGAGCGACAACCCCGTGATGCGGTCAGCCACCGTGCCGCGCGCGGACGCGAAGATCACCGGGATGTCGTCGCCGGCGTCGCGCAGCGCAGCGAGCGCGCGCAGGCCGTCCGTCTTCGGCATCATGATGTCGAGCACGACCACCGACGGACGCTCTCTTTCGAGGCGCCGTTTGAGGTGTGTGCCATCGTGCAGTACGGATACGTCGAGCCCGTTCGATTGCAGGAACCGGCACAACAGATCGCGTACCACGGCATCGTCATCGACGATAAGGACCTGTGGATTCATCGCGAAATTTTAGACCGGCCGGCACCCGCTGCGGACGCCGGCTTTCTTACCTTTGCTTACATCCCCGCACAGCGAGGCGCGGCGGCCCTTTGAGCGGGCCTGTGCGCGCCTGCGCAGGCCTCGGGGAAATTTTTTGAGCGGCTTCGCAACGCGAAGTAAGCGCCACAGGAAACCGCGCGCTGCTTCGCCCATTGCACCTGTCGTCACCGCGCGAAGATTCACCTCGCAATACGTCGATCGGCGTCGCGCCACATTCGTCCGCGGCGTACGTCCGCGACCGGCGCGGCGTCGATTCCACTATTTTCGCGAGGCTCATCATGACCAATACCGTCGGTAACCATCACTCCACCTTTCCGCCGATCACCCATCCGCAGGCGGGCAGCAAGCCGGCCGCAACGGGCACTGCGGCCACCGCCCCGGCGGGCAGCGCCGCGCATACCGGTACCGAAGCGTCCGCCGCCGGTTCATCGATGTCGCCGATGCCGTCGTTGCCGACCGGTCTGGTCGGTCATCACGTCGACACTACCGCATAACGCGGAGCACCGGTGACCAGATCGATTTTCCAGAGAAGCGTGGTGCGCACAGCCGTGGGGTCGCTGCTGTGCGCGATGGTGCTGCTGCTTGGCGGCTGCGGCGTCGCCGCGCTGCCGTGCCGGGTCGCATCGGCCACGCTGAAGATTATCCCCGTCGTCGGACATGCGGCCGCTACGCCGTTCGACGCGTGTTCATCCGCCATCGACTAATACGATGAAACGAGCGTTGCTTGCGGGCGTCGCTGCATGGGTTGTGTCGACGCTGCCGATGACCGTCGACGCGCAGGGGCCGTACAGCCCCTCCGCGCACCCCAATCCGAACGCAGCGAACGCGGCGAATGCGGTAACCAGGGCGACCGCGAGCCGCGCGGCCGACGATGCGCGCACGCGCGCCGAGCCTGTGCCGTTCGCGTTTCGCGGCATTCCGCTCGGCGTCACGCTCGACGCGTTGCGCGCGAGCCGGACCGCGCGCGCGACGCCGCCGGGCAGCGAACTCGTCTGCGAGACCGACGTGAGCGCGGGCACGCTCGGCATGCGCCTGAAAGCGGAGGACAGCCTGATCGTCGCGTGCCGCTGGGCGCATCGCGCGAGCGACGGCTGGCGCATGTCGCGCGCGGTCGTCGACGGCGCACCGGCGGACGAGCACGTGCTCCGTTTCGCGCGTGTGTCCAGCGACGAGCCGCTGCGGCTCTTCGAGATCTCGTTCGTCGTCGACGGCGTGACCGCGGCGGATCTGCGCAGCGCGCTGGCAGTGCGCTACGGCGCGCCGCGCATGCTGACCAGTGCCGCCGACGCGGGCACGCCCGCGCTGCCCGTGTACGTATGGGAGAACGCGGTCAGCTCGATCACGCTGTGCCTGCTGCCCGCGACCGGCAACGGCACGCTGACGTATCTGCTGAAGGATCCCGATGCGCGGCTCAAGTCGGTCGAGCGGCTCTGGCAGGACGGTCTGCCGGAAACGGGCTGACCCGAATGAACCGGCCTTTGTCTTCGTTTGCCGCGCTGTCCACGCTATCCGCGCTTCAATACGTCACGCTCGCCAGGGAGCAGCCATGAACATTTCACGAGCCTTCGCCGTTACCTCGGTGACCGCCTGCATCGCCGCATACGTGGCCGCCCTGGCCGCGTGCTCGAGCGGGCCGCATTCGATCGTCGACACACCGATGGTCGCACCCGTCACGTCGGCACCGCTGAACGTTAACACGCAGGGCGCGATCTATCAGGCGGGCAGCTCGGTACTGCTGTACGAAACGCCGCGCGCGCAGCATATCGGCGATGTGCTGACGATCCGCCTCTCCGAGTCGTACACCGGCAACAGCAATTCGAATGCGTCGGCGAGCCGGTCGAGCGACATCAGCGCACAGGCCGCCGACAAATCGACGAACGCCGCCGCGAAGCTCGCGAAGCTATTCAACATCGGCTCGGCGAGCACGACGTTCAACGGGCAGGGCAGCATCTCGGATACGACCGGCATGTCGGGCACGCTGGCCGTGACGGTGATC
Source organism: Paraburkholderia sp. (assembly GCF_050742655.1). Taxonomy (GTDB): domain Bacteria; phylum Pseudomonadota; class Gammaproteobacteria; order Burkholderiales; family Burkholderiaceae; genus Paraburkholderia. The sequence goes on along the minus strand of NZ_JBOIGG010000017.1, from coordinate 116,745 downwards.
GGTACGATGCCGACCGGCAACCTCGTCGTGTCCGGCGAGAAGATCATCGCGATGAACGGCAATCACGACCGTCTGCGGCTGTCGGGCGTCGTCAATCCGAAGGACGTTGAAGCGGGTAACTATGTCGATTCCGGCAAGGTCGCGAATGCGAAGATCGAACAGGCCGGCGAGGGCATGCTCGCCGACGCGACGACGATGGGCTGGCTGCAGCGGCTGTTCCTGAGCGTGCTGACGTTCTGAAGCGGGGCGGCCGTTGCCGCCCCCGTACGTTAAAGCTGCGCGGCCTGCTGCACTTCGGGCGCTTCCACGTAGCGTTCGGCGAAACCCACTTCGCCCTGCGGGACGAACACGTACCCGTGTCCCCACACCGTCTGCACGTAGCGCGGCTCCGACGGATCGGTTTCGATCAGCCGGCGCAGACGCCAGATCGATACGTCGAGACTCCGGTTGCGATACGCGCCGCCATGACCGTACAGCTTCTCGATGATCTGCGCGCGCGTCAGGATCGTCATCGCGTGATTGACGAACAGCTTGAGAATCGCGAACTCGCTTGAACGCAGCGGAATACGTTCGTCGTCGCGGCGCAGTTCGCGCGCCGGGAAGTTCACTTCGAACGGACCGAAGCGATACGGTGCCCGGCTTTCCGGTGCGCTCGATACCGGATTGCCGCGTCGTCGCAACACGGTGCGAATGCGCGCGACCAGTTCGCTCGGATCGAACGGCTTGCCAAGGTAATCGTCGGCGCCGAGTTCGAGGCCGATCACGCGATCGATCACATCGTTGCGCGCGGTCAGCAGGATCACGGGAATGTCGTCGCCGCTGGCACGCAACGCGCGCAGCGCGCTGATGCCATCGAGCTCCGGCATCATGATGTCGAGTACGACGAGTGCGGGCCGCTCGATCTGCAGACGGCGCTGCAGCGCGAGACCATCGTGCAGCACCGACACCGCGTAGCCGCGTGCCTGCAGATATTCGCGCGTGACGTCGCGCACCACGGAATCGTCGTCGACAAGCAGGATATGTTGGCTCATGCAGGGAATCCTAAGTGATGAGGACGCGTGCCGAAAGCACGCAAATCTTTCGTTTTCTTTCCTCGATGCGCGTTTGCCGGAGCAAAAACGCACGACCGTAAGACATCGCGGAACGGCTGCGACGACAGCGGACGCGACGCGCGTCAATCGGTGCGCGACGCCTGTAGCGCGGGCTTTTCCTGCGCATGCCGGTCGACCACCATTCGCGAGACAAGGCCGCCGAGCTTCACCGACGCGGTCGAAAAGCGGTCGGTGGCGAGGCCGCGCGTCTCGTAACGCGCGGTCACAACAACGCGGCCGCGCTGGAGCAAGGTCAGGTCGATCGTCGACAGATAGGGCGTCGGCTCGTCGCTGAACGCGCGCTGACCGTAGTCGATCGACGCCGCGTAGACGAGCTGCGCTTCGCAGCCAGGCGGCGAGGTGCCTGGGTTGTACAGGTCGGAGCGCACACCACGCTCGGTCAGCACCGTTTGCAAGGCGGGCACGAAGTCTCCGGTCGTGACCGTCTGGTTCACTTCGATGCAGACGTGCGGTACGTCGAGCGGCTTGCCGGTGACGTAGCTCGGCGACGAGTAATGCGTGGCGGCCGCGTAGCCCGCCTGGATCACGGAGCCGGTCGCATCGACGATCGAGATCAGCGTCCATGCGCAGCCGTTCAGTGTGAGCGTTGCAACGACGAGCGCCAGCGCGGCGGAGAGGCGCGCGCAGCGACGCGTGCTGCGGGCAGATGCGATTGGTGCGGGACGCAACGCGGCGCACGACGCGTGGTACGAGGCAGGGTGCATGGCGAGCCGCATCAGACGTCGAGCGGCTCAGCGTGCGACGCGACGCGTGGCCGGCGGGCAGGGCGGTCGTTCGGCATGAGCGCGGAATCCGGTAACGGTCAATTGCGGTAATGAGCGGTCAGTCGAGCCGCACATCGCCGGAACGATGCGTAACACGGAACGAAAGACGCGCGACATCACGCGGGGCATACCGCTATCGTCGCCGTTCGACGCGAAATCAAAACGGCGAACAGCCCGTCCGGAAGCCAAATGCTTTCCGAGTCTTGCCGTTTGTTTCGCGGGTTTTCGCGGAAGAGCTCAGCCGGGTTCGGCCAAACTCAGCCGAGCGTCAGGCCGCCGTCGATATGGATCACCTGGCCGGTGATGTGACGGGCTTCGTCGGAGAGGAGGAAAGCGATCAGCGCGGCGACGTCGTCGGGCTCGGCAATGCGGCCGAGTGGCGTCGCCTGCGCGGCGCGCGCCCATGCGGGCGCGTTGTCCGCGCTCGGGCCGCGCTCCTTGCGCGTGTAGCCGGGCGCGACGCAGTTCACTGTGACGCCGTACGGCGCGAGTTCGGCTGCGGCGGTTTTCGCGAGCGACTCGATCGCCGCTTTCGCGGCGGCCGTCGCGGCGAACGGTGTGTCGCCGCGATAGCGATGCGCGACGAACGAACTCAACGCAACGACCCGGCCACGCGACGACGTTTCGAGCGCGGGCGTCGCGCGTCGCACGAGTGCAGCGAAGGCCGCGGGCATCGCGGCGAACGCATCGGCGAATGCGTGCGCGTCGAGCGTACCGAGTGTCTGGCGTTGCGCGTGTCCCGCGTTCGCGACAAGCTGATCGAGCGCGCCAAACACGGCGAGCGTCTGATGAACGATGTGTTCGGCCGCGCCCGGTTCCGCGAGATCGCCGTACACGGTCGAGCACGCGGCACCGCGCGCGATGCAGTCGGCGGCGACCGCGTCGAGCCGGTGGCGCGCATCGGCATCCGCGCCGCGTGCATGCAGCATCAAGGCAATCTGCGGCTCGGCTAGCCGTCGAGCGAGTGCCGCACCGATTCCCGAACCCGCGCCGGTGATCAGCACGACCCGGCGTGCGGATTCCGAGGCTACGGTGCTCATGCGGCGACCGGCTCCGCGCTGCGCTCGACGTCGAGCGTCTCTTCGTGGAATGCGGCCAGCGACTCGCGATGCGCGACGCTGACGATCGCGGCCTTCGGCAGCCGCTCGGTGAACAGATGATAGAGACGCGCTTCGTTCTCGGCGTCGAGTGCGCTCGTCGCTTCGTCGAGGAACAGATAGTCCGGCTTGTGCAGCAGCACGCGCGCAGCGGCGAGACGTTGCTGCTCGCCCGGCGACAGGATGCGCGTCCAGTGGCCCGATTCCTCGAGACGATCCGCGTACTCCGAGAGCCGGCACACGCGCAGCGCCTCCGCGCATTCTTCGTCCGTGAACGTGCTCGCCGACGATGGGTAGGTGAGCGCGGCCTTCAGCGTGCCGATCGGCAGATAGCTCTGCTGCGGGACGAACATCATCCGCGCGTCGACGGGGGCATCGATCGAGCCGTCGCCGAACGGCCAGAGCCCGGCGAGCGCGCGCATCAGCGTGCTCTTGCCCGAGCCCGACGGGCCGCGCACGAGCCACCGCGAGCCCGGCTTGATCGCAACGTCGCGGATATTCGACAGCGCGTTGCCGTTCGGCAGGGCGAGCTTCAGGCCGTCGGTCGTGAGGTCGACGGAATCGATGTAGTGCAGCTTGATGCCACCGTGTTCGGTGGCCGGCGATACCGATTCCTTCAGACGCGGCGCATGCACGATGCGCTTGAATTCGCGCAGCCGGTTCACGGTCGCGCGCCATTCGACCAGCGTGCCGTAACTGTTGATGAACCACGAGAACGAATCGCTGACGGTGCCGAACGCCTGCGAGACCTGCATCAGCACGCCGAAGCTGAACGCACCCGCGAAATAGCGCGGCGCCGCGGCGACGAGCGGGAAGATGATCGCGATCTGGCTGTAGAAAGCCAGCACGAACGTCAGCCGTTTTGTGTACTTCATCACGGCCCACCAGTTGTCGCGGATCCGGCTGAAGAGCCCCTGCGAGGTCGTCTTCTCCGTTTCCATGCCGTCGTAGAACGCGATCTGTTCGGCGTTCTCGCGCAGCCGGATCAGACCGAAGCGGAAGTCCGCCTCGACGCGCTGCTGCTGGTAGTTGATCGACACGAGCGGATGGCCGACCTTCTGGATGATGAGCGAACCGGCCACCGCATACAGCGCGGCGGCCCACACCATGTAGCCGGGAATCTGCACCGGCATGCCGCCGAGCGTGACCGACAGCGCACCCGCGAGCGACCACAGGATCGTGATGAACGACACGAGCGTGACGAGCGTCGACAGCAGATCGAGCGTGAGCGACAGCGTGGTCGTTGCGAACGATTGCAGGTCGTCGCTGATCCGCTGGTCGGGGTTGTCGGCGAGACGGTCGCGCTCGATCCGGTAGAACGTCGCATCGCCGAGCCATTCGTTCAGATAGCGTGTGGTCAGCCACTGGCGCCAGCGGAAGCCGAGCATCTGGCGCAGATACCGGCCATATACCGCGAGGATGATGAAGCCGAACGCGAGCGCCGTGAATATGCCGAGCAGGCGCGGGAAGTCGTGTACGTCCTTGCTCTGCAGCGCGTTGTAGAAGTCCGCGTTCCAGCGGTTGAGCCGCACGTTGATCCACACGACGAGCAGATTGATCACGATGATCGTGACGAGCAGCCCCCATGCAACCTTGCGTTCCTCGGACACCCAGTACGGCCTGATCAGGCTCCACGCGGACACGCGGTCGTCTTTCGGCGGGGTGCTGCTGGAAGGGAGTGTGGTGGTCATGAGCATCCTGATGATGTGCCGGCTCAGGGCGGGTTGCGGTGGCGTCTCGCGTGGCCCGGTCGGTGCCGCGACGCGCGTGACCGGTCGATTTCCGCGATTCTCACGCGACCCGCTTAAGCCAGTCTTAATGGTCCGACGGTCCGGCGATCCTGCTGCACCGGCCCGCGCGGCCTTTCGGTTCACGGCATTGTGCCAGAGCACTGTGATTCGCCGTATTTGCGTCCACATCGGGCTGCATCGCCTCTGGCGCGGCGCCCCGGGGCCGGTTTGCGGCCGTCCGGGCTTTTATGGTCTAATGACCTTCGACGAAACAGGGGTGCTTTGCTTGCTGGCCATACGCCGCAGCGAGGCTGAGAGAAACCCTTTGCACCCGATCCGGGTAATACCGGCGCGGGAAGTTTCCGGAAGTCCTGTTGTCTTCCTTTTCTCCGCCGGGCGGGCACCTCCACGAGGGTGCAGTCCGGCCGGCCTCGCCCGCCGGTTTCGTCCTTGGGTACGTGCGCTTTCGCCGTACGGAAAGGAACCGATGAGCGCTTATTCTTCAGTCTTTTGCTTCGCCTGCCCGCTGGCCGGCGGCTTCGTGCCGTTCCGCCCGGATGCCGTGCGATGAACGCCGCCATGGATGCTGCGACTAGCCGGCCGGACTTCGCCGTGATCGGCGGCGGACTGTGCGGACGTCTCGTCGCGTGGCATCTCGCGGGCGCGGGGCATCGCGTCGCGCTTTACGAGCGCGGCGATGCGTCGGGCTCGCAGGCGGCCGCGTGGGTGGCCGCGGCGATGCTCGCGCCGCTCGCCGAAGCCGCGAGCGCCGAACTGCTGATCACGCAACTCGGTGCCGCGTCGCTCGAGGCCTGGCCGCGTCTGATCGCCGAGCTTCCGCTACCGGTGTTCTTCCAGCGTAACGGCTCGCTCATCGTGTGGCATCACGCGGACCGTACCGAGGCGTCGCTATTCGAGCGTCGCGTGCGTGCGAATGCGCCGGCTGAATGGCTCGACGAAGGCTTCGTCGCGCTGTCCGGCGCGCAGATCGGCGCGGCCGAGCCGGCGCTCGCGGGCCGCTTTGCGCAGGGCTGGCTGCTGCCGCGCGAAGGTCAACTTGACAACCGCCAGGTGCTGGCCGCGCTCGGCGCGGGGCTCGCGGCACGCGGCGTCGAACTGCACTGGAACACGCCTGTCGACGATCGCGCGATGCCCGCCGCGCACGTCACGATCGATTGCCGCGGCCTCGGCGCGAAGCCCGTGCTGCCGACGCTGCGCGGCATCCGCGGCGAAGTCGCGCGGGTGCATGCGCCGGGCATCGGGCTCACGCGGCCGGTGCGGCTGCTGCATCCGCGCTACCCGCTCTATATCGCACCGAAGCAGGACGACTTCTACGTGATCGGCGCGACCGAGGTCGAGGGCGAGGACATGTCGCCGGTGTCGGTGCGCTCGGCGCTCGAATTGCTGAGCGCCGCGTTCTCGGTACATCCGGCGTTCGGCGAGGCGCGCATTCTCGAACTGAACGCGCAGTGCCGGCCGACGCTGCCCGACCATCGTCCGGCGCTGGTCTGGAACGGCGCGCGCACGCTGCGCGTGAACGGCCTGTACCGGCACGGCTACATGATCGCGCCGGAAGTCGCGGACGAAGCCGCGCGTTTTGCGGTGGCGCTGCTCGATGGACGCGTCGCCGATACCGATGCGTTCGCGACATGGCGGCGCGACGCGCGCTGGAGCGAACTGTTTCATCTCGACGCGTTGAGCCAGCCGGACCCGGCACGCGAGCCCGCATGACCCCGACAACCTGCCTCTTGCCGCGCAATACCGAAGAACCGTATTCGATCGACACCATGGACATTCACATCAACCAGAAGCCGCTGACGTTGCCCGACGGCGCGACCGTCGCCGATGCGCTCGCCGCATGGGGCGCCCGGCCGCCGTTCGCGGTTGCGCTGAATGGCGATTTCGTCGCGCGCGCACAGCATGCAGCGCGCGCGCTGCAGCCGGGCGACCGGCTCGACGTCGTGCAACCCGTCGCGGGCGGCTGAGCCGCTCCCGCACCGTCAGACGCAAGGATTCATCATGACTGCCCTCGCTTCCGTACCCACTCCCGCTCCGGCTCCGGCTGCCGCCGGCGCGCTTCGCCTGTACGGCGAAACGTTCGCGAGCCGCGTGCTGCTCGGCACGTCGCGCTATCCGTCGCTGCAATCGATGGTCGATTCGATCGACGCCGCGCGGCCCGGCATGGTGACCGTTGCGCTGCGCCGCCAGATGAACGAGGGCGGCGCCGAAGCCGGCTTCTTCGATCTGCTGAAACGCCACGGCGTGCCGCTGCTGCCGAACACGGCCGGCTGCCTGACCGTCGGCGAAGCGGTGACGACCGCGCACATGGCACGCGAAATCTTCGAGACCGACTGGGTCAAGCTCGAGCTGATCGGCGACGACTACACGTTGCAGCCCGATCCGGTCGGGCTGATCGAAGCGGCCGCGCGTCTGGTGAAGGACGGCTTCAAGGTGCTGCCGTACTGCACCGAGGATCTCGTGATCGGCCGGCGTCTGCTCGACGTGGGCTGCGAGGCGCTGATGCCGTGGGGTGCGCCGATCGGTACCGGTAAGGGCGTCGTGAATCCGTACGGGCTGCGCGTGCTGCGCGAACGGTTGCCGGATGTGCCGCTGATCGTCGATGCAGGGCTCGGCTTGCCGTCGCACGCCTGTCAGGTGATGGAGTGGGGCTTCGACGGCGTGCTGCTCAATACCGCGGTGTCGCAGGCCACGCACCCCGCGGCGATGGCGAGCGCGTTCGCGCTTGCGACCGAAGCCGGACGCGCCGCCTGGGTCGCGGGCCCGATGGCCGAGCGTGAAACGGCGCACGCGAGCACGCCGGTGGTCGGCATGCCGTTCTGGCATCACGACGGGAGCGCCGCATGACGCAGACCCTGCCGCTATCCGGTCGCGACCTGTTCTGGCCGCCCGCCGACGAACTCACCGAAGCTGCTGAGCGTATCCGCGGCCGGCTCGGCGACTGGCCGCCGACGCACGCACCGTGGCGCATCTGCCTGACTCCGCCGGACGACGCGAACGGTGGCGACCTGATCGTCGTCGCCGATGCGCGGCAGCACGGCGACCACGTCGCACGCTGGCTCGTCCATGGCGCGGGCGTGATCGAAGCCGCGGCTGGCGCCGCGACGCTGCATCTGGGCGGCGAGCGCTACCGGCTCGAAGGCACGCTGCCCGAGGACTGGATTCCCGCGCTCGCCGCGTTTCTCGACTGCGGATTCGCGCCGCACGACGCGCTGGTGCTGGCGCTCGCGTGGCGCGACGGCGACGAACGGCACGCCGCCGACGCGTGGCCGACCGATCTTTCGCGCTTTCCGCGCGTCGCGGGGTTGCCGGCTGCGCCGGCTCAACCGTTCGCGCGCTGTCCTGAGCGGCTGGGCCTCTATCCGGTACTGCCGGACGCGGACTGGGTCGAGCGGGTGCTGTCGTTCGGCGTGAAGACGGTGCAACTGCGCCGCAAGACCAGACATCCCGGCGAACTGACCGCCGAACTCGCCGACGACATCGCGCGCTGCGTCGCGGCCGGCCGCCGGCACGACGCGCAGGTGTTCATCAACGACCACTGGCGCGGCGCACTCGACGCGGGCGCGTACGGCGTCCATCTGGGCCAGGAAGACCTGCACACGGCGGACCTGCACGCGCTGGCTGCCGCCGGCATCCGCCTCGGCCTGTCGACGCACGGCTACTACGAAATTCTCGTCGCGCTGCATTTCCGGCCCAGCTACATCGCGCTCGGCGCGGTCTTCCTGACCACGACCAAAGCGATGCCGACCGAGCCGCAGGGGCTCGCGCGGCTCGCCCGCTACGTGCGGCTGCTGGAGGGCGTCGTGCCGCTGGTTGCGATCGGCGGGATCGACGGCGGCGTGCTGCCGGACGTACTGGCGACGGGCGTCGGATGCGCGGCAGTGGTCCGCGCGGTCACCGAGGCCGTGGACCCGGCCGCCGCGGTTTCCGCATTGCAACAGGCGTTTACGCAATAATCGGCGGACGTTGCGGAATTCCGCGGGCCTGTCACGACAGATTTTTCACGATGGCCCTATAATTCGCCCTTCGTGTAAATGGACTGTCAGCTACGTGCCTTCCACTTCTGAGCCCCTTCTCGAGCTGCGCGACGTCGACTTCGGTTATGGCGACCGCCTCGTCCTGTCGAACCTGAACCTGCGCTTCCCGCGCGGCCAGGTGGTGGCGGTCATGGGCGGCTCGGGATGCGGCAAGACGACGGTGCTGCGGCTGATCGGCGGCCTCGTGAAGGCGAAGAGCGGCCAGGTGCTGTTCCAGGGCGAGGACATCGGCACGCAGACCCGCGACGGCCTCTACGCGCTGCGCCGCAAGATGGGCATGCTGTTCCAGTTCGGCGCGCTGTTCACCGACATGTCGGTGTTCGAGAACGTCGCGTTCGCGTTGCGCGAACACACCGACCTCCCTGAAGAACTGCTCCGCGATCTCGTGCTGATGAAGCTCAATGCGGTTGGCCTGCGCGGCGCGCGCGATCTCGCGCCGTCTGAGATCTCCGGCGGCATGGCGCGGCGCGTGGCGCTGGCCCGTGCCATCGCGCTCGACCCCGAACTGATGATGTACGACGAACCGTTTGCCGGCCTCGACCCGATCTCGCTCGGCATCACGGCGAACCTGATCCGCACGCTGAACCAGGCGCTCGGCGCGACCTCCATCCTCGTCACTCACGACGTGCCCGAATCGTTCGCCATCGCCGACTACGTGTACTTTCTCGCGAACGGCGGCGTGCATGCGGAAGGCACGCCCGCGGAACTGCGCGCGTCGACGGATGCGACCGTGCGCCAGTTCATCGACGGTGCGCCGGACGGTCCGTTCAAGTTCCACTATCCGGGCAGCGCATCGCTTGCCGCGGACTTCGGTATCGGCGGAGGCGCGGCATGATCAGCGCGATCGGACGTTCGGTGATTGGCGGCCTGACCGGCGCGGGCTACGCGGCGCGCATGTTCGCGCGGCTCGTGCTCGAATTCTTCCCGCTGTTGCGCCGGCCGCGCCTCGTCACGAAACAGATCCACTTCGTCGGCAACTATTCGCTGGTGATCATCGCCGTGTCGGGGCTGTTCGTCGGCTTCGTGCTCGGTCTGCAGGGCTACTACACGCTGAACCGCTACGGTTCCGAGCAGGCGCTCGGGCTGCTGGTCGCGCTGTCGCTGGTGCGCGAACTGGGGCCAGTCGTCACGGCGCTGCTGTTCGCGGGCCGCGCGGGCACGTCGCTCACGGCGGAGATCGGCCTGATGAAAGCCGGCGAGCAGCTGACCGCGATGGAAATGATGGCGGTCGATCCGCTGAAGGTCGTCGTCGCGCCGCGCCTGTGGGCTGGCATCGTTGCGATGCCGATTCTCGCGGCGATTTTCAGCGCGGTCGGCATCATCGGCGGTTACGTGGTCGGCGTGCTGATGATCGGCGTCGACTCCGGTGCGTTCTGGTCGCAGATGCAGGGCGGCGTCGACGTGTGGCGCGACGTAGGCAACGGTGTGATCAAAAGCATCGTGTTCGGTTTCGCGGTAACGTTCATTGCGCTGTTTCAGGGCTACGAGGCGAAGCCGACCCCGGAAGGCGTGTCGCGGGCGACGACGAAGACCGTCGTGTATGCATCGCTCGCCGTGCTCGGTCTGGATTTCCTGCTGACCGCGCTGATGTTCAGCTAAGACCCGCGCCCCGCGCACCCGCCTGAAGGCGCCCGGACGGCGCCGTGCGGCGTGCCGGACGCAGCGGCGGTTTCTCTTTGGGATGACGATGAAAAAGACTGCTCTCGACTTCTGGGTCGGCCTGTTCGTGGTGCTGGGCTTCGTCGCGCTGCTGTTCCTGGCGCTGAAGGCCGGCAACATGAGCTCGCTGTCGTTTCAGGCCACGTACCCCGTGAAGCTCAAGTTCGACAACATCGGCGGGCTGAAGCCGCGCGCGCCGGTGAAGAGCGCGGGCGTGACGGTCGGCCGCGTCGCGTCGATCGGGTTCGACAGCAATGCGTACCAGGCGCTCGTCACGATCGATATCGACAGGCAGTATCAGTTTCCGAAGGATTCGTCGGCGAAGATCCTGACGTCCGGGCTGCTCGGCGAGCAGTACATCGGCCTCGAGCCGGGCGGCGACTCCGAGATGCTGAAAGCGGGCGATACCATCACGATGACGCAGTCGGCGATCGTCCTTGAAAATCTGATTGGGCAGTTCCTGTACAGCAAGGCGGCGGATTCTGGCGCCGCCAAGGCTTCCGCGCCCGCGCCGGGCGCTGCGGTACCTGCGCCGCCGGCTTCCGGCGCGGGCCAATAAGGAGAACAAGAATGAAAACCCTGCGCGTGCGCCATGCGGCGATCGTGCTGGCTGCGGTGACGCTTGCCGCGTGCTCGACGGTCCAGACGCCGACCAAGGAAGATCCGCTGGAAGGTTTCAACCGGACCATCTTCAAGTTCAACGACACCGTCGACCAGTACGCGTTGAAGCCGGTGGCGAAGGGCTATGTGTACATCACGCCGCAGCCGGTGCGCGACAGCGTCACGAACTTCTTCTCGAATATCGGCGACGTCTACACCGCGGCCAACAACCTGCTGCAGCTGAAGATCACCGACGGCGTCGAAGACATCATGCGGATCGTGATCAACACGATCTTCGGCGTCGGCGGCCTGTTCGACGTTGCGACGCTCGCGAAGCTGCCGAAGCACAACAACGACCTCGGCCTGACGCTCGGTCACTATGGTGTGCCGGCCGGTCCGTACCTGGTGCTGCCGCTGTTCGGGCCGAGCACGGTGCGCGATACGGTGGGCCTCGTCGGCAACTTCTACATCAGCCCGTTGAGCTATATCGATCCAGAGGGTTTCCGCTGGGCGCTGTATGGGCTGAACATCATCAACACGCGCGCGAGCCTGCTCGCCGCGGGCGACGTGCTCGAAGGCGCGGCGCTCGACAAGTACTCGTTCGTCCGCAACGGGTACCTGCAGCGTCGCCAGTCGCAGCTCTCGGACGGTAGCCCGGGGGCGCTGCCCGACTACGGCGCGCTGCCGAAGTACGACGAGGACGGCGCGACGGGTGCAGCGGCGCCGGCTGGGGCATCGGGTGCGGTTGCTCCACAGGGCGGACAGAGCGGCAACGACGAAACCAATGTGCCGGCGGGTCAGATCGTTCCGCCTTCCCGCTCGGGCTTCGGCTACCCGTCGTTCAAGCTGCATTGACGGCAGGTTGCGATAAAACAAGCCCGGTAACACCTGGAAACGACTGTCGCAGATTCATCGCGGCAGTCGATGAACTCGACCGGCATGGCCGGTTCAAAGATGAGCGCTCACTCCTTTGCAGGCTTCATATGAATATGAAAAAACTCTTCTTCATTCCGCTGTTCGCCGCGTTTTTCTCGCTCACCGGCACCGCATTTGCGCAGACGGTCGACAGCAATTCGCCGGACGGCATGGTCAAGACCGTGACCCAGCAGGTCATCGACACGATCCACAGCGACAAGTCGATCCAGCAGGGCGACATCTCCGCCGTGACGAAGCTCGTCAACGAAAAAATCCTGCCGTACACGGATTTCCGCCGCACGACGCAGCTCGCGATGGGCCGCAACTGGCGCACTGCGACGCCGGAGCAGCAGTCGCAGGTCGTCGAGCAGTTCAAGATGCTGCTGATCCGCACGTATGCCGGCGCGCTCGCGCAGGTGAAGGACCAGCAGATTCAATGGCGTCCGTTCCGCGCGGATCCGAATGACACCGACGTCGTCGTCCGCTCGGTCGTGATGAACAACGGCTCGCCGATCGAACTCGACTACCGTCTGTACAAGACGCCGCAAGGCTGGCGCGTGTATGACATCAACGTCCTCGGCGCGTGGCTGATCCAGGCGTACCAGCAGCAGTTCAACGAGCAGATCCAGCAGCACGGCATCGACGGTCTGATCCAGTTCCTCACGCAGCGCAACCAGCAGCTGGCTGCGGGCAAGCAGTCGTGAGCAACTCAGTGAGCAGCTCAGTGGGCAGCTTCGAAACCGGCGCCACGCTGACCCACGCGAGCGCGAAAGCCGCGTTCGCGGCGGGTCTCGAGCGCATTGCGGGCGGCGCCACCGGCGTCGACTGCACGCCGCTTACGCAGTTCGATTCCTCCGCGCTCGCCGTGCTGCTCGCATGGCAGCGCGCCGCGCAGAAGCGCGGTGCCGCACTCGATATCGTCAATCTCCCGGCAGGGCTCGCCAGCCTCGCCCAGGCCTACGGCGTCGACACGCTGCTGTCGTCGCGACATTGACGCTCCACGCGTCCTCTCCAATTCCCCAAGGCGGAGTCGGATAACCGACTTTGCCCTATAATCAAACGCTTTTTTGGGGTCTGCCGACGTTCAAAACCGGCCCCAATTTCCGTTTTTTCCCCGCAGTTTTGCACCTACAGGCGCCGCCGACGAAAGCGGCGCACCGTCATGCCAGCGATAGACATTCGTAACGTCAAGAAGCGCTACAAGGATTTGCAGGCGCTCAAGGGCGTCAGCCTCGCCGTCGAAGAAGGCGAGTTCTTCGGGTTGCTCGGCCCGAACGGCGCCGGCAAGACGACGCTGATCAGCATCCTCGCAGGACTCGCGCGCGCCGACGAAGGCTCGATCGCCGTGCGTGGCCACGACGTCGTCGCGGATTTTCGCGATGCGCGCCGCGCGCTCGGCGTGGTGCCGCAGGAACTCGTGTTCGATCCGTTCTTCACCGTGCGCGAGACGCTGCGCATCCAGTCCGGCTATTTCGGCTTGCGCCGCAACGACGCCTGGATCGATGAAGTGATGGCGAACCTCGATCTCACCGACAAGGCCGACGCGAACATGCGCGCACTGTCGGGCGGGATGAAACGTCGCGTGCTGGTCGCGCAGGCGCTGGTGCACCGGCCGCCCGTGATCGTGCTCGACGAGCCCACTGCGGGCGTCGACGTCGAGCTGCGGCAGACGTTGTGGAAGTTCATCTCGCGACTGAACCGCGAAGGTCACACGATCGTTTTAACGACGCACTACCTCGAGGAAGCCGAAGCGCTGTGCGACCGCATCGCGATGCTCCGTCGTGGCGAAGTGGTTGCGCTGGACCGCACGTCGGCGCTGCTGCAGCGCTTCGCGGGCACCCAGCTGTATCTGCGCTTCGCGCAGGGCGTGCTGCCCGCCGAACTGCGGCCGCTCGAAGTCGATCCGACCCAGGTGCAGAGCCAGACCCAGGGGCGCCAGCACCTGCTGCGGCTCGCCAGTTACGACGAAGTCGAACGGATTCTCGCGCAATGTCGCGCGGCCGGTTGTACATTCGAAGAAATCGAGATTCGCAAGGCGGATCTCGAAGACGTGTTCGTTCAGGTGATGAACGGTCCGGAAGTGATCGAGGGGCTTGCATGAGCGGCTATAGCGGATTCAGTACGCTGTTCTACAAGGAAGTCCTGCGGTTCTGGAAAGTGTCGTTCCAGACGGTGCTCGCGCCGGTCATCACCGCGTTGCTGTATCTGACGATCTTCGGCCATGCGCTGCGCGATCACGTGCAGGTATACCCTGGCGTGCAGTACACCAGCTTCCTGATCCCCGGCCTCGTGATGATGAGCGTGCTGCAGAACGCGTTCGCGAACAGCTCGTCGTCGCTGATCCAGTCGAAGATCACCGGCAATCTCGTGTTCATGCTGCTGCCGCCGCTGTCCGCCTCGGAGATATTCGGCGCGTACGTGCTTGCGTCGGTGGTGCGCGGTCTCGCGGTCGGTCTCGGCGTGTTCGTCGTGACGGTCTGGTTCATCCCGGTCAGTTTCGCGGCGCCGCTCTTCATCGTCGCGTTCGCGGTGCTCGGCTCGGCGATTCTCGGCACGCTTGGGCTGATCGCCGGCATCGTGGCCGAAAAATTCGACCAGCTCGCCGCGTTCCAGAATTTCCTGATCATGCCGCTCACGTTCCTGTCGGGCGTGTTCTACTCGACGCACACGCTGCCGCCGGTATGGCGTGAAGTGTCGCGGCTGAATCCCTTTTTCTACATGATCGACGGCTTTCGCTTTGGGTTCTTCGGGATGTCGGACATTGCTCCGCTCACGAGCCTCGCGATCGTCGCCGGTTTCTTCGTGGTGCTGGCCGTGCTCGCGATGCGTCTGCTCGCTTCCGGCTACAAACTGCGCCACTGACGAGGAGCACACCCATGTTGCCCACTCCCGAACAGGTCAAGAACTACATCGAGGCAGGCTTGCCCTGCCAGCATCTCGAAGTCGAAGGCGACGGTCAGCATTTTTTCGCGACCATCGTGTCGCCCGACTTCGAAGGCAAGCGGCTGATCCAGCGCCACCAGCTCGTGTACGCGGCGCTCGGCGACCGCATGCGCGAAGAGATTCACGCGCTCAGCATGAAAACGCTGACGCCCGCCGAATGGCAGAACGGATAATCTGGAACATCAGTGCGAACGACTCGACAAGACAACCGCGGTGCCGGTAGCGGCGCTGCAGCAGACAACCAACAGGCCGCGCGGGACGGCGCGGAAACTACCGCTCAGGAAAGCTCAGGCATGGACAAACTCGTTATCGTTGGGGGACAGCGGCTCGAGGGTGAGATCGCTGTGTCGGGCGCGAAAAACGCCGCGCTGCCGATTCTTTGCGCCAGTCTGCTGAGCGCGGAGCCGGTGCATCTGGAAAACGTGCCCGACCTGCAGGACGTGCGCACGATCCTGAAGCTGCTCGGCCAGATGGGCGTGCGCACCGAAAGCGGCGCAGGCCGCGTCGCGCTCGACGCGTCGAAGGTCGACAACCTGGTCGCGCCGTACGAACTCGTGAAGACGATGCGCGCATCGATCCTCGTGCTTGGTCCGCTCGTCGCGCGCTTCGGCGAGGCGAAGGTGTCGCTGCCCGGCGGCTGCGCGATCGGCGCGCGGCCGGTCGACCAGCACATCAAGGGTCTGCAGGCGATGGGCGCCGAGATCAACATCGAGCACGGCTTCATCGAGGCCCGCGCGAAGCGCCTGAAGGGCGCGCGGATCGTCACCGACATGATCACCGTGACGGGCACCGAGAACCTGCTGATGGCCGCCGTGCTCGCCGAAGGCGAAACGGTGATCGAGAACGCCGCGCGCGAGCCGGAAGTCGGCGATCTCGCGAACCTGCTCGTCGAGATGGGCGCGAAGATCGACGGCATCGGCACCGATCGCCTCGTGATCCAGGGTGTCGACAAGCTGCATGGTGCGCGTCACACGGTGATTCCGGATCGCATCGAGGCCGGCACGTTCCTGTGCGCGGTCGCGGCCGCGGGCGGTGACGTCACGCTGCGGCGCGTGCGTCCGCAGATCCTCGAAGCGGTGATCGACAAGCTGCGCGAAGCGGGCGTGACGATCGAGGAAGGCGACGACTGGATGCGCGTGCGGATGAACGCGCGCGCGCAGAGCGTGAGCGTGCGCACGTCCGAGTACCCGGCGTTCCCGACCGACATGCAGGCGCAGTTCATGGCGCTCAACGCGGTCGCGAACGGCACCGCGCAGGTCGTCGAGACGATTTTCGAGAACCGCTTCATGCACGTGCAGGAGCTGAACCGGCTCGGCGCGAACATCACGATCGACGGCAAGACCGCGCTCGTGACCGGCGTCGGCAAGCTGTCGGGCGCGAAGGTGATGGCCACCGATCTGCGCGCGTCGGCGAGCCTCGTGATCGCCGGGCTGTGCGCCGAAGGCGAGACGCTGATCGACCGCATCTATCACCTCGATCGCGGCTACGACCGGATGGAATCGAAGCTCACGGCGCTCGGCGCGCAGGTGCGGCGAATCTCCGGGAGCGCTGCATGAACACGGTGCCGCAGACGTCTTCGTCGCCGGCCGTGAGCGCACCGCTTACGCTCGCGCTGTCGAAGGGGCGTATCTTCGAAGAGACGCTGCCGCTGCTCGCGGCGGCCGGCGTCGAAGTCGCCGAAGACCCGGAGACGTCGCGCAAGCTGATCTTGCCCACCACCGATCCGAACCTGCGCGTGATCATCGTGCGCGCGACCGACGTGCCGACCTACGTCGAGTACGGCGCGGCGGATTTCGGCGTCGCGGGCAAGGACGTGCTGCTCGAACACGGCGGCGGCGGTCTGTATCAGCCGGTCGATCTCGATATCGCGCGCTGCCGGATGTCGGTCGCGGTGAAGGCGGGCTTCGACTACGCGAACGCGGTGCGCCAGGGCGCGCGTCTGCGGGTCGCGACCAAGTACGTCGAGACCGCGCGCGAGCACTTCGCGTCGAAGGGCGTGCACGTCGACCTGATCAAGCTGTACGGATCGATGGAACTCGCGCCGCTCGTCGGCCTCGCCGATGCGATCGTCGATCTGGTCAGCTCGGGCGGCACGCTGCGCGCGAACAACCTGGTCGAGGTGGAAGAGATCATGCAGATCTCGTCGCGCCTCGTCGTGAATCAGGCAGCGCTGAAGCTGAAGCGCGCCGCGCTGCGACCGTTCCTCGACGCGTTTGAACGTGCGTCGCGGCAGAACGGCGCAACAGTCTGACGGCGCTTACCGAAACGGATACCCGTATGTCTATCAAGATTCGCAAACTCGATTCCAGTGCCGCCGATTTTCATCAGGCGCTGCACGCGGTGCTCGCGTTCGAGGCGAGCGAAGACGAAGCGATCGAACGCTCCGTCGCGCAGATTCTCGCCGACGTGAAGGCGCGCGGCGACGCCGCGGTGCTCGACTACACGAATCGTTTCGACCGCCTGAACGCCGGCAGCGTCGCGGCGCTCGAACTGCCGCAAGCCGAACTCGAGGCGGCGCTCGAAGGGCTCGCGCCGAAGCGCCGCGCAGCGCTCGAAGCGGCGGCGGCGCGCGTGCGCGGGTATCACGAGAAGCAGAAGATCGAGTGCGGCAGCCATAGCTGGCAGTACACCGAAGCCGACGGCACGGTGCTCGGCCAGAAGGTCACGCCGCTCGACCGCGCGGGCATCTACGTGCCGGGCGGCAAAGCGGCGTACCCGTCGTCGGTGCTGATGAACGCGATTCCGGCGCGCGTCGCCGGCGTGCGCGAGATCGTGATGGTCGTGCCGACGCCGGACGGCGTGAAGAATCCGCTCGTGCTCGCGGCGGCGCTGCTCGGCGGCGTCGACCGGGTGTTCACGATCGGCGGCGCGCAGGCGGTCGGCGCGCTCGCGTACGGCACGAAGACCATTCCGGCCGTCGACAAGATCTGCGGCCCCGGCAATGCGTACGTCGCGTCGGCGAAGCGCCGCGTGTTCGGCACGGTCGGCATCGACATGATCGCGGGGCCGTCGGAAATCCTCGTGCTGTGCGACGGCACGACCGATCCGCGCTGGGTCGCGATGGACCTGTTCTCGCAGGCCGAACACGACGAACTCGCGCAGTCCATCTTGCTGTGCCCGGACAGCGCGTTCATCGCGCGGGTCGAGGACGCGATCGCCGAGCTGCTGCCGTCGATGCCGCGACGCGACGTGATCCAGGCATCGCTCGAAGGGCGCGGCGCGCTGATCAAGGTGCGCGACATGGCCGAAGCGTGCGCGATCGCCAACGACATCGCGCCGGAGCATCTCGAGATTTCCGCGCTGGAGCCGCATCAGTGGGGCCAGCTGATCCGCCACGCGGGCGCGATCTTCCTCGGTCGTTATACGAGCGAAAGCCTCGGCGACTACTGCGCGGGTCCGAACCATGTGTTGCCGACGTCGCGTACCGCACGGTTTTCGTCGCCGCTGGGGGTCTATGATTTCTTCAAGCGCTCGAGCGTGATCGAGGTCAGCGCCGAGGGTGCGCAGACGCTCGGCGAGATCGCCGCGGAACTCGCGTATGGCGAAGGTCTGCCGGCGCATGCCCGCAGCGCGGAATACCGGATGAAGCAGGGCGGGTGAAGCAGACAGGCTGACCTGGCGCGCAAAACAGGCGCGACGGGAAGTGACGCCGTAGTACGTATAAAACGAGAACATTGACCAACCAGAGGGCGGCCGCGTCTTTTCGCGCACCGCCCGTGCCGCGCCGGCGCGCGATGTGACCGGCTCCTTCAAGCCATGACGACACCTCAAGACATCATCCGCCGCGACGTGCTCGCGATGACGAGCTATCCGGTTCCGGACGCGACCGGCTTCGTGAAGCTGGACGCGATGGAAAATCCGTTCACGCTGCCACCGGCGCTCGCCGCGCAACTGGGCGAGCATCTGGCCGGGGTCGCGCTGAACCGCTATCCGGCGCCGCGGCCGGAAGCGCTGATCGCGAAGATCAAGCGGGTGATGAACGTGCCGGCTGCGTGCGACGTGCTGCTCGGCAACGGCTCGGACGAGATCATCAGCATCATTTCGCTTGCGTGCGCGAAGCCGGGCGCGAAGGTGCTCGCGCCGGTGCCGGGCTTCGTGATGTACCAGCTGTCGGCGAAGTTCGCGCATCTCGAATTCGTCGGGGTGCCGCTGAACGCCGATTTCACGCTCGACACCGACGCGATGATCGCCGCGATCGCCGAGCATGCGCCGGCCGTCGTCTACCTCGCGTATCCGAACAACCCGACCGGCACGCTGTTCGATCCGGCCGACATGGAGCGCATCATCGCCGCCGCCGGGCGCAGCCTCGTCGTGATCGACGAGGCGTACCAGCCGTTCGCGCAGCACAGCTGGATGCCGCGTGCCGACCAGTTCGACAACGTCGTCGTGATGCGCACCGTGTCGAAGCTCGGCCTCGCCGGGATCCGCCTCGGCTATCTCGCCGGCCGGCCCGCGTGGCTGACCGAGTTCGACAAGGTGCGGCCACCGTACAACACGAACGTGCTGACCCAGGCGACCGCCGATTTCATGCTCGATCATGTCGACGTACTCGACGCACAGGCCGCGCAGCTGCGCGACGAGCGCACGACACTGGCGCACGCGGTCGCGCGGCTGCCGGGCGTCGAAGTGTTCCCGAGCGCGGGCAATTTCCTGCTGGTGCGGGTGCCGGATGCGTCGGTGGCGTTCGAAACGCTGCTTACTGCGCGAATTCTGGTGAAAAACGTGAGTAAAATGCACCCATTGCTGGAGAATTGTGTGCGTCTGACCGTGGGTTCGCCCGAGCAGAACGCACAGATGCTCGCCGCGCTGAAACTTGTGTTGCACTGAGCCGCTGCGCCAACGCCGCGGCATTCCCTCTATTTCGCGTCACCCACTTTCAAGTTCGATTCGAGGATTCACCATGCGCCTTGCGGAAGTCGTTCGCAATACCAGCGAAACGCAGATCCGTGTCAAGATCGACCTCGACGGCACCGGCCAGCAGAAGCTTGCGACCGGCGTGCCGTTCCTCGATCACATGCTCGACCAGATCGCCCGTCACGGGCTGATCGATCTCGACATCGAGGCGCATGGCGACCTGCATATCGACGACCATCACACGGTCGAAGACGTCGGCATCACGCTGGGGCAAGCCGTCGCGAAGGCGATCGGCGACCGTAAGGGCATCCGCCGCTACGGCCACGCGTACGTGCCGCTCGACGAAGCGCTGTCGCGCGTCGTGATCGATTTCTCGGGGCGTCCGGGGCTCGAATTCCACGTGCCGTTCACGCGTGCGCGGATCGGTACGTTCGACGTCGACCTGTCCATCGAATTTTTCCGCGGCTTCGTCAATCACGCGGGCGTGACACTGCACATCGACAACCTGCGCGGCCTGAACGCCCACCACCAGATGGAAACGGTGTTCAAGGCATTCGGCCGGGCACTGCGGATGGCAGTCGAGCTGGACGAGCGCGCGGCGGGGCAGATTCCGTCGACCAAGGGCAGCCTGTAGGCCGCCCGAACCCCTGACGAAGCGGACCGGGTTGCGCATCAGCGCGTCCGGCGTGCGATGGACATCACCAAGTCGTTTATTTCGTTGCTCGCGCTGATCAATCCGGTCGGCGCGATACCGTTCTTTTTGAGCCTCACGTCGCAGCAGTCGGGAGCGGAGCGCAAGCGCACCATCCGCGTCGCGGCGATCTCGGTGTTCTGCGTGATCGCCATCACGACGATGCTCGGACAGCAGATCATCAGCTTCTTCGGCATTTCGGTCGGTTCGCTTGAAGTCGGCGGCGGCATCATCATGCTGCTGATGGCGGTCAACATGCTGAACGCGCAGATCGGCAATTCGCGCTCGACGCCCGAAGAGCGCGACGAGGCCGAGCAGAAGAACAGCGTCGCCGTGGTGCCGCTCGCCATTCCGCTGCTCACGGGGCCGGGCGCGATCAGCACGGTCATCGTGTATGCCGCCGGCTCCGCGCACTGGTACGACCGGATCAGTCTGGTCGCGATCGGCGCGGTGCTCGCGGCGATCTGTTTTTTTTCGCTGCGGCTTGCCGAGCCGATCGCCCGCTGGGTCGGGCAGACGGGCATCAATATCGGGACGCGGCTCATGGGTTTGATGTTGTCGGCGCTGGCGGTGGAGTTCATCGTCGACGGATTGAAGGCGTTGCTGCCTAACTTGAGATGAAGACTTCGATAGCGATTGTGGATTACGGAATGGGCAACCTGCGTTCGGTCGCCCAGGCACTCAGAAAGGCGGCGCCCGAGGCCGACGTGGCGATCGTCGACCAGCCGGACGCGATCCGCTCGGCGGACCGCGTCGTGCTGCCGGGTCAGGGCGCGATGCCGGACTGCATGCGCTGCCTCGGCGAATCGGGGCTGCAGGAAGCGGTGGTCGAAGCGTCGCGCAGCAAGCCGCTGATGGGCGTGTGCGTCGGCGAGCAGATGCTGTTCGACTGGAGTGCCGAAGGCGATACGTGCGGCCTCGGGCTGCTGCCCGGCAAGGTCGTGCGCTTCGAACTCGAAGGCCAGGTGCAGGACGACGGCTCGCGCTTCAAGGTGCCGCAGATGGGCTGGAACCGCGTGCGCCAGGCGCAGCCGCATCCGCTGTGGGACGGCGTTGCGGACGGCAGCTTCTTCTATTTTGTGCACAGCTATTACGTTGTACCGGCCGATGCCGCGCATACGTCCGGCGAGACCGTGTACGGCGTGGCCTTTACGTCGGCCGTGGCGCGGGATAACATTTTTGCGACCCAGTTTCACCCTGAAAAGAGCGCCGACGCGGGCTTGCGGATGTACCGCAACTTCGTCCACTGGAACCCATGAACGCGCCGCGCCTGCTGGGCGATGCCGTCCGCGGTGCCGCTTGCGCGCCGCCGGCTATCCGTACGGGCCGGGGGCGCCGAAAGAGATGTACTAAACTAGCGGAACGGCGCGCCGCCGTGCCGTGCCGGCCGATCTCCCATTTCTTCCCAGACACCATCCGATTGCTATGCTGCTGATCCCCGCCATCGACCTGAAAGACGGTCAGTGTGTACGCCTCAAACAAGGTGATATGGACCAGGCGACAGTTTTCTCCGAGGAGCCGGCGGCGATGGCCCGCCACTGGGTCGAGCGCGGTGCGCGGCGGCTGCACCTCGTCGACCTGAACGGCGCGTTCGCCGGCAAGCCGAAGAACGAGGAGGCGATCCGCGCGATCATCGCGGAAGTCGGCAACGAGATTCCGGTGCAGCTGGGCGGTGGCATCCGCGATCTCGACACGATCGAGCGCTATCTGGACGACGGCCTGTCGTACGTCATCATCGGCACTGCGGCGGTGAAGAATCCGGGCTTTCTGCAGGAAGCGTGCACGGCGTTCGGCGGTCACATCATCGTCGGGCTCGACGCGAAGGACGGCAAGGTTGCCACCGACGGCTGGAGCAAGCTGACCGGCCACGAGGTGGTCGACCTCGCGCGCAAGTTCGAGGACTACGGCTGCGAGTCGATCATCTACACGGACATCGGCCGCGACGGCATGCTCCAGGGCATCAACATCGACGCGACCGTGCGCCTCGCGCGCGCGGTGAAGATTCCGGTGATCGCGAGCGGCGGACTGTCGAATCTGACCGATATCGAATCGCTGTGCGAGGTCGAGGGCGAAGGCATCGAAGGCGTGATCTGCGGACGCGCGATCTATTCGGGCGATCTCGATTTCTCCGCCGCGCAGACGCACGCCGATCGCCTGCGCGAATCGGACGACGCCTGACGGGCGGCGCTGCTTCCCGCAGCGCTTCCGTTTCGTGTGTGGCTGTCGTGCAGCTTCGGCGGCCCGGTGCCACATCTGCCCGTCTTCTTCATCGGCGGTATTCGCAACGCATTGGCAAGATCATGGCTCTAGCTAAACGCATCATCCCCTGTCTCGACGTCACGGCCGGCCGCGTGGTGAAGGGCGTCAACTTCGTCGAACTGCGCGACGCGGGCGACCCGGTCGAAATCGCGCGCCGCTACGACGACCAGGGCGCCGACGAACTCACCTTTCTCGACATCACCGCAACGTCCGACCAGCGCGACCTGATCCTGCCGATCATCGAGGCCGTCGCGTCGCAGGTGTTCATTCCGCTGACGGTTGGCGGCGGCGTGCGCGCGGTCGAAGACGTGCGGCGTCTGTTGAACGCGGGCGCGGACAAGATCAGCATGAATTCGTCGGCGGTCGCGAATCCGCAGCTCGTGCGCGACGCGACCGACAAATACGGCTCGCAGTGCATCGTCGTCGCGATCGACGCGAAGCGCGTGTCCGCCGATCACGAAACGCCGCGCTGGGAAGTGTTCACGCACGGCGGCCGCAAGGCAACCGGCCTCGACGCTGTCGAATGGGCGCGCAAAATGGCCGAACTCGGCGCGGGCGAAATCCTGCTCACCAGCATGGACCGCGACGGCACGAAGAGCGGCTTCGACCTCGCGCTCACGCGCGCGGTATCGGACGCGGTACCGGTGTCGGTGATCGCGTCGGGCGGCGTCGGTTCGCTGCAGCATCTCGCGGACGGCATCAAGGACGGCCACGCCGATGCGGTGCTCGCGGCGAGCATCTTCCACTACGGCGAGCACACCGTCGGCGAGGCCAAGCGTTTCATGGCCGGTCAGGGCATTTCAGTGAGGATGTGACGTGGCGAATTCTCCGGGCAGCTGGCTCGACAAGGTGAGATGGGACGCGAACGGCCTCGTGCCGGTGATCGCGCAGGAAGCGTCGACGAACGACGTGCTGATGTTCGCGTGGATGAACCGCGAGGCGCTCGCGAAGACCATCGAGACTGGCCGCGCGGTGTATTTCTCGCGCTCGCGCCAGCGGCTGTGGTTCAAGGGCGAAGAGTCGGGCCACGTACAGCACGTCCACGAAGTGCGGCTCGACTGCGACGAGGACGTCGTGTTGCTGAAGGTCGAGCAGGTGTCGGGCATCGCGTGCCATACGGGCCGTCACTCCTGCTTCTTCCAGAAATTCGAAGGCACCGTCGACGACGGCGACTGGACGGCCGTCGAGCCGGTATTGAAAGACCCCGAACAGATCTACAAATGACGCAAATCTCGCAATCGACGAACGATACCCTGCTGCGCCTCGCGGCGATTATCGACAGCCGCAAGGGCGGCGATCCCGATGCTTCGTACGTTGCGCGCCTGTTTCACAAGGGCGATGACGCGGTACTCAAGAAGATCGGCGAAGAGGCGACCGAGGTCGTGCTCGCCGCAAAGGACGTGCGCCAGGGCGGCGCGCCGACCGCGCTCGTCAGCGAAGTCGCGGATCTGTGGTTTCATTGTCTCGTGATGCTGTCGCATTTCGACCTCAGCCCCGCGGATGTCCTCGCTGAACTCGAGCGTCGCGAAGGCACATCGGGCATCGAGGAAAAGGCGCTGCGCAAGAGCCGCGAGCGCGAGCAGAACGGCGATTGATCAGCGGTCAGCGTTCGCGTACCCAATCGCGCACGAAAGATTGCACCGGAAGGAGGAGGCAGGCATGGAACAGTCGCAGGGCGGGTATCCGCCGCCGTCTTACAGGAACGCTTCTGAATCCGACCGCGAGCGCAGCCTGCGCACGCTGACGCACGTGCTCTACGGGCTGTACGCGGTGCACTACCTGACCGGCGGCGTGTCGGGAATCATCGCGATCATCATCAACTACGTGAAGCGGGCAGATGTGATCGGCACGCCATACGAAGCGCATTTCGACTGGCAGATCCGCACCTTCTGGTGGGCGTTGCTCGGCTATCTGATCGGCGTCGCGCTATTCCTGCTGCTGATCGGCATTCCGATCCTCTGGGCTGTCGGAATCTGGACGTTGTACCGTATCATCAAAGGCTGGCTGTACCTGTACGACGGCAAGCCGCTGCAGAATTCGCGCGCGCTGCTCTGACGCTCCGCGCGCCGTGCATCAGGAAAACCATGAGCCACGACCCGAACTGCCTTTTTTGCAAGATCGCCGCGGGCGACATTCCGTCGACCCGGATTCACGAAGACGACGAGTTCGTCGCGTTTCGCGACATTCATCCGGCGGCTGAAACCCATGTGCTCGTGATTCCACGCAAGCACATCGCCACGCTGTCGGACTGCACCGAAAGCGACGCGCCGCTGCTTGGTAAAATGATGATCCTGGTTGCGCGTCTCGCGAAGCAGCTGGGCGTCGCGTACACGGGCGGCGAGACCGGTTTCCGCACGGTGATCAATACGGGCCCTGGCGGCGGGCAGGAGGTCTATCACCTGCACGCGCACCTGATCGCGGGCCCACGTCCGTGGCAACGGATGGGCTAGTGGCGACGGGCGGGGAGTAGCAGGCTGCGCCCGTTACATCGCTGTAATGCCGCCGACCCGATCGCACGCGATAATGGCGCGCCGTCGGCCGCAGGGCAGACAGTTTTTCCGTCGCGGTGACCCGCGACAGCAGGGTTAAGGAGAGTTTTCATGGGTTCGTTTAGCATTTGGCACTGGTTGATCGTCCTGGTGATCGTCGCACTCGTGTTCGGCACGAAGAAACTGCGCAATATCGGCAGCGATCTGGGTGGCGCGGTGAAGGGTTTCAAGGAAGGCATGAAGGAAAGCGAAGCGGGCGCCGACGCGCCGGGCACGCAGCGCGAACTGCCGCGTGCCGGTACCGTCGACGTCGACGCGAAGGAAAAGGCGCCGCATTCCGGCGATTCCCGCTAAGCCGCGGTTGCACGCGCACTGACGGAACCTCCGACTCATGCTGGATCTCGGTCTAACCAAGATGGCGCTGATCGGCGTCGTCGCACTGGTCGTGCTCGGACCCGAACGGTTGCCGCGCGTCGCGCGGACGGCCGGCGCGCTGTTCGGGCGCGCGCAGCGCTACATCAACGACGTGAAGGCCGAAGTCACGCGCGAAATCGAACTCGACGAACTGCGGCGCATGAAGACCGAGTTCGAATCGGCCGCGCAGAATGCCAGCACGGCGGTTCACGACAATCTGCGCAAGCACGAATCCGAGATCAACGACGCGTGGAACGCCGGGACGTCGGTGTCGTCGAGCGTCGTCGGTGGCGCGGCGATGCAGGCCGGCGACGGCGTGGCGGCGGACAGCACGCCATGGCGCAGCAGCTACTCGGCCGCGCCGAAGCGCAAGAACTGGCGCGTGAAGCAGGCGGCGATGCCGACGTGGTACAAGCGCGCCACGACACGCCGAACGCGCGTGCAGTCGGGGGCGGCGCGTGTCGCGCGGCATACGCCGGCGAGCCTGCGCCGCCCGACCCGCTTCCTCTGATGTCCCGCGTGTCCGCCGTCTCCCTCTCCCCCATTTCCTACCGAGGGCCGTCGTGAGCGACCCCCAGCAGACCCAGAGCGAAGGCAACGAAGAGACCTTCATCTCGCATCTCGTCGAATTGCGCGACCGCATCATTCGCGCCGGCATTTCCGTCATCGTCGTGTTCATCGGGCTCGTGTACTGGGCGCCGGACATTTTCCGGCTGCTCGCGCGGCCGCTGATGATGAACCTGCCGAAGGACGGCAAGATGATCGTCACGGACGTCACCGGCTCGTTCTTCGTGCCGATGAAGGTGACGATGCTCGTCGCGTTCGTGATCGCGCTGCCGATCGTGCTGTACCAGATCTGGGCGTTCGTCGCGCCAGGGCTGTACCAGCACGAGAAGAAGCTGGTCATGCCGCTCGTCGCGAGCAGCTATACGCTGTTCCTCTGCGGGATGGCGTTCGCGTATTTCGTCGTTTTCCCGACCATCTTCCGCGTGATGGCGCACTACAACGCGCCGCTCGGTGCGGAAATGACCACCGACATCGACAACTACCTGAGCTTCGTGCTGACGATGTTCCTCGCGTTCGGCGTGACGTTCGAAGTGCCGATCGTCGTCGTGCTGCTGGTGCGCATGGGCATCCTGACCGTGAAGAAGCTGAAGGAGATCCGGCCGTACGTGATCGTCGGCGCGTTCATCGTGTCCGCCGTGGTGACGCCGCCGGACGTCTTCTCGCAGCTGATTCTCGCGGTGCCGCTGATCGTGCTGTACGAGGCTGGGATCATCGCCGCGCGGCTGTTCGTCGGCAAGCCGGCGCCGGCAGCTGACGAGGAGAACGCTGCGGGTTGAGGGTGGCGCAGGGACTGAATGAAAAAGGGCAGCCGATGTGGCTGCCCTTTTTATTGGTCAATGCACGCGTAGCGTCGGCCGCTCAAGCGACGCCGCCAATCAACCGCCGTCGCTGTCGTTGTTGTCGTCGCCGTTGTTGTCGTCGGTGGCCTGCTTCGGCGGCGGCGGGCGCTTGCCGATCGTCACGTTCAGATCGAGTTCGCGGTTCTTGCGCACGACGTGCACCTTCGCGTCGGTGCCGGGCTTGATCTGCGCGATCACGTTCAGCAGACGCGTGGTGTCGGTGATGTCCTGCCCGTTCACGCTCACGAGGATGTCGCCCGGCTTGATGCCGGCCTTGTCCGCCGGGCCGCCCTTCAGCACCCCTGCGACGATCGCGCCCGACTTCTGCTCGAGCCCGAACGATTCGGCGATTTCCGGCGTCACATCCTGCGGTTCGACGCCGATCCAGCCGCGCGTGACCGAGCCGGTCGTGATGATGCTTTCGAGCACACTGCGCGCAGTCGATACGGGAATCGCGAAGCCGATGCCGAGCGAGCCGCCCGAGCGCGAGTAAATTGCCGTATTGATGCCGAGCAGGTTGCCGTTCACGTCGACGAGCGCACCGCCCGAGTTGCCCGGGTTGATCGCGGCGTCGGTCTGGATGAAGTTCTCGAACGTGTTGATGCCGAGGTGATTGCGGCCGAGCGCGCTGACGATGCCCATCGTCACCGTCTGGCCAACGCCGAACGGATTGCCGATCGCGAGCACGACGTCGCCGACGCGGGTCTGGTCCATCCGGCCGAGCGTGATGGTGGGCAGGTTCGTCATGTTGATCTTCAGCACCGCCAGATCCGTTTCCGGATCGACGCCAATCACCTTCGCGTTGGTGGTGCGGCCGTCGGACAGTGCGATTTCGATCTGGTCTGCACCGTCGACGACGTGCTGGTTCGTTAGAATGTAACCTTCCGAACTCACGATGACACCCGAGCCCAGGTTGGCCGCGGGCTGTTCCTGCTGCTTGCGGTTGTTGTTCCTGTCGCCGAAGAAATAGCGAAACAGCGGATCCTTCGCCCGTGGGTCGGGCGGCAGCGATCCGTCCTTGCTGGAGAACACGTTGACGACCGCGGGCATCGCCTTGTTGGCTGCATCCGCATACGACGCCTGCGCCGGGCCCCCACCGATGCCTGGGGCCACCTCCCGCAGCGCGACGATCGGCTCGGCGAGCTGTTTGCCGAACTGCCCCTGGCGCTGCAGCCATTGCGGTTTGAGGGTCGCAACGATGAACATCAGCGCCAGCAGCACGGTCACCGCTTGGGCGAAAAACAGCCAAAAGCGTCTAAGCATCTGAAAGATTAGAGGTTTATATGGATCGGATCGAACTGGAATTGTACTTGAACAACGTGCTCGAAACCGCGCGGTTCAAGGACTACTGCCCGAACGGGCTGCAGGTGGAAGGGCGTCGGCGGATCGGCAAGATCGCGACCGGCGTGACCGCCTCGCTGGCGTTTCTCGAAGCGGCGCTGGACTGGGGCGCGGACGCCGTGCTGGTCCACCACGGGTACTTCTGGCGCAACGAGGCGCCGCAGATCACCGGGCGCAAATACCGGCGCCTGAAGCTGCTGCTCGCGAACGACCTCAATCTGTTCGCGTTTCATCTGCCGCTCGACGACCACCCGCTGTACGGCAACAACGCGCAGCTCGGCGCGCGACTCGACCTGATTCCCGACGACGCCCGCTTCGGCGACAACCGGCTCGGCTGGCTCAGCACGTTGCCGATGCCCATCACGCTCGCGCATTTCGCGGCCGAGATCGAGCAGACGCTCGGCCGCACGCCGCTCGTATTCGGCGACCCGGACCGCGAACTGCGCCGGATCGGCTGGTGCACCGGCGGTGCACAGGGCTACTTCGACGCCGCGATCGAAGCCGGCGTGGACGTCTACCTGACCGGCGAAGTGTCCGAGCCGGTCGCGCATGCGTCCGCCGAAAGCGGCGTCGCGTTTATCGCAGCCGGGCATCATGCGACCGAGCGTTACGGCGTGCAGGCACTCGGTACGCATATTTCGGAGCGATTCGATATCGAACACCTGTTTATCGATATCGACAATCCAGTGTGAATTACTTGAAGAAAAGGATCGAAATACCCAGAGAACGCTTAAAAGGAGGTGACAAAAAGTTTGCGATCCGTGCGGGAAAACCCTGACATATCAAGGACTTCGCACGGTTTTTGGCAATGGCCCCTTGTAAATGCCGACTCCATTCGAGCAAACTAGCGGCGGTAGAACGACTTGACGGAAAAATCCAACTCAGAAGTGG
This sequence comes from Paraburkholderia sp., assembly GCF_050742655.1. Taxonomy (GTDB): domain Bacteria; phylum Pseudomonadota; class Gammaproteobacteria; order Burkholderiales; family Burkholderiaceae; genus Paraburkholderia. Next base: position 87,525 of record NZ_JBOIGG010000017.1, on the reverse strand, counting down.
GGCGATGTGATGCGAGACAAAGAAAGTGAACGCGTCGACGGCAGCCGCCGTACCTGGCTGATTGCGACGACCGTAGTAGGTGGCGTAGGAGGTGTTGCCACTGTCGTACCGTTTGTGAGTTCGTTTGCACCATCTGAAAAAGCCAAGGCGGCCGGCGCACCGGTCGAAGTCGATATCAGCGATTTGAAGCCCGGCGACATGCTGACCGTCGCATGGCGCGGCAAGCCGGTATGGATCCTGAATCGCACCGACGAGATGCTGGCCGACGTCCAGAAAGCCGATAAAGAACTGGCCGATCCCTATACTCAACATCCGTTTTCCATGCCGTTGCCGGCGTACTGCAACAACGAATTCCGCTCGCGGGTCGAACACAAGAACATCCTTATCGTTGTCGCGGTGTGTACGCATCTGGGCTGCACGCCGACACCGCGCTTCCAGGAGGGGCCACAGCCCAATCTTCCCGACGACTGGCCAGGCGGCTTCCTGTGCCCCTGTCACGGCTCGACCTACGATCTGGACGGCCGCGTCTTCAAGAACAAACCCGCGCCGCAGAACCTGGATATCCCGCCCTATATGTTCACGTCCGCCACCCGGGTCGTGATCGGCAAGGACGAGAAAGGAGAAGCGTAAATGGCGATCGAAAAAGAGGTGGAGACAACCGGGCTGGTCGGATGGATCGACCGGCGCTTTCCGTTGACGTCGACGTGGAAGGCCCATGTCTCCGAGTACTACGCACCGAAGAACTTCAACTTCTGGTACTTCTTCGGCTCGCTCGCGCTGATGGTGCTCGTGCTGCAGATCGTCACGGGCATCTTCCTCGTGATGAACTACAAGCCCGATGCGACGCTCGCGTTCGCGTCGGTCGAGTACATCATGCGCGAAGTGCCGTGGGGCTGGCTGATCCGCTACCTGCATTCCACCGGCGCGTCGATGTTCTTCGTCGTCGTGTATCTGCACATGTTCCGCGGGCTGCTGTACGGCTCGTACCGCAAGCCGCGCGAGCTCGTGTGGATCTTCGGCTGCGCGATCTTCCTGTGCCTGATGGCCGAGGCGTTCTTCGGCTACCTGCTGCCGTGGGGGCAGATGTCGTTCTGGGGCGCGCAGGTGATCGTGAACCTATTCTCGGCGATTCCGTTCATCGGGCCGGACCTGTCGCTGTGGATTCGCGGCGACTACGTCGTATCGGACGTCACGCTGAACCGCTTCTTCGCGTTCCACGTGATCGCGATTCCGCTCGTGCTGATCGGTCTCGTCGTGGCCCACCTGGTGGCACTGCACGAGGTCGGGTCGAACAACCCGGACGGGATCGAGATCAAGGCGAAGAAGGACGCGAACGGCATCCCGCTCGACGGCATCCCGTTCCATCCGTACTACTCGGTGCACGATCTGATGGGTGTGTCGGTGTTCCTGCTGATCTTCGCGGCGATCGTCTTCTTCGCGCCGGAGATGGGTGGCTACTTCCTCGAGGCGAACAACTTCGTCCCCGCGAACCCGCTGCAGACGCCGCCGGAAATCGCGCCAGTGTGGTACTTCACCGCGTTCTACGCGATGCTGCGTGCAACCACCGACCCGTTCAAGATCGTGCTGATGATCGTGATCGCGTTGCTGGGTCTGGTCGCGCTGGTGCGCGCGCGCGGCAAGTTCAAGATCGGCTTGCCGGTACTTGCGGTGCTGGTGATCCTCGCGATGTACTTCACCCAATCGAAGTTCTGGGGCGTGGTCGTGATGGGCGGCGCGGTGGTGTCGCTGTTCTTCCTGCCGTGGCTCGACCGGTCGCCGGTGAAGTCGATCCGCTACCGGCCGTTCTTCCACAAGGTGTTCTATGGAATCTTCGTGCTGATTTTCCTGACGCTGGGATTCCTCGGAACGCAGCCCGTGTCGCCCACCCGGACGTTGATCGCGCAGGTCTGCGCGTTGATCTACTTCGCGTTTTTCCTCGGCATGCCGTTCTGGACGCCGCTTGGCAAGTTCAAGCAGCCGCCCGAGCGCGTGCGGTTCAAGCCCCATTAATAGCGAGCGAGGAGAACACGAAGATGAAAAAATTACTGTCGACGCTCGTACGGGCCGGCGCCGCTTCGCTGGCGGTCGCCTGTGCGCTGCTCGGTACGCCGGTTCATGCGGATGAAAATTTTCCCCTCGACCGCGCTCCCGATAACCTCGAAAATCTCGTCTCCCTGCAGCACGGTGCGCAATTGTTTGTAAACTATTGCCTGAATTGCCACAGTGCGAACCTGATGCGCTATAGCCGGTTGACGGACATCGGCATTTCGCAGAAGGAGATCGAGGCAAACCTGTTGTTCACGACGGACAAGGTCGGCAATACGATGTCCGTCGCGATGCGCCCCGAGGACGCGAAGGCGTTTTTCGGTGCGACGCCGCCCGATCTGTCGGTGGAAGCGCGGGCGCGCAATCGCGACTGGCTGTACACGTATCTGCGCAGCTTCTATCGCGACAATACGCGGCCAACCGGCTGGAACAACATGGTGTACGAAAACGTGAGCATGCCTCACGTGCTGTGGCAGCTGCAGGGGCAGCGCACGGCGAAGTTCGAGGATTCGGTCGATCCGGAGAATGGCGAGAAGATCCACAAGTTCGTGGGCTTCCAGCAGGTCTCGGCGGGGACACTTTCGCCGGTGGATTATGATTCGTCTGTGGCCGACCTCGTGGCTTACCTCTCGTGGATGTCCGAACCCACACAGAAAACCCGGAAGCAGCTTGGCGTCTGGGTGCTTCTGTTCCTCGGCGTCCTGTGCTTTTTGACGTGGCGATTGAACGCCGCGTACTGGAAAGATATCAAATAGTCACGCTCTGACGGGCGTGGGGCCGGCGCCAGGAAAAACCTGCAGGACGGTTTTTTCGCACGCTGGCCTTTCAGTTTTTTGAGGAAACGCAAATTATGATGGTTCTGTATTCCGGCACAACTTGCCCGTTCTCCCAGCGTTGCCGGCTGGTGCTGTTCGAAAAGGGCATGGACTTCGAGATTCGCGACGTCGACCTGTTCAACAAACCGGAAGACATCGCGGTGATGAATCCGTATGGTCAGGTGCCGATTCTCGTTGAACGGGATCTGATTCTGTACGAATCGAACATCATCAACGAGTACATCGACGAGCGCTTCCCGCATCCGCAGCTGATGCCCGCCGATCCGGTGCAACGCGCGCGCGCGCGGCTGTTCCTGCTGAACTTCGAGAAAGAGCTGTTCGTGCATGTCGGCACGCTCGAGAACGAGAAGGGCAAGGCCGCCGAGAAGAATCACGAGAAGGCGCGCGTCGCCATTCGCGATCGTCTGACGCAGCTCGCGCCGATCTTCCTGAAGAACAAGTACATGCTCGGCGAAGAGTTCTCGATGCTCGACGTCGCGATCGCACCGCTGCTGTGGCGTCTGGATCATTACGGTATAGAGCTGTCGAAGAACGCGGCGCCGCTGATGAAGTACGCCGAGCGTATTTTCAGCCGTCCGGCTTATATCGAAGCGCTGACGCCGTCGGAAAAGGTGATGCGCCGCTGAGCCGGCTTTGAGGACAGCGTATCGCGCAACGGTGCGTGATACGCCGCCCGGGAAGAGGATCGTTGATGCAAGAGATTTCCACCAAGCCGTATCTGCTTCGCGCGTTGTACGAGTGGTGCACGGACAACGGCTATACGCCGCACATCGCGGTGCGGGTCGACAACCAGACCCGTGTGCCGCGGCAGTTCGTGCGCGACAACGAGATCGTGCTGAACATCAGCTTCGAGGCGACGAGCCAGTTGCAGATGGGCAATGAATGGATCGAGTTCAGCGCGCGTTTCTCAGGCAAGTCGCACAAGATCGAGGTGCCGGTCGCGAACGTGCTGGCGATCTACGCGCGTGAGAACGGTCAGGGCATGGCGTTTCCCGTCGATTCGGCGGGCGGCGAGGCAGCCGATTCCGGTACCGACGAGCCACTGGAAGACAGCGCGGCGACGCCTGGCGACAGCGGTCTGCACGTTGCGGAAGCCAGTCACGATGCGCCCGCGGCCGCGGATGAAAACGACGATCCGCGTCCTGACGACGACGGTTCGAAGGGCAGTGGACGCGGTCACCTCAAGGTCGTGAAATGAAGTAAAATCACGGCCTCATGCCGGCTTAGCTCATCAGGTAGAGCGCTTGACTTGTAATCATGAGGTGGCGGGTTCGAGTCCTGCAGCCGGCACCAATTAAAAGACCCGGCGGCACATTGAGCAGAGTGAATTTTTCTGCGCGTCTGGCGTAAGCCGGCGCGACTGGAATAAATCCATACTGCTCACCGCCGCCGAGCTAGAAGCGCGCGAGCATAATCATGTTCCTCGCGCCGGGGCGCCTCAAAAGCGTCGATCTCTACAAAAAAGATAGCCGGAATGGCCGGCTTCGATGACGGTCATTCCCGGTTTTATCCGACAGGTCTTTCTGCGATTTCTCGCCAGATTATCTGTTCCAGCAACTCTCCCAAAAGTACTCTCCGCCGTCCACGTAGATTTCGTCGTGGCGCGTATCAAGTCACATCCATAACGTATCGCTTTTCGCGCAATGCGATTCACGTCGTATTGCGCGATATCGGCATTTGATAATCCTTGACCCTCGAGGTTCAGGACGATCGGTACGTTATGGGTATCACCCTCTTTTCGATCGGCACAAAAGTTCACAACAGCACCTGGCGGCGCGTGTAAAACAGGCTGCATTCGCAAAAAACCACAGGCGCTTCGATCGGCTACATCGCGGTCGGCCTTCATGCCACGAGGCAAATTTTTGACGGGCTGCGGGATCGCCGACGTCGGTGTCCATCGACGTCGGCGATCCCGCAATCGCTTTCTTTGCAACTTAACGAGGAGATCCATTTGAAAACACAGAAGAGTCGTCGCGCGTTAATCGTAGCGACGGCGGTTGCGGCTGCATTGAGCGGTTGCGCGACCGAATCGTCGCAGTCGTTGCCCGTGCCCGTCATCAGCAGCGCGCAAACACCGTTTACGGGCAAGCCGACTGAAATCGCAGTCGGCAAGTTCGATAACCGTTCGAGCTATATGCGCGGCATTTTTTCGGATGGCATCGACCGCCTTGGCGGCCAGGCCAAGACGATTCTGATCACCAGCCTACAGCAGAGCCGACGTTTCAACGTGCTCGATCGCGACAATCTGGAAGAGATCAAACAGGAAGCGGGGTTTCTGAAAAAAGCCCAGGCCGTGAAGGGCGCGAATTTCGTCGTGACGGGGGACGTCACCGAGTTTGGGCGTAAAGAAGTAGGCGACCAGGAACTGTTCGGCATTCTCGGGCGCGCGAAACAGCAGGTGGCGTATGCGAAGGTCAGCCTCAATATCGTCAACACGACGACTTCCGAAGTCGTGCTGTCGGCCCAGGGCGCGGGTGAATACAGACTGTCGAACCGCGAAGTCATCGGCTTCGGTGGAACCGCGAGCTACGACTCCACGCTCAACGGCAAGGTGCTCGATCTCGCGATCCAGGAAGCCGTCAATCATCTCGTCCAGCAGGTCGACGCAGGCGCGCTTGGCGTAGCCAGATAAGGTAGTCAAATAAAGCGATCGGACACGCCCATTCATCCGCTAAAAAGCAAATCATATGAAGACCAGGATTTCAATGAAAGGCGTCGGGCTGCCGCTCGTCGCCACGGGGATTTTATTGACGGGTTGCGCGGCAAACAATTCGACGCCGCTGCTGTATCAATGGGATGGCTACCAGCCGCAGGTCTACGAATACTTCGAGGCGCAAACGGGGCCGCAGGAACAGATCGACGCGCTCGAGAAAGCGCTGCAACAGATCCGTGCGAAGGGCAACCGGCCGCCGCCGGGATTCCATGCGCACCTCGGCATGTTGTACGCGAGTGTCGGGAAGGATCAGCAATCTGTGCAGGAATTCGAGGCTGAAAAGCAGTCGTTCCCGGAATCGTCGACCTATATGGACTTCCTGTTGAAGAAGTCCAAATCACAATAAGAGGCCGCCATGTTCAAACACATGTCATTGAAGCTTCTATCCGCAGTCTCCGTGCTGACGCTGCTTGCCGCATGTGCGCATCCCGTTCAGCGTCCCGATTACACCGCGTTCAGGAAGAGCCAGCCGCGCTCCATTCTGGTGTTGCCGCCGGTGAATGAAACGTCGGACGTGAAAGCGACCTTCGGTCTGCTGTCGCAGGTAACAGAGCCGCTGGCCGAGTCGGGTTACTACGTGATTCCCGTTGCACCGATGGAAGAGACGTTCAAATTTAACGGCCTCACTGCAGCGACGGATATTCAGGCGGTTGCGCCCGCGAAGCTACGCGATATCTTCGGTGCCGACGCTGCGCTCTACACCAAGGTGACCCAGTACGGTTCGGTGTACAAGGTGATCGACAGTACGACGGTCGTTAGCGCATCGGCAAAACTCGTCGACCTGAGAACGGGCGACGTGCTCTGGCAGGGCCTGGCCACTGCAACCGGCAAGGAACTGGGCGGCAACGTCAACGTCAACGCGTTCGGATTGATCGGCCTGCTGGCGCAGGTGGCGGCCAAACAGATCGCGCACACGCTGTCCGATGACAGTGTTGCAGTCGCCGGGCTAACGAGTCAGCGGTTGTTGTCCGCGGGGCCACCGAGCGGTTTGTTGTACGGCCCGCATTCGCCGAAATTCGGCACTGATTGATTGGACCGATGGTGGTATCGAGAAGACCGCGGGCAGCGATGCCCGCGGTCTTTTTTTGACTGATGGATACCGTGGCGGCGGACGCCGATGGAGCAGAACGCGGCGCGCTCGGCAACATTCGAATCGCGTGGCAGGCGTCGACCAGTCCATCGCGGATAGGGTTCGGGCTGCGTCAGTCGCTTGCATGTCAACGGTGGTGTCGCAGCATCGACGATCCGTGCATATGCGTCACCTTTCCTTTGTCCTGGTCATAGGAGTTTCGAATGATCGATCTCAATGAGATTCTCGCTGCATGCATGGTCGCGCATCGATGCGGAGAAGACGTGAGTGCGGCGATGGCCGCACCTTTCATGAGCGCGGTGGCGAGCATGTCGATTGCGCCGTCGTTCAACGCGAGCAATGTCATCGGCGGCATGCAGGACGTGATTAGCCAGATGCTGCATCACATGACGCATCTCAGATCGACGATCGATCAACAGGTCCTTGCGCATCAGAACAAACAACGCAGGCAGAAGCCGTACGATTTTCAGTCGGACATGTCCGATCTGCGTCTGACCGACGCGCAGGAGTTTTCGAACGAACTCGCGTCGGAGTTTTTAGCGCCGTTCATGAACCGGAAGTGATCTTTGAAGAGTGCCCGCCAGTGGATTTCGACGAGGAGAGAAACAATTGTTCATGAATGGCTTCGGCGACCTTGGAATAATTTCGATTCCTTCCGAAATTCTCCTCGTACACCACGTCGCGCACTTAGCCTGAGTTTTGATACCTTGTTCCGCTTCATGGATCAGACGCAGAAGGCGATGATTTTTGAAGAACAAACATGAACAGGACCTATAGATCGATCTGGAGTGAAGCGCTGGGTGCGTGGGTTGCCGTATCGGAGCTCTTCTCTGCACGGGGCAAACCAGCGAGGTCGACGCTGGGGTTCGCGGCTCCGCGTTTGCCGGCGCTTACCCGGATCGCTATAGCCGCCGTTATGGCGATAGGGGGACCGTCTGAAAATGCATGGGCGCAGGCCACGGGGGTAGGGGGGCTCCAATTGTGCAATCAGGCGGGCACTAGTGGATGGGGAATAGGATCAAATGGAACCAGCAATGCTGGCACAATCGGTTCCTGTAGCTACTCGTTTCTCCTCACCAACAACAGCACCGGTAACGCCGGGTTAAGTGGTGGTCCTGGTGCGGCGTATGTTGGTTCGAGCGGAGCTGGGGCCTTGTTCCTTGTGGGGAATGGTGGCATCAGTATTAGTGGCGGGACTACTGGCGTCAGTATTACCAGCACTGTTTTGCTCCACAATAACCAGATCAATAACCTTGCGAACGGCACCGCCTCTGGCGACGCCGTCAATTTTGGACAGTTAACCAGTCTCTCCACGTCGACTTCGACCGGTGTGGATTCGTTGTCCACATCGACCTCGACGGGCATCAGCAGCTTGTCGACTGGTCTGAGCACGACCGGCAGCAGCGTCGGCAGTCTGTCGAGTTCGGCGTCGACGGGCATCGCGTCACTGTCCACGTCGACCTCGACCGGTATCGGTTCACTTTCGACGGGGCTGAGTACGACCGGCAGCGGCGTTGTCAGCCTGTCGACTTCGGCGTCGACGGGGATCAGTTCACTGTCGACCGGTTTGAGCACGACCGGTAGCAGCGTCGGTAGTCTGTCGACTTCAACCTCGACGGGCATTGGTTCACTGTCGACAGGCCTGAGTACAACGAACAGCAACGTCACTTCGCTTTCGACCGGTTTGAGCACGACCGGCAGCAGCGTCGGTAGTCTGTCGACTTCGGCATCGACTGGAATCAGTTCACTGTCGACGGGTTTGAGTACGACGGGTAGCAGCGTCGGTAGTCTGTCGACTTCAGCGTCGACGGGTATCAGTTCACTTTCGACGGGTTTGAGTACGACGGGTAGCAGTGTCGGCAGTCTGTCGACTTCGGCATCGACTGGAATCAGTTCACTGTCGACGGGTTTGAGTACGACCGGCAGCAGTGTCGGCAGTCTGTCGACTTCAGCATCGACAGGGATCAGTTCACTGTCGACGGGTTTGAGTACGACCGGCAGCAGTGTCGGCAGTCTGTCGACTTCAGCGTCGACGGGCATTAGTTCACTGTCGACAGGCCTGAGTACAACGAACAGCAACGTCACCTCACTGTCGACGGGGCTGAGTACGACTGGTAGCAGTGTCGGTAGTCTGTCGACTTCGGCATCGACAGGAATCAGTTCGCTGTCGACGGGGCTGAGCACGACCAGTAGCAGCGTCGGCAGTCTGTCGACTTCAGCGTCGACGGGCATCACTTCACTGTCGACAGGCCTGAGTACAACGAACAGCAACGTCACTTCGCTTTCGACAGGGTTGAGTACGACCAGTAGCAGCGTCGGCAGTCTGTCGACCTCGGCATCGACGGGGATCGGTTCGCTGTCGACCGGCCTGAGCACGACGAACAGCAACATTGGCTCGCTGTCGACGGGGGTCGCCAACTCGGTCCAGTACGACAACGCGGATCACTCGAAAGTTACCTTGGGCGGCCTCGACTCGCAAAAGCCCGTCGCACTCGCGAATGTCGCCGGTGGCATAAAGCCGACCGATGCCGTGAACGTGTCCCAACTGTCGTCGCTATCCACGTCGACATCAACGGGCATCAGTTCGCTTTCCGCGGGTCTGAGCACGACCAATAGCAATGTCGGTTCGCTGTCGACCGGCTTGAGCACGACCAACGGCAATGTGACGAGCCTGTCCAGTTCCACTTCGACCGGCATAGGCAGTCTGTCGACGGGCATCGGCAATCTCTCGACCAGCCTGAGCACGACGAACAGTAACGTCGCGAGCCTCTCCACCTCCGCATCGACCGGCATCAGCTCGCTGTCGACCGGTTTGAGCACGACCAGCAGTAACGTCGGTTCACTCTCCACCTCCACATCGACCGGCATCAGTTCGCTGTCGACCGGTTTGAGCACGACCAGCAGTAACGTCGGTTCACTCTCCACCTCCGCATCGACCGGCATCAGTTCGCTGTCGACCGGTATCAGCACCACACAGCAATCGCTGACATCATTGTCGACCGCTGTCGCACAGGGCAGCGGGAAACTGGGATCTGCAACTGGAACAGGCTCTAGTGCGCTAGGTGAAGATTCGAGCGCATCCGGCGTCAACGGCACGGCGTTGGGCCAGGGTTCGCACGCGTCCGGCGAAAATAGTACGGCGACTGGCCAGGGTTCGACGGCTACAGGTAAAGGCAGCACCGCCGTCGGTCAGAATGCATCGGCTTCCGGCAACGGCAGCACCGCAATCGGCAACAATTCGTCCGCGACCGCCGCGAACTCGGTCGCACTGGGAGCCGGTTCGGTAGCGGATCAACCGAATACCGTTTCGGTGGGCACACCCGGCAACGAGCGTCGCATGACCAATCTCGCGCCGGGTGTGAATCCGACCGATGCCGTCAACGTGGGGCAATTGAATTCCGTCCGGAACGAGCTGGGTTCAGTGTCACGCCGGGCCTACTCCGGTATTGCCGCTGCGACGGCCTTGTCGATGATTCCGGAAGTCGATCAGGGAAAGCGTCTGTCGATTGGTATCGGCACCGGAAATTACCAGGGGTACTCGGCGGTAGCAATCGGATTCTCTGCGCGCATTACCGAAAATCTCAAAGTGAAGGGCGGCGTTAGTACCAGCGGTGCCGGTAGCGTGTATGGAGCCGGGATGGGATATCAGTTCTAGCTTTCTACTCCCCACCGATCTGATGACGCAAAAGCGGCCGCGCGCGATTGCGCGGCTGCACTCGTTTCTGCACGCCACACATGGCGCGTGCACGGTCATCCCATCTTCACTTTTCCTCATCGACGTTTCCGCCTCGTACGCATCGCTGCGGAGGCATGACGACGCACACCTCTGTCCGAAGCAATTCACGCCGTCGACCCACATCGCATGAGCACCACCCGATAGCGCAAAGCCTTCGCGCAATCGTCAAAAACAGCCTGAGAAAAGTTCAGGATTGCTGGCTTGTAAAGCAACCTGGCTCACCTATTATTCGGCTCACGAAAAAATTACGAATCTCTTATTAAATGTCGATGAGCAACGCATACGTTGTGTTGCGCGTCGCGTTTCGTTAGCCCGGCACTACCGTGCCGGCCAGGTGGCCGCTTGATCCTACGAGGAAGCATCATGCCAACGCAAACATCGTCGCGCATTGCTCAGGTTCTTTGCACGACACGTCGTTTGTCCATTCTGTCATTCATCGGTTTATCGTCGACCGGCTTGCTGGTCTCCGCTGCTCACGCTCAAGCGAGTTCATCGGACTGGGTATCGACGCGCACGCACGCGTTCGATCTTCCCGCCGCGACTGCTGCAGCATCGGGCGCACAGGCCACGACCCATGCCGCATCCGGTGCAAGTGCGAACGCGGAACTCGGCGCGAACGAATCCGTTCATGTCGTCGTCACGCTGAAGCTGCGCGATCAGAAGGGACTCGACTCGTTCATCGATCAGGTCAACCGGCCGGGCAGTCCGAACTACCGACAGTACCTGACGCCCGATCAGATTCTGTCGACCTATGCGCCAACCGAGGCGCAAGCGAATGCCGTCGTCCAATATCTGACGCGCGCCGGCTTCACGAACGTGCACGTTGCGAAGAATCGTATGCTGGTGAGCGCCGATGGCACCGCCGCGACGGTGAAGGCGGCGTTCAACACGAGCCTGCGCCGTTTTTCTCAAGCGGGTCGGCCGGTCTACGCGAATGCAAGCGACGCACAGGTGCCGGCCGCGCTCGGCGATATCGTCGACTCCGTGCAGGGTCTGCAGAACGCGGTCACCGCCCATACGAACTACGTGATCAACGAACCGGGAGCGAGCGCGAGCACGCAGGCATCCGTGTCCGCGCGGACCGCGGCCGCAGCGACGCCGGTGCTGACCGGACACAATCCGGTCGAGTTCTCGAATCTCTATGCAGCCGGCTCGACGCCCACTGCATCCGCGACGACGGTCGGCATCATTTCCGAAGGCGATCTGACGCAGACGCTGTCCGATCTGCGGACCTTCACGACGAACAACGGCCTCGCCGCCGTGTCCACCAAAGTCGTGCAGACCGGTGCGCCCGGCAGCGACTACAGCGATACGGACGGTACCGTCGAATGGAATCTGGATAGCCAGTCGATCGTCGGCGCGGCCGGCGGCGCCGTGAAGCAGCTGGTGTTCTACGACGCACCGTCGATGTCGCTCGGCGACATCACGGATGCGTACAACCAGGCCGTGTCCGACAACGTCGCGAAGGTGATCAACGTGTCGCTTGGTGTCTGCGAAGCGAGTGCGCATCAGCAAGGCTCGCAGTCCGCCGACGACTCGATCTTCAAGATCGCGATGGCGCAAGGGCAGACTTTCTCCGTATCGGCCGGCGATCACGGGGTGTACGAATGCCAGGGCGGCTATCCGCCGTCGAACCTGCGCACCTACAGCGTCAGCGAACCGGCGACTTCGCCGTATGTGATCTCGGTCGGCGGCACCGCGCTCTACACGACGAACGGCAAGTACGATCACGAGACGACCTGGAACTCAGGACTCGACCAGTACGGCAGTCTGTGGGCGACCGGCGGTGGCGTCAGCAAGTATGAGGCGGCGCCGTCCTGGCAGTCGTCGGTGACGAACAACCAGGCGCGCGTAGTGCCGGACATCGGCTTCGATGCGGACAATCGCAGCGGTGCGATTCTGGTCTACAAAGGACAGACCAGCGGCACGCTGAAGGCAGGGCAGCCGAATCAGGTTGGCGGCACGAGTCTGGCAGCGCCGATCTTCTCCGGCATCTGGGCGCGCGTGCAGTCGGCGAACAACAACGCGCTGGCGTTTCCCGCAGCGAGCATCTATAGCGACGTGAGTGCGAATCCTGCGCTGGTTCATCCCGTGGTATCGGGTAACAACGGTGTCGTACGGAGCGGCGTCACGTATGGCTACAGCGCAGGCCCGGGCTTCGACTTCGTCACGGGCTGGGGCAGCTTCGACATCGCGCAACTGAACGCCGCGTTCAGTTCGTCGCCGACGCTGGCATCCGGTGGCAGCAAGAGCGGTAGTGGCAGCGCCGCGCAGCAGGATGGCACCGATCTGTTCGGTCTGCTCGCAGGCCTGTTCGGCGGATGGCTGCAGATCTTTTCCGCGCACGATGGCACCTGACCGGTAGCAGAAGAAGTCCCGATGCGGGTGCCGCTCCGGCGAGGAGCGGCACCCGCTTTCGTGTGGAACGTTCGATGGCTGCGGCGCGCGCCGTACTACAATTCGAACCCTGCACCCGCTGATGCGCGCACGCCCGACACCGCGCCGCACGCATCGCAGCCGTCGCCCTCCATCCTCCTCGCCACTCATGACCACACCCTACCCCACGCTGACCTGGCCTGCCGCAGACGGTCCCGAAACCGCTCGCTGGCGTTCGGAGGCCGGCGTGCCGCCGCCGAAACGCGTCGTGACCGCCGACGATCGCACGACCGCCGACACCGCATTCCGCCTCGCGAGCGAAGGCACCGCATTGCTGTGGACCGGCGACTATCAGAACGCACGCCAGCTGCTGCAGGCGATCACGCGACGCATCGAACGCAAGCCGCGCAAAGCGCCGGCCGATCCGAAAGACGCGTTCAACCTGCACCGGCAGGCGCAATCGCAACGCGCGCGCACGCTCGGCATGCTGCTGATTCCGCTCACCGGCGACTATGCAATTCCGCTGCGGCGTGCGCCGGAAGTCGCGCAGGCCTGCGAGGAAGTGTGGGGCGCACCGACCGGCGAAGCGTCGGTCGTGTCGTTGCGCGAGTTGCTGGGACTGGTCGGTGCGCACGAGTGGCGCAAGAAGGGCATCGAGGTCGCGGTGCTCGGCGACCGCATTCATCCGTACTACGGCGTGTTCTCGCCGGTGCGCGGCGAATACCTCGATCTGGTCGCGCGCGCGCCGCTGCCTTCGCTTGACCTCGCATTCGACATCGGCACGGGCACCGGTGTGCTCGCGGCCTTGCTCGCGAAGCGGGGCGTGAAGCGCGTCGTCGCCACCGATCAGGATCCGCGCGCGCTCGCGTGTGCGCGGGAAAATCTCGAACGACTCGGCTATAGCCGGCAGGTGCAGGTGGTCGAGGCCGATCTGTTTCCGCCGGGCCGCGCGCCGCTCATCGTCTGCAATCCGCCGTGGGTGCCGGCGCGGCCCGCGTCGCCCGTCGAGCATGCGGTGTTCGATCCGGACAGTCGCATGCTGCTCGGTTTTCTCGACGGTCTCGCCGCGCATCTCGAGCCGGGCGGCGAAGGCTGGCTGATCTTGTCGGACTTCGCCGAACATCTCGGGCTGCGCACGCGTGCCGCGCTGCTCGAGGCGATCGCCGCGGCGGGGCTCGAGGAGATTTCGCGCGACCTCATCCGTCCGCGCCATCCGAAGTCGAAGGATGCGACCGATCCGCTGCATGCAGCACGATCCGCCGAGATCACGTTCCTGTGGCGGTTGAAGGCGCGCTAACTGCGCGCGAGATTACGCGCAAGATATGCGGCCGCGCCTTCGCCGGCGGTACGGCCGGTCGCGAAGCATGCGGTGAGCAGATAGCCGCCCGTCGGCGCCTCCCAGTCGAGCATCTCGCCCGCGCAGAATGCGCCGGGCACGCTGCGGATCATCAGGTCGGCGTCGAGTGCCTCGAACGGCACGCCGCCCGCGCTGCTGATCGCTTCTTCGATCGGTCGCGCGGCGGTCAGCCGCAGCGGCAGCGCCTTGATCGCGCGTGCGAGTTGCGCCGTGTCGGTGAACGCTTCTTTCGACAGACACTCGCGCAGCAGCCCGAACTTCGCGCCGGCGATGCCGACGCGCCCCTGCAGATGCGTCGACAGCGAACGCGAACCCCGCGGCCGACCGACTTCCTGCTCGACCCGCGCAACGGTCAAGCCAGGCGCGAGATCCAGATGGACGGTGACCTCGCCGTCGGCCAGCAGCCGCTCGCGGATCGGTGAGGACAGCGCGTAAATTAAACTCCCCTCAACGCCGGTCGCCGTCAAAATGAACTCACCTTTTCGATAATGGACTTTTTTGTCCATATCGGTGACGGTGAGCGCGACGGATTTGAGCGGTTGCCCGGCGAAGCGCTCTCGGAAATAGTCGCTCCACGGCGCGTCGAATCCGCAGTTGGCCGGCTGCAGCGGCGCAACCGGGACGCTGTGCGCGGTGACGAGCGGTACCCACGATGCGTCCGAGCCGAGCCGCGGCCAGCTCGCGCCGCCGGTTGCGAGCACGAGCGCGTCGGCTGTGACGTGCCGTTCGCCGTCGGGTGTCGTAAAGCGCAGCGTGTGACGATCCGCGCCGTCCTCCATGAAGGTTTCCCAGCCGGTCCAGCGATGCCGCATGTGGAAGCGTACGCCGCTTTCCTTCAGGCGATGGAGCCACGCGCGCAGCATCGGCGCGGCTTTCATGTCGGTGGGGAAGACGCGTCCCGAACTGCCGACAAATGTTTCGACGCCGAGCGCGCGCAGCCAGTCGCGCAGCGCATCGGGGCCGAAGCCGTCGAGCAGCGGCGCGATCTGTGCGCGGCGCACACCATAGCGCTCGACGAACTGTTCGAGCGGTTCCGAATGCGTGATGTTCATCCCGCCTTTGCCGGCCATCAGGAATTTGCGTCCGGCCGAAGGCATCGCGTCATAGACGTCGACGGTGACGCCGCGGCGGCTCAGCGCTTCGGCGGCCATCAGCCCGGCGGGGCCCGCGCCGATCACGGCGGCGGAAACGGAAAGCGGTGTGCTGATCGATGACATCGGGAAACGGAGCAGACGGCGAGGGCGGTGACACGGCGCCACGGCGAGCTTGGTAGCCCCGCGCCGGGACGTGCGAGGCCGCCATTGTCCCATCGGTGCGCCGGAGCGGCAAACGGGCTACCCGCGCGTGGACTCAGATTCAGGTAATCGCACCCACCTGCCACTGCACGAATTCGTTCTGCCTCTGACTGCGTTACACCGGTGAGCGCGCCGCCTTCGTCTCGTCGTTCTGCCCGGGGTGCGCCGGCAGCGGTTCGATCCGCCCGACGACGAAGAGGTAACTGAACGCACCGAGAAAACAGAAGCCGCCCGCGACGACCAGCGGAATCGTGAACGAGCCTTTCGTCATCGCGACCATCAGGCCGGTGAACGTCGTGATGACGATGCCCGCGAGGTTCGATGCGAAGTTCTGGATGCCGCCGATCGATGCGACGTGCCGCGGCGTCGGCGCGACGTCGGCGGGCAGCGACCAGATGCTGGCGGCGGCGAATGCGAGACTGCCGTACGCGATGCCGAAGAACGCGAGCATCAGGTACACGTCCGACGTGAACGCCGACAACGTGATCACCGACGACATCAGCATGCCGCCGACCATGCACGTCTTGCGCGAAGCGGTGAGGCTCCAGCCGCGCCGGTAGAGCGCGTCGGACACATAGCCGCCGAGCCAGCCGCCGGGGATCGAGATCAGCGCAGGCACCATGCCGAGCGTGCCGAGCGACTTCAGCGAAAAGCCGCGCGTCTGCACCAGATAGCTCGGAAACCACGTGATGAAGAAATAGATCACGAAGTTCAGGCAGAAGAAGCCGAGCATCATCCCCCACATCGTCCGGTGGCGGAACAGCGAGGCCCACGACGCGTCGCCGGCGTGGCGCACATGCGGCTCGGGCACGACGTCGCGTTCGCCGGTCATGTCGCCATGCGCGGGGCTGCGGTAGATCGCCAGCCAGCCGACGATCCATACCGCGCCGAGCAGCCCGGTCACGACGAAGGATGCCTTCCAGCCGAGCGTGCCGATGATCAACGCGACGACCGGAATCGACAGCGCCGAGCCGACCCGCGAGCCGCTGTCGAAGATGCTGGTCGCAAGCGCGCGCTGCGCGGGCTTGAACCACTGGCTGACGAGCTTCGCGCACGACGGATACGCGCCCGCTTCGCCGATGCCGAGCATCAGCCGGCAGCCGAACATCGACATCACGCTCGACGCACCCGCGGTCGCCGCCGTGAATACCGACCACCAGCCCACCGCGAGCGGCAGCGCGACCCGCGCGCCGACGCGGTCGACGAACCAGCCGAACGGCATCTGCATCAGCGCGTAGGTCCAGAAGAAGCCGCTCAGCACGAGGCCCATCTCAGCGGGTCCGATGCCGAGCGCCTTCTCGATCTGCGGGGCCGCGACCGCAAGGTTTGCGCGATCGATATAGTTCACCGCGATCGCGAGGAAGCAGAACAGGATCACCACCCAGCGCATTTTCCGCATGACAACGTCTCCTCCAGTGTCGGCATCCGTCTTGTGAATGCTGTGGTCCGCTGCGATGCCGGGCAGGCGGGCCGTTTGTTTCGTGCGTCCCGCTCTAGCGGCGGAACTGCGTGTACTGCCCGATCAAGCCGCGACCGGCTCGCGTGCGAGCGCCGCCCGCAGTCGCGGTTGCGCGAGATCGAGCTTCAGTTCGTGCGCGAGATCGAGCACCGGCTGGAAACGCCGCTGCTTCTTCTGCGCATGATTGCGTGCGATGTCCGCGAGCCGGTGATCGAGAAACGGATTCTCGAAACGCTCGCGCACCTCGTCGAGATAGCCGCGCGCATCGTCGCCTTTGCCGAGTGCATCGAAGACCGGCAACACCTCGTCGCGCCACAGCGCTTCGAGATCGGCGCGCAGCGCGGGGTCGTGCATCGCGTGCAGCGTGTTTTCGTCGGCTGGACGCGCGTCGGCCTGCCAGCGTTCTGCGAGGTACGTGTGGCCGAGATTGAGCAACAACAGCTTCAGGCGCTCGTAGTGCGGCAGGTCGTCGGTGACTATCATCGCTTCGTGTTCGCACGGCAACACCATCCCGGGTTGCCGTTCGATTGCCCACAGCGCGTACGGCTCGGCGACCGCGCCGATCGGCAGGATCGGCTCCGACACGATGCGGTCAACCAGCGAGTTCACCCAGATGCACGTGTGCTCGATATAGCGGACGAACGCGTCGTCCGCGTGCCAGTCGCGCGCAATACCCGCCACCAGCGCGCGCAGCGTGTCGCCGTTGTTGGTGATCAGCTCGCACGGCAGCAGCGTGAGCGGCGCGGCGCCCGCTTCGAAGCGCGCGTGCAGCAGCACGACGAGCTTCGCGGCGAAACCGTGCGGCACGGTGTGCGCAGCGTGGGGTTCATGCAGCAGCGCGGCAGTGTCGTCGGGGAAGCACGCGAAGCCGCTGTCGCTGGTGTTCGACAGCACGACGCGCGCATCGTGTGCGAAGCGCTCGCGCACGAGCGGCCAGTCGACGCTCGCGTCGAGCGCTTCGTCGATCGCATCGCATTCGACGGTCTCGTCGATGTCCGCGTTGTCGAGACGGCCGCGGATCCGCACCGGATAGTGCGGCGCTTCGCGCAACGCGTCGATGCGCGCGCGGCTGTCGGGGTTCGACGTCGTCTGCACGACCGTGACGCGGCCGAGCGCGCGGCCCATCGCGAGCGCCTGCGCGATGAAGAAATCGGCGTGTGCCTGCAGGAAGCGGCTCGTGCCGAACTGGAGGATCGGGTTGTTCATCGGTTTCATCGTGTTCATCGAAGCGGATGGCGGGAGCGTGGTGTCGCGGGGCTCGCAGGCCGACGCGCACGCGCAGACAATGAGGCGAAACGAAAGCGCGTTTGACCGGCAGGGTTCATCGCGAGGTCGCAGGAGAGTGGGGCGGTGGGGCCGACGGTCGCGGATCGAAACCGACATAACCCGCTGCCAATTCGATCTATTTCGGCCTGACCAGTTGCCGATGATAGAAGTCGTTTGTTAATCTGGTCAAGCCAGTTTCGGTGCTGCCGCGAGTGGGGCGGCACGCCGTTTCGCACCTCGCCCGTCCCGATCGTTCGTATTTTTCCCCGCCTGTTGTCTGGAGGCGCTGTGCCCGCCAAACCTGTCGAAACGCGCCGTCTCTACCTGCAGATCGCCGACAAGCTGCGCGACCTGATCGAGCAGCAAGGCTTCGCGCCGAGCGGACGCCTGCTGTCCGAACGCGAACTCGCGCAGACGCTCGGCGTGTCGCGGCCGTCGGTGCGCGAAGCGCTGGTGGCGCTGGAACTGGAGGGACGCGTGGAGATCCGGATGGGCTCGGGCGTGTACGTGACCGAAACGTCGCGCGCGGTCACGACGCCCGATCCGGAGAAGCTCGGTGAAAGTCCGCGCGAAAACATGGAAGCACGCGCGGTGATCGAAGGAGCGATCGCGGCCACGGTCGCGCCGTTTTCGCGGCCGAAGGCACTGAAGGCGCTACGCGCGCTGTTCGAGCGGATGGCGCAGGAAGTCGCGGCGGGGCAGGTGCCGATTGCGGCGGACCGGCAGTTTCACCTGGCGATCGCGCAGATGACGGGCAACGACGTGCTGGTCCGCACGGTCGCGGACCTGTTCGACGAGCGGCATCGTCCGCTGTCGTCGAAGCTGCGCGTGCATTTCGAAGGCGAGGATACCTGGGTGGCCGCGCTCGACGAGCATCGCGCAATTCTCGAAGCGCTCGAGGCACGCGATGCCGTGCAGGCGCACGCGGCGATGCAGCGGCACCTCAAGCTGTCGTACGAACGGTTGATGACGCGCCAAGGCCGGTAACCCCGCCGGCTGGTGGCACGAAGGCTGGAGCAGCCAGGCCGCTCAACCCGGATAAGCCTCGTCGACCTTGAGTCCGGCCAGCTTGAAAATGACCCGCAGCGTTTGCGGCTTGATGTCGCGGCGCGACGCGAGCGTCGTCATCACGAAGTCGAGCACTTTCGCGTATTTGAGCAGCGTCAGGCAGGTTTCGAGATCGACGCTGCCGTCGCGCATCGCTTCGGCGAGCTGAAGCATCTCGGCCGAAATGTCGCGTGCCATTTCGAGTTCGAGCTGCTGTTTTTCCGTCCACGCCGGCGTCGCCGTCAGCTTCGCAAGCAGCTCCTGGAACTTCTGCTCGGCGCTTCCGTTGGGTATTGCATCCATTGCCGCCTCTTCATCGTCTGAGCGCGCTTTCTGTAGAGATCGCGGCGCGCTGCAGGTTACGTAACGTTCGTGCCCGTGTTCCGGCCCGACCTCCCCACACGCCCGGCGGTCCGCCGTTTCGAAAACGACGGCCGCCGGCTTTCCTTGTTGTTCTACCGGCCCCGACAGGCGGGCTGGCTTACGGCATCGTGACGCGGCGTTGACCCCGCGCCGCATACGGCCTTATCGGAGCACGAAGTATTCCAGGTAAGTGTTCCAGGCAAGTGAGCCATCAGTACGCCGTAAGTGAGTTTCAAGTGCGTCGCGCAGCCGTCCGGGCGGTCGATCCGCATCGGGTAGCCGCGCTTTGGGTAAACTGGCAGCAACTTTTCTCTTTTTCCGTCGCCTGTCGCACGTTCGCGATGCAATGGGCGGCGGTTTCATTCGATGTCCGGCAAAACCCACGAAATCCGACCCAACCAGTCCGTCGAGTTGCTGAAGGAGCTGCATATCCTCACGCGCGACGGCAAGATGAACCAGGACAGCCGCCGCAAGCTGAAGCAGGTGTATCACCTGTTTCAGTTCATCGAGCCGCTGCTGACCGAGTTGAAGGCCGCGCAGCCCGCGATCACGCTGGTCGATCACGGCGCCGGCAAGTCGTACCTCGGCTTCATCCTGTACGACCTGTTCTTCAAGGAGCAGCACGACGCGTCGCGGATCTACGGGATCGAAACGCGCGAAGAACTGGTGACGAAGTCCGAGGAACTGGCGGCGCGGCTCGGGTTCGGCGGGATGTCGTTCCTCAATCTGTCGGTCGCGGATTCGATCGTCTCCGACCGCCTGCCGCCGACCGTCGACATCGTCACCGCGCTGCACGCGTGCGACACCGCCACCGACGACGCGATCCGCTTCGCGTTACGCAAACAGGCGAAGTACATCGTCGTGGTGCCGTGCTGCCAGGCGGAAGTGGCGGGCGTGCTGCGGCGGAACAAGAACCGCTCTCTCGGTCATGCGCTGACGGAGATCTGGCGTCATCCGCTGCATACGCGCGAGTTCGGCAGCCAGATCACCAACGTGCTGCGCTGTCTGCAGCTCGAGGCGCATGGCTATCAGGTCAATGTGACCGAACTGGTCGGCTGGGAGCACTCGATGAAAAACGAGCTGATCGTCGCGCAGTACAAGGACTTGCCGCGCGGTCGTCCGACGCAACGGCTCACGGAAGTGATGGAGACACTCGGTATCGCCGAGCTGCAGGAAAGGTTCTTCGTCGCGGCTTGACGGGCTGTTTTAAGAACCGTCTGCGGGCGCGTTCATCCACTCGGCCCAGCCCGCGTGGCCGAGACGCCGCAGCGTGTCCATGTTGCGTCCGTAGATGTCGGCGGCATCGGGAAAGGCATCGACCGCGCGCTCGATGCTCGCCTCGCGCAGCAGATGCAGGATTGGCCACGGTGCGCGGTTCGTGTAGTTTTCGATGTCGTCGGGTTCGCTGTCCTCGAACCGATACCGCGGATGAAAGCTCGCGATCTGCAGCTCGCCTTCGAGGCGCAGCTGCTTCAGCAGACGATCGGCGAAGAACAGGCAATCGTTGTAGTCGGCGAAATCGGCGAGCGTATGCGGCACGATCAGCAGCGTCGTGTCGATCGCAGCCGGGTCGGCGTCGGCAAGCGCACGCAGTTCCGTTTCAAGATCGGTCAGCACGCCTTCCATGTCGACCGCTTCGCTGATCGCGTAGCGGATCTGCTCCTTCACGTACACAGCCTTCGCGAATGGGCACAGGTTCAGGCCGATCACTGCGCGCGTCAGCCAGTGGCGCGTCGTAGCGAGGATCGTTTCGCGCGCGGCGTCGTCGAGCGGCATCACGGCTGCTCCGGCGCGGTCTGCACACACGCTGCGGCGACCAGCTGCGCGGCGACGCGTGCGGTCACGGCAACCGGTCCGCTAGTGGGGCCGTAGGTCTGGCTCGCCGCGTAGATGCCTTCGATCAGCAATGCCAGTGCATTGGCGAGTGCCACCGGATCGTCCGCGCCGGCCGCGGTCGCGAGCTCCGTGAGCCGTGCCATCAGCTTCGTCTTGTTGCGCGACACGCACAGCCGCGCCGGATGTGCGGGGTCCGGAAATTCGGCCGATACGTTGACGAACGGGCAGCCCCGATAATCGGGCACCGACGCGCGCGCCGTGAGGTCTTCGAAATACTGCGCGATCTGCTTCACGGGCTCGCCGGGATGCTTCGCGACGCTCTGTTCGAAGCGATGGAAAAAGCCCTCGTCCGAGCGCTCCAGATACGCGACCACCAGATCGTCCTTCGACGAGAACTGCCGGTACAGACTCATCTTGTTGACGCCCGCGAGCTCGACCACTGCGTCGACGCCGACGGCCCGCACGCCTTCGCGATAGAAGAGCTCGGCGGCGGCGTCCAGCAGATGCGACTGCGCTTCATGTCCGGCCATCTGCGCGCGAGGGCGACGGCCGGCTGGTAGTTTGGCGCTTGCGTTGGCATTCATGGCACATCACCTTCGGGGTTATTGCATCGATGGCTTGACATGTTACCGACCGGTAACTAAGATCGCAACTCTGTTTGTGACAGATCAGTCACAAGTCCTTTACCGGATCGGTAACAATCAGGCAGGCAACGTGAATCGGCGCTGTCCACAGCAGGCGGGCCGACGGGAGAACCGATGAACTGGGCAGCAAGAAGAATCGGCGCACGCTTTCACTATGGCTGGCTCGCGGTGGCCGTCGTGTTCCTGGTATTGCTCGCGGCCGCCGGGACGCGCGCGACGCCAAGCGTGATGATGGTGCCGCTCGAGCATCAATTCGGCTGGAGCCGCGCGACGATCTCGCTCGCGATCTCCGTGAACATTGCGCTGTACGGGCTGATGGGACCGTTCGCCGCCGCGGCGATGCAGCGCTTCGGCGTGCGGCCCACCGTACTCATCGCGCTGTCGACGATGGCGGCCGGCGTCGCACTGTCGTCGCTGATGACGCACCCGTGGCAGATGATCCTGATCTGGGGCGTGATGGTCGGCGGAGCGACGGGCGTCGCGGCGCTGTCGCTGTCGGCGACGATCGTGAACCGCTGGTTCACCACGCACCGCGGCCTCGTGATGGGTATCCTCACCGCGAGTTCGGCCACCGGCCAGCTGGTGTTCCTGCCGCTGCTCGCCGCGGTGGCGGAGCATCAGGGCTGGCGTCAGGTGGTGTGGATCGTCGCGGGTGCGGCCGCGGTCGTGTTGCCGCTCGTCGCGTTCCTGCTGCCCGAGCGTCCTGCCGACGTGATGCTGCGCCCGTTCGGCGAGCCGCCCGGCGCACCACTCGCGACCGCCGTGCAGACGAAGAATCCGCTGCAGATCGCGTTCGGCACGCTCGCATCGGTGAGTCGCACGCGCGACTTCTGGCTGCTGTTCTTCAGCTTCTTCATCTGCGGCGCGAGTACCAACGGCTACATCGGCACGCATCTGATCGCGATGTGCGGCGACTACGGGCTGAGCGAAGTGCAGGGCGCGTCGCTGCTCGCCGCGATGGGCATCTTCGATCTGTTCGGCACGACGTTGTCGGGCTGGCTGTCGGACCGCTTCAACAGCCGCGTGCTGCTGTTCTGGTACTACGGTCTGCGTGGGCTGTCGCTGATGTATTTGCCGCACGCGTTCGGCATCGACTTCTACGGCCTGCCGATCTTCGCGATTTTCTACGGTCTCGACTGGATCGCCACCGTGCCGCCGACCGTGCGTCTCGCCACCGACGTTTATGGCAAGGACGCCGCACCAGTCGTGTTCGGCTGGGTCGTCGCGGGACATCAGCTGGGTGCCGCGTTCGCCGCGCTCGGTGCCGGCATGCTGCGCGCGAGCCTCGGTACGTACACGGTCGCGTCGATGATCTCGGGCGGACTGTGCCTCGTGGCATCGGTGCTGGTGTTGCGGATCAACCGGCGCGAGCGGCCAGTTGCCGCGCAGCCGGTTTGACGGCTGCATCGACGCACACGGCGGAGCGCGTTTCGTGAAGCCCGGGTTATGCTATGAGCCCCGGGCGTTCGCCCGTCGACGCAACCTCGACTGAGAGAAACGCATGACCACCAAACCCGCAGCGACCGACGTTTCCATTCACGATCTGCTCGCCGGCCGCTGGAGCCCAAGAGCCTTCTCGAATGAGCCGGTGACTCGCGAGCAACTGCATTCGATTCTCGAGGCGGCCCGCTGGGCGCCGTCTTCGTATAATGCGCAGCCGTGGCGTTTCGTCGTATTCGACCGCAACACCGATGAAGCCGCGTACAAGCGCGCGTTCGCGACGCTCGTGCCGTTCAACCAGGGCTGGAATGGTCCGGTGCCGGTGCTGATCGCCGTCACGGCGCAGTCGTTGACGAGCAAGGGTGAAGTCAATCGCTGCGCGCCGTACGACGCGGGTGCAGCGGCGCTGGCGCTGGTGCTGCAGGCGCATGCGCTCGGTCTTGCCACGCATCAGATGAGCGGGATCGACGTGAGCGCGTTCCGTAAAGAATTCGCCATTCCGGACGACGTCGAAGTGATCGCGATGATCGCGGTCGGCCACTATGGCGATCCGGCGAAGCTCGATGCGGCGCTGCGCGATCGCGAGCGGGCGGCGCGCACGCGTGTGCCGCTCGGCGATATCGCGTTTGCCGGTGCGTGGAAGAAGGCGTTCTGACGCGACAGTTTTTTGTTGTCGGTGTGTGATGGATCAGAAAACGCGCGGCGTGTGCCGCGCGTTTTTTTATGGTCGCGGCGTTGGGGATTGCGCGACCATCAGTCGTCCGTTACCGCGGACAGCGGTGCCGCGACGCTCTCCAGCGATTTCCTTTCGGCATCGATGCCCCAGATCGCGACGATCACCGCGGCCGCGAGCATTAGCGCCGAGCCGACCAGATAGCCGGTGAACACCTCGCTGCGCTGATGCGTGTCGATCAGCCGGCCGAAGAACACGGGGCCTGCGATGCCGCCGAGCGCAGTGCCGAACGCATAGAAGACCGCGATCGCGAGCGCGCGGATTTCGAGCGGAAACGATTCGCTGACAGTCAGATACGCGGAACTCGCCGCCGCCGACGCGAAGAAGAAGATCGTCATCCACGCGATCGTCTGGGTGGTCACCGTGAGCCACTGCTGCTCGAACAGATAGCCGCTGCCCGCGAGCAGAATGCCCGACAGCGCGTAGGTCGTCGCGATCATCGTGCGGCGGCCGATCACGTCGAACAGCCGGCCGAGCACGAGTGGCCCGAGAAAATTGCCGAGCGCGAACGGCAGCAGATACCAGCCGATGTGATCGCCTGGCACGTGGTAGAAATCCGTGAGCACGAGCGCATACGTGAAAAAGATCGCGTTGTAGAAGAACGCCTGCGCGGTCATCAATGACAGGCTGACGAGCGAGCGTCGCCGGTGCAGCGTGAAGAGTGCGTGGAAGACCTCACCGAGCGCGGTATGCGTGCGTGCGCGTAGTCGTAAGCGGGGCGTGTCTTCGATTGCGGGCAGCGTGTGGCCCTGGTCGCGAAAGCGCGTCTCGATGTCTTCGACGATCGTGCGCGCGTCGTCGAGCTGGCCGTGCGTCAGCAGCCAGCGCGGGCTTTCCGGCACCCATGCGCGCATCGGCAGGATCGCGAGCGCGAGCGCCGCGCCGATGAAGAAGCACGCGCGCCAGCCCCAGTCGCCCGGCAACAGGCCGGGGTCGAGCAACACCAGCGAGCCCCCGGCGCCGAGTGCCGCGCCGACCCAGAACGTGCCGTTGATGCCGAGGTCGGTCCAGCCGCGCACGCGGGCCGGCGTGAACTCCTGAATCGTCGAGTTGATCGCCGTGTATTCGCCGCCGATGCCCGCGCCGGTCAGGAAGCGGAACGCGATGAAGCTCGAGAGATTCCACGACAGCGCGGTCGCCGCCGTCGCCGCGAGATACAGCGTCAGCGTGATGAAAAACAGCTTGCGCCGGCCGAACCGGTCGGTGAGCCAGCCGAAGCCGAGCGCGCCCAGCACCGCGCCCGCGAGATACGCACTGCCGGTCAGCCCGACGTCCGCGTTCGAAAACCGCAGCGCGGGGCTCGCCTTCAGCGCGCTTGCAACCGCGCCCGCCAGCGTTACCTCGAGCCCGTCGAGCAGCCACGTGATGCCGAGCGCGGCGACGATCAGCGAATGAAAGCGGCCCCACGGCAGGCGGTCGAGCCGCGCGGGCAGATCGGTCTCGACGATCGCGGACGATGTCTCGCGCGCGGCGACGGTGGACGGCTCGGTCATTTCCGCTTGTCTCCCGGATCGGTGTAATTGGACGGTCTAACCGTCGGTAGCGAGCAATTTCCGTTCCGCGGGCCGGTTGCCGGTCGTCGTGGTTTCGTGATAAAAAGCCCGTCCTCTTTCTGTCGGCGGCCGCTGCGAGCGGCGGCTTTTCGCGATGACCTATTGTGCGATTGACTTCGGCACGTCGAATTCGGCGGTCGCGTTGCCCGATGCCGGCGTACTGCGGCTCGCGCCGGTCGAGCGCGATTTCACGACACTGCCGACCGCTGTCTTCTTCAACACCGATGAAAACACGCGCGCGTTCGGCCGTGCGGCGATCGAAGCGTATGTCGACGGCTTCGACGGCCGGTTGATGCGCTCGATGAAGAGCATCCTCGGCTCGGCGCTCGCGGAAACGACCACCGATCTCGGCGACGGCTCCGCGATCCGCTATACCGACGTGATCGCGATCTTTGTCGATCATCTGAAGCGTCGCGCCGAAGCGGCGGCGGGCGAATCGATCGACCGCGCGGTGCTCGGGCGGCCGGTGTTCTTCGTCGACGACGATCCGCGCGCGGATCTGCTCGCGCAGCAGCAGCTCGAGGCGGCGGCGCGCTCGGTGGGGCTGCGCGAAATCCACTTCCAGTATGAGCCGATCGCGGCCGCGTTCGACTACGAGTCGCATCTGAACACGGAAGGGCTGGTGCTGGTCGCCGACATCGGCGGCGGGACGTCGGACTTTTCGCTCGTGCGCGTAGGCCCCGGGCGGATGAAGCGGATCGAACGCAAGGACGACGTGCTCGCGCATCACGGCGTGCACGTCGCGGGGACCGACTTCGACCGGCGCGTCGAGCTCGCGACGATCCTGCGCGAGCTGGGTTACCAGAGCTTCGATCCCGAAGGCCGCGAAGTGCCGAACCGCGTCTACTTCGATCTGGCGACCTGGCATCTGATCAACACCGTGTACGGGCCGAAGCGCGTCAGCGAGCTGTCGCTGATGCGCCATCTGTACCCCGAGGTGCGCCATTACGACCGGTTGATGCGGGTGATCGACCGGCGGCTCGGTCATGCGCTTGCGGCGCACGCGGAAGAGGCGAAGATCGGCGTCGCGGCCGGTGGCGAAACGGTGATCGATCTTGACGACGTGGAAGATGACCTGCGTCTCGCATTCGACGAGGCACAACTCGTCACAGCCGGGCGCGACGAGATGCAACGCATCGTGCAGGCGGCACGCGAGACCGTGCGGGCGGCGGGCATCGCGACGCGGGATGTCACCGCGATCTATTTCACCGGCGGGTCGACGGGGCTGAAATTCTTGTCGGCGGCGCTGGCGGCCGCGTTTCCTGATGCGGAGCCGGTATTCGGCGACCGTCTCGCGAGCGTCGCAACGGGTCTCGGCATT
The DNA here is from genome assembly GCF_050742655.1 of Paraburkholderia sp. GTDB lineage: Bacteria > Pseudomonadota > Gammaproteobacteria > Burkholderiales > Burkholderiaceae > Paraburkholderia. The sequence goes on along the minus strand of NZ_JBOIGG010000017.1, from coordinate 60,414 downwards.
CACGCACAGCGGCTGTTTCGCTGAGATACGCGGGAGTCTCGTTTCTCTGTGCCGCGGTTAATCGCGTGGTCAGCGTAGCCAATAAGCGGGACCAATAAAAAAACCCCGCCGAGGCGGGGTTTTTCTTTGCGTCCTGAGGGAAGCGTTGCTGCTTACACCGGCTTGATGTTAGCGGCTTGCTTGCCCTTCGGGCCCGTCTTCACTTCAAACGACACCTTCTGGTTTTCTTGCAGCGTCTTGAAGCCTTCCGTGCGGATTTCCGAGAAATGCGCGAACAGATCTTCGCCGCCGCCGTCGGGAGTGATGAAGCCAAAGCCCTTTGCGTCATTGAACCACTTGACGGTACCGGTTTCCATATTACTTGTTCCTAAAGATGATAAATAAGGCCGAAGCCCGTGGGGTGCATGAAAATCAAGGAAGGGGGTAATGGGACCAACCGGAGTACCGTTGATGGGCGAACTACGAAAGACCAATTCACTCGCCGCTTGAAATCCTGCCCGTCCGTTATACGGATATTTCGTTCGAAGGTCAACTCAATCCCAGTAACGCGCGGGGGTTTTTTACGGATGGCTCGGGTCTTGCTTACAAAGCTTGCTATTTGCCTGATTTTTTTGTAGGGACAACCCGCATTTCGACTGCAATGATCTGGTGCAACCGTTAAACTACGCGCCGCGTGGCGGTTGCACCCATTCAGCGGATAAGCCCCATGCATGCTGGTCTGTCGCCGGGAGACGATTCACAGAGCAGGACGAGGCGACACAAGACAGAGACCGCAGGTACTCGAATACAGGAGAAGACGTGAAGAGCTCAATTCAACGGAACATCGGACCGATCGCGCTGATGCTGACCGGTCTCGGCTCGATCATCGGGTCGGGCTGGCTGTTCGGCGCCTGGAAGGCGGCAAAGATTGCAGGGCCCGCGTCAATTTGTGCGTGGGTCATCGGTGCGGTCGTGATTCTCGCGATTGCCCTGACGTACGCCGAACTCGGCGCGATGTTTCCGGAGTCGGGCGGCATGGTGCGCTACGCGCGCTATTCGCACGGCGCGCTGGTGGGCTTCATCAGCGCATGGGCCAACTGGATCGCGATCGTGTCGGTGATTCCGATCGAAGCGGAAGCGTCGATCCAGTACATGAGCACCTGGCCATACCAGTGGGCGCATGACCTGTTCGTCAACGGATCGCTCACGACGCTAGGGCTACTGCTTTCCGCAGTGCTCGTGATCATCTACTTCCTGCTGAACTACTGGGGCGTCAAACTGTTCGCGCGCGCCAATTCGGCGATCACCGTCTTCAAGTTCATCATTCCGGGCGCGACGATCCTCGGTCTGATGCTGACGGGCTTCCATCACGAGAACTTCGGCACGTTCGGCACGGCCGCGACGGCCAGCACGTTCGCACCGTACGGCTGGTCCGCGGTGTTCACCGCGGTCGCGACGAGCGGCATCGTGTTCGCGTTCAACGGCTTCCAGAGCCCGATCAACCTGGCCGGTGAGGCCCGCAATCCCGCGAAGAGCGTGCCGTTCGCGGTGATCGGCTCGATCCTGCTGGCGCTCGTGATCTACGTGCTGCTGCAGATCGCGTACATCGGCGCGGTGAATCCGGCCGACGTGCTGAAGGGCTGGAGCCACTTCAACTTCGCGTCGCCGTTCGCCGAACTGGCGATCGCGCTGAACCTGAACTGGCTCGCGATCCTGCTGTACGTCGATGCGTTCGTCAGCCCGAGCGGCACCGGCACGACCTACATGGCGACGACTACGCGGATGATCTACGCGATGGAGCGCAACAACACGATGCCGAAGATCTTCGGCAACGTGCACCCGTTCTACGGCGTGCCGCGTCAGGCGATGTGGTTCAACCTGCTCGTGTCGTTCATCTTCCTGTTCTTTTTCCGTGGCTGGAGTTCGCTCGCGGCTGTGATCTCGGTGGCGACCGTGATCTCGTACCTGACCGGCCCGATCAGCCTGATGTCGCTGCGTCGCGCGGCCACCGATCTCGAGCGTCCGCTGCACATTCCGGGCATGCAGTTCATCGCGCCGTTTGCGTTCGTCTGCGCATCGCTGATCCTGTACTGGGCCAAGTGGCCGCTGACGGGCGAAATCATCCTGCTGATGATCGTCGCGCTGCCGGTGTACTTCTACTACCAGTCGAAGACAACCTTTGCCGGTTGGGGCAAAGATCTGAAGGCGGCGTGGTGGCTCGTCGCCTATCTGCCGGTGATGGCGATCCTGTCGCTGATCGGCAGCAAGCAGTTCGGCGGCCGCAATGTGCTGCCGTACGGCTGGGACATGCTGGTGGTGATCGTTTGCGCGCTGATTTTCTACTACTGGGGCGTGCATACCGGCTATCGCACCGACTATCTCGACGAGCGCGAGAACCAGGACGATATCCTCGAAGGCATTGGCGCCTGATTCCGACGGCGTCCGACTGCGACGCAATAAAAACAAAGCCCGCCTGACTCACGTCAGGCGGGCTTTTTGTTATCCGCTGGACTTCGCGCGCTTAAGCGTTACCGAACACGTAGTTGGTCATCGCGAGCGCGCGCTGATACGTGCCAAGCGACTGGATCTGCAGCGTGTAGTCGTCATCGGCGGCGCCGAGCGCGGCGAACACCGGCAGCAGATGCTCGTCGGTCGGATGCATCAGCGCGGCGTGCGGCGCGCGGTTCCGGTAGTCGAGCAGCGCGTCGATGTCGCGCCCGGCCAGCCGGTCCTCGAACCAGTCGGTGAATTCGGCGACGCGCGGATCGGCATCCTCTGGTCGCGCGGAAAAATCGGCGGCGCGCAGGTTGTGCGTGATCTGGCCGGAGCCGATCACCATCACGCCGTCGTCCTTCAACGCGCGCAGCGCCCGGCCGACGCGGAAGTGATGCGCGGCGTCCATGTGCGGCTGGATCGACAGCTGGGCGACTGGAATGTCGGCGGCGGGGAACATCAGCAGCATCGGCACCCACGCGCCGTGATCGAGTCCGTGCGGCTGCGTCGCAGTGGCCACACCGTGCGCATCGAGCAGCGCGGCGGCGCGGCGCGCGACGTCGGGCGCCCCGGGCGCCGCGTACTCGATCTCATAGAGCGCGCGCGGAAAACCGTAGAAATCGTGAATCGTCTCCGGGCGTTCCGCGGTGCTCGCGACCGGCGCAGCGGTGCCCCAGTGCGCCGATAGCATCAGGATCGACTCGGGACGCGGCAACTGCGCCGACAGCACGGCGAATTCGCCGGACGGCAGCGACGGGTCGATCGGCAGCGTCGGTGCGCCGTGCGACAGGAAGAGGGTAGGCAGGCGGTTCATGGCAGCACCGCGATGGACGCGGCGTAAGAGTTCGATTGCCTTGAATATAGAGGCGAACCGCCAGCGGATAAACAGTCGAAAGTGGATTTGATTGTGTCGCTGGTGTTGCGAATCGAGAGCGCAGTGGGCATGTACCAGGGCGAGGGCGAGACCTGCACAGGGACGCGGCGTCCCGCTTGCGGTTGCGCGCCGATCGTTCCGCCGTTGACTGCTGCGCTTACTCGTCGTCGCCCGAACGCAGGCCCTGCCACGCGGGCGCGAGCGCCGGGCCGAGCGCGAACAGATCCAGCACGCGCGCGACGGTGTGATCGACCATCTCGTCGATCGACGTGGGCGCGTTGTAGAACGCCGGCAGCGGCGGAAAGATTATTCCGCCCATTTCGGTCACGGCGGTCATGTTGCGCAGATGCGCGAGATTGAGCGGCGTTTCGCGGACCATCAGCACGAGCCGGCGCCGCTCTTTCAGCGTGACGTCGGCGGCGCGCGTGATCAGGTTGTCCGAGAAGCCGTGCGCGATGCTCGCGAGCGTTTTCATCGAGCACGGCGCGACGATCATGCCGTCGGTCGTGAACGAGCCCGACGCGATGCTCGCACCGACGTCGCGCACCGGATGGACCACGTCGGCGAGCGCATGCACGTCGTCTTTCGACAACTGCAGCTCATGCCGGACGTTGAGCCAGCCCGCGCTGGAAATCAGCAGATGGGATTGCACGCCGCCGATACGGCGCAGCGTTTCAAGAAGCCGGACGCCGTAGATGGCGCCGGTCGCGCCGGTGATCGCGACGATCAGCCGGCGCGGTGCCGCGGCCTGTGGCGTCGAGGGGAGCGGCACCGTCATGCGGACAACAGCAGTCGACGCGCCGCTCAGGCGGCGGCGAACAGCTGCTGCAGTTCGCCCGACTGGTACATCTCCATCATGATGTCCGAGCCGCCGACGAATTCGCCCTTCACGTACAACTGCGGGATGGTCGGCCAGTTCGAGAATTCCTTGATGCCCTGGCGGACGCCGTCGTCCTCGAGGACGTTGACGGTTTTCAGTTCGTCGACGCCGCATGCCTTCAGGATCTGGATCGCGCGGCCCGAGAAGCCGCACATCGGAAATTGCGCGGTGCCCTTCATGAAGAGCACGACGGCGTTTTCGTCGACGATTTGCTTGATGCGTTGTTGCGTGTCCATGAGACTGACCTTGCGGTTCCGAAATGGTGGGGGTTAGGCTGAAATGATAGCGGATTTCGTTACAGCTAGCCGGCGGCCGGGTTCAGGCGCCTGCGTTCACGTGCTGGCGAGCCCGCCGCTGATCCGCTCGATGCCCGCGAGATCGCACGCCGACCGGACGTCGCGCAGCCCGGCCGCCGCGAGCAGCGCCCGCACGGCGGCCGCCTGGTCGTAGCCGTGCTCGATCCACAGCGCGCCGCCCGCCACGAGTCGCGACGGCGCGCCTGCCACGATCGCGCGGATCGCCGACAGACCGTCGGCTTCATCGGTGAGCGCGCCGCGGGGCTCGAAGCGCAGGTCGCCCTGCGTCAGATGCGGGTCGCCGTCCGCGATATACGGCGGATTGCTGACGATCACGTCGAACGGCGCTTCCGCAGCCGAATCGAAAGCCGAGTACCAGTCGCCCTGGACGAAGCGCAGCGGACCGCCCGGTCGGCGCGGATCGACGAGCCGCGCGCCGTTGCGCGTCGCGACCGCGAGCGCCTGCGTCGAGCGGTCGGTCGCGCAAACCTGCGCGTCGGGCCGCGATGCGGCGATCGCGACCGCGATCGCACCGCTGCCGGTACCGAGGTCGAGCACGCGGGGCATGCGCCGGCCATCAAGGGCTGCCAGCGCGGTTTCCACCAGCAGCTCGGTTTCCGGCCGTGGGATCAGCACGTCGGGCGTGACGTCGAAATCGAGTCCGAAGAATTCGCGTGTGCCGACCAGCTGCGCGACCGGTTCGCCTGCGACGCGACGTGCTTCGAGCGCGCGGTAACGCAGGACGGCGGTCGCATCGAGTGCTTCGTCGGCGCGCGTGATCAGTTCCGTGCGGCGCCAGCCGAGCGCATGCCCGAGCAGGACGCGCGCTTCGAGCGCCGGCAACGGCGACGCGCGCAGCAGGGCGGCGGCGGTATCCATGGTTGTGTCAGTCGGCGTCGCCGAGCGACGCGAGCAGTTCCGCTTGATGCTCGCTGACGAGCGCGGCGATCAGTTCGTCGAGATCGCCGTCCATCAGCGCGTCGAGCCGGTACAGCGTCAGGTTGATCCGGTGATCGGTGAGGCGCCCCTGCGGAAAGTTATACGTGCGGATGCGCTCCGAGCGGTCGCCCGAGCCGACGAGACTCTTGCGCGTCGCCGCTTCCTTCGCGTGCTGCTCCTGGTACTGCCGGTCCTTGATGCGCGCCGCGAGCACCTTCAGCGCGCGGTCCTTGTTCTTGTGCTGCGAGCGGTCGTCCTGGCATTCGACGACGATCCCCGTCGGGATGTGCGTGACGCGCACCGCCGAATCGGTCTTGTTGATGTGCTGCCCGCCCGCGCCCGATGCGCGGAACGTGTCGATCCGCAGATCGGCCGGATTGATTTCGACCTCGCCGATTTCGTCGGCCTCGGGCATCACGGCGACCGTGCACGCGGACGTATGGATGCGCCCCTGCGTTTCGGTGGCCGGCACGCGTTGCACGCGGTGTCCGCCGGATTCGAACTTGAGCTTCGAATACGCCGCCTCGCCCGCGATCCGCACGATCACTTCCTTGTAGCCGCCGAGGTCCGATTCACTCGCCGACATCATCTCGACCTGCCAGCGATTGCGTTCCGCATAGCGCAGGTACATCCGCAGCAGATCGCCCGCGAACAGCGCCGATTCGTCGCCGCCGGTGCCCGCGCGGATTTCGACGAAGATGTTGCGGTCGTCGTTCGGATCTTTCGGCAGCAGCATCTTCTGCAGTTCGCCGGCGAGCTGTTCCATCCGTTCGCGCGCCGCGCGGATTTCCTCTTCGGCGAAGTCGCGCATCGACGGATCGGCGAGCAGTTCCTGCGCGGTCGTCGCGTCGCCGGCGGCCTGGCGCCAGTGCGCGTACTGCTCGACGACCGGACCGAGTTCCGCATGCTCGCGGGTGAGCTTGCGGTACTGGTCGAGATTGGCCGTGATGTCTTCGCGGCTCAACAGGTCGTTCAGTTCGGCCAGCCGGATAGTGAGCTGGTCGAGCTTGCGTTGCATGCTCGTTTTCATCGGTCGGTCGGAACGTGTTCCGGAAAGGGCGACAGTGGAGTGGAATCGGGTACGGTGCGCGGGCCCTGAACGGGCGCCGGGCAAGTGCGCGGGGATGCGCGCGACGGCGGGGGAGCGCCGCTAACGCTCCGAGGAGCCGGAGTGTTTGTAGAAGCCGCCCAGCAGGTCGATGAGCGAGTCGCGGTCCGTGCCGCTCGCGCGATTGAGCGCGTGCGTGGGGCCGTGGATCAATTTATTGGTCAGCGATTGCGACAGCGCTTCGAGCACCGCGGCCGGATCGTCGCCGCGCGCGAGCATCTTCAGCGCGCGTTCGACTTCGGCGCGGCGCAGCGCGTCGGCTTGCGTGTGCATGTGCTTGATGACCGGCACGATGCTGCGCGCGTCGAGCCATTGCATGAAGTTCTGCACGCGCGTTTCGATGATCGCTTCGGCCTGCGCGACCGCGGCCTGACGCGACGCGTTGCCTTCACGAACGATCGCGCCGAGATCGTCGACGGTGTACAGGAACACGTCTTCGAGCTGGCCGACTTCCGGTTCGATGTCGCGCGGCACGGCGAGGTCGACCATGAAGATCGGCCGGTGGCGGCGCGCCTTCACCGCGCGCTCGACCGCGCCCAAGCCGATGATCGGCAGCGTCGACGCGGTGCACGACACGACGATGTCGAACTCGTGCAACCGCGTGGGCAGTTCGGCGAGCGGAATGGCCCGGCCGTTGAAGCGTTCAGCGAGCCGCGAGCCGCGTTCGGCGGTGCGGTTCGCGACCACCAGTTCGCGCGGCTGCTGCGCGGCGAAGTGCGTCGCGCACAGCTCGATCATTTCGCCCGCGCCGATGAACAGCACGCGCTGGTTCGAGATCCTGTCGAAGATGCGCTGCGCGAGCCGCACCGCGGCCGCGGCCATCGATACCGACTGCGCGCCGATCTCGGTCGTGCCGCGTACTTCCTTCGCGACCGCGAACGTGCGCTGGAACAACTGGTTGAGGTAGGTGCCGAGCGCGCCGGCTTCCGATGCGGTGCGCACCGCATCCTTCATCTGGCCGAGGATCTGGGTTTCGCCGAGCACCATCGAGTCGAGCCCGGACGCGACTCGAAACGCATGCCGTACCGCTTCCGACTGCGGCAGCGCGTACATGTGCGGCGCGAGTTCGTCGACGGGGAGGTTGTGGTACTTCGACAACCACTGGATCGCGGCTTCGCGGGCCGTCTGGTCGTCGGTCGCGCAGTAGAGCTCGGTGCGGTTGCAGGTGGACAGGATCGCCGCTTCGGGCGCCGTGCGGGCGGTGCGGCCCAGCCACACGTCCTTGAACGTCGCAAGGGCAGGCTTGATCTGTTCGAGCGGAAACGCCACGCGTTCGCGCAAGGCGACGGGCGCGGTGTGGTGATTGATTCCGATCGTTAGAAGCTGCATATGCGGGGCTATGGTTGCGGCCAATATTATAGCTTTTCCGCGTTTCTTTCAGTCCATCCCGCCGATTCCCTTGCCGCAGGGGCGCCACCGGCGCTCCGCCTTGCGCGGAGCGGCCCGCGGGCGCTGCCGCGAAAGCCGCGCCTGGCAACCATGAGGGCCGATTGCCACGACCTGGCCGGGGTGCCCAGCCACCCCCGACCCGACCACGACGTTCCGCCGCGGAACCGATTTTCGTAGTGGCTGTTTCTGATTCGTCTTACTTTGGAAGAAAGTTGCGCCCCGCCGATTGGCTGTTGGGGCGCTGGTCGTGAGAAGATCGGGGTCTGGCAGCCACACGCGCTACCGCGTTCCGGTCGGTCCGACCGCGTCGATCACACGGTCCATATCCGGCCGCGTGGACTGTCCACAGAGAATGGAACACTAAACAGAACCGCTGCGTAAAACGAATAATCGTCACCAGCGGTGCCGACCTTCAATGAAAGAGAGAACGATGTTATCCGGGGACGCGACGCCCGCTCCTCCGACCGGCCCGTACGGCGGCGAGGTTCGCTGATGGGCTGGTTCGGCATTCTGGTGCTCGGCGTCGCAGTGGGGCTCGCCGGCGGATGGCTGCATCCGCTACGCCGCGCGAGCCGCGCCCGCTGGTGGATGGCGGTCACGGCCGGCGTCGCTGGCGCGGCGTTCGGCCTGATGGCCGGCAACGTGACTGGCCTCTTTCATGATGGCGACCTGCTCGAATGGCCGGTGTGTACGGCTGTCTCGCTGATCGCCGTCGCCGTGACGGTCGGCATGTTCCCCCGACGATGAACGCTTGCAGGTGAATCCGATGAATGCCCGTCTTCCGAAAATCTCCTCGATCCCCGAGCGCATCGCCGAGCTGCGTGGTGCGATGGCCCGCGAAGGGCTCGCCGCGTATCTGGTGCCTTCCGCCGATCCGCATCTGTCCGAGTATTTGCCCGGCCGCTGGCAGGGCCGCGAATGGCTATCCGGTTTCACCGGGTCGGCGGGCACGCTGGTCGTCACCGACAAATTCGCCGGGGTATGGACCGACAGCCGCTACTGGGTGCAGGCCGACGAGCAGCTGGGCGGCACCGGCGTGCAGTTGATGAAGATGACCGAGGGCCAGCACAGCGCACCGCACATCGACTGGCTTGCGCAGAACGTCGCGACCGGCGGCACGGTGGGCGCCGACGGCGCGGTGCTCGGCGTGGCCGCCGCGCGCGCGCTGACCGATGCGCTGACCGCGCGCGGCGTCCGCCTGCGTACCGACGTCGACCTGCTCGAAACGATCTGGCCGCAGCGCCCCACGCTGCCCACTGATGCCGTCTACGAACACGTGGCGCCGCACGCGAGCGTCGCGCGCGCCGACAAGCTGGGTCAGGTGCGCCGCGCGATGCAGGAAAAGGGCGCGCAGTGGCATCTGATCTCGACGCTCGACGACCTCGCGTGGTTGTTCAATCTGCGCGGCGCGGACGTGAACTACAACCCGGTGTTCGTCGCGCATGCGCTGATCGGCCTCGATCGCGCGACGCTGTTCGTGTCCGGCGGCAAGGTGCCGGACGGGCTCGCGGCGTCGCTCGCACGCGACGGCGTGCGGGTCGAGCCGTATGCGCACGCGACCGCCGCGCTGATGGCGCTGCCCGCCGGCGCGACGCTGCTGATCGACCCGCGGCGGATCACGTTCGGCGTGTTGCAGTCGGTGCCGTCGACGGTGAAGCTGATCGAAGCCGTGAACCCGTCCACGTTCTTCAAGTCGCGCAAGACCGACACCGAAGCGGAGCACATTCGCGCGACGATGGAGCAGGACGGCGCGGCGCTCGCCGAGTTCTTCGCGTGGTTCGAAAACGCGCTCGGCCGCGAGAAGGTCACCGAGCTGACCATCGACGAGCGCCTCACCGCGGCCCGCGCGCGCCGGCCCGGCTTCAAGTCGCTGAGCTTCGCGACCATCGCGGGCTTCAACGCGAACGGCGCGATGCCGCACTACCGCGCGACGCCGGAGGCGCATGCGACGATCGAAGGCAATGGTCTGCTGCTGATCGATTCGGGCGGCCAGTACCTGAGCGGCACGACGGACATCACGCGGGTCGTGCCTGTCGGCACGATCAGCGACGCGCAGCGGCACGACTTCACGACGGTGCTCAAAGGCACGATGGCGCTGTCGCGCGCGCAGTTCCCGCGCGGCATCCGCTCGCCGATGCTTGATGCGATCGCGCGTGCGCCGATCTGGGAAGCGGGCGCGGACTACGGTCATGGCACCGGCCATGGCGTCGGCTATTTCCTGAACGTGCACGAAGGCCCGCAGGTGATCGCGCACTACGCGGCCGCCGAATCGTGGACCGCGATGGAAGAGGGGATGATCACGTCGATCGAGCCGGGCCTGTACCGACCCGGCAAGTGGGGCGTGCGGATCGAGAACCTCGTGCTGAACCGTGAGGCCGAGCAGACCGAGTTTGGCGATTTCCTGAAGTTCGAGACGCTGACGCTGTGCCCGATCGACACGCGGTGCCTCGCGCTGGAGCGGTTGCGCGACGACGAGCGCGCGTGGCTGAATGCGTATCACGAGACGGTGCGCACGCGCGTATCGCCGCATGTGTCGGGCGACGCGAAGGCGTGGCTCGACGCGCGCACGCAAGCGGTGTGAGATCGCTGGGGTAACGAGGACACGGTATGACGGATCTGGCAGTGCTGGTCATCGACGTACAGAAGGCTTTCTTCTTCGGCCCCGATGCCGCGTATCGCGGGGACGAAGTGGTCGACGGCATCAACCGGCTGACCGATGCCGCGCGCGCGTCCGGTGTGCCGGTGTTCTTCGTGCAGCACGACGGCGCAGCCGGCGACGACGTCGAGCCGCACACCGACGGGTGGCACCTGCACCCCGGGCTCGTGCGCAATGACAAGGACGCGGTCGTCAACAAGACCGTCGGCGATTCGTTTCACGAGACACCGCTCGCGGACACGCTCGCGCGGCACGGCGTCAAACGCCTGTTGATCTGCGGCTACGCGACCGAATTCTGCGTCGACGCGAGCGCACGCCGTGCGGCATTTCTCGGCTACCGGACGACGATCGTCGGCGACCTGCACACCACGCAGCACACGTCGGCGCTCACGCCGAAGCAGATCGTCGATCACTACACGCAGCTATGGCCGCGCTGTTCGCTGTCGGGCAACCGGATCGGCGTGCGCACGCTGTCCGATGTGCTTGCGACGGAGTTCGCATGACGGTGAATGCAGTCAAGGCAGTCGTGTTCGATTTCGGTGGCGTGCTGATCGACTGGAGTCCCGAGCACCTGTATCGCAAGCTGATTCCGGACGAAGCCGAGCGCCGCTGGTTTCTCGCGAACGTCTGCACAATGGAATGGGTGATCCGCCAGGACGGTGGTCAGCCGCTGGCTGAGGGGACCGCCGAACTGATCGCGCGGTTTCCGGAACACGAGCCTTTGATCCGCGCGTTCTACGACCGCTGGCACGAGATGATCGCCGGCGTGCACGAAGACACGATCGCGATCGTCGAAGCGCTCGAGGCCGCGGACGTGCCGATCTTCGGGCTGACCAACTGGTCGGCTGAGACGTTTCCGTATGCGTGGGAGCACTTCCCGGTGCTGCGGCGGTTTCACGACATCGTCGTGTCGGGTCGTGTGAAGCTCGTGAAGCCGGACCCGGCGATCTTCGCCGCGATGCGCGAGCGGATCGAAGCGCGGCTGCCGGGCATCGAGCCGGACGAACTGGTCTTCATCGACGACAACCTGAAGAACGCGCAGGCTGCTACCGCGCTCGGCTGGCATGGTGTGCATCACACCGGAGCGGGATCGACGGCTGCGGCGTTACGCGCGCTCGGGCTGCCGGTCTGAGCATCTGTCGTAACTACAGTCACTACTGCCCGCTGCGCCACATCGGCGTCAGCCGCGCGGCGACCGCGCGGCACGCGGCGCGCAACGGCGCGACATAGGTTTCCTCTGGCGTCGCGCTGCGGCGAAAGAGCGGAATGCTGACGCTGATGCACGCGACCGGCTCGCCATCTGGACCGGGAATCACGCAGCCATAACAGAAAATCTGCGCTTCGTTTTCCTCGCGGTCTTCCGCGTGACCGCGTGCGCGTGTCGCGTCGAGTTCGGCCGCGAGCGCCGCCGGTTCGACGATCGTATTCGGCGTGAAGCGCTCGAGCACGAGCCCTTGCAGCAGCGCATCGCGTGCGCGTGGATCGAGCGCGGCGAGATACGCCTTGCCGACCGAACTCGAATAGAGCGTTACGCGCGTGCCGATCCGCGACGCCATCCGCACCGCGTGCGGACTCTCCAGCTTCTCGATGTAGACCATCTCCGTGCCGCTGCGCACCGCGAGATGCACGGTCTCCTGAGTCGCGTCGCGCAGCGTCTGCAACGCATCCGTCGCGGCGACGCGTAGATCGGAGCGCTCCCAACTGCGGCTCGCGAGCGTCAGCAGACGCGGGCCGAGCTCGAACGTGGCGCCCCGCGGACTCTCGATCACCAGCCCCTCGCCGATCAGCGCACCGACGATCCGGTAGACCGTCGGTCGCGGATAGCCGCTGTGCGCGGCGAGTTGCGCGATGGTCGGCGGCCCGGCGGCGTCCGCGATCAGTTGCAGTACCGACATGAACTTCGAGAAGGCGGCGGTGCCGGTGGCTTGAGCGGCGTCGCGGGTATCGGCGGAAGTCGGCATGGTGTCGATGATGTCACGCGGCCAGATACCCGCCATCGACCGGCACGATCGTCGCCGTGACGAACGCCGCGGCCGGCGAGCACAAAAACACAACGGTCTGAGCGATGTCGTCGGGTTCGCCCCAGCGTCCGAGCGGCGTGCGCTCGAGGATCGCGCGCGAACGGTCCGCGTCGTCCTGCAGCGCCTGCGTGAGCGGCGTCGCGATCCAGCCGGGCGCGACCGCGTTCACGCGGATGCGGTCGCGCGCATACGCGAGCGCGAGCGATTTCGTCAGCTGCGCGATGCCGCCCTTGCTCGCCGCATACGCGGGCACGAGGCCGCCGCCGAAAAAGCTCAGCATCGACGCGGTATTCACGATTGCACCACGGCTTGCTGCAAGCAACGGTCGCGCCGCCGAGCACGCGCGCATCGTGCCCGTCAGGTTCACGTCGATCACCTGCTCGAACACGTCGATGTCGTGCTCTTCGCCGCGGCGGATCATCCCCGCGCAGTTCACGAGAATATCGAGCGACGAGAGCGGCGCGAACAGCGCGGCGACGTTGTCGTTCGACGCGACGTCGAGTGCGGCGACTTCGATGGATGCGCCGAGCGCCGCGCGCTGCGCATCGGTCGGCGCCAGCCCTGCCGCGACGACGCGTGCGCCGAGTCCGGCGAGGCGCTGCGCGATCGCCGCGCCGATGCCCTGCGTGCCGCCGGTCACGACGGCCGTTTTACCTGCGAAAAGATCGTGCTGGAACGTCATGATGGATCGATGAGCAAAAAAGAAAGAGACATCAGGCGGGCCGCGCAGCGATCGCGTCGTCGGTACGTTCGGCGATCGGCACACGCACGACGAACATGTAGACGAGCGCCGCCGCGAACGACACGGCCGCGCTGATCAAAAACGCGTTGACGAACGAATGCGTGCGGTCGACCACGACACCGGTGATGAACGGCGCAAACGATCCGCCGAAATACCCGCCGAAGTTCTGGATGCTGCCGAGCGACGCAACAAGATGCCGCGGCGCCGCGACGCTGACGAGCGCCCACGCGCCGCCGCTCGCGAGATTGATGAAGTACATCGCGAACGACAGGTAGACGATCGCGAGCGTCGTGTTCGGCGTGTACGCGGCCGGCACCGTGAAGACCGCGGCGAAGATGAGTCCGGTGCAGATCGGCCACTTGCGGCTGCGGATCGGCGAAACGCCGCGCGCCATCAGGCCGTCGGCGACGAAGCCGCTCGACAGCATGCCGAGCGTGCCGAACAGATAGGGAATCGACACGATCCAGCCGGTCTTCGCAATCGACAGATGGCGCTCGTGTTCGAGATATGCAGGCAGCCACGTCAGGTACAGCCAGACCATGTAGATCACGCCCATAAAGCCGAAGATCATCCCCCATGTGGTCGGCGAGGTGAACAGGCCGCGCCATTCGGCGAACGTCATCCGGCGCTCGGCGCGCGCATGCGGTTCCTCTTCGGTCAGGTGGACGACCTCGTCGGGCGCGAGCTGAATGTCGGCACGATTGCGATACACGATGTACCAGCCGGTCGCGACCGCGATGCCGAGCACGCCCATCACGACGAACATCCAGCGCCAGCCGAACACCAGCAGCAACGCGGTGAGGATCGGTGGCGCGAGCGCGGGGCCGATCGTCGACGACGTCGTGAAGATGCCGGTCGGCCGGCCGCGTTCGCGCAGCGTGAACCATTCGCTGACGACCTTCGCACCCGCCGGAAACTGCGGCGCCTCGCCGATGCCCAGACAGATCCGCGCGACGAGAAACTGCGGCAGCGTCTGCACGAGCCCGCCGAACAATTGCGCCACCGACCACACGAGCATCCCGACGCCGAGCATCAGCCGCGCGCCGAAGCGGTCGAGCAGCACGCCCATCGGCAATTGCGAGAACGCGTACGCGAACGAGAATGCCGACAGCAGCAGACCCATCTGCGACGCGCTCAGACCGAGTTCGCCGCTGACCGAATGATTGGCGATCGACAGCGTGCTGCGATCGAGATAGTTGACGATGCCCGCGAGTGTCAGGAACACGAGCGCGATCACCTGGATGCGCGCGAGGCGCCGGGTCTTGGCCTGCATGGTTGTCTCCTCCGATGCTCTTTTGAGTCTATGGATGGATGAAGCAGCGTGACGCGCCGGGCTCACCTCACGAACTGGTCGACGAATCCGCCGCCGAGTCCAACCCGCTCGAAATGCGCGCGGCACATCTCGAGTTTCGTGAACACGTCTTCATAACCGGTGAAGTTGCCGTACGGATCGCAGTAGTACATCACGCCGTTCACCTGGAAGTAGGTGATCATTTCTTCGACGTCTTCGGGCACGTACAGCGTGTGCGTTTCGCCGGGCGGCTCGAACACGTAGCTGCCTTCGGTCGCGACCCAGTCGTGTTCGAGATAGCGCCACTTGCCCTTCAGCACCATGCCGTGCACCGCCTGCGGATGCCGGTGGCGGCTCAGCACGCCGGACTTGCGCACGCGCAGCAGGTTCATCCAGTAGCCGGTCGACACGTTCAGGCACAGTGGCCTGAACCACACGTTGTCGGCTTGCGGCACCCACAGGCGCTCGTCCTTCGGGATCGCGGATTCGACGACGATCTCGCGCAACGCTTCGGGCGGATTGGGTAACTGATAAGGCGTGAGCGCATCCGACGCGTTGGCGCCGGCGGAGGGAGCGGACATGGCGTCTCCTGATTTGTCCATATTGTGGATTTTGAAATCAGATTATGGACAAATCGTCGTGCTTTGCGCAGCACGTGTCAAGCGTCGCCGCCGCGCGTCGCGCGCGGCATGTCCGGCCTTGTCTCGCGTGCGCTTGATACGGCGCACACGAGGCGAACAGGGCACAGCGTCGACACGACGACCGGACAGCAAGCGATGTACCCGCCGTCGTGCCGAACTGCAACCGCAATCGTCGTGCGTCGCGTGCTAGCGGGCGATCGGCTTGTAGCGCAGGCGCTTCGGACGCGCCGCTTCTTCGCCGAGCCGCTTGATCTTGTCGGCTTCGTATTCCTGATAGTTGCCGTCGAAGAACGTGATCTGCGAGTCGCCTTCGAACGCGAGGATGTGCGTCGCGATCCGGTCGAGGAACCAGCGATCGTGCGAGATCACCATCACGGAGCCGGCGAATTCGAGCAGCGCGTCTTCCAGTGCGCGCAGCGTTTCGACGTCGAGATCATTCGACGGTTCGTCGAGCAGCAGCACGTTGCCGCCGGCGATCAACGTCTTCGCCAGATGCAGCCGGCCGCGTTCGCCGCCCGACAGGTTGCCGACGTTCTTCTGCTGGTCGCCGCCCTTGAAGTTGAAGCGGCCGATATACGCGCGCGACGGCGTTTCGTATTTGCCCACCGTCAGCACATCGGCGCCGCCGGAGATTTCCTCGAACACGGTCTTCGAGCCGTCGAGCGCGTCGCGGCTCTGGTCGACGTACGCGAGCTTCACGGTCGGGCCTTGCACGATCTCGCCCGAGTCCGGCTGTTCCTTGCCGGTCAGCATGCGGAACAGCGTCGACTTGCCGGCGCCGTTCGGTCCGATGATCCCGACGATCGCGCCTGCGGGGATCTTGAAGCTGACGTCGTCGAGCAGCAGACGGTCGCCGTATGCCTTGCTCACGTTCTTGAATTCGATCACTTCATTGCCGAGGCGATCGCCGACCGGGATGAAGATTTCGAGCGTCTCATTGCGCTTCTGGTAGTCCTGGCTGTTCAGTTCCTCGAAGCGCGCGATCCGCGCCTTCGATTTCGCCTGACGTCCCTTCGGGTTCTGCCGGACCCAGTCCAGTTCCTTCTTGATCGCTTTCTGGCGCGCGGATTCCGTCGATTCTTCCTGCTTCAGCCGCTCGTCCTTCTGGTCGAGCCAGCTGCTGTAGTTGCCCTTCCACGGAATGCCGTGGCCGCGGTCGAGTTCGAGAATCCATTCGGCCGCGTTGTCGAGGAAGTAGCGATCGTGGGTGACTGCGACGACGGTGCCCGGGAAGCGCGTCAGGAACTGTTCGAGCCATTCGACCGATTCCGCGTCGAGGTGGTTGGTCGGTTCATCGAGCAGCAGCATGTCCGGCTTTTCGAGCAGCAGCTTGCACAGTGCGACGCGGCGCTTCTCGCCGCCCGACAGGTTCTCGATCTTCGCGTCCCATGCCGGCAGGCGCAGCGCGTCGGCGGCGATTTCGATCTGCTGTTCCGCGCTGCCGTCGGCGGTGGCGAGGATCGCTTCGTACTTCGCCTGGTCGGCGGCGAGCGCGTCGAAGTCGGCGTCCGGCTCTGCATACGCCGCATAGATTTCATCGAGCTTCTTTTGCGCGCCGAACACTTCGCCGAGACCTTCCTCGACGGCTTCACGCACGGTCTTCTGCGGATCGAGCTGCGGTTCCTGCGGCAGATAGCCGATGTTCAGGTTCGGCATCGGCGTCGCTTCGCCTTCGATGTCCTTGTCGACGCCCGCCATGATGCGGATCAGCGTCGACTTGCCCGAGCCGTTCAGGCCGAGCAGGCCGATCTTTGCGCCGGGGAAGAACGACAGCGAGATGTCTTTCAGGATCTGGCGCTTGGGCGGCACGATCTTGCCGACCCGGTTCATGGTGAAGACGTATTGGGCCATTTGCTTGCAGTAGACGTTGACGACGCCAGCCGCATGCGGACGGGCAATCGAGGGTGAATGGGTAATCGGTACAGGCCGGGCAGGGCGCCCGGCGCCGGGCTTAACGACGCCCGCGCGCGGGCGGATGGTTCAGACGGCATTGTACTTCGCCGCGAGGAACGGACTGCAGCGGGAAGCGACGGGGGCGAACGGGGCGGCGTACCGTCCGGTGCCGATCTATAGCCAGTCCGCGACGCCGCCGTGCCGAGAACAGGTGCCGCTGCGATGACGGCTGAAACTATAGGTGCCGTCGCGGCAGCGCGCGGTCGCGCCTTGCGGGATCTGCCTGGACAGCGAGCGGGCCGGTGCGTGCACGGTGTCGCCGTCGCGGTTCCTGTAGGTGTTGTGATTGCTGAGGTTGGCTTCGTCGGCGTTCGTGCCGGGGGCAGCGTCCGGCGCGACATAGGCGAACGCCGGCGGCACGCTCAACAGCAGGGCCGCGGCAAACGCCGCGCCCAGCCGGATGAACTTGAGTGCCGCGCGGTTCATGGCTTCTCAGTTCGCCCGCTGTCCGCTCGCCGGATCGAAGAAATGCAGATGCTTTGCAGGCAGCGCGACCTGCAGCGCTTCGCCGGCCGCCGGCCGATGCGTGTGCGGCAGCCGCGCGGTGACGTCGTGCGCGCCCCAACGGCCGTGCGCGAGATTGTCGGCGCCGAGCAGTTCGCACGAATCGACGGTGAGGGTCGCGTGCGCCGCGTCGGGCTGGCCGGGCGTCATGTGCTCGGGACGGATGCCGACGATCCATTCGCGTCCGGCCGCTACCTCGCGACCGATCGACGGCGCACCGGCGATCGGCAGCGCCGGGCCGCCTTCAGCGATCTCGAACGTCGAGCCGTCGTCGGACACGCGGCCGTGCAGCAGGTTCATGCCCGGCGACCCGATGAAGCTCGCGACGAACACCGTCGCCGGCCGTTCGTAGACGTCGGTCGGCGAGCCGATCTGTTCCGCGTAGCCGCGGTTCATCACGATCACGCGCTGCGCGAGCGTCATCGCTTCGACCTGGTCGTGTGTGACGTACAGGCTCGTCGTCGCGAGGCGCGCGTGCAACCGCTGGATTTCGAGCCGCATCTGCACGCGCAGCCGCGCATCGAGATTCGACAGCGGCTCGTCGAACAGGAACACGGCCGGTTCACGGACGATCGCACGACCCATCGCGACGCGCTGCCTCTGACCGCCCGACAGCTCGCGCGGCTTGCGCTCAAGCAGCGGCCCGAGCTCGAGAATCTTCGCCGCCGCGTCGACACGCTGCGCGACCGCCGCGGGAGCCGTGCCGGCGATCTTCAGCGCGTAGCCCATGTTCTGCGCGACGCTCATGTGCGGATACAGCGCGTAGTTCTGGAACACCATCGCGATGTTCCGGTCTTTCGGTTCGAGCCGGTTCACGACCTTGCCGCCGATCGAAATCTCGCCGTCGGAGATGCTCTCCAGACCGGCGACCATCCGCAGCAGCGTCGACTTGCCGCAGCCCGACGGACCCACCATCACGACGAACTCGCCGTCCGCGATGTCCACGTCGATGCCGTGCAGCACGAACTGTTTGCCGTCGTAGGTTTTCTTGACAGCCTTGAGCGTCAGCGCAGCCATTCCATCCGCCTTTCAGTGCAGAGGCGGCCGGCGCGATGCGCACGGCCGCGGGATGTGTTCATTGAGATTTTCATTGCGATATCCGGCCGGGCCTGCTCATTTTTCCGAATCGACGAGGCCGCGCACGAACCAGCGCTGCATCGTCAGCACGACGGCGAGCGGCGGCAGCATCGCGAGCAGCGTCGCCGTCATCACCAGATGCCATTCGGTCGCGGTATCGCCGGACGCGATCATGCTCTTGATCCCGACGACCGCCGTGGTCAGCGACTGCTGGCTCGTGATCAGGATCGGCCACAGATACTGGTTCCAGCCGTAAATGAAGGTGATCACGAACAGCGCGGCGACGTTCGTCTTCGACAGCGGCACGACGACATCCCAGAGGAAACGCAGCGGCCCCGCGCCGTCGATGCGCGCGGCTTCCATCAGCTCGTCGGGCAGCGTCATGAAGAACTGGCGGAACAGGAACGTTGCGGTCGCCGACGCGATCAGCGGCAGCGTGAGACCCGCGTACGTGTTGCTCATATGCATCGACGAGACGACCTGAACCGTCGGGAAGATGCGCACTTCGACCGGCAGCGTCAGCGTGACGAAGATCAGCCAGAACGCCGTGTTGCGAAACGGGAAGCGGAAGAACACGATCGCGTATGCGGAGATCATCGAGATCGCGATCTTGCCGATCGCGATGACGAGCGCCATCACGAGGCTGTTGAACAGCATGCGGCTGAACGGGCTGGCCGCGCCGCCGCTGCCGTGCGTCCACACGGTCGCGACATTCTCGAACAGATGCGTGCTCGGTATCAGCGACAGCGGCACGCTGAATACTTCGTGCTCGCTCATCGTGGCCGCGCAGAACGCGACGTACACGGGAAACACCACCAGCACGACGCCGATCAACAGCACCGCGTGGCAGAACAGGTCGAAACCGCGACGATTCTCGATCATGAGTATTGAACCCTCCGCTCGACGAAACGGAACTGCACGACGGTCAGCCCGACGACGATCACCATCAGCACGACCGACTGCGCGCCCGAACTGCCGATGTCGAGGCCCTGAAAGCCCTCGGCGAATATCTTGTAGATCAGCGTACGCGTGGCCTGCGCGGGACCGCCGCCGGTGGCTGCATCGATGACCGGGAACGTGTCGAAGAACGCGTAGGTCAGATTCACGACGAGCAGGAAGAAGCTGGTCGGCGACAGCAGCGGCAGCGCGATGCCGAAGAAACGCCGCACCGGACCTGCGCCGTCGATCGCCGCCGCTTCGATCAGCGAGCGCGGAATCGCCTGCAAGCCCGCGTAGAAGAACAGGAAGTTGTAGCTGACCTGCTTCCATACCGATGCGAGCACGACGAGGAACATTGCTTGCCCCGAGTTCAGCGCGTGATTCCACACGATGCCGTACTTCGCGAGCGCATACGTGACGAGCCCGATGCTCGGATTGAACAGGAACGACCACAGCACTGCGGCGATCGCGGGCGCGACCGCGTACGGCCAGATCAACAGCGTCTGGTACGCCCTCGCACCGCGCGTCACGCGGTCCGCGCAGGCGGCGAGCAGCAGCGAGATCACGAGACCGGACACCGTGACGAGCGTACAGAAGATCAGCGTGGTGTAGAGCGACGACAGGTACAGCGGATCGGCGAACAGCTGGCGGAAATTCGCCAGCCCGACGAACTGGCTCGACGTGCCGAATGCGTCCTGCGATAGCGTCGACTGCCATAGTGCGTCGCCGGCGGGCCACAGGAAGAACACGAGCGTGATCGCGAGCTGCGGACCGACGAGCAGGTAGGGCAGGACACCGGAGCCGAAGCGGGAGCGCTTTTCCATCGATTTTTCCAGCTGGAATGAACGGTGCGCAGGATGAAGCGCGATGACGCGCGGACTCGCCGCGCGTCTCCTTCGTTTTACCTCTGTGTTGCTTCTGTTGCGACGGCCACGTTAGCTGCCCGCTTTCTCGAAGCGGCGCAGCAGTTCGTCGCCACGCGACGCGGCGGAGTCGAGCGCGTCTTTCGGCGACTTCTTCTGCGCCCAGACCTGCTCGAGTTCTTCGTCGATGATCGTGCGGATCTGCGGCATGTTGCCGAGGCGCAGTCCCTTCGTGAACGGCAGCGGCGGCTTGTTCAGCATCTGACGGATCGCGGTGTCGCTGCCCGGGTTCTTCTGATAGAAGCCCTGTTGCTGCGTCAGCTGGTAGGCGGCTGTCGTGACCGGCAGATAGCCCGTGTCCTGGTGCCATTTGGCGGCGACCGCCGGCGAGCTCAGATACGCCAGGAATTTCGCGACGCCCTTATAGACCGCCGGATCCTTGCCCGACAACACCCAGAGACTCGCGCCACCGATGATCGCGTTCTGCGGCGCGCCCTTCACGTTCGCGTCGTACGGCATCATGCCGGTGCCGAAGTTGAACTTCGCGTATTTCTTGATCGTCGCGAGCGAGCCCGACGAGTTCGTGATGATCCCGCAGTCGCCGCTATAGAACTTCGACACCGGTTCGTCCTTGCGGCCGACGTAGGTGAACGTGCCTTCCTTGGCCATGTTCTGCAGGAACTGGATGTGCGCGATCTGCAGCGGCTTGTTGAACTCGAGCACCGCATCGGTACCGTCGAAGCCGTTGTTTTCCGACGCGAACGGCACGCCGTGCCACGCACTATAGTTCTCCAGCTGGATCCAGCTCTGCCAGCCCGACGAGTAGCCGCACGACATCCCCGATGCCTTCAGCTTCTGCGCGTCCTGCTCGAGTTCGGCCCACGTCTTCGGCGGCTTGTTCGGGTCGAGCCCGGCCTTCTTGAACGCATCCTTGTTGTAATAGAGCACCGGCGTCGAGCTGTTGAACGGCATCGAGATCAGCTCGTTGGTCTTCGCGTCGCTGTAGTAGCTGGCGATGGTCGGCACGAAGGCTTTTTCGTCGAGTGGTACGCCGGCTTGCTTGAACACGTCGGATACAGGGATGACGGCTTTCTTTGCCTGCATCATCGTTGCCGTGCCTACTTCGTAGACCTGCAGGATGGCCGGCGCGTTGCCGCTGCGGTATGCAGCGATGCCGGCGGCGAGCGTCTGGTCGTAGCTACCCTTGAAGACCGGAACGATCTTGTAGTCGCTTTGCGACGCGTTGAACGCGTTCGCGATGTCGTTCAGGCGTTCGCCCAGTGCGGCTTCCATCGCGTGCCAGAACTGGATTTCGGTTGCCGCCTGCGCGTTCTGGGCGATGCCCAGCGCGAGTACCGCAGCAACGGATAACGAACGGATCAGGGGTTTGCCAATCATCGATGGGTCTCCTTCGAGAGCTTGTGTGGTGAACGCCGGTTGGGCGGATGCGCGATTCTAATTCCGGTCGATGACAATAAAATGCTGGAGTCCTGCGGATTGTGCGAAAGCTAATCTTTCGATGTGTTTCATGGTCCGCCGACGATCGTCGGGCACGGCTGGCGGGCCTCGCCGGCTCATGAATGGCGCAATGTATCACCCGTCTCGCCGAACCCCGCATCGGCAGAAACGCGGATGACGGCGCGGCGGACGACAAAGAAAGCCACGGTGGTGCGCGGCTTTCCGGGAGAGAGGGTGAAGATGCCCCAGGTCTGTGCGCGCTTCGTCGCTGGACGTTGAGGCGACGGTCTCCGTGACTATTCCGCCTTCGCCTGATCGATACTATCGGCGCTCCAGCCACCGCCCATCGCTTGATAAAGCTGCACACGCGAGCTCAGCGCGCTGGCGCGGATCTGCACGACACTGAGTTGCGCCGAGAGCAGATTACGCTGTGCATCGAGCTGATCCAGATAGGTCGTATAGCCTTCGCGATAGCGATTGGTGGCGATGCGCAACGTTTCGACCAGCGTATCGCGCTGCGCTTTGACGAGCGTCAACTGCTCGTCGTAGTCCTTTGCCGAAGCGAGCGCGTCTTCCACTTCGCGGAAGGCAGTCAGCACTGTGCCGCGATAGGCGAACGCTGCCTGATCGCGCTGCGCGCCGGCCTTCTCGGCCTCGGCGGTCAGCCTTCCGCCCTCGAACAACGGAGCGAGAATACTGCCGCCCAGCGACCAGATCGTGATCGGGTCAATCTGTGCGGTGGAAAAGGACCGACCGAGCGCGGTCGATAGCTGCACCTGCGGCAGAAAATTCTTCCGTGCCACGAGCAGTGACTTGTCTGCTGCCGCGAGTTGATACTCCGCCTCCGCGACATCGGGGCGGCGGCGCAACAGGCTCGACGGCAGACCCGCAGGGATGCTGGGCTCAGCCAACGCATCGAAGATTCCACCGCGCTCGATCGCTGCCGGCGTTTCATCGGTGAGCAGGCTCAATGCATTCTCGGTCCTGGCAATAGCCAGTTCGGTGCTGGGAATGAGTTGCTCGGTCGATTCGTATTCCGCCTGCGCCTGTTGCAGCTCCAGCTTCGACGAATAACCCTCATCGAACTGCCGCTTCGCAAGACGCAGCGAATCCTTGCGCGCAGCCAGCGTCTGGTGCGCGATCTTCAATTGGGCGTCGAGGCTCAGCAGCGTGATGTAGCCGCTCGCCGTCGAACCGGCAATCGACAACCGCGTCGCGTCCCGTGCTGCTTCGCTGGCCAGATACGCATCGCGTGCCGCTGAACGTTGATCCGACAGCCGGCCGAACAGATCCACCTCCCACGCCGCTTCGACCTCGAACTGCCCGCCACTCTGGTGAAGCGGTTCGCCGAAGGGGCCGACGCTGGTCGAGCGCACACCACCGGCGTTGAAATCGAGCGTCGGCAGAAGCGCTGCACGAGCCAGTTGCACATTGGCACGCGCTGCGCGCACGCGACTGATGGCGACGTTGATATCGGTATTGTTGGCCAGCGCCTTTTCGACCAGCGCAGTCAGGACCGGATCGCCGAAT
Source organism: Paraburkholderia sp. (assembly GCF_050742655.1). Lineage (GTDB taxonomy): Bacteria > Pseudomonadota > Gammaproteobacteria > Burkholderiales > Burkholderiaceae > Paraburkholderia. The sequence goes on along the minus strand of NZ_JBOIGG010000017.1, from coordinate 36,781 downwards.
TGCCGCCACCAGGCGGTGTCCAGCGGCATCGTCGGTCCGGCGTCGGTACGCCACGTCGCAGGCGGTGTGACGTCGGGCACTGCCGCGGTCTTGACTGGTGGTCCGTTACAGGCCGTCAGCATGGCGAGGGCAAGAACGAGGAGAGGAACGCGGCAGCTCATTGTCTATCGCCGCGAGTATCGACCGAGGTCTCGACCGACATGCCTGGCCGCAACCGTTTTGCCAGTTCCTGCCCTGGGTCGACGTTGATGCGCACGGCGATACGCTGCGCCACCTTGACGAAATTCCCGGTCGCGTTGTCGGATCGAATCGCCGCGAATTCCGATCCCGTCGCCGGTGCAATTTCTTCGATATGGCCGCGCAGTTCGGCGCCGCCGAGCGCATCGACCTCGAACGTTGCGGGCTGACCGACGCGCATGTGGCGGGTCTGCGCTTCCTTGTAATTGGCGACGATCCATACGCTGTGCGGGACCAGCGACATCAACTGGGTACCCGCGGTGACATAGGCGCCGTTACGCACGCTCACCTCGGAAAGCTGTCCGTCGACGGGCGCACGGATGATCGTGTGGCCCAGGTCGATTTGCGCACTGAGCAACGCGGCCTGATTCGCATCGATCGCGGCTTTCAGTCCCGGACGCGCGACAAGCACGGTGCGAACATCTTCCGAGCCGATCGCGCGACTGGCCTCGGCTTGCTGCAAGCTGGCCTGCGCGGCGAGCAGCGCGGCGCGGGCCTGGTCGTGTTCGCGTCTCGACAGCGAGCCATCTTTGACCAGCGCATCGGCGCGACGCATGTCTGCCTGGGTGCGGACGACTTGCGCGCGGGCACTCGCGATATTCGCTTCCTGGCCCTCGATGGCGATTTCGCGCGAGCGCTGCGACTGTGCGGAATTGGCGAATGTGGCCCGCTGCGCGGCGAGGTTGGCCTGGGCCTGCTCGACCCGGGCGCGATAGGTGCTGTCGTCGATCGTCACGAGCACTTGTCCGGCCTTCACCTCGGCGAAGTCGCTGACCGGCACGGTCGTGACATAACCGCTCACCTGTGGGCTGATGACCGTCACGAAGCCGCGCACGTAGGCGTTATCGGTCTTTTCCGGCAAGCTGGAGAACGGTGGCAACCGCCATGCGTACAGGATGACGAGTATCGCGATGATCGCGAGCACCACGATGCCGATGATGGTCGCCTGATTTTTCTCGGGTGGGCGCCATCCGCGCGGCGGGCCTAGCGGGTCCGCTGTAGCAGCGGCAGCAGCAGGCGGCTCGTTGGCGGCCTTCGACGGCCCTGCGTTCGGTGTATTCATCGAATCACGTTCCCTTTCCGTCGTTATTTTTGATGAGCGGCTTGTGCGGCTTGTGCGGCTTGTGCGGCTTGTGCAGCCTGTGCCTGCATTATTTTCTGCTGGAGAACGATGATCGGCGAAAGCTCGTTACGCCGCCGTATCGACCAACGAATCACCAAACCCCAGATCAATGTCATCACAGCGAGTACCCCAACGAGCAGGAATACATCGTTATACGCAAGGATATTGGCTTCACGCGACACGATCTGCGAAAACCCAGCCACGCCATTCGCACGGATTCGTGCGGCGATTACCGGATTGGCCAGCGTGATGGTCTGCACCAGTTCGTTTGAATGGAATCGCTCGCGCATTATCTGAAAGGTGCCAAGCAACGCGGTGCCGACCTGTCCGCCGACACTCTGGCTGATATTGAACAGCACCACGAAGCTGACGTAATTCTGTCCGCCCGACAGTAGCATCTGCGCCATACCGATTACCATCGCACGCCCGAGGAACAGCAGCGACGCGAACCCGATCAGCGCCTGGGTGAAGTAGAAATTCTCCGGCCGCGTGAGGTTGGTCGCGTCGGCATCCATGAATGCGCCAATCGCGATGAGGAGCGTGGCCAGCCGAACCGCTGAGGCGGGGTTGTCCGCCCTGAAGGTCAATACGCTGACCGCGATTCCGGCGATCGAAGCGCTCAGGATGATCAGGTTAAGCGTAATCATCTGATCGTTGAGCATGCCGAATATCGTCAACAGCCCGACCGAGCCGAAAGCCTGTTCGGAAAGCAGAATACGGATCGCCGCTGCGACCAGGATCAGCCGCACCATCTCGCGTCTGCTCAGAAATCGCGTATTGATCAGCGGGCTCGCACGTCGATGTTCGACCAGCAGCCCTGCGACGACCAGCGCAATGCCGGCAGCCAGCGACCATCCCATCCATGCACGCTCGAGCCACCATTCGATCCGTCCTTCGGAAACCACGGCGATCAGCAGCGCGAGGCCTGGTCCGAGCAGGGCGAAGGTGAGGAAGTCCAGCGGCTCGAATACTTTGGTGCGGTCGCTGCGCGGTAAGGGCAGCAGCATCACCGCGGTGAGCGACGCGAGCGCCATCGCGAACTCGAACCAGTAAAGCATGTGCCAGTCGCCCGCATTCAGCAGCCCGGGCGACAGGATGCGCGCGAGCGGAACGGCAAGCTGGGGAATGCTGATGCCGATCATGATGCCGTGCATCTTTTTCGGCGTGGGCATCGCCTGAAGCAGGTAGGTGATGGCCAGCGTCGTCAGGCCGGCTGCGGCAACGGCGCTGACCGCGCGCACGGCCACCGCCATCCAGAACGTTTCAACGAACAGGTGCAGCAGGTTGATCAGCGCATACACCACGAGGGTGTAGCGGATAAAGGCCTGCAGGCCGAATTGCTGGCGATACTTCACCAGCATCAGATTGGCCGAGACGTAGACCATGAAGTAGGCGGCGCTCAGCCAGTTGGCCTCGTTGCTGAAGAGACCGAGCGTGCCTTGAGCGAAGTTCAGATTCACCGTGACCAGCGCGTTGCCCAGGCCTTGCGTGATGCCGAGCAGGCAACCGACCACGAAATATCCGGCGCGCCGTGCGCCAGGATGGTCTGGATTGTAGGGAGAGCCGGGCAGCGTTGGCCGCTCATGCGGCTTGAAGACGTATTCAGTCGGCTCAGACATGACCTGTTGGGACTCCCCTTTGGACAAGACCTATCCTGCGAGTAGACCGGGAAAGCATTCCGAACTATCAACGAGAACTTCGTCATCGGCATGACAAAGCTCGAGTGCCGCACCTTGCACCGAAGCATACTATCGGACAGTTTGTTTAACCATATGCCTGTGGTGATGGAGGTCGGGCGTGACCTTGTGCAAGACCTTCGCAAGGTTGGGGCGAACGTGCCCGATGTATTGAAGTATCGAAATATCGAAGTACGTAGAGGTTTTCAGATAGCGATTTTGCGCGAGCGTTCGACTACGGAAAATTCGCAGGAAAAACGGATGCCGTAAAAGAAGTAAACGGCGTCGCTCTTCAGGATTTAAACGACCCGATAAAACCGGACCAGTCGAAACTACGAGGTTCGCGGACCGCAAAGTTTTTGCCATCGAATCGCAGTTGACAATCGAAAAATGGCTTGCTCCAATCGTGCCGGCGATTCATCCGCTAAAGAAATAATCCAATGCCTCACCCAGGGTCGGGGCGCGCGATAAAAACATAACGACGTCATATTTCAGGTATCCGCTCGACGGCGGCCTTACCGTCGGTGATATCTCGCTTTCAGTTTTCGGAACCGCGGCAGCAGTTTGCTGGAGTGCAGCATGCGTGTATAAGCGCGTCGGTCTGGACCGACGTATCCGATTGTCGTGGCTTTCTGTGTCTACCCATACAAAAAATGGTGCGAACACATTTAACGACTTCAGAAAACGAGAATGCGGCCAGCGCGTTTGATATTGCCGATGCGGCGATATCGACTCCGATATCAACTTCTGTATCGAGTCCGATATCACATCAATACGCCGTTCAGATACTCGGCCATTATGCGAGGCCCGTGCGACGGATCGAACCGGCCGCGGATGTCCCGACACTCACACTGACGGCCGCGCTCGCCGCGATCGAGACATGCACACGACTCGACCGCTATTTGCCGGTGACGGTCGATAGCCGCCACCGTCGCGACACAGTGCCCGGCATCGCGCATTGGACCCAGTGGCCCTACGAGTCGCTGAACTTCGCGCCGCGCGATCAGGCGCTACGCCTGCTCGATGCCGCGCGCAGCGCCGACGTCCCCGATCGGGCGATGCAGGTCGACCTGATCAGTCGCCCCGTCGAACTGAATGCGGGGCGGGCAGCCGTGCGCATCCTGTGCCGGCTCGGCGAAGACATGCTGTCGGTGATCGCCGTCTGCGCGGAGGATGATCCGTGGGCGCAGGCGTGCGACGCGGTCGCCGAGCTGTATGCGGAAATCCTGCACGAATTGCTCACTGATCCGGAGGCGACGCCTGGCACCGCGCGCGGTCTCGGCTCCGCTTCGTTCGAGAGCGTGGTCGGCGCACTCGCGGGCGAAGCGTACGACAACGGTGCGTGGCGTGCGATTCCACGGATGATCGAAGACAGCGTCGACCGGCACCCGGCACGTCCCGCGTTTTGCTTCGATGGCCGCTGGCTCACCTACGCCGGGTTCGATCGCCTGGCGAATGCCTTTGCTGTCGAACTCGCCACGCGCGGCGTGGTGAAAGGCTCGATCGTTCCGGTGCTGCTCGTGAACAGTCTCGAGATGCCGGTCGCGTATCACGCGCTGATGAAGCTCGGCGCCGCGTTCGTGCCGCTCGATCATGCCTGGCCTGTCGAGCGTCTCGTGCAGGCACTGGAGGAGCTGTCGAGCGACGTCGTGGTCTGCGCAAACGCAGACGATTTGCCCGCGGCATTTCGCGCCGGCGCGCTCGCGATCGACGTCGATCTGCTCGAGCCGCAGCGCGCGCGGCCCGATGTCGGGATCGAACCGGGCGATGCGATCTACGGCATTTTCACGTCGGGCACGACGGGTCGCGCGAAGTGCGCGCTGAACCTGCACGGCGGGCTCGCAAACCGCTTCCGCTTCATGTCGCGCTATTTCGATCGTGTGGCAGGCGACAGCGCGTGCATTCTGCAAAACAGTCGGCACACGTTCGACTCGTCGGTCTGGCAACTGTTCTGGCCGCTGACGACCGGCGCGAAAGTCGTGATTCCGAAGCAGGGTGCTTTCCTCGATCTCGAGACGACGGTCGACACGATCGCGCGCTATCGCGTCACGATGACGGACTTCGTGCCGAGCGTGTTCAATCAGATCGTTGCACTCGCCGAACACGACGACCAGGTTTGCGCGAAGCTCTCGACGCTCGCGGAGTTGATCGTGGGCGGCGAGGAAATTACGCCGCCGATGGTTCACAAGATGCGCACGCTGTTGCCGCATCTGCGGATCACGAACGCGTATGGTCCGACGGAGACGTCGATCGGCATGGTCTTTCATCCGGCTGAGGCGGCAGACGGCATGTCGATCCCGATTGGCCGCCCGATCGACAACTGCTATGTCGTCATCGTCGACCCTGAGCTGCGACCGCTGCCGCCCGGCGCGTGCGGCGAGTTGCTGATCGGGGGTATCTGCGTCGGCGCCGGCTACGTCGGACGACCCGAACTGACCGGGCACGTGTTCATCGACAACCCGTTCCCGACGATTCCCGGTGCGACGCTCTACCGTACCGGCGATCTCGGCTATTTCGACAGCCACGGCGAACTGCGTTTTGTCGGCCGCAAGGACTTTCAGGTGAAGGTGGGCGGCGTGCGGATCGAACTCGGCGAGATCGAGGCGGCCGCGGAGCGCTGCCCCCATGTGCATCACGCGAAGGCATTCGTCGCGGGCGAGCGCGGCACGCGGTCGATTGCACTCTTCGTGACCGGCGCAGCGGATCTCGACCGCACGACAATCGAGCGGCATCTGCGCGGGGTTCTGCCGCGCGCGTCCCTGCCGCGGCATTACTTCGTGCTCGCCTCGATGCCGCTGGCGGAAAGCGGGAAAGTGAATCGCAAGGTCCTGCAGGAACAGCTCGACGACTATCTCGCCGACACCAATCTTCAGATGCTTCACGCCGTGCCCGTCGCAGATGACGACGTGATCGCGCGCGTGCTGGCGGTGTTTGGTGCGCAGTTGCGCTGCGCGGATCTCGGCGTCGACGACGACTTCTTCGAAGCCGGCGGGGACTCGCTCAACGCGCTTGCGACGGCGATTGAACTCGAGCGTCTGTTTGCGCTGCGCTTTAGCGTCAGCGATCTGCTCGCGCATGCGAGCGCGGCGAAGGCCGGCCGGCACATCGAGCATCTGCTTGCAGGCGGCGATACGGGCGAACCCGAAGAGGCGCTGATGGAGCGCGATGCGCGCTTCTTCGCGACCGCGCACGGGAAGCTGTTCGACATATCGCCGGCTGCGGACGCGAGCATCGGTAACCGCGAGACGCGTGACGCACGGTACATGCCATCGCTGGCCCGACGACACGCACCTCGCAGCGTGCTGCTGACGGGCGGCACCGGCTTCGTCGGCAATTATCTCGCGAAGGCGCTGCTGGATCGCGACGACGATCTGGAGGTCGTCGTCCTGCTGCGCACGGACGGCGATCCGCAGCGCAGGCTGGTCGAATGCTTCGACGAAAAGCATCTGTGGGATGCGCGTTATGCGGGGAGACTTCATGCGGTCGGCGGCGATCTCGCCGCACCGGGACTCGGCCTCGACCCATCGCATCGCGACGCACTCGCCGCGCGCTGCGACGCGATCGTCCACTGCGGAGCGCTCGTCAATTTCGCTTACGACTATCGTGCGCATCGAGCGTCGAACGTGCTCGCGACGCAGCAGTTACTGCGCCTGTCGCTCGAGCGTCGCGAGAAGCCGTTCTTCTTCGTGTCGACGCTCGGCGCGTTCGAGCAGGAAGCCGCGCGCCGCACTTCGCCGCTCGACGAAGCGTTCGATCCCAGCCACGCGATCATTCCGCGTTCCGGCTACAGCCGCTCGAAGTGGATCGCCGAACGGATGCTGCTCGACGCACGTCTGACCGGATTGCCGGTCACGGTGTTCCGGCTCGGCGAGGTGATGCCGTCGGGCGGCGAGGGAGCACGTTGTGTACCGAATCCGCGGGCGCTCACGCACTTCCTGCTGACGGCGATGGCGCAGCTGAACGCGAGACCCTCCGTGCCGATGCGTTCGGACTGGTCGCCGGTCGACTACGTCGCGTCCCGCGTGGTATCGGCAGTCTTCGATATCGACGCATGGGACCGTACGTACCACGTATTCCATCCGCGGAGCGTGTGCTTCACCGAAGCGTTTTCGCATGCCGGCGCCACGCTCGATACGCTCTCGTGCGGGCAATGGCTTGCCGCGCTGGACGCGCACATCGCGCAGCATGGATCACACGAACTCAGTTTGCTGCGCCGGTTGCTGCCGTCCGCGCAAAACGACGAGGCCGCGCTGGCCGCGACGTTCTCGGTTTTGCTGACGGACAATCCCGGTCTCTTCGACCGGGCGGGTTGCGATGCGCTCGAACGGACGCATGGTCTCGCGGGCGTTGATCTGGACAACGCGATTGCCCGATATGGCCGTCAGTTGCTGGGTGCTGCTTGATACGAATGACACAAGGTAGTTACAAGCGAGGAGTCGCGATGCATTACCGAAGGATGGGACGTCTCGGCTGGCAGGTTAGCGAGATCGGCTACGGCATGTGGGGCATTGCCGGCGGCCCGGGCAATTTCACTGGTGCCAACTACGACACCGCGCCTCTCTGCCTCGATGCGGCAGTCGAAGCCGGCTGCAATTTTTTCGACACCGCATGGGTCTACGGACGCGGTATCAGCGAGCAGATGCTGGGTCGCGTGCTGCATGCGCATTCTGATCGTCGGCTGTACGTCGCGACGAAGATTCCACCGAAGAACCGCGAGTGGCCGCCTCGCGCCAACGACACGCTCGACGACGTGTTTCCGGCCGCGCACATTCGCGAGTACACCCAGCGCAGTATCGAGAATCTCGGTGTCGACCGGATCGACCTGATGCAATTCCATGTGTGGGACGACCGCTGGGCCAACGACGAATCGTGGCAGCGCACGATGAGCGACCTGCGTGCCGAAGGTCTCATCGAGGGCATCGGGATCAGCGTGAATCGCTGGGAGCCGGGCAATTGCGTGAAGGCGATCGAGACCGGGCTCATCGACGTGATCCAGGTGATCTACAACATTTTCGATCAGGCGCCCGAAGACGAATTGTTCCGCGTGGCGCTGGAACGCGACATCGGGATCATCGCGCGCGTGCCTTTCGACGAAGGCGGCCTGACCGGCACGCTGACGCGAACGAGCACCTTCCCGCCCGAAGACTGGCGCAGCACCTACTTCGGTCCGGAGAATCTCGGACCGACGGTCGAGCGGGCCGACGCGCTGAAGCGCATCGTGCCCGACGGCGCCACGCTGCCGGAACTCGCGCTGCGTTTCATTCTTCATCACCCGGCCGTGTCGACGGTGATTCCCGGCATGCGACAGATCGCGAACGTGCGGGCCAACATGGCCGTGAGCGATGCGCCGCCGCTGTCGCCCGAGCTGCTGGCGGAGTTACGCCGGCATCGTTGGGATCGTCTGCCGACTGCGTGGTCGCAATGATTGCGACGGATCAAGGGAGGTGATGCGTGAACAAGATCATCGCGATGTGGGCCCATCAGCGGGCGATGTCGACGGCGTTCCTGCGCATGATGCTCGAGCGCGGCGACGTGACCGTGATCCATGAGCCGCTCGTCACACTGATCGATACCGGGCGCGTGAGCGTGCCGGAGGTCGACGGCTCGACCGTCGAAGTGGAATCGGAGGCCGCGCTGTTCGCGCAGATGCGCGCGCTGGCGCAGACGCGTCCCGTGTTCTTCAAGGACACGGTCGAGCACCGCTACCGCTATCTGTTCGAGCATCCCGAAGCGATCGCCGATTTCGAGCACACATTCATCGTGCGCGAGCCGCATCGGACGATCAGTTCGCTATATCACATGAAGCCCACGATCACCTGTCCCGAGGTGGGCTATGAGCACCTGTTCGAGATCTTCGAACTCGTGCGCGGCCTGAAGTCCTCGTTACCGATCGTGATCGACGCCGAGCGGCTCATCGCGGACCCGCGAGCGGTCATCGCGCGCTGGTGCTGCGAGACCGGGCTGCCGTTCCTCGACCATGCGCTGACATGGCAGCCCGAGGACCGGCCCGAATGGCAGCGCACGCGGCAGTGGCATACGGGCGTGTCGCAAAGCTCGGGATTCAGCGCGCAGCACCACGACTATGAGGCGACGGTCGACAACCACCCGATGCTCAAGCAGTACTTCGAGCACCATCGTCCGTTTTACGAGCGACTGGTTTGCCATGCGATCCGGTGACCCGTCTTCAGTATCGCGTCTGGTTCTTCAATCCGTTTTCTCCTTATAGCGAGGCAAGCTCATGTCAGGCAATCCATCCGCGGTCGATGCAGTCGAGCAGCTTTCGTCGGGCGAGGCATTTGCCCGCGCGTTCGTCGTCCATGGTCCGAACACCGAGGTTCATTTCGATTACACGATCACCGAGGCGTTCAAGCCGACGCAGGACCGGCCGCGCCTGATGGTGAGCCAGCTGTTCCGGAAGCGCCGCATCGACACGCCGACGAGCCGCTTCTGGTCCGAGAGCCGGCCGCCCGCGGGCCAGACGGGAGATGTCTTCGAAGGGGCGCTCCGTCAAGAAGCAACGTTCCGCTTCGGCACGAGCGAGGCTGCCGTGCGGCCGATCTCCGGATGGGTGCAGCTTCCCGAAGCGCTCTTCGCCGACGAGCGGGCGATCGCCGAGTTCATCGACTACCGTCTGCTGGTGCGGCTCGCGACCGCCGAGAACCAGGCGCTGACGCTCGGCCCCAACGGGCTTCTGAACTACCCCGGCGTGACGCAGCTCAAGTATTCGGGCAGCTATGTCGACGGCGTGCTGGCCGCCTGCAACGAGATCGAGCAGAACGGCGCGACCGCGCACGCGATGATCGTCAATTCCGTCGACTACTATCATCAGATGCTCGGCAAGGGCAGCATCCTCGCCGACCTGAAGGCGAACGGCACGATCATCGTGCGCACGCGGATGGTCGCGCCGGGTTGTGCGCTCGTCGGCGATTTCGCGGTGGCCGCGCGTCTGCTTCATACGGGCAAGTCGGTGATCCGCGTCGGTACGCCGCCCGCCGGCACGTTTGCGAGCGACGGTCTGGCGGTTTGCGCGGAAATTTATGAGGGGCTCGCCGTCCATCTGCCGACACACTTTTTCCACGCGATGCCGGGCTAGCGGCGCGGTGTGGAGGAGACAGTGGTGACTAGCTCAGTAACGGGACAGGGAGCGACAGATGGACGAGCGCACTGAAGCCAGCGTCAAGACATCGGGGTGGCGGTTCTACGGGACTTACATGCCGCTTTTTCTCGGCCTTTTCTGTTGTCACTTCGGCATCGGTGCGACGCTTTCCGTCCTGCCGTTCTACGTGAAAGACAGGATGGGCGGCGGCGACGTCAGCGTCGGTACGGTGATCGCTGCGATCGCGGTGGCCGTGGTGATTACGCGGCCCATCGCCGGGCGTCTGTCCGATCGCATCGGCCACAAGACACTGATGATGGCCGGGGCCGTGCTCTGCGCGCTCGCGGGTGCGAGCTATGCGGTGGCGTCGAACCTGGACGCGCTGGTCGCGGTCAGGGTGCTGCACGGCATCGGCGAGGGGGCGGTGTTCACGGCCGGCGCAACGTGGCTCGTCGCACTCGCGCCGGCCGAGCGGCGCGGCAAGATCGTCGGCCTGTACGGCGTTAGCATGTGGACTGGCGTCACGCTCGGCGCGCTCGCCGGCGTGATGCTCATGAAGGCGCTCGATTTCGGGTCGGTCTGGGCGGTCTGCACGGTCACGCCGGTGGTGGGCGCGCTGCTGATTTCGCGCAAGGCGGCGCCGGCACGTGTCCGCGCGGCGAAAAAGACGGCGTTCTTTCCGGGTACGGCATTCGTGCCTGGTATAGCGCTCGCGTTTGCATCGATGGGTTATGCGGCACTCGCGTCGTTCGTTTCGCTGCACATGGCGAAGCGGGGCATCGACAATGGCATCCTGGCGTTCAACGTGTTCGGCTTCGCGTATGTCGGGTCGCGGCTCTTCCTCGGTCACCTGCCCGACAAGCTCGGACCATACCGCGTCGCGCTGGGCGCCGCGCTTGTCGAGGCGTGCGGCCTTGCGCTGGTCGGCATCGCGCCTTCGCTTGCTGTTGCGGTAGCTGGCGGTTTTACGATGGGGCTTGGTTTGTCGCTGCTGTATCCGTCGCTTGCGCTCGTCGTGATCCGCAACACCGATACCTCGCAGCACGGCGCCGCGCTCGGGATGTTCACGTCGTTCTGGGATCTCGGCGTGGCCGCGGGCGGTATCGCTGCGGGCTTCGTCGCGAGCCGCACCGGCTACCCGGCGATCTACGCGGTTATGCTCGTATTCGCGGTCGCGTCGGCAGGTCTTGTCCCGCTTGCGGCGTTGCGTCGCACGGCGGCGGTATCGCAGCCCTAAGCCCACGCGGGGTGTCTGGAGAATTCGTCCATGAGTGGAAACAATCTCATCTGGCAGAACGTGACGATCGGTGCCGAAGCCCGCGCTGCGCAGAAGAACCAGCAGCCGTGCGTACTATGGTTCACCGGTTTGTCGGGAGCGGGTAAATCGACGATCGCGAATCTCGTCGACGAGCGGCTCTTCGCGCGCAACCGCCACTGCTTTGTGCTTGACGGTGACAACGTGCGTCAGCGGCTCAACCGCGATCTCGGCTTCACCGATGAGGATCGCGTCGAGAACGTGCGGCGTGCCGGCGAGGTCGCGAGGCTGATGGTCGATGCCGGACTGATCGTGCTCGTCACGTTCATCTCGCCGTTTCGCGAGCAGCGGCTCGCCGCACGGCGACTGTTCGGCGAACGCGAGTTCGTCGAAATCCACGTCGACGCACCGCTCGAGGTCGCGGAGGCACGCGATCCGAAGGGCCTCTATCGCAAGGCGCGCAGCGGACTCATCACGCATTTCACGGGTATCGACTCGCCCTACGAGGCGCCCGAACAACCGGAGCTACGTCTCGACACCGCGCAATGGAATGCGGAGCAGTCAGCGAACGCGGTCGTGGCCTGGCTGGATCGCGAGAAACTGATTTGAACGTCGACTTCGTGGTGATGGATGGCGCTATCGTCGGCGCCGCGTGCGCGTATTGTCTGGCCGAAGCGAGGCGCGTCGCGCTGCTCGCGCGCAAGTGGGCAGGCCCGCGCAGTATGATTGCCGACGACGTGCCGATGCTCGATGCCAGAGAACGCAAAGGAGAAGGACGCCGATGAAATACCTGACCGGTTGCCGCATCGCGGCACTCGTGATTTCGCTGGCAAGCCAGGTGACGCTCGCCGACGAAACGCGCGTGAACCGCGGCCACGATCCGTTCTTCCAGGTCTCGAAGGCGATCGCCGATTGCCCGGTGCCGCTCGGGCCGCTCGAGACCGAGCAGGAGTGGCTCGACGAGGCGCATTACCGGATCGAGCGCGGCAACAGCTGCTGGGTGGAGGGGCGTTGCCGGCTGTCGAACGGCTATCTGTACGACAAGGAGATCGAGGAGGCGGTTGGACGGCGCCTGACGAACATCAACTACGCGACCCATTGGCGTGACAGCACGACGCTGTGGCTCACGCTGCAACGGCGTTTTATCTATGTGGAAGGATGCGTGTCGCCGGACTTCGACAAGCAGAAGTTTCTGGTCGAACTCGGAAAGACCGCCGACGTCGATCAGGTGATCGACAAGACGATGAACGACCCGAAGGCCGTGCCACCGTACAAGACGGTAACCGGTGTGGACAAGACGTCGGGCGCGCAATGACGTCGACGCTGACCTGACGCAGGTTCTTCACGACCCCATGGCGCAAGGTCCATGGGGTCGTCAATCCGGGGTGTGGTTCGTCGTCAGACGTTGAACAGGAAGTTCATCACGTCGCCGTCGTGCACGACATATTCCTTGCCTTCGGCGCGCATCTTGCCGGCTTCCTTCGCGCCGTGTTCGCCCTTGTACGCGACGAAGTCCGCGAAGCCGATGGTCTGCGCACGGATGAAGCCGCGCTCGAAATCCGTGTGGATCACGCCGGCTGCCTGCGGCGCCGTGTCGCCGATGTGGATCGTCCACGCGCGTACTTCCTTCACGCCGGCGGTGAAGTAGGTCTGCAGACCGAGCAGTTTGAAGCCCGCGCGGATCACGCGATTCAGACCTGGCTCTTCCATGCCCATGTCGGCGAGGAAGACTTCCTTGTCTTCGTCGGCGAGATCGGCGATCTCCGCTTCGATCGCTGCACACACCGCGATGACCGGTGCGTTTTCCGCTTCCGCGTGGCGGCGGACTGCGTCGAGATGCGGGTTGTTCTCGAAGCCATCGTCCATCACGTTCGCGACGTACATCGTGGGTTTCGCGGTGATCAGGCAGAACGGCTTGAGGATCGCCTCTTCATCGTCCGACAGCGACAGCGCGCGGACCGGCTTCGCCTGGTCGAGCTGCGCGCGGACTTTTTCCAGCACGGCGGCGAGCTTCCCGGCTTCCTTGTCGTTACCCGATTTCGCGGCCTTCGAGTAGCGCGACAGCGACTTTTCGACGGTGGCGAGGTCGGCGAGCGCGAGCTCCGTGTTGATCACCTCGATGTCCGACAGCGGATCGACCTTGCCCGCGACGTGGATCACGTTGTCATCCTCGAAGCAGCGCACGACGTGCGTGATCGCATCGGTTTCTCGGATGTTCGCGAGGAACTGGTTGCCGAGCCCTTCGCCCTTGCTCGCGCCCGCAACGAGGCCCGCGATGTCGACGAATTCGACGACGGCCGGCACGATCCGCTCCGGCTTGACGATCTCGGCGAGTGCGTTCAGACGCGCGTCCGGCACCTCGACGATGCCGACGTTCGGTTCGATCGTGCAGAACGGATAGTTTTCGGCGGCGATGCCGGCCTTGGTCAGTGCGTTGAACAGGGTGGACTTGCCGACGTTCGGCAGGCCGACGATGCCGCATTTGAGGCTCATGGAAGACCTTTAATCAATCAGTGGATTTGCGACCGGTCGACGTGGGTCACAGCGCTCGGTGACAACTGGAGCGGGCAGTCGCAAGGTGAATCCGGGACGAGACAAACGGTACGAGGCCGGCGCATGGGCACGGTTTTGTACGGGTTTTGTGCTCGAAAGAGCGCAATTGTAACTCTTTCGGGGGCGTGGTTTGGTGAGGCGGGAGGAACTGGGGTGGCTTCGCGGTAGCGGCTGCATGAGGCCGGCGGCGGAGGTTTTCTCGCGGTGACAATTGTTGACATCGACCCGTGCGGGACACGTTAGCGTCGTGTGAGTAGGCCACGAACGTTTTACGAGGAGCGTGTCAGCGATGCCGAAGCAGCGGGAGAACGAAACGATGTGCCTGTTTGCCGCGACAGGCTCATCGCGTGTGCGAGACAGACATCATGCGTAAGGCCGCGATCAGGCACGGCGATCCCACGACGACCGGCGGCGTTGTCATCGCCTTGTCGTCCACCATCCACGATGGCACCAGGAAGGTTGCACTAAGTGGCGATCTGGCGACCTGCCGCAACTGCAAAGGCACATTCAGGATTTTCGGCACGGGCAAGGGAATGTCCGAGAAAGGCCGCGATGTCGTGATTGATGGGGATCGGGTGTTGTGTCCGTGCGGGAAAAACCGGGTCATCGTAGGGAGTAATCCGGGGATTTTTCTTGAGGGTGGTGGTGGGCTTGAGGGCTCGGGCGGTGTCGTTGCATCGACACAGTCAGACAGACAACCCTATGACGAACAGGTGCGCGTCGTTGCTCCCGGTGCGGTACTCGAAGGCTATCCGTATGTTATCGAGAACGCGGGTACCCGAATCGCTTCAGGCCATCTTGATAAAAGTGGGCGCTTGCCGCGCGTCTATACCGATTCTTGCGAAGACTACACGGTGCACTGGGGCGATGAAGCTCTCGCAAAGCAGGATGGAGCCTGAGCGATGCCGAACCGGAAGACAATTGTTAGAACGAACACCACGCCGGGTTCAATAAAGGAAGTGACGTTGAAGGTTGTCACCTTCGCCGAGTTGTGGAGAGCGTATCCCCATTCCGACCCGTGTATCGACCCGTCTACTGGCGAACCGGCCTTCGAGGACGAATGCGCTATTCGCTTTGGTACATGTCTCGCGGGTACAGGCATCACCAACAAGTCATTCAAGGGCGAGAAATGCTGGTTCCATGGTCATCCTCCTAGCCATATGCTTCGAGCAAAAGAAGTGTCGGAGTGGCTGCGGCGTCGTCCTTTTGCCGGTTGTCCGTCGCCGGAGACCGTGACGGGAGCGGACTGGCGAGATAAAGTAAAAGGCAAAACAGGGATCATTTTCTTTGGCAGTTATTGGCGGCGCAATCTCAAAGAAAAAACCCCGACGGGAGATCATATTGATTTGTGGAATGGAGATCGACTTACTCCAAGCTCCGAGACTACCCTTCGATTTACGCTTGGCATAAGCTGGATATGGAACCCGCTATCCTTCATTGGCGTCGGCCCGGAGAACCTTTACTCGAATCTTGCGGACTCTAAACTTGTCCTGTTCTGGGAAATCGCATGAGAGCAACGCTAACTATTACGTCCCTGTTCGTTTTTGGGGCATTAGCTGGAGGGCTTTTCGCGCTTTACATCGACCTGCCAGCGGGAACCGTCGAATGCAGCGACGCATGCGGTGCGCGTGCACTGGTGTTCGCCTTGCGCTGGGGTTTCGTTGCGGGGATATCGTCGGCAATTGCCGGCGGATTGATATTTACACGCGGTTCCGTCAAATCATCCGCAAGGCGATAGAGCAAGGCTCGCCTGGGTCAGGCTAAATTCATACTGTTTTGGGAAGCAAAGTGAGACGGATCGCGATTGCATCCGCTGACCCGTCTACTCGCAAGCCTTTGGGGACGAACGCATCGTCCGCTCCGGCACCGGTCGCTGTCTCAATAGCCGTTGCCCCCACCCCATCCGGACCGCCCCCCACAGCTATAATGCCCGGATGACCCATACCCAGACCTTTGACGCCGCCGTGATCGGCGGCGGGCTCGTCGGCAAGACCGCTGCGCTCGCGTTGACGCAGGGCGGACTGCGCGTCGCGCTGCTCGCGCAGCCGTGCGCGCCGCAGCCCGCCGACGAAGCCTTCGACGCGCGGGTCTATGCGCTGTCGGCGAGTTCGCAGGCGCTGTTCGAGCGGTTGCGCGTATGGCAGGCGCTCGATGCGTCGAAACTGGCGCCGGTCTACGACATGCGCGTGTTCGGCGATGCGCATGCCGAACTGCATTTCTCCGCGTTCCAGGCATCGGTGCCGCAACTCGCGTGGATCGCGGAGTCGTCGCTGATCGAGCGGGCGCTCGACGCCGCGCTGCGCTTCCAGGCCAACCTCACGTGGCTCGACACGCGCGCACAGGGTCTCGACGTGACGCCCACCGGCGCGACCGTCGCGCTCGCGAACGGCCGCGCGATCGCCGCGGATCTGGTCGTCGGCGCGGACGGCGCGCACTCGTGGGTGCGCGCGCAGATCGAGTCGAACGTGACGCGGCGCGATTACCGGCAAACCGGTGTGGTCGCGAACTTCAAGGCCGAGCGGCCGCATCGCGAGACCGCATATCAATGGTTTCGCGACGGCGAGATCGTCGCGCTGCTGCCGCTGCCCGACGGCCACGTGTCGCTCGTCTGGTCGGCGCGCACCGAACATGCGGACGAACTGCTCGCGCTCGATCCGGCGCAACTCGCGGCCGAAGTCGAGCGCGTGTCGCAGGGCGTGCTGGGCGGCCTCGAATGCGTGACGCCGGCGAAGGGCTTTCCGCTCGCGCTGCAAACGGTCGACCGTCTGATCGCACCGCGTGTCGCGCTGGTCGGCGATGCCGCGCATCTGATCCATCCGCTCGCGGGCCAGGGGATGAACCTCGGGTTGCGCGACGTGGCTTCGCTCGCCGACGTCGTCGCGCAGAAAGAAGCCTTCCGCGATACTGGCGATACCGTGCTGCTGCGCCGCTACGAGCGGTCGCGCCGCGAAGACATCCGCGCGCTGATGCTCGCGACCGACGGTCTGCAGAAGCTGTTCGCGGTGCCCGGGCCGTTTGCGCGCGTGGTGCGCAACGCGGGTATGGCGGTGCTCGGCGCGCAGCCGCTGGTCAAGCGCTGGCTGGTATCGGCGGCACTGGGGTAAGGGCGCCAGGCAGGAACACTCGAAGCAGGCGCGCGCATCCGGCGCGCGCGAACGAATCAGGGAATCAGCATGAACAAGTCTCTCCGTATCGCCGCGCTGGTCCTCGCGACCGTCACCGCGACGCTCGGCTGCACCGCGCAAGCCGACCAGACCACCGACAAACTGAAGGCGACCCTGCAGGCGCGCCTCGGCGACGTGACGATCAAGGGCGTGGCGAAATCGCCGATCGCGGGGCTGTACGAGGTGAATCTCGGGACGCAGATTCTGTACAGCGACGCGACGGGCGACTACGTGCTGCTCGGCGACCTCGTCGATGCGAAGACGCACAAGAACCTGACCGAAGCGCGTCTGTCGGAAACCAACCGGATCGACTTCGCGAGCCTGCCGTTCGCGAACGCGGTGAAGGTGGTGAAGGGCAACGGCAGCCGTCGCATCGCGGTGTTCTCCGATCCGAACTGCCCGTACTGCAAGCAGCTGGAAAACACGCTGAAGTCGGTCGATAACGTGACGGTCTATACGTTCCTGTACCCGGTGCTGACGCCCGATTCGGCAGTGAAGTCGAAGTCGATCTGGTGTTCGACTGATCGCGCGAAGGCGTGGGAATCGTGGATGCAGAACCATCAGGCGCCGACCGCCGCCGGCACCTGCGATACCGCAGCCATCGACAAGAACCTCGCGCTCGGCCAGGCGATGAACGTGACCGGCACGCCGACCGTGTTCCTCGCGGATGGCCGTCGTCTGCCGGGCGCCATTCCCGCCGACGAACTGAACAAGCAACTGTCGGCGGTGCATTAAGCGCCGCACGCAACGGGAGGCGCATCACGCGTCTCCCATCTGCATGTCGCAGTTTTCTCCTCTCCTCTTTCTCCGCCCGCATTCCTCCCGCCGATGAAGCCGATCCGCTACAGCATCGTCCCGAAGCAACCCGCCGCCCACCTGTTCGAAGTCACCGTCACCGTCGCCGATCCCGATCCGGCCGGGCAACGCTTCATGCTGCCCGTGTGGATTCCGGGCAGCTACATGGTGCGCGAGTTCGCGCGCAACATCGTCACGCTGCGCGCATTCAACGACGCGGGTCGCAAGGTGCGTATCGCGAAGACCGACAAGCACACGTGGCAGGCAGCGCCGGTGAAGGGCGCGTTGACGCTGCGCTACGAGGTCTATGCGTGGGACCTGTCGGTGCGCGCCGCGCATCTCGACGACACGACCGGCTTCTTCAACGGCACGAGCGTGTTTCTCGCTGTAGAGGGCCATGAAGACGCGGCGTGCGTCGTCGATATCCGCCGGCCGGACGGTGCCCAGTATCGTCAGTGGCGCGTCGCGACCGCGCTGCCGGAAGCGCGCGGCACGAAGCGGTACGGCTTCGGCGAATATCGCGCGCAGAACTATGACGAGCTGATCGACCATCCGGTCACGCTCGGCGAATTCGCGCTCGCGACGTTCAAGGCGCACGGCGTGCCGCACGACATCGTGATCGCGGGGCGAGTGGTCGGGCTCGACATGCCGCGGCTCGCCGCCGACCTGAAGCGCATCTGCGAAGCGCAGATCGCGCTGTTCGAACCGAAGTCGAAGAAAGCGCCGGTGGATCGCTACGTCTTCATGACGCAGGCCGTGACCGACGGCTACGGCGGTCTCGAACACCGCGCGTCGACGGCGCTCATCTGCAATCGCAGCGATCTGCCGGTGGCGGGCCTCGAAGCGATGACCGAAGGCTACCGGACCTATCTTGGCCTGTGCAGCCACGAATACTTCCATACGTGGAACGTAAAGCGCATCAAGCCGGCCGCGTTCGCGCCGTACGATCTGTCGCGCGAAAACACGACGTCGCTGCTGTGGCTGTTCGAGGGCTTCACGTCGTATTACGACGACCTGATCCTCGTGCGCAGCGGCGTGATTTCGCCGGACGACTATTTCGGGCTGGTCGGCAAGGTGGTGGGCGGCGTGTTGCGCGGCAGCGGCCGGTTCCGGCAGACCGTCGCGGAGAGTTCGTTCGACGCGTGGGTCAAGTATTACCGGCAGGACGAGAACGCCGCAAACGCGATCGTCAGCTACTACACGAAGGGATCGCTCGTCGCGCTCGCGTTCGACCTGTCGATCCGCGCGCAGACCGGTCATCGCAAGTCGCTCGACGACGTGATGCGGCTGCTGTGGCAACGCTATGGTCGCGACTTCTATCACGGCAAGCCGGTCGGCATCGACGAAGCGGACGTCGAGGCGCTCTTCGCCGAGGCGACCGGCGCGGATCTCGCGGAACTGTTTGCCGAGGGCGTGCACGGCACGGCCGATCTGCCGCTCGCCGAATTGCTGAAACCGTTCGGCGTATCGCTGAAGCCCGCGCAGGACGCACAGGCGAAATCGTCGCCCGCGTCGCTCGGCGCACGCGTGCGCAACGGCGCGGACTGCACGCTCGCCGTCGTGCACGACGGCAGTGCCGCGCAGAAAGCGGGGCTGTCGGCCGGCGACGTGCTGGTCGCGATCGACGGCCTGCGGGTGACCGGCAGCAATCTCGACACGCTGCTCGCGCGTTATCTGCCAGGCGCGAAGGTCGAGGTTCATGCGTTCCGGCGCGACGAACTGCGGGTCGCGCAGGTCGAACTCGACGCGCCGGAAGTGACCCGTTATGTGCTCGAAGCCACGGGCGACAAGGCCGCCCCGCGCAAGGCCCGTGAACGCTGGCTGAACGGCCGATAAGGCGTCGATCGGGCCGGGGTCGTTGCATCTGGCCCCGCAGGCGCGGCTTACGCTTTACTGTCGAAAGCGAAACGCTGCGACGTCTGCCCTAACGTCTGAACGTCGGATTGTTCTATGGCTGCAACAATGCTTCGCTGGGACGGTACTTTTTCGCGGCGCCGCAAAAAAACACAATGGCTCCACTCGCGCAAACGCTGCGCGCCCCTACTGGAGTCAAACGATGACCACGATCCTGCAAATCAATTCGGCCGCCCGCTCGCAAGGCGCGCAGTCGACGCTGCTGGTAAACGAACTGACGGAAAAGCTGAAGCAATCCCATCCGGACGCGCACGTCGTCGTCCGTAACCTGCAGGCTGAGCCGCTGCCCCACCTCGACGATGCGATCCTCGGCGCGTTCTTCACGCCCGCCGAACAGCGCAGCCCGGAACAACAGGCACTGTCCGCACGCAGCGAAGCGCTGATCGCCGAACTGCAGGCCGCCGATGTCGTCGTGATCGGTGCACCGATGTACAACTTCGGCATCTCGTCGCAACTCAAGACGTATTTCGATTTCATCGCTCGCGCGGGCATCTCGTTCCGCTACGGCGCGTCGGGTCCGGAAGGCCTCATAACGGGCAAGAAGGTGTTCGTCGTGTCGGCACGCGGTGGCAAGTACCACGGTACGCCGAACGACACCCAGACGCCGTACCTGAAGACGTTCCTCGGCTTCCTCGGCATGACCGACGTGACCTTCATCTACGCGGAAGGCCTGAACATGGGCCCGGACTCCGCCGCAGCCGCGCTCGCCGGCGCGCGCGACGCGATTGCCGCAGCGTAAGTCTGCCGATTTACCGTTGCCGCTGTCGCGGTGGCGGAGTCGTACAAAGCAAAACGCCACGGAATTTATCCGTGGCGTTTTGCTTTTTGGGGCGCGTCGTGTGTCGGGTCGGGTCTATGCGAGCGTTTCCGCAGTCTCGGGCAAGCGCCAGTCGATCGGTTCGCGACCCTGCTCGACAAGATAGGTGTTCGCGAGCGCGAAATGCCCGCAGCCGAGAAAGCCGCGATGAGCGGACAGCGGCGACGGATGCGGCGCCTCAAGCACTTTGTGCGACCGGCCGCCGAGCAGCGCGCGCTTCGCCTGCGCATGCGCGCCCCACAGCATGAACACGAGACCCTCGTGACGCTGCGCGAGTTCGTGAATCAGCGTGTCGGTGCAGCGTTCCCAACCGCGCTTCGCATGGCTTGCCGCGTTGTCACGCTCGACGGTCAGCACCGTGTTCAATAGCAGCACGCCTTGCCGCGCCCATGCGTCGAGGCAGCCGTGAGCGGGCGGCGGATGGCCGAGGCTCGCCGCGATTTCCTTGAAGATGTTCTTGAGCGACGGCGGCGGCCGCACCGAAGGCGGCACCGAAAACGCGAGACCGTGCGCCTGCGGCGTGCCGCGATCTTCGCCGTGATACGGATCCTGGCCGAGGATCACGACTTTCACGTCGTCGGGGCTGGTCAGACGCAACGCGCGAAATACGTCCGCCGGGTACACGGTCTTGCCGGCTGCCCGTTCGCCATCGACGAAACGACATAGCGGCGCATACGCGTCACTGTCGATGAACGGTTGCAGCAGCTTGCGCCACTCGGGCGGTAGCGCAGCGAACTGTGCTTCGAGCGATTGCATGGATGGTAGCGCCGGCACGGCGGAGGGGGCGGGCTCGTCGGCGAACAGCGAAGGCTGCGACGGCTGCGAGAGGGATCGGGATCGGGATGAGGACGTCATGACGCGCAAGTGTCGCAGCAAAGCTGCGGTAGCTCAAGGCGCGGGTTCAGCGTTCGCGCAGCCGGTAGCCGCGCTGCGCCTTGCTGATGTCGTCGGGGGCGAGGCCCGGTACCGCGGCGCACAGTTCGTCGGCGAGTGCGTGCAACGCGCGGTCGCCGTCGTTCCCGCCGCGCTTCAGCTCCAGCTCGACTTCGCAGATCGGTGCGCGCCGCGTGTTGCCGTCGATCACCGCGATCACTTCGCCGATATCGATCGCTGCTTCGATCTGGGCGTCAGCATGGTCGACGTGCCAGATCGTGCGCATGAAGTCGGTGCGAAACAATTCGATCAGTTCGGGCGCGGCGTGTCGTAATGCATCTGCAGCGGATGCATCGTCGCAGGCGTGCAGCAGCGCATCGATCTCGAGCGCGGGACCCGCGACGGGTATCTCCCATTCGTGCCGGCTGTGCAGGCCGCCGGTCGCGACACCTATGGTCTTGAACGTCTGCAGCCAGCCTTGCGGCGTCTGCCGCAAACGCAACGCGCTTTTTGCGCGGGCGAGTGCAAGCGCGGGCGTATCGAAGTAACGGTTTGCCAGCGGCAGCGGGTCACCGGCGTGGCCGGTGCGCGCGACGAACCATTGCGTGGCCGCAGGTACCTGGTCCGCCGGCAGCGCCAGCTTGATTTCACGTTCGATACCCATCGCGTGCTCAGTCAGGAGAACCGGTCAGAAGAACATCCGCGCGAGTTCCGCGCCTGGGTTGTCCGCGCGCATGAACGCTTCGCCGACGAGGAACGTGTTCACGTCCTGTGCGCGCAGCCGCTCCACATCCGCACGCGACAGGATGCCCGATTCGGTGACGACGATACGGTCGTCCGGAATCGAATCGAGCATGCTGATGGTCGTCTCGATCGACGTTTCGAACGTGCGCAGATTGCGGTTGTTGACACCGATCAGCGGCGTCTTCAGCGTCAGCGCTTCGGCAAGTTCGTCGTGATCGTGCACCTCGACCAGCACCGCGAGCCCGAGCGAATGCGCGAACGCTTCGAGGTCCTGCATCTGCGGTGTATCGAGCGCGGCTGCGATAAGCAGGATCGCATCCGCACCCATCGCGCGCGCTTCGACGATCTGATACGGATCGACGATGAAGTCCTTGCGCAGCACCGGCAGATCGCAGGCCGCGCGCGCTTCTTCGAGGTACGCGGCGCTGCCCTGGAAGAATTGCACGTCGGTCAGCACCGACAGGCACGCGGCGCCGTGCTTCGCGTACGACTGCGCGATGTCGGCGGGCACGAAATGCTCGCGTATCACGCCCTTCGACGGGCTCGCCTTCTTCACTTCGGAGATCACGGCCGCGACGCCGGCCGCGTGCTTCGCGCGCAGCGCGCCGACGAAGTCGCGCAGATCGCGCGCTGACGCTTCGAGCTTCAGTTCTTCGAGCGGCGCGCTCTGCTGCGCCGCGCGGATCTCGCTGCGCTTGACGTCGATGATGCGTTCGAGGATATCGCTCATGAGAATTCCGTACCGAAAATTACTGCCTGAATGGCTGGGTGAAGCGGACCAGTTCGTCGACCTTCGCGCGCGCGCGGCCGCTCGCGATCACTTCGCGCGCGATGCCGATGCCGTCAGCGATCGAGTCGGCGATGTCCGCTGCGTAGAGCGCGGTGCCTGCGTTCAGCACGACGATTTCGCGCGCGACGCCGGGCGTGTTGTCGAGCGCCTCGAGCAGCATCGCCTTCGATTCGTTCGCGTCCGCGACCTTCAGCGTGCGGTTCGACACCATCTGCATGCCGAAGTCTTCGGGATGGATTTCGTACTCGCGCACTTCGCCGTTACGCAGTTCGCCGACCTGCGTCGTCGCGCCGAGCGACACCTCGTCCATGCCGTCCATCCCGTACACGACGAGTACGTGCTTCGCGCCGAGACGCTGCATCACGCGGACCTGAATGCCGACGAGATCAGGGTGAAACACGCCCATCAGCTGGTTCGGCGCGCCGGCCGGATTGGTCAGCGGGCCGAGGATGTTGAAGATGGTCCGCACGCCGAGTTCGCGGCGTACCGGCGCGATGTTCTTCATCGCCGGATGATGGTTCGGCGCGAACATGAAGCCCATGCCCGTTTCGGCGATCGACGCAGCGACCTGATCCGGCTGCAGATCGATGTTCACGCCGAGCGCCTCGAGCACGTCGGCGCTGCCCGACTTGCTCGACACACCGCGGTTGCCGTGCTTTGCTACCTTCGCGCCGGCCGCCGCGGCGACGAACATCGTCGCCGTCGAGATGTTGAACGTGTGCGCGCCGTCGCCGCCGGTACCGACGATATCGACGAAGTTCGAGTTGTCCGGCACGTCGACGTGCAGCGCGAATTCACGCATCACCGTCGCGGCCGCGGCGATTTCGCCGATGGTTTCTTTCTTGACACGCAGCCCGGTGATGATCGCTGCCGACATGACCGGCGACATGTCGCCGCGCATGATGAGGCGCATCAGGTGCAGCATTTCGTCGTGGAAGATCTCGCGATGCTCGATCGTGCGCTGGAGTGCTTCCTGTGGGGTAATCGACATGATTTCGGCCTCGATCTTCATGCGTGGCGATGCCGGTCGGCGGATTTCGACTGCTTGACGAAATTCTCCAGCAGCGCGTGACCGTGTTCGGACAGGATCGATTCTGGATGAAACTGTACGCCTTCGACCGCGAGCGTTTTGTGACGCACGCCCATGATCTCGCCATCCTCGGTCCACGCCGATACCTCGAGGCAATCGGGCAGCGATTCGCGTTCAATGGCGAGCGAGTGATAGCGGGTCACGGTGAAGTGCTTCGGCAGGTCGGCGAACACGCCTTTGCAGTCGGTTTCGATCTCGCTCACCTTGCCGTGCATGATGGTCTGCGCGCGCACCACGCGGCCGCCGAATGCTTCGCCGATCGCCTGATGGCCGAGGCACACGCCGAGAATCGGCACCTTGCCGGAAAATTCGCGCAGCACGTCGAGCGTGATGCCCGCATGTTGCGGGTTGCTCGGTCCCGGTGACAGGCAGATGCGCTCGGGCTTCAGTGCGGCGATTTCGTCGAGCGTGATTTCGTCGTTGCGATGGGTCCGCACGTCTTCGCCGAGTTCGCCGAAGTACTGGACCAGGTTATAGGTGAACGAGTCGTAGTTGTCGATCATCAGCAGCATGGTCTGTCTCCGGTCAGAAGTCGCTATCGAGGCCGTCCTGCACCTGCTCGGCGGCGCGCAGCACCGCGCGCGCCTTGTTCTCGGTCTCTTGCCATTCGGATTCGGGTACCGAATCCGCGACGACGCCCGCTGCGGCCTGCACGTACAGGTTGCCGTTGTGGATCACGCCGGTGCGGATCGTGATCGCGAGATCCATCTCGCCCGTGAACGACACATAGCCGACTGCGCCGCCGTACAGCCCACGCTTCACGGGTTCGAGTTCGTCGATCAGTTCCATCGCACGGACTTTCGGCGCGCCCGACAGCGTGCCGGCCGGGAAGGTCGCGCGCAGCACGTCGAAGTTCGTCATGCCTGGCTTCAGTTTGCCTTCCACCGAGCTCACGATGTGCTGCACGTGCGAGTACTTTTCGATCGCCATCTTGTCGGTCACCACGACCGAGCCGATCTGCGCGATACGACCGACGTCGTTGCGCGCGAGGTCGATCAGCATTACGTGCTCGGCGACTTCCTTTGGGTCGTTCAGCAGTTCGGTGGCGAGTTCAGCATCGCGCTCGGGCGTGTTGCCGCGCGGCCGCGTGCCCGCGAGCGGACGGATCGTCACGATGCGATCTTCGCCGCGCTTTTCCTGGCGCACGAGAATTTCCGGCGATGCACCCACCACATGGAATTCGCCGAAGTTGTAGTAGTACATATACGGAGACGGATTCAGCGAGCGCAACGCGCGGTACAGCGACAGCGGATTGTCGCGATACGGCTTGGTGAGGCGCTGGCCGACCTGCACCTGCATCAGTTCGCCGGCCGCGATGTATTCCTTCGCCTTGCGCACGGCGGCGAGGTAGTCGTCTTTCGCGAACTCGCGATACGTTTCGGTGCGCACGCTCGCCGACGTGACCGGCGGCTGCACGGTGGTACGCAGACGCTGGCGCAGTTCGCGCAGACGCTGCTTCGCGCGGGCGTAGGCTTCGGGTGTGGTCGGGTCGACATAGATCACGAGATACAGCTTGCCCGCGAGGTTGTCGATCACCGCGACCTCTTCGGTCAGCAGCAGCTGGATGTCGGGGAGATTCAGATCGTCGGGCGGCGCGGTGTGCGCGAGCTTCTTTTCGATATAGCGCACCGCGTCGTAACCGAAGTAGCCCGCGAGGCCGCCGGCAAAACGCGGCAGGCCCGGGCGCTGTGCGACCTTGAAGCGTTTCTGGAACTGCTCGATGAACGTGAGTGGATCGTCTTCGTGGGTTTCGACGACCTTGCCGTCCTTCACCACTTCGGAGATGCCGTTGCGCGTGCGGATCAGCGTGCGTGCCGGCAATCCGATGAACGAATAGCGGCCGAACCGTTCGCCGCCCACCACCGACTCGAGCAGGAACGAATTGGCGCCGTTGCGTTCGGGCTGCGCGAGCTTCAGATAGAGCGACAGCGGCGTGTCGAGATCGGAGAGCGCTTCGGCGATCAGCGGAATGCGGTTGAAGCCCTCGTTCGCGAGAGACTGGAATTCGAGTTCGGTCATGTTCCGATCCTGTTCGTGCGTCCGGCGGCAGGCAGCGCCGGACAATGCAGTGTGTTGCGCTGCCGGTTGCGGGTGCCGTCGACGGTGTCGGGCGGGAGCGACCGGTGCGGAGCAGAACCTGGAGGTGCGGTGCGCGCATCGGGTGGATCGTCGCGGTGCCTGAAGCAGCACATCAGGTACGCGGCGACGGTCAAGCCGACAAAGCGGGACCAGCAACAAACAACCAGGAAAAGTGCGCGAGCGCAGCGAAGTAAAAAACGGTGCCGAAGTCGGGCTTCAGCGTACCTCAAGCGAGGTGTCAGTGCGACCAGCGACGCCAGGGCCAAGCTCCCCGGTCGATGCTGCTCAGACTCCGTTTTTTATTCAGAAACATGAGGAAGGACTTTGTTAAGCCGGTGATTGATATGCCGCGATTGCCTTGGCGGCATCGAGGAGCGAGGCAACTATACCATCCGATTTTATCGTTTGTACAGCCTGCCCATGATTGTAGCCGTAGGGCACCGTGAGGGTCGCCATGCCCGCCGCGCGGCCCGCCAGGGCGTCGTTTTCGGAGTCGCCGATCGCGACCGCCGCTTCCGGCGCCACGCCGAGCGCGGCGCACGCGTGCAGCATCGGCAGCGGGTCGGGCTTCTTCTTCGGCAGGCTGTCGCCGCCCAGCACGATGTCGAAGTACCGCAGCAGCCCGTACTGTTCGAGCAGTTCGACCGCGAAACGGTGCGGCTTGTTGGTCACGCACGCGAGCTTCAGGCCCGCCGCGTGCATCGCGGCGAGGCCGGTTTCGACGTCGGGATAGAGCGTCGTATGGCGGCCGTTGATCTTCGCGTACCCGGCTTGATAGAGCGCGAGCGCCTCGTCGAAGCGCGCCTGCGCGCGCTCGTCGCCGAAGCGCGGCACGAGCACACTGCGGACCAGATGCTCGGAACCCTTGCCGACGTAGCCGATCACTTCTTCGCGCGACGTGTGCTCCGCGTCGAGTTGCGCGAGCATGCCGTTCAGGCCCGCGGTGAAATCGTCGGCGGTATCGATCATCGTGCCGTCGAGGTCGACGATCGCGGCCCGCACGCGCGGCCCGGTGAATGCCGGCGCGGCGAACGGAGGCGTTGCGGTCATGGCTGGCGCGCGACGGTGGCGAGCGCCCCGCGCATTTCGTCGATGACCGCCTTGTAGTCCGGTTTGCCGAAAATGGCCGAGCCCGCGACGAACGTGTCCGCGCCGGCGGCTGCGATTTCCGCGATGTTGTCGATCTTCACGCCGCCGTCCACTTCGAGATGGATGTGGCGGCCGGTGCGCTCGTTATAGGCATCGATTTTCGCTCGCGCTTCGCGCAGCTTGTTCAGCGCCTCAGGGATGAACGACTGCCCGCCGAAGCCCGGATTCACCGACATGATCAGCACGAGGTCCACCTTGTCCATCACGTGATCGAGGTAGTTGAGCGATGTGGCCGGGTTGAACACGAGGCCGGCCTTGCAGCCGTGATCGCGGATCAGCGACAGCGTCCGGTCGATGTGATCGGAGCCTTCAGGGTGAAAGCTGATCACGTTAGCCCCGGCCTTCGCGAAGTCCGGCACGATGCGGTCGACCGGGCGCACCATCAGATGCACGTCGATCGGCACCTGAACGTGCGGGCGGATCGCTTCGCAGACGAGCGGGCCGATCGTCAGGTTCGGCACGTAATGATTGTCCATCACGTCGAAGTGAATCCAGTCGGCGCCGGCGGCGACAACGTTACGGACTTCTTCGCCGAGCCGCGAGAAATCAGCGGACAGGATGCTGGGAGCGATGTGGAATTGCGTCATGGCGGGGAGTGGCTGACGGGAAAACCGTTATTTTACCGGTTCGCCGACGGATGCGGCCTCGTCCGGACGGGAGACGCCGGTTGCGGGTCCGCGTGGCATCAAGCAGAATGCCAATCCATGACGAGCCTCCCGCCGGCCGGCCGGGAATCCGGTCGGAGACCCATTGGCGAGCGGGCTTCGCGAAGACTTTTCACCTTATCTTCATCAGACCGGAAGCGAGCGGAACCAGGATGAGTCAGTACGAATTCAGCGTGTCGTCGCAGGTGCAATACCTGCCCGAAGAGTCGGACCCGGAACATCGCCAGTATGCGTTCGCCTATACGCTGACTATCCGCAATAGCGGGCAGGTGCCCGCCCAACTGATCGCCCGCCACTGGGTCATCACCGATAGCGAATCGCGCGTGCAGGAAGTGAAGGGGCTCGGCGTAGTCGGCCATCAGCCGCTGCTCAAACCCGGCGAACAATTCGAATATACGAGCTGGGCGGTGATCGCGACGCCGGTGGGCACGATGCGCGGAGAGTACTTCTGCGTGGCCGAGGATGGTGAGCGGTTCGACGCCCCGGTTACTGAATTCATCCTGCGCATGCCGCGCACGCTGCATTGAACGCGTGCCCGCGTTCAATGTCTGTCGACAGTCCCGACGCTATTTGTCGCGCGACGCCTTCTTCTTTCCGGACGTGGTCCACACCACGATGAAAATCAGCAGCCCCAGCGCGAGCAGCGATTCCAGCGCGAATATGAGCATCGGGTATTCGTCGAGCAGATCAGACATGGCGGTTTCCATCAAGAGCGAACATTGTATGCGTATTATCCGGCGGGCCGTCGCGTGGGCCGGCACCGTGTCGATAGCGGTACTGCTCGCCGCGTGCGGCGGACGCGAAGCGGTACGGCCCGGCGCTCCGCCGACTGGAGCGGCGATCATCCCCGGGCAGATCGCGCCTGCGCGGCTGACGCAGGTAGAGTGGCAGCAGGTGCCGGGCTGGCAGGACGATTCGCTGATCGGCGCGACCGCGGCGCTGCGGCAGAACTGCGTGCGGCTTGCGCGTCAGGCCAGCTGGCAGCGTGCGTGCACGGCTGCGAACCAGCTCGACGACCTCGACGTAGCCGGTGCGCGGACGTTCTTCGAAACCTACTTCGCACCGTTTCAGCTCGCCAATAACGACGGCACGCTCGACGGTCTCGTGACGGGCTATTACGAGCCGCTGCTGCGCGGCTCGCGCACGCGTCAAGGCGTTTATCAGACGGCGCTGTATCGTTGGCCCGCCGGCTATCGGACGGGTACGGCGCTGCCGTCGCGCGCGCAGCTTGAGCGGTCCGGCGTGCTGAACGGCAACGAACTCGTGTGGGTCGACGATCCGATCGAAGCGTTCTTTCTGCAGGTGCAGGGCTCCGGGCGCGTCGTGATGGAAGACGGCAGCGTGATGCGCGTGGGCTTCGGCGGGACCAACAACCAGCCGTACCGGTCGATCGGCCGCTGGCTGCTCGACCGCGGCGAAGTGACGCCGGCACAGGCGACGATGCAAGGCATCAAGGCATGGGCGCGCGCGAACCCGACGCGCGTCGATGCACTGCTCGATACGAACCCGCGCTTCGTTTTCTTCCGCGAGATGTCTTCGGCCGAACCGTCGGCTGGCGGCGGCGCGGATGGCCCGATCGGCGCGCTGGGCGTGCCGCTGACACCCGAACGTTCGATTGCAGTCGACCCTTCGTCGATTCCGCTCGGCACGCCGGTGTTTCTGCAGACCACGCGTCCACTGACCAACCAGCCGATGAATCGCCTCGTGTTCGCGCAGGACACTGGCTCGGCGATCAAGGGCGGCGTGCGTGCGGATTACTTCTGGGGGCTCGGCGACGACGCAGGCGACCTCGCCGGCAAGATGAAACAGGCCGGCCGGATGTGGCTGCTGCTGCCGCGCTCGTGACGCGGCGATCATCCGCTATGCGCCCGTGAGGCGCTTGTCGATCACGCGTCTCGCCTTGCCCACCGACCGTTCGATCCCGTTGACCCCGAGCACCTTGACCACCGCGCTCACGCCGATCAGCGCCTTGATGTCGTAGGTGAGCGCGTGCCGGGCCGCGTCGAGCGCGGTGGTGTCCGGCGCGGTTTCGGGACACGGCTCGACATTCAGCGTCAGCACGTCGAGCGGACCTTCCTTCGTCAACACAATCTGATAGTGCGGCGCGAGTGCGTGCTGCTTCAACAGCAGCTCTTCGATCTGCGTCGGGAATACGTTCACGCCGCGCACGATCATCATGTCGTCCGAGCGGCCGGTGATCTTTTCCATGCGCCGCATCGTGCGCGCGGTGCCGGGCAAGAGGCGCGTCAGATCGCGTGTGCGATAACGGACGATCGGCAGCGCTTCCTTGGTCAGCGACGTGAACACCAGTTCGCCGAGCTCGCCGTCGGGCAGCACCTCGCCGGTATCCGGGTCGATCACTTCGGGATAGAAGTGGTCTTCCCAGATGGTCGGACCGTCCTTCGTTTCCACGCATTCCGACGCGACACCCGGACCGATCACTTCCGACAGACCGTAGATGTCGACCGCGTCGATACCCATGCGCTGTTCGATCGCGAGGCGCATGTCGTTGGTCCACGGCTCCGCGCCGAAGATGCCGGTGCGCAGCGAGCACGTTACCGGGTCGATGCCCTGGCGTTCCAGTTCGTCGGCGATCGACAGCATGTAGCTCGGCGTCACCATGATGATGTCGGGCCGGAAATCCTGGATCAGCTGCACCTGCTTCTCGGTCTGGCCGCCGCCGAACGGAATGACGGTGAGACCCGCGCGCTCGGCGCCATAGTGCGCGCCGAGACCGCCGGTGAAGAGGCCGTAGCCGTAGCTGATGTGCACCTTGTCGCCGGCACGTGCGCCCGCCGCGCGGATCGAGCGCGCGACGAGGTTGGCCCACGTGTCGATGTCGCGCGCGGTGTAGCCGACGACCGTCGGCTTGCCGGTCGTACCCGACGATGCATGGATGCGCGAGATGCGTTCCTGCGGCACGGCGAACATCCCGAACGGATAGTTGTCGCGCAGATCTTTTTTCGTCGTGAACGGGAAGCGCGACAGGTCGGCGAGCGAATGCAGCTCCGACGGATGGATGCCGGCTTCGTCGAATTTGTGCCGATACACCGGCGAGTTTTGGTATGCGTGTGCGAGCGACCATTTCAGTCGTTCGAGCTGCAGTGCGGCGAGTTCGTCGCGGCTCGCCGTTTCGATCGGCTCGAGCGGGAGCGGGGTGGTCATCGATGTCTCCTTGGCTTTTTGTCGGAACAGGGTGTGTGCGGTGCCGGCGGCTGTGGGCTAGCTGTCCTGCGACGGAATCACGGTGCCGCGAATCTGCGCGGACTTGCCGCGGAACATCGCGACGACTTCGCCGCCCCGGTTGGTCACACGAATATCGTAGATGCCGTTGCGCCCGCTCAGCGTCTGCTCGACAGCCTCCGCGGTCAGCACATCGCCGCCCGATACCGGGCGCAGGAATTCGATCGAGCAGCCCGACGCGACCGTATTGACGTTGTACGAATTGCACGCGAACGCGAAGGTGGAATCGGCGAGTGTGAAGATCAGGCCGCCGTGGCAGATCTCGTGGCCGTTCAGAAAGTCGCTGCGCACGGTCATCTGCATGCGCGCGTAGCCGGGACGCACGTCGAGCAGTTCGATGCCGAGCGCGCGGCTGCAGCGGTCGGCGTCGTACATGGATTGCGCGGTTGCGCGCGCGAGTTCGTCGGGTGTCATCGCGGATGGGTCTCGGGTTTGTGTCGCTCGGGTTTGTGTCGACATGTCAGCGCCCCTCGAAGCGTGGCGCGCGCTTTTCGATGAAGGCCTGCACGCCTTCCGCGTAATCGTGCGACGCGCCTAGGTCGCGCTGCAGATCGCGTTCGAGATCGAGCTGCCCGTCGAGCGTGTTCGTGACGCTGGCGCGCAATGCGCGCTTGATCGACGCGATCGCGCGCGTGGGTTGCTGCGCGAGCTGCGTCGCGAGTTGCGTGGCTGTCGTAGACAGTTCCGCATCGTCGACCACGCGCCAGATCATCCCCCAGCGTTCGGCTCTCTCCGCATCGAGTTTCTCGCCGGTGAGGGCGAGTCCGAGTGCCCGTGCCATACCGACGCGTTGCGGAAGAAACCACGTGCCGCCCGAGTCGGGCACGAGGCCGATCTTCACGAAGGCCTGGATGAAGCTCGCCGAGCGTGCGGCGACAACCAGGTCGCACGCGAGCGCGAGGTTGGCGCCGGCGCCGGCGGCGGTGCCGTTCACCGCGGCGATTACCGGCAGCGGCAATGCCTGCAGACGCCGGATCAACGGATTGAAATGAGCGTCGATCAGATCGCCGAGATCGGTCATCGCGCCCGGCGTGAAGTCGAGATCGGCGAGATCCTGACCGGCACAGAAGCCGCGACCCGCGCCGGTGAGGACCAGGGCACGGGCGCCGGCTGCTTCGACCTGGTCGAGCGCTTCGGCGAGTTCGCCGTGCATCGCGCGCGTGAAGCTGTTGAGCTTGTCCGGGCGGTTTAGCGTGACGGTCGCGACGCGCGTCGATGCGTCGACGGCGACCTGGATCGTTTCGTATGACATGTTTTGTCTCCTCCTGACGTACCGTGTGCGGTGTCCGCTGCGTTCTGATCTGTTCAGATCCGCTCGATCGCGAGCGCGATGCCCTGGCCGACGCCGATGCACATCGTGCACAGCGCAAAGCGGCCGTTGCTGCGCTCCAGTTGATACAGCGCCGTCGTGACGAGCCGCGCGCCAGATGCGCCGAGCGGATGCCCCAGCGCGATGGCACCGCCGTTCGGATTGACGCGCGGATCGTCGTCGCGCAAACCGAGCGTGCGCAGCACGGCAAGACCCTGCGATGCGAACGCTTCGTTCAGTTCGATGACGTCGAACTGCTCTAGCGACATGTTGAGTTGCGCGAGCAGCTTTTGCGTCGCGGGCGCGGGACCGATGCCCATAATGCGCGGTTCGACGCCGGCCGTCGCCATGCCGAGCACGCGGGCGCGGCGACGCAGGCCGTATTGGTCCGCAGCCGCGTGATTGGCGAGCAGCAACGCGCACGCGCCGTCGTTTACACCGGACGCATTGCCTGCCGTCACGGTGCCGTCGGCGCGCACGACGCCTTTCAGTTTCGCTAGCGCGTCGAGCGAAGTTTCGCGCGGATGCTCGTCGAGCATGACGCGCAACGGGTCCCCCTTTTTCTGCGGGATCTCGACGGCGACGATTTCTTCGGCGAGCCGGCCTTCGCGCTGCGCGGCCGCCGCTTTCTGCTGGCTGCGCATCGCGAACGCGTCCTGATCGGCTCGAGCGATGCCGAATTCGACCGCGACGTTTTCCGCGGTTTCTGGCATCGAATCGACACCGTAGTCGCGTTTCATCAGCGGATTGACGAAGCGCCAGCCGATGGTCGTGTCGTGAATCTCGGCCTGACGCGAGAACGCTGACGTTGCTTTGCCCATCACGAACGGTGCACGCGTCATGCTCTCGACGCCACCCGCGATCATCAGGCGCGCTTCACCCGCCTTGATCGCGCGGGCGGCCGTGCCGACCGCATCCATGCCGGAGCCGCACAGTCGGTTGATCGTGGCACCGGGCGCGTCGGTCGGCAAGCCGGCCAGCAAGGCCGACATGCGCGCGACGTTGCGATTGTCTTCGCCGGCCTGGTTCGCGCAGCCATAGATGATGTCGTCGAGCGCGCGCCAGTCGACGCCCGGGTTGCGGGCGATCAGTGCCTTGATCGGCACGGCGCCGAGATCGTCGGGGCGCACGTCTTTCAGGGCGCCGCCGTAACGGCCAAACGGGGTGCGAATCGCGTCGCAGATAAAGGCATCGGTCATGTTGTGTTCCTGCGTCGAGCCGAGCGGTGGTAATCGTTCATCAGGCTCATGTTATTCGGAGCGTGGCCCCGGTTCCATCCGGCCAAACGGCATAGTCTGTCCGGCTGACTTATGCAGATGCGGATACCGGCTCAACATGAACGCGACTTTGAACGACACGGAAGCGGCTCGCGACGAATGCGGCATCGGCGAGCGCGGCATTGGCCGCGGGGTTCGCGCCGGTGCCGTGAAAGTCGGAGAACGCGGCGGACTGATTGACGAAAACGCCACCCGTCAGATTGATCGACAGAGCGACGCCGCCACGGACCGATGCTTCGTGCGCGGCTTCGACGACGACATCGTCGGTGCTGTAGATCGACAGTGTCAGTGCGCCGTGTTCGGCGGCGATCGAACCGGCGAGGTCGAGCGATTGAGCGGTGGAGTCGGTCGCGATGACAAACGAGATCGGGCCGAACCATTCGCGTGTGAACTGTCCGGCATCGGTGGCGGCGTCGAGCTTCAGCACGAGCGGCGTGCGGACGCGCGCGCCGGCAAAGGCGGGATGTTCGAGCGTCTGGCTGGCGACCAGCACGGGGCCGAGCTGGCGTGCTTCGTCGATGCGGTGCGTGACGCCGTCGTTCTGGATTGCGCCCAGCAGTTCGACGGCACGGGCCGGATCTGCAACGAGCTTCTGCACGGCGCCCGCGATTGCTTCGGCGACCGCGTCGAATCCGAGCACGCCTTCGGGCGTACGGATGCCGTCGCGCGGAACGTAGATGTTCTGCGGAGCCGTACACATCTGGCCCGAGTACAGCGCGAGCGAGAAAGCGATGTTGCGCGCGACGGCCTTGATGTCGTCGGCCGAGTCGATGACGATCTGGTTCACGCCCGCTTTCTCGGTGAAGACCTGTGCCTGATGCGCATGCCGTTCCAGCCACGTGCCGTTCTGCGTGCTGCCGGTGAAGTCGATGAGCCTGATTTCCGGACGCAGCGCGAGATCCTGGACGAGCGCGCCGTCATTGGGTTCGGTTGCGAGGAGCGTCACGACGTTCGGATCGAAACCGGCTTCGCGCAGCACGTCGCGCGCGATGCGTACGGTGATCGCGAGCGGCAGGATCGCGCCGGGATGCGGTTTGACGATCGCCGTGTTGCCGGTGGCGAGATCGGCGAAGAGGCCGGGATAGCTGTTCCACGTCGGGAACGTGCAGCAGCCGAGGACAAGGCCGGTGCCGCGCGGCACGATCGTGTACCGCTTCTTCATCGCGAGCGGCGGGTTCTTGCCTTGCGGCTTTTCCCAGTGCGCGTCCGTCGGCACCCGGCGCAACTGGTCCCATGCGTAGGCGACCGCCTCGAGCGCGCGGTCCTGCGCATGCGGGCCACCGGCCTGGAACGCCATCATGAATGCCTGGCCGGTGGTGTGCATCACGCTGTAGCCGATCTCGAAGCTGGCGCGGTTCACGCGCGCGAGAATCTCGAGGCATACGCCTGCCCATGCTTGCGGACCAGCCGTGCGCCACGCGCGTTGCGCGTGCGCGGCGGCGGCGATCAGCGCGTCGGGGTCGGCCTTCGGGTAGCGGATACCGAGCGGAAAGCCGAACGGCGAGACTTCCGTACCGACGGTTTCGCCGGTGCTGGGTTGGTCGAGTTCGAACGGCTTGTCCAGATGGGCTTTGAACGCCGCTTCACCGTCCGCATTCGCGGTTTCCCCGTACACTTTCGGACTGGGCATTTCGGCGAACGGGCTCCAGTAGCCGCGCGTCTCGATGGCGGCGAGCGCCTTGTGCAATGTGTCTTCGTGCTTCGTGAACAGAGGATGTGTCATGACAGAAGGAATGCCGAACAGAAGTTTGGGGGAAATCCTGGCGAATAATTAACCGACCGGTTGGTTGGTGAATGTTAGCATTGATTGGGCGGCCTGCGCGAAGTGTTTTTCGCGCGGATTCACTTATGCAAACCAAGGAGCACTCATGACGTACGAAAACATTCTGGTCGAGACCCGCGGTCGCGTCGGCCTGATTACGCTGAACCGTCCGAAGGCATTGAACGCGCTGAACGATGCGTTGATGGACGAGCTAGGCGCGGCGCTCAAGGCATTCGATGTCGACGACGGCATCGGCGCGATCGTCGTGACCGGCAGCGAGAAGGCGTTTGCTGCGGGCGCGGATATCGGAATGATGGCGACCTACAGCTATATGGACGTCTATAAGGGCGACTACATCACGCGCAACTGGGAAACGGTCCGGACGATTCGCAAACCGATCATCGCCGCAGTCGCTGGCTTCGCGCTGGGTGGCGGCTGTGAACTGGCGATGATGTGCGACATCATTTTCGCTGCCGACACGGCGAAGTTCGGGCAACCCGAAATCAAGCTCGGCATCATGCCGGGCGCCGGTGGGACGCAGCGTCTGCCGCGCGCCGTTTCAAAAGCGAAAGCGATGGATATGTGCCTGACCGCGCGCTTCATGGATGCCGCCGAAGCGGAGCGAGCGGGACTGGTGTCGCGGGTGATACCGGCGGCGTCGCTGATCGACGAGGCTATTGCCGCCGCGTCGACAATTGCTGAGTTTCCGTTGCCGGCCGTGATGATGGTGAAGGAGTCGGTGAATCGCGCCTATGAGACGACGCTGGCGGAAGGCGTGCATTTTGAACGCCGGCTGTTCCATTCGCTGTTCGCCACCGAAGATCAAAAAGAGGGAATGGCGGCGTTCGTCGAGAAGCGCAAAGCGGTCTTCAAACATTGCTAGAAATAACGCTTGCCAGGGCGAGATGAGGTGACTAGAATTGCGGACTTTCGCGCTTCGGGAAACGGGGTGCGGGAAGACGGGAGAGCCAGCAATGGCGGGGATTTCCGGGCGAGTGGTGGCGGGGGAGAAGTGATAAACCTGTTGACGCTCGAGAGGAAAGTCTCCATAATCTCGTTTCTCTGCTGCAGGGCGGCAGACGGTGAGCGGGGCGGCGGTGGGAGTGCTGTCTGGTGAGCCGGAACTGATCTTTAAAAACTAACAGCCGATAAGTGTGGGCGCTTGATGGC
>NZ_JBOIGG010000016.1:0-187513 GCF_050742655.1 Paraburkholderia sp. | reverse complement strand
ACAAAAACCGGTTGGCTCATGATGTTCTCCGGCTCCCAGCCTTACAGATGCGAAATGAGATCAATCAACCATTCGGGATGACGCAAAACGAGGCGGCCGTGACGCGCCCTGAGCTGTCGACGGAGCTCGAAACTCGCAGGAGACACAAGCTGCGCCACGGCTGCCAACCGGCTTGGTGGCAAACCATTAATGGCTTGCTGCCCACTGAATTCTGAATCAAAAGCAAGATATAAGGAGACAAACGACATGCTTCGCGAGATAGCTCGCTATCTGCGGCTGTTTGTGGCCGCGCTTTGCCTGATCTCATGCCTGAGCCCGAATGCTTTCGCCGATGAATATCCGAGCCGCACGCTGACCATCGTGGTGCCCTACGGCCCGGGCGGCGCGGGCGATCTGACCGCGCGCATCTTCGCGCAAAAAATGACCGAACTGACGAAGGCGTCGGTTGTGATCCTGAATCGACCCGGCGCGGGCTTCGTCAATTCGGCGACGATGGTCGCGCACGGCAAGCCCGACGGCTATACCGCGTTTCTGCTCGGTAACGGCACCGCGGTGGCGACGCAGCTTTTCAAAAGCCTGCCGTACAAGATGAGCGACTTCAAGCACGTGTCGACCATTTCGTTCTTCGACCTCGTGCTCCTCGTGAACGGCAATTCGCCGTTCAAATCGGTAGCCGATTTGATCGCTTATGCCAAGGCCCATCCGGGCAAGATGAATATCGGCACGATCGCGACCGGCAGCACGCAGAATCTCGCCGCCGACCTGTTCAAGTCGATGGCCGGCATCGATGCGCAGGTGGTGCCTTACGACTCTACGAGTCAGGTGGTCACCGCGCTGCGCGGCAACGAAGTGCAGGCCGCGTTCGAAATCATGCCCTCGGTGATCGGCCAGATCACGTCGAAGGCGCTGACTCCGCTAGCTGTCACCGGTGACAAGCGATTCTCCGGGCTACCGAACGTACCGACGCTCGCCGAGAGCGGATTGAAGGGCTATGAAGCCACGTCGTGGAACGGGCTGAGTCTGCCGGGCGGCACACCGGACGCGATTGTCGACGCGCTCGCGAAGGACGCGGCCGCGGTCGGCGCATCGCCCGACGTCAGGAAGAAGCTGCTCGATCTCGGCGCCGACGCGCGCTCGAGCACGCCCGCCGAAATGACG
This sequence comes from Paraburkholderia sp., assembly GCF_050742655.1. GTDB lineage: Bacteria > Pseudomonadota > Gammaproteobacteria > Burkholderiales > Burkholderiaceae > Paraburkholderia. The sequence goes on along the minus strand of NZ_JBOIGG010000016.1, from coordinate 186,355 downwards.
GCGCGGGTGAAGGCCGACCAGGACAAGTGGAAGGTCGTCATCGACAAGGCAGGTATTCCGCGTCAATAGTGCGTCGAGTTTCGATCGACCGACAGGAGCCGATTTCATGAGACATGTAGTTATCCGAAATATTTATCGCGCCAGCGAGAAGACCATCGATGCGCTGCGTGCGGCCGGCACGGCGACCGTGCACGAGGCGATGGGCCGTATCGGTTTGATGAAGCCGTATATGCGGCCGATCTGGCCCGGCGCGGCAGCGGCCGGCAGCGCGGTGACAGTGCTCGCCCACCCTGGCGATAACTGGATGATTCACGTCGGCATCGAGCAATGCAAACCCGGTGACATCCTGGTGGTGGCGGTGACCGCGGACAACACTGACGGCATGTTCGGCGAACTGCTCGGTACGTCGATGCAAAGCCGCGGCGCTGCCGGACTCGTGATCGATGCCGGTTGCCGCGATGTGGCACCGCTCAAGGAGATGGGTTTTCCCGTCTGGTCGCGTGCGATCTCGGCAAAAGGCACCGTAAAAGCAGTGCTGGGCAACGTGAACCTGCCGGTGGTCTGCGCGGGCGTGGCGGTGCACGCCGGCGACGTGGTGGTAGCCGACGACGACGGCGTCGTGATCGTGCCGCGCGCGGATGCCGACGCGGTAGCGCAGGCGTCCGCACAGCGCCTCGCAAAGGAGGGCCGTTCGCGCGAACGCCTGAAGGCGGGCGAGCTGTCGCTCGACATCAACGCGATGCGGCCGCAACTGGAAAAACTCGGCCTGATCTACGTCGACACGCTCGAACAGGCCGCGAAACTCGACGCGGGCCGCTGACGCGGGTCCGCGACCCCCATCGCGCGATCACAAACGGACCGCGCCCCATCCACAACGGAAGACGACACATGCCAAACGACAGACTGCCGCTCAAGATCGCGATTGCCACCTACGGACACACCGCCGCCGTGAAAGACGGCCGCGCACGCATCGAAGGTGTCGCCCCCGACTTCGTCGAGATCAATCCGATCATCGCGGCGTTTCGCCGGATGGTGCGTGACGTCGAGTTCGACGTGTGCGAGATGGCGCCGGCCACGTACATGATCGCGCGGGCTGCCGGTGCGCCGTTCAAGGCCTTGCCGGTGTTCGTGTTTCGCCGCTTCCATCATGGCGGTTTCGTCTATCGCGACGATGCCGGCATCCGGCAGCCGAAAGATCTGGAAGGCAAGACGGCGGGCGTGCGTGCGTATTCGGTGTCGACGGGTATCTGGACGCGCGGAATCCTGCAGAACGATTGCGGTGTCGATATTTCGAAAGTGACCTGGGTGGTCGACGATGAAGAGCATGTCACGTCGCTGCGTTTGCCGCCGAACGTCGTGCATGCGCCGCAGGGCCAGTCGCTTGTCAGCATGATGGCGGAAGGCAGTCTGCAGGCCGCGTTCACCGGTCCGGCAGGCCTCGGCCGCTCGGGTGCGCCGAAGGAAGGGTGGGACGCATCGAAAGCGCAGCAGGCGCCCGTCTACGCCGAAATGTTCGCGGATCCGCTCGCGGCCGAAAAGGACTGGTTTCGACGTACCGGTATCTATCCGGTGCATGGCCTGATCGTCGTCAAGGATGAACTGCTCGCGGCGCATCCGTGGCTCGCGAAGTCGCTGTTCGACGCGTTCGTCGAATCGAAGGAACTGTACCTGCAGCAGTTGCAGCGTGGCGAGATCGAGACCGATGTCGATCGCCACTACCAGAAGATGGCCGGGATCGTCGGCGATCCGCTGCCGCTGGGGATCGGACCGAACCGGCCGGCGATCGAAGCGCTGATCCAGTACTCGTATCAGCAGGGGCTGCTGCCGAAGCACTACGCGATCGAGGATCTGTTCGTCGATCCGCAGGCGGCCTGAGTCAATGGCGTGTGATGCTTCGCGCGAAGCGTCCCTAACGAGAGGAAGAGCTGGAATGATCATCGACTGCCATGGGCATTACACCACCGCACCGCGTCAGCTGGACGATTTCCGCAAGCATCAGGTCGGCTGCCTATGCGGGCAGGACCACGAGCCGCAGAAAGGCGAACTGAACATCAGCGACGACGAGATTCGCGAAAGCCTCGAAACCGCGCAGCTAAAAATCCAGCGCGAGCGCGGCACCGATCGCACGATCTTCTCGCCGCGCGCGGTCGGAATGGGGCATCACATAGGCAACGAAACCACCAGCCGCCACTGGTCGGAGCACTGCAACGAACTGATCCAGCGTGTCTGCGAGCTGTATCCCGACAACTTCATCGGCGTCTGCCAGTTGCCGCAGAGTCCGGGCGTGTCGCCCGGGCACTGCATCGCCGAACTCGAGCGATGTGTCGAGGAATTCGGCTTTGTTGGCTGCAATCTGAATCCGGATCCTTCGGGTGGCCACTGGTCGGACCCGCCGCTCACCGACAAGTGGTGGTATCCGCTGTACGAAAAGATGGTCGAGCTCGACGTGCCCGCGATGGTTCACGTCAGTGGCTCCTGCAACCCGAACTTCCATGCGACTGGCGCGCACTACATCAACGGCGACACGACGGCATTCATGCAGTTTCTGACGTCGAAGCTGTTCAAGGATTTTCCGACGCTGCGCTTCGTTATTCCGCACGGTGGCGGCGCGGTGCCGTACCACTGGGGACGCTATCGCGGCATCGCGCAGGACATGGGGTTGCCGCCGCTCGCCGAACTGCTGCTGAACAACGTTTACTTCGACACGTGCGTGTATCACCAGGCCGGCATCGATCTGCTGACGAAAGTGATTCCGGCCGACAACATCCTGTTCGCGTCGGAAATGGTGGGTGCGGTCCGCGGCATCGACCCCGAGACAGGGCACTACTTCGACGATACGCGCCGCTATGTCGATCAGGCGGCGTGGCTGAGCGCGCAGGACAAGGAGAAGATTTTCAGCGGCAACGCGCACAAGGTTTACAGCAGGATGAACCGCTCGACGAAGCGGTAAGCGGCAAACACGCCGATACAACAACGAAAAAAAACGAAACAGGCCGATTCAGGCCAGGATCATGGAGACGACGATGAAAAACAAGCTTCGGAGAGATAATAAGGAATCCAATATAAGTCTGCGAAAACGCGAAAGATCAGGTTGACCGGAAGAAAGCCGGAAAGCAACCGGAACGAAGGTCGTATCGCGTGGCTCGCCGCCGACAAGGCGCGAGCCGGGAGAGGGTTTTCCAGACTATAGGGATGACAGATGATCAGGAGATTCGCGATGATATCGGCGATAGGCCTGCTGTCGGGCGTAGCGCACGCGCAGTCGATGGTCACGCTTGCCGGCGTGGTCGACGGCGGCATCCGTTTTACTAACACCGGCGCAGGCAGCCAGTATTCGATGAATTCGAACGGCCTGTTCACGTCGAACCGGCTCGATTTCGTCGGCAAGGAAGATCTGGGCGGCGGCTATAACGCGCACTTCCAGCTCGAAAGCGGCTTCAACCTCGGCAACGGCGCGCTCGACAACACGAGCGGCATGCTCTTCAACCGGGGCGCGTTCGTCGGTGTCGGCGGCTGGTTCGGCTCGCTCGACTTCGGCCGTCAGTACACGATCGCGCACGACGTAGTATTCGACTACGACCCGTTCAACTTCGAATACCCCGGCATCATCCCGCTGACGCCCGCGACCGACGGCACGCGTTTCAGCAACGACGCGAAGTACACCGGCGAGTTCGGACCGCTGCGGGTCCGTGCGGAGAATTCGTTCGGTGGCGTCGCCGGCGATTTCAACTCGGGTTCCGCGCGCGGAGTCGGTGCGCAATACAAGTGGGGCTGGCTGAACGTCGGCGGTGCATACATCCATCGAACCGTGCAGGCCGGCACGACCACGACCTATCAGCCGGACAACTACTACGTAATGGGCGCGGCACTCACCTTCGGTGCGCTGCGTTTCGCCGGCGGTTACATGAACGAGAACCAGGACGCGGGGCCGCCGGCCGCCGACGTGCGCACGCTCAACTATTGGGGCGGTGCCACGTACGACATCAATCCTTACCTGCGCGTCGGCGTGGGCGTGTACATCACCGACCTGCCGAATTCGAGTGGCAAGCGCAGTCAGGAGCTCGGGAGTCTTGTGTATTCGCTGTCGAAGGCGACGCGTCTCTATGCCGAAGTGGACTACACGAAGTTCGGCGGGAGCTATGTGACCAGCAAGACGCTGAATGCGACTGGCCAGCCGCACCAGATCGCAGTGTCGGTGGGTATCAATCACGGGTTCTGACGCAGCGATGTAGCAGTGGCGATCACGATCAGGAGTGTGCGCGAATGAAGTATGTGAATTTCGGCAATACGGGTTTGCAGGTGTCCCGTCTGTGCCTCGGCTGCATGACGTTTGGCGATCCTCAGGCGGGCACGCACGAGTGGACGCTCGATGAAGCGCACGCGCGGCCGGTCTTTCAGGGGGCGATCGAAGCAGGCATCAATTTTTTCGATACCGCCAACAGCTATTCGGCAGGGACAAGCGAGCTGATTCTCGGCAAGATGGTAAGGGAGTACGCGAAGCGCGACGAAGTGGTGATCGCGACCAAGGTGTACTGGCCGATGCGTGCCGACCCGAATGGCCGGGGCCTGTCGCGCAAGGCGATCATGACCGAAGTCGACGCGAGCCTGCGGCGGCTCGGGACCGACTACATCGACCTGTATCAGATGCATCGATGGGACAGTACGACGCCGATCGAGGAGACCCTCGAAGCGCTGCACGACGTCGTGAAAGCAGGCAAGGTGCGCTACATCGGTGCATCGTCGATGCATGCGTGGCAGTTCTGCAAGGCGCTTTACGTCGCGCGGTTGCATGGATGGACGCGCTTCGTATCGATGCAGAACCATCTGAATCTGCTGTACCGCGAGGAAGAGCGCGAGATGCTCGGCCTGTGCGGCGATCAGGGCATCGCGGTGATGCCGTGGAGCCCGCTCGCGCGCGGCAGATTGACGCGGCCATGGCAAGACACGCCGGCAACGATCCGCGCTCAGACCGATGCATTCTCCCGAAAGATCTACTCGGCGACCGGGGAGCAGGACCGCAAGGTGGTCGAGGCGCTCGGCGAGGTTGCCGACGCACGCGGGCTGCCCTATGCGCAGATCGCGCTCGCGTGGCTGCTGCACAAGGCAGGCGTGACGACGCCGATCGTCGGCGCGTCGAAACTTCAGCATTTGCACGATGCGCTCGCCGCACTCGAAATCGAACTCTCGCACGAAGAGATCACGGCGCTGCAGGCACCGTATGTTCCGCATGCGGTAGCGGGTTTCGGTTGATGGCGCCGAAGCCGGATCGGTACCTGTCCCAACTTGTTTCGATATTTCCGCAGTGCCAGTATCGCGAGAGACACCCAGAGGAGACACCAGTGATGAGCGCTGGCAGTAGACAAAGGTGGTTGGACGCGCCGATGCGCGACTACTACGGTGGTGCGTTGATGATGCTGATCGGTCTGGGCGCGATCGTGCAGGGCGCAAGTTACCGCATCGGTTCGCTGACGGCGATGGGGTCGGGTTTCTTTCCCGTCGCGCTCGGCGCGATCCTGGTGTTGCTCGGCATCTGCATCGCCGGCTCGGCGCACCGCACGCCGCGCGACGCGGTGACCGATGAGCCCGCGCCGATCGAATGGCGCGGCTGGCTGTGCATCCTCGGCAGCATCGTCGCGTTCGTCGCGCTCGGCAAATATGGCGGCCTGCTGCCCGCGACCTTTGCCGTCGTGTTCATCTCGGCGCTCGGCGACCGTGACAACTCGATCCTGAGCGCACTACTGCTGGCCCTCGCGATGTCGGCCGTCTGCGTCGTCGTGTTCTGGTGGGCGTTGCAGTTGCAGTTTCCATTGTTCACCTGGGGGTAACGCATGATCGGACAGTCTCTTGCCGCGTTGTGGCAGGGTTTCGGCGTCGCGTTCGAGCCGCATAACTTCGTCTGGTCGTTCGTCGGCGTACTGGTGGGCAATCTGATCGGCGTGCTGCCCGGCATGGGGCCGCTGTCCGCGATCTCCATCCTGCTGCCGCTCACGTACTCGATGCATGCGGTGCCGGCGATCCTGATGCTCGCGGGCATCTTCTACGGCTCGCAGTACGGCGGCGCGATCGGCGCGATCCTGCTGAATCTGCCGTGCCATCCACCGCATGCGGTGACCTGCCTCGACGGCTATCCGCTCACGCGCAAAGGCAAGGGCGGCACGGCGCTTGGTATCACGATGGTGGCGTCGTTCGCGGCGGCGTCGTTCGGCATCGTCGTGATGGTGTTCGCGTCGCCGCTGCTCGTCAATGTCGCATTCAAGTTCGGGCCGGCCGAACTCTTTTCGATCATGCTGCTCGGGCTACTGGCCGGCGGCACGATGTCGAGCGGTTCGCGCGTGAAGGGTGTCTCGATGACGGTGATCGGTCTGCTGATCGGCGTGGTCGGCGCTGACTCGACGTCGGGCACCGTGCGTTTCACGTATGGGTTCACCGAGCTTGCCGACGGCATCCAGCTGGTCGCGCTCGCGCTCGGCCTGTTCGGTGTCGCGGAGTTTCTGCGCAACGTGAACCGGATGCAGGTGGTCGGCAGCGGCGCGAAGCTGCGGCTGCGCGACATGCGGCCGAGCGTCGCGGAATTACGGCAGGCGTTCTGGCCGATCGTGCGCGGGACGTCGGTGGGAACGCTGTTCGGCGCGATGCCGGGAACCGGGCCCACGATCACCACGTTCATCGCGTACGCGCTCGAAAAGAAGATTTCGAAGCATCCGGAGCGCTTCGGTCACGGCGCGCTCGAAGGCGTGGCGAGTCCCGAAGCGTCGTCGCACGCGAAGACGCAGATCGACTTCATCCCGACGATGAGCCTCGGCATCCCCGGCGATCCGGTGATGGCGTTGCTGCTTGGTGCGCTGCTGATCCATGGCATCCAGCCGGGCCCGCAGTTGCTCGGCGATCATCCGGACATCTTCTGGGGTTTGATTGCGAGCTTCTGGATCGGCAACGTGCTGCTCGTGCTGCTTAACGTGCCGCTGATCCAGGTGTGGGTGCGGGTGCTGCAGGTGCCTTACCGTTTTCTGTACCCGGCTGCGTTGTTCTTTATCGCGGTCGGCGTCTACAGTACGAACAACAGTCTGTTCGAAGTGGGCGAAGTGCTGGTGTTCGGTTTGATGGGCGCGGTGTTCGTCGCGCTGAAATTTCCGATCGCACCGATCATGCTCGGCTATGTGCTCGGGCCGATGGTCGAACAGAATTTCCGGCGTGCGCTGTTGTTGTCGCACGGCAGCCTCGACATTTTCATCGACCGGCCGATCAGTGCGGCGTTTCTCACCGTCAGTCTGCTGTTGTTGCTGCTGCAGGGCTGGTTCGCACTGCGCGGTCGGTTCGGCGGCAGAAACGGCGGTAAGCGCAGCACCGACGGGTTGCCGCGGCCACCGACGATCGAAGAATCGCAGTCCGTCGAGCGGGCGCGCTATCCCGATCCCGTGATCGCCGCTCCCGCGGGACGCGACAAATAGCACACCGCAACACGAGCCGTTCAGACGCGCATAAAACCCGGAGACACGATGAGCCAACTCGACTGGTATTTGACCGTCAACCTGAAGGCTCGTCACCTTCGACTGCTGGTCGCGGTCAACGACTTTCGCAATCTGCGGCAGGTCGCGTCCAATTCGTACATCACCGTGCCCGCGGTCTCGAAGGCGCTCGGCGAAATCGAAAGTGCACTGGGCGTCAAGCTGTTCGAGCGCACGGTCAACGGGCTGAGACCCACCGCCTACGGCGAATGCGTGGTGCGCCATGCGCGGACTGTGCTGAGCAACCTGAACCAGACGGCCGAAGAGATCAAGGCGCTGCAAAACGGCAGTGCCGGTAAGGTCAACGTCGGCGCGCTGCCGACGCTCATCTCGACGATCATGCCGAGGGCACTCGCACTGCTCAAGCAGGATTCGCCGCATACGAACGTGGCGATCCTCGAGGGCAGGATGAGCGCGCTGCTGCAGGAATTGCGACGCGGCGATCTCGACATGATCGTCGGGCGCCTGCCTAACCGGTCGGACACGATCGGCTTGCAGGAGCAGGTGTTGCTCGACACGCCGATCAAGCTCGTCACCGGGCCGCAGCATCCGCTCGCGGGCAGAAAGAAACTGCAATGGTCCGACCTGAGCGGCTTTCCGTGGATCCTGCCACCGCCCGGTTCGCTGCTGCGCGAGCCGATCGAGAATACGCTCGCGCGCCATGGTTTGCCGATGCCGTCCAACTACATCGAGACGCTGTCCACGCATCTGATCCGCGCGTATATCCAGATCAACGATGCGATCGCGCTGCACACCGTGGACATGCTGTACCCGTATGCGGACGTGAGTCCGATCCACGTGCTGCCGCTCGATCTGAGCCTCGTCACGCGGCCGCTCGGCGTGGTGTGGCGGGCAGACAAACCGCTTGCACCGAGTGCGGCATTGCTATTGCGCTGTCTCGAGACGGTGTGTCCCGCTATCGTGGCGGGCCATCAGGCTGATGCCACGCTCGTGAGTGTGAAAACCGCCTGATACATGACGGTTTCTTGTTCTTCGCTTGGTCGTTGTTTGCCACGCGTAATCACCCATCCATCGCCACGCTCGCGTTAACCCATCGGTTAACGCGAGCGTGCTTTATTTCAATAGACGGCAATTGCGCCCGGCACGATGATGTACTTGACGCGTCAATAAGCAGTCGAGGCCGCAGTAAGGCACTTTGCGTGGGACCAGAGTAAGCGCTAACAGCGACCGACAAAGGAGACAACATGCGTATCCGGATAACGAATTTCCTGCGCTGGACGGCGGCCACCCGCCGTACGGCCACTCGAGCCGGCGCGACATTCATGCGCCAGATTCCCGGGCATCTGACGGTGCTGATCGATCTCTATAGCGTCGGCGACCTGCACGAGCCGCGACGCTAGCCCAGCCGTCGCGGCAACGCGGCGCGCCTCCTTCTTTCGATAGCCCTACCACCGGTTCGCAGCGTGCCGGGCGATTGCGCCCGACCCGAGCGGGTCGGCGCGTGCGGTCGTCCCTTACTTTCATCAGGAGAACGCTTCATGCCGACAAGAATCCTCGACATCCATCCGCACGTGATTTCGACGGACGAGAAAAAATATCCACGCGATCCGCTCGGCGGCAAGCAGTCGGTCTGGTCGCAGGAACGCCCGACGTCGTATGAGCAACTGCTGGCCGCGATGGACGAAGCCGGCGTCGCGAAGGCTGCGATCGTGCATTCGTCGACCTGCTACGGCTTCGACAATTCGTACTGCGCGGACGCCGTGGCCGCGCATCCCGATCGCTTCACCGGCGTGTGCTCGGTCGACATGCTTGCACCGGATGCCGCCGAGAAAATCCGCCACTGGGTCGGCCGCGGGATGACGGGGCTGCGTCTCTTCACCGCCGGCAGCACGATGCAGGGGCAGGGCGACTGGCTCTCCGACCCGCGCTCGTTCGCCGGCTGGGAATGCGCGGCCGAGCTGAACCTGCCGGTATGCGTGCAGGCACGCATCCAGGGTATTCCGCAACTGAACGTACTGATCGAACGTTTTCCGACCGTGCGTATCGTCATCGATCATCTGCTGAGTCCCAACCTCGAGGAAGGGTCGCCGTATGCCGGCGCGGAACCGCTCTTCGCGCTTGCGAAGCACGACAACATTTACCTGAAGCTGAGCAGCGTGATCATCCGCCAGGCGCGCGCCGGCGACGCGACGCCGGAATCGTTCTTCCCGCGCGTCGTGCAGGCGTTCGGCGCGAAGCGCATTGCGTGGGGTTCGAATTTTCCAGCGTCGCCCGGTTCGTTGAAGGCAATTCTCTCGGACAACATGCAGGCGATCGAGTGGCTGCCCGACGAAGACAAGGAGTGGATCTTCAACCGCACCGCATCGCAACTCTATCCGGCCCTCGCATAAAGGAGTTCGTCAGTGAACGCTTCGCAACGCATTCCCCTGCATATGCTGCTCGGCAATTACCCGAGCACCCAGGCGCTGAAGGACGGCACCGTGCGTTCGGATCTCGTCGAGCTGGAATTCGCCGATGTGCCGCGCCCGAACAATGCCTTCAAACGCGTCGTGCGCGATTTCGAGTTCGACGTCGCCGAGCTGGCAATCATCACGTTCCTCATGGCGAAGGCGCGCGGCAAGCCGCTGGTGCTGCTGCCGGCGGTAATGATCGGCCGCTTCCAGCATCCGTACATCCTCTACAACGCGGAGCGCGGCACGCTGTCGCCCTACGAGCTGAACGGCAGACGCATCGGCCTTCGCTCGTACTCGGTCACGACCGCGACGTGGGTGCGCGGCATCCTGCAGTCCGACTACGGGCTCGATCTGGCGAGCGTCGAATGGACCACATTCGAAGAGCCGCACGTCGCCGAGTTCGTCGATCCACCGAACGTGCATCGCGCGCCGGCCGGCAAGGAGCTGATGCAGATGTTGCTCGACGGCGAGATCGATGCGGCGATCGTCGGCGACGGCGCGAAGAGCGATCCGCGTATCAAGACGCTGTTCGCCGATCCCGCCGCCGAAGCCCAGGCCTGGCACAGCCGCAACCAGGCGATCCAGATCAATCACATGGTCGTGGCGAAACAGTCGCTGCTCGACACGCATCCGGAAGCCGTGCGCGAAGTGTTCCGTCTGCTCGAGGAAAGCCGGCGGGTGGCCGCATCTAGCGGCGGCAAGGCCGAACCGGCGTTCGGCCTCGAGGCGAACCGGCGCAACATCGAAGTGGCGATCGACTACTGCGTACGGCAAAACCTGATCGACCGCCGCCTGTCCGTCGACGAGCTGTTCGACGACGTGACGCGCGTGCTGGGCGCGTGAGTCGATGAGGAGCGTCGCTGCGTTATCGATCATGACGTGCGACGCTCGTCGCCGGCGCCCAACGTGGCTACGCGTCGCGACAGTCGCGGCGTGCTGCATCGCGTTTGTGCTCACGGTCGGCGTGCGCGGTGCACACGCGGCGAGTGGCGACGACTACCCATCGCGCGCCGTGAACATCGTCGTGCCGTATGCGCCAGGCGGTGCCGGCGACCTGACCACGCGCGTGTTCGCACAGAAGCTCACGCAACTGGTCGGGCAACCGGTGATCGTGCTCAATCGCCCCGGCGCCGGCTTCGCCAATTCCGCGACGATGGTCGCGCACGCGCGCCCGGACGGCTACACGATCTTTCTCGGCGGCAACGGCGCGGCAATCTCGTCGGTGCTGTTTCGCAGCCTGCCTTACCGGATGAGCGATTTCACGCAGGTATCGACGGTCGCGTTCTTCAGTCTGGCGCTGGTGGTCGACGGCCATGCGCCTTACCGCAATGTCGCCGACCTGATCGCCGATGCGAAAGCGCACCCGGGCAAGCTGAACATCGGCACCGTGTCCACCGGCAGCACGCAGAATCTCGTTGCCGAACTGTTCCGGTCGAAAGCGGGGGTCGATCTGCAGGTCGTGCCGTTCGAATCGTCCGGCGAGGTGATGGCCGCGCTGCGCGGCAATTCGGTGCAAGTGGTGCTCGAGGTGATTCCGTCGGTGCTCGGCCAGATTTCGTCGGGCGCGGTGCGCGCGCTCGCCGTGACGTCGGCATCGCGCTTCGCCGGACTGCCGCAGGTACCGACGCTCGCCGAGAGCGGTCTCGCCGGGTTTGATGCGACCTCGTGGAGCGGGCTCAGCGTGCCGGCGAAGACCGACGCCGCGATCGTGAACCGGCTCGCTGCTCAGACGGCGACGGCGCTCGCCGATCCCGACGTGAAACGCAAGATGCAGATGCTGGGCGCCGACGCGCGCGCGAGCACGCCGGCACAGATGAGCCGCCTTGTCGATGCCGATACGGCGAAGTGGCAACGGGTGATCGAGCAGGCGGGCATACCGCGGCGCTGACAGGCTCGGCGCCCTATGAGGAGAATGAGAGTCATGGCGATTCAAGAGGCGCAATCCTCAGCGGCAGTAGCGAAGGCGCCCGTCTGCGGTTCGTCGCATCCGCGCACGGGCGCCCGCATTCTCGTCGACGCGCTGGTCGCGCAGCGTATCGATACCGTCTACTGCGTACCGGGAGAAAGTTTCCTCGCGGTGCTGGACGCATTGCACGACACGCCTGACGTACGCAACATCGTGTGCCGTCACGAGGGCGCCGCGGCCAACATGGCCGACGCGCACGGCAAGCTGACGGGCCGGCCCGGTATCTGCTTCGTCACGCGTGGTCCGGGTGCGACGCACGCGAGCGTCGGCGTGCACACCGCGTTCCAGGATTCCACGCCGATGATCCTGTTCGTCGGACAGGTCGCGCGTGGCCACGCCGAACGCGAAGCGTTCCAGGAGATCGATTACCGGCGCATGTTCGGTCCACTCTGCAAATGGGTCGCCGAGATCGAGAGCGCCGCGCGCATTCCCGAATACGTCGCACGCGCGTTCAGCACGGCGATGTCGGGGCGCCCTGGACCGGTCGTGCTCGCGTTGCCGGAAGACATGCTCGTCGAGTGCGCGGAGGTGGCTGATCTGCCATGGCGCGACGGCGTGCATGCCGCACCGCGCTCCAGCGACATGCAGCGGTTGCAGCAGATGCTCGCGCAAGCGGAGCGACCGCTTCTGATCGTCGGCGGCAGTACGTGGACCGAGGCGGCGCGCGACGATCTCACGGCGTTCTCGCGCGCGCATGCGCTGCCGGTCGCCGCGGCGTTCCGCTTCCAGTCGCTGTATGACCATCGGTACGACAACTACGTCGGCGATATCGGGCTGGGAATCAATCCGCGTCTCGCGCAACGCGTGCGCGATGCCGATCTGGTCGTGGCGATCGGGACGCGCCTCGGCGAGGCGACGACGGGCGGCTACCGGCTCGTCGATGCGCCGAAGCCGCGCCAGAGCCTCGTGCACGTCCATACCGGTGCGGAGGAACTCGGCCGCGTCTACCACGCCGATCTGGCGATCAATGCGGGCATGGTCGAGTTCGCGGCGGCGCTTGCCACATTGCGTCTGCCGTCCGCGCCGGCACGGGCCGCGTGGCTGGCGACCGCTCGCGCCGGGTATCTGCAGCACGCGACGCCGCGCGATCCGGCCGCCGTCGGTGCGGTGGATCTCGCAAGAGTTATCGAGATGTTGAGCGAGCACCTGCCCGACGAAGCGATCGTCAGCAACGGCGCGGGCAACTACACGGTGTGGCTGCATCGGTTCTACCGCTATCGCGGCTTCGCGACGCAGCTTGCGCCGACCAGCGGCGCGATGGGTTACGGCCTGCCCGCGGCGATCGCGGCGAAGCTCGCGTACCCGGACCGTCCGGTGGTCGCGCTGGCCGGCGACGGCTGCTTCCTGATGTACGGCCAGGAACTCGCGACCGCGATGCGCTACCGTGCCGCGGTGATCGTGATTGTCGTGAACAACGGCATGTATGGGACGATCCGGCTGCATCAGGAGCGCCATTATCCAGGCCGCGAATCGGGCACCGCGCTGACGAATCCGGACTTCGTGAAGTTCGCCGAATCGTTCGGCGCCTACGCGGAGCGGGTCGACACGACGGATCAGTTCGCTGCAGCGTTCGAGCGCGCGGTCGCCGCTGACCGTCCCGCGCTGCTCGAGCTGATCACCGACGCAGACATCGCGACGCCAGACCAGCGGTTCAGTGCGTTGCGGGCTCAAGCCGCTGCCAGCCGCGGGGGGTGAACTGGCCTGGCGAAATCCGTGCGTCGCAGAGGGTCGGGTTTCCGGGCACGCTTCGGCCATTGCCATAGATCGTTGTCCGCCAGCGGTGGTGCGAGGAGGCCAACCTGCTCGCAGCAGATTCGGACGATCGCTTCGCCGTGCGATGGCGGTGCCTCGCGGCCCGCGGTAACCGGTTAGCCCGGGCCATTCCGCTTTCCGGCGACGGGGATGTCCGCCGCATCCAGCGCGGTCATCGCGACGCGTGTTGTGAAGGGAGCGCACGCAAAAAAAACGGGCCGCCTCTCGGCGACCCTAATACGTGGAGTCTCCACTCTACGGAGCCAGCCTTAAGCGTCGCTTAAATGCGGCCTCTCACGGTTCGCCTTTACTGCACATCCTCGCAGCTGGCCGCGCGTAACGCGTGTTCGGCCGCGACGGCGGCGTCGCGATAGGCCGCAGAGTCCGGTGCGAATTGCTGCTTCTGCGCGGTGGCGACGGCGGTGCGGGCCAGCTTGCTGCAGCTCAGCCGCTTCGCCCACGGGCTGTCGTCGTTGCTGACGATCACGAAATCATTGGGGAAACCGACCAGGTAGCGGACCGTGAATTCGTCGCCTTGCTGTGGATAGGTCGTCGCGGTGTGCGGCGGGTAGACGTTGAAGTCGTCGTCTTCGAACGAGGTCTCGACGATCTTGCCGTCGGCGGTACGCACGAGCACGTTGTAGCCGATCACGCGATGTCTGTTGTACACGGTGCCCGTGCCGTAACTGCCGACGATCGTCGCCTGACCCTGCGCGCCGAAGCGATGAATCAGACGCACGCCGACGTCGACACCGACGAGCAGGTTCGCCAGGACGAGCGCACCGCAGAGCGGAATGACCCACATCGCGTGGCCGAGCCGGCGCCTCAGCAGCCCGCCGCAGAACATGACCAGTACGACGCCGGCGGGCAACACGTAGAAGCGCCAGAGTGCGAGCGTCCATGTCACGTGCAGGACAGGCCCGAGCGCGGCGCTGGCGGCGGACGGAACGTACGGAGCCGGATGCCAGCCGGACGCGGCGGGCGCCGTGCCCGGGCTCGAAGCCGGGGCCGGAGCCGGCACGACCGGATCGGGTGGCAGGTCGGGTTGCGGCACGACGGTCGCGCCGGCAGCTTCGAGCGCCGCGCGCTGCACGCGATAGTCCCAGCCGGGCGCGGCTCGCGCAGCAGCGGTCACGTTGCCGACATTCAGCTCGACAAGATACGGACCATGTACGGCCGACACCGACTCCGGATGCTGCGAGTCGACCAGCACGCGATCGGTCGGGTCGGCTGTCCGCACCACGTGACTCGCGGGATAGAACGGCGTGTTGTCATGCTGACGTTTCAGCGCGGCCGCGTGATTGCCGAGATCGGACCGCTCGAAGGTCGCCTCGCCCTGGTTATCGACCCACCCGTTCGGCTTGCCGGATGCATCCTTCACGTCGAAGCGGCAGCGCGTCGCACTACCGGCCTGCGACGCGAGTGTCGAACGGGTCAGTGTGAGCAGTCCGAGTACGTGTTGCGGGTCGATCTGTGCGCACAGGTCGGCCGCGGCTTTTTCGTTCGTCGGGCCGAGCACGTGCGTGCCCGCCGCGGTGAACGCCAGCGTTTCGAACCGCAACGCCCAGTCCGGACGATCCTGGCGCGCGTCGACGGTCTCCGCATGCACGATGGCGGCATCGGCGCCGTGCAGCGCGACGATTTCGTCGCGGGATACCCGGATCAAACGGTCACGGGTGTCGTCGGTGCGGGTCAGGAACGGCGGCACGGCGTCGCCGAGTTCGCGTGTCTGCCGGCGCGCGTGAGCCGCGTCGGCGAAATGATAGAAATCGAGCGACAGGGTGCCGTCCGGCGGCGCGTCGTCGGTCAATCCTTTTTCATGGGTGAGCCAGACGCAGCTCGATTTGCCGGGCGCCGGGTGGCTCGACGTGACGCGCATCGCGTAGTTCGGCGACGCGATCAGCGCTGCCACGTCGGTATCGGCGTTCTGAACGAGCGTGCACGCGTCGGGGTCAGGACGATCGTCCGCTGCTGCCGCATGCGCGGTGCAAGGAATCAGCGCGAACGCGAGTGTCAGTGTCGCCAGTGCGCGGCGCAGGAACCTGTTGCGTTGGGCAGGCCGGTGTCTGGCAGGAAGCCGCATCCGTTTTTCCTGTGCATCGGCGTGACCGCAGCATGAACGATCGCGGCGGACGCGGCGAGATGATGGACCGGCCTGAAGAGCGGCCGGCCCAGAAATGGACCAGCCAGGAGTATCGAGAGGATGCTCGCCGCCTGTCAAGGCAAGCGGCGGGTCTGGAAGGAGTGTGAAAGCAAAGCGGTGAGACGTGGTGAAAGCGGCCCGGCGCAGTCAGCCTCCAAACAGCCGGTGTTCCGCGTGGACGGTCTGTCGGTCGACCGCCTGTAGACGCCAGAAACCCGTAGCGGGCCGACGCGCAGGCGACGAAGCCCAGGCCGCCGCGCCCTCCGCCGAACTGACGCGCTGTCGACGGTCCACGGACAGGCCGCGCAACGTGCAGAGCGGCGCATCGGCGCTCGGTGCGCACAGCATCGTTACGCCGTCGACGTCGCGCAGATCGCCGCCGGGCGGAAGATCGATCCCTTCGTGCGCTTCGCGGGACCACCGGTGTTCGTCGGTGTCGAGCCAGAGCACGGCGTAATCGTGGTTCACGGTGGGATCGGAACCGTTGATCAGGATGGTGAGGCGCATCGTCGTTCCACACGTGAGGCATGGATCTAAAAGTGTAGAACGGGATGTGAATTATTCAAGTTCGCTTCCTGTCGAATACCGGTGCGTTCCACCTTGCGCCACATCACGCAAGATCGAGCGACGCAGTCATATCGCCGAGCGGCGCGAGCCCGTTCTGCGCGAACGCGCGATCGCGTACCCGCACGCCGTCGAGCGGGGCGAGACCGTGCACGCGGCTGATCAATCGCAGGATCGAGTTCGTGTCGTAGACGGTGTGATCGATGTAGCCCTTCTTCGCGAGCGGCGACACGACGAGTGCCGGAATCCGCGAACCCGGACCCCAGCGATCGCCTCGCGGTGGCGCGACCGGATCCCACCAGCCGCCATTCTCGTCGACCGTGACGATCACTACCGTATGCGCCCACTGCGGACTGCGCTGCAGATGGTCGATCACGGTCGCGATGTGACGGTCGCCGGATTCGACGTCCGCGTAACCCGCGTGCATGTTCAGGTTGCCCTGTGGCTTGTAGAACGTGACCGGGGGCAGGCGACCCGCATCGACGTCGGCGAGCAGGCGGTTGGTCGACGGATCGTCGCCGACGCCCGCGTCGCGCAGATGCCGCCGGCGTGCGTCGGTCCCCGGCGCGAAGCTCGCGAAGTAGTTGAACGGCTGATGGTGATACTGAAAATCCGGCATCGCGCCGGTGTCGAGATGATCGAGCGCGTACTGCCATGCACCGCCGTACCATGCCCAGTCGACTCCCTTCGCCGAAAGCCGGTCGCCGATCGTCGCGTAGGTTTGTGGGGGTAACACCTTCGGGTCCGAGGGATTGGCGAGCAGCGGATCGCCGCCGGGCGCGGGTCGTACAAAACTCGGCTGATACGGTGAGGCAATCGTGTTCACCGCGAAGCCATCGGCGGTGAAAATTCCATCGTTGACGTATTTCGGCGGACCGTCGATCGCCGAAGCCGGCGAGTTCGCGGCGAGCTTCAGCCGCGTGCCGGTCGGGTCGTCGCCTTCGACCACCGACACGAGACGCTTCGCCGGGCTGGCGTGCACGTTCGGATAGAACGGCGCCTGCGCGGAGATCAGGAAGATGTGGTTGAGCCACGAACCGCCGAATGCCGCCATGAAGAAGTTGTCGCACAGCGTGTATTGCTGCGCGAGATTCCACAGCCGCAGCGTCTGCGCGGAATTGCGGTAATGTCCCATTACGAGGCCGCCGGAGTCGGCCCACGCGGCGAACTGGTCGTTGCGTCCCGCGTTGATCTGCATCTGGTTCTGATAGAAGCGGTGCACCAGGTCGCGCGTGATGATGCTGTTCGGCAGCGGCGCGCCCTGTGCGTCGGTCAGATGGAACGGGCCGTTGCGCAGGCCGTCGATGGCGCTCTCGCCGATCATGTAGCGCTTGCCGTCCACCTCCTGCGCCTGCGGCACGAGGCCGCCCCAGATTTTCGGCAGATTCGGCAGCGGCGTCTTGCCGTCGCGGTCGAGCTGAACGTAGCGCGACGCGGGCACCGCATCGAGCGGATGCTGGACGCCTGGAAAATTGCCGTACAGATTCGCGAAGCTGCGATTCTCCGCATAGATCACGACGATGTTGCGCACCTGGTCGTGTAGCGCGGCATCCAGCCGGAGATCGGCCGCGCTGCGCTGCGCGCCGTTGTCCGCCGAGCCGGTCTGCGAGGTCTCGCAACCCGCGAGCACGAGGCCTACGCCGACTGCAGCGATGCCGGTCAGTACGCGGCGGCGCTCGGGATCGTCGGGGGCGTCGGTGGCGTCGGCGGCGATAGCGGGGAGGTTCGGATCGTTCTCGTTCATCGGCAGGGCTCCAGAATCCACGGGAAGGAAGGGCGCGGGCGACCGGCAGCCTGAAGCGGCGTCGGCCTTCGACCACCGTGCATCCTGACACGCCGTGGGTGCGAACGGCAACCCGCGCCTGAGTGGAACTCTTATCCTGCCCCGCTCTTACAGCGCCTTGCGATAGACGACGAAACCCGAGCGCTCGGCGACGCCGTCATAGAGCCGCATCGCGGTCGCGTTGGTTTCGTGCGTGAGCCAGTACACGCGTGCCGATCCGCTGGCCTTCGCACGAACGCACACGCTTTCGATCAGCGCACGGCCAATCCCCTTGCCGCGCTCCGACGCGAGCGTGAACAGATCCTGCAGATAGCAGGTCGGCCCGGCCAGCGTCGTGCTGCGATGAAAGATGTAGTGCACGAGGCCGACCAGTTGACCGTCGCGTTCGGCGACGAGCGCATGCATCGGTTCGTAGCCGTCGAAGAAACGGCTCCACGTGAGTTCGGTCATTTCGCGCGGCAACGCGGTTTCGCCGGCGCGGCCGTAGAACGCGTTGTAGCCGTCCCAGAGCGGTAGCCACGCGGCGAAATCGTCGGGTGTGACGGGGCGAATCTGAAGGGTGGTGTCGGTCATGGGTAGGCTCCCTGGAAAAACGTAGTCACGGCTGCGTCGCGCATGCATAAACCGCGGCGGCCCATTGCGCGTTGCGGTCGTCTGGTGCGGGTGGGTCGGCGCCGGCACGCATCGCGGATGCTTCGCGCAGTTCCGCCGCGACGCATGCATCCAGTGTGGCGCGCGCCTGTTCGGTGGGCCGCAGTGTCCAGTACGCAAACGCCACGAGCACCGCAAGCACGATGTACACGCAGGCGATGCAGACCACCACACGATGTGCACGATGGGGCGGGTCTGAAAGCACCTGGTCGACGGATGCGGTATTGCGGGTCACGGGAACGATCCTTTACGGGTACGGGTCGACGGTTTCGATGGGCTCAGCATAGAAAATTTGTGGCACCATTGTTAGCTCCACCTCAAACGCAAAAAATGGAGCCACGAACGTGGACTACGCGCTGCTGATGTCGAACTTCGCGAAGCGGGCGGCCGGCCGCAAGCTGACCCAGCAGAACCTGCTGTACGAGAGCCTGCGTCAGGCGATCATCGACGGCGATCTGCGGCACGGCACGCAGCTCGTGCCGACGCGCGCGCTGGCCGAGCAGCTCGACATCGCGCGTAATTCGGCGCTGTATGCCTACGAGCGCCTCACCGAAGAGGGATTCATCACGACCAGCCGGCACGGCTCGGTGGTGAACCGTGTCGCGTTTCCGGCGGCGATCGATCCACGCGGCGGCGGGGCGCCGGCAAGCGGTCTGTCGAAGCGCGTGAGCAGTCTGCCGCGCGAGCGCGGCCGGCCCGACGACCCGACGCCGTTCCGTCCGGGCGTGCCGGCGCTCGACGAATTTCCGGTCGCGCAGTGGCGCGCGTCGGTCGAGCGCGCGTGGCGCACGATCGATGCGTACGAACTCGGTTACGGCGACAGCGCGGGCCACCCGGCGCTGCGGCGCGCGGTGGCGGAATACGTGCGCGTGTCGCGCGGCGTGCGCTGTACCGCGGACCAGGTGTTCATCACGCCGGGCACGCAGACCGGCCTCGATCTGTGCGCGCGCCTGCTCGCCGATCCAGGCGATATCGCGTGGGTGGAGAACCCCGGCTATCACGGCGCGAAGGCCGCGTTCCACACGGCGGGCTTACGGCTCGTGCCGATCCCGGTGGACGGTTCCGGCATCGCGCCGACACCGCGCGACTGGCGCGACGCGCCGCCGCGGATCGTCTACACGACGCCGTCGCATCAATATCCGCTCGGCTGCGTGCTGAGCCTCGAGCGGCGGCGCGCGTTAATGGAGAACGCGATCGCCGCCGGCGCATGGATCATCGAAGACGATTACGACAGCGAACTGCGTCACAGCGGTCCGCCGCTGCCGGCCATTCAGGGACTGACGGCGGATGCGCCGGTCGTCTATCTCGGCACGTATAGCAAGACGATGTTCCCCGCGCTGCGGATGGGCTTCATGATCGTGCCCGCGCATCTTGTTCGGCAGATCGACGAAGCGTTGAGCGAGATCGCGCGGCAAGGGCGTGTCGCAGAGCAGGTCGCGCTCGCCGATTTCATCGACAGCGGCAAGTACGCGCGCCATCTGCGGCGGATGCGGCGGCTCTATCAGCAGCGCCGTGTCGCGCTGGTCCGTGCGATCGACAGGCAGATGAGCGACCTGGTCACACTGTCCGTGGACGGTGGTGGAATGCATCTCACGGTGCGTCTCGATGCACCGCTAAAGGACCGCGACGTGAGCCAGGCATTGCGCGGTCACGGGCTGTTCGCCGCACCGCTGAGCGCGTACTGCATGCCGGGTACGGGCGCGTCGCGCTACAACGGCTTCATGCTCGGCTATGCGGGCGTGCCGGCGGAAAAAGCCGATGCATTGATCGCGCGATTCGCGCGTGTGATCCGCGGGATGTTGCCGCGCGAGCGCGCACGGCAAGACGACGCTTCGCGTGTGCTCAGCGTCGATCCCGCGTAACGGGCGAACGGTAAAAAGAGGAAGCGGGGGAAAGCGGCGATCAGTGTCGCGATTGGCGCAGCGTTTCGCGAACCTTCTTCGCGACGAGGAGCGGCATGTAATCCATGATCCGGGCGTCGGCCTTGTAGTCTGCCAGCGTGTCGGCGTAGATCTTCGAGACGGTCTCTGCGGGCGTATTCGTTTCCGCTGCGATGGCCTGTACGACTTCGTCGACGTTGGGCTGAGGCTGACGCGTCATGGGATTCTCCGAGGGGGTGAACGGGCAGGGTTTCCATTAGAGGATGCGGGTCGTCGCTATGCCAATTAAATTGGCCTATCGGAGTCGGCCTGCGCGCATGCCGTTTTTCACGATCTCGCCCGAGGCGCCTTGCTGGATGGGTGTACGCCATATTCAACCTTTTGGTTGAATATGGCGGCGGATATACCTATACTCGTGGACATGTCGAATCCCGATCTTTCTCTCGACGGTGTCTTTCACGCGCTGTCCGATCCGACGCGTCGCGCGATGCTGGCGAACCTTGCCGGTGGCGAGCGCAACATCGGCGAGCTGGCTGCGCCTTTCGCGATTTCGTTCGCGGCGGCATCGAAGCACGTGAAGGTGCTCGAACAGGCCGGGCTGATCCGGCGCCGCATCGAAGGTCGCACGCATCTGTGCCGGATCGAGGCGGGACCGCTCGCCGCGGCCAACGAATGGCTGAGCTTTTACGAGCGCTTCTGGGCCGTCCGGCTCGATACGCTTGAAGAGCTCTTGCAGCAGGGCAATGCCGAGTCTGACGGCATGCCTTCATCTACCTGACGAGGGCATCTCAATGATGGACGACAGCGATTTCGGTGTAGCGAGCGGCACTCAGACCGTGCGTTTCGAGCGTCTGCTGCCGGGGCCGATCGAGCGAGTGTGGAGCTATCTCGTCGATTCGGACAAGCGCGGCCAGTGGCTCGCGAGCGGCGTCATGCCGACGCACGTCGGCGGCGAATTCCAGATGCGCTTTCATCACGCCAGCCTGTCGCCGGAGATCACGCCGACGCCCGCGCGCTTCGTGAAATACGAGAACGGCGTCACGTCGACGCATCGGCTCACGCGCAACGAGCCGCCGCACGTGCTCGGCTTCACATGGGGCGACGGCGTGGACGGTGGACAGTCCGACGTGCTGATCGAACTGACCGAACACGGCGACAAAGTGCGCTTCGTGCTCACGCACAGCAAACTGTCGGGCCGCGGCGGACAGGTGCAAGTATCGGGCGGATGGCATACCCATCTTGCCGTGCTGGTCGAACGCCTGAACGGTCGCGTGCCGGTTTCATTCTGGACGTTGTTCGAAGGCGTCGAAGCGCAGTACGACGTGCGTTACCCGAAGGACTGACGTACGCAACTGCCCCCGGGCTTTTCCATTTCACCCCGCCATCCAGGGGGTCTTTCTTCCATGTAGTTGTATTTAGAAACTATGCTGCCTTACACTTCGATGTAGTTGCGATTGGCAACTCAATGAAACATCGGGATTCGAAGGAAACGGGCATGCATGGTGGAACTGCCGATACATCGCAGGGGCACACCGCTGGTGGCGCAGCGTCCAACGCGCTGCCGATGAGCCGCTCGCTCGTGCTGCTGTTTGCCGTCGCATGCGGACTGAGCGTGGCGAACGTCTATTACGCGCAGCCGCTGCTCGATCTGCTCGCACGCGATTTCGACGTGAGCCGCGCATCGATCGGCATGGTGATCACCGCGACGCAGGCCGGTTGCGCGCTGGCGCTGGTGCTTCTCGTGCCGCTCGGCGACCGCACGAATCGTCATAGGTTGATGGCGGCGCAACTGGGGTTGCTGGTGCTCGCGCTGATCGCGGTCGCGTGTGCGACGAGCGCACCGATGCTGCTCGCCGGCATGCTCGCGACGGGTATGCTCGGCACGGCGATGACGCAGGGCTTGATCGCGTATGCGGCGACCGTCGCGGCACCGGGCGAACGCGGTCGTGTCGTCGGCGCCGCGCAGGGCGGCGTGGTGGTCGGGCTGCTGCTCGCGCGCACGATGGCCGGCTTCGTCGCCGACCTCGCGGGCTGGCGTGCCGTCTATCTGACGTCGGCCGCGCTCGCATTGCTGATGTTGCCGGTACTGTGGCGCACATTGCCCGCGCAATCCGCACCGGTTGTGCGAATCGGTTATCTGCGGCTGCTCGGATCGATGCTGTCGCTGCTCGCGCACGAACGCACGCTGCAGATTCGCGGCACGATCGGCATGCTGATGTTCGCGGCGTTCAGCGTGTTCTGGAGCGCGATGGCATTGCCGCTGAGCGCGCCGCCGTTCGCGTTGCCGCACACGGCGATCGGTGCGTTCGGTTTAGCGGGTGCCGCTGGTGCGCTCGCTGCGGCGCGTGCGGGCCACTGGGCCGATCGTGGGCGCGGACAGTGGACGACCGGCATTGCGTGGCTCGTGTTGCTGCTGTCGTGGTTGCCGGCGGCGTACCTGTCGTCGAGCCTCGCGTTGCTCGTGGTCGGCGTGCTGCTGCTCGACCTTGGTGGGCAAGCAATCCACGTGACGAACCAGAGCATGATCTTTCGTGCACAGCCCGACGCGCACAGCCGGCTCGTCGGCTGCTACATGCTGTTCTATGCGGCGGGAACCGGCGCGGGCGCGCTCGCGTCGACACACATGTACGCGTGGGCAGGCTGGACCGGCGTGTGCATGCTCGGCGCGGCAATCACGTTGACGGGTCTGACGTTCTGGGCCGTCACGCTGCGCGCAATGCCGCGTGCCGCCGCGTAGCAGCAGCGCACTTCATCAAGATCCGAGCAACGCGCAGAACCGTTCGAGATCGACGTTGCCGCCGCTGACGATTACGCCCACGCGCTTGCCCTGTAACTGCGTCTTCATCTGCCGCGCGGCGGCGAAGCCGAGGCAGCCCGTCGGTTCGACGATGAGCTTCATCCGTGATGCGAAAAAACGCATGCAGTCGACCAGTTCGGCGTCGGTAGCGGTCAGCACGTCGTCGACGTCGCGGCGGATGATCTCGAACGTGTAATTGCCGAGATGCTGCGTTTGCGCGCCGTCGGCGATCGTCTTCGGCGTATCGATGTGGACGATCTTGCCGGAGCGGAACGACTGCTGTGCGTCGTTGCCCGCTTCGGGCTCGACGCCGTACAGCTTGCAGTCCGGCGACAGCGCGCGAGTCGCAAGCGCCGAACCGGACAGCAACCCACCGCCACCGAGACAGACGAACAGCGCATCGAGCGGTCCCACTTCCTCGAACAGTTCTTTCGCTGCGGTGCCCTGGCCGGCGATCACATCCGGATGATCGTACGGCGGAATCAGCGTGAGACCCTGCTCAACGGCCAGCTTGCGGCCGATCTGTTCGCGGTCTTCGGTGTAGCGGTCGTACATCACGACCTTACCGCCATAACCCTTCGTGGCCGCGACCTTCGACGCTGGCGCATCGTGCGGCATGATGATGGTCGACGGAATGTCGAGCAGCGAGGCCGACAGCGCGATGGCCTGCGCATGGTTACCCGACGAGAACGCGACGACGCCCGCGCGTCGCTGCGCGGCATCGAATTTCGACAGCGCGTTGAACGCGCCGCGAAACTTGAATGCGCCCATGCGCTGCAGGTTTTCGCATTTGAAGAACACCTGTGCGCCGAGTTCCGCGTCGACCGTGCGCGAGTGCATGACGGGTGTGCGATGCGCGTGACCTTCGATTCTTTGGGCGGCGGCGGCAACGTCGTCGTAGGTGGGCAGCGTGAGCATGTTCATGGCCTCGTGATCGTGTGAGCGCAATAAGCGGTTGAGCGGTGGCCGTTCAGGCCGGTTCCTTTGCGTCGCCGTACACCGTCGCGCGCGAGACGCCGAGATGCTGCGCGACGATCTCCATCGCGCGGCGCACGTCGAGACATCCAGACTGCTTCAACTCCTGCATCAGCGTGCGCCGGTCTTCGGCTTTCAGCGAGCGCGGCGTGGTGGCGAGCCGCGCGGCGAAGCGGTCGATGCGGACGCGGATCGCGTCGGCACCGGCCGGATCGAGCGATTCCTTCGGATCGGCGCTGGGGTCGAGCGTGCCGAACTGCGTCAGCATGCCCTGCAGGCCGCGAAACAACGTGAGATCGACGTTGATGCATAGCGCGGCGATGTAGCGGCCCGTCGAATCCTTGATGCCGATCGACGTGCTCTTTGCCTGCCGGCCGTCGACGAAATGATTCGGGTAATTGGCGAGAATCGACGGGTAGTCCGCGTCTCCGATCCGCGCGAGCCCGAGTTCGGTGGTCGGCTCGCCGACCTGCCGGCCCGACAGGCTGTTGTGAATCGCAACGATGGCGTGCTTCGGGTGCAGCAGATCGTGCACGACGACCTCGCAGAACGGCGCGAAGGTCTCGCCGAGGCCCTGAGCCACCTGCTTGAGCTGATCGATCAACAGGTTCTGTTCGGGGGTTCGTTTGCGCATGTGGAGATATTGTCTAAATCTGGACAATTCGTCAAGTGTCCGGCTCGGAGAGCGCCGTTCGAGTTTTGTCCTACCATAACGCGCGGATCAATCACGGCCACGTGCCGACTGGAGGGCGCGGTGTTTCGATCGATGATGGGACGGGCCGTGGCGGCCGGCTGCGCAGCGGCACTCGCGTTGGGCGCGGCGAACGGTGCGATGGCCGCCGACAGTGTGCCGGAGCGTTCGCTCGACTACACGCTGCACGACTTCCGGTTTTCCGACGGCACCACGTTGCCGGAGATCCACATTCATTACGCGACGCTCGGCACGCCGCGCCGCGATGCGCACGGCGTCGTGACAAACGCCGTGCTGCTGCTGCACGGCACCACTGGGACCGGCCGCGCGTTTCTCACACCGACGATGCGCCGCGAACTATTCGCGCCGGGCGAGCCGCTCGATGCGCAGCGCTATTTCATCGTGATGCCCGACGGACTCGGACGCGGCGGCTCGACGAAACCGAGTGACGGCCTGCGCACGAAGTTTCCGCAGTATGGTTACGGCGACGTCGTCGAAGCGAATCATCGGCTGCTGGTGGAAGGACTCGGCGTGACGCATCTGCGGCTCGTGCTCGGTACGTCGATGGGCGGTATGCAGACGTGGATGTGGGGAGAGCGCTATCCGGAGATGGCCGATGCACTGATGCCGATCGCCAGCCAGCCGGTCGCGATGGCGGGCCGCAACTGGTTCTGGCGGCAGATGGTTGTCAGCGCGATCCGCAACGATCCGGGATGGAACGGCGGCGACTACGCCGCGCAACCGACCCAGTGGGTTCGCACGATGCCGATCTTCACGATCATGACCGGCAATGCCGCGCGAATGCAGTCGGCCGCGCCCGATCGCGATGCCGCGACGCACCTCTACGATGCGACCGTCGCCGACGCGCAGAAAAACGACACGAACGACGTGCTGTACTGGTTCGAATCGTCGTGGGATTACGATCCCCAGCCGCAGCTTGTGCGCATCCGCGCGCCGCTCTACGCCGTCAATTTCGCCGACGACCTGATCAACGCCGCCGATCTCGGCGTGATGCAGCGCGCGATCGCCGCGGTGCCACATGGCCGCTTCGTTGAAATTCCCGAGAGCGCGCAGTCGTACGGCCACCAGACGCTCGCGCATCCAGAGGTATGGAAGCCGTACCTGGTCCAGTTGCTGCAGGCGAGCGAAGCCGCCCCGCGCTGACGGCGGCGCGCGGCGGCGTCAGTGCAGCTTGTGCGGTTTGTGGCTGTCCGGCGTGCGGAAGAATGCGTTCCACGCGGCGCGCACGCCCTCGGCGGCGATCGCTTCCGCGTCGATCGTTTCGGCTTCGCCTGACTGGGCAGGATCTTCACTGAGTCCGCGCCAGTGGGTAAAAACGAGCAGCGGTTGCTCCGTCCATTCGCCGGCATCGAACCGCGCAAACGCGGTGTTACCGCTTACCAGCTGAACCTCGTACCATCCGTCGCGAACCGGCGCATGGAGGTTCAGCGGAAACCATCCAGTCGGCTGGATTTCCATCATGGCCTCACTGATCGATTGAGAGGCCGTGAACGATGCAGGGTTCGTGCCCGGCGTTCGGCGTGCTGATCACGCACGTCACGCGTCGCCGGCGTTGCGGCGCAACACGATGATCGGCTGGGTCTTGTACGACGTGCGCGTCCGTTCGACGAATCCGCATTTCGCGGCCACCCGCAGCGACGCCATGTTTTCCGGCGCGACGATGCAGACGGTTTCGCGGCCCGGCCACTCCGTGTCGGACCATCGTAGCGCGCCTTGCACGGCTTCGGTTGCGAAACCCTGGCCGTGTGCGTGGCGTGCGAGTGCCCAGCCGATCTCGGGCAGGCCGTCGTGTGACGGCTCGATGTCGCGATGAAAATCCGCGAAGCCCACTTCGCCGAGAAAGCGCCCGGTCGCCTTTTCGCGCACGACCCAAAAGCCGAAACCGAGCAGCGTCCAGTGTCCGATGTAGCGCAGCAGACGCGCCCATACTTCTTCGCGCGTCGACGGCTTGCCGTTGATGAAGCGCGTGACGTCGGGATCGGACCACATCGCGAGGGTGTCGTCGAAATCGTCGCGGACGTGAGGGCGCAGCACAAGACGGTCTGTTTCGAATGTGAGGGCGTTGGGCATCGGAGAACCGGTTCGTGGACGTGGATGACGTGATGGTGTGGACCGCAGATCATCGCAGATTCGCGGGCCCGGTGGGCGGGACGCGTTATGCTTGCGCGGCGCGTGGGTGCCCCGCACGCGCATGCACAGAAACCCCGCGGGAGACACCGATGAAACGCAAGACGCTCAATGCTTCGCGGCTGCAGGAAGAAGTCAACCGGCGCATCCACCAGCTTCACGCGATCGTCGAGGACGGTGTGAAGATTCGCGTGCCGCGTCCGCAATTGCAGGAGCCGGACAAGACCGGCTGCAACTGGACGATGAAGCACTTCGGCAACATCGCGGGCTTCGAGCGCGATGTATCGGCGGTACTCGACGCGGTGCGCGCCGAGTACAACCTGTCGGAAGAGGCGGGCTCGTCGGGCTCGTCGAGTTCATCGGATAGCGACCCGTTCGCCGGCTTTCCCGGTAACTGAGCCGGGGCATCGAGCCGGGCAACGAACACGTAACCGAACGAACCCCGCGCCGTTCCGCTTAGCGCTTTTCCATCGACGCTTCGTATGTGCCGAGCGCCGCCGCGCTATTGAGCCGCGCGCGCTCGAGCAGCGCCTGCTGCCCGGCCGCCAGATTCGCCTTCTGTCCTTTCCACGCATCGAGCGGCGGCTCCTGCAGCGCGCGTCCGTACGAGAACGTCAGCGGCCACGGCAGCGTCTCGAGCCGGTTCATCGCGTCGAGGTTCGCGGTGGCTTCCTCCGGCGTCTGGCCACCCGACAGGAACACGATGCCCGGCACCGCGGGCGGCACCGTGCGCTTCAACACGCGCACGGTGTGCGTGGCGATTTCCGCGGTCGAGGCTTGCCGTGCATGCGTGCTGCCCGCGACCACCATGCTCGGCTTCAGCAGGATGTGTTCGAGCACGACCGCGTGCCGGTGCAGCGCATGAAACACGGCGTGCAGCACGGCTTCCGTGACCTGCGCGCAGCGCTCGAGCGTATGGCCGCCGTCCATCAGCACTTCCGGTTCGACGATCGGTACGACGCCGGCTTCCTGGCAGATCGCCGCATAGCGCGCGAGCGCTTCGGCGTTCGCTTCGATCGCGAGGTGGCTCGGCAGCGTATCGGAGATGTGGTACACCGCGCGCCATTTCGCGAAGCGCGCGCCTTGTCGCCGATAGCCGTCGAGGCGTGTCGCGAGCCCGTCGAGCCCTTCGGTGATCTCGTCGCCGGGTGCGTGGGCGAGCGCTAACTTTCCCGCATCGACCTTGATGCCGGGCACGATGCCCTGACGCGCGGCGACGGTCGGCAGCGGCGTGCCGGCGTCGTCGTGCTGGGTGAGCGTTTCTTCGTACAGGATGACGCCGCTGACGTAATCGCCGAGACCCGGGGTGGACAGCAGCAGCGTGCGCCATGCGCGGCGGTTTTCTTCGGTCGATTCGATGCCGACTGAGGTGAAGCGCTTCGTGATCGTCGGACCGCTTTCGTCGGCGGCGAGGAGGCCCTTGCCTCGTTGCGTCAGTGCGTCGACGGTGGCCTGGAGTTCAGCGGACGTGTCCATTACGTGTTTCTCCTGAGCGCGGCACGGGAAGCGCCGGTTTCCCTGCGACACGGGAGTACCCCGGTCGGTTCCTTGTGCGGGCGGCCGCGCACGACATCATTCAGCCGCCCGCGCCACCCTCAGGACGTAAATGTACAGGTCGTCACCTCGGCCTTGTTGCGATAGTTGTCGTAAGCGATCGACGTGATCGGACGAGCGTCGTCGAACCAGGTCCGCTCCTTCAGCTTCACCTCGAGCACGAACGGTTGATCGGCGAATTGCGTCTGTTGCTTCGCGTTCGTGAGTTCCATCTCGACGCGGCCCATTTCGCCGCTGCCGACGAGCGTGCTGCCCGGTGTGAGGCCTGTCGGGCTCGAGCTGCCCGGGATGATCAGGATGGCGGTCTTCTTGCTCATGGTGATTCCTCAAGGTACGGCCGTGTCCCCGCAGGCGCTTCGTTCGACGAAGCGGCCGGCGTAACGGGTCACGGTCCAGATGGATGGAGTTGCCGCGGACGGCGCGGCAATGAGGCCTCGAGGAAACTATCCCAGATGCAAGGAGGGCTGTGAATCCGGCGAACGGCCCATGACCTTGGTCATGCCCGCTTGCCGTTGTTGGCGAGAAGCCCGCCGTGTCAGTTGGCCAGCAGCTCGATTGCGCTGACCACGAGCGTGAAGGCGCCGATACAGCCGCCGAGTGTCACTGCGCTTCGCATGAAATCCGACATGGAGGTCTCCGGGTGTGATTGAAAGCTGTATTTAAGCTTAATCGAAAGCAAAAAGAAAGATTTCAAAAAAACGGCAGACGCCGGAAGAGGCGCCTGCCGTTGCGGAGACGACAGTGGGCACGACAGCGAACGCAGTCAGTGCGTCTGCGGCGGCTCGTCGTTCAGCGTGTGCAGGAACGCGATGATGTCGCGCATGTCCTGATCGGTCATCGCGGGTTTGTCGCCGAAATTGCGGTCGAACGGCGCGTCCTTCACGTCGACGTTCGCCTGGAGCTTCGGCGGGATGTCGTCGTACTTGTCGATCTTGCCGTCGGCACCGCGCGGATAGAAGCGTCCGGGGTTCGTGTTGCGATCGTTGTAGAACGCCATCACCTGATCGAGCGTGTGGTAGATGCCGTTGTGGAAGAACACCTGGCGCGTCGCCGAGTTGCGCAGCGTCGGCGTGAGGAACATCGCGCAGTACTGCGTCTGGTCCTTCAGGTCCGTGCGGAAAGGTCCGCAGACGCCGAGATCGAAGAACTTCGGATCGTGGTTCTGCACGAGCGCGCGGTTACGCGGCACGCCGAGCGCTTCGTACTGGTAGTCGGTGAACATCGGCGGCAGGCCGTCCTTGCCCGGCTTCGACAGATGGCAGCCGGCGCAGTTGGCCTTGTTCGGATCGTTGAACAGGTGCAGTCCGCGCAGTTCCGCTTGCGACAGACGTTCCTTGCCTTCGAGCCAGCGGTCGTACCGGCTGTTGTACGGATGGAACGACTGATCCTCGACCTGATAGCGTGCGATCGCGAACATCGCCTCGGACACCGCGAGCTTCGTGTCGCTGAAGATGCGCGGCCCGAACAGCTGCGTGAACTGCTTCGCGTACGGTGCCTTCTGGAGTTGCTGCGCGACGGGCTCGATGCTCGTGTTAGCCATTTCGACGGGGTTCAGCAGCGGGCCGAACGCCTGCTGCTGCAGCGTGTCGACGCGGCCGTCCCAGAAGAGGCCGCCTTGCGGCACCATCTCCTGCGCCGTGGTCGTCGTGCCGGCGGTCTTCTGCGACTTGACGACGCCGGCTGACGAGGCGGCGAGTTGTGTGACGCTCGGGCCGTCGTCGTTTTCGCCCTGGTCCGGGCCGATGCTGAAATTCGGCTGTCGGTACAGGTACATCAGCGAAGGGGGCGGGCGGTAGCCCTGCAGCGCCATCGACGTGCCGCCCAGCTGCGCGTCGAGGTTGTTCGGCGGCCCGTATGCATGTGCCGGGCTGTGGCACGTCGCGCACGACTGCTTGCCCGACGCGGACAGCGACGGATCGAAGAACAGCTGCTTGCCGAGCTGCGCGACCGCGCTCAACGGCGCGACCGGCAGCCGCATTAGCGTGACGGGGTGCGCGTTCGCGCCGGTCAGGTTCTCGACGGCCTCGCCGATCGCGGCCGGCACCTTGCCCGGAAACGCGAGTGCGAACGCGCCGAAGCCGAGGACGCCGACGGCGAGAACCGCGACGACGGGAAGCAGCAGCCGGCGCCGACGCCGGCCTTGCGGACCGGGGCCGGCGGAAAGCGTAGCGGGAACGGGCGGAGTGGAAAGCTCGGTCATGTGGCGTTTTTTATACGGGACTGACAAGCAAAAGAGCCGTGCGGCAACCGATGAACCGGCTGCAGCACGGCGGGATCTATCGCTCGTGGCCGGCGTGCTGCGCCGGCCACGAAGGCTGTTGCGGTGTGATCAGAGGGCCGGTGCGGTGCTCACCTGCGTGCCGAGCGTCGGATCGAGGAACAGCGTCGACGTGTTCGCACTGCCGCTGAAGTTGAACATGCCGCGCAGGTCGCCTGCGGTCGCGTCGAACGACCCGCCGCCAAGACGCGAGCCGCTGAGCCAGTTGTCCTCGATGAAGCGGACGACCGATGCCTGATCGATGAACGTATGGTCGACGTAGTTCGGCTTCGCCCACGGCGACACGACAACGAACGGAATCCGCGTACCCGGACCGCAGCGGCCGTTGACCGCCGCGCCGTTGACACCCGTCGTGGCCGTGCCGGTGCCGCACACGCCGTTGCCGTTCAACTGGTCGACGGCGTCGAACGATGCGCGCGTCGGGGCCATGTACTGGTGGTCGTACCAGCCGTCAGAGTCGTCATACGTGACGATGACCGCGGTGTTCTTCCAGTCCGGCTGCTGCTGCAGGAAGTTGATCACCTTCGTGACGAACTGCTGCTCGTCGAGCGGATCCGAGTAGCCCGCGTGCGCGTCCTGCGCAGCCGGCGCCTTCAGGAAGCTGACCGACGGATAGTTGCCAGCCTGCACCGCGGCGAAGAAGTCGTCCGTATCGTACTGGTGGTTCGCCGGCTCCGCCGTCTTGCCATCGGTTTCGAGGCTCTGGCCGATCGCGGCGGTCGAGCTCGGGCGCGTGTGTTGCGGGTTCGACGTCGACGCGAAGTACTGGAACCAGTTGTGGTGCGGAATGTAGTCGGCGGTCGCGGCGTTCACGGCGGTGGCGATCGTGCTGCGCTTGCAGCCGGTCGTACCGTTGCTGTTCGTCGTCGACAGGTTGAAGCCGCCCATGAAGCCGCCCCACGTGATCTTCTGCGAGTTCAGCAGGTCGCCGATGTTCTTGCCGGTCATCAGCGCGGTATCGGTCGTGCTCGAGCACGCGTCGTTGCCCGGATCGACGTCGTTGATCATCGTCAGGCCGCCCTGGCCGTCATTGATGAAGTACGACTGCGCGGCGAGCGTCGACACCTGCTTCGTCGTCTTGACGATCTGCATGCCGTTGGTCTGGCCGGACACCACTTCGAGTGCACCCGGCGTCGACGGACCGTAGGTCGACGTGTACGCGTTGTCGCTCATTGCGTACTTCTGCGCGTAGTTCCACAGCGCGGTCACCGTGTTGCCGTCGAAGTAGCCCATTACCTGGCCCTTCGTGCCGAATGCGCCCGCGCCGCCGCTCGTCGCCGTGCCGGTGAATTTCGGGAACAGGTCGGCCGCGCCGTTGTCGTTCGCCTCCTGCTCGGGCGTGTACGAGTGGTTCTGGTCGGCAGTCGCGGCCTGCGTGCGGTCGAGGCGGAACGGGTTCGCCGCGTTCGTGCCGTTCGCGGTGTTCGTGAAGTTCGGGTTCGCGGTGAGCAGCGCGCCCGTCAGGCCGTTGATCGTCGGCGTGCCCGACGCCGCGCTGAATGTCGGTTCGCCGCTCGGGTTGGTCGCGCTCGGGTAGGTCGCGAAGTAGTGATCGAACGACACGTTCTCGCCGTAGATCACGACAAGGTGTTTGATCGGCGTGGCGGTGTTCTGTGCGTCCTGCGTGGACACGTGATTCACGTTGTCGCTGCCGCAGGCGTAGAGCGCAAGCGCCAGCCCGGTCAACGGGAGAGCGATCATGGCTTGACGAAACATTTTGTGTGGCTCCACTGATTGATTGACTTCGTTGTCAGGGTCTCCGGCAGCGGTGTTCGATGCGGTTTTACGTGTGGGGAAGGCAGTGCATCGCCGCTGCGGAGCCTTTTAAGGCTTGCATCAGAGCGTTCGCATTGGAACATCCGGGTGTGAAGCTACAGAGGCGGGTCGCTTTCGGAGTTCTTACCGAATGATGCAATTCCGAAAGGAACGGTGAGGGGCGGTGCAAGATTCGCGCAATGCGGCGCGGCGGCCGCGTGGGCGGCGAACGGGAAAGAACGTATCCGGCAGCAGCCGGGTGGCCGCTGCCATGGTTATGAAGCGGTGGCCTCGGCGGCGAGCGCGTGCAGTGCGTCGCCCACGAGCCGGTACCGGACCCATTCGGATTGAGCGCTGGCGCCCAGCGATTCGTAGAAGCGGATCGCCGGCTCGTTCCAGTCGAGCACGCTCCATTCGAAACGCGCGCAACTCTCAGCGATGGCGAGTTGCGCGAGATGCTGCAGCACGCGCTTGCCCGCACCGGTCCCGCGATGATGCGGCGATACGTACAGGTCTTCGAGGTACAGCCCTTTTTGCGCGAGCCACGTCGAGTACGAGAAGAAGTACACGGCGAAGCCCACGGGCTCGCCGTCGATTTCGCAGATCAGCGCGCGGGCCGGCGAGCCGGGTTCGAACAGGCTGCCGCGGAGCGTATCGACTGTGGCTTTGACTTCATGTTCGGCCTTCTCGTAGACGGCCAGTTCGACGATGAAACGGAGAATGAGCGGTGCGTCGCTTTCGACGGCGGGACGGATGTGAATCGGCAACGGGGACTCCGGGTGTGGGGTGAAGAGGGGGTAGGTCGCTATCGTACTTCGGCTTGCCGCGGGCAGGCCCCGACCGAAGCCGCTCGCCTCGGGTTCAATTTTTGCACCACAGCCCCGCGACGTCTTCGGTTTTTGATTCGTCATTTCGCCATCCGTAGTCGGCCCACATCAGTCATCTGCGTATCTTCAAAGCGGCCATTGACGTGCCACTTCGCAGCGCATCACGTTGGATCACTCGTTACATTGCCGCAGTCACCGCTCGAGGATTGGCGTGACAGATGCCCTTGCGGCAGCCAACTCACATCCGCTATCCGCTGAGATGGAGAGAAGCGGCGTGGGCAAGACCTCAGAGGGGTTGGTCGCGGAGGAGCCGATCCAGCCTTTGGGCCGTGTCCTCTTCATCAAGCGGCGTGAAGACGATCAGCTTCATATCCGGCGGATCGCCCACACCGAAGCTCGAATATTCGAAAAGCATCCGCCCGGCGGTGGGGTGATCGATACGCTTCTGGCCCGTCAGTGGACGCGCCACCTCGCGCTGCGGCCACCACCGTGCAAACTCCGGGCTCAGGCTCGTTAGCCGGGCAACGAGGCGCTCGAAATCCGGGTCGCCGGCATAGCGAGCGCAGTCGGCGCGGAACATGGCGAGCGAGGCGCGCGCCACGACTTCCCAATCGACAAGCAAGCGCCGGTGGTTCGGATCGGCGAACACCATGTGCAGCGCGTTGCGCTCGTCGCCCTCGAGTCGACCGTAAGGGCCATAAACCACCTCGGCCGCCCTGTTCCACGCCAGCACGTCCCAGCGCCGGCCGAGCACGAAGGCGGGCTGCCCGGTCAGGCTGTCCAGCGTCCGGCGAAGCTGCTCATCGACCCGCTCCTCTCCCGCGATGCATCGCCCGGGCGTCGGACGGTCGTGCAGGACGAAGAGATGGCGCCGTTCGGTGGGATCGAGCCGTAGCGCATCGGCTAGCGCCGAGAGAACCTCGTTGGACGGCCGCACGTCCCGCCCTTGTTCCAGCCAGGTGTACCAGGCGGTTCCGACGCTGGCGAGCATCGCCACCTCCTCGCGGCGCAGGCCTGGCGTCCGTCGCCGGAAGCCGTTGGGCAGGCCGACGTCGGACGGAGTCAGGCGCTCGCGGCGCGAGCGCAGGAATTCGCCGGCCTCACGTCGGCGAGCGGCAGGGTCGGTGGTCGCAGCGTCACTCATGGAAATTATCGTAGCACGATCGATACCAGAATCAGCCGACGACTGCTTACGCCTTCGCGCTCCGGCCACACTCCAGTTGCGCTGCGTTAGCGAGGCCCGGTGGCCTTGCACGCCGCACGCTCGACACCCTCTTCAGGAGTAAGTCATGTCATCTCAGCACACGGTCATAGTCGGCGGCTCGTCGGGGATCGGTCTCGCGACCGCCCGTCATCTCCTCGCATCCGGCGCCCGCGTCACCATCACAGGACGCGACGAAACCCGGCTCGCCGAAGCAAGGCGACAACTCGGCGCTGAAGCGCAAGCCGTGTCGATGGACGCGGCCGCGGCGGATGCGCTTCCCGCCCAGTTCGCGCAGATCGGCAAGTTCGATCACCTGGTGCTGGCACTTGGCAGCGGCAAGGGCGTAGGCCCTTTCGCCACCGTGAGCCTCGCCGACGTCAAGCTCGGCTTCGAGGAGAAGGTCTACGCGCACTTCGCAACAGCGCAGGCGGCGTTGCCATTCCTGAATCCGACGGGCAGCATCACCTTCGTCTCGGCTGTTTCCGCTCAGGCTGCTGTGCCGGGTACGGCTGGAATCGGGGCCGCCAATGCGGCGGTAGCGGCACTCGTCCCGATCCTCGCTCGCGAACTCAAACCGCTGCGCGTGAACGGCGTTTCCCCGGGCGTGATCGACACGCCTTGGTGGGACGCCTTTCCTGAGGAACAGAAGCAGACGATGTTCGAAGACTTCGCCGCCAGGACCCCGGTCGGCCGCGTGGGGCGACCCGAGGACGTCGCTCAGGCGATCGCATTCCTGATCAGCGACGACTTCATGACCGCTCAAATGCTGATCTGCGACGGCGGGCTGCGTTTGTCGGTTTGATGAGCCATCGGCTGGGCGGCCTCGACCGTCCAGCCGATAGTGGTCCGGCTCGTGAATAACCGAATGTGGCGTGGTCAGGCGAAGACGGGTTGACTGTGCGCTTTCGACCCGCAAGGGACGGTCGCCCACACGCAAAGCGGCCGTTCAGATAGGCTCCACCGGGCGCTTTGTTAACGAAATGCCTGCCGGATTCCCAGCGCAATCATGAGCCCTCCACATGTGAGGTCGATCCATGCCTTCGCGCGACGATACGCCGTCGCAATCGCCGCGTGCGATAGAACGAGCGCGACTGCTCCGTACCAGCACGTCGCTGATGTACCGACAGTAGCAAGCATCGCGAAGAACGTCGGCAGGGAAACGTGGGTGGGCACCGCTGAGGAAAACACCGCCGCATAAAAGGCGATGGACTTCGGGTTCGCGATATTTGTCGCGATACCTTGCAGGAACGCGGCGCGAAACAGAGGCGCCTTCGTTGGGTGACGTGCTCCTGAGGGGGTTGCCCGTGCCGACACAACGAGCCGCAGCCCGAACCAGATCAGATAGGCCGCGCCAGCAAGCCTGACGCCGACAGCGAGCCACGGGAAAATAGCGAAGACCATTCCGATACCAAGGATCGCGCAAGTCGCCCAGAACAGATTCACCGTCACGATTCCGGCGACAAGCGCGAGCGCATCGGAGCGTCTGCCGGCTACCGCCTTGTGAGTGATTGCGACGAAGTTCGGCCCGGGTATGACGACACCTGCCGCATAGACAGAAAAGACTGTCGCAATAGCAGACCAATCAACCATTTGTAGCCTCAGTGAATTGTGGTTGTACAAAACGTGGAGTTGCTTCATCAGCCAGTATTCTGAAGCAATTCACGACTGGAATGTCCTGGCTACTGTCGCGCGCAGGCCGCGGGCGTTTCGGTTGGATCGCGCAACTGAAGTTCAAGGCACCCGGACGACCATCTCGACCTCAAGTTGATAGTCCGGCGTATACAGCGCCTGCACGCCGATCGTGGTGATGCTCGGCTTGCCGCCGCTGAACGTGTCCCGAAGTGCCGTGAGCGCCTGTTGGAAGCGATCGGTCGTCGCGCTCACTACGTAGAGCCGGACCATGACGACGTCGTTTGCCGAGGCGCCCAATTCGGTCAGCGCCTTCTTGAGGTTAGCGGCGACGATGTGTGCCTGGGAGGTGAGATCCGGCGGCATGTGCCCCCCATCTGGGGCGCCTGCGACCTGGCCTGACAGGAATGCCAGGCGGCCCGGTTCTGCCACGCTGATCTGCGCGAACCCTCCCGCAGACATGTCCCATAGAACGGAAGGGTTAAGATGGGTTACCGGTGCGGCAGCGGTTTTCGGTGGTTCGGATGACATCTTTCTCTCCGGTAAGGGATGTGCCGCGATCGTTGCGCCCGCGAACGAAATTAGGGGAAGCGATCGCAGCGTTTTAGCTATGGCGATGTTCAGAGCGTCCAGGAATGAGGCAGGCGGCAGGTCAGAAGGGCCTCGGATCTTGCTGTTCCGATGCCCGGTTAGTCACGTTCGCCAGGGCGCGCGCGGTTACCTTGATCTCCAGGCCGAAACCCGGGAGACAGGTTACGCCGATCGCGGTCAAAGCCGGATACGGCGGCTCCTCGATATAAGCAATTGCTACCTTCATTGGTATACCTCGCGAAATTGGCAGGGCCATCGGGCGTGTTCAGCCGATTGTTGACGATTCCACTTGCATGCGTGAACGTCGCATTTTGGCCGGGTGCTGTCGAATGCCTGGGGTTTGACCCACCCCCTTGCGACGCACCCTCAATCAGCAATCGAACGAATGACCCTCGCCGGATTTCCACCGACAAGCGTATTCGGGGGAACGTCCTTTGTGACTACCGATCCAGCCGCGACAACGGAGTTTTCGCCTACTGTCACGCCGCCGACAATGGTCGCGCCGGCTGCGATCCAGACGTTTCTCTCAATCACGATGGGCTTTGCAATTACGCCGTCGCGCCGGCGGGAAGGTTCAATGGGATGGCCGGACGTGATGAGGCTCACGTTCGGTCCGATCATCACATCGTCAGCAATGTCGAGCCCACCAAGGTCATAGAAAGTGCAATTCTGATTGATGAAGACATTGCGCCCGACACTGATATCAGTCCCGCCGGTTGTGTAGAACGGTGGCATCAATAAAAAACTGTCGTCCACCTTCTTGCCGATGAGATCGCTGAACAAGGCCCGGACTTCATCCGCGTCGTCGAATGTCAACCGGTTGAGAGCGGCAGTGATCGCCATCGCTCGTTTGACGTTTGCTGACATGGCCGCTGATTCCGGTGTTCTCCTGAGAACTATCCTGGTGCGATCATCATTCGGCATTCGTTGTTTTCCTCCGGTTTCTATCCTGTGACTTTCAGCGGTAAATGACGGGAAGCACTACTGTATCCAGGTATTCATGCAGGTCGAAGGCGAATGGCTCCGATAGCGAGGCGGTCGGCCCGATTGTCGGCGATCTAATCCTCTCCGTCGATCGACCGATCCTGGCTCGACCCGGACGATGTACGGCGTCGGCCAGGCACCAAATTTGACAGCCCCACACCACGCCGCTACATTTGCTGCATGAACGCACGACTCGTCACCACCGCGACCACCACGACGACCGCCACCGGCGGGTCGACGGGAGGTCGCGTGTCGAGGTAGATGCAGTAGCGCGTCACGCACGAACCCGAAGCCCCGCCCATAACCGGACGGGGCTTTTTCATTTTCGTTCTCCGTCCGGTTGCCCACACGCAGGTCAGCAACCTCAAGGAGAACCTCATGGAAGAAGTCGATCACCGGGCGCTTGGCCACGCGCTCGATCTGTTTCATCAGCAGGACGAAGGCCCTGGGATGGTCTTCTGGCATCCGCGCGGGTGGGCGCTATATCGCGCGATAGAAGGCTACGTTCAGGCACGGATGCAACAGGCGGGCTTTCGCGAGATCCGCGCGCCGCAACTGCTCGCGCGATCGCTTTGGGAACGAAGCGGTCACTGGGACAAGTTCGGCACGGCCATGTTTTCGCTCGATGACGACGGCCATGCGGCCTGTCTGAAGCCGATGAGCTGTCCGTGCCACGTGCAGGTCTTCGGCCAGCGCGTGCGTTCGCATCGCGAGCTGCCGGTGCGGTATGCGGAGTTCGGTGCGGTACATCGCGCGGAGCCATCGGGTGCGTTGCATGGACTGATGCGGGCGCGCGCGTTCACGCAGGACGATGCGCATGTGTTCTGCGCGCCCGCACAGGTGGTCGGCGAACTGGTGCGCTTCTGTGCGTTGCTTCGGCACGTGTACGAGGATTTCGGCTTCGAGCGCTTCGACGTCGCCTTGTCGACGCGTCCCGTGCGCCGTGCCGGCGACGACGCAATGTGGGACCGCGCCGAAGCGCTGCTCGCGCAGGCCGCCGAAGCGGCGGGCCTTGCTCCGCGCATTCAGCCCGGCGAAGGCGCGTTCTACGGACCGAAGCTCGAATTCCAGCTGACGGACCGCTACGGGCGTAGCTGGCAATGCGGTACGGCGCAGCTCGACTACGTACTGCCCGAGCGGCTCGACGCGAACTACATCGGACGCGACGGCGCGAAGGCTCGCCCCGTGATGATCCATCATGCGGTACTCGGCAGCCTCGAACGCTTCATCGGCATCCTGCTCGAACATCACGACGGCTGGCTGCCAGGCTGGCTTGCGCCAGATCAGATCGTCGTCGCGAACGTCGGCGAGCGCGAACACGAATACGCGAGTCGTGTCGCGACGAACCTCGCCGATGCCGGCCTGCGCGTGCTGCCCGATCTTCGCGCCGAACGCCTGCCGCGCAAGATCGTCGATGCACGTGCGTATCGCGTGCCGGTGATGGCGATCGTCGGCGCACGTGAGGCGGCGGACGGCAGCGTGACGCTGCGCCGGCGCGACGGCATGCAGGCGACGCTGAACCTCGACGACGCGATCGCGCG
This sequence comes from Paraburkholderia sp., assembly GCF_050742655.1. Lineage (GTDB taxonomy): Bacteria > Pseudomonadota > Gammaproteobacteria > Burkholderiales > Burkholderiaceae > Paraburkholderia. The sequence goes on along the minus strand of NZ_JBOIGG010000016.1, from coordinate 146,723 downwards.
ATTGCGCGAAGAATGCGCATCGCCTGCGGCACAGGTGGAGCTATTGCGTGCGGCGCTCGACAGGCCGCTCGACACGGCATGACGCTACGGTATGCTAAAGCCAATCCCCACCTTCCCGAACGGTTTCACCCCTTCGCATGCCCAAAGCCCTTCCGCCCGATCTGCACGCCGGCCCCGACCATGGCCGCTCGCTCGCGCGACACTATCCGCGCGGCACGCGCATCGATCCGCATCGGCACGACTGGGCGCAGGTGCTGTATGCAGCGGCCGGCGTGATGTGGGTGGAGATCGGCCGGGAGGCGCTCGTCGTGCCGCCGCAGCGCGCGGTGTGGTTGCCGCCGGGCACCGAGCATTCGATCTCGATGATGAGCGCCGTCGACATGCGCAACGTCTATCTGCACAAGCGCTACGTACAACATCTGAGCAAGGTGCCCGACGTGTTCGACGTCAGCGGACTGCTGCGCGAACTGATCACGACGCTGGCCGAGCGCGAACATGAACGCGATGAAAAATATCTGCAGACGGCGTACCGGCTCATCGTGATGGAACTCGCGCACGCGCATCGGCACGTGCAGCGTATTCCGCTGCCGGGTCCGTCGGACAGGAGGCTCACGATGCTGTGCGAAGCCGTGATCGCGAACCCGTCGCTCGACATGGGTTTCGAGCAGCATGCGGAGACGGTAGGTGCGAGTTCGCGCACGCTGTCGCGGCTGTTCCAGCGCGAACTCGGTATGGGTTTCGCGGAATGGCGGCGTCAGGTGCAGCTTGCCGTGGCCGTGTCGTGGCTTGCGGAAGGGCAGCCGGTGAGCCGCGTCGCGCGTTCGCTCGGCTATCTGCCGAGCAGTTTCAGCGACATGTTTCGTCGCGAACTGGGCGCACCGCCGACCGGCCTGCATCCGCACCGGACGCTCGAAGAGACGTCCGGCGAGGACCACGCGGCCTGAATCGTCAGTGCGACTTCTTCGCAGCCTGTTCGATCTCGGCGCGCAGGCGTTCTTCCTGCGCCTGCAGTTCGGGCGTGCATTCGGCGCCGAAGTCGGCGAGTTCCAACAGTGGACGGATTTCGATTTCGCTCTCGCCTTCCATCGGATTCGGGCAGCGCCGCACCCATTCGACCGCTTCCTCGATCGACTTGACCTGCCAGAGCCAGAACCCCGCGACGAGTTCCTTTGTCTCGGCGAACGGCCCGTCGATCACCGTGCGCCGGCTACCCGAAAACTGCACCCGTTTGCCGCGCGAGCTCGGATGCAGCCCTTCGCCCGCGAGCATCACGCCTGCCTTGACGAGCTCCTCGTTGAACTTGCCCATTGCCGCGAGCAGTTCCGTGCTGGGCATCTTGCCGGTTTCCGACTGGCTCGTCGCCTTCACCATTACCATGACACGCATCGTCTTCTCCTTGACTGGGTTGTCGGAGCCATGTGCCCGGCCCATTGGCGTCGGGCGCCGGGCTGGCTCTCATACACGACGACGAACGAGGGGAGGATGAATCGACAGGCATGAAGAATTTTTTTGAGGGTCGCGGCAAAAGAACCACGTTTTGCGTCAGGCGCGCGCAAAGCCCCGGCGAATGGACCTAACCCCGGTTTGCTATCAGAAGGTCGATCGCGCGCCGCGACGAGTTCAGCGCGCGCGATACCGCCTGCTCCTGAGTCGTGGAGTGCAACTGCTTTGAGCCGACCCAAGGTGTCCTGGATTTGAGCGCTTTTTCTTCATCTGACGTTGCGGTAATGCGCGAATCGACGATGAAGCGTCCGGAGATCAGACGCTCGACTTCGATGGCGATTTCATAGCCGCGATACTCATGCTTTTCCATATCGACCCCACAGACAACCTGCTGGGCGAACGCCTCAGCGCTCGTTGCATTCCGATGTTCGTCAGGCAAAGCTCACGTTTTTACTGCTGGTCCCAGATGGTTTGAGCGGACCCACTGCCGTCGATCAACTGCTCGGCGTAGACGGTCGACGCGCGCCGCGCGTCGCCCGCGCTTTGAAACGGACGCTCTCCCGGCACGCGGAACACGCGGCTACGAGGACTGTCCGTCGTAGTGTCCGGTTCGGAGATACGAACCGATGCGTCGAAGCCTTCGTCATAGTTATGTCCGAATCCCGTTTGCCTCGCGTGACGCGGATAGACGAGCGGATGGATTTCGAGGCCCCGATAAAAACGAGAACTGGTTGTCATGATGTGTTCCTGAGGCTGCAGCGTGCAGCCGGTATTGAATGGGTACGTCCATCCGCTGTGCGGACAGGCGTGAGATGACGGTATTCCTGGCAAGGGAAGCGTCCACCTGTCGGACAGGTGAGATGAAAAACGGAGAGCCCGGCGCGATCGATTCCGCGCGTACACGCGTACACGGACAGCGGCATGCGTAAGCGTGATCCCATGCTACGCGCTCTGGTGCCGATGTACAGTTAAACGGTGGTTTGGGCGGTGGCCCGGGGCAATCACGCGGCCATCGCGGATTTTTGCAGTAGAACGCCTTCGCAGACGAGCCTGGTTTCAAAGAAACTGTCGGACTCCGCTGTGGCAATCCCCGACGAATAGACGTCGATTTCCTGAAGTATCAATGCGCGCACATGGGCCGGCGCGTGGGCCGTATGGCTCGATGGCGGGATGTACGCACCGTCCTCGATTCTGCGCAGACACTCGCCCGGGATTCGTTGCTGGACGAGCGTTTGCGTCAGATTTGCTTCGACTGGACCAGCGAGCGCACGGTGAAGCGAGTGCGCCGCAAGTCAGTCAGGCCAGCAGGTTCAGAGCGGCGTGATATTGGCAGCCTGCAAACCTTTCTCGCCACGCTTCGTTTCGTAGCTGACTTTCTGGTTTTCGGTCAGTGTCTTGAAGCCCTCGCCGCGCACTTCCGAGAAGTGTGCGAACAGGTCGTCGCCGCCTGCGTCGGGCGTAATGAAGCCGAAGCCTTTGCTATCGTTGAACCACTTGACAGTACCGGTATCCATGAGAATTCCTTGATAAAAATATTGGGCCGTTCCGGAGAGAAACGGAAAACGAGGATCAAGGAGAGAGAGGACAACGAATACCGCGCAATAAGCGGTTGATTGATGAGCAGCAATCGAACTTCTTGAACTTCGAGGGCGAACATACGCACTGCCTCGCACGCGGTCAAGGTTTTTCTGGTAACACCTTGCGCGGTTATAAACCGTGTTTGCCGTTCGATTCGACAAGAGATGGGCGCGTAATGGGCGTTGCGTCGGCATTTTTGAGGCTTGCGTATTGTCTGGCGTACGAACGATTAGAGCGATTATTGAGACGGGGCCGCATCAATGCGCGGTCACGGGTCCGCCTTTCGCATGTATAGTGTGCGTTCCCTTGTCGAGGAGTGATCATGTCGACCCCCCTGTCTCTTCTTTACAAGGGGTTTGAACTTTATCCCCTCGTTTTTGCGCGCGCATTCAATCGCTTCGATGGGCATTCGCGCTATGCCGAAGGCTACGACGTCGCGGTACGTATCTGCCGGCAGGGTGCCTCGGGTACGACAGGCGCGAGCCGTGTCTTCAGGTTGGACCGGCAGGACGTCTTCGCGGACTTCGGTATTGCCCGACGCGCTGCCCGCCAGCAGGGTCAGGACATCGTCGACGGCAAGGTAGCCGGTGCGTCGGTGGGCGACCTGTAAGTGCCCGGATGGTTGATGGATGGCCACGGGCCCCGGCCGATGCGTTGTGAACGCGCGCTATCCATTTCACTTCAAAGGAATGATTTGACCACAGTAATTCTTAAACCCGACGAGCCCGTCGAGGTCGCTATCCGGCGTTTCCGCCGTTCGATCGAATCCACCGGCCTGATCAAGGAACTGCGCGCACGCATGGCGTATGAGAAGCCGACCACCGAACGCAAGCGCAAGAAAGCGATGGCTGTCGCGCGACTGCGCAAGCAGATCCGGCGCTCGATGCCGCCGCGGAAGCAGTACTGATATCTGTTGTCGATCGGCGCGCGTGCGTGCGCCATGCCTGCGTCAGCCAGTCAGGCGCGATGACGCAGCGCAAGCCCGCGGGATCGCCTCCGATCACAAGTCTCATATCTCGTTATCCGGCATGACGGTGCGATCGGTCAGCGCGCTGGACGGGCACTTTGCAGCCCGTTCGCGCTGTCCGAATTTCAAACGTCTTTGTCCAGACAACCGTAATTCCGCCATCTAGACTTCGTCCTGAAGCTGCGCGATGCAGCACCCAACCCAGGAACGATCTGATGAAAGCCATCCAGTTCAAGACCTTCGGCACGCCCGACGTGCTCGACTACGTCGACCTTCCCGACCCGCAGCCCGCCCCCGGCTACGCGCTGGTGCGCGTGAAAAGCGCGTCCGTCAATCCGAGCGACGTGAAGAACGTCAGCGGCCACTTCGCCCACACGACGCTACCGCGCGTGCCCGGCCGCGACTTCAGCGGGACCGTCGTCGCCGGTCCGGACGCGTGGCTTGGTGCGGACGTGTGGGGCACGGGCGGCGACATCGGCTTCACGCGCGACGGCACGCATGCGCAGCTGCTCGAGATTCCGGTCGCGGCGTTGAGCCGCAAGCCGTCGACGCTGACCCACGAACAGGCGGCATCGATCGGCGTGAACTTCATCGTTGCGTGGCTCGGCACGGTCGAGTACGCGAAGCTCGCCGCAGGCGAGACGATCGCCGTGATCGGCGCGGGAGGTGGCGTGGGCGGCGCGGTGACGCAGATTGCGAAAGCGCGCGGCGCGCGTGTGATCGCGGTCGATCGTCGCGAACCGCCTGCCGGTTCGCCGGCTGCCCGGCTGCTCGATCACTATGTGCCGCTCGACGATCACGTGGTGGAGCAGGTTCGCGCGTTGACGGGTGGCGCGGGCGTCGACGTCGTGTACGACACGGTGGGTGGCGTCGCGTTCGAAACCGCGCTCGCGCTCGTGAAGCGGCGTGGCCGCGTCGTCGAGATCAGCGCGACCGGCAAGCGCCGCGTCGAGTTCGATCTGATCGACTTCTATCACAACGAGATGCAGCTATTCGGTGCCGACAGCGCGAAGCTCGGCGTGGCCGAAGCCGCTCCGCTGATGACCGCGCTTGCCGAAGGTTTCGAGAGCGGCCGCTTCGAGGCACCGGTCATCGCACAGCGCTTCCCGCTCGCGCAGGCGCGCGAAGCGTACGAGGCGGTAGCCGCGGGCACGCGTGGTCGTGTAGTGATTGATCTGTCCTGAGCCGCGTGAGGAGCCTGCGATGAAATCCTATTTGATCTCGCTTGCCGTGGGTGTCGCGGTGGGGCTGCTGTACAACCTGCTCAACGTCAAATCACCCGCGCCGCCGACGGTCGCGCTGGTCGGATTGCTCGGCATGCTGGCCGGCGAGAATCTGATTCCGGTTGTGCGCGTGCTGCTGTCGCACGTTGCGGGCTGAGTTTGAGAGCCGATCATCCGTGTGGGCGGTGTTGACGTGCCGCGTCGCGCTGTTCACGACACGAGCGATGCGGCTAATGCCCGACGACGACGTGCGCGGTGTCCAGCAGATCGCGGATCAGCTTCGCGCGCACCGATTGCCGTTGCCATAGGACGCCGAAGCGCCGCGGCTCGGTCTTGACCGGCAGCGGCAGCTTCGCGACGCGCAGACCCGCGAGCAGTGGCGACGAGATGTCCGGCATCAGCGACACACCGAGCCCGCGCTCGACCATCATCCCGATCGCGACCAGCGAGTTCAGTTCGAAGCGCTCGATCGGCGCGATGCCGGCCTTCCTCAAATATTGATCCGCCTGCTTGCCGCCGCCGAGGCTGCGGTCGTAGCGGACGAGCGGCTGCGTGGCGAGCAGTTCGTGCGGATCGCGTTTCGCCCAGCGCTGCGGCGCGAGCACGACTAGCGGCTCGTCGCGCAGGTGTTCCCATGCGAAGGTTTTCGGCAGCGCGAAACGCGGATGCAGGCATACGGCCGCATCGTATTCGCCACGCTGCAGCGCCTCGTACAGCTCGAGCGACGTACCCGACTGGATCAGCACGGTGACGTGCGGATGCGCTTTCACGAAGCGCGCGAGGATGTCCGGCATCAGGCTGTGCATCGCGGTGTTGATCGTGCCGATGCGCAGTTCGCCGGACGTGTATTCGTCCGACGCAAGCAATTTCAGATGATCGAAATCGCGCAGTAGCGTACGCGCGTGATCGAGCACGCGATGCCCGGCGTCGGTCGGCTGCACCGTGCGGCCCGCGCGCGCGAGCAGCGGCACGCCCAGTTCGCGCTCCAGCACGCGCATCTGCAATGCGACCGCCGCGGCTGTGACGTCAAGCCGGCGCGCCGCTTCCGCAACCGAACCGGTGTCCGCGACCATCACGAAGCTCTTCAGGAAAGCGACGTCCATAAAGATAGTTTTACTTGTATCTGAATATAGGAATATACAGTTTATCTTGGTCATCGGCAGTTCTAGACTGCCGGACATGAAAAGCAAACTCTTCGTCCCGGGCTCGCGGCCTGAACTCTTCGCGAAGGCCCTCGCGAGCGATGCCGATGGCCTGTCGTTCGATCTCGAAGACGCGGTGACCGAAGCGCGCAAGCCGGAAGCACGCGCAGCGCTGCGCGATCTGCTGCGTTCGCCGGAGGTAACGGGCAGCGCGAAAACGATCATCGTGCGCGTGAACGGATTGCACACGAAGCATTTCGCCGACGATCTCGAAGCCGTCGTGCAACCCGGCATCGACGTGATCAACCTGCCGAAACCCGAAAGCATCGCCGATGTGGCCGAGGCTGCCGATGCGCTCGCGCGCGCCGAACGGGCAAACGGCGTAAGTGCGCCGGTCGGCATCCTGCTGAACGTCGAGTCGCCGCGCGCATTGCGGTTCGCGTCCGAACTGGCGAGTGCGCATCCTCGCGTGACCGGCCTGCAACTGGGGCTCGGCGATCTGTTCGAGCCGTTCGGCATCGTGCGCCGCGAGCGCGCCGCCGTCGAACAGGCGATGTTCGCGTTGCGCATGGCCGCGGCCGAAGCCGGCGTGCCCGCCTACGATTCGGCGTTTGCGAACGTGCAGGATGCAGCGGGCTTTCGCGAGGAGGCCGAACTCGCGCGGCGCCTTGGTTTTGCCGGCAAGAGCTGCATTCATCCGAGCCAGGTCGCGCTCGCCAACGCGGTATTCCGCCCGACCGACGAAGAGATCGAGCACGCGCTGCGCGTCGTCGAAGCGGCGCGCGCGGCGGAGGCGAACGGCGTCGGCGCATACATGGTCGACGGCAGGATGATCGACCCGCCGTTCGTCGAGCGCGCCCGCGCGATCGTCGCGAGCGCGGCGAAGCTCGGCATGCTGCGCGCGTGACCTGATGCTCGCTGCGCGAAACGTGCAGACGTGCCGCGCAGTCCGTAAAAACGCTGGAGACATTCGATGAACCCATCCGCTTCGCACGCTGCCGGTCCGCTCGCCGGCGTGCGCGTGCTCGACCTGAGCGCGTATATTGCCGGCCCCTACGGTTGCGCGCTGCTCGCGGACCAGGGTGCGGACGTGATCAAGATCGAGCCGCCGACCGGCGACAATCTGCGCAAATACCCATCGACACTCGAAGCGGAAAGCCGCGCGTTTCTCGGCGTCAACCGCAGCAAGCGCGGCATCGCGCTCGACCTGAAGCTGCCCGAAGCGCACGCGGTACTGCTCGACCTCGTGCGCGGTGCCGACGTGCTCGTGCACAACTTCCGGCCGACGGTGCCGGCGCGTCTCGGCATCGCGTACGAGCAGCTGCGCGAGGTGAATCCGCGGCTGGTCTATTGCGCGGTGACCGGCTACGGCGAAAGCGGTCCGCTGAAGGACAAGGCTGGCTACGACCAGGTGCTGCAGACGATGACCGGCATGTGCACGCTGCAAGGCAAGCGCGGTGGGCCGCCGGAGATCATCTACGGATCGGTGGTCGACTATTACGCGGCGGCGCTTGTCGCAGCGGGTGTCGCGTCGGCATTGTACGAACGCGAGCGCAGCGGCGAAGGGCAATACGTCGGCGTGTCGCTATTGCGCAGCGCGCTGACGATGCAATCCGCGCGCCTCGTGTGGGCCGACGGCGAGCCAGAGCATGTCGGGCGCGACATGCGTTCGGGCGGCATCACCGGCATTCATCCGACGCGCGACGGCTATCTGTACATTTCCGCGAATACGCCGCATTTCTGGCAGGCGCTGTGCGAGAAGGTCGGGCTGCAAGAACTCGCGACCGACGAGCGCTACGACAGCGTGCGCAAGCGCGCGCTGCATCACGAGGAAATCGTGCCGCGTCTACATGAGGCGTTGCAGGCGCACAGCGCGCTCGAATGGGAGGCGCACTTCGGTGAGGCGGTGCCGTGCGCGGCTGCGCGCACGGTCGAGGATATGTTCGATCATCCGCAGGTGCAGGCCGAAGGGCTCGTGACCGAATACGAGCATCCGGTCGTGGGCCGCTATCGCGGCTTCACCGGGCCGCTGAAATACGGCCGAACGCCGGGGCCCGCGCCGTTTGCCGCGCCGCTGTTCGGTCAGCACGGTGACGCGGTGATGCACGAACTTGGCTACAGCGCGGGCGAGATTGAAGAGTTGCATGCGCAGCACGCGCTGCTGCATGGCGACGACATAGACACGCATTGAGCCGGCGACGGAGCGCTTCCGCATGAACACGACGTCCACCGCTGCCGACGACCTTGAATCGCTCGACGCTGCCTGCGATTCGCACATGCACGTGTACGACGCGCGCTTCGCGCATGCGGACGGCGCGCGGATCGTCGCGCACGCGACCGCCGACGACTACCGTGACGTGCAGCCGCGCATCGGCACGCGCCGTACTGTGGTCGTGACGCCGCGCCCGTACATGACGGACAACGCGGTGACGCTCGATGCGATCCGCCGGCTCGGTGCGGACCGCACACGCGGCGTTGCGGTACTGCGTCCGGACGTGACCGACGAAACACTCGCCACGCTGCACGCGGGCGGCATTCGCGGCATCCGCTTCACGCTGTACACGCCCGCGCACGCAGTGACGGACTTCGGCATGGTCGAGCCGCTTGCACGCCGCGTGCACGAACTCGGCTGGCACGTGCAGCTGCACTGGACCGCCGACCAGATCGTCGAGTACGAAGCGCTGTTGCGGCGTTTGCCCACGACGATCGTGTTCGATCACTTCGCGCGGCTGCCACTACCCGATGGTCACGCGCATCCGGCACGCAACGTCGTGCGTCGTCTGCTCGATACGGGGCGCACGTGGATCAAGCTGTCGGCGCCGTACCTCGATTCGCGCGTCGGCGAGACGCAGCGCTATGCCGATATCGACCGTATCGCGCGCGGCTGGGTCGCCGATGCGCTCGAGCGGCTGGTATGGGGTAGCGACTGGCCGCATTCGACCGAAGCCGCCCCGCCCGACGACCGCGCGTTGCGCGCCGCGCTCGCGCGCTGGGCCGACGATCCGAACACGCGTCGACACATCCTTGTCGACAATCCGGCCGCGCTGTACGGATTCGCATAGAACGCATGCGACGGAAACACAGAACACGAAAATGAAAACGAAGGAGACACCATGACACCCGATCACTCCGCACCGGCACCGGCACCGGCACCGGCATCCACTGGCCGGGGCTTCACCGCGGCCACGATCCGGCTGTTCGAGCGCACGATCCCCGATCCGTTCGTGCTCGCGATCCTGATCACGATGGTGGTCGCACTGGCGGCTGCGTTGTTCGCGCCGCACGCGTCGGTTCGCACGGTGGTCGGCGGCTGGTACAAGGGCTTCTTCGACATTCTGACATTCGCGTTTCAGATCACACTGGTTCTCGTGACCGGTCATGCGTTCGCGCACGCGCCGCCGGTGCAGCGGCTGTTTCGTTCGGTTGTCGGGATCGCGCGCACACCGGTGCAGGCCGCGGCGTTGACGTTCGGATCCGTGGCGGTTGCATCGTTCTTCAACTGGGGGCTCGGGCTCGTCGTCAGCGCATTGCTCGCGCGCGAAGTGGCGCGCCGGATGCGCGTCGATTTCGCGTGGATCGTCGCCGCCGGTTTTTCCGGCTGGGTGGTGTGGGCGAGCGGCATCTCGAGTTCGATCGCGCTCGCGCAGTCGACGCACGGCAGCGCGATGAACGTTGTCGAGAAACTGACCGGACAGACGTTGCCCTTCGGCGCAACCGTGTTCGCGCCGTTCAATCTGGTGCCGACCGTCGTGATGCTGATCGCGATGCCGTTCGTGCTCGCGCTGCTAAAACCCGACGACGCTCACGCCGTCGTGCTCGACCTCGAAAAGAATCCGGACCCGGCGACGCGCGGCAAGCCCGTCGGCCGCTGGTCGCCCGCGCAGTGGCTTGAATATTCGTGGGTCGGCAGCGCGTTCATCGGGCTCGCGGGCGTCGCGTTTCTCACGCTCGCGTGGGTGCAGCACTTGCCGTTTTCGGGTGTGAATGCGGTGATCTTCGTGATGTTCGTCGCGGGCGTGGTGCTGCACGGCTATCCACTCGCGTATGCGGACGCGGTGAAGAACGCCGCGAAGCAGAGCGGCTCGATGATGCTGCAATACCCGCTCTACGGCGGCGTGATGGGCATGATGGAAGCGACCGGTCTGCCCGACGTGATCTCGCACTTCTTCATCGCGATTTCGAACGCGCACACGCTGCCGTTCTGGAGCTACGTGTGCTCGCTGGTCGTGACGTTCCTGATTCCGAGCGGCGGCGGCCATTGGGCGGTGCAAGGACCGTTCGTCGTGCCGGCAGCGCTCGCGCTGCATGCATCGGTGCCCGCGACGACGATGGGCGTCGCGATGGGCGAGCAGGTGTCGAACATGATGCAGCCGTTCTGGGCCGCACCTGTCGTCGCGATGGCGGGTATCGGCGTGCAGCGCGTGCTGGGCTTTACTGTGATGACGTTCGCAGTCGGGGCGGTGGTCTACGGCACGGCGCTGCTGCTGCTCGCGTGACCAGGACGCGAGATGCAACGCAAGAGAAAAACCGTGGGCTCGCACGGGCCCGCGAGACGGAGACAGACATGAACTCAGCAGACGAGAACGCCCGCGCCGCGCTGCAGTCGGCACGGCCTTCGACGCCACGCGGCATCGAGCGATGGTGGCGCGTGTTCGACGTACGCATCGGCGTGCTGCCGCTGCCGGTCTATCTGATCCTGATCGCGGTGCTCGCGGTGCTTGCTGCCGAAGGCAAGCTCGCCGCCGATCTGCCGACCGGCATCGCGCTCGTCGCCGTCGGCGGCTTCACTTGCGCGGAGCTGGCGAAGCGGATTCCATTCGTTCGACACATCGGCGCCGCGTCGATCTTCGCCGCGTTCCTGCCATCCGCGCTCGCGTACTACGGGCTCGTGCCCGAGCCCATCGTGAAGACGGTAACCGCGTTCACGAAGAGCAGCAACATCCTGTATCTGTTCATCGCGGCGATCATCGTCGGCAGCGTGCTCAGCATGGATCGCCGCGTGCTCGTCAAAGGCTTCGCGAAGATCTTCGTGCCGCTGTGCGCCGGCTCGATCGCGGCGGCGGTCGTCGGCACCGCGGTCGGCGCGCTGCTGGGGATCGGCGTCAAACATACGCTGTTCTTCATCGTGATTCCGATTATGGCGGGCGGCGTCGGCGAGGGCGCGCTGCCGCTTTCCGCGGGTTACGCGCAGATTCTCGGGCAGGACCAGGGGCCGCTGTTTGCGCAGGCGCTGTCCGCGGTGATGCTCGGCAACATCGCGGCGATCTGTGTCGCGGGGCTGCTCAACTATGCCGGCGAAAAGCGGCCGGCATGGACTGGTCGCGGGCAGCTCGCAAAAAGCGGCGACGGCGATCTTGCTGCACAGGGACCGGTGTCGTTCGAGTTCGACGTGTCGTCGGTGGCCGCGGCGGGCGGCACGGCGATCGCGCTGTATCTGCTCGGCGTCGTGTCGAACAGGCTGTTCGGCTGGCCCGCGCCGGTCGTGATGCTGCTGCTCGCGGTGATCGTGCAGGTGGGGCGCCTCGTATCGCCCAGCGTGCAGGGCGGCGCGCAATTCATGTACCGTTTCTTCGCGACGAGTGTCACCTATCCGCTGATGTTCGCGATCAGCATCGCGATGACGCCGTGGGGCGAGATCGTCACGTCGTTCCACTGGACCAACATCGTCACGGCGGTCGCGACCGTGCTGACGATTACCGGCGTGGGCTTCGTCGTCGGCCGCTGGATGAACATGTATCCGATCGAAGCGGCGATCGTCAACGCGACGCATAGCGGGCTCGGCGGCACCGGCGACGTCGCGATCCTCACCGCGGCGAACCGGATGGAACTGATGCCGTTCGCGCAGATCGCGACGCGCATTGGGGGTGCGGTGACGGTGCTGATCGCGCTTGCTGTATTTGCCGCGTTGCGATGAGCGAGGCGAACGCGAACGCAGGTCGCACGCAGGACTTTCAGGCGAAGCGGTATCGTGAGCGGGAACGAAGGCGTCGGGTTGTCAGTGGAAGATCGGATGCAGGATCGCCACCCACCTGGACGCCGGGCAACCAGGCAGGCAGATAGGACACGGCGATGTCCTCATCATGGTTGTCTCCGAAGCGCGGAACGGCTTCGCGGAGAGCTCATGACAAGGAATCAGCGGCGTGGTCGCATTGACTGGCGGGATGGTTGCAGTGCGGGCTACGCTTTTTTCACCACGACCTCTCGCACGTTCACCGTACGCTTCAACCGCGCGCCGAGAAAATCGATGAACGTGCGCAGCTTCGGCGACAACCGGTGCCGTTCGAGATACACCGCGTAGATGTCGGCATTCGGCAGCGTCCACTCTTCGAGCAGCGGCACGAGCATGCCGTTGCGCACCAGTTCTCCGGTCTCCCATTCCGAACGCACGACGATGCCGCGCCCTTCGAGCGCCCAGCGCAGCACCGCGCTGCCGTCGTTGCTGCTGAGCGCGCCCCGCACTTTCACGATCTCCGATTTTTTGCCGCGCAGGAAGTGCCAGTTGCCGTAGGCCGAATCGTTCTCGCGCAACACGATGCAGTCGTGCTGCGCGAGATCGCGTGGTGTTTTAGGCGTGCCGTGCCGCTTCAGATACGCCGGCGCCGCGCACACGAGACGCCGGTTTTTCACCAGCAGCCGCGCGTTGATACGCGCATCGGGCACATCGCCGAAGCGGATGCCGACGTCGAACGCGTATTCCTGCAGGCTCACCGGACGGTCTGTCAGATGCAGCTGGATTTCCATCGACGGATAGCGCTCGATGAACGCGGAAAGGGCCGGCGCGATATGCGCGCGCCCAAAGCCGAACGACGCGTTGACCCGCAGCAGGCCCGCGGGCTCCGCGCGGCTGCTCGTCACCAGCTGTTCGAGTTCGGCAAGCTCGGACAGGATTCGCGAGCCGTTCGTCAGATACAGGTCGCCTTCGGTGGTGAGACTGATGCTGCGCGTCGTGCGATTCAGCAGCCGCACGCCGAGCCGCTGCTCGATCTGTGCGAGCCGTTTGCTCACCGACGGTGTCGTTACGCCGAGTTCGCGGGCCGCCGCGGTGAGCGTGCCCTGACGCAGCACGAGCGCGAAGAACGCAAGGTCGGAGACGCTGTCCATTGTTTCCTCAAGGTTAATAACGGTTTGCTTTTATGGAAACCATAACCCGGAAGGCAGCAATTAGACTAGCTAAAACGGGAGGCACCTATGTTGGAAGCGTTCGAGGCATTCGAAGCGTTCGCCGTCGAGACCGACGGCATCGCGATTCGCGGCGTGCGCGGCGGCTCTGGCCCCGCGTTGCTGCTGCTACACGGTCATCCGCAGACGCATGCGATCTGGCACAAGGTCGCGCCGGCGCTCGCGCAGTCTTTTACGGTGATCGCCGCGGATCTGCGCGGCTACGGCGACAGTGGCAAGCCGCCCGGTTTGCCCGATCACAGCAATTACGCGAAGCGGCGTATGGCGCAGGATCAGGTCGACCTGATGCGTGCGCTCGGTCACGACACGTTCAGCGTGATCGGTCACGACCGCGGCGGACGCGTTGCCGTCCGGATGGCGCTCGATCATCCACATGCAGTAAAGCGGCTCGTCACGCTCGACGTCGCCCCGACGCTCGCGATGTACGAGCAGACCTCGTTCGAGTTCGCACGCGCCTACTGGCACTGGTTTTTTCTCGTGCGTCCCGCGCCGTTCCCCGAAACACTGATCCGCGCGGACCCCGATCTCTACCTGAAGCAGACCATCGGTGCGCGTAGTGCCGGGCTCAAGCCATTTACGAGCGAAGCGTACGCGGAGTATCTGCGCTGCCTGCAGGACCCCGCGACCGCGCACGGCATCTGCGAGGACTATCGCGCGTCGATCGGGATCGATCTCGATCACGATCGCGTCGACCTCGCCGCGGGTCGCACGATCGATTGTCCGTTCGTCGCGCTATGGGGCGCGGACGGTGTGGTCGGACGCTGCTTCGATCCGCTCGCCGAATGGCGGCGTGTGAGCCGCGATGTGACCGGCGGCGCGTTGCCGTGCGGCCACTACATCCCTGAGGAAGCACCGGACGCGCTGCTCGACCGTGTGCTGCCGTTTCTGCGCAACTGATTTCCACCGCGGCGCCCCGCGCCGGAACCGTCATGCCCGATAACACCGACAAGACGCTTTATCGCAAGCTCGTCGACGCGCATACCGTCGCGACGCTCGACGAACAGAATGTGCTGCTGTACGTCGATCTGCATCTGATGAACGAATACACAAGCCCGCAGGCGTTCAGCGGCCTCGACGCGCGCGCGCGACCGGTGCGCCGGCCGCGGCAGCAGCTGGCCGTGGTGAGCCACATCATTCCGACGCATGCGGAAACGCCGCGTGTTATCCGTGATGCCGCGTCGCTGCGTCAGGCCGTTAATCTTGCACACAACTGCGAGAAGGCGGGCATCCTGCTCTTCGCGGCAAACGATCCGCTGCAGGGCATCGAGCACATCGTCGCGCCCGAGCTGGGTCTCGTACGGCCGGGCATGACGGTCCTGTGCGGCGACAGCCACACGACGACCTATGGCGCACTCGGCGCGCTCGGCTTCGGTATCGGCACGTCGGAGGTCGAGCACGTGCTCGCGACGCAAACGCTCGTCTACCGGCTCGCGCAGACGATGCGCATCACGATCGACGGGACGCTGCCGTACGGCACGACATCGAAGGATCTGGTGCTGTGGCTGATCGCGCAGATTGGTGCGCAGGGTGCGCGCGGCTATGCGGTCGAATTCGCCGGCACGGCGTTCGGCGCGCTGTCCGCCGAGGCGCGGATGACGATCTGCAACATGACCGTCGAAGCCGGCGCGCGCGCCGCGCTGATCGCGCCCGACGCGACGACGCTCGATTACGTGCGCGCGCACGCGACGATGGATGAAGCCGCGTGGCACGCGGCGGAGCGCGACTGGTCGTCGCTTCATACCGATGCCGGCGCGGTGTTCGACGCCGAGTTCCGCTTCGACGCGAGCGCCGTCGCGCCGTACGTTACGTGGGGTACGAGCCCGGATCAGGCGATCGCGGTGGACGCGCTGGTGCCCGCCGCCGACGATGCGCCGACACCCGAAGCCGCCGCCGCGACACGTCGCGCGCTCGACTACATCGGTCTCGCGCCGCGCGTGCCGATTGTGGGCACACCGGTCGATCGCGTGTTCATCGGTTCGTGCACCAACGGCCGCATCGAGGATCTACGCATCGTCGCGGCACTCGTGCGCGGCCGTCATGTCGCGGCCGGCGTGCGCGCGATGGTCGTGCCGGGCTCGGGTTCCGTGCGTCGTCAGGCGGAAGCGGAAGGACTCGCGCGCGTGCTGATCGACGCGGGCTTCGAATGGCGTGAGCCTGGCTGCTCGATGTGCCTTGCGATGAACGATGACGTGCTTGTGCCCGGCGAACGCTGCGCGTCGACGACCAACCGCAACTTCGAAGGCCGTCAGGGACGCGGCGGCCGTACGCATCTGATGAGCCCGGCGATGGCGGCCGCCGCGGCACTGACGGGCCGTATTACCGACGTCCGCACGCTGGAGACACACCAATGATTGCGACCCATACGATTCATACGATCGAGGGCCGCGCGCTGCCGCTGCCGATCGACAACCTCGACACCGACCAGATCATGCCGAAGCAGTTTCTGCGCGGCATCGACAAGTCCGGGCTCGCCGAGGGCCTGCTGTACGACCTGCGTGTCGACGGCGACGACCGGCCGCTCGCCGGCTCGGTGATGAACGATGCGCGTTATCGCGGCGCGTCGGTGCTGATCGGCGGCGCGAACTTCGGCTGCGGATCGAGCCGCGAGCACGCGGTGTGGGGTCTGCAGCAGTACGGCTTCGCGGCGGTGATCGCACCGAGCTTCGCCGAGATCTTCTATTCGAACGCGATGAACAACCGCCTGCTGCTCGTGCAGCTCACGCGCGCAGAAGTCGACACGCTGCTGCACGATGCCGCCGCCGATCCGGCCGCTAACGTGCACATCGATCTCGACGCGCAATGCGTCGTCGGCGCGCGTGGGCAGCGTTTCGCGTTCCCGCTTGGCGCGCGGCACAAGCGGATGGTGATCGAAGGGATGGACACGATCGATCTGACGCTCGCGTCGCTCGCCGATATCGAGGCCTTCGAAGAAAGGCATTTCCGCGCTCATCCGTGGGCCGCAGTGCTGTAGCTGTAGCTGTAGCTGTAGCTGTAGCCGTCGCTGTAGCGGCCACGGGCCGCACCCCGCCGTACCGCATGGGTTGCCGGTCCCGCCGGCGACTCAGGGCGTTCTGTTGCCCCAAAAAAGGAGGAGACATATGTTCATCGATCGATCCGCACGGCCGTCGCATCGGCAGCCGTTCTACAAGGTGCTGTACGTTCAGGTGATCGCCGCGATCGCGCTCGGCGTGTTGTTCGGGCATCTGCTGCCCGCGCATGCCGAAGCGATGAAGCCGCTTGGCGACGCGTTCATCAAGCTGATCCGGATGATCATCGGGCCAGTGATCTTCTGTACCGTCGCAACCGGCATCGCGAGCATGCGCGACATGAAGAAGGTGGGGCGGGTCGGCGGCAAGGCGATTCTTTATTTCGAGGTCGTGTCGACGCTTGCGCTCGGCGCCGGTTTGCTCACCGGCCATCTGCTGAAACCGGGCGAGGGCTTCAACGTGACCGTCGCGTCGCTCGATGCGAACGCGGTCGCGGGCTACGTCTCGAAGGCCGCGCACGGCGGCGGCCTTAGCGGTTTTCTGCTCGAGAGCATTCCCGATACGTTCGTCGGCGCGTTCACGCACGGGGACATCCTGCCCGTGCTGCTTGTGGCAATCCTGTTCGGCACCGCGCTGTCGCTGCTCGGCGACGCGGCGCGGCCAGTTTCTACGCTCGTCGAAGCGCTGTCGGCGACGATGTTCCGCATCGTCGCGATGATCACGCGCGTCGCGCCGATCGGCGCATTCGGCGCGATGGCGTTCACGGTGGGTAAGTACGGCGTGGTATCGCTGTTGCCGATGCTCAAGCTGATCGCGTGTTTCTACCTGACCGCGGCGGCGTTCGTGCTGATCGGGCTCGGCGTTGTCGCGAGGCTCGCGGGCTTCAACATCCTGCGGTTTCTCGCATTCATCAAGGACGAACTGCTGATCGTGCTCGGCACGTCGACATCGGAGAGCGCGCTGCCGCAGCTGATGCAGAAACTCGAGCAGCTCGGTTGCGCGCGCGGCACGGTCGGGCTCGTCGTGCCGACTGGCTACTCGTTCAACCTCGATGGCACGAATATCTACATGACGCTCGCGGTGCTGTTTCTCGCGCAGGCGACCAACACGCATCTGACGCTCGCTCAGGAAGCGACGCTGCTTGCGGTGACGATGCTGACGTCGAAGGGGTCGACCGCGGTGACGGGCGCGGGTTTCGTCACGTTAGCCGCGAGCCTGTCGGTCGTGCCGACCGTGCCGGTCGCGGCAATGGTGCTGATACTCGGCATCGACCGTTTCATGTCGGAATGCCGGTCGCTGACGAATTTCATCGGCAACGGCGTTGCGTCGATCGTGATCTGCGCGTGGGAAGGCGATCTTGACCGGCAGAAGTTGCGCGAGGCGCTGGGGGCGCGGCGAACGCAGACGACGCACGCCGCGGCAGGTACGGCAAGAAGTACGGCAAGTACTGCTGCGTACGAGCCGGCGCGCGAAGCGGACGGCCCGTAACCCCACGTCAGCGCTTGCGCCGCTCCCGCACCGCTGCCGCCAGCGTGTTCAGCACCGGCTCGGTCTGCGACCAGCCGAGGCATGCGTCGGTGATCGACACGCCGCGGCGCAGCGGCACGCCGGGCTTCAGGTCCTGCCGACCTTCTTCCAGATGGCTCTCGACCATCACGCCGATGATGCGCCTGTCGCCGCCCGACAGTTGCGCGGCCACGTCCTGCGCAACGTCGACCTGACGCAGATGCGACTTGCCCGAATTCGCATGCGAGCAGTCGACCATCACCTGTTCCCGCAGACCGAGCGCGCGCAGCGCGGCACAGCTTTCCTCGACGGCTGCGGCGTCGTAGTTCGGCCCCTTCTTGCCGCCGCGCAGGATGACGTGCGTGTCTTCGTTGCCGCGGGTTTCGAAGATCGCGGCCATGCCCATCTTCGTCATGCCCATGAACGCATGGCTTGCGCGCGCTGCGACGATGGCGTCCGTGGCGATCTGCACGCTGCCGTCGGTGCCGTTCTTGAAACCGATCGGACAGCTGAGGCCCGATGCGAGCTGCCGGTGGCTCTGGCTCTCGGTCGTGCGCGCGCCGATCGCGCCCCACGCAATCAGGTCGGCGATGTATTGCGGGCTCAGCAGGTCGAGAAATTCGGTCGCGGTCGGCAGGCCGAGCGTGCCGACGTCGAGCAGCAGTTGCCGCGCGGCACGCAGCCCCTCGTTGATACGGAAGCTGCCGTCGAGCCGCGGATCGTTGATGTAGCCCTTCCAGCCCACCGTCGTGCGCGGTTTTTCGAAGTACACGCGCATCACGATCAGCAGATCGTCGCGCAGTGCGTCGGCGGCGGTTTTCAGATGGCGCGCGTAGTCGATCGCCTGATCGTGGTCGTGGATCGAGCACGGACCGACCACCACGACGAGCCGGTCGTCGCGGCCCTTCAGCACGTCGGCGATCTCGACGCGACTGCGCTCGACGAGTGTCTGCAGCGCTGCCGTAATAGGTAGTTCGTCCAGCAGCAGCGCGGGTGAAATCAGCGGGCGGACGGCGCCGATACGGACGTCGTCGACGCGCGTGGTGTCCTGGGTGGCGTCGGCGACGCCGACTTCCTGGTCATGCAACGGATTGTCGATGCGGCTCAAGTCAGTCTCCGGAATCCGCGTGGAAAGGCCGTAATGGTACCCGGATCGCCGGAACCGGACCACGCAGCGTTATATTCAATGGTATATTTCGACGAGACGACGGGGCCGCGTGCGGCCTCGTTGCGTACCTTGCAACCGGAACCGGACTCGGGATCGTCATGCAGGCTCCTCCGTTTCGTCTCGCACGCCCCTCGGGCGTTGGCCCCTTTCAAGACCCTGCAGGCCGCGCGCTGCGCGTCGACGGCGACGCGTGTTGCGCACCCGCGACCGGCCGCCAGGCGGAGCGCGCGAACCGCCGCACGCGTCTGTGGGAACTCGATTCGCATCTACACTGCTCGATCATCGGCACGTGCCTGTCCACGCACGATCTGCGCAAGCTCGTGCCGCGCTTCAAGACGCTCGACCGTCAGCACGCGACCGATCTGGAAATCCACCATGCGGCCGTCGAACTCGCGATCGAGGGCGGCGACGGCGGCAAGGCGCTGCACAAGGCGCTCGACGAACGCTACGCGACGACCATCCGCCGTTTCGCGACCGCTGCCGATCCCGAAGCCGTGCTCGCGCTCTGGAACGACGCGCGCAAGGCTGGCGATATTCCGTCCGCGTACTGGGCGCTGATCACGCATCCGCAGGCGACGCTCGACGTGCGGCAGGCCGCGTTTGGTGAGCTGCACATGCTGTCGCATCTCGTCGGTGCGGCGAATCGCGCGGACATTCGCCGGCTCGTCGCGCTCGAGGACGAGAACGCGGAGTTGCGCAGCAAGGTCGAGCGGCAGCAGAGCCGGCTGCATGAAATGAGCACGCGTCACGATGCGGCGATCCGCGCACGCGACGAGCAGATCGCTCAATTGACGGCGCAGACGCGCCGCGACGAACCCGCGGACGCGGGCACATTGCAATCCGAAGTGGCGACGCTGCGCGATGCGGTCGCCGCGCGCGATGGCCGTCTCGCGCTCCACACGGGCCGCCGCGAAGCTGCCGAACAGCGGCTCGCGGATGAACAGGAACGCGTCGCCGTGCTGCGCGCGACGCTCGAAGACACGCTCGCGCAACTCAAGGCCGTGCAGGCCGAAGCGAATGCGATGGAACGCACGCTCGACACCGCATCCGACGAAGCGTCGTTCGCGGGGCTACGTGGCAAGCGCATCGTGTATGTCGGCGGACGGCCGGGATCGAACGTCGCGATTCGCCGGATCGTCGAGGCGGCGGGCGGCGAGCTGACCGTGCACGACGGCGGCTTCGAGGACCGCAAGGGTCTGCTTGCGGCAGCGCTGCCGGGCGCGGATCAGGTGGTATTTCCGGTCGACTGCATCGACCACGATTCGATGAACATGCTCAAGCGCGTGTGCGAGCGCCATGGGGTTGCGTACCATCCGCTGCGCACCGCGAGTGTGGCGAGCTTCGTCGAATGGCTTGCGCGGCTCGCCGAAAGCGGGGTTGCCGGCGGTGCGGCGCCTGCTTCGCGGTTTTGTCTGCGGCACGGCTGAAAAGGATCGGCGCCAGGCGGGCGAAGTACGCGACGCAAACCACCCGCAAAATCTCAGCGCTTGACGAGCTTCGTCAATGCAGCGATCTGCTCCGCGCAGGCCGCGTAAGCGTCGCTTTCTATCCCGCGATATAGCCTGACAATCTCTTCGCCGACCGGCGTGAGCACGCTGCCACCGCCGCTCTGGCCACCGTGTTCGGAGTGCGTAGCCGGCGACTTCAGCGAGCGGTTCAATTCGTCCATCAGCAGCCAGGCGCGTCGGTACGACATCTTCAGGCTGCGCGCCGCGGCTGAGATCGACCCGTGCTCGCGCACGGCTTCGAGCAACGCGACCTTGCCGGGACCGAGCGCGATCGTCTCTGCCTGCTGGATGCGCATGCGAAAGCGGACTTCCGGTGTCGAACTGGCGGACGTCTTCGGATCGGGGGCGGATTTATTCATGCGGGCAAGCATACACGATGAGCGTAGGGCGTCCGCCGTGCGTCAGCGACCCGCAGGGAAGCAGAAACCGAAGTCTTCGCAGCCAGGACAGCCGGGCGCGGGTCCCGGTTCCGCGCCAGTTGAATACGCGAGTTCGCGGGCAAGAAGTTTCTTCCACCGCAGGTTGTCGACGTTGCGTGCGACGAGCGCCGGAAAGTAGTGCGTCAGCATGCGCGTGACATCTTCGCGTCCGGTGAGGCCGAGGTCTCGCCACAGATGATCGGGCCGCAGGCACGCATGCGCGACGATGGCGGCGATGCACTGCGCGTCGCCGGTATCGACGCCGGGCGGCACGTGGTCCAGCAGCAGCGGGATCATTGCATCGACGAAAGCGGCGTGAGCGGAAGGCAAAACCGCGGAGACGGGGAGCACCGGCATTGCGGCCGGCGCGACGTGTGCGAAGTGGCGTGCGGCCAGCGCGTGCCATTGCGACGGCGCGAGCCCGAGCAGCACGAGTTCGCCGCGCACGTCGCGGGCAGCGACGAGGCGGGCGAACAGCAGCGTATCGGCAGCGAACTCATCGAACTCTGCATCTGCAGTGCCGGCGAGTTCGGCGGCACGCGCCGCACAGGCCGCGTCGATGCCGCCCGGGTGCACGACGTGTTGTGCGGAATCGAATGGCCCGGTCATGGCAGGACCCTGAAAGCTGCCGTGCAGTTTATTGATAGGCTTACTGATCGACCCCGACGATCACGCTCGACGCCTTGAAGATCGCCGACGCCGTCTTACCCGCCGCAAGACCCAGACGGTCGACGCTTTCGTTCGTGATGATCGCGGCGATCTGCGCACCGCTGGGCGCCGCGATGACGACCTCCGCGTTGACCGCGCCCTTTGTCACCGAGGTAACCGTACCGGCGATGCGGTTGCGTGCCGAAACGGCGGCGCTGTCGGCGTCCACCATCACGATCACCGACGATGCCTTGACGAGCGCGAACGCTGGCTTGCCGGCCGCGAGCCCGAGCGACGTCGCGCTGCCGTGCGTGATCACGGCGACGATGTCGAGATTGTTGTCAGTGCGCAGCGAAATCTCGTCGTTGACGGCGCCTGCCTTGACCTCGGTGACTACACCGATGAAATGATTACGTGCACTGGTTCGCATGTTTGTCTCCGCGAGCGAGACCCAGCGTCGATGCACGGGTCCGGGTTGATGGGTCTATTGAATGCAGTCAGGCCCAGAGTGTACCGCCTCATCGTCACCCGAGCGTTCGCCAGAGCGGACACACCGGCTCAACCGGAATTCAAACAGACGCCTCGCTGACGCGCGGGGCAACACTCCTGCGCTCCTCGACCATCGCTTCAATCAACGCAGCCAGGTCATCCGCTGCGGGGTCGTGATTGACCGACGACCGGTGCAATTCAAGATCGGCCGGAGGCAACGGCGGCAAGCCGTCCTGAGGCCCCAGCACGCGCCAGCTGTCGGGCAGCGTACAGCGATCGATGATCGTGACCGCCGCGGCATGATTCACCGCGACCTTGATCCCCGTTGGACTCTGACTCGTGTACACGACCTGGTAGGGCCGCTCGACCGCGGCAAGCGCCTCGAGCCCTCGCTGCCGGTAACAGCAGGTCTCGGGAAACAGCGCGAGCGGCACGGGGGCATCGGGCGCCAGCACGAAGTCGCGGTGGGCCGCCCACACCACTTCCTCACGCCCCAGATGTCGTCCGCTGGTCTGCGATCCATGCCGTACCACCAGCGCGAGATCCAGCTCGCCCGCCTGAAGCCGCTCCAGTAATTCAAGCGACATCCGGCAATGAATATGCGGCCGTGCGCCGGGACGCAGCGCGTAAAACTTCTTGAGCAACTCCGGCAGCCACAGTTCGGCGTAGTCCTCGGGCAAACCAAAACGGATCACACCGTCGCTATTGCTCCGGTTCAGTGCGGCGATCGCTTCGTTTTGCACCTGAATGATGCGACGCGCGTGGATCAGAAAATTCTCGCCGTCCCGCGATAGTGCAAGCCGTCGGCTATTGCGCAGAAACATGTGCGTGTCGAGCCGCTCCTCGAGCGTGCGGATTCGCAGGCTGATGGTCGACTGCGTACGGTGCAGCAGCCGGGCGGCCGCAGTGAACCCGCCACTGTCGACGACAGCGACGAAGGCATGCACCAGTTCGGGATCCAGAGCACTCAGTTTCGACCAATCGGGTCCGCTGATGGAAGCCATCGGAATTACTCGCTTTCCAAGAAAATTTGGCGAACGAAACATGGGGGCGTCAGTGCAGTAATTGTTGTCGAAAACAATTCGCTCCACAAACCAGTCAGTCCCCTCATTGGAGTTCTCCGTGTCAGTCAGTCTTCCTCTCGCCGATGCCGAATGCAACGATTTGAGCGACGTTGTCGATACTGAGCGCTATCCGCTGCACGATCCGGACCACCCGCGTATGCGCGAGCTGATCGCGAACTGCCGCGCTCATCTGGCGGGCAACGGTAGCGCGGTCCTGCATGGATTCCTGCGCCCGGAAGCGCTGGTCAAGGCGCGTGCCGAAGGTGTGGCGCTAGCCGCTAAAACTTACTTCTCCACACGCAAGGTCAATGCCTACTTCACGGCCGACGATCCTTCGCTGCCTACCGACGATCCGCGCCGCGTCTTTATGGACCGCACCAGCGGGTTCGTGACCCGCGACGTGATTCCAGCCGATGCGATCGTGCACCGCCTCTACGTCGCGCACGCGATGAAACGCTTCGTCGCCGCGTGCCTCGGCGAAGAGCGCGTGTGGGAATACGCCGATCCCTATGCGGGGCTCGTGCAGAACGTCATGCCGCCCGGCACCCAGCAGCCGTGGCACTACGACACCAACGAATTCATCGTCTCGATGATGACGCAGCAGCCGGACGCTGGCGGTGACTTCGAGTATTGCCCGAATATCCGCTCGCCCGAGGGCGAGAACTATGGCGACGTGGGGAGCGTGGTGCGCGGCGAGACGCGCGCGCCGATCAATGTGATCACGCTGCAGCCGGGCGATCTACAACTGTTCAAGGGGCGTTTTTCGCTGCATCGCGTGACGCAGGTGCAAGGCTCGATCGATCGGCACACCGCGATCTTTGCGTACTCGAAAAACCCCGGCGTGATCGGTCGTCTTGAACGCACGCGTCAACTGTACGGGCGCGTGTCCGAGATGCATCTGGAAGCCGAGCAACGCCTCGTGCGCGCCGACGATCTGGTCGACTGAACCTGTTTTCTCATACCAACATCCTCCCCACAAAACCATGACGATTATTCGCCCGACTCATCGACCGGAAGATTGCGAACCGACTGCGCAGGAGATCGCGCAGATTCAGCGTGACCGGCTCGCCGCCGTGCGTCGCGAACTGAAAAAGCGCGACTTGACCGCTGCCGTTCTGTTCGATCCCACGCATATGCGCTATGCCACCGGATCGCGCAACATGCAGGTCTACTCGATGCGCAATCCCGCGCGCTATGTGTTCGTGCCGGCCGAGGGCAAGGTGGTGCTGTTTGAATATGCGGGTTGCGATTTCCTCGCCGACGGCCTCGATACGGTCGACGAAGTCCGCCCGGCCACCGCGATTTCCTATTACTTCTGCGACGACATGCTGGGCCGCGTCACCGAACGCTGGGCCGACGAGATCGACGAGCTGGTGAAGCAATGCGGCGGCGGCAAGCGCATCGCGATCGAGAGCGCCACGTCGGCAGCGGCATTCGCGTTGCAGGCACGCGGCTATCAGGTCAGCGACGCGCAGGAACCACTTGAACGTGCGCGGGCCATCAAGGTGCCTAACGAGATCAAGATGATCCGCTCGTCGTTGCGTGCCGCCGAAGAGGGCGTGCGCAAGCTCGAAGCGGCGCTCGTGCCCGGCATCAGCGAAAACGAGCTGTGGTCGCATCTGCATAAACACATCATCGAAACCGATGGCGACTACGTGGAAACGCGTTTGATCAGCTCCGGTCCGCGGACCAATCCGTGGTTCCAGGAGAGCAGCCCGCGCAAGATCCAGACGGGCGAACTGGTGGGACTCGACACCGACGTAGTGGGGCGCTTCGGCTACTACGCCGATTTCTCGCGCACGTTCCTGTGCGGCGACACGCCCGCCACGACTGCGCAAAAAACGCTCTACACGCTGGCTTACGAGCAGGTGCATTCGAACATGGAAAACGTGCGGGCCGGCACGACGTTTCAGGAGTTCATCGCCAGGGCCTGGAAAATCCCCGGGCCGTATCAGGCACGCCGCTATTTCGCGCTGGCCCACGGTGTCGGCATGACGGGCGAATACCCGTACATCGTCCATCGCGAGGATAACGAGGCAAAAGGCTACGACGGTGTGATCGAGCCCGGCATGACGCTGTGCATCGAAAGCTATATCGGACACGAGGACGGCGGCGAAGGCGTCAAGCTCGAGGAGCAGGTCTACGTACGCGACGACGGCCGTGTCGAACTGCTCTCCGACTATCCGTTCGAAAAACGCCTGCTCGCCTGAGCACACCGCCTGCCGGTTCAAACGCATTTCAATGCTCAAAGGGTGACGACGATGCAATTCAGACAACGCTGGGCGATGCTGTGCGCCGCCGCCCTCGCCTTGAGCGGCAGTGCCGCGCATGCGGCGGATAGCTGGTGCGCTCAGGGCAAGACCGTGCATTTCGCGGGCATCACGTGGGAAAGCGGTTCGTTCGCGACCGAGGTGCTGCGCCAGATCCTCGAAAAAGGCTATGGCTGCAAGACCGATGTCGTGCCGGGCAGCACGGCTGCGACGGAAACAGCGCTCGCGCACAACGACGTTCAGGTGTGGGCCGAACAATGGACCGGTCGCAGTGAAATCACCGCGCGAGCGGTCGCCTCGGGTAGCGTCAAACTGGTTGGCGATACGTTGCCGGGTGGCACGAAAGAAGGCTGGTTCGTGCCCGAGTACGTCGTGAAGGGCGACCCGAAGCGCGGGATCAAACCGGTGGCGCCAGGTCTCGTTTCGGTCGCGGATCTGCCGAAGTACAAAAGCGTGTTCGCCGACGACGAGGAACCGGACAAGGGCCGCTTTCTCAACTGCCCCACGGGTTGGGACTGCGAACGCGTCAACACACGTTTGCTGAAAGTGCTCAACCTCGATGCGAGCTACACGAATTTCCATCCGGGCACGGGCGCCGCGCTCGATGCGGCGATCGCGTCGGCCTACCAGCGCGGTGCGCCGATCGTCTTCTATTACTGGGGACCGGCCGCGCTGATGGCGAAGTACAAGTTCGTCGCGCTGAAGATGCCGGCTTACAACGACGCCTGCTGGAAGACCTTGCGCGACGAGAGCAGCACGTCGCAATGCGCATCGTCCTACATGGTTTCGCGGGTCACCGTGGGCGTATCGACGCCGTTTTACGACGCCGATCCGCAACTCATGTCGATGCTCGGCAAGGTCAGTTTTCCGATGGACTTCCTCAACGAAACCATCCTCGAGATGAGTGCGAAGAAGCTCGACGGTTCGGCGATGGCGACGCAGTTCCTGCGTGAACATCCGGAGATGTGGAAGCAGTGGGTCCCCGCGGACGTCGCGTCGAAAGTACAGGCGGGCCTGGCGGGCGCGTAACCCGCAGTGGAGGGTTGATCGTGAATTCGTTCTTTTTGCATCTTTCGATTGCCGACTGGGTGAACGATGCCGTGCAGTCGTTCGTCGGCCGCTACGGCGACGGCTTTCACCAGTTCAGCATCGTGCTTCTGCGAAACGTGCTGGTGCCGCTGGAAAGCGCACTGCGCGCGATGCCGCCCTGGCTGGTTCTGCTCGCAGTGGGCGCGATCACGTGGAATGCGACGCGGCGCCTCAGCATCGCAGCGTTCTTCATGCTGCTGCTCTATGGAATTGGCTGCTTCGGCCTGTGGGAGAAGCTGATGCAGACGCTTGCGCTGATGCTCGTCGCAACCGTGCTGTCCGTGTCGCTTGGCGTGCCGCTCGGGATTCTGAGTTCATCCAGTGCGTGGCTGCGGCGCATGCTGCTGCCGACGCTCGACGTGATGCAGACGCTGCCGAGCTTCGTTTATCTGATCCCGGTACTGATGCTGTTCGGGCTCGGCAAGGTGCCGGCGATTTTCGCGACGATCATCTATGCGCTGCCGCCACTGATCCGGATGACCGATCTCGGCATCCGCCACGTGGACACCGAAGTGGTTGAGGCGGCGCGCGCGTTCGGCACCACGCGCATGCAACTGCTGTTCAACGTGCAGCTACCGCTCGCGCGACCGAGCATCATGGCCGGTATCAACCAGACGACGATGATGGCGTTGTCGATGGTGGTGATCGCCTCGATGATCGGTTCGCGTGGACTGGGCGAAGACGTGCTGGCCGGTATTCAGACGCTCGACGTCGGCAAGGGCATGCAGGCGGGCCTCGCGATCGTGATTCTCGCGATCGTGATCGACCGGATCAGTCAGGGCTATGGTCAGGATCGTCGTGCGCGACGTCTTTTGGCGCAGCGCCGGAAGGCGAAGGCGGCTTCGCGGATTCCTTATCGCGTGAAGCGCGCGGAGGCGGTTCAGGACGAAGCGCCTGACGCAGTCCTCGAAACGCGTGCTGCGAAGTAACCCGAAAGACATGGGACCAGAGTAAGCGCTGAAGCGCTAACTCTGGTCGACAGGAGAACGACATGGCCGCGATTGAAGTCAACCACGTGTACAAACTGTTCGGGCCGTCCGCCAATCATGCGCGTGTGCTGGATCTGTTGCGCAACGGCCAGGGCAAAGCCGATGTCCTTGCGCAGACCGGTTGCAACGTCGGTCTGAACGACATCAGCCTGAAGATCGGTTCGGGCGAGATCTTCGTCATCATGGGGCTGTCGGGTTCCGGCAAATCGACGCTGGTGCGACACTTCAACCGGCTGATCGAACCGACCGCCGGCGAGATCGCGATCGACGGATCCGACATCATCGGGCTCGGTGCGCACGGCTTGCGCGATTTACGTCGCAACAAGGTCAGCATGGTGTTCCAGAGCTTCGGTCTGCTGCCGCATCGAACCGTGCTCGACAACACCGCGTACGCGTTGAGTGTGCGCGGCGAAGGCAAGTCGGAGGCGCATGCGAAAGCGCAGGTCTGGCTAGGCAAGGTGGGCCTGAACGGCTATGACGGGCACTATCCGGATGAGCTGTCGGGCGGGATGCGTCAGCGTGTCGGTCTCGCTCGCGCGCTTGTCGCGGACACGGACGTGCTGCTGATGGACGAAGCGTTTTCCGCGCTCGACCCGCTGATTCGCACGGAAATGCAGGACCAGTTGCTGTACCTGCAGTCCACGATGAAAAAGACCATCGTGTTCGTCACACACGATCTCGACGAGGCGCTGCGGATCGGCAATCGCATCGCCATTCTGCGCGACGGCAAACTGATCCAGCAAGGCACGCCCGACGAAATCCTGACGCGCCCCGCGGACGACTACGTGAAGCGCTTTGTCGAGCGCACCGCTTCGCGTCATTGATGCGGTTCATTTTTTCCCGCTACGCCCCGAGCAACACCCCAGTACGAATCGGTCTCGCCCCCGTCACGCGACCCAGCGGTGCACCCGCGGTCGCGAAGCGGATTGCGCGACGCATGTAGAACACGCCGTCGGTGTGGCTGTGCAGCGTCGTCGTTTCGTCGGTGAGCGGATCGACGATGTCGAACAGCGGATCGCCCGCGCGGATCGTGTCGCCGATCTGCGCGCGATGCACGACGATGCCGCTTACCGGCGCATAGAACTGCTCGCTGCCCGCAAGAGGCGTCGCGGGCGCGCGCAACGGCGGCAGCGGTTTTGCTTCTCCGCGGATCGCGCCGCGTGCACGCAGGAATTCGACGATCGCGTCGGCGTCCTGCTGCGCGATTTCATAGGCCACATCGCGCTGGCCACGGCATTCGATCGTCGTCGCGATGATGCCGGTCGCAAGCGGTGTGCTGTCCGGCAGCGGCTGCTGAAGCGCCCACCAGCACAGGCTGTGCGCTTCGTCGAAGGCCTGGCCGCCGGAATCGGTCGCGAGCAACGACGCTTCCGCGCCGAGATAGCGCGCAAGCGGTTCGAACTCGGGCCACGCCGCTTCGCTCGTGTACAGATGCATCGCTGCTTCGAGCGAGCAGTGCAGATCGATCACGACGTCCGCGTCGAACGACAGCGTCAGCAGTGCGAGCTGCAGCGATTCGAATTCGGTTAGCGGCTTTTGTGCGGCGAGCCCGCTGCGCAATGCGTCGCGCACCATCGCCTTGTTTTCCTGCGCGTCGCTGCCGAAGCGCGTGGCGACATCGCCCGCGAGCTTCGCGAGATCGATGAAATGCCGGTTGAAATTCTTCCCGCTACCGAGTTCGAAGCGACCGATGAACTGGCCGAGCGCATGCTGCGACAGTCCAACCGGATTGGCGACCGGCACGAGCACGATTTCCGAGGCGAGCGCGCCTTCGGCTTCGAGCGCGGCGAGGCGCCGGCGCAGCAGCACGGCCGTCAGCATCGCGGGGGTTTCGTCGGCGTGCAGCGACGCCTGGATGTAGATTTTCTGGCTATCGGTCTGGCCACGCGCGGTCTCGCCGAAATGAAAACTGGTGAGTTCGCGGCGCGTGCCGACGGCAGGCGACAGAAGCGGAGTGACGTGTTGGCGCATGAGAGAACCCGAAAAAAGAAGATGCAGGACCGCCTGGTTGCTTACTCGCCGTACGGATCGAAGTCGAAATAGCGGTGCGCGATGCGCGCATACGTACCGTCCTGGCGCATCGCGGCGATCGCTGCGTCGAGTGAGGCCTTCAGTGTGGCGTCGTCCTTGCGCAGACCGATCCCGGTGCCGTGATCGCCCATCGACAGTTGCGGTCCGACGAACGCGAAGCCCTTGCCGCCGGGCGTGCGCAGGAAGCCGTAGTCGGCTTCGACCCAGCCGAGCAACGCGCCGTCCAGACGACCGTTGCGCAGGTCCTCGAACACCTGGTCCTGGCTCTTGTACGCGATTACCTGTGCGCCTGCGGAGGTCCAGTGCGCGAGCCCGTACGTCTCGAACTGCGTGCCCGTCTGCACACCGATCCGCTTGCCCGCGAGTGCCGTCGAATCGGCGGCGAGCGGTGAACCCTGCCGCGCGACGAGCTGCGACTTGAACTGGAACAGCTTCGACGAGAACGCGATGGTCTGCATACGCTTGTCGGTGATCGCCATCGACGACAGGATCGCGTCGATCTTGCGCGCCTGCAGCGCGGGGATCATCCCCGAGAACTCCAGCTCGACCCATTTGCATTTCGCGTGAATGCGGCGGCAGATCTCGTTACCGAGATCGACGTCGAAACCTTGCAAACTGCCGTCGGGCGCTTTCGAATCCATCGGCGGATAGGTGGGATCGATGCCGAGGCGCACTTCGCTGGGGTCGCGCGCGAATGCGCCCTGGCCGATACCGAGCGCAAGCAATGCAAACAGCGCGAATAGATGTTTTTTCATGAGGTCTCCGGGGAAGCGGACGTGGCGGCGAATGCGCCAGGCCGCGCGCAGGCAAAGTGCAAATAAGCGCACATGGTAGAGCGGACACATATCGGCCCGAAGTCTCCTTCGGACTATCATGTTCACTTTTTCCGATCGCGGGGTCGCCATGTCGCTCACGCTCTCCCAGTTGCGCGCGTTCGTCGCGGTGGCCGAACGCGGCAGCATCCGCGCGGCCGCGCGTGCGCTCGACACCGCGCAGAGCGGGCTGACGCAGCAGCTACAGAGCCTCGAACAGACGCTCGGCGCGACGCTGTTCACGCGCACGAACCGCGGCATCGCGCTGACGCCGTTCGGCGAACGGCTAATGCTGCGCGCGGGCGCGATTCTTCGCGAGTGCGAGCGCACCGAGCGCGAGATGGCACAGCTGCGCGGCGAATCCGGCGGCGTGGTGTCGCTCGGCGTGACGACCGAACCGCTGATCGACACGTTCGCCCCCGTGCTGATGCAGTTTCGCGCGCGCTTCGACAACGTCGCGGTGCATCTGATGGGCGGCACGTCGCGCGCGATGATCGCGTGGATTCGCGACGGCACGCTCGATTTCGCGGTCGGCCTCGTGTCGGCGAGTACCGACGTGAGCGATCTCGGGGTGACGGCGCTTTATCCGTCCGATCCGGTCATCGTGTGCCGGCGCGGGCATCCGCTCGCGCACGCGACGTCATTGAGCGAACTCGCCGACTGCCACTGGATCGCGACACGCGCGCCGAAGCAGGCAGGCATGCTGCCGACCAATCGCCTCGTCGATCTGTTCGCCGCGCACGGGCTGCCGCCGCCGAAGATCGTCGCGACGACCGAGGCGGTATTCGACACGCTGCATCTGATCGTCGAAACCGATTGCCTGTCGCTCGAGCCGTCGGTGGTGACGCGGCACCGGCTGTTCGCCGGCGCGCTCGTCGCGGTGCCGATCCGCGAACGGGCCGAGCGTTCGAACGTGTGCGTGCTGCAGCGCGCTGGTGTGCCGCTTACGCCGGCCGCGCAGGAACTGGCCGCGATGATTGCGTCGTATGCGCGCACCGTGCGTCGTGGCGATCCGGATGCAGCGGCCGCCGCGATGAGCGCATCGGCCAGTTAGCGCGGCTGTGCGGCAAGCGCTAGCGTCAGTTTGAGGCGCCCCGTCTCGACACCCATCGTATTGCGCATCGGCGGCGCACGGTACACATCGAGCGCCGCACGCTGGGTGGGCGTACCGATGTCGAGTTGCGCGAGCAGTTCAGCGACGAGCGCGTACAGCACCGTCTGATTGCCATCCTCGACTTTCACTGCGATGCCGAGCGCGCCGCGCGCACCGTGCCGCGCGGTCTGCGGCGACGCGCGCACGCCGATCGCATAGCTGCCTGCGGCACCGACCTTGCCGACGAGCGCGCCATCGAAGGCCCGCATCAGCGCGGTGCAGAAACGATGTTCGCCGGCGACCAGTTCCGGGTAGGTGGTCATCGCGCGGTAGATGCGTGCGAGGGCTGCTGTGCGCGCATCCACCGCGTCTTCACGCGCGGTGCGGTCGGCGGCATCGGCGAGCTTCGCGAACAGCCGCGCGAGCCGGTCGAGCGGGAACGCGGGCGTCGGCAGATTGCAGCCGTCGATGCCCCATTGCACGGCGTCGTCGGGCAGATCGCAGACATCGGCGACCGTGTGCTTCACGCGAATCTGCAGCGGATGATCGGGAAGGTGATAATCGGCGATAGCTGCCCCGATCGCCTGCGCGCCCGCGAGCATCCCGGCGTGCTTGCCCGAGCAGTTGCTGCACACCGCGCCCGGCACGAAGTCGCGTTTGATCCACGCACGGTACACGTCGTCGGATATCGGCGGATGGCCGCCGCAGCGCAGGTCGGCTTCGCTCGCGTGCACTTTTTCGAGCATGTGCCGTACGCGCTCCAGATGGCGTTCCTCGCTGCTGTGCGAACCGCACATCAGTGCGAGATCGGCGTCGTCGAAACCGTAGCGCTCCAGCGCGCCGGTCTCGAGCACGGCAAGCGCCTGCGCGGGTTTTGCGGCCGAGCGCGGCAGCGTGACGCGCGACGGATCGCCGAATGCGTACAGCAATGTACCGTCTGCGTCGGTGATGGCGACATGGGCGGCGTGCGTGTTTTCGACTGCATCGCCGCGGTATTCGGTGGCGGCGATCGGTGGAACGGCGGGGGTCATTATCGGTCTCTGGAAGGGGGAGGCATCGGCATTGTACGGGTCGGTCCATTCCATGAGGGCAATCCGCGCACGTGGAATAAACCGGCGCGATCCGGCGTTATCGATAGGTCGCGGCAAGGTCAACGTTCCTCGACCGCCCTGTACAAGCCTGACGAAACCATCCGCTCAACCTTACATCTCGACGACGCAACTCCATGATTCCCGATACCCGAATCGAACTGTCCACGCAGCGGGCCGAGCCCGGCTCCGCGGCGCGCTACACGCGCACGGCGATGCTGCTGCACTGGATCATCGCGGTGCTGATCATCTGCAACGTGGCGTTGGGTCTTTCCGCCGACTGGCTGCCCGACGACTGGGTCCGCCCGGTGATCGACACGCACAAGTCGATCGGCATCACGGTGCTCGGCCTCGCGCTGCTGCGCATTCTGTGGCGCATCAGCCACCGGCCGCCCGAGCTGCCGAACGCGTTTCCGCGCTGGGAAAAGGCCGCGGCACACATCGCGCACGTGCTGCTGTATGCACTGATGATCGGCCTGCCGCTGTCCGGCTGGCTGCACGATTCCGCGTGGAAGGACGCGGCAACGCATCCGATGAGCCTGTACGGTCTGGTGCCCTGGCCGCGGATCGGTTACGTGATGCATCTCGCCCCCGCGCTGAAAGAGACGCTGCACGACCGTTTCGGCGCGCTGCACGCGTGGCTCGGTTATGGACTGTACGCGCTGTTTGCGCTGCATATCGGCGGCGCGCTTAAGCACGAGTGGATCGACCGGCATTCGGTTCTCAAACGCATGACTCCGTGACGCACGCGATGCGTCACGGCGGCCCGCGGTTTCGATGCGCGGCTTCGTACCGATTTAACGAGTGAGCATCTTGAAGACTTCTCTGGAACAGGCGCTGGCGGCCGCATCGCCGCGCATCGTGCCGCGCCCGGTCACGCTGACCGGGCTGCTGATTCACGGCAGCGTCGGCGTGCTGTGGTTGATCCTGTTTGCGCGCGCATTTTTTCTGCACGGCTTGGTGGCCTGGTCCACCGGCCTTGCGTACGTGATCTACGACACGCTGCTGCTCGTGTTCGTCACGCTGAAGGCGCTGCCGCTCGCATACGGCGCACGGCCCCGCAGTGTTGCGCCGGCCGGCGCAACACTGCCTTCGATGGGCGTGCTCGTCGCCGCGCACAACGAGGCATCCGTGCTGCCCATTACGCTGGCCGCGCTGCTACGCCAGGCGCATGGCCCCGCGCAGATCGTCATTGCCGACGACGGCTCGACCGACGGCACCGCCGCGCTGCTCGAACGCGAGTTCGGACTCGTCGCACCGCGCGAAGGCGAATTGAGTGCGCCGAGCACGCGCTATCCGAACCTGTACTGGCTACGCGTCGTGCACGGCGGCAAGGCGCGCGCGTTGAACGCGGCGATGACGCTGATCTCGACGGAAACCGTGATGACCGTCGACGCCGACACGCTGCTCGCCGACGACGCGACCTTCGCGATGCGCAGCGCGTTCGCCGAGCACGCGCGGCTTGTCGCGGCTGCGGGCATTCTCGTGCCGGTGTGCGGCAAGACCGTGTCGGGCCGGTTGTTCCAGTGGTTCCAGACCTACGAGTACATGCGCAATTTCATCTCGCGCTTCGCGTGGATGCGTGCGGACAGCCTGCTGCTGATCTCCGGCGCGTTCGCCGCGTTCAGACGCGATGCACTGCTCGCGGTCGGCGGTTTCGATCCGCAGTGTCTCGTCGAGGATTACGAGCTGATCCACCGGCTGCGCCGCTATTCGATCGATCGCGGACTCGGCTGGGATGTGCGCGTGATCGGCGATGCGCACGCGCGCACCGACGCGCCCGCGACGCTCGGCACGTTCCTGCGGCAGCGGCGCCGCTGGTTCGCGGGCTTCCTGGAGACGCAGTACTGGAACCGCGACATGACCGGCAATGCGCGCTACGGCAAGCTCGGTTTGCTGATGCTGCCGGTCAAGGCATTCGACACGATGCAACCGGTTTATGGGCTCACCGCGGTCGCGCTGCTGTTTGGTTTCGTATTCGGCGGTCACGGTGCGATCGTGCTGTCGATCTTTAGCGTGATCGGTTTGAAGACCGCGCTCGATCTCGCGTTCTATCTGTGGTGCGTGCATCTGTATCGCCGCTGGACTGGCGATCGCTCGAACTCCAGCCTGTGGGCGGCGACCGCCGCCGCGATTACCGAGCCGTTCACGTTCCAGCTGCTGCGTCATACGGGCGCGGTGCTGGGGTGGCTGCATTTTCTGCGCGGCGGGAAGTCGTGGGGGGTGCAGAAGCGGTCGGGGTTGGTGGCGGATGGTGAGTGAGGGCCTTCTTCGCATCACGCACGTCGGCCATCTAACGTGTCGAAAAGAGCCTCTACCATTCTGAGCGAAGCTCCTGCTGGTATTCAAGGCCATCGAGTTTCTTGTCTTTCCACAGCGCGAAAACGTCGACGTCGAGCGCATGTTTGTGCTGCGCGATATACGCGTCGATCGCCTCTCGGATAACAGCTGCCCTGGGGCGCCGTTCCGCTTCTGCGAGTGCAGTCAATTCTTCGACTTGCGCATCCGGCAGGTCGACCAGAATTCGACTCATCATCTTCTCCGCATCACGGCATACATGGCATATATCATGCGGCATGTTGGCACCAATACGCTTGCTGGAGCAAGTCGCTGGAGAGACAAAATCATGCAAGGCGATCGCCATTGACGCGCGCACTTTTCATCTGCAGCCGCAACCGGTTGCGTAGCCCCACGGCAGAAGAAGTATTCGCAAGCTGGCCCGGCATCGAAACCGATTCCGCGGGCCTTGCCCCCGATGCCGTGACGATCGTCTCCGCCGATCAAGTCGCATGGGCGGAGATCATCTTCGTGATGGAGCGGGCACACAAGGTGAAGCTGTCGAAAAAATTCGGCACGCACCTGAAGGACAAACGAATAGTCTGTCTGGATATTCCCGACAGGTACGCGTTCATGCAGCCCGAACTCATCGCGCTGCTGGAGCAAAAAGCTGGACGGTTTTTGCGGTCTTGAGCGAAGCGGCTTAAGCGACAGTCGACGCAGCCTCTACTTACCCAGCTCGTGTCCAATAATGCCGCCAGCCACTGCGCCGCCGACAGTTCCCACTGCGCTGTGGTTCGTGGCTTCATTCCCGATGACGCCGCCGGCTGCCGCACCGCCCAGCGTGCAGCCGCTGGCGACGCATAGCAGCAGCGCCGCGGCGCTCACGCGAATCGTTCGGAAGACAAAGCGACCTGTGCCATTACCGTTATTAATACAGATGCGATGCGTCATGACGTACTCCAAAAGCTCGATACCATCGAATCAGCAAACGGCGTGCCGCGCCGCCCCGCGTTGACCGTGTCAGCCGATAACAATTCGGCACTCATTGAATAGCCGATCGTCCCGATGTCGCATGCCGTACCGCATCGCGGCACCGCGGTTTGCCTGTGTCGGCACCGCTTGCTAGACTCCGATCGCGATCCGCCTGCGCCCACATTCGCGGCGCTTCCTGTCGGACTGACCACGGAGACTTCATGACTTACATGCTGCTCATCGTCGAACCCGCCGAACAGCGGAACGAGCGCACCGAGGAGGAAGGGCGCGCCCTGTACGACCGCATGCTCGGCTTTGCCGCGGATCTCAAGTCGCGCGGCGTGCTGATCGACGCGCAGTCGCTCGCGTCGACGAAACGCGCGGCGCGGCTGCAGGTGCGCGGCGGCGAGCGTCGGCTCGTCGACGGCCCGTTCGCCGAGGCCAAGGAAATGGTCGGCGGCTTCTTCCTGCTCGACTGCACAACCCGAGAAGAAGCGCTCGAATACGCCGCCGCGTGCCCGGCCGCGCAGTGGTGCACTGTCGAAGTCCGCGAAACCGCGCCCTGCTACGAGTAATCGCTGCGCTCGCTTGACCAGCGGCATCGATCGATCTCGGTATTTTCCCTGGGTACGCGCCAGTCATGTCGATTCGCCCGGGCGCCGTTCGTCGTGCGGGTAAGAGGCCGAGAACGGCTTCTTACCCAATACGGCCCACACCGAACGGAGAGAGTGCGATGCGATTCATGATCATGGTCAAGGCGAATGCGACGAGCGAAGCCGGCGGTATGCCCCCCGAAGAACTGCTCGCCGCGATGACGACCTATCACGAGGAACTGGAGAAGGCCGGCGTGCTGCTCGACGCCACCGGCCTGCATCCGAGCGCGAAGGGCTGGCGCATCCGTTACTCGAACGGGCGGCGCACCGTTCTCGACGGGCCGTTCGCCGAGACGAAGGAACTGATCGCCGGCTATACGCTGATCCAGGTGCGCACCCGCGAAGAAGCGCGTGAATGGGCGCGGCGCTTCCCGGCGCCGTTCGGCGAAACCGCGGACGGCGAAATTGAGGTGCGTCAGTTGATGGAACTGGACGACTTAGGGCCGAGCGACGCGGTCGAGCGGTTCCGCCAGATCGAAGCGGCCCGCTGAACGTCACGCGCTGATCGCACAAGGAACGTTTCATCATGCATCGACAAATCTACGTCAATCTCGCCGTCGACGATCTGAGCCGGTCGAAGGCCTTCTTCTCGCATCTCGGCTTCGAATTCGAGCCGAGATTCACCAACGATCAGGGTGCCTGCATGATCGTCGGCGAAAACATCTACGCGATGCTGCTCATCAAGCCGTTCTTCCAGAGCTTCTCGCACAAGCCGCTGTGCGATGCGTCGAAGAGTATCGAGGCGCTGATGTGCCTGTCGTGCGACAGCCGTGCGCAGGTGGACCGGCTGGTCACGAAGGCGGTGGCCGCGGGCGGTACGGCGACGCGTCAGCCGCAGGACTACGGCTTCATGTACGAGCACGGCTTCGAGGATGTCGACGGACACATCTGGCAGTTGATCCACCTCGATCCCGACGCGTCGGGCGCGGCTTCCTGAGGCCGGCCGTGTCGACGGCTGCGACTCATCGTGCGATCGAAGCGGTCTGGCGCATCGAAGCCGCGAAGGTCATCGCGCACGTCGCGCGCATCGTGCGCGACGTCGGGGTGGCAGAGGAGCTGGCGCAGGACGCGCTCGTCGCCGCGCTCGAACATTGGCCCGACGAGGGCGTGCCCGACAACCCGGGAGCGTGGCTGATGGCGACCGCGAAAAACCGCGCGCTCGACCGTCTGCGGCTCGACGCGCTGCAGGCGCGCAAACGCGAAGCGATCGGTCTCGACATGGATGCGCTCGAAGCGCACCTCGTGCCCGACTTCGTCGATGCGCTCGACGCTGCGCGCGAAGACGACATCGGCGACGACCTGCTGCGGCTCGTGTTCACCGCATGCCACCCGGTGCTATCGACCGACGCGCGCGTCGCACTAACGCTGCGTCTGCTCGGCGGCCTCACCACCGACGAGATCGCGCGCGGCTTCCTCGTACCCGAGCCGACCATCGCGCAGCGCATCGTGCGCGCGAAGCGCACATTGTCCGCCGCGAAGGTGCCGTTCGAAGTGCCGCAGGCGGACGCGCGCGCAGTGCGTCTCGCGTCGGTGCTCGAGGTGATCTACCTGATCTTCAACGAAGGCTATTCGGCGACCGCCGGCGACGACTGGATGCGCCCCGCGCTGTGCGAAGAAGCGCTGCGGCTCGGTCGCGTGCTGGCCGGCCTCGTGCCCGATGAAAGCGAGGTGCACGGGCTCGTCGCGCTGATGGAAATTCAGGCGTCGCGTACGCATGCGCGTGTCGACGCGCAGGGCCGTCCGGTGCTGCTGCTCGATCAGGACCGCGGCCGCTGGGATCCGCTGCTGATCCGTCGCGGACTCGTGGCGCTCGAACGCTCACAGGCGCTCGGCGGCGCGAGCGGACCGTACGCGCTGCAGGCGGCGCTGGCCGCGTGCCATGGGCGGGCGCGTACCGCTGCGGACACCGACTGGGTGCAGATCGTCGCGCTGTACGACGCGCTCGCGGAAGTCGCGCCGTCGCCGGTCGTCGAGCTGAACCGCGCGGTCGCGGTGGGGATGGCGTTCGGTCCGGCGGCTGGACTCGAGATCGTCGATGAGCTGGCCGCCGACCCGGCGCTCACGCATTACCACTGGCTGCCGAGCGTGCGCGGCGATCTGCTCGCGAAGTTAGGGCGGACCGACGAGGCGCGCGCCGAGTTCGAACGCGCCGCGGCGATGACGCGTAACGCGCGCGAGCGGGAGTTGTTGCTTGAGAGAGCGAGGGAGGCGGGAGGGCACGCCTGAGCGGGTGCTCCGGAAAGGGCAACAGGAAGGCAGCGCCCGGGCAGCGGACGCGCGCGGCGCTTTCGCTGCGACAGTTCTGGAGCGCAATGCCGGAGCCGCTGGAGTGTAACGACGCATCATGCACGGGAGCTGCGAGCGTGCACGCGATGCCCTCATGCACGCAGCGCTTATCGCAGAACCTGTCGCGGCACCGGCGGCTGGAACGGCAGATCGCGGGGCGGCGGCTCCTTCGGCGGCTCGAACGGCTCTTTCGGCGGCGTGCTCGACGTCATGCGTGCGGGGTTGCGGGCAGCGTGGTTCATGTTCGTGGCCTCCTGCTGTCGACCAGAGTTGGCGCTTTAGCGCTTACTCTGGTCCCATGCGCTTACTCTGGTCCCATGCAACATAGTGGCTGTCAATGCTTCTTGTGGGTCGGTGTCGGTGCGTGAACGTACCCGGTCGGCGGGCACCAGAAAACGTACCGGTCCTGCACGACGGGCGGCATGCTGCGGATGTCGACCGGTGCGGTGATTCTGATGTCCTGCGGCTTTTCGAAGTTCGTCTTGTTCAACCCGCCGAAATAGAACAGACCAAACACCACGACGGTCAGGATGGCCTCGACGAAAATCAGTTTGTTGATTCTCGCGATGTTCTTCGCGCGCTGATCGTTGATGCCGGCGTTGGTCTTCTGCGAATTCAAATAGTATTTGACCAGCAGTTTTTTGACTTCGCCGTCGGACGTCTTTCCGGCCGTCTCCTGAGGGTATTTTACGATCAGGTCGTCCCACTGCTTTTCGTATTCGACGAGTTCGAGCGAAGCGGGCAGGGTCTTGTAGGCGTCTTTCTGAAAGAACAGACCCGCGGAGGATCTGAAAAAGAAGGCGCCGGAAAGAGCGAGCAACGCGAACGTCACAAGCAGCAACGCGAAGAACACGTAGTCGAGCGTGTGGAACGCATGCCCGGTGTCGACGTTGCTGACGAGGAAACTGATCGCGCCGATCAGCGCAGTGGCGAGCGTGAACGATGCCTGGAGCCGCGTGTCGATCTTGTCGCGCATGTCCAGTTCGCGCCAGTGCGTGCTTTCGTACAGGTCTTCCGAAGTCAGCATGCCGCCTCCATAACGGTACCTGTCGCGAAAGGTCTTGTCGGACTCTAGCCGCGCAGCCGTCTCATTATAGTAAGCGGCCTTCGATCGCATATCGATCGAAACCCCTGGCGAGCGGTATTCAAAAGCAATTACTTGCGACCGGCTGCGTCTTGCTCTTTCCGGGAGTGGACGAAAGGCGGCACATCGCTTGTCGATCGCCGATCGCTAAATCGGCGAGCCTCGCCGCGCCGAACGGCCGACCCCGATTCTGTGCAACTGCGCGACGCGACGCACCTTGGCGGTGCAGCAGGATGTGGCAATAGCGGTGCTGCGCCCCATTGGATGTCACCGGATGCCGCCGCGCATCGGCATGGAAGTTGCGTTGTCTGCCTTGGCGCCTGGTTGTTCCGTCGTCGCAAGCCCTTGTTGGATGGGATTTCGCGATACGACGAAGTGCATGCCCGTCCGTGGACGAGGTAGCATGAGTGAGTTCAGGATCGGGCGAGCATCATGACTGACCGGCATGCGCCGTTGTGCTGCAACGACAACGCAACGGCAACGCACGCCGCCCCGATCGGAACCGCGTCGAGCGAGCGATGGCGAGTGCAACCAGGAGATGACGAGCTACCGCTCCGGCATGCACCTCAGAGGGAAGACCGGTTATGACGCAAGCATTCTTCAACGAGATGTTCGAACGCTCCGACATGCGGGCAACCGGATTGCCAGCGTCGGCATTTTCGGGCGCAGGCGATCCGCGTACGCACTATCGCGAGTTCTTCAGCTGGATGTGCGGGCAGAGCGAACGGCAGATCGCGAACAAGCGCGCGGAGGCGGAGCTCAACTTCCAGCGCGTGGGCATCACGTTCGCGGTGTACGGCGCGAAGGACGAAACCGGCGTCGGCACCGAACGCACGATTCCGTTCGACGTGATCCCGCGCATCTTCCCCGCTGCCGAATGGGCCTCACTCGAACGCGGCCTGCGGCAGCGCGTGAATGCGCTGAACCGCTTCATCCACGACATCTATCACGACCAGCGGATCATTCGCGCAGGCGTCATTCCGGCCGCGCAGATCATCGGGAACGCGCAGTACCGGCCCGAGATGCGCGGCGTCGACGTCGTGCGCGACATCTACGCGCACATCGCCGGCATCGATATCGTGCGTGCGGGCGAGGGCGAGTTCTACGTGCTCGAGGACAACCTGCGCGTGCCGTCCGGCGTGTCGTACATGCTCGAGAACCGCAAGATGATGATGCGGCTCTTTCCCGAGCTGTTCTCGCGTCACCGGGTCGCACCGGTCGCGCACTATCCGGACATGCTGCTCGACACGCTGCGCGCGGCGGCGCCCGAAGGCGCTGACAACCCGACCATCGTCGTGCTGACGCCGGGCATGTACAACTCCGCTTACTTCGAGCACGCGTTTCTCGCGCAGCAGATGGGTGTCGAACTGGTCGAAGGCCCGGACCTGTTCGTCGAGAACGACTATCTGTACATGCGCACGACCCAGGGACCGCAGCGCGTCGACGTGATCTACCGGCGCGTCGACGACGACTTCCTCGACCCCGAGGTTTTCCGTCCCGATTCGGCACTCGGCGTCGCGGGGCTGATCGGCGCATATCGCGCAGGGCACGTCACGCTATGCAACGCGGTCGGCACCGGCGTCGCCGACGACAAATCGATCTACCCGTACGTGCCTGACATGGTCCGCTTCTATCTCGGTGAAGAGCCGATCCTGAACAACGTGCCGACGTGGATGTGCCGCAAGCCCGACGACCTGAAGTACGTGCTCGACCATCTGCCTGAACTGGTCGTGAAGGAGACGCACGGCGCCGGCGGCTACGGGATGCTGGTCGGGCCGGCGTCGACGAAGGCGGAGATCGAAGCGTTTCGCGCCGCGCTGATTGCGCAGCCGGATAAATACATCGCGCAGCCCACGCTGTCGCTGTCCACCTGTCCGACGTATGTCGAGGCGGGCATCGCGCCGCGTCACATCGATCTACGGCCGTTCGTGCTGTCGGGCCACGACGTGCGGATGGTGCCCGGCGGCCTGACGCGGGTCGCGCTGCGCGAAGGATCGCTGGTCGTGAATTCGTCGCAGGGCGGCGGTACCAAGGACACCTGGGTGCTGGAGCGCTAGGCCGCCGCGAACGCTGGCCAATCGCGATCCAGTCCACGTCAACAAGCACTATCGGGAGCACCCATGCTAAGCCGCACTGCCGACCATCTCTTCTGGATGGCGCGCTATACCGAGCGTGCCGAGAACACCGCACGGATGCTCGATGCGAACTACCAGATGTCGCTGCTGCCGCAGTCCGACGAATACGCGGAACTCGGCTGGCGCGCGATGCTGTCCATCTCCGAGCTGAGCGGCGTCTACGCGTCCGCACATCAGGGAATGAAAAGCCAGGACGTGATCGAGTTCATGTCGCGCGACCTGTCGAACCCGTCGTCGATCGTCAGTTGCCTGCGCGCGGCGCGCGAAAACGCCCGCGCGGTGCGCGGCTCGACCACTACCGATCTGTGGGAAACGCTGAATACGACGTGGCTCGACTGCCAGCGGCTGCTGCTCGACGGCATCCTCGAGCGCGACCCGTACGAGTTCTTCGAATGGGTCAAGTTTCGCTCGCATCTGTCGCGCGGCGTGCAGCTCGGCACGATGGTGAAAGACGACGCGTTCTACTTCATGCGGCTCGGCACGTTCATCGAGCGTGCGGACAATACCGCGCGGATTCTCGACGTGAAGTTCGCGATGCTCGAACAGCGCGCCGATACGTCCGTGCAGTCACTCGATTACTACCACTGGGCCGCGGTGCTGCGTTCGGTGTCGGGCTTCGAGGTGTACCGCAAGGTGTATCGCGACGTGATTACGCCCGAGCGCGTTGCGGGCCTGCTGATCCTCAACGGCGACTGGCCGCGCTCGCTCGCGGCGAGCATGACGGAGGTCGAGCAGATCGTCGCGCGCGTGACGAACGGGCGCGGACGGGACACGGCGCGGCTCGCCGCGCAGCTGGCGACCGAACTGCGCAGCGGACGCATCGGCGACATTCTCGGCGGCGGCCTGCACGCGTATCTGGTGGATTTTCTCGCGCGCGTCAACGATCTCGCGAGCCGCGTGAGCCGCGATTTCCTCGTGCCGCTCGCGGTCGAGGAGGGAGTGGCCTGACGGCGTCGCGGAGGGTTACGGGGTGGCGGGCGGTTGCGGTTGCATTGCGGGCG
Organism: Paraburkholderia sp.; assembly: GCF_050742655.1. Lineage (GTDB taxonomy): Bacteria > Pseudomonadota > Gammaproteobacteria > Burkholderiales > Burkholderiaceae > Paraburkholderia. Next base: position 103,619 of record NZ_JBOIGG010000016.1, on the reverse strand, counting down.
CCTGCACCTGCACCTGCACCGGCGCTGTCACCCGTTCACCCGCCGCGATCACCCGATGCACGAAGCGCAGCTTGTCGACGACCGGCGGCGCGAGCGTGAACGGATAGCCGTCCTGCTGTCCGAGACTGCGGTTCAGGCTGTTGAGTACATAGGTCAGCGGAAACCAGCGTTTCATCAGGTTATCGAAGCTGGTTTCCTCGACGGGGGTGTGGTCGGTCAGCGTCGGCTCGTGCGGGCTGTCGGGGACGAGCCAGAGGCCACACGAGACGGCGGTGTCCAGGGTGTCGACGATATGCAGGTAATGAGCCCAGGTTTCCGCCCAGTCTTCCCACGGATGCATCGTCGCGTAGGCGCTGATGGAGCGCGCCGCCCAGTCGGCGGGCGCGCCTTCGCGGTAGTAGCGGTCGAGCGCCTGCGCGTAGTCGGTGCGCTCGTCGCCGAAGCACTTGCGAAACGGTTCGAGCCAGCGTGTGCCGGCAATCAGGCGATCGAAAAAATAATGGCCCGACTCATGACGGAAATGTCCAAGCAGCGTGCGGTACGGCTCGCCGAGCGCGGAACGGGTGCGCTCGCGGTTGGCGTCGTCGGCTTCGGCGATGTCGAGCGTGATGAGTCCGTTGTCGTGTCCGGTCGTCACGCTGGCGCCGCCAGGGTCCGCTTCGAGAAAGCGGAACTGCAGTCCGTACTGCGGATCGGTTTCGCGCGACCGCACCGACAGCCCGAGTGCCGCGAGCGTATAGAGCAGCCGCCGTTTCGCGGTCTCGAGCCGATACCAGTAGAGCCGGTTGTCGGGCGTGGTGAGATTCGGGATCGTGTCCGTCAATTGGCACGAGCGGCACAGCGTGTCCGGCGATTCGTCGGGGATCATCCAGTTGCAGACGTTTTCGACCGCGTAGTTGTGGCACTGCCGGAACAGCGCGCCGTTCGCCTGCGGATCAAGACTGCGCCAGCGACCGTCGCCGGCGTCTTCGAATGCGCTGATCTCGCCGGATTCGGGAACGTAGCCGAGCAGCGCGTCGCAACGCTCGCAGCGGATGTTCTCGAAGAAGACCATCTGGTCGCATCGGTTGCAGTGGAACGTTTTCATTCATTTGACCGGAAAGGGGGAGAGGAGCCGGCGTCGGGTTCGCCGGGTTCACCGGGTTTGCGTATCGACCCGCAAGGTCGTCGCAAGCTTCATGCCGCACCCACGTGTTTTCACACTTGTCATGCTTTTCCCGCGCGACGCAGGCATCATCGGCGGGGGCGCGGCCGCGCGACGCCGGTGATGTAGCCGGGCGCCGCGTCGCGACGGCAGGAATCGCTTATCGCTTTTTTACCGAGGAGTCCGGTGTGTCCATCAGAGTCGCATTGAACCATGTCACACACTACCGCTACGACCGTCTGGTCGCGCTGTCGCCGCAGGTCGTCCGGCTGCGGCCCGCGCCGCATTGCCGTACGCCGATCGTGTCGTACTCGCTGCGTATCGAGCCCGAAGAGCATTTCGTGAACTGGCAGCAGGACGCGTTCGCGAACTATCAGGCCCGGCTCGTGTTCCTGGAGCCTACGCGCGAATTCAAGGTGACGGTGGACCTTGTCGCCGAGATGGCCGTCTACAACCCGTTCGATTTCTTCCTCGAACCGGACGCCGAGGAGTTTCCGTTCACCTATCCGGACGAACTGAAGCACGAGCTCGCGCCGTACCTCGTCAAGCGCGAGCCGACGCCGCGCTTCGCGAAGTTCGTCGAGAGTATCGACCTGACGCCGCGCAGGACGATCGATTTTATGGTCGAGCTGAACCAGCGGGTGCAGCAGGACATCGGCTATCTGATCCGGATGGAGCCGGGCGTGCAGACGCCGGAGGAAACGCTCGTCAACGGTTCGGGCTCGTGCCGCGACTCGGGCTGGCTGCTGGTCGAGACGTTCCGCCAGCTGGGGATCGCGGCGCGCTTCGTGTCCGGCTATCTGCTGCAGCTCACGCCCGATACCAAGGCGATCGACGGTCCGAGCGGCACCGAAGTCGACTTCACCGACCTGCACGCGTGGTGCGAAATCTATCTGCCGGGCGCCGGCTGGGTCGGCCTCGATCCGACCTCGGGGCTGCTCGCGGGCGAAGGCCACATCCCGGTCGCGTGCACGCCGGAGCCGGGCAGCGCGGCGCCGATCTCGGGCGCGGTCGACGAGTGCGAAGTCGAGTTCGAACACACGATGACGATCGAGCGGGTGCTCGAAACGCCGCGCGTGACGAAGCCCTATACCGAAGCAACGTGGGACGCGGTGCAACAGATGGGTGCGCACGTCGATGCGCAGCTCAAGGACATGGACGTGCGGCTCACGATGGGCGGCGAGCCGACCTATGTGTCGGTGCGCGACCGCGACGGGGACGAATGGAACACCGATGCGCTCGGACCCACGAAGCGCGGCTACGCCGTCGCGCTGATGGACAAGCTGCGCGCGCGCTACGGCGCGAACGGCTTCCTGCACATCGGTCAGGGCAAGTGGTATCCGGGCGAGCAACTGCCGCGCTGGGCGCTGTCGCTGTACTGGCGCGCCGACGGCCAGCCATGCTGGCAAGACCCGTCGCTGTTCGCCGACGAGCGCGACCCCGACACGCGCACGTCCGACGACGCGGGGCGCTTCATCCGTCATCTGGCGGGCAAGCTGTCGGTGGACGCGCAGCACGTGCTGCCCGGCTACGAGGATGTCTTTTACTACCTGTGGCGCGAACGCCGGCTGCCGGTCAACGTCGACCCATTCGATTCGCGACTCGACGACGAGCTGGAGCGCGTACGGCTGCGTCGCGTGTTCGACGCGGGGTTGCCTTCGGTGACCGGCTACGTGCTGCCGCTCGGGCGCGAGGACGCATCGAGGATGGAGCCCAGCCGCTGGGTCAGCGGCCCGTGGTTCTTCCGTGAAGACCGCATGTTTCTGATCCCCGGCGATTCGCCGATGGGTTACCGGCTGCCGCTCGATTCGCTGCCGTGGGTATCGAAGGCCGACTATCCGTGGATTCACGAGCACGATCCGTTCGCGCCGCCGGCGCCGCTGCGCAGCGCGACCGAACTGCGGATGCAGTATCGCGGCGACGGGTTGAGCGATGCGGCGGATGCCGCGCGCGGTGACGGTGCGAACGGTGCAAAGGGCGACGCAGCTTCTACGGCCGCCCACTCGCACGAACACCCACCCGCGCACGGTGAATCTGCCAGAGAACTGCTGCGCACCGCGATCTGCGTCGAAGTCCGCGACCCCGCACGCGCGGCCGGTCCAAAAGTGGAGACCGCCGAGTTCGGCAGCGGCCACAAGATGCTGCACGTGTTCATGCCGCCGGTCGTCGCGCTCGACGACTACCTCGACCTGCTCGCAGCCGTCGAGGCGACCGCAGCGGACCTGAAGATGAGGATCATCGTCGAAGGGTATCCGCCGCCGCGGGATCCGCGGCTGAAGGTGCTGCAGGTCACGCCGGATCCGGGCGTGATCGAGGTGAACATCCATCCGGCGGCAAGCTGGGATCAGCTCGTCGACCATACCGAGTTTCTGTACCAGTCCGCGCACGAGATCTATCTGTGCCCGGAGAAGTTCATGGTCGACGGACGGCACACGGGCACCGGCGGCGGCAATCACTTCGTGCTCGGCGGCGCGACGCCGGCCGACAGTCCGTTCCTGCGGCGCCCCGACGTGCTCGCGAGTCTGATCACGTACTGGCATAACCATCCGTCGCTGTCGTATCTGTTCTCGGGGTTGTTCATCGGGCCTACGAGCCAGGCACCGCGCGTCGACGAGGCACGCAACGACCAGCTCTACGAACTCGAGATCGCGTTCAAGGAACTGCAGCATCAGATCGATCTGCTTGGCGGCCGCGAGAGCGCCGCGCTGCCGCCGTGGCTTATCGACCGGACGCTGCGCAACATCCTGATCGACGTCTCGGGCAATACACATCGCGCCGAGTTCTGTATCGACAAGCTCTATTCGCCCGACGGTCCGACCGGCCGGCTCGGTCTGCTGGAGCTGCGCGGTTTCGAGATGCCGCCGCACGCGCGGATGAGCCTCGTGCAGCAACTGCTGCTGCGCACGCTGGTCGCGCGGTTCTGGAACACGCCGTACACCGCGAAGCTCACGCGCTGGGGCACCGAGCTGCACGACCGCTTCCTGCTCGGCACGTTCGTGCAGATGGATTTCGACGACGTGCTCGACGACCTCGGTCACGCGGGCTATGCGTTCGAGCGCGAATGGTTCGCGCCGCACTTCGAGTTCCGCTTCCCGCTCGTCGGCGAATTGCAGACCAGCGGCATCGAGCTGACGCTGCGCACCGCGCTCGAACCGTGGCACGTGATGGGCGAGGAGGGCTCGCCGGGCGGGACGGTGCGCTACGTCGATTCGTCGGTCGAACGACTGGAGGTGCGGGCGCTCGGGCTGAACGGCAGCCGTCACGTGATTGCGGTGAACGGCGTGCCGTTGCCGTTGCAGCCGACGGGCCGCGTCAGCGAGCATGTGGCCGGCGTGCGCTTCCGCGCATGGGAGCAACCGACCGCGCTGCATCCGACGATCGACGTCCACGCGCCGCTCACATTCGATGTGATCGACACATGGACCGGCCGCTCGATCGGCGGATGCCAGTATCATGTCGCACATCCGGGCGGGCGTAGTTACGACACGTTCCCGGTCAACGCGTACGAAGCCGAAAGCCGGCGCCGCGCGCGCTTTTTTGCGATGGGACACACGCCAGGCGCGTCCATCGTCGAACCGCGCGAGCGCAGCCTGGAGTTTCCGTTCACGCTCGACCTGCGCTATCGTTGACGCGCGCCCGCACACCGGTCCGGACTCTGTATGCCCGGACCGGCGTGCGAACCGCACCGGTCGCCTGCCCTCGCCTTATTGCGATAGCAATTGGTATCGCAATAAGGCGAGGGCAGAACACGCAACCGTATAACGAACCCTTCGAAGCGACACGACCTTGGCTTTTCAATCTCAATCTCAATCGACCCTGCCTTTCGAGATTGCCGCGCCGCACGCGGATGCGCTTGCGCTGCTCCGCGCGCTGCCGGTCAGAGAGGGCCACTGGGACGAATTACGCGATACGAACGGCGCACTGCGCGGCTCGTGGCGGCAGTTCTTCGAGCTGCTCGGCGAAGAAGGCATAGCAGGCCTCGATCACGGGATTGCATCGGTCGCGCAACAGATCCGCGACAACGACATCAGCTACAACGTCTACGCCGACAAGGGCGAACCGCGGCCGTGGGCGCTCGACCTGCTGCCGTTCCTGATCGACGAAAACGAATGGGCCGCGATCGCGCGCGGCGTCGCGCAGCGCGCACGGCTGATGGAAGCGATCGTCGCCGACACGTATGGCCCGCAGACGCTGTTGCAGCGCGGGCTACTGCCGCCCGCACTGGTGTTCGGTCATCCGGGTTACCTGCGCGCGGTGCGCGGCTTTGCGCCCGCGTCGGGCCAGTATCTACAGATCGTCGCGGTCGATCTCACGCGTGCGCCGGACGGCGCGTGGGCGGTGATGTCGCATCGCACGGAGGCGCCGTCGGGGCTCGGCTACGCGCTGGAAAACCGCTTGATCGTATCCAGCCTGTTCGCCGACCCGTTCCGCGCGATGCGTGTGAGTCGTCTCGCGCCGTCGTATTCGCAGCTGATCGCAACGCTCGCGCAGGCCGCGCGCACGACGATGCGCGACGGCGAGCGCGGCGAGCCGCACATCGCGCTGCTCACGCCGGGTCCGTTCAGCGAAACCTATTTTGAGCACGTGTTTCTCGCGCGCTATCTCGGCGTGACGCTGGTCGAGGGCAAGGACCTCACGGTGCGCGACGACCGGCTCTATCTCAAAACACTGGCGGGACTCGAGCGCGTGCACGCGGTGCTGCGCCGCCTCGACGACGCGTTCTGCGATCCGGTCGAACTGCGCGCCGATTCGACGATCGGCGTGCCCGGTCTGTTGCAGGTGATGCGCGCGGGTAACGTAATGGTGTCGAACGTGCCGGGCGCGGGCTTCGCGGAATCACCGGCACTGCATGGCTTCCTGCCGGCCATCTCGCAGACGCTGCTTGGCGAGCCGCTCGCGTTGCGGTCGGTGCCGACGTGGTGGTGCGGCGAAGCGGCGGCGCGCGACGAGGCGTTCTCGCAGCGCGACACCGGTTTCGTGCTGCCGACGTGGCCAGGCCCGGACCAGGTCGCGCCGCAGGGCATCGCATCGGGTGCGCAGCGGCTTGCCGACTGGCGCGCGCGGATCGACGCCGCGCCCGATACGTTCACGATCCAGGCACCGCTGCCGTATTCGAGCACGCCGCGCTACGAAGAGGGCACGCTCGGCGGCCGGCCCTCGGTGTTGCGCGCGTATGCGATTGCCGGTCTCGACGGCGAGTGGAGCGTGCTGCCGGGCGGCTTCACGCGACTCGCGGCCGAGCGCCAGGCGACCGTGTCGATGCAGCACGGCGGCAGCAGCGTCGATACGTGGGTGCTGTCGAGCCACGCCGGCTCGACGTTCTCACTGCTGCCTTCGCCGATGAAACCCGGCGACCTCGCACGCAAGCATCGCACGGTGTCGAGCCGCGCGGCGGAGAACCTGTTCTGGGCCGGCCGCTATGGCGAGCGCGCCGAGAACAACGTGCGCCTGTGCCGGCTGATCCTCGGTTCGCTTGAAGGCAGCGACGCCGATGCGATGTTCGCGACGCTAGTCGAACTCGCGTCGCAGTGCGGGCTGATTCCATCGGTCGATACGCTCGCGCATACCTCGCCGCAGGCGTTCGAGCGCGTGCTGGTGGCTGGGCTCAACGAGAGCGGCGCCGCGACCAGCATCGGCCAGAACCTCGCGAGCCAGGCGCGCGCGTGCGGCGAAGTCCGTGGACGGCTGTCGAACGATCACTGGCGCACGATTCTCGCCGCGCGCAACGACTTCCGCGATTCGCTGCATCGCATTGCGCTTGCGAGCGGCGTCGGACGTTACGACCGCGTGATGCTCGCCGACGCGCTCGAATATCTCGCCACGCAACTGTCGGCGATCAGCGGCGCCCAGGGCGACCGGATGATGCGCGACGAAGCGTGGCGACTGCTGTTCGTCGGCCGGCATATCGAACGCATCGCGACGATGTCGACGTTCCTGCGCACGATCGCGGGCCAGGGCACGCTCGGCAAACCCGTGGGCTTCGATCTGCTGCTGCCGCTGTTCGACTGCACGCTCACGTACCGCTCGCTGTATCCGGGCCGCTTCGAGATGCCCGCGCTGATCGATATGCTGGTCGTCGACCAGACCAATCCGCGCGGCCTGTACGGTGTCTATACGCGGCTGCGCACGAAGCTCGACGAGATCGCGGCGGCTGCGGGCAGCACGCGGCGCATGCCGTTCGCCGAGCTGATGCCGCCGGTCACGTCGCTGCCGACGCTCGAGCAGCTGTGCGAAACCGATGCGGACGGCGGCTATCCGTTACTGATCGATCTATGCGACCGGCTGACGGGGCATGTCGTCGCGGCATCGAACGAAATCAGCGGACGCTATTTCAGCCACGCGAGCACGCCGTCCGCGCAGGTGTCCGCATGACGGCCGCTATGGGTTCAACTGGCGCAACGGTGCTCGCGGTGTCGCACCGCACCGCGTACCACTACTCGACGCCGGTCGAAACCGCGCAGCATCTCGCGACGATCCGGCCGCTCGCGTGTCCGTGGCAGCGTGTCGTGTCGCACCAGGAGCACATCGAGCCGGCACCGTCCTATCTGAACAGCCGCATCGACGCGTTCGGCAACGACGTGCTCTATTTTTCGCTCGACGCGCCGCACGAGTCGCTGCAGATGACGAGCGAGACCGTGGTCGAGCTGTCGCCGCGCTGGCACGCGCTCGACCCGGTCGCGACGCCGCCGTGGGAAACGGTCGCCGAGCGGCTGCGGTTTCGCGCGGGCAGCGCGTTTCTGCCGGAGTCGGAGTTCTGCTTTGCGTCGCCGAACATCGTGCTGCTGTCCGCGCTGCGCGACTACGCGTTGAAGAGCTTCGCGCCGGGCATGCCGCTCGTCGTCGGCGCGATCGACCTGATGCACCGGATTCACGCGGACTTCGAGTACAAGCCCGCGACGACGACTTTCGATACGCCCGCCGCGCGTGCGTTCGAGCTACGCATCGGCGTGTGCCAGGACTTCGCGCAGGTGATGATCGGTTGTCTGCGTTCGCTCGGGCTGCCGGCGCGCTACGTGAGCGGCTATCTGCGCAACGATCCGCCGCCGGGACAGCCGCGGCTGATCGGCGCCGATGCGTCGCATGCGTGGGTGTCGGTGCATTGTCCGGCGAGCGGCTGGATCGATCTCGATCCGACCAACGACGTGCTCGCGGACCTTGATCACGTGACGCTTGCCACCGGCCGCGACTATAGCGATGTGTCGCTGCTGCGCGGGATGATTCTCGGCGGTGGGGCGCATCAGGTGGAGGTGGGGGTTAGCGTGCTGGCGCTGTGAGGGCGCAGTCACGCTGCTGCTCACGAGATGGAACATCGGCAAGGGCAGGCGCCGCTCAAAACACAGTAGACCGAGTTTGGGATAAGCGGGTGAAAAGACGCCGGGCTTCGAAGCGCGAGAGGAAGGTCAGGCGGTGCCGCGCCGGCCTGATCGGGTTGCCCAGTTTCGGCAAAATGCCTGCAATAACTGGGCAAATTGCCAAACGAGGTGTGTATGTCGACCATCGCATTCAAGCCGACCGGCGCAGCGGATCCCCGCAGCACCGAATTCAGCATGCTCGAGCAGCTGCTGGATGCGCGCGTGCGCTCCGGTGCCGATCTCGCCGAACTCGCCAGCGCGCGGGTCGACGTCAGCCTGATCGACCGCCTGTCCGAACATGGGCTGAAATCGGATGAACTGGCGTTCATTATCCCGCGTCGCACCCTCACGCATCGCCGGCAGCATCAGGAATGTCTGTCGGCCGACGAATCGGACAAGGCGATCCGGCTCGCGAGGATTCTTGCGCAGGCGACGGCGGCCTTCGGCTCACCGGACAAGGCGATGACCTGGCTGCGTGCAGACCTCGTCCGTTTCGGTGGCAGATCGGCACTCGACATGGCGAGCACGGAACACGGCGCGCGTCTGGTGGAGGAGGCGCTGATCCAGATCGATGAAGGTTACGTCGCCTGATGTGGCTCTGGAGAATCAGTAACTACGCCGACCTGAAAGGCATCGGCGGGCTGCGCGCATCCGGGTGGTGGCACTACGCCGGGCAGCCCGTGGTCTATTTCGCGGAGCACCCCGCCCTGACCTTGCCACGTAGTGGAAGGCCATTCTCACGAAGCAAGGTCAGAAATCTCGAAGGTCGGAAGTGAAAGACTGAAATCGCGCGGAAGCGGGGGGCTCTGAAATCCTCGTGCGCAACGCACCGGGGAGTAACGGCGGGACTGCCGTTACGTTTGCTTCCGCAATGCTTCTATTTTCTCCTCTTCAATGTGCGCGCGCACCTGCCGAACGAACAAAGCCAATTCATCCCGGCTCTGTCATTTTCGGTGCCGAACTGCGACTTACGACCATGCCCGGCGCCGGGACGAGGCAAATTTCTGGCCGGTCCGAACGCGGGGCAGCGGGTTGCGCTTCTCCGCTGCGCAATACGTCTTTCAACAGTCACTCTAGCGGTGCACCAGACTTCGACGCTGCCATGGCACGCGCCGAACTCGCAGGAGAAACATCATGGAAAAGTCGACGTTTAGAATTCTGCTCGCCCGTGTCGCTGCCGTCTCACTCTGCGCGTGCGCTGCGACGTATGCGCAGGCTGGAGGCAATGGCAACGGTGGAAATGGCAGCGGTGGCGCTCACGGCGCGGCAACCGCAGGGATGACCTACCACGGCGAGCCCGTTTCAAGCCCGTGGAACCGGGTTCATGGCGACATGACAAAGAAGCCGCCAATGTCCGATATGGACATGCACGGTATGCCACGGGCCGATGATGGAATGCCTGCAAAGACCGTGCAGTAACTAGCTCAGGCAGATTGTCGGGCACCGCGCATCCCGCCCGCCAACCTGCCCGGTCGCATTCGTCAGACGTGTGGACGCGCCTGGCTTTCCTCACGTTCGCTTCCGTGTGAGCGCCGCTATGATCCGGGACACTTTCGATCGCATTGCCGGCTTCTGCGTTGCCAGTCGCTCGCTCTGCGTGCCGCTGCTGCTTTTCCTGGCGAGGCTCTGGTTTGGGCAGGTCGTGCTGGTACATCGCGTCATGGAGATGGCCACCGACGGAAATGCCGCACACGCGACCGCGATCCTGCGCGTGCCATCGGCCGTCGAAGCTGCCACACAGGGGGTGTTGCCACTGCTGCTGAGCGTCGGATTGTTCACGCGTCCTGTTGCGGTCATTCTCGTCATGAGTATGGCCGTGGATGCGTCCAGTCCCCTTGCGGCAGGTGCCATCGGTGCCAGGCTTGCGCTGCTAGCCTGGGTCGTCGTGAACGGGCCGGGTGCATTTTCTGTGGATCATCTGCTCGCCCGAGGCATGGCGTCGAGTCCGTTCGGTCCGCTGCGGATGATCTGCCAGCTGTACCAATGGATCACCCGCTTCGTGACACCGGTGATGCAGTTGCTGATTCGTGCCGGTCTCTTCCTGGCAATCACACCACTCACCGCGCTTTATGCTTCGTCGTTGCCGTTCGCGATGTTTGGCGATGCCACGTCGGCGCTGATCCGGCCGCAGTGGTGGGCACTCGTCATCGAAGGTGCGCTTTTGCTTGGTGCCGCGACGCGTGGTGCCGCGCTCGTGGTCGCCTTGACGATTCCACTGGCCGGCGTCGCGATGTCGATGGACGATCGCGCCGCGATCCTTCTGTTGCTGCTTTTGTTTGCGGCGTCGGGTGCAGGCGTGTTGTCGATCGATCAGTTACTCGATCTAGGCTTGCGCCGCTGGCTTCAACGCGGCCAGCAGGATGCGCAGAGCGCGCTGACGCATGTCGTCGTCGTGGGTGGAGGGTTCGGTGGCGTCGCCGCTGTTCGAGGTCTTCGACATACCAATTGCCAGATCACGCTGATCGACCAGCGCAATCACCAGTTGTTTCAACCGCTGCTCTATCAGGTTGCAACGGCCGCGCTGTCGCCCGCCGAAATTGCGGCGCCTATCCGAAGTCTGTTCCGTCGTCAGCGCAATGTGCGTGTCCGTTTGGGCGAGGTGACCGGCGTTGATTTCGCGGCCAGCGAAGTGCTGATCGACACGCTTCGCGTGAAATTCGATCGCCTGGTCATGGCCACTGGCGCGAGACATAGCTACTTCGGCAGGGATGACTGGGCGTCGTTCGCACCGGGGCTCAAGAGCGTCGAAGACGCAACCTCCATACGCGGCCGTCTGCTTCGCGCGTTCGAGGAAGCGGAGAATGCCGCCGATGAGCCCGCTCGGGTCGCGTGGCTTACGTTTGTGATCGTTGGCGGTGGCCCTACGGGTATCGAGCTGGCCGGGGCCATCGCTGAACTGGCCCGTCATGGCCTGGGTGACGAATATCGCGCGATCGATCCCGCGACTGCACGCGTGATCCTTCTGCAGTCCGGACCCCGCATCCTTCCTGCGTTTTCAGCGGCGTCGTCAGCGGCGGCAGAGCATTCGCTCAGGACTTTGGGTGTCGATGTGCGTTTGGGTGCGCGGGTGACATCGATCGACGGCGAAGGAGTCGATTTCGGTGGGCAACGTATCGCTGCGCGGACGGTGCTATGGGCAGCGGGTGTCGCGGCATCGCCTGCAGCCGAGTGGCTCGGAGTCGCCGCCGATTCGTCTGGAAGGTTATGCGTCGACCCGGACCTTTCCGTACCCGGTCGACCCGGGGTCTTCGCGATAGGAGATACGGCGCTTTCAACCGGGTGGAATGGAGCAGCGGTGCCGGGGCTTGCGCCAGCAGCCAAACAGCAGGGGGCCTACGTTGCCCGGGTCATCGATGCGTCGCTCAGAGGCCGTGCTGTACCACCGCCATTTCGCTACGCTCACGTTGGGAGTCTCGCCACGATCGGTCGACAGGCTGCTGTCGCCGAGATCGGCGGAATGCGGCTGTGGGGCGCGCCCGCATGGTGGTTCTGGGGCGCCGCTCACATCGCGTTTCTGGTCGGTGGCCGTAACCGGATGACCGTGCTTCTGGACTGGATCTGGGCGTTTCTGACCTATCAGCGAAGCACCCGACTGATCACGCGGTCGGGCAGGGAGTGATCGGTATGCCGTCGCGCGCTAGCGCACGGCGAGTGCGGCGACGAGGGCTTCGATGGCAGCGGTGGGACTGTCGAGCGCGATGCGGCCACGGCCGTTATGCAACCGCGTCGCGGCATCGGCCATCGATGCCTGCGCGAACGCGACGATGTGCGCGCCGCTGTCGTAGGCCTGGTCCGCGGCCTCGGCGATCGATGCGAGGTAGCCGGGCAGATCGCCGGCCTTGAAGCGGGCCCACGCGCCATCGATGAGACGCACGTCGACCGACGTGTCGGGCCACGCGGACGCGGCCACCGCGTCGGCGAACGTGCGGGTCGTGGGGACGAGCGTCGTTTGCACCGTGCACAGCACGACGACCGTGCCGCCTTCGCCTTGCGCCACCGCACGCTGCGCGAGCGCGGCATCGGCACGCAAGACCGGTACGGTCGAGCTTGCGGCGAACGCATCGGCGGCGGGACCAAGCGTCGAGCAGTTGAGAAGCACTGCGTCCGCGTCGCCGGCGAGCGCGCGCAGCGCGAGTTCGGTCTCGGCGGCGAGGTCGGGCGTCATCGCGCCTGCGTGTTCCGCGCGTTCGAGCAGATCGGCGCGGACCTCGTGTCGCAGCGCGAGCGGACGGCCGGCAGCAGCGGCGGCGCGCTCGAACAATGAGATGTTGCTGTGCGCGGTGTGCAGGCAGGCGATGCGGGCAGGGGTGGCGGGCAAAGAGGCTCCGGTGTCGAGGTGGATCACGTCCCGGAGTGCTTCAGCGCCGTGACTTCGATCTCGATCTTCATGCGTGGATCGGCGAGGCCCGCGGAAATCATCATCGCTGCGGGACGTACCGTTCCGAAATACTTTCTCAGCACGGGCCAGCATTGCTCGAACTCAGAGCCGTCAGGCAGCACATACGTGACGCGGACGACGTCCCGCAGGTCGGAACCTGCCTGATGAAGAGCCGCCTCGATATTTTTCAGGCATTGGTCGGTTTGCTCGACGATGCTGTCCGAGATCGTCATCGATGCGTAGTCGAAGCCCGTCGTACCCGAAACAAAGACCCAGTCTCCAGAAACCACTGCGCGCGAATAACCGATCTGCTCTTCGAAGGTCGAGCCTGAACTGATGAGTTGTCTCACTACGTGACTCCGTTGTCTGAAAATCGATGGATGGCATCGTGCATGGCTTAACGTGAACGGAATTATGCAGCGGATCGATGCTGGTCGCAGCATGCAGGAGTCTTCAAACCCACCCCTACCGCCCCTGGGTCAACTCCCCCAGCCTTCCCTCGATTCCCAGCTCCGCCTTCAATCCCGCCCACCCCACGGGCGTCACCTGCACGACGCGCGACGCCGACACCCGGCGCATCCAGCCGTTCTCGCACAGCGCGCTCATGAACTGCACGCCGAGCGGGCCGGCCAGGTGGTGCTCGCGTTCGGTCCAGTCGAGACACTGACGCGCGAGCCCGCGACGCGTGCCGCGCAGCCGGTCCATGTCGAGGCCGAGTTGACGGAACCATGCGGTGCCCGCGGGCGTCACATCGAAACGCTTGTCCGCTGCGGGTACGATGAAGCCGCGTAGCTGCAGCGCCTGCGCGATCGCCACGCCGACCTGTCCCGCGAGATGGTCGTAGCAGCAGCGCGCGAAGCGCAGGTTCTGCGCCTCGCGGCCGAGCGGCCGGCGGCGCACCGGTGCGACGGGATCGATCGCGGCGAGGTTTTCGAGCACGAGCGCGACATGCGGGCCGGATAGCCGGTAGTAGCGATGCCGTCCCTCGATTTCGACGGTGACGAGCCCGCCATCGAGCAGCTTGGCGAGATGCGTGCTGGCCGTCTGCGCGGTCACGCCGGCGGCATAGGCGAGCTCGCCGGCCGGCAGCGCCCGGCCTGCGACGAGCGCCATCAGCATGTTCGCGCGAGCGGGGTCGGCGATCAGGAACGCTGTGGATGCGATATTCGGTTGCGGGCACATGTCCGTCTCCTTCGATCCATCCATCATAGAGGAGGCGGTCTTCCGCACGTTTCGACGCGTATCGAAACGTGCCGGGCGGTGAAAACGCCCGCGAGGCCGATAGAATGCCCCATCACGTATCGAGACAGGTACCGCCAGATGAATAAAAACGAGGCGAGGCCGCAAGCCGACCGCCGGCAATTGCAGCAGATCGTCGCCGGCCTGACCGAGGGCATCGTCCTCATCGATCCGGACGGATCGATCGTCTGGGCCAACGAAACCGCGCTCGCGATCCATGGCGTCGAAGACGTCAACGGGCTAGGCGGCACACCGCGCGGCTTTCGCAAGACGTTCAAGCTGATCTATCGCAATAATCATCCGCTGCAGGCCGATCAGTATCCGATCGCGCGCGTGCTGGCCGGCGAACTGTTCAGCGACGTGATCGTCGAAGTAACGAAACCCGCCGACGAAGATTTCCGCCACGTGCACCAGGTGCGCAGCCTGGTTCTCGTGGATGCGGCCGGCGAGCCCGAGTCGCTTGCGCTCGTGATCCAGGACGTCACCGAACGCTTCAGCGCGGAGGAGCGCTTCGAGAAGACCTTCAACGCGAACCCGGCACCCGCGGTGATCTGCCGGCTCGCCGACCTGCGCTACGTGAAGGTCAATCAGGGTTTCCTGGAGATGACCGGCCACGCGCGCGAGAACGTGATCGGCCGCTCGGCCTACGAAGTGGACGTGCTCGAAGGCGCGGAGCGGCGCGAGCATGCCATCGAGAATCTGAACGAAGGGCGCACGATCGGTCAGATGGAAGCGATGCTGCAATTGCCCGACGGCACGACCAAGCTCGTGATAGTCGCGGGCCAGCCGATCGAGATCGGCGAAGAGAACTGCATGCTGTTCACGTTCATGGACATGGAGCCGCGCCGCAAGGCCGAAGACGCGCTGCGGCACACGGAAGAGCGCTTTTCGAAGGCGTTCCGGCTCGCACCGGTGCCGATGACCGTCAGCTCGCTCGACGACTTCGCGCTGATGGACGTCAACGATGCGTTCGCCGAAACGACCGGCTATGCGGCTGAGGAAGTCGTCGCGCGGACGTTCGACGAACTGGGTCTGTGGACCGTGCGTGAAGCATCGGCGGATCTGCAGGCGGCGATGGAAAAGCACAGCAGCGTGCGCAACTATGAGATCCAGTTGCAGACGAAGTCGGGTGCGACGATTGACTGCCTCGTGTCGGCGGAGGCGGTGACGATCCACGGACAGCGCTGCGTGCTGAGCGTGATCCAGGACATCACCGAGCGCAAGCGTTCGGAAGTGGAACTGCTTGCCGCGATCGAGGCCGTGATGAAGGACACGTCGTGGTTCAGCCGCACGGTGATCGAAAAGCTCGCGCAGATCCGTCAGCCGAACGGCGTGGCGGCGAGTGGTGGCGAATTGTCGGAACTGACGTCGCGCGAACGCGAGGTGCTCGGGCTGATCTGCCAGGGGTACGACAACGAGGAGATCGCGCGGACGCTGAACCTCGCGCCGAACACCGTGCGCAATCACGTGTCGACGCTGTACAGCAAGATCGGCGTGCACCGGCGCAGCGCCGCGATCGTGTGGGCGCGCGAGCGGGGCATCGTCGGTTACGAGAAGCCGCGGCGGCGCAAGGGTGGTACATAAGAACAGTACGCGGACAGGCGACAAATCAGTACGGAAGTACCGGTTCGACCGGTACTGCGTGATCTAGGCCGGCTTGCATCGCGACGGTACATTGGGCGTCATCCACACGGATCACAGGTGGATTGTCATTCGCACAACCGTACGGAGTCGTCATGGACAAGGATCGCATCAAGGGTGCAGCAAAGGAAATCAAGGGTTCGGTGAAAGAGGTGGTCGGCAAGGTGACCGGCGACCGCGCGACCGAAGCCGAAGGCAAGGTCGAGAAGGCCACCGGTACCGTGCAGCGCAACGTCGGCGAAGCGAAGGACAAGCTTCGCGACGCGATCGATAAAAAGTGACCCGCCGTCGCCGGCGGGCGTGGCTGCGAAGGCCACTCTCGCCAGCGATGTTTTTTCCTGAGCCGCCCCGGCGCATGCGTCGGGGCGGCTCGCACGCGTGCGAGAACATGAACGACGACGACCACTACAACAGCGACCGGCATCCGGATGACCGGAGCCGCCGCACCCAGAAGAGTTTCTACGCGCTGCTGTTCGCGGTTTCGCTGGCGCTCGTCTGGATCCTGCTGCCGTATTTCGGTTCGATCTTCTGGGGCACCATTCTCGCGCTGCTGTTCCAGCCGCTGCAGCGCAGCCTCACGGTGCGCTTCGGCAACCGGCCCAATCTCGCCGCGCTGACCACGCTCGTGCTGTGCGTGCTGATCGTGATCTTGCCGGTGAGTGTGATGATCGGCACGCTGGTTCAGGAAGTGGCCTTTGCGTATGCGCAGATCCAGCACGGTCAATGGGATTTCGCGCTGGTTTTCCAGAAGGCCGTGCAGGCGCTGCCCGAGTTTGCGCAACACGCGCTCGACAACGTCGGTCTCGCCGACATGCACGGCGTGCAGGCGAAGCTCGCGGACGGTGCGGCAAAGATCAGCCAGTTCGTCGCCAGCCAGATGGTCGTGATCGGACAGAACACGCTGCAGTTCGCGGTTGGCTTCGGCATCATGCTGTACCTCGTGTTCTTCCTGCTGCGCGACGGCGGCACGATCTCGCGACGCATCCGCGACGCGGTACCGCTCGAACGCTCGCACAAGGAACGGCTGCTCGCCCGCTTCGCGACGGTCGTGCGCGCGACCGTCAAGGGCAACATCGCGGTGGCCGCGGTGCAGGGGCTGCTCGGCGGGATCATCTTCGCCGTGCTCGGCATCAAGGGCGCGCTGCTGTGGGGCACGCTGATGGCGTTCCTGTCGCTGCTGCCGGCGATCGGCTCGGCGCTCGTCTGGGTGCCCGCGGCCGCGTACTTCCTGCTCGCGGGTCCGCTGTGGAAGGCCATCGTGCTCATCCTGTTCTGCACGCTCGTGATCGGCACCGTCGACAACGTGCTGCGCCCGATTCTGGTCGGCAAGGATACGAAGCTGCCCGACTGGGTCATACTGATTTCGACGGTCGGCGGGATGTCGGTGTTCGGCATCAACGGCTTTGTGATCGGGCCGTTGATTGCTGCGTTGTTTATCTCGTGCTGGGATATTGCGACGCCGCCGGGGGAGGGGGATGCGGCCGAAGTGGCGCTGCCTGGCAAGGGCGACAGCGTTGGTGTCGGTGTTGCGACTGATGCGAGCGCGTCGGATACGTCGAGGCCACCCGGCGCGTAGAGGTGCAATCGTCTCGGTTGGTGAACCGCTGGCTCGAGACGCCGCTCTATCATCCTTCGTTTCCTGCGGTGCGCGGCGCCGAATATTGCCGGAACGGGACGCCCTGACGTTCGTCAGGCTGTCACACCGCCGCTCGCGCCGGTTTCGCGCGGGCGGCGGTGTGCGAGTGCGTCACTCGTCGCTTGTCGGGCCGGCTGCCTTGCGCGCACGGCGCGGTCGCGGTGGCGACTTGCGAGCGGGCTTCTTTGCCGCGGGCTCTTCGGCGACGGGTGCGGGCGGCGTGTCGGTTGCCGCAGTCTTCTTTGCAGTGGTCTTGCCGCGACGCGGTGCCGCGCGTTTGCGAGCCGGTGCGCGAGGTTGGGTGGGCTCGGGCTGCGCGTCGGGTTGTGGGTCGTTGTGCGAGTCGCTCTGTGAATCGGCCCACAAATCGGGCTGCTGATCGTGATCGACGGCCCCATGCGCTTCAAAAAATTCCGTCGATTCCTCGTCAACCTCGTACCGCGGCGGTTCATCAGCATCGGCGAACACCGGCTCGACGGCTGGTCGCTGCCCGGAACCCGCGTCGTTGCGGCGACCCTTACGTGGCTTATCCTTGTTCCCCTGATTCTTCTTCGCGCGTCCTTCATTGCCCGTGTTCACAGGCGCATCGGCGGACGCGGGCGTCGACCGGTAAACGAACGCGCCCGACTTCTCGTCGCGGCCCACTTCGAACAAACCGCGTGCCTGCACTTCGTCGAGCAGATTGCCGAACGCGCGGAAGCCGTAGTACGACTCGTTGAAGTCCGGCTTGCGACGCTTGATCGCGCTCTTCAGCACCGATGCCCAGATCTTGCCGCTCTCGCCGCGTTCGGCTGC
Organism: Paraburkholderia sp.; assembly: GCF_050742655.1. Classification (GTDB taxonomy): domain Bacteria; phylum Pseudomonadota; class Gammaproteobacteria; order Burkholderiales; family Burkholderiaceae; genus Paraburkholderia. Next base: position 85,434 of record NZ_JBOIGG010000016.1, on the reverse strand, counting down.
GAGTGCATCGAACGTCTCGACGGCGAGCGCGATCGCGCGCGCCTTGCGCTCCTCGACCTCCTTCTTGCGCTGCCGGTCTTCGTCGGGCGAGCGCTTCGGACCCGCGGCAGTACCGGTACCCGCGTCCTGATCGCGCCGCGCGGCGGCGCGCTGCTGTTCGCGCACGAGGTCGTCGTAGAAAATGAATTCGTCGCAGTTCGCGACGAGCAGATCGGAGGTGGATTGCTTCACGCCGACGCCGATCACTTTCTTCGCGTTCTCGCGCAGCTTCGATACGAGCGGCGAAAAATCCGAGTCGCCGCTGATGATGACGAACGTGTCGACGTGCGATTTCGTGTAGCAGAGATCGAGTGCGTCGACGACGAGCCGGATGTCCGCCGAATTCTTGCCGGACTGGCGCACGTGCGGGATTTCGATCAGCTCGAAGCTCGCCTCGTGCATCGCGGCCTTGAAGCCCTTGTAGCGATCCCAGTCGCAATACGCTTTCTTCACGACGATGCTGCCTTTCAACAGCAGCCGCTCGAGAATCGGCTTGATGTCGAACTTCTCGAACTTGGCGTCGCGCACACCGAGCGCGACGTTCTCGAAGTCGCAAAACAGCGCCATGCTGGCGCTTTCCTGTAATGAGGCCATGAATTCTCCAGCTGTCCGCCGCGGGTGCGGCAGAGGGTAATGTGCACATCATAGCGGGTTGCGCGGGACATTCCGTTTAGGGTGCGTTTAGCGCGTGCCGCGGGTCGAAGTGCGTACGAATGAAATGAAGCGCTTCACCACCGCATCGTCGCGGCCGGTTTGCCATGCGAGACCGACGTGCCAGCGCGTCGACGGATCGCGCAGCGACAGTACGCGTGCGTCGCGCAGCAGATAGCGCACGCGCGAAGGCAGCAGTGCCGCGCCGACACCCGCCGCGACGGCGGCCAGCACCGACTGGATGTCGTCGGCCTGCTGGATCACGCGCGGCACGAAATCGTGCTTGCCGCACCAGCGGTCGATCTGCGCGTTGAGCCCCGGCCCACGTACGCGTGACAGCGCGATAAAGCCGATCTCGTTCAGTTCGTTCAGATCGGCAGGCAGGCGTTTCCACCGTGCGTGCTCGGGGACTGCGAGTGCAAGTGCTTCGTCGACGACCGCGAACGCCGACAACCCCGTGTCGGCCGGCAGGCGCAGAAAGCCGACGTCGAGCGTACCCGCGAGAATGCGCCGGGTCTGCTCGGCCGACGACAGATCGTTGAGCGTCACACCGATGTCCGGATAGCGTTGGCGGAATTCGGCGATCAGCTTCGGCGTATGGGTGAGCGTGGACAGCCCGAGCCCGATGCGCAGATGGCCACGCTTCCCGGACGCCGATTCGCGGGCACGCGCGAGGATGTCGTCGGCCTGACGCACCAGTTGCTCCGCATCGCCGGCGAAGCCTGTACCGAACGCCGTCAGTTCCGCGCCGTGCCGGCCGCGCTCGAATAGCCGCGCGCCGAGCGATGCTTCGAGTGCCGCGATCTGCTTGCTGAGCGCGGGCTGGCTGACGTGCAGCGCATCGGCGGCGCGGCCGAAATGCCCAAGCTCGGTCACGGTCAGAAACGCACGCAGCAGTTTCAGTTCCATCCGGATTCCATTCTTTCAGGTAATCGAATCGGTAAAAACATTCATTTTACTTATCGAAGGCCGGGCGGTCCAATGGAGTTTATTGGTCGTTTTGGGAGTGCGTCGTGGCTGCATCGACGTTGCGGGTCGCATCGATACCGTTCGTTTCGCGTGACGGCGACAACGCGCACAACGCCGCACGGATCGCTGTGCTGCTTGGCGATGCAGCGCGCGAAGGCATCTCGCTCGCGGTGTTTCCGGAAAGAAGCCTGAGCGGGCATGCGAATACCGCGAGGCTGCAACGCGCACAGCTCAATGCGCTTGCGGAGCCGCTCGATGGGGCGTCGGTTCGCATGATTGCCGATGCGGTCGATCGGACTGGTGTTGCATGTGGTGCTGGGTTGATCGAGCGGGCGCCGGACGGGCGTTTGTTCAATAGCTACGTGGTGTGTCTGCCGGGTGGCGAGCGGCATTGCCATCGACAGTTGCATGCGGACGGACATCGGCGGATCAGCAGTGGCGACGCGTTCACCGTGTTCGATACTGCTTGGGGGATACGTATCGCGATCCTGATCGGCAGCGACAGTTATCCGGTCGAGAACGTGCGGATGACTGCGTTGATGGACGCGACGTTGGTTGTTGTTGCGCATCGGCGCGAGAGGGCGCGCGATGTCGTTGTCGACGATGTGCTGGACGCGGCGGCGTTGTCGGCGCGGGCGGCAGATAACGGGATGTTTGTCGTGTTTGCCGATAGCGCCGATGGCGTTGACGACGCTATGGCGATGATCGTCGATCCATCGGGACACGTGCTGGCTACGTGCAATGCGGCAGGAGCCGGCGCGGTAGCCGATCTCGACGTGACGCTCGCTGGAGGTAGCCGCGGACGTCGCTGGCTCTCGGCGCGGCGGCCGGATCTGTATGGGCCGCTTGTACAACAGCCGTCGAATGGACGCGCGTTGCTGGCTGATTCACCGCGTGTGGTTGCGAAGGGTGCGGTGGCGGTTGCGTTTGCGGTGGTGAGTCGGCACCGGTTGCTGCGGTAGATGCGATTGGGTGTGGCGACGCTCAGAATTGACATGCATCAGAAGACCCAAACCCAGATGGTCGCCGATGGCGTCTCGATCCACACAGTGAGCCGCAGGATGTTTGTGCCGTTACGTAACGTGCCCGGGGTTGTCGTAACCGCAGGCGAAACATCTGCCATTCCTCGTCCGATGGGCGACGGCTTCAATTCGCTGTCTGGCGCGATTTCTATACACCGCAACGCGAAATATGCACTTATAGGGTAGTGGCATAAACATTGCATAAATGGCGCGCAATGAGAAAACAAGACACCTACAAGAGCCTCTACGATGCGGCAGACACCACGCGTGAGTGCACCGGATGCGTCCGTTGCACTGTCATCCAGACCAAAACTCAATGCGTTGACCAGCTTGCGGTTCTTTGCGGCATTCGGGATTCTCGCGCTTCACTATCGCGACATGCTCGGACCGCTACCCAACTGGTTGCTGGGGACGCTTGTCGCCGGTGAGTACGGCGTCACGTTCTTTTTCGTGCTGAGCGGTTTCATCCTCACGTACAACTATGTCGACTGGTTTCGCGATGGAGTGAGCGAGTCGCGTTTCTGGCGTTTCTCGCGACTTCGCTTTGCACGCATCTACCCACTGTATATGGTGGGTCTGTTACTCGATGCCCCGTGGCATCTGTTTGAACGATTTCAATCCGGTCAGCTCGCAAGCTCCGGCGGAGAGCTATGGGCATCGTGGTTGCTCAATCTGGTCGGTTTGCAGGCGTGGGTACCGGCGACGCCCTACGCGATGGTTTTCAATACGCCGTCGTGGAGCTTGTCCACGGAGTTTTTCTTCTACGCCACGTTCCCGTTTGTGTTGCACTGGCTGATCAGGCATCTGCGAACGGAACGTGCACTCATCGTTACTTTTATTGCGGCAGTGATTGGCAGTACGGCGATATACATGGGTGTCGTCTACTGGCTCTATTACCTTTTGAAGGTGCAGGTATTGACCGGTTATATGGTTATTTCATACAACCCGCTGCTCCGCTATGCCGAGTTCTTTGCAGGTTGTCTCACGGGACTTTATTTCCGGAACATCTCGGGGTCAGGCAAGCACCCGCTTTCGTTCATGTTCTCCACCACAGCACGGCGTAACGTGACGATTGCATGCTGTCTTGCCCTGAGCGTCTATCGCGCATGGCACCCCAACTACAGCGGTCCGAGTGCTGTGCTATGGATTCTCGACAATGCGGTGCGCTATAGCTGGTTCATCGGTCCTTTCGCACTTGTCATCATCGCGATAGCGTCGGGGCCAACCATGTTGACGAGAGTGCTTGAGATGCCGCTGTTCGTGCTACTGGGTGAATCCAGCTACGCGCTGTACATCACGCATTGGTCCGGCGTGAGTTTTCTCAAGCTGGTATTGCCGGGCAGTGGCGTGGGATTGCATCTGTTGTTCATGGCGGCGTCGGTTCCGGTCTCCGTTGGCTTGTTCCTCTATGTCGAATGCCCGATGCGGAGATGGCTCACGCAACGTAGGGAATATGAGGAGGTGGGTGGTTTTTCCAAAGTTTGATGCTGGTTTTCTGTGACCGCCGATGCGCAGAATAGAGTCTGCGGAGCTTTGCGAATCGAGCGGCGTCGGCGCATGTCTGTTTGGCGAGCGCTTCACCTCAGCTCGCGGATAGTTCTTTAATCGCCTCGCACACAAAAATACGGACAGGTTCCGTCCTGGAGACAACACGCGAAAATAGCCGCCGATCGTGGCGCCAGCGAACGCCGCGTCAAGCAAACGAAATCACCAGCTTCTTGCCACACGCGGCAGCGTATTTGCGCAGTGTCGCGAACGACGGTGAATGTTTTTCACTCAACAGTGACGCCTCAAGGCGAGACACCGCCGAAGCTGTCGTGCCCATGCGCTCCGCAATCTGCGCCTGCGTCAGCCCAGCTTCGCGACGGGCGGACAGAATCGCGCGCAGCGCCGAGTATTCATCGTCCAGCGCATCGTATGCTGCCTTGACTACCGGCTTGCTGAGCAGGCGCGCCGTGTCATCCCTCGTGTGCCGCACCGGCTTGAATCCTTCCGTGCGTACGTGCTTCGATTGAGCCTTAGCCATTAAGTACCTCCGTCAGACACCCCGAAAACTCACCGCTCCAGCAACATCGCACTCAACACCGTAAACGCCGTCCCCGGCAGCTCATGCAGCTTCCGCACGACAATACTCCGCGGATAAAACGCCTCGACCGCATCGTCGAGAATCCCCACGCCGATCAGCTCGATCCCCGCGTTGCCGATCGCATCGATACGCGCGTGCAGGTCGGTGCGCAGCACGGCCGGATCGCCGTCCCCGGTAGCTGGGTAGCCGTCGGAAAACACCATCAAAATCTTGCGTTCGGCACGGTGTGCGGCGAGCCGCGTGGCTGCCCACGCTAAAGCTTCGCCGTCGGGATTCTCATGACCGCATTCGAGCATTGCGAGACCGCTTGGGTCCGCCGCACCGAAGCGTTTATAGATTTGCAGATCGAGGCGCTCGACGGTGCGGTTGAACGCACTCATATCGACACCAGCCGCGCGACGCCTTTCGTATAGCTGTTTCATCTCCGCCGATTCGACCGAGCTATAGCCGAGCACTTCGGAATCGAAGCCGAGCTGCGTCAGCGCGTCGCACAACGCAGCCGCGCACAGGCGCGCGAGTTCGATCTTTCGGCCGGCCATCGAACCGCTGCGATCGATGAGCAGCGTTACCGCGGCATCACGTCCTTTCGTCACGCGCTTCACGCGAAACGGCGTCCGATAGCCCGGCGAGCGCGCGAGCCGTGCAAGTGCCGTGCGATCGATTTCGCCGCGTTCCTGTTCGCGCTTCCAGTGTGTGAGTTCGTCGGCCTTCAGTGCGCGCTCGAGCTTCGCTTTCAGCGGTGCCGTTTCGGCGCGCGCCAGCGTGCGCAGTGCGTGCCAGTCGCGTGCGTCGCCGCGGCCGGTCAGATCGGTGACGACGTCGAACTCGGTCGTGAGCGGCACCGACAGTAGTGGCCGGGTGCGTTGCGCAATCACATTGGGCGTAGTCGGAGCGGTGTCCGGTCCTTCCGCTGCCGCAGGCTGCCCGAGTGGCGCATGACCCATGCCCGCGGCGTCGGTCGCATTCGCGTTCGCGCCTCCCGTGGAATCGCTCGCGGCGCGATCGTGTGCGGCGGTGCCGTCTCCTTGCGCTGGAAGATCGGGCGCATCGAACGTCGCTAAAACCGATTCCGCGTCGTAACCATCGGCAGCGTCTACCGTGAACATCATGTTGTGCGCGCCACCCGTCGACGCAAGCGCGCGCACGGTCGCGATCACCGCGTGTGCTGCCGCGATGCTGTCGTGCGTCGAGCGGCTCGTGCGCGCAGCTGCGAGCGATTCGTCGACCGCATGCAGCGCCGCCGACAACGACGGACTCAGTTCGGTGACGTCAGGCGTCTCGTCCCACAGCCGCCGCTCGACAAGCCAGATCAGCCGGTCGCGCCACGACAGTTTTTGCCAGCGTTGCCGCGCATCATGCGCGGCGTGGCGGCGCAGGTGACCGATGAACCCACGCGCGCCGGGATAGCGTTCGAGCAGTTGCGCGCAGACGCGCCGGTCTTCGATCACCTGCGCGAGTCGCCGGTCGGTGCCGTTACCGAGCGCGGCGAGTGCATCGTTGGCCGAATACTTCGCGCGCGCGACGAGCAGGTCGAGATAGCCGACGAGCGTATCGCGATCGCGCTCGTCGACCACGTCCCACGACGGAATCACGATCCGGCCGCGTTCGACGCGCGGCCCTTCCGGACTGAACGCGACCTCGATGCCGTACTGGCCCGTCAGCACGCGCGCGATCTTGCCGAGCGTCGATTCGAAGCCGAACGTATCGGCGCCGCGTGCGGGCTGCATGACGTTACGCGCGCGGCGCGATGTAATGCCGGATGATGCTGCGGATCAGCGCGGCATCTTCCGGACTAACCTTCGCGTAGATCGCGGGGCCGGCCGCTCGCTCGGGGTCACCGGTGCGCAGCATCAGTTGCGCCCAGTCGAGCAGGCGACGCGTCGAGAACGCGCTCGCGAGATCTTCGCGTGCGAACGCAGCGCGGCAGTCGGCGGCGATCGCGGCGAGCGTGCGCGCCATGGCGGGCGTCAGATGTGGCGCGAGCGTGCGCACGAGTACGTCGGCTTCTTCATCGGGCGCGAGATAGTCGATCAGATACACGCGCCAGCGATCGAGGAACGCTTCATTCATCAGATTCGCGCCTTGATACAGGTGGCGGAACTGGCTCATCGCGCCAACTGCATTTGCTGTCGCGAACAGGCGGAACGACGGATGTGGCGCGACGATGTCGTTGCCTTTCTCCTTCAGCAGCAGACGGCCGCCCGGTTCGAGCACCGCGGTGAGCACCGCGAGAATCGCCGGTTCCGCGAAGTCCACTTCGTCGACGATCAGCCAGTGGCCGTCGCGCATCGCGGTGGGCAGCACGCCGTCGACCCACACGGTTTCGCCGCCCTTCACGGTCCAGAAGCCGACGAAATCGCCGACCGTGGTCTGGCCGTTCATGTTCGAGCGCAGCACGCCGTACTGCGCTCGCGCGGCGATCTGTTCGATCAGGCTGGTCTTGCCGGAGCCGGTGTGCCCGATCAGCATCACGCGTCGATTCTCGACGATGTCTTCGACGATATCGTCGAAGCGTTCGGGAAACAGGTACGCGGGATTGATCGCGGGCACGAGCGGGTTTGGCGTACCGACCGGCATGTCGACGCGGCCGATCGTGACCGACGGTTGCGCGTCGTTGCGCGCGGGACGCACCGCTGCTGCAGCCGCTGCATACGTCTGCGACGCGCGATCGAGATCCGCGGCGAAGCTTGCCGAGTAGATGGACGCATCGTCGTCGCGGGCGCGTTCGTCGTCGGACAGATAGCCTTCGCGATGCCATTTCTGCAGCTTCGCGTCGAGGTTCTCGCGATCGACGACGGTGTCGATATCGACCGAACCGTCGTCGTGGCCGTGCTCGATCCGGTACATGAACGGACGTTCCGACAGCGACACGCGCCACCATTCGGTGCCGTCGCCGAGCGCGCGCGTATAGATGCCGAGGCCGTTGCTCGCGGGCGGATCGTCGGGAAGCGGGGATGCGTTCATGATCGGTGAGGGCAGGGTGAAGGAGTGCGAACGGGCCGCCGGCACTGTAACGCGCGCGAAAGCTGCTGCCGGTCGATGCTATCAGCAACCCCGCAGCGGTGCAAAACCGTCGCCCGTGCAGTCATAATCGAACCTTTCGTATGGGGCGACGATGCCATGACGATAGAACTGGACAAGGACGTTCGCAGCGAAGCGGTCGCGTCGATTCAACGCTACTTCGACGAGAACTTCGAGGAACGGATCGGCAACATTCAGGCGGGCGCGCTGCTGAATTTCTTCGTCGAGGAGTTGGGCCCGGCGATCTACAACATCGCGATTCAGGACGCGCAGGAGCGGATGCAGGCGCGCGTGTCCGAACTCGACCTCGAGTGCCACGAAGAGGCGTTCGGCTACTGGAAGCGCTACGACAAACGACGCTAGCTAGCGCTCCGGAACGGACACGCGATGAAACGCGTAGAACGCGTCGACCGGCGCCTCGAGCGTGAGCGGTTGCAGCGGAAAGCATCCGGCGAGGTCATCGGGATGCGTGGCGCGTGCAACGCGTTCGATGAATTGCGCGGCCGGATGCGGCCGGACGTCGCCGTGCCGGTCGAGAAATTGCCCCCATAGCGGCATGTTGCGAAAGCGCGCCGGCGCGACCGTCGCGCTCGCCAGATAGGCGTCGGGGAACAGACGCCGGTAACCGGTGAGGTGATAGAGCCATGACGTGCCCGCAACGCACCGCGTCTGCGGCCGGTTGTGCGCGACGTGCACGAACAATGCGTGCAGCTCGGCGAGTCGCGCCGGCATACGCTCGATGCCAAGCGCGGCTGCGCCCGTCGGGTCCGCGTACTGGAAGTGAAGGCGGATCAGATCGTCGGATTCGTCCGCATACTTGAAGCAACCGAACGTTCCGGCGGCGTGAGGCGGCGGCGTTTCGTGCGCGTATGTTTGATAGAAATGCCACGTCCACGCGGATGCATCATCCGCGGTGCGCAGGCCGTCCGCATACTCGCGCCATACCGGATGCATGCGGTCGAACGCACGGCCGAGGCCGAAGCGTATATACAGGTTCGTGTAATCCAGCAGTGCGTCTTCAAACGACAGGCCGGCGAGTGCCGCGACGCGGTCCGCGAAACGGAGCTGCAGGTCGAAGAATTCGCGGCTCGGCTGCATGCGGTTCAGTTCCAGTTCGGTTCGATCGTTTAGTTTGGAGAGACATTCTGGCATGTTCGCGTAGCGCCGCGAACGCCGACGAATCGGCAGTGCACGTGTGCGACAAACCGATGTCGATTGAGCTTGAACGGTTTACGATCCCCGCTTTACCATGCAACCGACGCGCACGGACGCCGGTCGTCAGCGCGACGATATCGTCATACCGATAGCCGCTGCGCGACCGAAGACGGAACCGCACAACGATTTCAGGAGAATGCAGATGCGGGCTTCGACACCAGCCGAACCGGTGCAGCGCGCCGCACCGGGCGACGATGCGCCCGGACTCGACGTTCACGACACCGCGGCCTCGCGCGACCTTCACGAAACAGGCGAGACCGGCTCGCTCGTCGCGCTTTGTGCGCTGTGCGGGATCGGACTGCTGGTCGGCAGCGTCGCGGTGATCGGGCCGTCGCACGTTGCGATCGCGGTCGCTGAAACGGTGGCGGTGGTCGGCGTGGTGCTGGTCGCCGCGCTCGTGGGCATCGCGCTCGGCGAGCGTCACGGGCGCGAGTGACGCGGCACTCGCGTCATTTACCAGGCCGCAGCCTTCGGCAGTTGCCATCCGTACGTCACAGCCAGCATCCGCAACACGAAGCACACCGCGCCGCCGAGCAGCGCCGCGGCAACCGGCGGCACTCCAAAGCGCCGCGCGGCAACGAGCGCAACGCCGCCGACGAACGCAGCGCTCGCATAGATATCCGCGACCAGTACGAGCGGCGTGCGCGCGAGCAGCAGGTCGCGGATGACGCCGCCGCCCACGCCGGTCACCGTGCCCATCAGCGTCGCAATGAATGGCCCGATGCCGTAATTGATCGCCTTCTGCGCGCCCGCTACCGCGAACAGCGCGAGCCCGGCCGCATCGAGTGTGATCACGAGCAGCGCGGGCAGCTCGCGCGCCGCGCCGTGAAAGACGAAGGTCAGCAGCCCGGTCGCGAAAGCGAGCGCCGGATAGCGCCAGTCGCGCACCGCGTTCGGCGGCGTTGCGCCGATCAGCAGATCGCGGATCACGCCGCCGCCCAGCGCGACGACGAACGACAGCACCATCACGCCCAGCAGATCGAGGCCGCCACGCATCGCGGCGAGCGCGCCTTCGAGCGCGAACACGGCGGTTCCCGCGAGGTCGGCTGCGAGCACGACTGTTTCGATTCTTTTCATGGGCGTCGAGGGCTGGGCGAAGGAAAGGACCGGAGGTACGCCGTCCGGCAACTGACTGCGATGATAACCGTGGCCTGTCTGCGCGTGCTTCATGTGCCGCACGTGCCGCGTGTGCATCGATGGATTGATGTCTAGAATGCTCACCTGTGCTGTGCGGTCCGCGCATGCCCGACTCGCGACGGCGAGCCTGTCCATCGATAGAACCGACGCAACCGACGCAACCGATACACAACGATTACGCGCCCCACAGCGCAGAGACGATACATGAACGCCACAAGAGAGAACGTAGAACTGTCGCGCGCGACGAGCCTGCTCAATCACGGCCCGGTCACGATCATCACGAGCGCGCACGACGGCCGTTCGAACGTGATGGCCGCATCGTGGGCGATGCCGCTCGACTTCAATCCGCCGAAGATCGTCGTCGTGATCGATAGCCACACGTTGACGCGTCAGTTGATCGAAGCGAGCGGGGTATTCGGGCTGCAGTTGCCGTCGGTGAGTTTCGCGCGGCAGACGCTCGCGGTCGGCTCGAATGCGGGCGAGGACTTCGACAAGTTCGCCGCGTTCCAGCTGGAGACCTTCGCGGCCCGCGAGATCGACGTGCCGATGCTCGCCGGCTGCGTCACGTGGATGGAGTGCAAGGTGATTCCGGACGCGAGCCAGCGGCACGATCTGTTCATCGGCGAGGTGGTCGCCGCGTATGCGGACAGCCGCGTGTATTCCAACAATCGCTGGCACTTCGACGACCCAGACCTGCGCACCTGTCACTACGTCGCGGGCGGCACGTTCTTCGCAACCGGCGACGCGTTCGAAGTCGAGCCGACCGGACGCCTGCCGCGCGCGTAGCGCGTCATTCAATCAGGAGCACACCGACGATGAACCGATTCTCACGCTGGGCGGCGACGCTCGTAGTGTTGTCCGGCAGCGGCGGCACATTCGCGGCCACGGCAGAAGCCGCTGCCACTCAACCGCCGCGCGCTAACTGCGCGAACCCCGCCGATCAACTGACGATGAACCGCTGCGCCGATCTCGACTTCCGCGCGGCCGACCACAAGCTGAACGACACCTACGCGCAGCTGACCCGGCGCGTGACTCCGCAGGGCCAGGCGTCGCTGCAGAAGGCGGAGCGTGCGTGGCTCGCGTACCGCAACGCGCAGTGCGACTTCCTGACTTCCGCGCAGACGTCGTACAGCGCGCAGCCGATGCTGTATTCGATGTGTCTCGCGCGGCTCACGCGTGCGCAGACCGCGCTGCTCGATGAGCAGTTGCATTGCGCCGAAGGCGATATCGGCTGCGGCCAGCAGCAGAAGTAACAGGCGGCCCTCGACGCCGCACAGATAACGCCCGGCCACGCATCGCTCGCCGATATAAAAATATGAAAATGGCGTAATGACGACTTGTCGTCCGGGCACTACCGCGTTTTAATTGCTGCTGGCGATGCATCGCAGTCGAATCAACCCGGCCAGAAATGATGGAAAAAATCGCGAGAAAAATCGTGAGCCATATCAAGTCGGAGTGGTAAGACGTTGCAAGGCAAATATTCCGTCGAGAAAACAGAAAAGGAAAAGCGTGCATACATTCCATTTCATATCGGGTCTACCGAGAGCCGGCTCCACGTTACTGGCTGCGTTGCTCCGGCAAAATCCCCGCTTTCACGCGAACATGAGCGGACCTGTCGCCGGCATGGTGCTCGCGATGCTCGGCGAAATGAGCGATCGCAATGAGTTTTCGCTATTCATCGATAACGATCGGCGGCGTCGTCTGCTGCGCGGCATATTCGAAAATTATTACGGCGACGAGGTCACCGCCGACGTTGTCTTCGATACCAGCCGGGTCTGGTGTTCGAAGCTGCCGCTCATGCACGAGCTGCTTCCAGGCGCAAAGACGATCGCCTGCGTGCGCCACGTATCGTGGATCATCGACAGTATCGAGCGGGTCGTTCGCGGGAATGCACTGCAGCCTTCGTCGATCTTCAGCTATCAGACGGGCGGCACCGTCTATAGCCGTGCCGAAGGGGTCGGCAACGCGGAGGGCATGGTCGGTTACGCGTACAACGCGTTGAAGGAAGCCTTCTACGGCGAGCACGCGCAGCAACTGATGCTCGTGCAATACGAGACGCTGGTGCGCGATCCCGCCGCGGCGATGGCGGCGATCTATGAATTTATCGGCGAGCCGCTCTTTCAGCACGACTTCGAGAATGTCATCTTCGATGCCGAGGCGTTCGACGCACGCGCCGGCACGCCGGGTCTGCATAAAGTGCACAAAAAGATTGCCCTACCCGAGCGCACGACGATATTGCCGCCCGATGTTTTCCGGCGTTTCGAGAATGACGCTTTCTGGATTAATCCTCAAACAAACGTTCGAAATGTAAGAGTGGTGTAAGAGCGCCGCACTGCAATAAATCGGGCTCGTTAGATTATCAAAAAAGTTGTTGAACCAACCGATAACCTGCGTCACGATACGTCGCTAACTCGTTTCGCATTAAAGAAATACCGTGCAATACGGTCCCGGGATGCGACCGCGCGAATATTCGCGCCGGTTTGCGACTCGACGGAACCGCTTTGCCGTAAATATTAGCCGCGACGAGGCGTCATACGGTGCGGCACTTGGGGGAGGTCCAGTGAACCGTGTCTATCGACTCGTATGGAATCGGTCGCTTAATGCTTTGCAGGCGGCCCCTGAAAACGCGCGCACTGCCGGGGGATCGGCCGGCGGCCCGACGTCCCGCGCGCTGCGCCGCAATCCATTCGCGCTAGCCGTCGCGACCCTCGTGCTCGCGACGAGCGCGCCCGCGTGGAGCCAGAGCTGCACGCCGACCAGTCCATCGGGATGCGCCGCGACGGGTGGCCAGGGGACCCGTCAGACCCGCAACAACAATGGCGGTTCCGGCAATGGCACGGGGGGCGGTGCGAGCTTCTTCAACCCCGACAGCACCGAAGCCGTGGGGAGCGCCGCCAGCAACGGTAATGGCGGCGCTGGCGCCGATGGTTTCTATAACGCCCAGGGGAACAACCTCACGTCGACGGGCGGAAGCGGTGGCCTGGTGGGCGCGACCGGATCGGCCGGCGTCAACGCATCGGTCACCGGCGGCACTGGCGGCACTGGCCAGGCTGCGCCCGCGAACAGCTTCGTGGGCGGCGGCGGTGGTGGTGGCGGCGCGGGCGTGTTCATCAATGATGCCAATTCGCTGCCGACCGTCGCGGCCGGCACGACGATAACCGGCGGCCAGGGCGGCGTGGGTGGCTACGCGAATACCGGCTTCACTCCGGGCGGCAGCAGCGGCGCCGATCCGGGCGGCGGCGGCGGCGGCGGCGCGGGCGTGATCATCGGGGCAGGCGCGGGCGCTGTGTCGCTTACCAATAACGGCAGGATTGGGGGCGGCGCGGGCGGCGCGGGCGGCAGTGGCGGCTATGCCGGCAGCGGTGGCGCTGGCGGCGATGGTTTGCTGGTGCTCGGCGCCGGTGCCAGCATCACCAACGGTGCGGGCGGCAGGATTACCGGTGGTGCTGGTGGTGCCCCCGGTACGTTATTTAACGCAGACGCGCAGGCGGGTGGTTATGGCGGTGGCGGCGCCGGCGTCAACCTCGTCGGTGCGGGCTCATCTCTCAACAACGCAGGTGCGATTGTCGGCGGCGCCGGCGGCTATGTCGGCCCGGGGACAGTCACGCAGCTGACTGGCGCACCGGGAGTCGGCGTGCGTGGATGGGGCGGCGCCGGCGTTACGACGACCGGCTCGATTCAGGGCGGCACCAACAGCAGCGGTTTGCAAGGCGATTCCGTGCTGTTTTCAGGCGGCGGTAACCAGTTGACGATCGATCCGGGCGCCATCTTCACCGGCAACATCGAAAGCCAGAGCGGCACCACCAACGGCGGCGATACGCTGATCCTGAGCGGCAGCGGTACCGGCACGCTCAACTCGGGGCTGATCGTCGGCTTCGCCAACAACATCAAGAACGGCGCCAGCACATGGGCGCTGACTGGCACGGGCAACGCGGGCATTAACTGGACCGTCCAGCAAGGGCAACTGATCGGCAGCGACACCGCGTTCGACGGCAACCTGACTTTTGCGAGCAACGGTATCGGAACCCCTTCGGCCGAGTTCAATCAGGGGGCGTCCGGCATTTACGCCGGCACGATCAGCGGACAGGGCCAACTGATCGAGACCGGTGCAGGCACGCTGTCGCTGTCCGGCAATCTCTCCGGGTTCACCGGTCAATTCGCCATCAACCAGGGCTCGGTGGCGCTCACGGGCAGCGGCGACATGCACGGCGCCGAGGTTTCCACGACCAGCAGTGGGTTAGACGTCTCCGGCATCAGTGGAACCAGCGCGACGCTCGCCGGTATCTCGGGCAGCGGCACCGTGACGTTGGGTACGCGTACGCTCGTTCTCGACAATCCGGCGGCCGACACGTACAGCGGCGTGATCAGCGGCACGGGCGCCGTCACGTTGCAGAGCGGCACGGAGACGTTCACGGGCGCCAATACCTACAGCGGCGACACGACGATCAACGCGGGCACGTTGACGCTGACGGGCGCCGGCACGATCGGTTCGGGCCAGTCGCGACTCGCGCTGAACGCGGGCACGCTCGACGCTTCCGGTCTGACGGCCGGTTCGACGCTCGGCATTCGCAGTCTTGCAGGCGGTGGCAGTCTGACGCTCGGCGCGAACAACCTCGCGATTGCAACGGGCGCCGATACGTTCAGCGGTGTCATCAGCGGCAGTGGCGGTGTCACGCTCAACGGCGGCACGGAGACGTTCTCGGGCGTCAACACGTACAGCGGCGGCACGACCGTCAACGCAGGCACATTGAAGCTGACGGGCGGCGGACAGATCGGTCAGGGGCAGTCGCGTGTCGCACTGAACGGTGGCGCGCTCGACGCCTCAGGTCTGACGGCGGGCTCGACGCTTGCCATTCGCAGCCTGGCCGGCGGTGGTGGCGTCACGCTCGGCGCGAGTAACCTCTCGATCGCAACAGCCGCCGATACGTTTAGCGGCGCGATTAGCGGCACGGGCGGCGTCGCGCTGCAGGTCGGCATGGAGACGTTCACGGGCGTCAACACGTATAGCGGCGACACGTCGATCAACAACGCCAGCACGCTGGCGCTGACGGGTGCCGGCGCGATCGGTCAGGGTCAGTCGCGAGTCGCGTTGACCGGCACGCTCGATGTCTCCGGTTTGACCGCCGGCTCGACACTCGCCATTCGCAGTCTTGCTGGCAGCGGTGGCGTCACGCTGGGCGCGAACAACCTCTCGATTGCCACGGGCGCGGATACGTTCAGCGGTGTCATCAGCGGTAGCGGTGGTGTCGCGCTCAACGGCGGCACGGAGACGCTGTCGGGTGTCAACACCTACAGCGGCGACACGACGATCAACGCCGGCACGTTGGCGCTGACGGGCGCCGGCGCGATCGGTCAGGGCCAGTCGCGAGTCGCGCTGAACGGCGGCACGCTCGACGCGTCCGGTCTGACGGCCGGTTCGACGCTCGATATTCGGAGCCTGGCCGGTAGCAGCGGCGTGACGCTCGGTGCGAATAACCTGGCGATCGAAACAGGCGCCGATTCGTATAGCGGTGTGATCGGCGGCACGGGTGGCGTCACGCTGCAGAGCGGCACGGAGACGTTCTCCGGCGTCAACACCTACACCGGCGACACGTCGATCAACAACGCGAGCACGTTGGCGCTGACGGGTGGCGGCCAGATCGGTCAGGGCCAGTCGCGCGTCGCGCTGACGGGCACGCTCAATGTCTCCGGTTTGACCGCCGGCTCGACACTCGACATTCGTAGTCTTGCCGGCAGCGGCGGCGTGACGCTCGGCGCGAACACCCTCGCGATCGCAACAGGCGCCGATACGTTCAGCGGCGTGATCGGCGGCACCGGCGGCTTCACCGTCAACGGCGGCACGGAGACGCTGACCGGCAACAACACCTACACCGGTACCACCGCGATCGGCGGCGGCACACTCGCGTTCAGCGGCGGCGGTCAGATCAACGGCTCGAGCGTGCAGATGACGAGCGGCACGCTCGATGTCTCGGGCAAGACGGCAGGCAGCAGCCTGAACATCGTCAGCCTGGCCGGCGGCGGTGGCAATGTCACCCTCGGCAACGTGGGCATCGCGCTCAGCAGCGCGACCGGCACGTACGACGGCGTGATCGCAGGAGCGGGAACGGTGGGCATCAATGCCGGGAGCGAAGTCTTCAACGGCGCGAACACCTACAGTGGTCTCACCAGCATCGCGTCGGGGGCGACGCTGCTCGTCGGCGACAGCACGCATGCGACGGCCCAGGTGGGCGGCGACGTCGCTGTCAATGGCGGCACACTCGGCGGCTACGGCACGGTCCGCGGCAGCGCGACGGTGTCCAACGGCGGAACGCTCGTGCCGGGCGCCGCGGGCGCGATCGGCACACTGACCGTCAATGGCGATCTCGTCGTCGGCGCCAACTCGAAACTCAATTTCGACTTCGGTGCACCCGGCGCGAACTTCAGCACCTTCGGTCAGAGCGACCACGTGGTGGTGAATGGCAATCTGTCGGTCGACACGTCGACGCTCAACGTCAACAATCTCGGCAGCATGGGGCCGGGGTTGTACAACCTGTTCGACTGGGGCGGTTCACTGTCCATCGTGGGCGGTGGATTCGCACCGCCGTCCGGCATGTCGCTGCAGATCCTGACCACCGACAAACAGATCAACCTGATCGATACGCTTGGCCTGACACTCAACGAGTGGGACGCGAACGGCCAGGCCAGCGCCAGCGCCAGCGCGATGGGTGGCGGCAGCGGCACATGGAGCGCTTCTTCGAACGTCTGGGCCAATACCAACGGCACCGTCGTCGGGCCGATGTCGCCGCAGCCGAGCTTTGCGATCTTCGGCGGTGCTGCGGGTACGGTCACGGTGGACGACAGCAGCGGCGCGGTCAGCACGACCGGCATGCAGTTCATCAGCGACGGCTATCACCTGACCGGCGATGCGCTCACGCTGGTCGGGCAGGGCGGCGTCGCGCCGGTCGTGCGCGTCAGCAGCGGTGCGACGGCAACTGTCGACAACGTACTGAACGGTACCAGCGGCCTGAACAAGACCGACGCCGGGACGCTGGTGCTGACCGGCAGCAATCTCTATCAAGGGAATACGACGCTGAGCGGCGGCTTGTTGTCGGTGGCGTCGGAGGCGAATCTGGGTTCGAGCGCCAATGCGCTCGATTTCGAAGGCGGCGCGCTGAAGATCACCGGCACCGGCTTCACCCAGACGACGCGCAACATCATCTGGGGCAGCGCAGGCGGCGGTTTCGATATCGACGATGCGGCGAATACGTTCACGGTGACGCAGGCGCTGACCGGCACCGGTGGTCTGCTGAAAAGCGGCGCGGGGATGCTGCTGCTCAACGGCAGCAACACCTATAGCGGCGCCACGATGGTAAACGGCGGCACGCTCGAAGTGGGCGACGTCGATCACTCGAGTGCGAGCGTCGGAGGCGACGTGCAGGTCAATGCGACCGGCACGCTGCGTGGCCACGGCACGGTGGTGGGCAACATTGCGAACAACGGCGGCACGGTCACGCCGGGTGGATCGATTGGCATGCTCAACGTCGGCGGCAACTACACGCAGGCGAGCAACGGCGTGCTCGCCGTCGAGGTCAGTCCGACGGCGGCTTCGCTGCTCAACGTCACCGGCTCGGCGACGCTGAACGGTGTGCTCGCGATTACCTACGATCCGGGCACCTACACCGCGAAGCAATACACGCTGGTCTCCGCGGGGCAGGGCATCAACGGGCGTTTCAGCAGCGTGACGGGCGCGATGTCGTCCGGCGCGGTGCTCGGGTCGCTGCAGCAGGGCGTGACCTATTCCGGCAACCAGGTGGGACTCACGCTGGCGAATGCCGCAGTCGGACCGACCAACCCCGTCACCCCGGTCACGCCCGTTACGCCGGTCGTCATCGCGCCGACCGGCATCAGCATCTACACCGCGCTCGGGTCCAGCGTGTCGATCGGCGCGCAGGCCGCCAACACGGCGTTGCTTGCGAGACTGAACCATCTTTCCGATGCGACGGCCGGGGCTCCGGACGGCTGGATCGATGCGACCGGCGCGCAGACCCACGTCGGCGGCACAAGCGGCGAGCCGGGTTATCAGGCCAACCGTTATGGCTTCCTCGCGGGCCTCGATAATAAGCTCGGCGATTACACCGTGGGTATTGCGGCCGGCTATACACATACGGACGTCGACGAACAGCAGACCGGCGACTCCGGCACCGCCGACACATTGCGCGTCGCGCTGTACGGTAGCCGCTGGTTCGGTCCGGTCGGCGTGTCGGCGACCGCAGGCTATGCACTCGATTTCCTGTCGCAGAAGCGGCCGTTCGGCGCGCTCGGCACGGCGGAGGGCGATCACATCGGCAACGAGTTCACGGCCGGCGGCCAGGCGAGTTTGCCGATGACATTCGGCAGCATCGTCGTCACGCCGAGCGCGGGACTGCGCTACGCGTATTTCCGCGCGAACGGCTTTACGGAGAGCGGTGCTGGCGGGCAGGATCTCGGCGTCGGGACCGACAACGTACGCAGCCTGCAACCCTATGCCGAGGTCACCGTCGACAAGGCATTCGGCGACGCACTGCGGCCCATCGATCTGCAGGTGCGGCTAGGCTACGCACAGGAACTGCTCCACACGAACCGCGCGGTGTCCGTGACGGCCCAGGACGGGACACTCTTCGCGGCGCCGGGGACGAGTCTGCCGCGAGGCTATCTGACCGCGGGCGTGAGTCTAAGCATGCAGCCGACCAAAGCGATGACGGTGTCGGTGGGTTACGACACGTTGATCAACACGACGCATGCATCGGCGCAGGCCGCCAGTCTGAAGCTCGGATACAGGTTCTGAGCGGCGGCCGTTGCGTCAGGTCTTCAACGGCAACCAGATCTCGAAGCCGCCCATGCCGGTGAGCGGATCGAACGCTTCGTCGTAGCGTTCGAATAAGGGCGCGTCGGCGGGCGTATGTCCGGACTCGGGCAGCCAACGGTTCCAGATGGTGTTCCATGCGCTGCGTATCGTCGAGATGTGCTCGGGATGCGCGAACACCGCATAGCGCTGCGCGGGAATGCGCAGATGGGTCAGCTCGGCGGGCACCGTGGAGAAATCGCGCACCGCGACGCCGCACAGATAGTCGAACTGGCCCGCGTCGTCGGCGTTGTAGTTCACACCGTACGCGACGTTGCCGATCTGGCCGGGGATCTTGCCGATGTGCGTGGAAAAGCGTTGCCATTGCGACGGAATGCCGGTGCTCGAGTCGCAGGTGTAGCGCGCCGACAGTCCGGCGACGAGAAACGGCGCACCGTCTTCGATGCGCGGCGACGCGAGAGCGGGAAGCGGGGTTTCATTCATTTTCAGAGGCTCCATCAGATCGAGGTTGTCGACGCGGCGTTGTGCGCGCACCGCTTCGGGTGTGAGTCCGAACTGGTCGCGAAACGCACGCGTGAATGCCTCATGAGAGCCATAGCCGGCAACGACTGCGACCGCGAGAATGTCGGGGGCGCCGTCTGCGAGCTGGCGTGCGGCTTCGGTCAGACGGCGCCGGCGGACATAGCGCATCACCGGGTAGCCGGTTGCCGCTTCGAATGCGCGCGCGAGGTGGAAGCGCGACACGCAGCCGCTGCCGGCGATCGCGTCGAGCGTCAGCTCGTTCGCGAAGTGGCTTTCGATAAACCAGAGCGCTTTTCCTACCGGATTCATCGGCGGCTCTCATCAAGGCATGAACCGAGCATAGCGAGCGCGGCCGTTGCGCATTTGATCGATCTTGCGCATCTGCACGGCCTGCGTGATTCGTTATCCCATTGCTCTCACGTTCGCGAAACGTGTTCCTCTAGCGAGCCGGATCTGATGCGTCTGGTTAGCCGTTTCCGGCTGCGGTGTTGCGTTGCCGGACGCGCGGGGAGGCTTCGTCTGCTGGCGCGTCATGGCTGCCCGACTGCACGCCGGCACGCATGAAAATGCCGCCGAGCAGCGCCGCGACCGCGGCGAACACCGCGCCGAACACGAACGCCACGTGGTACCCGCCGTTCAGCGCCGCCGCTTCGTCGATGTGCGCGGCGACGAGCATGCTGGAGCGCGCATCCGCGAGACTCGCGAGCACCGCGAGACCGAGCGCGCCGCCCATCATGAACGACGTGTTGACCATGCCCGACGCGAGGCCCGACTCGTTCGGCTCGACG
Source organism: Paraburkholderia sp. (assembly GCF_050742655.1). Taxonomy (GTDB): domain Bacteria; phylum Pseudomonadota; class Gammaproteobacteria; order Burkholderiales; family Burkholderiaceae; genus Paraburkholderia. Next base: position 65,163 of record NZ_JBOIGG010000016.1, on the reverse strand, counting down.
TCGCTCATCGCGCCGAGCAGCAGCGGGTTGAACGCGACGCCCGCGCCGAGGCCGAGCAGGATCATGCCGGGCAACGTATCGACGACGAACTGCCCATCGACCGGCGCGCGCGCGAACAGCAGCAGCCCGACAGCGGCGACCGCAAGACCGCCCGCGAGCGGCACGCGGATGCCAAAGCGCATCACGAGCTTCGCCGATAGCCCCAGCGAGAACACCGCCATGATGATGTTCGCCGGCAGGAACGCGAGGCCGACCTGCATCGGCCGGTAGCCGAGCACGCGCTGCAGGTAGAGCGCCGAGATGAAGAACCACGCGAACATCGCGGCGGCCCACAGCACGGCGACTACGTTCGCGGTCGCGACGTTGCGCAGCCGGAACAGGCCGAGTGGCATCAACGGATGCTGCACACGCGACTCGATGCGCAGAAATGCGGCGAACAGCACGAGCGCCACCGCAAGCAACCCGAGCGTTTGCGTCGAGAGCCAGCCCGCCTGGTTGCCGTTGACGATCGCATAGACCGCGAGCATCAGCGATGCCGTCACCGTGATCGCGCCCGCGACGTCGAGCTTTTCGCCTTCGGCGTGACCGCGGCCGTCCGGCAGCAACGCGATGCACAGCGCGTACACCGCGATGCCGATCGGCAGGTTGACGAGGAAGATCCAGTGCCAGCTGAGCAGATTGGTCAGCAGTCCGCCGAGCAGTACGCCGATGCTGCCGCCGCCCGCGCACACGAAGCCGTACACGCCCATCGCTTTCGCGCGTTCGGCGGGTTCGGTGAAGAGGTTCATGATCAGCGACAGCGCGACCGCCGACACCACCGCGCCGCCCAGCCCCTGGATCGCGCGGGCGCACACCAGCAGCACCTGCGAGTTCGACAGGCCGCACGCGAGCGACGCGACCGTGAACGCGACGATGCCGCCCAGAAACAGCTTGCGGTGCCCGTACAGATCGCCGAGCCGGCCGCCCAGCAGCAGGAAGCCGCCGAACGTCAGCATGTACGCATTGACCACCCACACGAGCGAGGTCTCGGAGAAGCCGAGATCCGCGGCGATCGACGGCAGCGCAACGTTCACGATGGTCGTGTCCAGCACGATCATCAGCACGCCGAGACAGAGCACGATCAGCGCGAGCCAGCGCTTGCGGCCTTCGATGGAGTGGGTCATGCAGCAGCTCCTGAATGACGGCGGGCAGTGCCTGCCGGTTTATAGGGGATGTGGGTTGCCGTTGATCGCCCACGGTGTGCCGAAGCGGTCGATCGCCATGCCGAACGATTCGGCCCAGAAGGTCTTTTGCATCGGCATGTTGACCGTGCCGCCTTCGGCGAGTGTGTTGAAGATACGATGGGCTTCGTCGACGGTCGGGATATTCAGCGCAAGCATGAATCCTTTCATGCCTTCGTACGGATGTCCAACCATTGTGTCGGAGGCCATCAGCAGCCGGCCGTCGAATTCGAGTGCCGCATGCAGGATGCGCTGCGCGTTTTCGGGGGGCATCTGGTCCGCCAGCGGGGATTCCGCGTGCGTCATCATCGCCTTCATCCTGCCGCCGAGTGTGCGCTCGTAGAAACGCATCGCTTCGGCACAGGTGCCATCGAACATCAGGTACGGATCGGGGGACATGACGAACTCCTCATCGTGGGGTGAGGTTTTAGTCTAGCACTCGTTACTCCTAAAATACAACTAAAAATTCCTGATCCGGAATGATGGGCTATACTGCAGACAGGATCGACTTTCCGGCGACGATGTCATGGCAATCAAACGAAGCTACAACGAAGGCTGCGCGGGTTCTCACGCGCTGGATCTGATTGGCGAGCGGTGGGCGCTGCTGGTCGTGCGCGAGCTGGTGTTCGGCCCGAAGCGCTTCACCGACCTGCGGGCGGGCTTGCCGGCCATCAGTCCGAACGTGCTGACGCAGCGTCTCGACGAACTGGAACTGGCGGCGGTCGTGCGCCGCCGGCAGCTGCCGCCGCCCGCTGGCGTATGGGTGTACGAGCTGACCGAGTGGGGTCATGAACTCGGGCCGATCCTGATGGAACTGGGACGCTGGGGTGCGCGTTCGCCGGCGCTGCCGCGCGGGCTGCCGATCAGCATCGATTCATTGATCCTGTCGTTCCGGACGATGTTCGACAAGGAAGCTGCGGGAGAACTCGAGGGGCGCTACGAGCTGCGGCTCGGCGCCTATCGGTTCGACGCGAAGATCGCTGCCGGCCAGTTGAAGATCGGACGCGGCAATGCGGATCAGCCGGACGCGATTATCGGGAGCGATCCGGACACGCTCGCCGCCATCGCTTACGAGGGTCGCAAACTCGACGATGCAGTGCGGGCCGGCGACGTGAAGATCGAAGGCAGCAAGGCCGCGGCGAAGCGTTTCCTGTCGCTGTTCACGCTGCCCGAACCGGCGGCGCCGAGCGAACGTGCGCTCATGCAGGACGCAGCCAATGGTTGACGCGCGTAGTGCGACGCGGCACTGACCTTCAACTGAGCAGATCGTAACGGCCGCCGCGTTCGAGCGCGCGCTGGTACGCGGGCCGCGCATGAATGCGCGCGAGGTAGGCAGCGATCGCCGGGAACCGCTCGTTCACGCCGCCGCGCGAACTCGCGGCCTCTAAAGGAAAGCTCATCTGGATGTCGGCAGCGCTGAACGCATCGGCGACGAACCAGCCGGTCGGACGCAGCGCATCCTCGATGTACGACAGATGCAGCGCGATCTGCGGATCGACGAAACTGGACTGCAGCGTGCCGGCGATTTTCTTCGCGATCGGCTTCGCGAAGAACGGCATCGGCGCGCTCGCGATACGCAGCGCGACGAGCTTGAGCAGCAGCGGCGGCATCGCGGAGCCTTCCGCGTAATGCAGCCAGTACGAGAAGCGACGCCGTTCGGGCGTGCCCGTCGGCGGCGCGAGTCGCCCGTCGCTATAGCGCTCCAGCAGGTACTCGACGATCGCGCCCGACTCCGCGATGGTTTCGCCTTCGTCGGTGATGACCGGCGATTTACCGAGCGGATGAACGGCGCGCAGTTCGGGCGGCGCGAGCATCGTCTTCGGGTCGCGCTGGTAGCCTTTTATTTCGTACGGCACGCCGAGTTCTTCGAGCAGCCACAGTACACGCTGCGAACGGGAGTTGTTCAGGTGATGGACAGTCAGCATGGTGGCTCGGGCTCAAGGCTCGGGAAGTGAAGGCGAGCGTCATCATATCGGCGGGCGATCGAGCGGGGGCTCTATTTCAAGCCCGGCCCGCCCGAACAGATAACCGATCGGGCAGGGCGACGTCACTACGGTCGTGTCACTGCGTCTGCGCTCCAGGCACGAGATGGATGCGCTTTTCCGTGGCCTTTTCGACGGCGGCGCGCGTGTAGAGCAGCGGGAAGTACTCGCCGTTCAGCCACATCTGCGTGAGATCGCGATAGTGCGGGTTATCCGGATCGCCGGACTCGCCGGGCAGATTCACCGCGCGCGAATTGTCCCAGTTGCCCACGTCGACGATCACGCGAAACGACGGACCGTTGGTCTGCCGGAAGTCATTCGCGCGATAGCTCGACTGGTTCGGCGTATAGGCGCTGCCGCCTTTGCCGATCGGACCGACGTTGAGCTTCGCGCGCATGTCGGCGTCGACGAGATCGGCGAACGGATGCGCATTGAGGTTCGTCTGCAGCTTGCCCCATTGCCATGCGCTGCTATCGGCGCCTTGCAGTTGCACCATCTCCCGATACGCGTCGTGCAGACTGGCGAGCAGCACCGCGTCGCGTTTCGCCTGCGCGGCGGGTGCGTTGTCGCCGAAGCGCGCTCCCGGATGCTCGAGCGAATCCAGCATGACGGCCGTGTCCGGTGCGCCGAATGCATCGGCTGCCGCTTTCGGCAACACCGTTGCCTTGAATGCGCGGCCGAGGTGATGGCTCAGCCACACTTCTTCGAGTGCCGCCTGCGCGGAGTCCGCACGCATCTGCGCGTCCCAGCCCTTGAGCATCGCCAGCGCGGCGCCGGTGTCGGGATCGTCGCTCGAAAGCGGCGCGAGCAACGCGACCAGCCTGCGCGCGGGGATCGACACGATGTCGTTCTGCAACCGCTCGCTGTCTTCGATCGACACCTTTGGTAGCGACGTCAACACTTCATCGATGCGTTGATGGCGCGACCCGTTGGTCCATTCGAAGCCGAGCTTGCGCTCGCGGTACGGGTAATCGGCGGGCAGGTTCATCTCGTTCGACGTGGTGAAGTAACCGTTGCCCGGGTTGTAGACAGACGGCATTTCGTCGCGCGGCCAGAAGCCGGCCCATTCGTAGCGACCGTCGCCGGGGACAGGCATCAGACCGTCCCAGTTCGGGCGCTTCGGCGCGAGCCCGCTCGGCACCCAGCCGATGTCGCCGTGCGTGTCGGCGTAGACCTGATTGACGGTCGGTGCGCCCCAGGTCGACAGATCGCGTTTGAACTCCGCGAAGTTTTTCGCGCGCATGTAGCGTATCGAATCGAAGTACGGCGACATACCCGGCTGCAGCCACGCGGTGCGCACGGCGAACGCGCGATGCTTCGCGCTTTCCGTATAGATGACGGGACCGTGCCGCGTGAACGCGAGTTCGGCATCGACCGGCGCGCCACCGCGCACGGCGATCTGCTCGTGCACGATCTGCATCGGTTCCCAGCGACCCTTGTAGCGGTATTCGTGCGGATTCGCGGGATTCAGCTGATAGACATACAGATCTTCCTGATCGATGTTGAAGATCGTGAGACCGTACGCGATCGTGCCGTTGTGTCCGATCGAAATGCCCGGCGCTGACGGCTCGCCGCCACCGATGATGTCGAGCGTCGGCGTGCTGATCTGCTGGATGTAGCGCAGGCTCGGCGCCGCGTACGCGCGATGCGGATCGTTGGCCATGATCGCGCGACCCGTCGCGGATTTTCCCGGTGCGATCACCCAGTTGTTGCTGCCTTCCGTGACTTCCTCGGGATTGTCGGCGGCGGCGATCATGGTCGTCGACGCATCGGCGCTCTTTAGCGAATCGCGCGTGACGTGCACGCTTTGCGTCGCGAGCGTGAAGACCTTGAGCACGTCGTCCGGCAGGCAAGGATCGAGTCCTTCGGGCACTTGCGTCTTCCATGGTGGCTGCAGACCGAAGCGCACGGTATCGGCATCGACCGAGCTTTTGCATGCGACTTTCGCGCGCGCGACCTCGCTGGTCAGATTGCGCGTGAGCCCGTGACTGCGAATGCGCACGATGTCGTCGGCGCTCCATCTCGCAGGCCAGTAGCCGACCTTGCGAAACTCATAGGGCAAACGATCCGGATGTGCGGCAAGCCAGTCGATATACGCATTCACGCCCGCCGCAAAGCGGGTAGCGACGGGTAGCGCGTCGGGTCCGTAGCGTTTCCATTCGGCGGACATGTCGCCGCGATAGAGAAAGAGGCGCGTTGCCTTGTCCTGTTCGACGTAGGCGGGGCCGAAGACTTCGGCGAGGTCGCCGAGTCCGCGGCGGCGCCACAGATCGATCTGGAACATGCGGTCGCGCGCGGCATTGAAGCCCTGCACGAAGAACGCGTCGCGCTCGTTGTCCGCGAAGATGTGCGGCACACCCCACTTGTCGATGAGGATATCCACGGGATGAGACAGGCCTTCGACGGTGATCGTCTCGTCGGGAGCCGCATCAGCGTATGCGGATTGAACAGGCAGCGCACCGAGCGCGGCGCAGGCAAAAATGACTGTGAGAGAGCTTCTTGTCGGCACTTGTTTCCTCCTCGTGGTTTTTGCGCGTGTGCTTCTTGCTGTACCTTGTTTGACGTATTCTGACGACTCCATGTTATGACGCGGACTGATGTGAGGACAACCCGATGTCGGTTGAAATGGATCAAATGCTGTTTGAGGTAAGGGACTATCGAGCCGTCGAACTTGTGCATAGCGACATCCCGGTCATCCAGAGATTCTTGACTGAGAATCCGGAATACTTCCTGTCGGCAGAAGGTTGCATGCCGGCCGATACTCAAGCAAAGGAGGAGTTCGAGAGCGAGCTGCCGGAAGGCTGGGCGTACACCAGGAAGCACGCGATTGGATTCATCGATGCGAGCAACGAGCTGGCCGCTTTTGCCACACTCGTCTCGGATCTTTTCGCTGATGGCGTGTGGCATCTGGGACTGTTCATGCTGTCGACTGACAGACACGGTCATGGGGTGGCCCGATACCTGTACGACGGCCTCGAGAACTGGCTGAAGGCATCGGGAGCGAAGTGGTTGCGCCTTGGTGTCATTGCGGGAAACGTGCGAGCGGAGCACTTCTGGGAACGGAACGGCTACCTCGAGACGCGCCGCCGGCATGGCGTCGCGATGAGAAATGCCACGCATACGTTGCGGGTCATGATCAAGCCGCTGGGTGAGGCGGGCTTAAGCGAATACCTGAATCTGGTTAAGCGGGATCGGCCGGACGCGTCGTAATTTATGTCCTCTTCGAGCGCAACGCGTACTCACTCCCTTCCGCCGGGCAGCATCGGTAGCATCGTCGCCTCGATGTTCTGCTTTGCCGTGGTGGATGCGTTGGCGAAGCGGGTTGCACTGCAGTATCCAGCCAATGAGGTGACATTTTTCCGGATGCTGTTCGGTCTGGTTCCGGCAGTGGCGATGTGCTGCAAGGGGCCGCTTTCGTTGACTCAGCGACTGGCGAATCTCGATGTCAAAGGGCAGACAGTGCGGGCGTTGATGCTTCTGGGCGCATCAGGTTTGTTCTTTGCCGGATTGCCTTATGTTCCATTGGGTGAAGCGGTCGCACTCGCGTATTCGGAGACGTTGATCGTCGTCCTGCTCGCACCGCTGATTCTGCGAGAGCGCCTGACGGGACGAGGGGTAGCGGCAGCAGTTGTCGGATTTTTGGGCGTATTGCTCGTGGTGCGACCAGGTGGCGGCCAGTCGAGCTGGCTCGGCCCGATGTTCCTTCTGCTGAGCGCCGTCTTTGGCGCGCTGTCCATCCTGCAGATAAAACGCCTACGTTCCACCGACGACTCGAAGACCACGGTGCTCTTCTTCACTATCGTGGGGACGGTTGTTGCCGGATGCACGCTCGTCATCAACTGGAAGACGCCAGCCGTCGAAGCGTTGGCGATCATGGCGATTCTTGGTGCGTTCGCGACCGCGGGACAGCTACTGATGACGATGGCTTTTCGCCGTGCGGACGTTGCAAGACTGGCGCCCTACAACTACACAAGCGTCGTGTGGGCGGCTATGTTCGGCTATGTCTTCTGGGGTGAGACGATGCAAGCGTTGTCGCTACTCGGGATTGCGTTGATCGTCGGTAGTGCAATTGCCGTTGCGATAAACCGGAAGGATGCCGAGGGCCCGCTTGCGTGAAGGCGCCGCGCGATCATCGCAAACTCGTCGTTCGCATTCACAACGGCACCTGCTGACGACACACCCTGAGCACAAGCTCCCGAAGCCAGCGATGAACCGGATCAACCTCCAAACGAGGATGCCACATCTGCGAAACGGTAAAGCCATCGGTCGCCACAGGAAGATCGAACGAGTGCGCGATGACGGATGCAGCGGATTGAGTCTGCATAAAAGAAGCGGGCAGCAGCGCGACCAGATCGGATGCTCGAACCACGGCCAGCGCAGCCGGAAAACTCGGCACCCTCGCGACGATCGTTCGCTCCAGTCCTGCCAGAGCTATCGCAGCATCGAGAGACTCGGTTATCTGACGCCCGTACGGCGTAGCAACATGACCAAACGCTGCGTATCGCTTAAGCGTGACTTTCCGTTCCCGTTCGAGCGGATGCCCCTTTCGAATGACGCCCAGGAAGCGGTCCCTGAACAGCGCCCGCACGCGTACTTCAGGGCCCATTTCTTCCAGCACACCAATCTCGAGATCAGCGGAGCCCTCTCGTAGAGAGGTAGCACTCTTCTCCGGTTTGGACGCAAAGTGCAAACGCACAAACGGAGCAAGCGAGGTGACTTCCGCAATCAGCTGCGCGCCGAACGCTTCCACAAACGACTCATTGGCGCGAATCGTGAAGGTCCGTCGCAACGTTGAAAAATCTGGGGCTACCGGCGCGGGGCGGAGCACGGCACGCGCGTCACGAACGATATTCTCGGTTCGCTCGCGAATCTCCTCGGCATACGGTGTCAACACCATATCGCGCCCGGCCCGGACCAGTAACGGATCGCCGGTCTCGGCACGGAGCCGGGTCAGCGTGCGGCTCATCGCCGAAGCACTCAATTGCAACGACCGGGCAGCGCGCGTCACGTTTTTCTCGGTGAGCAACGCGTTGAGCGCGAAAAGGAGATTGAGGTCCGGTTCAGCCATTTCGTGGTCGTGGTAAGTGGCGATTAGATAAGGCGTCTGATGCATAGTGTAGTTGCATTCCACGCGCCTTCCGCCGTTTCCGATGCGCCGATATATTGGCGCACTGTAGTCATTCAAGAGGTTCGTTCTCCGGGCTTTCAGGTTCGAGAGCGGCTTCGCTTACCGGGAACACTCATGTCAAACACACTTTCACAGAAAACCGTTCTCCTCATCGGCGCGTCCCGTGGCCTCGGACTGGCGATGGTGGAGGAGTATTTGAAGCGCGGCTACCACGTCATCGCCACCGGGCGGGCGGCTTCCACGGACAAGCTTCGTGATATCGCTAAAGCGTCCGCCGGCGCGCTCGAAGTAGAGACGGTCGATGTCACCGTTCCACAGCAGGTTGCGGATCTGCGCGCTCGCCTCGCCGATCGACGTGTCGATGTGCTTTTCGTGAATGCGGGCGTCACGAACGACGATCGCGAAACGATAGCGGATGTCTCGACCGAGGAATTCGTCCGGGTGATGGTCACGAACTCGCTGAGTCCGATGCGGGTCATCGACGCGTTTCAGGACCTCGTCCCGCCGACCGGAACGATCGGTGTGATGTCTTCGGGTCAGGGGAGTCTCACGAACGCCACTAACGCGAACCACGAAGTCTATCGAGGCAGCAAGGCCGCGCTCAATATGTTTATGCGCACCTTCGCCGCTCGCAGTGCCGACTCCCCCAGGACCCTGCTCCTGATGGCGCCGGGATGGGTCAAGACGGACATGGGAGGCAGCACGGCGCGCCTGACCATCGAAGAGAGCATTCCGAACCTGGTCAACACGATCGAAGCCCATGAAGACCGCTCGGGATTGCACTACCTCGACTACCTCGGACGAGTCGTTCCGTGGTGACGAGCGACATCGCTACATCGTGCGCAACGCGAAGCGTTTGAGCTTGCCCGTCTCGGTGCGCGGCAACGTGTCGGTGAACACGATCACGCGTGGGTACTTGTACGGCGCGACCGTCTGCTTGACGAACGCCTGCAGTTCGGCGACGAGCGCATCGCTCGCATCGAAGCCCGGCCGCAGCACGATGAATGCCTTCACGATCTGGCCGCGCGTCTCGTCGGGTGCGCCAACCACGCCGCATTCGGCGACGGCCGCATGCTGCATCAGCACGCTTTCCACTTCCGGGCCGGAGATGTTGTAGCCGGACGAAACGATCATGTCGTCGGCGCGTGCCTGGTAGAACACGTAGCCGTCTTCGTCGAGATAAACCGCATCGCCGGGCAGGTTCCAGCCGTCGCGCGCGAACTTCGTCTGGCGCTCGTCCGCGAGATAGCGGCAGCCCGTTGGCCCGCGCACCGCGAGCTTGCCGATCTGGCCGGGCGGCAGCGGCTGCATCGCGTCGTCGACTGCGCAAACGACGTAGCCCGGCACCGCGCGGCCGATCGCATGCGGCCGCACGTCCGCGCCCGCCGATGAAATGAAAATATGAATCAGCTCGGTACCGCCGATGCCGTCGATCATCTCGATGCCGCTCGCGTTACGCCACAGGTCCCGTGTCGAATCGGGCAGCGCTTCGCCGGCCGAGACGGTTTTCCGCAGGCTCGATGTGTCGAAGCGCGGCACGAGTGCGGCCATCTGCCGGTAGAAGGTCGGCGCAGTGAACATCACGGTCGCGTGAAACCGTTCGACCGTTTGCAGCAGCGTTTCCGGCGTGAGCTTTTCGATCAGCACCGTCGATGCGCCAACGCGCAGCGGAAAACACAGCAGTCCACCGAGCCCGAACGTGAACGCGAGCGGCGGCGTGCCGCAGAACACGTCGTCGGCGGACGGCTTCAGCACGTGACGCGGAAACAGGTCGCACATCGCGAGCACGTCGCGATGGAAATGCATGCAGCCCTTCGGCGCGCCGGTCGTGCCGCTCGTGAACGCGATCAGGCAGACGTCGTCGGACGCGGTGTCGCACGCGTCGAACTGGGCCGATTGCGCGGGCAATGCGGCGGCGAGCGTATCGAGCGAATCGGGCGCGTCGTCGTGGAAGAAACACACCTGACGCAGACCTTCGCAGAAGTATTCGTCTTGCGGATCGCGACAACGCGCGATTTCGTCGGCGAGCCGCGCGTCGCACAGTGCCGCCGCGATCTCCGCCTTGTCGACGATCTGCTTCAATTCTTTCGCGCGCAGCAGCGGCATTGTCGGTACGACGACGAGCCCGGCCTTCAGCGCAGCGAGACACGCGACCGCCATCTGCAGCGTGTTCGGCCCGCGCAGCAGCACGCGATTGCCGGGCCGCAGCCCCAGTTCGTCGACCAGCACGTGTGCGGTGCGGTTCACGCGTTCGAGCAGTTCGCCATACGTGGTTGCGTGCGGCACGCCGTCGACGTCGGACCAGATCGCGGGCCGGTCGCGATGACCCGCCGCGATCGTGCCGTCGAGCAGTTCGGTCGCGCAGTTGAAGCGGGCCGGGTAGTGCACGTCCGGATTGTCGAGCAAAAACTCCGGCCATTGCGACTGCGGCGGCAGATGATCGCGCGCGAACGTGTCGACGTGAGCAGACGGTTCCATCGTAGACTCCCAGGCAGTGGCTACGGCTAGGCTTCGTCCGGAATGACGGCGGTCGCTTCGATCTCGACCTTCGCGCGGTCTTCGATCAGCGCGACGACCTGGACCGCGCTCATCGCGATCCGGTAGTCGCCGATCAGCTCGCGAAAACCGCGGCCGATCTCTTTCAGCGCATCGAGGTATTCACGCTTGTCGGTGACGTACCACGTCAACCGCACCAGATGCTCCGGCTTGCCGCCGGCCTCGCGCAGCACCGCGACGACGTTGCGCAGCGCCTGTACGGCCTGCTCGGCGAACCCGTCGCTGTGAAAGCGGTTCTGCTCGTCCCAGCCGATCTGGCCGGCGACGAATACCTGCGTGCCGCGCGCGGCCACGCCGTTCGCATAGCCGCGCGGCGGTGTCCAGCCTGCGGGCAACAGATCTTTCTTCATGAACTTGTTTCCTCAGAGTCGGTATCGGTGAAATCTTCAGAGGGTGCAGTCGCGGATTGCGCCGCGAATGTCGCAAGCGCGGCGGCGATGTCGTTGGGGATGTCGATCGACTGGCCGCTTTCGAGCGACGTCGTGACGAGCACCTGATGCGCCCGAAAACGCACTTCGTCGCCGCTGTGGCACACGATCGCGATGCGGACCGAGCGCTGGCCGATCGCTGCGAGTGCGAGTGACAGCGTGACCGTCTCACCCATCCGGCTCGGTCGCGCGAATTCGCAGTCGAGCTTGACGATCGGCAGACCGACGCGGCGCCGCGCGATCATGTCCGCGTAGTCGATGCCGAGCCGTTCGGTGAACCAGTCCTCGACGAGCGCATTAGTCATCACCAGGTACTGCGGATAGAACACGATGCCGGCCGGATCGCAGTGCGCGAAGCGAATGCGCACCGGCATGTCGAATGTGCCGGCACTCATTTCGTACGCTCCAACGCAGCCGTGTGTGCTTTCAGCACATCGCGCCCGACAATCAGTTGCTGCACTTCGGTCGCGCCTTCGTAAATGCGCAGCGCACGGATCTCGCGGTACAGCGTCTCGACCATGGTGCCGCTTTGCACGCCCATGCCGCCCCACAGCTGCACGGCCGCATCGATAACCTGCTGTGCACCTTCGCTCGCGTGCCACTTCGCCATCGCGGCTTCACGCGTGACGTTCTCGCCGCGATCGCGCAACCATGCGGCGCGATAGACGAGCAGCGCGCTGCTGTCGATCGTCAGCGCCATCTGCGCAAGCTTTGCCTGCGTCAACTGAAAATCGCCGAGCGTCTGACCGAACATCTTCCGCGACGCCGCGCGCGCGAGCCCTTCGGCCATCGCGCGACGTGCAAAGCCGAGCGACGCAGCTGCGACAGATGTGCGGAAGATGTCGAGCGTGCGCATCGCGAGCTTGAAGCCCTCGCCGCGTGCACCGAGCAACTGGCCGCGCGGCACACGTGCGCCCGCGAAGCGTAGTCGCGCGAGCGGATGCGGCGCGATGACGTCGATACGCTCGGCGATCTCGAGCCCCGGCGTGTCGGCGTCGACGATGAACGCGGTGATGCCGCGCGCGCCCGGCGCTTCGCCGGTGCGTGCGAACACCACGTAGAAGTCGGCGATCCCGCCGTTCGAGATCCACGTCTTCTCGCCGTCGAGTACCCAGGTATCGCCGTCTTCGCGCGCGGTCAGCGCCATCGCGGCGACGTCGGAACCGGCGTCGGGCTCGGACAGCGCGAACGCGGCGAGCGCCGTGCCGTTCGCGACACGCGGCAGATAATGCAACTTCTGCTCATGTGTGCCCGCGAGCGAGATCGCACCGGAGCCGAGCCCCTGCATCGCGAGCGCGAAGTCCGCGAGGCCTGCGTGCTTCGCGAGCGTTTCGCGCAGCAGGCACACCGCGCGCGTGTCGATCGTATCGCCGTGGCCGCCGTAAGCGGTGCCGCCGACGCCGTACTTCAGCCAGCCCGCCGCGCCCAGTTCGCGCACGATGGCGCGACAGGTGGCATCGACGTCGTCGTGGGGCAGGTCGCGCAGATGTGCAGCGGACCACGCTTCGATGTCGGCGGCGAGCGCACGGTGGCGGTCCTCGAAAAACGGCCACGCGAGCGCGCTGTGCGGATCGGATGCGCTCACGTCAGTCTCCTTCGAACACGGGGCGTTGCTTCGCTGCGAACGCGCGATACGCTCGCTCGAAATCGCGCGTGTTCATGCAGATCGCCTGCGCCTGCGCTTCGGATTCGATCGCTTCGTCGATACTCATGCTCCACTCCTGATGCAGCATTTTCTTCGTGATGCCATGCGCGAACGTCGGGCCCGCGGCGAGATCGGCGGCAAGTTGAGCGGCTTCGCCGAACAGCGCGTCCGGTTCGCACAGCCGGTTGTAGAAGCCCCACGCGTAGCCTTCGTCGCCGCTTGCCGCGCGGCCGGTGAACAGCAGTTCGGCGGCACGCCCCTGGCCGATGATGCGCGGCAGGATCGAGCACGCGCCCATGTCGCAGCCCGCGAGGCCCACACGCGCGAACAGGAACGCGAGCTTGCTGCGCGTGGTGCCGAGGCGCAGGTCCGAGGCCATCGCGAGGATCGCGCCGGCACCGGCGCATACGCCGTCGACGGCCGCGACGATCGGCTGCGGGCAATGGCGCATCGCCTTCACGAGATCGCCAGTCATCCGCGTGAACAGCAGCAGTTCCGGCATAGGCAGATCGATCAACGGCGCGATGATTTCGTGCACGTCGCCACCCGAACAGAAGTTGCCGCCTGCACCGCCGATCACGATCGCTTTCACGTCGGTCGCGTACGCAAGCTGGCGGAACAGGTCGCGCAATTCGGCATACGACTCGAACGTCAGCGGGTTCTTGCGCTCGGGGCGATTCAGCGTGACGGTGCCGATGCCATCGGCCACGTGCCACCCGAAGTGCTGCGCGGAGTAGCCGGCGAGCGTCGTGCGATTGCCGGCGAGCAGCCGGTCGACGAGGCCGCGGGTATCGCCTGTATCGCCGGCGGCAGGGGATGAGGTCATCGGTGTTGTCTCCTTCGGTTCGGAGCGGGTCAGCGGCTCACGTTATCGAGCAGGTGTTTCTTGAGCTTGCCGAGGCGCTGATGCATCCGCGATTTGTCGTCGAGGCCGAGGCCGCCGAACAGTTCGACGACCCATTGTTCGTGCGCAACCGCCATCCGGTCGAACTGCGCGCGGCCGGCCGGCGTGAGCTTCACGCTGATCGAGCGACGATCGTTCGGATCGACGTCGCGCACGACGAATCCTTCGTTCTCGAGTTGATCCGTAATGCCGGTGATGTTGCCGCCGGTCACCATCAGACGGCGCGACAGCTCGGTCATCTTCAGGCCGGCAGGATGGCGTTCGAGCTGAGCCATCATGTCGAAGCGCGGCAGCGTCGTGTCGAATTCGGCGCGCAGGCGCTTGCGCAGCTCGGCTTGCACGAGGTTCGTCGTGGTCAGCATGCGCAGCCACAGACGCAACCCCATATGGCTGTCGACGCCAGTGCTCATCTCGAGATCGACGACGTTGTCGGCGGGCTTCGCGACGCCCTTGCGCGGGCTGCGCGTTTCCGCGGTGGTTTTCTTCGGGCTGGCAGCCTGGGTCACGTGATTTCTCCACCGGAGACGGAAATGGACTGGCCGGTGATCGACCTCGAGCCGGCCGTGCACAGCCACAGCACGGCGTTCGCGACTTCGTCCGGAGCGATGAAGCGGCGTTGCGGGTTCTGACGCAGCAGCGCGTCGCGAGCGTCCTGTTCGCTGCGTGCGGTCTTCGTGATGATCTGATCGAGCGATGCCTGCAGCAGATCGGTTTCGGTGTAGCCCGGGCATACCGCGTTGACGGTGATGCCGCGCGTCGCGACCTCGCGTGCGAGCGAGCGAGTGAGACCGATCACGCCGTGCTTCGCCGCACAGTACGCGGCGACGTACGCGTAGCCGGTCTGGCCCGCGGTGCTCGCGACGTTGACGATGCGGCCGAAGCCACGTTCGAGCATCGCCGGCAGCACGGCGCGCGTGCACAGGAACACCCCCGTCAGATTGACGTCGAGCATGCGTTGCCACAGCGCGGTATCGGTCGCGGCGAACGGGGAGGCCTGGGCCTGGCCCGCGTTGTTGACGAGGATGTCGATGGGACCGAGCTGTGTGACTGCGGCGGCGAACGCATCGGTGACGGCCGTTTCCTGCGTGACGTCGACGCTCACACAGTTGATGCGGTCCGGTGCGGCGAGTGCGTCGCGTTGCGCGGAAAGTCTCGTTGCGTCGCGGCCCATCAACGTGACGCGCGCGCCGGCGTGCAACAACGCCGCTGCGGTCGCCGCGCCGATTCCACTGCCGCCGCCGGTGACGACTGCGTGCCGTCCCTCCAGCGTGGTGTCGTGTGGTGTGGTCATACCGTGCCCTCCGCGCGCTGCGCAATTTCGAGCGGCGAGAGTCGCGCGTTTTCCAGCGCGACCGCGCGTTCGCGTTCGTAGTTGCGTTCGAGCTGCGACTTCGCGGCCGTGTACTGCTTCGGCCACATGACGTCGAAATAGCCGATCTTCGCGGCCTCGTTGAGCGTCCACGACGGATTCGCAAGATGCGGTCGTGCGACCGCGCACAGATCCGCGCGACCCGCTGCGATGATGCTGTTCACGTGGTCCGCTTCCGAAATCGCGCCGACTGCGATCGTTGCGATGCCGGCTTCGTTGCGGATGCGATCGGCAAATGGCGTCTGAAACATCCGGCCGTACACGGGCTTTTCTTCCTTGCTGACCTGACCCGACGACACGTCGATCATGTCGGCGCCCGCGGCCTTGAACGCACGCGCGATCTCGACGGCGTCGTCCGGCGTCGTGCCACCGTCGACCCAGTCGTTCGCTGATATGCGTACCGATATCGGCTTGTCGGCGGGCCACACTGCGCGGATCGCGGCGAAGATCCGCAGCGGATAGCGCAGGCGGCTTTGCAGCGAACCGCCGTACGCGTCGGTGCGATGATTCGTTAGCGGCGACAGGAAGCTCGACAGCAGATAGCCGTGCGCGCAGTGCAGTTCGAGCCAGTCGAAGCCGGCTGCGGCGGCCATTTCCGTTGAGCGGACGAACTGCGCTTCGATCTGGTCGAGGTCGTCCGCGGTCGCTTCACGCGACCACTGGCTCACGTCGGTCAGATACTGCTGCTGCGATGCCGACACGAGCGGCCAGTTGCCGTCGGGCAACGGCCGGTCGATACCGTCCCAACTGACACGCGTCGACGCTTTTGCCCCCGCGTGGCCAATCTGCATGCCGATCTTCGCGTCGCTGTTCGCGTGCACGAAATCGACGATGCGTTGCCATGCGGCCTGTTGTTCCGCTGTGTACAGGCCGGGGCAGCCGGGCGTGATACGCGCGTCGGGCGATACGCAGGTCATCTCCGTCATCACGAGCGCCGCGCCACCCATCGCGCGCGCGCCGAGATGCATCAGGTGATAGTCGCCGGGCACGCCGTCGACGGCCGAGTACTGCGCCATCGGCGACACGACGACGCGATTTTTCAGCGTGACGCCGCGCAGCGTGAACGGCGTGAACATCGGCGGCACTGAATGTTGTTCCGGTGCATGCGTAACGCCCGAACGCGCGGCGAGCCAGTCTTCGAATGCGGACAGATAGTGGGCGTCGCGCGAGCGCAGGTTTTCGTGCGAGATGCGCTGCGAACGCGTGAGCAGCGAGTAGGCGAACTGCTCGGGTTCGAGCGCCGTGTAGCGGTCGACGTTCTCGAACCACTCGGTGGAATTGCGCGCGGCATTCTGGATGCGCAACACGCCGACGCTGCGTACGTCGGTGTAGTGCGCGAGCGCGGCGGCGAGGTCGTCGGGATGCGCGCGCAGGCTGTTCGCGAGTTCGATCGCATCTTCGAGTGCGAGCTTCGTGCCCGAGCCGATCGAGAAATGCGCGGTGTGCGCGGCGTCGCCCATCAGCACGACCGGCGTGGTGCCGCCGTGCGCGTTGGCCTTCCAGTGCACCCATTCGCTGTTGATCACGCGCGGGAAGCGGATCCATTGCGACGAGCCGCGCAGATGCGCGGCATTCGACAGAAGCGGCTGACCGTCCAGATACTTCGCGAAAAGTCGCTCGCAGAACGCGATGCCTTCTTCCTTGCTCATCGTGTCGAGACCGGCTGCGCGCCACACGTGCTCCGGCGTCTCGACGATGAACGTCGACATCTCGCCGTCGAAGCGGTACGCGTGTGCCTGAAACCAGCCCCATTCGGTTTCTTCGAACGCGAACGTGAATGCGTCGAACAATTTGCGCGTACCGAGCCAGACGAAGCGGCAGTCGCGCATGTCGACGTCGGGGCGGTATGTGGTGGCGTATTTCTGGCGGATCGCGCTGTTGGCGCCATCGCACGCGATGATCAGGTCGGCGTCGTAGACGTCGTCGTCGGTGACCTGGGTTTCGAACACCAGCTTCACGCCGAGTGCTTCGCACCGTTCCTGCAGGATATTCAGCAGACGCTTGCGGCCGATGCCGCAGAACCCGTGACCCGACGAACGGATACTCCGGCCGCGGAAATGGATTTCGATGTCGTCCCAATGATTGAACGCGTCGAGGATGCGCGCGGCGCTCGGCGCATC
The DNA here is from genome assembly GCF_050742655.1 of Paraburkholderia sp. GTDB lineage: Bacteria > Pseudomonadota > Gammaproteobacteria > Burkholderiales > Burkholderiaceae > Paraburkholderia. The sequence goes on along the minus strand of NZ_JBOIGG010000016.1, from coordinate 47,811 downwards.
GGCGCCTTGCAGATTGCCGAGCGTCTGGTCCGAGAAAACCACACCCCAGCCGAACGTGTCGTAGGGCCGGTTGCGCTCGACCACGGTGACTTCGTGCGCGGGATTGCGGCTTTTCATCAACAGGCCGAAATACAGGCCGGCCGGGCCGCCGCCGATACAGACGATGCGCATGCTCGTTCCCTCGGGTAGATGTCGAGGGTTAATTTAGTTGTTGATAGTTTAGATGTCAAGTAAAAGGAGGGGTGGGTTTTCCCGGCGGGAGGGCGGAGTGGCCTGCACAGGAATAGAAGCACTTCGTAAGCGTACGAGGTGCAAATCTGGTCGTTCAGCGGGTCCCAACTGGCCAATCGTTCCCCGGGTGCGCGCAGGCTGCGGCATCTCGGCGAATATATCGTCGTGCGCACGATCTCGCGTGTCTGTCCCGCAAGCGTCGAAGCTTGAGTTCCCGAGCGGCAGGCGTTCTTTTGATCGCAATCACGGTGCCCATAAAAATCAGGTCGAATATCTGACGATCCAGCGGGCCGATTCTAGCCAGCGATTTGACCACCGGCATGTTTCAACCTGGAATGTACTCGCAGAGATGCCGGAAAAAACATAACGATTCGTGAGGGAGGTGGCATGACGAGGACAAAACTTTTCTGGCGTTCAACGGTGTTGCTGGTTGCAGTCGTTACGGTCACCGCGGTATGGCGATACGAGACGCCATCGAGCGCGGCGACTATCCCGCGGACGCAATCCACGCCAACCCAGCCAGCCGCTGCAGCGCCCGACACACAACCGGCCGCCTCCGCAACGGTTGCGGGCCCCGCGGAACGACGTCTGGATCTCGCCGCGTTACGCAGGAGTCTGGCCGGCCGTGCGGATAGCGAAGCTGAGGTGCAGCGCATCCTTGCCTTCGCCCGTTTTCAGGACCAGGTCGCCGCATACGGCAAGAACCGGCAAGACATGTCGGATGCCGACCGGCGTGTGCTAGCCCAGCAGATTCTCGGCGAACTGCCTGAGCACGTAGCAAACGACGAAGTCCTGCCAGTCCAGGCCGAAGCGCTCAGTGCCGCGCTGATGACCGACGTGTATTCCGATCCGGGTACGCGAAGCGCCGCGCTCCAGACGATGCAACAGCAGTGGAACGCCTACGCGCAACAGACTGTCGGTCCTTCGCCCGCACAGGATCCGCGCTTTCAGACGTATCAACAGCAGGCCCAGCAGATCGTTCAGCAGGTCCACGCCAGCGTGCAGGACCCCGAGCAACAGCAGGTCGTACTTGGACAGCGTCTGCAGGCATTGCGCACTCAGCTCTATGACGGCGCGCCGCAGTCCGGTACGCCCTGACAGCGCTTCGCGCGCGGCCTGGCCGCCGATTTCCCGGTAGTAAAAACACTTTATGTGATTGACAAGGAGGGGGAGATGTTTGCGTCGAAATATATGAAGCAACTCGGCATTGCCGGCGTGCTGGGCATGGCGATGCTGGATGGCCATGCGGATACGACCATGCCGGATCCGTCCATTCCGTATTACTCGTGGTACGAAGTCACGTTGCCGGAAAGCAGCGGTGCGTCGTGCGGCAACGGCACACCGCTGCGCTTCTACGTGAACCGCGCGCAATCCGACAGCATGCTGTACATGATGGAGCCGGGTGGTGCGTGCTGGGACTACGGGACCTGTACGGAAACCTCGACCGGCGCGGAAGCGGGCCTGGGGGGATTTAACCCCGACGGCATCCCGCATAACTACATGAACGGCACCGCGAACGAAAGTCTGCTGTCGTCGTTCCTCTCTCCGCTGCTGACCCGGATGGACCTCGAGCATATCCTCGTGGGCGAGCCGCAGGTAGAGACGCAGAACTGGACTCAGGTGTTTGTTCCGTACTGCTCGGGTGACATCCACATGGGTAGCGCGGTACGCAACTACACATCGCCGACCGGCGACTGGCGCATCCAGCACTTTAGCGGCGTCAAGAATATTCAGGCGGTCTCGCAATGGCTGGTCGCTCACGGCTTCGGCAAACCGAATCGTCTGCTGGTCTACGGCATGAGCGCCGGTGGCTACGGCACGCTCGGCAACTACGCGACGATCCGTAACACGTTGCAGCCCCAGGCATACAGCTCGCTGCTCGACGATGCGGGCACTGTTTTCAACTCGCCGTTCAACGCCGACCCGGCGACGCATCCATCGGTGGGGTTGTACAACAAGGTGCGCAGCGAATGGGACATGACCGGACCCAGCGGCATGATTACGATCAATAGCAAGCTCGCCAAAGGCTTTGATCCCAACAACTTGGGGAGCGTCTACGCGGCGCTGTCGGCAACTTACCCGCATGACCGGTTCGGGTTCACGACCTACCAGCAGGACAAGATCATCGCGGCGTATCACTACCGTGAGTTCGTGCCCGCGGTGATCGCGGCGCAGGGCGATGCTGCCAAAGACTCGCTGTCGCTCTCGCTGTTTGCCCCGGAACTGGAGGGCCTCAAGGAGACCCTGAACCCACTCCCGAACTTCGGTTATTACATGCCGTGGGCACGCGACGATTTCATCGACAACCATCAGGTCACCGCAGTCAGCTTCACCGGATCGGGTATTCACGAGAACGGCATCGACGCGAACGTCGGCGACTTCGTCAACAATCTGCTCGATCAGCAGGATCCGTCGCGGACGCCGGTGATGAAGGAATTCAGGACCCAGCAATGGTCCGACTTCACGTTCTCGGCGTTCCTCGCGTTTATCGACAGCCTTTTCAATCTCACTGGGGAAGCGGGTCCGATCTCTACCCATAAGGCCTGACTTGCTTTTGCGACGACTGAAAATTGATGACGCGAACGGCACTCGCGCCTGCGGAACACCCTGGGAGCTAAAGAGGTCTTCTGAAGCCGTCCCACTTTATAGGGGCTGCAGGCGCGAACTTTATCGTGGCGCGAGGAGCAGTCCGCACAACGACTCCGAATTGATTTATGCAGGCCAGCAACGAAATCGAAAAGCAGCCTTGCAAAAGCTAGGGCATAGATTTCTTGCGAGCACCCGGGATCCTGTTTTGCTCGCATGCCTGTCGCTTTTTTAGAATTTCGAGTCGCATTCCAGCAGGATTTCTCACTTGCGAGGTAGTCATACTGGTCTCATCGACACATGCTTATGATCGCGTTCCGCGAGAGACGCTATGCATCAAGCACGGAGAGAATCTTCACTGGTTTGGCTAACATAGCCCGGCGTTAAACCACGTACGAATCCAGTAGGTCGTCCCGACGCTATTGGATTTTCCTGGCAAACGGATAAGGCAGGCTATCGCCTTCCTCATCGACGAATCAGGTCGCGTGCTCGCTTCAGTGCTTCATTTCGTCGGTCCTGTTGAGTGAATCCGAAGAAACGGTACAACTGAACGTTGCGCCGTGAATTTCCTTAACCAGCGCTTCTCTCGCCGGGGCTTCGTCCCTCGATGTATCGACGAAAAGAGAGCGTCAGATCCGGGCTTGCTTGAGCCCTGACCCACCGCTAGCGGTAAACACCGATGACCATCCTGATATCGACACGACATCAAGCGCTCAGAATGCTGGTGCTGGCAACCTCGCTCGGTGCGCTGCTCGCACCCACGGCAGGTGTGCACGCGCAAACGGTCTCGGAGAGCATTGCGCCCGCCAGTTCCAATCTGATCGTCAACGGTGACGCCGAGGTCGCGCCGCTTCCCGTCTACTCGACGACCAGTGTCAGCACGCTCGCAACGGTTGGCATGCCGCCTGCGAGCGGGCCCTACACTCCGCCAACCATACCCACGCCCTGCACGAACGACTGGGCTGCGGTCACCTCGGTGCCCGGCTGGACGGTGATGCAAGGCAGCCCGTCGATCGTCTGCTATTCGATCCAGGGTGTGAGCAACATGCCGCACATGCCGGCAAGCGGGAACAAGGCGTTTTTCGCGGCCGGTCCTTATGGCGACTCCGGACTGGCGCAGCGGATCAACGTCACGTCGGCGCGCGAGAAGATCGACACGGGTACCGTGACCTTTGCGCTCAGGGGCTCGCTTGGTGGCTACACCTCGTACGCGGGGGCGGCGGTCGTATCGGTGGCGTTCCTCAACCAGCAGGGGCAGCAGCTCGGCTCGACCGTACGGCTAACGGGCGCCACGCCCGCGGAGCGCCAGTACGCGACCGATTTTCTGCCGGCTTCCGTACAAGGTAAGGTCCCCGCGCAGACGCGCTTCATCAACGTGCTCGTGCAGTTCATCAACAACTGGGTCTGGGACCCGCTCGGCGGACACAACAGTCAGACCGGTTTCGCCGACGATCTCTCGCTAACGCTGTCGACCGACGTGTCGCCTGCGCCGGCGCTCGAGATGCCCGTTTCGGTCGTGCCGTCGTTCGATCACGTCTTCGTGATCATGATGGAGAACACCAGCTATTCGCAGGTGATCGGCGACAGCTCGGATGCGCCGTATACCAACGGGACGCTCGTGCCGATGGGCACGCTGCTGTCCAACTACAGCGCGGTCTACCATCCGAGCGACGAGAATTATCTCGCCATCGTCGCTGGCGATGCGCTCGCGCGCGGCAGCGTGGGCTGGCCGGGCATTGCATCGAGCGCGCTCAGTCTCGCCGACCGGCTGGAAGAGGGCAAGAGCGTTAGTGCGGCAAAGCGTGCGTGGTCAACCTATATCGAAGGGATGGGGAACGGTGCTGCATGCGTGCTGGCGCCGTCGAATCCCACTGCTGGCAGCCACTATTTCTATTCGGACTTCTTCCCAGACGATTCGCCGTTTCCGAACTTCACCGATATCGTAGGAACCGGCAACGCGAAGGCGGCTAACTGGATTGCGCCGCAGCGTTGCAAGGATCATGTATTCGATCTGGGCACGCTCGCCACCGATCTACAGAACGGCAACGGGGCGAATTTCGGCAACGTCGCGCGCTTTGTGTGGGTCAGCCCGGACGACTGGAACAACGGGGAAAAATCGGGCAACGGTAGCGCCGGTAGTCTGTCAGTGCAGGACCAATGGCTGAAGACGAACGTGCAGCAGATCTTCAACTCCTACGCATGGAAGATGCAGAGGTCGCTGCTGATCCTGACCTGGGACGAGTCGAGCGAAGGCGCGTTTCTGTCGCTGCAGGATATCGCAGCCGGGCTCATCAACCAGCGCGCCGAAAACTCCAACGGCAGTCCCGTCGACAAGACCAACCAGGTCGCGGCCATCCTGATCGGCTCGCAGCCGGGAACGGTGCGTCAAGGGCTTGTCAGCAACACGAACTACAGCCACTACAGCACCGCGCACACGATCGAGGACGCGCTGGGTTTGCGAACCCTGAACCAACGGCTGACGATGAACGACGCCTACGCGCAGCCGATTAACGACGCGTTTCGGCCGGTCCCGCAGCCTTCGTATGCGGGGCTGTCCACGCCGACTCCGGTGGTGAGCAAGGGCACGGTGATGACCTTCGTTTTGCCGAAGTCTCTTCCGGCGACGGCCGATGCAAAGGACTGGGTCGGGATCTATCCGGTCGGCGTCAATCCCGCCGATGCGCCGGCGCCGGCCCGCTCGCACTGGGTCTATGCGCCGGTCCCGTCGACGACGGCGCGGTACGACACGTCCGATCTCGCGCCTGGGCAATACGCGGCCTGGTTCTTCCTCGACAATAGCTACATCGTGTACGACGGCCCGACATACTTTACGGTGCGGTAGGGAGCGTTCGACTAGAGGCGCGACATGTCGTGATATAGCAAGCCGTCAAGCACACGCGTCGAGTCCCGGATTGTCGTGGTTATCGGCTCCGCTGCCGGTGTAGTTCGCCGGCGAGTTGCTGCGCCAGCATGACCGCGCTGTTCGTCTGCAGCGCAAGCTCGCTCAACCCGTCGCGCCTCCCCACCTTGCCGCTTCTCTGGCCGGATCGGACCCATCTAACGGCCGCGTTCACCCTTGGTTGGGCACACGCCGGCCGCTACTCTCGTCTGTCAGTAACAGGCCGTACCCGCGACAACCCCTCGCGCGTCGCGGTTCTTCTCGCGCAACCGGCGCACCTTAAAACGACCGAGACAGCCCATGAACGGCGCCGCTCCTTCCCATCCTCGCGATCCTGCCCGGCAGCCGGAGCACGACTACCCGTACTACCGCGACGCGCTCGCGGGACACACATTGCCGGCCGCGTTCATCGATCTCGATCACTTCAAGATCAATCTCGAACGGCTTCGCGTACGGGCAGCCGGCATGCCGATCCGTCTGGTCACGAAATCGGTCAGATCGGTTGCAATGATTCGCCTCGCGCTGGCCGCAGGCGACTTCATACGCGGCCTGCTGTGCTACTCGCCCGCGGAAGCCGCATGGCTCGCAAGCGAAGGGCTCGACGACATCGTCGTCGCGTATCCATCGGTGGAGCACGCGGATCTGCGCGCGGTGGCCGCACAGTTGCGCAACGGACGATCGATCACGCTGATGGTCGACAGCATGGCTCAGGTCGAGCAGATCGATGCGCTTGCGCGCGCAGAAGGCGTCGTGATGCCGCTGTCGATCGATCTCGACATGTCGTCCGCGCTTCCGGGAATCTACTTTGGCGTCTACCGGTCGCCGGTCCGCGACATCGCCACCGCGGTCGCTCTCGCGAACGGCATTGCCGCATGTCCCGGTGTGCGGCTCGAAGGGCTGATGGGCTACGAAGGACAGATCGCGGGGCTGATGGATGAAGTGCCGGGACAGGCGCTCAAGAACTGGATCGTGCGCTATCTGAAGCGGCGCTCGATCCATGAAACCAACGCTCGACGCCGGAACGTGGTGCAAGCGCTTGCAGCCACCGGGCATCCGTTGCGCTTCGTGAACGGCGGCGGCACCGGCAGCATCGAAAGCACAAAAAGCGATCCGTCCGTCACGGAGGTGGCCGCCGGCTCCGGACTCTACACCCCCGCATTGTTCGACCACTACGCGGTATTCCAGGCACTGCCCGCAGCAGGTTTCGCACTGCCGGTCACGCGCCATCCCAGGGACGGCATCCTCACCTGCTCGGGCGGCGGATACATCGCGTCCGGTCCCGCAGGCAAGAACCGCTTGCCGCAACCGTGGTTGCCCGCCGGCTGCACGCTGATCGACAACGAAGGCGCGGGCGAGGTCCAGACACCCGTTCGGCACCCCGCCTCTGTCGCGTTGAAGATCGGCGAACCCATGCTGTTCCGTCACGCGAAGGCCGGCGAGCTTTGCGAGCGCTTTAACGAAATCCTGCTGATCAAGGGCGGGCGCGTCGTCGATCGGGTGACGACCTATCGCGGCGACGGTAAGTGTTTTTTCTGATTTTCCAGCTGGAATCTAGACACAACACAAGGAGACGGCGGACTATGTGGCGTAACTGGTCGGGGTATGTGAGCAGCCCGAAGGCAACGGTCATGACACCCGGATCGCGTAGCGAACTGGTTGACGCGCTACGCGGCGCCGCCAGTTCGAACGCGCCCGTGCGGGTGGTCGGAGCCGGACATTCGTTTGCGCCGTTGGCCCAGACCGATGGAGTGATCCTGTCGCTCGACAGGTTGCAAGGCCTGATTCACGTTGACGCCGCACGCCGCGTTGCACGCGTGCATGCGGGTACCCGCCTCTATGCGGTCGGCGCGGCGCTGGCCGCGCATGGCCTCGCGATGGAAAATCTCGGCGATATCAACGTGCAGTCGATTGCCGGCGCGACGAGCACCGGGACGCATGGCACCGGCATCACCCTGGGCAATCTCGCGACCCAGGTCGCGGGTCTGCGCTTCACGACCGCCGACGGCAGCGAAGTCTTCGCCTCTCCAGACGAAAACGCGGACCTGTTCGAAGGCGGCCGGATCGGACTCGGTGTACTCGGTGTGCTGACGGAAATCGATCTTCACCTGGTGCCGTCGTTCAGGCTCAAGCTGCAACGCGCGAAGATGGACCTTGAAGAATGCCTCGCCCAGGCTGACACGCTGGTCGCAAGTAACCGTTCGTTCGAACTCTACTGGCTGCCGCACACGGACACGGTGTTGACGAAAGCATGGAACATCACCGACGAACCGGCCGACCCGGTGCACTGGAGGCGCTACGTTACCGAAGAACTGCTCGAGAACACCGCATTCGGTCTGCTGTGCGGCCTGGGCAAGACGGCGCCCTTGCTCTGTCCGTCGATCAGCCGGCTTTGCGCATCGTTGATTTCGCCGGGCCAGCAGGTTGACGCAAGCCATTCGATGCTGTCGACCGTGCGGCGCGTGCGCTTCAACGAAATGGAATGGTCGGTGCCCGCGCATCGCGGCGCCGATGCGCTGCGCGAGATCCGCACGTTCATCTCGCAGAAAGCGTTCCCGTTGATGTTTCCGCTGGAATACCGCTGGGTGCGTGGCGACGACATCTGGCTTAGCCCGAACTACGGCCGGGACAGCGTTCACATCTCGGTTCATCAATACAAAGGCATGCCCTACGAAGCGTACTTTGCAGGCGTGCAGGCAATCTGCCTGAATCATGGCGGCCGGCCGCATTGGGGCAAGGTGCATGCGCTGACCGCGCACGATCTTTCCAGGCTTTATCCGCGCTGGGACGACTTTCTCGCCTTGCGCGAACGCATGGATCCGCACGGCCGCTTCCTCACGCCTTACCTGCGCGGTTTGTTCGGCCACTGATGTCCGGACTCGATATCGATCCCCTGGCTGGCGTTTCGCCAAAGGAGACTCCCATGAAGTTTTCGCCGGATCAGACGGAGATGCCACCGGATCTGCATGCGCTGCTGGCATTGCAGCGTGACGACGTCCGGCGCCACGGCGCACCCTCGTACGCACAGCGGATCGCGGCACTCGACGCATTGTCGAACATGGTCAAGCAGCATCGTCACGAACTGGTGCGAACGATCTCTGCGGATTTCGGCAACCGGGCAGCCACGGAAACCGAACTAAGCGAACTGATGTCGGTCCGGAACGGCATCAAACACGTGCGTACCCACCTGAAATCGTGGATGCGGCCGCAACGGCGCAAGGTAGGCATCGCGTTCCGGCCCGCTAGCGCGCAGATCGTCTATCAGCCGCTTGGCGTGATCGGTATTCTCGCGCCCTGGAATTATCCGTTGACGCTGACGCTCGGCCCGCTCACCGAAGCGCTCGCGGCCGGCAATCGCGTCATGATCAAACCGTCCGAGCTGACACCTCGCACGTCGGCGCTATTGGGCAAGCTGATCGGCGAAACTTTCCCGGTCGAACAGGTCACGGTCGTCACGGGCGGGCCTGACCTGGCGGAAGCGTTCTGCACGCTGCCCTTCGATCATCTGTTGTTCACCGGTTCGACGCATGTCGGCCGGCAGGTCATGATCGCCGCCGCGCGGAATCTGACGCCGGTCACGCTGGAGCTGGGCGGCAAATCTCCGGTCGTGCTGTGCCGCGACTATCCGCTCAGGAAAGCAGCGCGCATCATTGCGATCGGCAAGTTCTTTAACGCCGGCCAGACGTGCGTCGCACCCGACTACGTCCTGGTGCCCCGCGACCTGACCGAGACTTTCGCCGATGCGCTGTTTGACGCAGCCCGCGAGTTGTACCCGACCATCGCCGGCAACGACGACTACACGTCGATCATTTCAGACCGCCACTATCGGCGCCTGGCGGGCATGATCGACGAAGCGGAATCCACCGGTGCAAAGATCAGGCAGATCGCGGACGTACATGCCGCCGCAGAGCGGAAAATCCCGCCAGCAATCCTCACAGGCGTAGTGGCCGACGCTACGATCATGCGCGACGAGATTTTTGGTCCACTGGTGCCGGTCGTCGGCTATGACAGCCTTGACGACGCGATCAACTTCATCAATAACCGACCCAAGCCGCTTGCGCTCTACTGCTTCTCTCACCGCTGCGCCGTCATTGCAGATCTGCTCGAGCGAACCCGTTCCGGTGGCGTTACGGTCAACGGCACGATGCTGCACGCCGCCCAGGAGGACCTGCCGTTCGGCGGCGTGGGAGAAAGCGGCACGGGCGCCTACCACGGCTACGATGGCTTCGTCAGAATGTCGCATAGCCGCGGCGTGCTTCGCGTGAACCGCTTTAACATGTTCGACCGTGTCGCGGCACCGTATGGAAAACTATCGCGACTCGTCACCCGGATCATGCTTGGAAAATAACACCTATCCTTGCCCGCACAGCCCTCTGACCTTCGACGATAAGGATGACTCAATGAGCTCGACAGTCCCCGCCGCTCTCCCGGTGCTCCGGGCCGAACTGCCTAAAAGGACGGTCGCCCGTCTGGCGCTTGCCTATGCCATCGCGACGAACGGGATGATCCTCACGCCGTTTCTGGTCGCAGCCGTGATGCTGCGGTTTCATCTTGAGGAAGGCATCGCCACCCAGGTGGCAGGCGTGGAGATTCTCGGCGTGGCGCTAAGCTGCGCACTGCTGCCGCGCTGGATCTCCCGCGCTGCGGGATTCTTTACGGTCGCGGGTCTCGCAGGAACGATCGCGGGACAGGCGCTAAGCGTGATTGCACCGACCGTCCTGCTGATCGGTATTGTGCGCGGCGTGACCGGCATCTTCGAGGGCGTGCTGTTCGTCGTCGTCGCGTCGAGCATCTCGCAGCGTGCATCGGCGGACCGCCTCTGGGGGCAAATCAACGTGTTTGCCGGCATCATCAACGGCAGCATTCTCGTCGTGATTGCTTACCTGCCTGCTTCGTGGCTGGGGCGCGGCGTGTTCATGCTGTTGGTCGGCGTCTGCGTCGTGATGGCGCCTGCCGTTCACGGCATTGGCGAGTTTGCACGCCATGTGACGCAAGCGCGCTCGCGAAACCGGTTGCCGCGCAGACTCGTACTGACGATCTGGGCCGTGACCGTGCTGATTTACGGTGTGCAGGCATCGCAATGGGCCGTCGCGGGAATCGTCGGCACGCATGCGGGGTTGTCGACCGGGACCATCGGCATCCTTTTGTCGCTGTCGTCGCTGCTCGGTTTCGCCGGTGCGGTCATTCCTTCGCAACACGCGAGCCGCAAGCACCGGCTCGCGATCATCTACGTCGCGCAGATGGTGATGATCGGCTCACTCATCTGGTTCTTCGGCTCGACCGGAAGCAAGTCCTACTTCCTGAGCCAGCTCGCGTTGAATTGCGCGTTCTTTGCGATCATCCCGTTCCTGACGGGGTTGCTTTCCGAGGTCGACCCGGATGGTTCGCTGGTTGCGCGAACGGTCGTCGTCACGTTCATCGGTGGCGGCGTCGGTACTGCGATGGCCGGCGATCTGTTCGCCCAGTACGGCGGCATGCGGTTTGCCTACGTACTGTGCGTGGGCGTGGCGGCCGCGCTGCCGTTCGTCTGGCTTGCGCTGCGCGGCGCAACCTCGCACGGGGTTCAGACGGCCGGACATCAGCCGTCCTGATTGCCAGGTTGCGGCGCGCCGGGAATCCGAACGCTCTCCCTTGTGTATCACCCGCCTTGATGCCGTGTTGCAATGCAACGCCGCGTCGAAGACGAGTCATGTGTGACGGTTCCGCGTTCACGAACCCATGATGGCCGGAACGAACCATGCGAATGGCCGCTTTAGCCCCGGCGAACCGAAAATTGACTCTCTAGATTCTGGGTCAGGAGGAGGATGCCGTCGATTGCCCGACCGGCCAGATCGAAAACGGAGTGGCCAGTCATGGCATGAGCATCGAATCGATATGGCCTGATCCGACGCTGCATGCGATAGAGAAAGAAGCTCCACAGAACGCGCGGAAAGCGGAGTGCCTGGGTCGCGCCGGCCAGGTCCCTGGAGGCGACACGCTCCGCCCATCCGCAATGCAGTCGATAATCAGGGAGACGACCGTCAAATGAAAAAGCAAACCTTGCTGTGCGCGGTATTGCCGCTGTGGTGCGGAGTGGCCTGGGCCCAAACCAGCCTTACGCTGTATGGCGTGATCGACGAGGGGCTCCGGTACGAGACACATGGTGTGAGTTACGGCGCGGACGGAACACCGGTCTCGACCGGCAGGAAGCTGTCCACCACGACTGGCGGAGGACTCACCGAAAGCTACTGGGGCCTGAAAGGCCAGGAAGACCTGGGCGGTGGCAATCAGGCTTTGTTCCAGCTCGAAAGCCACTTCGATCCCAGCAGCGGCAGCATCGCGCCGCAAGGCTCGGTGAATTTCTTCCAGATTGCCTCTGTGGCCCTGCTGTCGCCAACGCTGGGGCAGCTTGCTTTGGGGCGGCAGTACAACGTGGCCTTCGAAGGCATGACTCTCGCCTACGGCTCCAATCTGTGGGCCGGCGGTCAGGACCCCTACGTCAACCTCTTCAAGCCGGAGCAGACCCTGCTTGGCGGCGCACGCACCAGCAGCATGATCCAGTACGGCGCGCAGTTGGGCGGCCTGATCATCCTCGCGCAATACGCGCCCGGCGGACACGCGGGCGGCGGACAGGCAGGCAGCCAGGTCGGCGCGTCGATTTCCTGGGCACCCGACAAGGGGCCGGTCAAGGCAGGCGCTTCCTTTCTGCGCAGCCGCGACGACGTGACGAACGCAAAGTTCGATATCTACACCGGGGGCGGCTCGGTCAGCATCGGGAACGCTACGGTCAACGTCGGGTATCTCGAGAACGCACGCGACAACGACTTTACGATGCTCGACAACGGCCCGTTCAGTTCGACGGATCTGGCCGGCCTCGGCATTATTTCGCCACAGCAGGTGGTCGACCCCACGCTCCCAGGCGGCTTCAACAAGCGCAAGATGATCGTCGCCGGTTTGACTTACCGCTTTACGCCGGTATTCACGGTCGCACTCAATGGATGGTGGACGAGACAAACCGGGTACACCGCCGATTTCAACGGCACCGCGCAGCAGTACGAAGTCGTGGCCGGGTACAACCTGTCGAAGCGCGACATGCTGTATGCGGAAGTCGATTATTCGCGGTACAGCGGCGGTCTGGTCGGTGCGCAACTGGTCGGCGTCAACGGTCAGGCGCCGAGCGTGAGCACGACGCAAACCGGCATGATGGTCGGCTTGCGCCATTACTTCTGATCGCACCTGCGAGCACCGCAACGTGAATCCGGGTTCACTGCAGGTCGGGCGCTGCCGCCGGGCGCGCAAAACAGCAGGTGTCGCGCAGCGGGGAAAAAGACGGTATAAAGCGACGATGGACGCGACCGGCCGATATACGACTGCCAACCTGCAGGTCTATATGCTGCGATTTCTTGCGGGCATGAGCAAGGATCTCGGCATCAACCCTGCGCGGCTATGCATGGGGCTCGGATTCGACGTGGCAGACCTGTCGAATCCGGACTGCCGGCTGTCGTTCCGGCAGGCCAGCTCGATGATCCGCCGCGCGATCGAACTGTCGCCGACCCAGGGCCTCGGGTTGCGCATCGGCACCGCCGAAACCATCGCCTCGATCGGGCTTGTCGGTTATGCGATGCTCACCTGCCGGACGTTCGGCGATGCCATTACGCTCGGCATCAACATGCAGAATCATGCGGGCGCGCTGCTTGACTTCGATATCGAGCAGGATAAAACGGGGATCACGATCTACGCGGCCAGCCGCTTCCATGAGCCCGACATCGAAATGTTCCTGGTCGAAGAGGCGTTCGGCAGTTTCCCCAAGGTCGCGCATGCGCTCGTCGGCGAAGCGTTCAGACTCGCCTCGGTCGATCTGAGCTACCCAAGGCCGGCTTACGCAGAGCAGTACGAACAGTTCTTCAAATGCCCGGTGCGGTTCGAGCAGAGCCGGAACGCGGTGGTCTGCGACGCGTCGTGGGTCGAGCGGCCGCTTGCGACCTACGATCCGCTTAGCAACCGGCAGGCGCTCGAATTCCTGCAGATGGCGGTGTCTCAGGAAGACACGGGGGCCGAGTTTCTGGAATCGATCGAACGCATCGTGCGGCGCGATCTGCGCAATCCCCCGACGCTCGGACAGGTTGCCGCTCAACTCTGCATGAGCGATCGCACGTTGCGGCGCCGGCTGGCCGACAGCGGCGTGTCGTACCAGACCGTACTGGACAATATTCGTCATGCACGCGCGATGGCGCTTTTGAGTACCCCACGCCTGTCGATTGAAGAGATTGCCTACGAAGTCGGCTTTAGCGACTCTCACAACTTCCGCCGGGCGTTCAAACGATGGACTGGCCACGGGCCACGCGAATCACGTTAGCCGGTCCGGCCTGACGTAGCCGATGAGCGGCGCGAACGCGTAAGCGTCAGTCTGGGACTCGCTGGTTTCAGCAGCTTTGGGTTCGCCATCGTTTGCTGAACGATGGACACACCTGACAATCTTGTCCCTCTGAGCGGCAACGTGACAAACCCCGGTCCTCTGCTAGCGCGAGACCACCTCCCCAAGCCGCAGCGGCAGTTCGTCCAGCCGCGACACCATATGGTCGGGTTGCTGGCCGAGTTCCTCGAACGTGCCGCCGGCCCGGTTGATCCAGCAGACGGGATAGCCGAAATGCCGCGCCCCGGAGGCATCCCACGCGTTCGACGACACGAACAGGATTTCCGACCGGTGGAGTCCCATCGTCTTCTCCGCCAACGCGTAAACGTCAGGATGCGGCTTGAACACCTTGACGTGTTCCACACTGATCAGATATGCGAATCGTCCTTCGAGCCCGGAATGATTCACCACGCTCTGAATCGAGCGCACCGATCCATTAGACAGGATCGCCAGCGGCAGGCCCATTGCCTGAAGTTCGGCGAGCGCCGCCGGTACCTCCGGATACGGCTGGATTTTCAGGTACTCGTTGCACAGTGTGGCTCGCACGTCTTCCTTGAGCGGCAGTTTCAGGTGGCTGCAGGTGTAGCGCAATGCATCGTCGGTCGCTTCCTCGAAGGACAGGTAATGCCCCATCAGACTGCGCAGCCACGTATATTCGAGTTGCTTCTGCCGCCAGATCATGCTGATTTCGAGCCCACGGCCAGGAAAGTATTCGCTGCAATGTCGAGCGACCGAATGCACGTCGTAGAGCGTGCCATACAGGTCGAAAACGATGCCTTTGATAGTTGTCATGTGATTTCTCCGGGATAGATGCAGGAAGGCCGACGCCGGATCGGTGGCGCGGCCAAAAACGGGTTGGGCAGATTACTTCGCTGTGTGCTGACGTTCGGGATCGAAGCCTGTGTGTGCCCTGAACACGAAGGCATCGAAGCGCGCTTCGTGCGCCTCACGGATGGCTCGCCGCCCGTTGCGACTCGTGATCATGGTGCCGGCCCACGCGCCCAAAAACCCGAGCGGCATGCTAAGGATGGTCGGATTCACGATCGGGAAGATGGCGTGTCCCTTGAGGAAGGCAGGCCCGATGAAGGCGAGAATCACCGACGACGCGAGTCCGGTCGCCATCCCGCCAATCACGCCCGCCGTGTTGAAGCGGCGCCAGAATATCGACAGCAGGATCACCGGGAAGTTGGCCGATGCCGCAACTGCAATCGCGAGAATGACCAGTACGCCAACGTTGATGCCTTGCGCGAGCAGCCCCAGCAGTACGGCCAGGATGCCAACCACCAGGGTGGCGAGTCTCGCGATGCGCACCTGCTCCGCTTCGCCAACTTTGCCGTCGTTCATCACGTTCACGTACAGATCGTGTGCGATTGCGCCGGACGATGCCAGCGTCAGACCGGCGACCACGGCGAGGATCGCTGCGAACGCAATTGCGCAGATGCACGCGAGAAAGATCTGACCGCCCAGGGTTCCCGCTCCGCCACCGAGATATTGTGCGAGCAGCGGTAGCGCAAGATTGCCGCCCTTGTCTGCTGCCCGGATCGCATCCTGTCCCACGAAGGTGGCCGCGGCAAAGCCGATCAGGGTCGTCACAAGAAAGAAGCTACCCGCGAGGAACATCAGCCACAGTACGGATTTGCGCGCGGTCCGCGCGTCGCGCACCGTATAGAAGCGCGTCATGATGTGAGGCAGGCCCGCAACACCAAAGACAAACGACAGGAACAGTGACAGCGGATCGAGCGGATGCTGGAAATAGCCGCCTGCGACGAGCATGCGTGGGCCGTAGAGATGCTCTACCGACGCGAACAGTGTCAGGGCGTTGAAATGCACGGCTGAGAGCAGCATCAGCACCAGTACAACAGCCGCGACGAGCAGCAGAACCGCCTTGACGATCTGTACCCAGGTCGTCGCGATCATGCCGCCGAACAGCACGTACACCATCATGCCGATACCGACCAGAACGATCGCCAGATCATACGGAATGCCGAGCAACAGCTTGATCAGCGCGCCCGCACCGGCCATTTGCGGGATCATGTACGCCAGATTGACGACCACCGTACCGATCACGGCCGCAAGCCGCGCATGACGGCTGCGCATGCGCTCGGCAATCACGTCGCCGAAGGTGAAGCGGCCCGTGTTTCGAACCGGCTCCGCAATGAGCATCAGCACGACGAGGAAAGCGACCAGCGCAGCCACGGCATAGAGGGAGCCATCCATGCCGTACAGCGACACGAGACCCGAGAAGCCGAGGAAGGCCGCGGCGCTCATCCAGTCGCCCGCCAGCGCAAAGCCGTTAGCGCGTGCCGACAGGTTACCGCCCGCAGCATAGAACTCGCTGGTGGTATGCGTGCGGCGCGCCGCCCACCATGTGATGGCGAGCGTAAGCATAAGAATGAGCAGAAAGATGCCGATAGTCATCGCTTTCATGTCGGGCCCCAGCGGCGGGCGTCGTCGGCCGCCAGTGCAGCCTGCACGTCGAACCGGCTATTGGCTGCATAGACGTAAATGCAGGCCACTGCCCAGCTCAGCCCGTACATGAGCAGCACGAGCAGATACCCGACGTTAAAGGCCCCCACCACCTTCTTCGCCATCAGCGGATGATCGTAGCCGGCGAGCAGGGCGGTGCCGAGGATGAAGAGAAGACTAAAACCCAGCAGCGGCGCGACGACGCGGATTTTTACGTTGACGAGCGCCCGGAAGCTCGGCAACTGTACCGCTGAGACTGGCGCCTCCGACGACCCTTCAGCGATGCGCAACGGGACTAGCGGAGGATTTTGCGGCGGATGCGGGTCGTGCGAGAGTTCGATCATCTATGTCTCCATGCTTTTGTAAGTGTGTCCGCGGACGCAGGCAGGATGAGGTGGCGAGCCACCCGCTGTTCGCCCCAGCCTGCGCACCGAAAAGAGCAAGGTCCGCGCCAGCGGTCAGCGGACATGCCGTGAGCAGACCGCGCAGTGCTTGCAATGAAGGCTTGAGAGCGGGCGCTGCGCACGTATGCGTCCATGCCCGGTCCTTCACAATTAACCGCTGACACCGCTTCAGGATCGCCAGGCGAACCAGTTTTGATGGCCGCTGATTCAGATCTGACTCAGGCCTCGGCTGGATTGGCGGTCTGCAGTTATCCGGTGTTGCAGGTGTATGCTGGATCGTCGAAAAATACGGATGGTGTATGGACAACAGGGCCCTGATGGCGACGCTGGATGATTTGCCGGTTGGCGTCGCGGTGATCCGGGATGGACGGATCGAGTGGCAGAACGCCGTGGTTCGTGACGGCATTGCAAGGGACCCGCGAGAGCCGGGGGTGATCCACGAGTCGTTCGCGGCGCTGGTTTCGATGGCCGCCGCCGGAACGGATCAGGTAGCCACGCAGGTAGAGTTGGGCGGCGCCTCGTATTACGTCGGCGTGCATGTGTCCGTCGAGTCGGCGTTGTTGTTGCTGATGGCTGGCAGCGATTCGGAAACCCCGTTTCCCGAGATCGTGCGGCTGCGCCAATTGTGCCAGGACCTCGAAGAAATTTTTCGCCGTTCGTTTGACGGCATCTTCGTTGCAGACGGTCGCGGCGTGACGCTGATGGTCAACGAGGGCTGCGAGCGCAACTACGACCTGAAGGCGGCCGACATGATAGGCCGGCATGTGTCCGAGTTCGAGCAGAAAGGCTGGATCCGGCCGGTGGTCGCGCAGCAGGTTGCCAGAACCGGGCAGCGCATTTCCACCACGCAGCACACGCATACCGGCAAGACCATTATGGTCACGGGTATTCCGCTGTTCGACACGCTTGGCCACGTGCGCAAGGTAATCATCAATTCGCGGGACACGACCGAGTTGATCCAGCTTCAGGATGCCCTTGCCAGGGCGAAGGCGGACCTCCAGCGCGTGGACGCGGAGATCGAAGCGCTGCGTTTGCAAAACGTGAAGGTGGACGGCCTCGTTCTACACAGCGAACCGATGCAGCGCGTCGCGAGCCTCGCGGCGCGCGTGGCAAAAGTTGATGCCACAGTGCTGATTACAGGTCAATCAGGTGTCGGCAAGGACGTGGTCGCGCGGCTCATCCATCGGGAGAGTTTCCGTGCGAACGGACCGCTGATCAAGATCAATTGCGGCGCGCTGCCACGCGAGCTGCTCGAGTCGGAGCTGTTTGGCTACGAGCCCGGGGCGTTCACCGGGGCGCAGCGGCAAGGTAAATCCGGACTGATCGAGCTGGCGCACCGCGGTACGCTCTTTCTGGACGAAATCGGCGATCTGCCGCTTGATCTACAGGTCAAACTGCTGCAAGTCCTGCAGGACCGCATCATCGTCAGGCTCGGTGGCACGAGGTCGATTTCCGTCGACGTACGTGTCATTGCGGCGACGAACCGTGACCTCAAGGCAATGGTATTGGAACGCAGCTTTCGGGATGACCTGTACTACCGGCTCAACGTCGTGCCGATCTCAGTGCCGGCGCTTGCGGAACGTAAGGACGACATAGCGCCGCTCGTGCTTCAGTTCGTCGACGAATTCAACGAACGATACACGTTGCGCCGCAAGGTCTCCGAGCAGGCGATTGCGTTGTTGCTCACCTATGACTGGCCGGGCAACGTCCGCGAACTGAGAAACGTGGTCGAACGGCTCGTCGTGACGAGCCAGGCCGACGTGATCGGGCCAGAATTCCTCGATGGCGTGCTGCCGGTCGATGTACTGGACCAGGAGCCAAACACGTTTCGCCAGCGGGTGGAGCGCTTCGAGTGCCGGTTAATCGAAGACGCGTTGCGCAAACATGGCAATACGCGTGAAGTCGCGAAAATGCTGGGGCTCAGCCAGTCAAGCGTGGTGCGCAAGCTCAGGCGCGGCAAATAGAGGGGATTTCGCCGGCGTCGGTGCCGCAACGATCTGCTCTACCGAGTACTGTTTGCGTTTCATCGCCAACCTCCCGTTCGTATTGGGAAAATTGCTCCGAAACACCAACACTCAATTCTGTCCAGGTTTCCTGCAGCAGATCACCAGCTCGCCTGCCTGACGATTGCCGTGGGTTGGGTACTCACTGCCGGGCGCGCCATGCGGCATCAACACTGTACTGTTTTGCGGGGCGTTCACGTCGTCCTGTTGCGTCAACCCCTGGGCATTGGCCGTCCCTACGCTCAGGGACAAAAGACAGGCAACTGATGCGCTCAGACATGCGGCGATAGGTTTCATGACAAATTCCTTCCGTGGAAAGGGGGTCCGTCTGGATCCTTCGACCGTCGATGCGTCATCGGATCCTCACCCTGTATACGCAGGGAACAGCCAACCGGATTCTCTATCATGAGCGGTATTGGCCAGATTGGCGACGATGGCGCTACTGTCGCCGATCCACCGAAGGCCTGTGCGACGATACGTATATGTCTATACAAATAGTCCTTTGCCGCTAGCATACCGCGCAGCCCACAACGCAGGTTCCGTCCCCTGAGCGACCTTGTCTAACGAGTTAAATGTCAGCTCGCCTACTCCCGGAAGAAATCGGCAATATCGAAGATCCGCCATGCCGGTGATTTGTATAGACAACATTTTTTGTCACTGCTACCGTCAGGAAACTAGCGGTGACCGGAAGCTGTTTGTGCGATTCATCGCATGTTGAACGGTCGGTCACGAGCTTCCTTGACACGGGCGGAGTGCGCGAAATGGACGGAACGAACGTGGCGGTCAGCAAACGGAAGGCGTGGGCGATCGTTGCACTCGTCTTTCTGTTCATGCTGATCAACTACGCCGACAAGGCCGTCATCGGGCTTTCGAGCGCTTCGATCATCAAGGAGCTCAGGCTTAGCCACGCGCAGTTCGGTGCGCTCGGCAGCGCGTTTTTCCTGTTGTTCTCGATCTCCGGTGTGGTCGTCGGGTTTCTGTCCAACCGGGTGGCAACCAAACGCATCATGCTGGTGATGAGCATCATCTGGGCGCTCGCCTTGCTGCCGATGACCGGCCCGGTCAGCTTCGCGGTGCTGCTCGGTAGCCGGGTGATTCTCGGCGCAGCGGAGGGTCCGGCCTTTCCGATCGCGCTGCATGCTGTCTACAAGTGGTTCGGCGACAAGAGACGCGCCGTGCCGACCAGCGTGGTTGCCTGCGGCGCCGCGTTCGGTGCCGGCGTGGTTGCGCCGCTGATCACGTGGATCATCGAACACTACAGCTGGCATGCAGCGTTTGCAACGCTTGGTGTCGCGGGCTTCTTCTGGGCGATCGTATGGGCGGTCGTGGGCAAGGATGGCCCGGTCGGGCAAGCGACCGGAGTGCCTGGCGCGTCGTTGCACATTCCCTATCGCGACCTGATTCTCAGCCGCACCGCCATTGGCGTGTACATCGGTGGATTTGCCGCCTACTGGATGATCGCGCTCAACATCGTGTGGCTCGCCAACTATCTGATCAAGGCCGTTCACCTCACACCTTCGACCGCGGCATGGGTCATCGTCCTGCCCTCCGCCATGCAGATCGTGCTCGCTCCGTGCTGTGCGTTCCTGTCGCAACGGCTGACGATGGCCGGATATCCAAGCCGCCTCTCGCGTGGCGCCTTGGGTTGCACGTGTATCGTGATTGCGGGCCTCGCCACGATCTGCCTGCCGATCGTTCCGCTCGGGCCGCTGAAAATCCTGCTGGTCGGCACCGCTTTTTCGATCGCCAGTGTGATCTTCACGCTCGGTTCGACCTTGATCGGCGAGATTTGCCCCGCACCGCAACGCGGTGCCTTGCTAGGCATCACGAACTCGATTCACACGCTTGCCGGATTGATCGCACCGGTCGCGATGGGGCTGATCGTGGACATCGGTGCAGATCCTGTCGACGGCTTTCGTACCGGCTACCTCTGGGCAGGGGCGCTGGTCGCCACACTGGGCATCATCGCTGCCTGCCTGATTCATCCGGAAGCGGACCTGCGCCGCTTCCGCCGTATCGGTGTCGCGGCCGAGCCGTTGACCACCGGCGAGCGCACCGCGTGACGGCGCGCTGCCCACAGGCGCATGCCGCCATCACCGCCGGCAGCATGCTGGCCTGAGTCACACGCTAACCAGGGAGACCCTGTTTCATGCAATCGATCTACCTCACTTACCTCAATCGACTGGATGTCGAACAGCTCGCGCTGACCGACGCGGAAATTCTTGAAGCCGTCGAATCGGCGCTCGAAGCACAAGGTAACCGGCAGACCGTGATCGAGCCGCGCATGCATCTCGTGCCGAGGGATTCCGCGGAAGGGCACTTCAACGTGCTGCGCGGCGTTATCCACCCGCTCGGACTGGCGGGCGTCAAGGTCGTCGGCGACTTCGTCAACAACTACAAGCGCGAGCTTCCTTCGGAACTTGCGGTGCTGAATCTGTTCGATCCGGAGACGGGTGCGCCGAAGGCGATTCTGGATGCAACGTCCATCACCGATATGCGCACGGGTGCAATGACCGCGCTCGGTGCCAAGCATCTGGCGCGCAAGAACAGCAAGGTGCTGGGGCACATCGGTGCGCGAGGTACGTCCTACTGGAACGTACGTCTGCTCGACCATCTGTTCAATTTCGACGAAATCCGTGTTCACTCCAAACGGGAAGAAAGTCGCAATGCATTTGCCGAGCGCCTCTCGCACGATCTCGGCAAGCCGGTGCATGCGATGGACGACTGGGAATCCTGCGTGGTCGATGCCGACATCGTGGTCGAAGCGTCGCGTCTGCCGGAGCCGCAGCCGTTGCTGAAGACCGAATGGATCAAGCGGGGCGCGCTGGTCATGCCGTACGGAACCATGAGCGCTGTCGAGCTTTCGCTCACCGATATCATGGACAAGATGGTGGTCGACGACTGGGGCCAATGCCGCAAAGGGCTGCCGTTCGGCGCGTTAAGGCAGCACGTGGACAGCGACCGGCTGTCGGAGGAAACGCTGCACGCGGAACTGGGAGAGATCGTTGCCGGCAAGAAGGCCGGTCGTGAAAGCGATGATGAAACGATCCTGTTCTGGCATCGCGGTTTGAGTCTTAGCGATATCGGGCTCGGTCACGCGATGCTCGAAAAGGCGAAGCAGATGGGTATCGGGCAGTCGCTGCGGTTTGCCTGAAGCCAGCGTTTATCCGACCGGCCTGGGTTTTGCAAAAGACCCGGGCCGGCTGTGCGGCCAGGGCAAAACGTACCCGATTGCGTCAGCGAATCGTGTCGTACGACGGGAAGGTTTTCGCGAGTTCGAGCAAGGTTCCATATGCCGCGATATCGGGCGCAATGAACTTGCGAACCAGCACGTCGCGCATGAGCGCTTCATAACCGGCCATGGTATGTAGCGCTCTTAGCGCTTCGCCAATGGCTGCGATCTCGCTTGAAGGCCGCGCCGAGGATGCCACCAGCAACGGAATCGGTGTCCACGACGTGTAGCCGACCGTTCGAAGATTCGCGATGCTCTCCGGAGCGTGATGACGAACGAGATCCAGATAGAAACTATCGACGGCGGTCAGGTCGATCTCGCCGGCATTGAGCGCGTTCAGTACGCGAGCCGGCGTATGCAGCGGTCCTTTTGATTCAGAAAACAACGGCTCCCCACTGTTCGACAACGCGCCAAGTGCTGCGCGCGGGGCCTGATAGCCCGATTGCGAATCCACCGCCATCCAGCCGATGCGTCCGCTCAGCGCTTCGCTTAACGAGCGCGCCTCCGAGCTCCGATGCACCAGAAACTCGCTGCGATAACGAGGCAGACCCGCATAGCTCGCGGGCTCGGGAACAGGAACGGCGAGCGGCACGACTCGACGGCTTGTGTCGTTGACAAAGGGCCAGCCACACATGAACCCGCAGGCGAGATTGTCTCTTGCCCAGAGCTCGCTCAAGGGTAGAGGCCACGCATGGGCGACGATGTCGATGCGCAAGCCCAGCTCGGCGAACAGCATGCGAAACAACGCATGCCACGCGTCGGCCGTCCTGGTCGACGCGTTGTACATCCGGAACGATGCGATTCCTGCGGTCATACTCGCGCTTCCTCCTGCAGACATGCGTCAATCCGCGTGTTCATGATGGATTCGATCGAAGCAGGACATCACACCCTGGTGTCCGCTTCGCGCAAGAATCATCGAGCCGAAAGTGCGCGTCGCTCAAAACCTGTGACGAAGCGCAATGCGCATCACGGCCTGACGATCGTTCGACGAATCGCCCAATCCACCGATGTTCGCGACCGCCGCACTACCCGTGGAACTGATACCCGATGCCTTCTGCACCGATGCCGTGAAATAGGCATCCGTGCGTTTGGACAGAAAGTAATCGGCCAGCACGGCAACCTGATGATAGTGTTGATCGCCTAGCGTTGTGCCATGCGCCTCTACGCCGGTGCTTGTCGTGTAGTTATAGGCGATGCCTGCGAAGAACGCCGGTGTGAACTGCCAGCGCAAACCGGCTTCGATGTCGTTGAATTTCGGAGACACGCCTCCGAGCGAAGCGACATTGCCGTACTGCGTATTGGAGTACGTCAGTCCGACCAGCGCCGGACCGATTGCATAGGTACCACCTACCGCTGCGACCTGATACGAACTCGCGGTGATGTAGTTGCTGTTCAATACGCCGCTTAGCGAGTTCGATCCGTTCACGTTGTCGGTGAACAATCCTGTCCCTGCCGTCTTGCCCGTTGGGTTCTTGAAGAAGTTAAAGCCGGCGCCGAGCGTAACCGGGCCATGGACATAGGACGCACCAAACGAGTAACCGCCGCCGCCGGTGAGGTTGCCCGGCTGCCCGCCCAGACTGACTTCGGCGCCGAAACTCAGACCGTTGAAATCCGGGCTTGCGTACTTGATGCTGTTGTTGACGCGTAGCGTATTCACCAGATTGTCGAGATCGACCGGGTGGCCGAACGTCGTCGACCCGCCAATGTAGCCCGTGCTCGTGACCGGCTGAACGTAGGCCACGACGAGATCGTATTGACGGCCGAGCGTCACCGTACCGTAGCTGCGGCTGCTCAATCCGACATAGGTTGTCCGGCCGAATGGGGTCGCGCCTTGCGCGAACGCACCGGTATTCAGATTGATGCCGCCTTGAATATCAAAGATCGCCTTAAGCCCGTCGCCGAGATCTTCCGCGCCGCGAATTCCCCACCGGCTTCCGTTCAGGCCGTTGATCGAATCGACCGTCAACTGGCGACCGCCGACGTTGACGCCTTTGACCACGTTCTTTGCATTGGTGTTGAACTGGAATCCCTCGTCCAGAATTCCGTACAGCGTCACGTTGCTTTGCGCATGTGCCGCTAATGAAGGGACACCCGCGAGGGCGGCAGCCAGCCAGATTTTTTTCATCGTGGTCATCCTCTTTTAATTCGAAGCAGTGAATGCAGCGCGTCACGCTCCACACGCGTACGAAACGACAGACAACAGATCGCCCTCACGCGCAGCAGGCGTGTTTCAATTTCCCGTTATTGCTGGAATTGCTGGACCTGCAGAAAAAATCCGGACGGATGGTCCGTTGCGCGACCTCTGGTCCGCGAGATCGCGCAGCAGTGCGCGGTTATTGCCGGTATTGCCGGAGCAGCTTCGCAGCGGCACGAAATTCGGGGGTGAACGGCCGGTCGTCGTCCCGGAAGGGGACCACCGTGCGCAGATCGTCGAAGAGCTTTTTCGTGTCCGGCGACAGCGTGAAGCCTTTGCCTTCCCTCTGGCGCAACTCGACGGCTTGTGCCGCCGAAATCAACTCGATCGCGAATAGTTCGAATGAATTGTCGATCTGGGTTTGCACGCGACCCATGACGCTCGGCGCGTTAGTCGCGATGTCTTCGATGTCGCCTGCCGCGGGCAGATAGTCCATCGAAACCGGCATGGCCAGCTGCCTGTTTGCTTCGGCCAGCGCGAGCGGCGGCTTTTCCATCGCACCGAACGCATGCAGCGTGTGGTCGGTGCCGAGAAACCGGCTCAAGTGCGTAAAGCGCGGATCGTTCATCTTGATGATCCGCTGTGCCGATGCAAGCGAGTTGTGCGCCAGCGCGATGCCGGTTTCTTCGAATGACAGCACGAACGGCAGTGGTTCGAAGTTGGCGTTGGGCAGGACGGCGCCGTAGACATCCTTCCCTTGCAGGTAGCTGCGCTTTGCCTGCCAAAGGTCACTCTTCGGTTTGACGCCGACTGCGACGCCGGGGTTGTCATCGGAAGAGTTCAACTGGATCTCGATGAGGCGACGATCCTCGTCGTAGCTCTTGTCGATCTCCGCCAGCAGATAGGGCGCATCGCGAAAGCTGAGTGGGTCTTGCAGCGCACGGGCATCGTCCTGTTGCCAGAGGCTGCTCCCCGCGAGGATCTCCCGCAACGCCGCGCCGGTGCGAATCACCTGGGGATAGGGGTGCAGTGCCAGCGTGTCTTCGAGAAACGGCGACACGTTACCGTTCAGCCCTTGCAAGCTCATCGCATACACCAGCTTTTCGACGGCGCTCAACTGCTTGAGATCCACTAGCGCAAGCGACGCCATACCGGTCGAGTAAGCGTTCGAGCTGAGAATGCCTAGCGCGTCCTTGCCCCAAGGGCGGATCGGTGCGATGCCGGCGGCGTTCAGCGCGGTCGCCGCGGGGACCTTTTCACCGTGGTAGTACACATCGCCCTCACCCATCATGGTCAGGCCGACATGACTCAAAATCGTGATGTCCGCTTCGCCGACCGAGCCTTCGGTCGGGATCGACGGGGTAATGCCGGCGTTCAGGAACTGGGCGTATTTTTCAACCACGGCCGGCTGTACGCCGGCTGCGCCGACGAGCATCTGATTGAGGCGCGTCGCCATGGCCGCGCGGGCGGTGCGGACGTCCATGTCGGGACCTACGGCTGCCGAGTGCGCATGCAGCAGCGCAGCATTGAAGCGCATCGAGGCCTCGATCACCTCAGGCGTGAGCTTGCCTTGCGCATCGACCATCTGGCGGTCTTTATTCATGCCCACGCCGACGGTCAGCCCATAAATACGCTGCCCCTGGGTGGCCGCGTCGAGCAGCAGGTCGTAGCCTTTGGCGACTCGCCTGGCGCCTGCCGGTGCAATGACAACCTCATCGCCCGTCGCAATGCTGGCGATCATCTCCGGTGTGGCCGACTTGCCATCCAGAGTCACGGCCGCATGGCACACCAGTGCGGGGAGCAACAGCAGTGCACCGATCATTCGTCTGACAGCGTGAGACATGACATTCCCCGTATGAAAGCTTTGCGCTGGTGTCCGCGTTTATCGGATGGACGAGCGCGTTATCGCGGTGAGCAACCATTGCAGCAGAGTACTTGTATATACATATGCACGCAATTTTTCAAAATTCGATGTGAAAGGAATTTAGTCGATCAGCCGGTTCCGGCACCTCGCAGGCAGACGCGTGAGCGTTAAGGGCTGATCTGGCGGTCTTTGGGATGTGCGTATCGAGGCCGGGGTCGTCCAGTTTTCGGATGGGCCTGTGTCGATATGTGTATACAAATGCGAGGGTCGTGCGCGGCGCCAGCGCCACGCCACGCATCGGGACGAAGCGTGCTGTCGATGCCTGTCGCTAGAATTGCCCGCTGAACTGGTATCGGCTCGCGGGATGCCACAGGACAACGTCGGTCGCTATGCAGCCCCGGACCCGCGTACGCCGATGTAGAACGAGGCAGGGTTCGCCGATCGCCATCTTTAATATCTGTCGAACCGTCGCTGGGGCTTGACGGGCCGTCACCCAGTACTGCGCGCCCTGGGCAGGCGCCATCCTTGTCATGTACTCGTTCGGCGTCTGTAGCTCGAAGTTCTGGTCGATATAGTCGGGGAACACAATACCGTTGACGTTTCGGTCTTCGAGCTGGATCGGTACGTCGTTTTCGAAGTGGACGATGCGGGAATGGAAGGCCAGCGCGTCGTGCGGCAATTCGAGCGTTTGCAGTGTCACCGGATCATGCGTCTGTTCGAGCAGCAGTACCTTGCTCGTATGCTGATCGCCACGGCTCTTGATTTCTTCGGCGATGCTGCGAATTTCGATAAGCGTCGACTGGTAGCGCGTATCGGCAATGAAGGTCCCGCGACCCCGGATGCGCATCAGTACGCGCTCTGTCACGAGTTCGCGCATCGCGCGGTTAACCGTCATCCGCGATAGGCCGAACTCTTTTGCCAGCGCTTCTTCTGTGGAAATCATGTCTCCGCCGCGCCACGTTTCGGTCTCGATCATGCGGAGCACATACGCCTTCAACTGTTGATAGGCGGGTGCGAGCGAGGGCGGCTTTTTATTCATGGCTGGTGGTGACTACCGTGAGAACACGAATTGTATAGGTTGATAGGGCGTGACCGACCTGGTTGTGGTGCAAATACTTGAATCGGAAGCGAGCGAAGCGTGTTCAACCAGGGCACTTCAAGCGGCGGGCACGGCACCCCAGATCGCAGACGGAGTCGGGTCTTTGATATGCAAACGGCCGATAGCAAACTGGCCTTTGCGAATGCGATGCAGCAACTCGACACCGGCAAGTGTGAGCGCGGTGCAGTCGACTGGAAAGCGGCCATGAACCAGTTTGCTATTCTGTTTGGTGAGCGCTTCACGCTCACCCGCGGCTAGAAATCTTTAAACCGCCTCGCACACAAAATTGCGGACAGGTTCGAGGAACGTGGGGCGACCATACCGCGAGCAATTAACCGATCGTCGGCGCTTACTGATTTCATTCCGCCGCAGCATCGCCGAACCACGGTCTCATCGCTTTATGACGGGGACTTTATTGTTGCCGATCACCTGGCGCACCTGCCTTTTCCTGTCCTGCCGCAATGTGTCCGCAACCAGCGACCTGAACCAGCGATGCCCCGCATCGTTGTGACGCCGCGCATGCCAGAACTGCTGCACCGTCAGGTCGGGCAGGCTGATCGGCAACGGGAACACGTCGACGTCGGCCATCTTCGAGAACAGCTCCGCGAGTTCGTCCGGCACGGCGGCGATCAGATCCGACATCGCGACAAGGCTCGGCACCGCTAGCAAATAGGGTACTTCGATGCCGACGCGCAGTCGCGCGCCGTGCCGGCGTAGCTCCTTCTCCAGTAGCTGATTCGTGATGGCGAGCGTCGCGGAGACGGCGTGTTCGGCTTCCACGAACTGCTTCAGCGTCAACGACACGCGCCGTCGCGACGAGCCGCCTCGAATGATGCCGACGAGCGACCGCTCGAATAGCGGCTGCTGATGCAGGTTGTCGCCAAGGCGGCCGAGATAGCCGATCGCCAGGTCGATCCTGCCGTCCTGCAACGCGCCCGCCAGTTCGAGCGATGGCAGCTGGATCGGCTTGAGCGTCGCGAGCGGCGCCTGCCGCCTTAACGCGGCGAGCAGACGCGGCAGCAGCACGATCACGCCCATGTCGCTGAGACACACCGAAAACGTCCGCCGCGTGGTCGACGGATCGAACGCGACGTTGCTCCAGATTTCATCTTCCACGGCGGCCAGCACGCGCTCCACCCCTTCCACGAGGCGTTCGCCGATCTGCGTCGGCGCCATCTCGTTGCCTGCGCGCACGAACAGATCGTCATGAAACGTCGTCCGGAGTTTCCCTAGCGCATGGCTCACCGCGGGCTGCGTGATCCCGAGTCGCCGCGCGGCCCGCGACACGCTGCGCTCCTTACCCAGCGCCTGAAGCACGAACAGGAAGTTAAGGTCTTTGGTTCGCATCATGCATCCAATTCATTCTAGATATGAATTGCATTGTATGGATTTATACAGAGGTCCGCACTATCTTGGGCGCAAAGCATGAAACCCAGGAGACAGGAATCAGATGGACTGCGACATCATCATCGTTGGCGGTGGGCCGGTTGGCCTGTATCTCGCGGCCGCGTTGGGGCAGCGCGGCATCCGCGTCGAGCTGTTCGAAGCGCGGGATGGGATCAGTCGGCATCCGGCCGCCAATGCAAACAGCGCACGCACGATGGAGCATTTCCGGCGCATCGGTGTTTCCGGGGCGATACGCCGGTTAGGGCTACCGACGGACTATGCCCCCGACGTCGCGTATTTCACCAGCATCACCGGTCATGAACTCGCGCGTCTGCATCAGCCGCCGTCGGGCGAAGCCGAACGCTGGGCACAACTGCACGCGTTCACGTGGCCGACGCCCGAGCCGCCGCATCGCTGTTCGCAGCTCTATGTCGAACCTGTGTTGCTCGATGCGGCGCGCGCGTGTCCGTCGGTGAAGGTCCATTTCGGCGCGCGTGTCGTCGAGTTCGTGCAGGGCGCCGATTCGGTGACTGCCAGGGTGGTCGACACCGCCGACGGTGACGACGGCGAAGATGCCGTTCCGCGTTCGATTCGCGGCCGCTACCTGGTGGGCTGCGACGGCCCGCGCAGCTTCGTGCGCAAGTCGCTCGATATCCGGTATAGCGGCGTCACGGGCGAGAAGCGCGACTTCATGGGCGGCCTGATGGATGCGGTCTACTTCTACGCGCCGGATGTGTATCGCGTGTCGCCGCATGCACCGGCCTGGCAGTACTGGACCTTCACGCCAAAGCAGCGCGCATTGATGATCGCCGTCGACGGGAAAGGGCACTTCATCATCAACGTGCAGGCCCGCGAAGGCGAGACCGCCGACCCCGAGGCAATCCGCACGCGGATTCGCGATGCGATCGGTGTGGACGTGCCGTTCGAAATCCTCAGTACGTCGCGCTGGACGGCGGGTTATACGCTGGTCGCCGATCGCTTCGCGGCGGGCAACGTGCTGCTGGCCGGCGATGCCGCGCATCTGTTCACGCCGACCGGCGGCCTCGGTTACAACACGGGCATCGACGACGCAGCGAATCTGGCGTGGAAGCTCGACGCCTCGATTCGAGGCGACGGCGGTGAGCGCCTGATCGACAGTTATGAGGTCGAACGCCATCCGGTCGCGCTGCGAAACACCGCGTTTGCGCGCGCGTTCGCCGACAGCATCGGGCACGTGTCGGTGCCGGCGAATCTGCTCGACGATAGCGACGCGGGCGTCGCGTCGCGTGATGCCCTGGGTGCGTTTCTTCAGTTTCATGCGAGCCTGGAGTTCGCGATTCCCGGCGTGCATCTGGGCGCGCGATACGAGACCTCGCCGCTGACGATGCAGGAAGACGGCACGCCGCCTCCCGACAATCCGAACCTGTACGTGCCATGCGCCCGCGCGGGACATCGCGCGCCCCACGTCTGGATGGAGGATGGCGCATCGCTGTACGACCGGTTCGGCACCGGCTTCACGCTGCTCTGCACCGGCACGCCCACGCTGACTACGCAGGATCAGCGCGCGGTGGACGCTGCCCGCTCGACCCATGCGGCGCTGACCGTCGTGTGCACCGACGATCCGCAGGTGAGCGTGCTCTACGACGCGAGCTACGTGTTGATCCGGCCGGATCTGCATATCGCCTGGCGCGGTCATGCGCTCGAAGGAGCGCTGCAGACCGCGCTCGATCGCGCGCTGGGTCGCGATGAGTCCGCCTCCAGTCACGCTGCGATGACGGAGCGGCCCGCCGCGTGATGCAGGTCTGAATACACGAGCAGCACGCGTAGCACGTGCCGCGAGCGACGGCGCAGGACGTACCACTAAAACAATCATCGGAGACATTCATGCACGCAAACACAACGGCGGACGTCGCCGCGAGGACGGAGGCCGGCAGGCCCGCGGCAGTACAGATACTGACACTCGTACTGTGCTTTCTCGTGGTCGCGGCCGATGGCTTCGACGTCGCGTGCGTGAGTTACGTCGCACCGCTGCTGAAGAAGCTGTGGACGCTGACCCCAGCGACATTGGGGCCGATTTTTGGCGCGGGTCTTTTCGGTCTTGCGGTCGGCAGCTTCGTGTTCGGTCCGCTCGCGGACCGGATCGGTCGCAAGCGCGTGATCGTGATCTCGCTGCTGCTGTTCGGCGCCGGCAGCCTGGCGTGCGCGGCGGCGCCGTCGGCGGGCTGGCTGATCGTGCTGCGCTTCGCGACCGGCGCGGGACTCGGCGGCGCGATGCCCAACGCGATCACGCTGTCGTCGGAATTCGCGCCGCCGCGCAACCGCGCGCTGCTCGTCACACTGATGTTCTGCGGCTTCACACTCGGGCTCGCGTTCGGCGGCGTGGTGGCGTCGCTGCTGATTCCATCGTTCGGCTGGCAGGGTGTGTTTGTGTTTGGCGGTCTGTTCCCGCTCGTGCTGGCGCCGTGCATCTGGATCTGGTTGCCGGAGTCGCTGCGCTTCATGGCAGGCAAGCCGCGTTACGCGAGCGAAGCGCAACGCGTGACGAGGCGTCTCGGCGACGCCTCGCACGCGCTGCTTCAAGGCACCCACGCTGAAGCGAACGACGCCGGCGACGCGCGCCGCGAGCGCGTGACGAGTGTGCTGTTCGGCCCGCGCTACCGCGCCGGCACGGTGCTGCTGTGGATCGCGTTCTTCTGCACGCTGTGGGTCTATTACCAGATCAGCAGCTGGTTGCCGCTCGTCATCACGGGTGCGGGCATCGATCCGGTTCACGCCGCTCGTGTGGGCGCGATGATGCCGCTTGGCGGCACGATCGGTTCGCTCGTCAACGCGCGGTTGATGGATCGCCACAATCCGTTTCTCGTGCTTGCCGCTTCGTATGCAATCGCTGCGGCGGCCATTGCGGCGATCGGCGTCTCGATCCACCTGCCGTCGCTGATCTATTGCTCGGTGTTTGTCGCGGGATACGGCCTGTCCGGCGCACAGACCGCGGCGAATGTGCTGGTCGCCGGCTTCTACACGACGGCTGCGCGCGCGACCGGCGTGAGCTGGGCGCTCGGTGTCGGGCGGATCGGCTCGATCTTTGGTTCGATGACGGGCGGCGCGATCCTCGCGCTGTTCGGCCACGTCGAACTGGCGTTCATCGCGTTCGCGTTGCCCGTCGTGCTGGCCGGTGTGTCGATGGTCATCGCCGGGCGGTGCTATCCGCGCGGCAGTCTTGACCATGCGCGCACGCAATCGGCGCCGGTCGGGCACTGAACCGGCGACTCACTATCCACGATTAAAAACAAGGGGAATGGAGACATGAAACTACGTGTGTTGTCACTGGCCGGGCTTGCAGCCTGCCTGCATTTGAGCGCGGCGTCGGCGCAAAGCAGCGTCACGCTGTACGGCATTCTCGATACCGGCATCGAAATGGTCACGCACGCCGACGCGGCAGGCGACCGCATCGTGCGGATGCCGGGTATCACCGGCTCGATGCCGTCGCGCTGGGGATTGCGCGGTAACGAAGATCTCGGTGGAGGACTCTCGGCCATCTTCGTGCTGGAGGACGGCTTCAACACGCGCGCCGGCG
This sequence comes from Paraburkholderia sp., assembly GCF_050742655.1. Taxonomy (GTDB): domain Bacteria; phylum Pseudomonadota; class Gammaproteobacteria; order Burkholderiales; family Burkholderiaceae; genus Paraburkholderia. The sequence goes on along the minus strand of NZ_JBOIGG010000016.1, from coordinate 15,565 downwards.
ACATCAACCAGGGCGGGCGGCTGTTCGGACGCCAGGCGTGGGTCGGGCTGTCGAGTCCGTACGGTGCACTGACGTTCGGCCGGCAGTACACGATGACGTACTGGGCGATCATCGACGCGGACATTCTCGGGCCCGACATCTACGGCGGCGTCGGCTCGCTCGACGCCTACGTGCCCAATTCGCGCAGCGACAACACCATTGCGTACAAGGGCTCGTTTGCGGGATTCACGGGCGGCGCGACCTGGTCGTTCGGCCGCGATTCCGCCGGCACCGGCAATTCGCCAGGGCAGGGCACGTGTGCGGGTTCGCTGCCCGGCAATGCGCAGGCGTGCCGCCAGTGGTCCGTGATGCTGCGCTATGACGGAAACAATTTCGGCGTGGCGAGCGCCTACGACGAGCAGCACGGCGGCCCGGGCGCTGCCGCGAACATTTTCAACGGCGCGGTGCCGTTGCCGTTGACCGCGAGCGGCGACAAGGACATATGCATGCAGCTCAACGGTTACTACAGGCTCGGCGGGTTCAAGGTCGGCGCGGGCTGGCTCGGCCGTCGCGTGGAGACGGTGTCGCCCGCTGTGCCCGACGTGCACACGGATACCTGGTACGTCACCGCCAGCTACTTCGTCACGCCGACCGTAATCGTCGACGGCGGCGCATACCGGACCATCGATTCGCAGCAGGACACACGCGGCACGATCACGACCGTGCGCGGCACCTATCTCCTCTCGAAGTCGACGGCCGTGTACCTGCAGACCGGTTATCTCTTCAACAGCGCGAAGGCGAAATACACGCTGAGCCAGGGCGGACCGGGCGCGACTCCCGCGGCGGGCGTCGGCCAGCTCGGCGTGATGGCGGGCATTCGCCATAGCTTCTAGGGCGTTTCGTATGCAACAGGCAATTTCCTGTTCGATTATTACGGGTGACCAATCATGAGACAAACTGCAAACCGATGGTTCGTGACGGCACAAGTTGCAGCCGGTGTTCTCGCGCTGTCTCTGCTGGAGGCGCCGATGCCGGTGTTCGCGATGCCTTCCAGCGCGGGCAGCGTCACGATCGTCGAGTCGGGCGCTATCGCGGGTAATGCGCCGGACGCGTCGGGCGTCGTCAGCTACAAGGGCATTCCTTATGCGGCACCGCCCGTGGGCTCGCTTCGCTGGCGCGCACCGCAGCCGGCCCAGCCCTGGACCGGAGTACGCGATGCGAAGCAGTACGGCCATCCGTGCTGGCAGGGCACGGCGTTCGGGCCGGTCGATAACAGCCAGGCGAGCGAGGATTGTCTGACGCTCAATGTCTGGAGTGCGGCAAGAGGGCCAGGCGAACGACGGCCGGTGATGGTCTGGCTGCATGGCGGCGGTTTTCAGTTCGGCACATCCGGCGACCCGCGCTGGGAAGGCGAGAATCTCGCGAAGAAGGGCGTCGTCGTGGTGTCGATCAACTACCGGCTCGGCGTGTTCGGCTTCCTCGCGAGAAACGATCTCGACCAGGAATCGTCCGGCAGGTCGTCGGGGATGTACGGCATTGAGGACATGATCGCTGCGTTGCGTTGGGTCAAGGCGAATGCAGTAGCTTTTGGCGGCGATCCCGCGAACGTCACCGTGTTCGGTCAGTCGGCGGGTGCGCACGCGGTTGGCATCCTGATGGCGTCACCGCTTACCGGTGGGTCGTTCGACAAGGCGATCGCCGAGAGTGGCGCGTTCTGGGAAAGCCCAAAGGGTGTGATGGCAAGTCACGCGACTGCGGCGCAGATCGGTGCGCGACTCGGTGCGTCGTCGGGGGCACAGACGCTCGAGTCGCTGCGCAGCCTGCCGGCCGCCCAGCTGATAGCCGATCCGACCGAGCCCGCGTATAGCCCGAGCATCGACGGTTTCGTGTTGCGTACCGATCCCGAGACGCAGTTCGCACAGGGCCGGCAGCGCGACGTACCGTTGCTCGCGGGTCAGGTCGCGGACGAAGGCACGATCTTCGCTGCGGTATCAGGCATACCCGGCGATTCGGCACAGGACTTCATCGCCGCGGCGACGACTGCATTCGGGCCGTCCAGCATCGACCGCTTTCTGCAACTCTACCCGGCCGCCAGCGACGCACAGGCGCAGCAATCGCAGGTACTGCTCTCAGGCGATCTCATCATCGCGTCACAGACGTGGCAGATGGCCAACCTGCAGCTGAAGACATCGCACGCGCCGGTGTATTCGTACTACTTCAGCCAGACGTCCGCGTACAACCCGCTGCCGATCCATGTCTCCGAGGTGCCGTACGTGTTCGGTGATCTGGTACCGAACGGCCACGGCGCGCCCAACGCGAGCGACGTGGCGTTGTCCGACGCGATGTCGTCGTACTGGACCAACTTCGCGAAGACAGGCAATCCGAACGGCGCAGGGTTGCCCGGCTGGCCGGTCTATACGGGCGCAGGCGGCCTCGTGATGGGTCTCGCGACACCGTTGCAGCCGCAAGCCGAAGTGGGCACCGCGCGCTTCGAGTTTCTGAACAGCTTCCGGACGCCTGGCAATCTCGGCTTCCATTTTTGATGCAGTGACAGCAGTGACGGTTAGCGCTGGCGCCTGCGATCTGGCATGTGCAGCAACAGGAACAGATTTCGATTCACCGGCGTCAGCCAACAGGAAAGGAGCAGGACATGCGTTTCATCAGTTTCGAGGAAAACGGCCGGGCGATGCTGGGCATTCGGGAAAGCGAACACGTGCAGGTCGTCGGCGAGGTGTCGCTGGAGTCGCTGCTTGCGGACGGCGTGGATCTGACGGCTTATGCTCGCGCGCATGCCAGCGATAAACGGCTCGCGTTCGGTGATCTGAAGTTATTGCCGCCGCTGTCGCGGCCGCCGAAGATTATTTGCGTGGGCCTGAATTTCGCGGACCACACATCCGAGAGCAACTATCAGCAACCGGACTATCCGACGCTTTTCTTCCGCGTCGCAACGAGCCTCGTCGCGCATGGCCAGCCGATCGTTCGTCCTGCTGTTGCGGATTGCGCGGGCGTGGACTACGAAGGCGAGATCGCGGTGGTGATCGGGCGGGGCGGCCGGCATATCCCGCTCGACGACGCGCTGTCGCATGTCGTCGGCTATTCGCTTTTTAACGACGGTTCGGTGCGCGAGTATCAGTTCAAGACGCCGCAATGGACCGTCGGCAAGAATTTCGATGCGACGGGCGCGTTCGGTCCGGATCTCGTGACTGCGGACGAACTGCCGCCAGGCGTCAAAGGGCTGAGGCTGGAGACGCGCCTGAACGGAGAGGTCGTGCAGTCGGCCAGCACCGACGAGATGGTGTTCGATGTCGCGAGCCTGATCAGCATCATCAGCGAGGCGATCACGCTGGAGCCGGGCGACGTGATCGTGTCCGGCACGCCGTCGGGGATCGGCTGGGCGCGCGATCCGAAGCTGCTGATGCGCGCGGGCGACGTGTGCGAAGTGACAGTCGAGAAGATCGGCACGTTGCGCAATGTGATTGCCGACGAGATCGTTGCGTGACGCTACGCGCCACGCGCTGCGTATCGTTCAGGGAGAACCTCATGACTGACGCTGAAACCGACCTGGCCGCCGTTCATTCGATCGATCATTTCGCGCTCAACGTGCCGTCGCTCGACGAGGCGCGACGCTTCTACGAGGCGTTTGGACTTGATGTGCGGACTGCCGCGGGCACCGCAGGCGAGTTCGATCTGTACGCAGGCGATGGACATCGCTGGGCGCGCATCCTGCAGGCGGAGCACAAGTCGCTCGCGTACCTGTCGTTCGGCTGCTTCGAGCGCGATCTGGCGCGTCTGCATCGGCAGATCGCGGCAACCGGCGTGGAAGTGTCGGCGGACCCCGAAGGGCTATGGTTCCGCGATCCGGATGGCAATACCGTGCAGGTGAAGGTCGGCCCGAAAACGAGCCCGTCGGGCAAGACGCGTTCGCTGCTCACGGGCGTGCCGGCAGACGAACGCGGTGCGCACGCGCGCTCGGCCGCGGTCATGGTCAGGCCGCACAGGCTGTCGCATGTCCTCCTGTTCAGCCCGGACGTGCTCGCGGCGTTCGCATTCTACGAACGCGCGCTTGGGCTGCGGCTCTCGGACCGGTCGCGCGACATCATCGTCTTCACGCATGCGCCGCACGGCAGCGATCATCACCTCATCGCGTTCGCGAAGAGTCACGCGCGGGGATGGCATCACTGCGCGTGGGATGTCGACGACATCAACAGGGTGGGCGAGGGCGCCGCGCAGATGGCGGCGGCCGGTTACACGAAGGGATGGGGCACGGGCCGGCACGTGCTGGGGTCCAACTATTTCCACTACGTCGAAGACCCGTGGGGATCGTTCTGCGAGTTCTCGGCCGATATCGACTACATCTCGGCCGGCGCGCGGTGGGACGCGGGCGATTTCCCGCCAGAAGACTCGCTGTATCTGTGGGGACCGCCGGTACCTGAAAACTTCGTCAGAAACAGCGAGGGCGGTTAGACGGTAACGCGCGGACCGCCCCGGTCTGCCACGGGTTGCGCGGATGACGCGCGGCCGATGCAGCCGCGCGCCAACGGGGATGCGCCTAGCGAGCCGCGATCCCTTGTGCCCCTGGCGGTACACCCGTGACTGGGCCAAGCGACTCGAGTGTTCCGTCTGGCATCACGCGAAAGCCGCCTACAGAGCCGTTGCCTTCCCGAACGTAGAGGAATTTGCTGTAACGACTGAGTGCCATGTCGAGGGGCGCGTTGAGCGTGCCTGCAGATGCATTGAGCAAGCGCATCGTACCGTCTACCGCGATCCGCAGACTGCTGATCGAGCCGCTACCGGCATTGGCCGTATAGGCAAAACGTCCATCGCCTGTGGTGACAAGCCAGCAAGGGGCGCTCTGACCCAGAGGAATCGCTGCGCTGATCGAAGTCAGATGCTTGCTGTCCTCGACCTCATAGGAGGAAACTGAATTCGAGCCGGCTTCGGAGACGATGGCATAACCTCGGGGCGTGATCGAAAAGCCGAACGGCGTGACGCCGTTTGACGCATGGGGTGTTGCAGTCGAGGCGTAGCCGGTGAAGCCGACATAGTACGAATCGATGAGTTGTGTGCCCTTTTCGGTCACGAGGAGTTCGTTGCCTTCCGGCGCGAATTTCACTTGCGCGGGCTGGGCGGAATTTCCGCCGGCGAGTGGCCGCTGTGAGCCTGGTAACGGAACGATGTGCTTGCCAAACGGATCGACGATAAAGCCACTGATGTTCGGTGTGCCGCCGGCATTAAGCACATAGGCGATGGGCCCCCTGACGGCCACACTGACGGGCATTTGACCGCCCGATGGCTTTCTGTCGAGCAACGTCAGTTTGCTGCCGTCGACCGCGAACAGCGAAACATCATTGCTGCCGGCATTCACGGCGAACAGAAAGCCCGATGCCAACGTCAGCGAACCCTGCGAACCTAGAGGATCGGCCCCCGTGCCTGCCCCCTTGCCGCCGGTCGAGTAGGTGGCTTTGTAGGTGAGCATTCCGTTGGCTGCTCGCGAATAGACAAGAACCGAATTCCCGGTAGGCTGGTTTGACAGAACGTATACCGCCCCTGGCGGATCGACCTCCGAGTCGGCTTGCGCAATGCTGATCGAAGCGAATCCTAACGCTGTCGCGAACGCGATGGTTCGCAATAGAAACGATGAACGGTACGTGACAGATGGCATGGCGAACTCCTTGTTTGAGAGACGACCGACACGAGTAACGTTGCATGGACGACTGAGCGCAGGGCAGGTATCTGGATGCCCCGTTAAACCGGACTACAACTCCAGCTGGATATCGTTGAACAGACAGGAACAGCACTATGAGCGCCCGTCTTTCTGTCGGGCGTCGCGTGATTCAGGGTGGCGCTACCCAATTTGACGATGATCGGCTCTGGTACGATGAGCGACTCATACTGACTCAGACTGATAGCCGGCAAGAACTATCTGGCAATCGCCTCCAGCGCAGCGACAACCGTTTCAGGTTCCGCGCGGCCCAGCATGTAGTCCACGTCGACATGCGCAAAACGGATGACCCCCGTCTTGTCGATGACGTACGTTGCTGGAACCGGAAGCTCGTAGGAATCCTCGCCGTTGCGGAGCGCGAGGTCATTTTTGAAAACGTTCTTCGAGAACTCCTTTAGCTCCGGGCCGACCTGGAACACGATTCCGAACTGCCGCGCGACCGCGTTGCCGAAGTCGCTGAGCACCGGAAAAGTCAGCTTGTTCTTTTCGGTTGCGATGATTCCGTGATCCGGCTTCTCGGGGGAGATCGCGATCAAGGTCGCGCCGAGCGCCTCAATTCCCGGCAGCGCCTCTTGCAGGCTGCGCAGTTCGATATTGCAGAACGGGCACCATTCGCCGCGATAGAAACTGATCACCACCGGACCCCTGGCAATCAGATCCTTAAGAGAGACTCCATTGCCAAATGCATCCGGCAGAGTGAATTCCGGTGCGGCTTGCCCCGCCTTCAATGCACCATCAACCGTGCCCGCCTTTCGGACACGCTCCATGTCGCCAGCAATAATGCTGAATTTCTCTCCCAGCTTTTCCTGGACCATTGCCTTGTACTCTGCCGCGGCTTGCGTTATGGACATTCGAATCTCCTGGGTCTTGATTATCTGTAGCGATAGCTACAGAATGATGACGAGCGCGAGCCCTGTCAAGAATTTTTATCAACCGCTACGATTGGGGAGGCCACATGGCGCGCGGGTTGGAGTTTGACTACACGATCGCTCTCGAACGAGGGGCTCGTCTCTTCTGGGAGACCGGCTACTCCAACGCATCGCTACGCGATTTGCTCAAGAGGATGGGGATCGGCGAAGGATCGTTCTACAACACGCTCAAGAGCAAAAAGAACGCGTATCTGGAGTGTTTGAAGCACTACAACGCGACCGTCAACGGCCCTCGCGGCGAGGCACTTTTTTCAGCATCCACAGCTGCTTTGGGGGTTCGGGCGCTCTTCAAAACCGTGCTGGACTGTCTGGACGATCCTGATACGCCGTCGCGAGTTTGCCTGATGGCAGGAAGCATCGCTCCTGAAGTATTGGCTGAGCCCGAGTTGCGCGAATACGTGGAGCAACAGATGTCGATGGCTGCAGAGGGAATGGCCGCGCGTCTGACCGCCGATAAGGAAGCTGGACTCTTGCCAGAAGAGTTCGCCCCGCAGATTGTGGTGCCGATCATCATCACCTATCTGCAAGGCGTATGGCGCATGGCCCTGGTTTCCTATGATCGCGCCAGATTTGAACGTCAGATCGACCTGTTCCTGACCTGCCTGGGACTTTGATGATTCCCGCGCAAGACGTTGACGTTTCACAATGTTTCATCCGGCTAACTTAACCCGCCCTGTGTCGACTGCGTATCAAGAAACGCATTTTCGGGTACGCTGGAGCGATCGACGAACCCACCCGCCGGGCGATGATGCAAGCCGCATGACGATGAACAGCAGGACACCCGACCGGGATCGAACACTTTGCTACGCTTTCGCCGCACTGCGCGGCGTCATCGTACGAGCGCGTACGGAAGCACCGTGCAACGCAGTCTAGAGCATGGAGCTTGCGTGCTGTCGAGCGCCCATGAAGTCCGGCATGGCGCCGGGCCGACGGCGACCATTCTGCGTGAGTCACATGGAGGAACGGAACGATGCAATGGACTACTCCTCGCTACACCGATATCCGTCTAGGCTTTGAAATCACGATGTATATCGCAACGCGTTAAGTCTGCATGGGCCGCAGTACGCGGCCCTTCTGCAGAGCGTGCAGTTCACCAGCCAACCCAACCAGCCCCGTGTTTCCCTCGACGCTCCATGAACGCTCAATGGTCGCGATGCCGCTGTGCGGTTATTCCGGTTCGTCGTTCGACGGCTACGCGAAGAGGTTGCCATGACGAAGCACAGCCGGCGGCGCGCAACGCCGCCGCTCGAGATCGACACGCTGCGCACACGCGACGGCCATTGTGTGTCGTTTGCGGTGGCAGGCGCTGAGGACGGTGTGCCGGTCGCGGTACTGCACGGCGGTCCGGGCAGCGGTAGCCAGCCGGGCGCACTGCGGCTCTTCGATCTCGCGCGCTTCAGAGTGGTATTGATCGATCAGCGCGGTACCGGCGCTTCGACCCCTCACGGCAGCATCCGTCACAACCGCACTGACCACCTGATCGACGATCTCGAAGCGATTCGCACGCGACTCGGCTTCGAACGCTGGGGCGTACTCGGCGGATCGTGGGGGGCAGCGCTTGCACTCGCGTATGCGGGACAGCATCCGCAAGCGGTCTCGGGCGTCGTGCTGCGTGGGCTGTTCCTGACTTCCGCACGCGAGGTGCGTGATCTCTTCGTCAGATCGCGCCGCCGCGCGCCGCATGCCGCGTCCCGGTTGTGCACCGCTGCACGCTGTGCGTGGCCCACGGCTTTATTCACCCGTTGCCACGCAGCGCTGCAAGATGGCACGGACCCCGCGCGGCAACGTGCGGTCGCGCTGGCGTGGCGCAACTATGAAGAGGCCGTGCTCGGTCGTGCCGATGCGCGTCAGGACCGCTCTGCGGCAGCGGGCTCGCCGCGCGACACACGCAAACTGATCGGCAAATACCGCATCCAGGCGCACTACCTCGCGCATCGCTGCTGGCTCGGCGAGAACCGTCTGCTGCAGCTTGCGCGCTCCGCCGCGGCGGCCGGCGTGCCGCTCGCCGCGGTGCACGGCACACGCGATCCAGTCTGTCCTCGAGGTAATCTGCGGCGCCTTGCACGCGCGGTACCCGCGGCGCAGGTCGAATACGTCCGCGGGGCGGGCCATCTGGCAAGCGATCCTGCACTCCACGAAAGCGTCGCCCGCGCGCTCGAAACGATGTTCGGCTCATCCGCTCACGAGGGGCGCATCGCGCGCCGCGCAGCATGAAGATCAAGGTGCTCGGCTCGTCGGCAGGCGGCGGCTTTCCGCAATGGAACTGCAACTGCCGCAATTGCGACGGTGTACGGCGCGGCACGCTGAAGGCGACGCGTCGCACGCAGTCGTCGATCGCGATCAGCGCGAACGGCGATGACTGGCTGCTCGTCAATGCGTCGCCCGATCTGCTCGCGCAGATTGCTGCCCATCCGGAATTGCAGCCGGCTCGCCGCGCACGCGACAGCGGCATCGTCGCGGTGCTGGTCATGGACGCGCAGATCGATCACGTCACCGGCCTGCTGATGCTGCGCGAGCGCGACACGCCGCTGCCGCTCTACGCCACCGACGCCGTGTGGGATGACCTGCGCAGTGGTTTCCCGGTCGGCCCGATCCTGTCGCACTACTGCGGCGTCGAGCATCGCCGCATCGCACTCGACGCCGTGCCGCTCGCCGTCGCGGCGCTGCCCGGCGTACAGATCGACGCACTGCCGCTGTCGAGCAAGGCACCGCCTTATTCGCCGCACCGTAACGCTCCCGAACGCGGCGACAACATCGGCCTCGTGATCACCAACCGGGTGTCCGGTAAGCGCGTGTTCTACGCGCCGGGCCTCGGCGCCATCGAGCCGCACGTGCTCGCGGCGATGCGCGAGGCGGACCTGTTGCTGGTCGATGGCACGCTCTGGACGGGCGACGAAATGATTCGCCTCGGGCTGTCGAAGAAGAGCGCCGCCGACATGGGTCATCTACCGCAGTCGGGGGCAGGCGGCATGATCGAGGTGCTCGACTCGCTTGGCGCAGGGTTTGGCACAGACCGCGCGCGCAAGGTGCTCATCCATATCAACAACACGAATCCGATCCTCGTCGAGGATGGTCCCGAACGGCGCGTGCTGGCCGAACACGGGATCGAAGTCGCCTATGACGGGATGACCTTCGAACTATGAACGGAGACGGCATGAACGATAACGACGCCGCGCAGCCGGCCTGGACTCGCAACGAATTCGAAGCGCAGTTGCGCGCGAAAGGCACCGCGTACCACATCCATCATCCGTTCAACGTGAAGATGAACAGCGGTGGCTGTTCGCGCGAACAGATTCGCGGCTGGGTCGCGAACCGCTTTTACTATCAGATCAACATTCCGCTGAAAGACGCGGCCATTCTGTCGAATTGTCCGGATCTCGACACGCGCCGCCGCTGGGTGCTGCGCATTCTCGACCACGACGGCTACGGCGGCGAGGAGGGCGGCATCGAAACATGGGCGCGTCTTGGCGACGCGGTTGGTTTGTCGCGCGACGAACTGTGGTCGCTCGAGCACGTGACACCAGGCGTGCGTTTCGCCGTCGATGCCTACGTCAACTTCGCGCGACGTGCGCCGTGGCAGGAAGCCGTATGTTCGTCGCTGACCGAGATGTTCGCGCCGCAGGTGCATCGCGACCGGCTTGCGAGCTGGCCGGAGCACTATCCGTGGATCGATCCGGCGGGGCTCGCCTATTTCCGTTCGCGCATTTCGCTCGCGCAGCGCGACGTGCAACACGGGCTGGAAGTCACACTCGATTACTTCACGCGGCGCGAACAGCAGGAACGCGCGCTCGAGATCCTGCAGTTCAAGCTCGATATTCTGTGGACCATGCTGGATTCGATCGAAAAGGCCTTCCCGCAATGAGCGACCTGCCACATACCGCCGGCGATGGGTCGATGCTCCATCGTCCGAAGATCAGAGCGTTGTTTCGTCTTCAATGGGAGCCGGCGCAAGACGCGTATGTGCTGCTCTATCCGGAGGGTATGGTGAAACTCAATCAGAGTGCAGCGGAAATCCTCAAGCGCTGCGACGGTACGCGCGACGTGGACACGCTGATCGCCGATCTGGAGCGGGCGTTCAACACGACCGGACTCGGCACCGAAGTGCATACGTTCCTCGCCGATGCACAGGCGCACGGCTGGCTGGAATAGCGATGAGCGACTCCTCGCCCGCGATTGCTATGGCCGCTGCACAGCCCGACGCCGGTATAGCGCCACCGCTCTGGCTGCTGGCGGAGCTCACCTATCGATGTCCGCTGCATTGCGCGTTCTGCTACAACCCGGTCGACTATAAGGAGCACAGCCGCGAGCTCGATACCGCGCAATGGATCGACGTATTGCGCCAGGCCCGCGCACTCGGCGCGGCGCAGCTCGGGTTTTCCGGCGGCGAGCCGCTCGTACGCGACGACCTGGAAATGCTGGTGAAAGAAGCGCGCGAACTCGGCTTCTACACTAATCTGATTACCTCCGGCGTCGGCCTCACCGACAAACGGCTCGGCGACCTGAAAGCTGCGGGCCTCGATCACATCCAGCTGTCGTTTCAGGATTCGACGCAGGAACTGAATGACTTCCTGAGCAGCACGCGCACCTTCGACCTCAAACGAAAAGTCGCCACGTCGATCAAGCAGCACGGCTTTCCGATGGTGCTCAACTGCGTGCTGCATCGCTACAACCTGCCGCACGTCGACAGGATCATCGACATGGCACTCGCGATGGGCGCGGAATACCTGGAGCTCGCGAACACGCAGTATTACGGCTGGGCGCACACGAACCAGGCGCAACTGATGCCGACGCGCGAGCAGCTCGACGAAGCCGAGGCCGTGGTGGAACGTTATCGCCGCACGCATGGCGAGCGCTGCAAGATTTTCTTCGTCGTGCCGGACTATTTCGAACGTCGCCCGAAGCGTTGCATGAACGGGTGGGGCACGGTGTTCCTCGGCATCGCACCGGACGGCGCTGCGTTGCCGTGTCATAACGCACGCAGCCTGCCGGGACTCGATTTGCCGAACGTGACGCAGATGCCGCTGCGTGAGGTCTGGTATGAGAGTGCGGCCTTCAACCGTTTTCGCGGCTTCGACTGGATGAAGGAGCCGTGCCGCAGTTGCGACGAGAAAGAACGCGACCTGGGCGGCTGCCGCTGCCAGGCTTACCTGCTCACCGGCGACGTGGCGAACACCGACCCGGTCTGCGACAAGTCGTCGGCGCACGATACGGTGGTGCAGATCGTCCGTCGTGCGGCCACGTCGACGGTTGCAGCCACCGCCATTCAATCGCGCGAGCAACCGATCCTGTTTCGCAACGATGCTAATTCGCGTCGTTTAGCGGTTAAGCCGGTATCCGTGCCCTAGAGCGTGTCAGGCACTTCAGTCCAGACCGGGTGGCCTGGCGGGATGAACGAGCGCACGGGGATCGCTCAAACGCATGGACCGACCTTCGCGAGAAGCGGCGACCAGGAAGCTATAGACGTATAATTTGCAGAGATATCACTAGAAAAGCGCAATATGAACATTCCTTTCTCAGGCGGATGTGCATGCGGGTCGGTCCGCTATACAGTTGTGCGGGAGCCGATAGCCATGGTCAACTGCCATTGCAGAGACTGCCAGCTCTCAAGTGGCGCTCCTTTTGCGTCAGGCATCGTTGTCAGGACCGCCGACCTCGAGATCATAGGTATACCGAAGACGTATGCAGTTCGTGCAAGCAGCGGAAGTCTCGCAATTCGCAGTTTTTGCCCCAACTGTGGCACTCCTTTGTTCACGCAAAGCGAAGCTTACTCACAAGCTACTTCTATCCGATTTCCCTCGCTTGACGATATCTCGGACTTCAAGCCAATGCTGGACATATATACCGCGAGTGCACAAGAGTGGGTTTGCCTTGATCAGACAATCCCTCACTTTCCTCAGTCGCCCCAGTAGTTCAATGAACCTGATGCCTAAGTAGCGTTCCACCGAACGGTCTTAGGCCTTAGTCCGATACATCCGTCGGGTAGGGACCGAAGTGCCCAACACGCTCTAGAACTCAGGCAACTCAGGCAATGCAGAAGCGGGTCCCCGATCCCCTGGCGCATCGTCGAACGATGCGCCAGGGACCGCTGGGTTGCAGGGGAGTCGACCTCACTGCCCCTGATGCCCTATCGCCCACACATAGGCCGTCACCGCCTTGAGGTCCTTCTGCGACAGTTGCACGCCACCCATCGGCGGCATCAAGTCGCTGTGCTCCTTCGGGTGCGGCACACCTTTGGCGATTGTCTCGTGGAGGCCCGACAGGCTGCCATCGCTCCACAGCCAGGTACCCTTCGTCAGATCTGCGCCGATCCCTGAGCCCTTGCCGTTCGAGCCATGGCAACCGGCGCAGGTCGCGCCGCCCACCTGGCCGAGGAACACGCGTTCGCCGAGTGCGACCTCCGCTTTCGACGAGCCCGGCGGCACAGGCAAACCGGCGGCCTGCTTGCCGGCGTCCGGATGGATACCCTCGGGCGGCAACTGCGAGCCTGACGACGACTGCGCAGTCGTCGGCGTCGGCGCGGCCGCGATCGGTGCGTTCGGGTCGCCGTTGTAGGTTACGCGCCAGATCCGGCCGTGGACGTCGTCGGAGATGAAGAGTGCGCCGTCAGGGCCCACCGCGAGGCCGCTCGGACGAAACGCGGCCTGTCCCGGCTCCTTCACGGCTCCCGCGAAGCCATCCGCGAAGACCACGTAGTTGCCGACCCCCTTGCCATCGCGGAACGGCTGGAATACGACGTTGTAGCCAGCTTGACGGGCAGGTGCCCGATTCCACGAGCCGTGAAAGGCCACGAACGCACCGCCTCGATACGCGCTCGGAAAGCCGCTTTTGGCTTCATAGAACGTCATGTCGTTCGGCGCCCAGTGACCCGGAAAAGAAGCGACTGGCCAGGTGCGATTAGCACACAGTCCGATCTTTTTTCCATCGCCGCCGTATTCCGGCGCCAGCATCAACTTTTTCTTCATTCCGTCGTAATAGCATTCGGGCCAGCCGTAGTCGGCACCCTGTTTCAATGCGACGATGACTTCTGCCGGCAACTCCTGACCCTCCTTCGCGGTGAAGCGTTCCGGCCAGTCTTCGTGAAGCTGATCGCGGCCATGCTGGGTCGAGAAGACCCGGCCCGCGCCGTCGATCGCGATCCCTTCGCCGTTGCGCAGGCCGCTGATATAGCGCTCGGCGGGCGAGAAGGTTTGACCCGTCTTGTTCGCGTCATAACGCCAGATGCCAGCGCGGGTTTCCTTTTCGGTACACGGCTGGTTGCCTGGCGAATGCGGCGTGCGGTTCTGCTTCTCGCAGGCGTTGGTCGCCGAGCCGAGATCGACCAGTAGATCGCCCGTGGACGTGATCGCGATAGGGTGCATCGGGTGATCCCCGGTCACCGGCAAGCCGGACACGACGACTTCGCCTTTACCGGTCGGCGCCACGTCACCGGGCTTGAGTGCATAGCGCATGATGCGGTCGTTGCTTTCGGCATAGACCGCGTTGTTGTAAAGCTTGATGCCCGTGCCGCCGTGACCGCCCTCGGCGGCGGTCTCGCCGAAATGCTGGATCACGTCCGCCTGACCCGCGCCTTTAGTGTCCTTTAGCGCGACGAGGTAACCACCGTCAGGCGGCGTGTTGACCTGGTAGTAGCGACCGCTCCACATGTTGACGTAGAGCGTGCCGTCCGCTGCAACCGCCATCTGCCGCACGTGACCCAGGTTATCGGCAAAAACCGTCGCGCAAAAACCCTTGGGCAACGAGATGCCGGTTGCCTCGTTATTACAGGTCGCAGCGCTTTCAGCTGCCTTGACCGGTTTGACCAGATGAACACTGGGTATGAGGGCTAGCGACACGGCTGCAAAGCCTGCTGCACTGGCCAGTCGAGTAAGGAAACCAACGGTTGACGCGGACGGAACACGCATTGGAGGAGCCTCCCTGGAGCGGGTAGCAAACGGAATGGGAATGAAACGAAAAGCGGCGGAACGCAGCATCGAAATCGATGCGACGCAATGGTGCGCCCGGAGGCGCCGGTCGCCGGGAGTTGCGCTCAGCAATCAGCAGTCCATGCGGTGTGCCCGCATGGACCTGTCTCCATGATGTCATCTGCGATGACCTCATTCTTTGGAATTCGCAAGGAGCCCTTGCCTCTCTTTACGGCAGGCGAATGTGCAAAGACTTCCTGATTCCAGATTGAAAGGCTGAATTGAAGAAAAAAGACCCGACTCAAAGAATCGGGTCTGTCCAGTATAGGTGAAAAGCGGAAAAGCGTCAGAGAAGGAAAATCTGTGCGGAATGCAATTAAAGCGGTGAAAAATGGAATGGAAAATCTTAGGGAAATTTAAGCAAATCGCATAAGCCGGGATAGGCTTTTCAGCAACTAGCAAGGGCTTTTCGATTTCATTGAATGACGATCCAAGGAGAGCTCTGGGTTATTGTCACGACGTACTATTCAGCGACGTTTCCAGCGAACGGATAACTGGCTCCTGCAGCGCCTTCGAGTCGAGAAAACGCTGTCACTGGATCAGGTCGTTTTCTGGGCAGGGGTCGACTGGGGCACTAAGCGGGATCTAACCTTCGGTCAGATCTTCGTATTCGCAGATCGTGCCGGTCGCGTTCAGATGTTCGTCGTCGATCGGATCGTCGATGTTCTCCCTTCATTCTGCCGTGCTTGAAAACTTCCGCTCACGTGCCACTCAGAGGGGAAACACGCCAAGCACGACGCACGCGATCGTCATCAGCACCGACGCGGCAAACAGGAACGGTATGGCGAACTTCTGGTGATCGGACAGCTCGACACCCGCGAGTCCGACCAGCAGGAACGTCGCGGGCGTCAACGGGCTGACCGGAAACCCCGTCGTCATCTGTCCCAGCAACGCGGCCTGCGCCACCTGGATCGGCGGCACCCCCAGTTGCTGGCCCGCGCCCGCGACAACCGGCAAGATGCCGAAGTAAAACG
>NZ_JBOIGG010000015.1:0-194056 GCF_050742655.1 Paraburkholderia sp. | reverse complement strand
TGCTGCTCATAGGCCATCACCCAGCGCTGCACAACCGAGCGACTCATACCGTGTCGCTCGGCAAGCGCCCGCGTCCCACCGGCGCCGCCCAGATACTGCTTCACTACTTTCAGCTTTAACTGCTCACCGTACTTCGCCATGAAAAACACCCCAAAGGTTGGATCGGTGTCCAACTTTTGGGGTGCAGTTCAGACGGGGTGAACCCGCGAGGCCGTTTTTTATTGGCTGTATCGGTGAAGAGGCCCGCAGGCGTCGGACGGCGTCAGATGCCGACGCCCATGATCGCAAGCGCGCCGAGCACGACGAACATCACCGCCGCGATGCCATGCACGAGCTTGGTCGGCAGACGATGCGCGAAGCGGTCGCCGAGCAGGATCGCCGGCACGTTCGCGAGCATCATCCCGAGCGTCGTGCCTGCCACTACACCGAAGAAGTCGTGGAAGCGCGCGGCGAGCGCGACGGTCGCGAGCTGCGTCTTGTCGCCCATCTCGGCGAGGAAAAACGTGACCACAGTCGCACCGAACACGCCGAGCCGGTTGCGAGCCGCTTTCGCTTCGTCGTCGTCGAGCTTGTCGGGCACGAGGATCCACAACCCCATCCCGATGAACGATGCGGCGAGTGCCCAGCGCATGATGGTCGGCGTGACGAGCGAGCCGAGCCACGCACCGAGTGCGCCGGCGCCCGCGTGATTGATCAGCGTCGCGACGAGAACGCCGAGAATGATCGGTAGAGGTTTGCGATAGCGGGCGGCGAGGACGAGCGACAGCAGTTGTGTCTTGTCGCCGATTTCGGCAAGCGCGACTGCGCCTGTTGAGATCAGAAAGGCTTGTTCCACGTGTGATTGTCTTCCGGGCCGAGATGAGTGCGAGCGACGATCCACGACGCACCGGGCCCTGTGACGGCGGTCATGGATCATCGGTCTCGCCAGGCCCGAGGCTGCGTCTGCCATGGCCACGAAGGCCAAGTTTGTTGACAGACGCCCCCGCGAAACACGCGCTGTGCGCCCGGTGAAACGGGTGGCGCTAGCGTGCTGCGGGGCGGCTACTCCCCAATGAAGCGCGAAGTATAGCACGGGGGTTTTATCGTACCGGTCCCGCGGCAGGGCAGCCGTGCTGCGGTATTACGCCGCGATCTTCGCCGCGCGCACCGGATGCGCACGCTGCGTTTGCCCGTCGCGCCGATGCACGCATCGCCCGGCCGAGTAAGTCGCATACACGGCACGATCGTCGCCGAGCAGCGCGAGCGCGAACAGCAGTTCCTCCAGCGATTCGACCCGCGACGTGCGGCGCGCGAGCAGCGGCGTCGCGGCCGGATCGAGCACGACGAAGTCCGCTTCCGAACCCGGCGCAAGCGTGCCGATCTTGTCGCCGAGATCGAGTGCCTGTGCGGCGCCGGCCGTCGCGAGCCAGAACATCCGCGTCGCGGTGAGGTGATGGCCGGCGAGGCGCGCGACCTTGTGCGCTTCGTTCATCGTCTGCAGCATCGAGAACGACGTGCCGCCGCCGACGTCGGTCGCGAGCGTGACTGGCATGCCGGTTTCACCGGCCTTGTCGAAATCGAACAGCCCGCTGCCGAGAAACAGGTTCGACGTCGGGCAATGCGCGGCGACCGTGCCGGTCTGCGCCATCCGTCGACGGTCTTCGTCGTCGAGATGGATGCAGTGGCCGTACACCGCGCGCCGGCGCAGCAGCCCGTAGTGATCGTAGATGTCGAGGTAGCTGCGGTGACCCGGAAACAGACTCTCCACCCACTTCACTTCGTCCGTATTTTCCGCGACGTGGCTCTGGATA
The DNA here is from genome assembly GCF_050742655.1 of Paraburkholderia sp. GTDB lineage: Bacteria > Pseudomonadota > Gammaproteobacteria > Burkholderiales > Burkholderiaceae > Paraburkholderia. Next base: position 192,266 of record NZ_JBOIGG010000015.1, on the reverse strand, counting down.
AACACATCCGGATGCTGCTTCGCGAGCGTCGTGCACGCCTCGAGCTGCGCTTCGGTCGACGTCGGCGCGAAGCGCGGCGTGAGCGCGTACATCTGCCGGCCGTGGTTGTGCCAGCGACCGATCAGTTCGGCGCTGTCGTCGTAGCCGGACTGCGCGGTGTCGCGCAGGAACTCGGGGCAGTTGCGGTCCATCAGCACCTTGCCGGCGACCATCCGCAGATTGCGTGCATCGCTCTCGGCGAAGAGCGCGTCCGCCGACTGCTTGTGCACCGTGCAGTAGACGAGCGCGGTCGTGGTGCCGCACGCGAGCAGTTCGTCGACGAAGAAGCGCGCGGTGTCCGCGGCGACCGCGGGGTCGCCGAAGCTGCGTTCGGTCGGGAACGTGTACGTGTCGAGCCACGGCAGCAATCCAGGTGCAGGCGACGCGATCATGTCGGTCTGCGGATAGTGGATGTGCGTATCGATGAAGCCCGGCACGATCAGCTTGTCGCGCATGTCATGGACCGTCGTGCCCGGCGCGAGCCGCGCCGACACCGCCGCATATGCGCCCGTCGCTACGACGCGACCGTCGTCGACGACCAGCAGACCGTCTTCGTCGAAGACCGCCGCATGGGACGATTGCGCGGGGTCGCCGGTGAAGGTCAGCAGGGAAGCGCGATAAGCCGTTTGAGTCATGGGAAAAACTGTCTCCGTAATTTGGGAATGGAAAAGGCCGGTCAGCGTGCGGCCGAGCCGTGCCAGTGCGCGTCGAGTCGCGCGATCAGCGCGTCGCGCTCGGCCGGCGTGACGAACGACGCTTCGAAGCTGTTTCGGACGAGTGTGTAGACCTCGCTGTCGGTGAGCTTCAGTGCGTCGATCGTCGCGAAGTAGTTGGCGTTGACGTAGCCGCCGAAATACGCGGGATCGTCGGAGTTCACGGTGACCGCGACGCCGCGATCGAGCAGCGCTTTCAGCGTGTGCTTCGTGAGATCGTCGAACACGCACAGCTTCAGGTTCGACAGCGGACAGACCGTCAGTGCGACGCGCGTATCGGCGAGCCGCGTGACGAGCGCCGGGTCTTCGATGCTGCGCACGCCGTGATCGACACGATCCACCTTCAGCAGATCGAGCGCTTCGTACACGTACGACGGCGGACCTTCCTCGCCCGCGTGCGCGACGAGCTTGAGCCCCTTTGCGCGCGCCTTCGCGAACACACGCTCGAACTTCGACGGCGGATGACCGCGCTCCGACGAATCGAGGCCCACACCGATCAGCCGGTGCGGGTAGCGGTCGAAGAGCGGCAGCGCGGCGTCGAAGGTGGCGAGCGCGTCTTCTTCGGATAGATGGCGCAGGAAACACAGGATCAGTTTGCTCGACAGCCCGCGCCGCTCGCCTTCAGCAAGCGCGCGTTCGATGCCGGCGACTACCGTGTCGATCGATACGCCGCGTTCGGTGTGCGTCTGCGGATCGAAGAAAATCTCCGTGTGCGCGACGTGATCGTCGAGCGCACGCTCGACGTAGGCCATCGTCATGTCGTAGAAATCCTGCTCGGTGAGCAGCACGCTCGCGCCCGCGTAGTAGATGTCGAGGAACGACTGCAGATCGGTGAATGCGTACGCGGTGCGCAGTTCGTCGATCGACGCGAACGGCAGCGTCACGCCGTTGCGTTCGGCGAGCCGGAAGATCAGCTCGGGTTCGAGCGAGCCTTCGATGTGAATGTGCAGTTCGGCCTTCGGCGCGCGAGCGACCTTGTCAGCGAGAGTCGGGGTGATCGTCGTAGTCATGTTCGTGGTGGGTGGGTGCGTTTCGTTCTGTTCGTTCGATTCGGTGCATTCGGCGCATCAAGCAGCGCGCGCCGTTGGTGTTCGGCGCGCCTCGTGCGGACCGAAGACCGCGCGTTCAGGGCGCGCCGTGCTGCGCGTTCGCCTCGACGGCCTGCAGTATCTGCGCCGCAGCGGAGATCGCGATGATCTCCGGCGACTTGTCGACGATGCCGTCGACGCCGAGCGGACACTTCATCCGTGCAATCTGCGCGGGATCGATGCCGCGCGCGGCGAGCCGGTGCTCGAACTGCTTGCGCTTCGTGTGCGAGCCGATCACGCCCAGGAACGCGTAATCGCCGCGCAGCAGGATGCGCGTGGCCAGCTCGAAGTCGCGCTCGTGGTCGTGCGTCATCACGATGAAGTAGGTGCGTGGCGTGGCATCGTCGATGAGCGAGTTGGGGTCGTCGGTTGCCTCGATCGTGAGGTTTGCCGCGTGCAGCGTGCCGGGCGGAGGAAACTGCGCGTCGCGCCCATCGATCCAGCGTACACGGCACGGCAGCGTCGCGAGCACGCGCACCAGCGCCGCACCGACGTGGCCCGCGCCGAACAGCATCACCGCGAAGTCGCGCGGCGCGATGGTTTCGGTCAGCAACGCGCCGCTCGCTTCGAAGCCGGGGCCGTCCCACAGCAGACAGTCCGCGCGCTCGACGCCGGGCTCCGGTTCGGACAGCAGCACTGCATCCGGTGCGGCGCCGAACGACACGCTGCGCACGGTCGACTGACCGGCGGCGAGGCGCTTCGCGAGCGACGTGACCCAGCCCAGATCGCCGACGTCGAGCCGTTCGAACGCGAGCACGACAGCGCCGCCGCAGCATTGCCCGAGACTCGGCCCGAGCGCGAAGCGTTCGAGCCGGCGCGTGCGCGGCGTGCGCATGCCGTCCTTCAGCACCTGGCGCGCGGTCTCGATTGCTTTCCATTCGAGGTGGCCGCCGCCGATCGTGTGCTTCGCCGATTCGCGCGTGACGATCATCTTCGTGCCGGCTTCGCGCGGCGCCGATCCTTCGGCGCGCGCGACCGTGACGAGCACGACGGCATCGCCGTGCGCGAGCAGCTGCTGCAGATCGGGTAACCAGGCTTCCATCCGCGTGCTCCGTCAGGGACCGCCCGAGACGTTCGGGCGAGTGGGTGAGTGCGGCGAAGGACTGGCAAATGCTGTGCTGGCGTTACCCGAGCGCTCCAGGGATGCGAGCCGATACGATGCCGCGGCCGCCGCGGTGTCGCGGACGGTTCTCTGGCTCAGGCTCGGGATGCGGATGGTTGGCGTTGTCATGGCGGAATCCGAAAGTGCGCGAAAGACATTGCGGACCGGGCGCGCGTTACGCAGGGGGGCGCGCCGCAGCCGGCCTCGCGCACGTAGATCGCCATCCAGTTCCGAAGATAGCACTCCCGCGCGAGGAAAATATTCCCCCCGGGTAATGAGGGGTATCAGCCGGGGGGTATCGGCGTGGAGGAATTCGCGATGGCCCCCGACAATCCTGTGATTCGCAGATACAGCGGAAGTTGCGCGGCGTGAGAGGCTTGCGGGTCTTGCCGGTTTTGCCATTACGCACGGTTCAAAGCTTGAGCCGGGTGTCGTAGCGCCACTTCTCCGTTTTCTCGAAGGTGATCTTCGCTGAGTCCGCGTGTGCGGGGTTGATCAGCACGTTGTGCTCCTGCGGCACAACGACGGACGGGACGACCAGCAGCGCGCTCTTCTGCTCCTTGAGCCATTTTTCGCCGGCGTCGACGCTGACCTTGCCCCACGGCACCGCATCCCAGCCGACATGTCTGGATGGGTCGAGTTTGATACGCGCCTTCCATACAGAAATCGGTACTGCGATTCTCACGAGGTAACGGTTCAGGGGCAAATCGCTCGCCTTGAAATGCACCAGCGTTTCGAGGTACGCCAGCGCAATCCGGTCCGACGTGTAGACCACCGGGGAATGCTGGGCATTCCATCGGCCGCCGCTGGACGCGGCGCCGGCCCCGCTGCTGTCTTCCGCGGTGTAGGTCAGCGTGTCGGTCCCGATGCGCCACAGATGGGTCGACACGCTCATGCGTAAGCGCCGCTCTGCGTCATTGCGAGCACTTTCGAGACCAGTTCCCGTCCCTCGGCCGTGTCCATGAATTCAGCGGGCCGCCGGCCACCAAGCGCGGGTACGGTGCGTTCCAGCCAGTCCGCCAGCCACTGTGCCGCGTTGAAGCCGTCGGGTTCGCCCGATTCCTCGACCATCGTCTGGACCTGTCCGATCAGCTTCGCAAGGCCCACCAGCCGCTCGCCCTGTTCAGTGGTGAGCCGCTGGTTCTCCTTGGCCTTCCGGTCGACGGTAGAAACAGCCAGCCCGAGCGTTTTGCTGATCTGCTCCTTGCTGCGATCCATCGAGCGCGCAATGCGCGCGACATCCTGCGCCGGCACGCCACTTTTGATCAATTCGATGCGTCTCGTCGGCCCAACGCGATAGACGTCGCCGAAATGGGTGATCTGGATGTGAGGCTCGTCATCGTGGCCGGTCACGAGGGACGATTCGCTGTCCCGCTCGTTCGCTTCATGGCGCACGTGATCACCGGATCGCACTTCCAGCGCGGACCCAGCGATGACTTTTACCGCTTTTCCGGGAGCCTTCGTTCTGGAGACAGCAGGCATGAGAATCCCCTAATTGAGGATTCAGTATAACCCATATGAGGGGATTGGGCGCGGGATCCCGCGCCCCGTCTCTCAACCGTACCGGCGCCGGTTACGCACGAGGCTCAGCACCAGCGGCACGAATGCGACGACGAAGCCGATCAGCGACCACGTCGGCAGCGACAGGCCGAGGATCGGCGGGTACGCCGTTTCGCACAGGCCGGCCACCTTGAACACGCCGGGCAGCCAGTGCGCTGGCGGCAGGCTGTCGACGAGCGGTTGCAGCGCATCGAACCCGCAGCTGAAGCCCGGGTTTGCCTGCACGTACACGTGACGCGCGGCGGTCACGATGCCCGCCGCCGCGGACAGCGTCGCGAGCAGTTCGAGCAGCCTCACGCCACGCCAGCCGCGCAGCCGTGCGCCGAGGAACGCGAAGATCGCGATCAGCAGATAGAAATAGCGTTGCATGATGCACAGCGGACACGGATCCTCGCGCTTGAAGTACTGCAGATACAGCGCGCCCGCGACCATCGCGAGGCAGATGAAACCGAGCAGGACGAGCAATGAGCGTTCGCGGCGCAGGACGGCGGGGTCGTTGTTCATGGGTCGATCGGGTGACGGTCGGAGGAGCCCGGCCAGATCGGCCGGGCGGGTGCTCGCGATTCTAGCGCGAACCCGCCCGGTTTCGCGCTGCGGCTAGCGGATCGTCGTCAGCACCGCTTCAACGGCGCGGCCGATCGCGAGCAGCGCGTCGTCGCCATGCGGCGCGCCCGCGAGCATCAGGCCGACCGGCGCGTCGCGGCGGCGGTGGCACGGCAGCGACAGCGCGCACGTATCGAGGAAATTGAACGCGCTCGGATTGCGCAGGATCAGCGCGTTCGTGCGGCCGAACGCGTCGTCGTCGGCGATCAGACCGGCGACCCGCGGCGGCACCACCGGCACCGTCGGCGCGACCAGCGCGTCGAAGCGTTGCCACAGCGTGCGTGCTGTGTCGAGCATCGCGCGGCGTTCGGCGAGCAGGTCGAGGTAGTCGGCGCCGGTCGCCGGCTGACCCTTCAGGATCCGCGTCAGCACGCGCGGGTCGTACAGGTCGCGATGCTGTTCGAGCAGCGGACGATGCCACGCATACGCCTCGATCGGCGAGAAGCCGAAGCGGTTGATTTCCGCGAGGCGGTCGAGCGGCGCGAAGCGCACTTCCGTGACGATCGCGCCGGCTGCTTCCAGATGCTTGAGCGCGGCGTCGACCGCGTCGGCGACGGCTGGCTCGACGCCGTCGGTCACGTAGTTCGTCAGCACGCCGAGGCGCACGCCTTCAAGCGGTCGTGCGTCCGGCACGCGCGGCTCGAGGCCGGCGAGCATCCGGTCCAGCAGCGCGCAGCACGCGACCGATACGCCGATCGGGCCGAACGAATCGAGTGTGGTCGACAGCGGTACGCCGCCCTGTTTCGGAATGCGGTCGGCGGTCGGCTTGAAGCCGGTCAGTCCGCACAACGCGGCCGGGATGCGGATCGAGCCGCCAGTGTCGGTGCCGAGCGCGATCGCCGCCATGCCATCCGCGACCGATGCCGCCGCGCCCGACGACGAGCCGCCCGAGATCCGTTCTTCGCCGGCTTCGCCACGGCGGTACGGCGACAGCGGGTTGCCGTAGTGCGGATTGAGCCCGAGCCCGGAGAACGCGAACTCGCTCATGTTGGTACGCCCGACGATCACCGCGCCCGCGCGTTTCAGTCGCGCGACGGCGACCGCGTCTGTCGTCGCGGGCTGCGCGTCGGCGAGTACGCGGGAGCCTGCGCGCGTCACCTGGCCTTCGATGTCGAACAGGTCCTTCACCGACACGGGGATGCCGGCGAGCGGCGACAGCACGGTGCCGGCGGCGCGCAGACGGTCGTGCGCGTCGGCGGCGGCGCGCGCGTGGTCCGCGTCGACGTGCATGAAGACGGTCGAGCCCTGGCCCGCCGGATCGGCGATCCGGTCGAGCGCGGTTTCGACGAGCGCGCGGCTCGTGGTGCGGCCCGCGGCGAGATCGGCGGCGAGCTGGGCGAGCGGCGGGAAGGGCGTGAATTCGGTGGTCATGGGGTTCAGATCCGGTTGAAAAGGGTCGCGCGGAATGCTTCGATGTGCCGCTGCACGGAGCGGCGCGCGCCTTCGGCGTCGCGTTCGCGCAGCAGGCGGAACAGTTCGAGATGTTCTTCGTGAACGTCTTCGAGATGATGCGGCTCGGACAGCGAGATGAACCAGAAACGCAGCGAGCGTTCGTGCAGCCCGCGCAGGATATCGGCGAGCACGGCGTTGCGCGACGCGGCCGAAATCGCCAGATGGAATTCGCGGTCGATGTCCATCATCCCTTCGACGTCGTGCGCGGCGACGCATACCGCCGAGCGGTCGAGCAGCGCCTGCATCGCGGCGAAATCCTGCGCCTGCGCGTGGCGCGCGGCCAGCTCGACGCAGTACGTTTCGTTGACGAGCCGCACGTCGATGATCGCGAGCACGTCGTCGAGCGACACGGGGCGCACCATGATGCCCTTGCGCGGCATGATGGTCAGCATCCCTTCGTGCACGAGTCGGTGCAGCGCCTGGTGGACCGGCGTGCGGCCGATGCCGGTCAGCGCCATCAGATTGGCTTCGTTGAGCACTTCGCTCGGGCGCAGACGCATCGTGATGATCTCGCGCTTGACGAAGTCGTAGGCCTGCTCGGCGAGGCTCGCGGTGTTCTGCCGTGCTGGTCGGGCAGAGCGGGAAGGGGATTGAAGCGTCATGAAAACGGGTGCGGTCGGTGTGGCCGCATTGTAGAACAACGCTTCGCGGCGCCAGGTCGACCGGCGCCGCAAAGCAGGCTGCACGGAACGTTAGCGGGCTGCGCCATGCAGCACCTTGACGCGCGGCATCGCGAGCGTCACGAGACCGCCGACGATCAGCGCGCCGGCGATCAGCAGCAGCCCGTACGTGACCGTGTGCGTCGCGTCCTTCACGAGCCCGAGTACATACGGGCTTACGTAGCCCGCGAGGTTCGCGATCGAGTTGATCACTGCGATGCCGGCGACCGCGGCCGTGCCCTGCAGGAACGTCGTCGACATCGACCAGAAGATGCCGAAGCCCGCGAGAATGCCGACGTACGCGATCGACAGGCCGGTCACCGCGAGCGGAATCGAGTTCGTCACCGACGCGCTGCCGATCAGTCCGGCCGCGCCGAGAAAACAGCACACCGCGTAGTGCCAGCGCCGCTCGCCCGTCACGTCCGACGAGCGGCCGATCAGGATCATCCCGATGCCCGCCGCGAGATACGGAATTGCGGTGACGAAGCCGTTGGTCACGAGATCGGTGACGCCGAGATCCTTGACGATCTGCGGTAGCCAGAACGAGAAACCCGCGTTGCCGGTGACGAGGCAGAAGTAAATCAGCGTGAGCAGCCAGAAGCGGCCCGAACGCAGCGCGACCGCGAGACTGTGCTCGGCGCCGGCCGCGGCGGCGGCCGTGTTTTCGCGCGCGAGCCGGGCGAGCACCACGCGCTTTTCATCGGCGCTGAGCCACGCGGCGTCGGCGGGCGTGTTGCGTAGCACGGCGAGCGCCCAGAAGCCGGCGAGGATCGAAGGGATGCCTTCGATCAGGAACATCCACTGCCAGCCGCGTAGCCCGTGCGTTTCATGCAATGCGGACATCAGGAAGCCGGACAGCGGCGCGCCAATGATGCCCGCGACCGGAATCGCGGCCATGAAGATGGCGACCATCCGCGCGCGGCGGTCGGACGGAAACCAGAACGTCAGATACAGCACGACGCCCGGCACGAGCCCCGCTTCCGCGATGCCGAGCAGGAAGCGCAGCACATAGAACGCGGTCTCCGAGCGGACGAACATCATCGCGCATGACAGGGCGCCCCACAGCATCGTGATACGCGCGATCGTCGCGCGGGCGCCGAAGCGTTTCAGCAGCAGGTTGCTCGGTACTTCGAACACGAAGTAGCCGAAGAAGAAGATCCCCGCGCCGAGCCCGTACGCGGCGTTCGACAGCCCGAGGTCGCCGGTGAACTGCAGCTTTGCGTAGCCGATGTTCACGCGGTCGAGATACGACAGCACGTAGACGAGGAACAGGAACGGCATGATGTGCCACGTGATCTTGCGCAGCGCGCCGGCTTCGAGTTCAGCGTCGGGGTGCGGAGCGGACGCCGGGCTGGACGCCGGGTCGGACACTTTAGTGGCAACGGGGGAGGGGCTCATCAAGTTCTCATTTGACGATGGGTAACGCGCGCACGCGATACGCGTGGCGCAGCGTGCGGTTCAGTACGGGATCGTGCAGTTCGAGTTCGAGCGCATCGCCGTCGCGCATCCCGACGATGCCGCCTTCCACCGCCAACGTGCCGCAGAACATCGCAGCACCGGCCGCGACCGGTGCGCGTTCGAGCAGGTCGGCGGCGGCGAGCAGCGACGCGACGCTGCCTTGCTGGTACACGCGCCGCTCGCCGTTCGCGATTGCATACGAGCGCAGTTCCAGTTGGTCCCAATGGTCTGCGACGTCGTCGAAGTACCAGGCGTCACGTGCAACCGGCTTCGGACAGATCTGCTTCGACACCGTGACGCCATACGCCTCGACCTCGCGGTCCGTGTGATCGGAACCGACCGTCACGAGCAGGCCGTCGCCATCGACGCCGCGCACCAGCACGCATTCGGCTTCACCGCTCGACTTCACGCCGACCACGTCGATCTGTTCGGCCTGCGTCACGAGTTCGGCGCCGAGCCGGTAGAAGCACGGTGTCGTCGACGGGCGTTTCACGCCCAGTGCCGCGAGTTCGGCGATGTGATGCTCGATCGCCGCCTGGTCGCGGCCCGCCCAGCCGGCGATGGTCAGCCGGTCGAGTGCGACGGTGTTGACAGTGGATACGGCGCTCGTTCCCGAGCGGCTCACGACATTGAACGACACCTGCGACATGACGGACTCCCGTTTGAATATGCGCCAGATATTATTGTGATATTTCACAGACGTCCAGCGTGTCAAAAACATTCCGGCCATGCCTGGCGGCCTGCAACGGCCGGTAACGGGCTAGCGGTGGCCCATCAGGCCGCCTGAAATGGGCCGGCCAACCACGTGGGTTACTATTTGCTTCTTATTGATTACTTTTTGTAAGGGGCGTGCGCATGCACCACGGCATCGGCTTCATTCAGGATCTGGCGGTCGTGATGGCGCTCGCCGGCGTCGTCACCGTGCTGTTCCATCGCCTGAACCAGCCGGTGGTGCTCGGCTACATCGCTGCAGGCGTGATCATCGGGCCGTACACGCCGCCGTTTCAGCTGATCCACGACGAGCAGACCATCCAGACGCTCGGCGAACTTGGTGTCGTGTTCCTGATGTTTTCGCTCGGCCTCGAATTCAGTCTGCGCAAGCTGTTCAAGGTCGGTGCGACAGCGATCGTCGCGGCGCTGTCGGAGATCGTGCTGATGCTGTGGATCGGCTACGAGATCGGCAGTGCGTTCGGCTGGAGCCCGATGGACTCGCTGTTCCTCGGCGCGATCCTCGCGATCTCGTCGACGACGATCATCGTCAAGGCGCTGTCCGAACTCGGCCTGAAACGCGAGAACTTCGCGCAGCTGGTGTTCGGCATTCTGATCGTCGAGGACATCCTCGCGATCGCGATGCTCGTGCTGCTCTCCGGCATCGCGCAGACCGGCGAACTGAGCGCGGGCGTCGCGCTGATGACGCTCGGCAAGCTGCTGCTGTTCATGACGGTGTCGCTGGTGGTCGGCATCCTGGTCGTGCCACGCGCGCTCAACTACGTCGCGCGTTCGAAAAGCGACGAGATGCTGCTGGTGTCGGTGCTCGGTTTCTGCTTCGGTTTCTGCCTGCTGGTCGTGAAGCTCGACTACAGCATCGCGCTCGGCGCGTTCCTGATCGGCGCGATCATGGCCGAGTCGCGCCACCTGCACCGGATCGAGCATCTGATCGCGCCACTGCGCGATGCGTTTTCCGCGATCTTCTTCGTCACGATCGGGCTGATGCTCGACCCACGCGTGCTCGTCGACTACGCGTGGCCGATCGCGGTGATCACGGCTGCGGTGATCGTCGGCAAGATCGTGTCGTGCGGGCTCGGGACGTTCCTCGCAGGTAAGGACGGCCGCACCGCGATGCGCGTCGGCATGACGGTGTCGCAGATCGGCGAGTTCTCGTTCATCATCGCGTCGCTCGGCCTCACGTTGAAGGTGACGAGCGCGTTTCTTTATCCGATCGCGGTCGCCGTGTCCGCGTTGACGACGCTGTTCACGCCGTATCTGATCCGCGCAGCCGATCCGCTCACGCAGCGTCTTGGCCACGCGATGCCGCGCACCGTCGCGAACGTGTTCGGCATGTACGCGCAGTGGCTCGGCAGCCTGCGGCCCGCGAGCGGCGAGCCGACGGTGTTCAGTCTGACGCGGCGCATCGTGTTGCAGATCGTGGTGAATCTCGCGCTGGTCGCGGCGATTTTTCTCGGCGTGTCGTATGGCGCGCCGTACGCGAGCGGATTGATCGCGCACTGGCTCGGTTCCGAGCCGATGCAGCGTGTCGTGCTGTGGAGCGCCGCGCTGCTCCTGTCGATGCCGTTTCTCGTCGCGGTGTATCGCAAGACCAAGTCGCTCGCGCTGCTGCTTGCGGAGGTCGGTGTGCAGCCGGCGAAGGCGGGGCGCTTCACGAGCACGATCCGCTATGCGATCGCGGACCTCGTGCCGATCGTGTCGATGGTCGGCGTGTTTCTGCTGGTCGCGGCGCTGTCGGGCGGCATCCTGCCGCCGACCGGGCTGCTCGTTGCAGTGCTTGTCTGCGCGGCGGGGTTGCTCGCGCTGCTGTGGCGCTGGTGCGTGAAGATCCACGCGACGATGCAGATCGCGTTACGCGAAACCTTCGAAGAGCAGCCGGACCCTGAAAGCCCGGAAGCCTTGGACCGCTGATCGCGCAGAGGTTCGTCACCGGATCGCGGTAATGTGAGCAATTGTGTGCCGGTTTGCCCGGGCTTATCTGCTGGCGGATAATCGCGCCATGTCCATTCGTTCGCGTGCTGAGACGCGCCTCTGCCAACGTCATGAGCGAAAAAACTCCAGACCAGCCGGATTCAAAGCCTGACTCACGGCCTGCTTCATCTCCCACTCCGCCGACTGCGGCGGGTTCCAGCGACGCCGTGCAGGCGGCGTCAAGCGATTCGCCAGGCGAAGCGGCTGTCGCAGCCGCCGCCGCTCGGGCAGGCGTGCCGCCCCCGGGCTTCGGTACGCCACCCGATTTCGACGCATCGCGTCCGCCGCCGTCCAGTGCGCTGCCACCGGGGCAGCCCGCGTATCTGAAGCAAACCGATTCGGCGTGGTCGGTATTCGGCCGCATCGTCGCGGCGCGTGCGCGGCAGCTGTTCGATCGAGCGGGGCAGCGGATCACGCAGCGCACGCTGCGCATCGGCGTGTCCGCGCGGATCTTCCATCCGGAGCCGGGCGCGAAGGGACTGCGCGGCAAGACGCTGCAGTATCTGGAGGAATCGGTCGCGCACTGGGTGATGTCGCGCGATGTGATCGTGTTCATGATTCCAACGGTCGGCCAGCAGGGGATGCTGCACCCGAGCAATATCCGGCTACGCGACTACGCGAAGCATCTCGACGGGCTGCTGCTGCAGGGCGGCGCGGACGTGTCGCCGCAGTCGTACACGGAAGCCGCGACGCACCCCGAATGGCCCGGCGACCGCGTGCGCGACATGTACGAGCTCGAGCTGTTCCACGAGTTCGTCGAGTCGGGCAAGCCAGTGCTCGGCGTGTGCCGCGGCTGCCAGCTGATCAACGTTGCGTTCGGCGGCACGCTGTATCAGGACATCGCCACCGACGTCCCGACCGCCGGCGTTCATGTCAGCGAGCATTACGACCAGCATCGCCACGCCGTGCATTTTCCTGACGGCTCGACACTCGCGAACATGTTCCCCGGCCGGCGCGATGCGATCGTCAACTCGATCCACCATCAGGCGGTGAAGACGCTCGGACGCGATCTGAACATCGAGGCGGTCTCGGCGTCGGACGGCATCATCGAAGCGGTGCGCTACCGGCGCGCGCCGTTCGTGATGGGCGTGCAGTGGCACCCGGAGTTTCATCGCGCGGGCGGCGCCGAACTGCTCGACTGCACGCCGCTGCTCGACACGTTTCTGCGGGTTGCGCGGGAGACGCGGTTCTAGGCGCGGGTTTTTGCTGCTGCCTCAACCCGCCTTCGTGCGATCCAGCAGGTATACGTAGCGCAGTGCGGTGATGTCGATGCCGCCCAGGTGGTCCGGCTCCGCGCCGGAAAATTCCCAGCCCTGGCGTTCGTAGAAGCGGATGGCCGGGTCGTTGCCTTCGAGCACATATAGATACAGCTGCGATTCGCCCTGTTCGCGCGCCCAGTCCTGCGCGGCGCGCATCAGCAGCTTGCCCGCACCGATGCCCTGATGCGCGGGCAGTGCGTGCAGGTTGTCGAGCAGCACGCCCCAGGGCGCATCGATTTCCCGTTCGACGCAGACAAAGCCGATTGCCTCGCCCGCGCGCTCGGCGATCCGCACGAGGCGCCGCCCGGCGCCTGGCGAGTTCATCCGGTCGCGCCAGTACGTCGAGCGTTCGCGCGTGACTTCGCTGTCGAGAAACGCGTCGGGCAGGAGCCCGCGGTAAGTGGCCTGCCAGCTCGCGGCGTGAATCGACGCGATGAGCGCCGCGTCGGCGACGGTGGCCGGGCGCAGCGTGAGAGAAGCGGGGGTAGAAGCGGCGGTCATCGGGTAGTGGAGAGTCGAGGTTCGAAGCGGTCGAGCGCAAAGTGTACCGCCGCGATGCGGAGCGGCGCATCGCACGACGCGGACTGCTCCATCGCGAACGCAACCGCAACCGACGATGCGCAACGACAGATACGCACCACATGCGCCGCGGAACGGTGAATTGCAGCGAACCGCAGCGCAGGCGGACTGCAACCCCGGTAATATTCCGGCAGACAGACGCGCCCCACGCATCTCCATGTTTACCCTGATATCGAAGCGACGGGTGCAGCGTCAGAATGCAGCGCCCCCGGCGCGTGATACCAGCGCCACGGGCGATCCACTCGCCGATGCAGTGGATCGTCGTCAACTGCCCGATTCGGCGCTGTCCGCCGGCAACGGGTTCACCCGAGAGTGTCATGTCTACTGCGTCCCACGCGTCTCACGCGTCCTCCACCAGCGAATCGAAAGCCCGGACAGTGTTCCGCGTCGTCAGCGGCAACTTCCTGGAAATGTACGATTTCATGGTCTACGGCTACTACGCGTCCGCGATCGCCAAGACCTACTTCCCGGGCGGCAGCGAATTCGCGTCGCTGATGCTGTCGTTGTCCGTGTTCGGTGCCGGGTTCCTGATGCGTCCGCTTGGCGCGATCGTGCTCGGCGCGTACATCGATCATCACGGCCGACGCAAGGGCCTGATTCTCACGCTTGGTTTGATGGCGCTCGGCACGCTGACGGTTGCCGCGATACCCGGCTACGCGACGATCGGCGTTCTCGCGCCGGTGCTCGTGCTGCTGGGGCGTCTGCTGCAAGGCTTCTCCGCGGGCGTCGAGCTGGGCGGTGTGTCGGTGTATCTGTCGGAGATCGCGACGAAGGGCCACAAGGGCTTCTACTGCTCGTGGCAGTCGGGTAGCCAGCAGGTGGCCGTCGTGTTCGCGGCGCTGATCGGCGTCGTGCTGAACAAGCTGTTGCCCGCCGACCAGATGACCGCATGGGGATGGCGTGTGCCGTTCCTGATCGGCTGCCTGATCGTGCCGTTCCTGTTCCTGATCCGCCGTTCGCTGAAGGAAACCGACGAGTTCCTCGCGAAGAAGCACCGCCCGTCGATGGGCGAGATCATGAAGTCGATGTTGCAGAACTGGGGTGTCGTGCTGGGCGGGATGGGCATGGTGATCATGACCACGGTGTCGTTCTACCTGATCACTGCGTACACGCCGACGTTCGGCAGGACAGTGCTGAAGCTGTCGTCGCTCGACACGCTGGTCGTCACGGTCTGCGTCGGCCTGTCGAATCTGATCTGGCTGCCGCTCTCAGGTGCGCTGTCGGATCGCATCGGCCGCCGGCCGGTGCTGCTCACGTTCACCATTCTGACGATCCTCACGGCGTACCCGGCGGTGCAGTGGCTCGTCGTGGATCCGTCGTTCGTCCGGCTGCTGATGGTCGAGCTGTGGCTGTCGTTCCTGTACGGCTGCTATAACGGCGGGATGATCGTCGCGCTGACCGAAGTGATGCCGGTCGACGTGCGCACCGCGGGCTTCTCGCTCGCCTACAGCCTCGCAACGACGATCGGCGGCTTCACGCCCGCGATCTCGACGCTGCTGATTCACCAGACCGGCAACAAGGCTGCGCCGGGTCTGTGGATGACGGTCGCGGCGGTGTGCGGTCTGATCGCGACGATGGTGCTGTATCGCACGCCCGAGGCGCGCAACCAGTATCGGGCTGCGTGATCTGCACGGATCGTAGTATCGGGAGCCTGCGGGCTTCCGCCGACGAAAGAACCCCACTGCTTCGTGCGTGGGGTTTTTTGTTTGCGGCGTGGGATGCGGGTCTCTTACGTCACGCGTCACACGTCACGCAGCGCCTGCGCCACCGTCGCGACCACATCGTCCCATTGCCCCGGCCGCGACTGTCGCACGAGCCGCGCGGACGGATACCACGGGCTGCGCGCGTCACGGGTGAACCAGCGCCAGTCGGCGGCGAACGGCAGCATCAACCACAGCGGCCGGCCGAGCGCGCCGGCGAGGTGTGCGGCCGACGTATCGATTGACACGACTGCTTCGAGCCGCTCGACGATCGCCGCGGTGTCGGCGAAGTCGCCGATGCGCGAGCCGAAGCGATGAATCGACGCCGCGCGCGGATGCGCATCGAGCGCGGCGGCATCGTCGGCGGTGAGTTCGGGCTGCAGCACGATCCAGTCGATACCTTCCAGCGCGAACAGCGGATCGAGCGCCGCGAGCGGCAACGCCCGGTTCTCCTGACGCTGCAGGCTGCCCGACCACACGATCCCGATCTTGCGCTTCGCGTGGCCGCCGAGCGATCCGCGCCACTTGCGCCGATAGGCGGGAGGCACCTCGAGGTAGGGTGTGCGGCTGGGGATCGTGTCGACGGTCGCGCCAAGCGCGAGCGGCAGGCTCGGCAGCGCGCACTGCAGATCCGCTTTCGGACAGGCATCGCCACGCGCGACGAGATGCACACGCGACGCGCGCGCGACGGATTCGACGAGCGGTATCAACGCGGGCTGCACTTCGAGGATCACGCGCGCTGCGCGCTTCGCGACCTCGGGCATGTAGCGGATGAACTGCAGCGTGTCACCGAAACCCTGTTCCGCGTAGAGTCGCACGGTGCGCGTATCGATGGGTTCGCCGCGCCAGCGCGGTAGCGCCATGGGTGCATCCGATGCAGACGGCGTCGTCACCTCGAAACGCCATTCGTACTCGGGCAGGCCGCGCGCGAAATCGCCGAGCGTGAGCCGCACGAGCGCGCGATTCATGTGTGCAGGCGCGAGATCGGGACGCAGCCGCAACGCCTGATCGAATGCACGCAACGCGGCCTCGTAGGTGCCGAGCGCGTGATACACGCTGCCGAGATTGAGCCACGCGAGCGCGAACGTCGGGTCGAGCCCGACCGCCCGTTCCAGAAGCGGCAACGCGTGGGCGTGCCGGCCCACTGCGGCGAGCGCGTTGCCGAGACCGAACAGCGCGGGCGGCAGGTTCGGCTGCAGCGCGAGCGCGGTTTCGAACGCGGCGACGGCTTCGTCGTGCTGGCCCACCACGTCGAGCGTGTTGCCGAGATTGAAATGCGCGGCGACGAAGCGCGGCTCCTCGGCGAGCGCCGCGCGGAATTCGGCGATCGCTTCGTCGGGGCGGTCCAGCGCGTTGAGCGCCATGCCGAGGTTGTTGTGTGCGCCCGCGTGACCGGGCCGCAGTTCGAGCGCGCGGCGAAACGACACGACCGCGTCGCGATGTTCGCCGAGCGCATGCAGCGCGTTGCCGAGATTGTTGTGGATCGACGGGTCGGCGGGCTGCAGATGCAGCGCGCGACGAAACGCATCGGCGGCGTCCGCGTGACGACCCACCGTTGCGTACGCATTGCCGAGGTTGTAGTGCGCCATCGGAAACGTCGGCGCGAGCGTGAGCGCGTTGCGAAACCGTTCGATCGCGCCGTCGAGCTGACCCATCGCCTTCAGCGCGTTGCCGAGATTCAGTTGCAACGCGGCGTCGTCGGGACGCAGGTCGGCGGCGCGGCGCACGAGGTCGGCCGCTTCCGCGTGCTGTCCCTGCTGGTGACGCAGCACACCCAGCAGATGCAGCGCATCGACGTGCACGGGGTCGACGTCGAGCGTCGCGCGGTAGCCGCGTTCGGCGTCGTCGAGGCGGCCGTCGCGGTGTGCCGCGAAAGCGCGGTCGAAAGCAGGTTCCATGACGGAGGCGGGCGGATCGGGTAATACGAAGGCCGCATTTTCCCACACTCGCCGTGGGGCTCCGGCGATTTGACCGTCCTGGTCGCTATCGACTAACATATGAATACTTGTTCATATGTATTTTCCGATGTGGTCCGGCCGAAACGGGCCGATGCCAAGACTCCCAGATTCCGATGCTGCCTGCCTTCGTCGACGACCGCGTCGTTCCCATTGCCGATCTGTTCCGCCTGCTTGGCGACCCGACGCGGCTGCGCATCGTGCTGGTCTGCGTCGACGAGCGGCGCGCGGTCGGCGCGATCGCGGATCTGCTCGGGTTGTCGCCGTCGCTCGTGAGCCATCATCTACGGCTGCTGCGCGCGGCGCGGATCGTACGGGCAGAGCGTCAGGGCAAGCAGGTGTTCTATTGCGCCGCCGACCGCCACATCAGCGGCATGCTCGCCGACATGCTCGAGCACGTCGCCGAACCGGCCAACGAATTTCCCCAGGATTCCGAATGATTCAAATGACAAAACCGCCTGCTTCGAGCGACGAAACTGGCTATGCGCGTGAGGCCATGGGTGGTCATGCGCATGACGATGGCCACGATCATGCTGAAGGGCATGCTCACGACCACTCGGACCACGACCACACGCACAGCCACAGCGGTCATCATCACCACCACGCCCCAGTCGCGGGCCAGGGTCGCGCGTTTGCGCTCGCCGTCACGCTGAACCTGCTGATCGTCGTCGTGCAGGCCGTCTACGGCGTGCTCGCGCATTCGACCGCGCTGCTCGCCGATGCCGGGCACAACCTGTCCGACGTGCTCGGCCTGCTGCTCGCGTGGGGCGCAATGTGGCTCACGACGCGCCGGCCGTCCGCGCGCTATACGTTCGGGTTCGGCGGCTCGTCGATTCTCGCGTCGCTCGCGAACGCGGGGCTGCTGCTGTTCGCGTGCGGCGTGATCGTCGCGGAGGCGATCGGGCGGTTGCTCGCGCCCGCGCCGGTCGCGGGGCTCGATGTGTTCATCGTTGCGACGATCGGGATGGTCGTGAACGGCTTCTCCGCGTGGCTCTTCATGCGCGGTCAGGAGAAGGATCTCAATGTGCGCGGCGCGTTCATGCACATGGCCGCCGACGCGGTGATTTCCGCCGCGGTCGCGGTCAGCGGTCTCGTGATCCTCTTCACCGGCTGGGCGTGGCTCGATCCGGCGATGAGCATCGTCGTCGTCGCGGTGATCGTCTACGGCACGTGGGGATTGCTGCGCGATTCGTTGCGGCTCGCGCTCGACGCGGTGCCGCCCGGCATCGACATGCAGCGCATCCGCGATTTTCTCGCCGCACAGCCGGGCGTCATCGACGTGCACGACCTGCACGTGTGGGCGCTGTCGACGACCGGCAACGCGTTGACCGCGCACCTCGTGATGCCCGCGGGCCATCCCGGCGACGATGCCGTCGACGCGATGGTCGGTACGTTGCGCGAACGCTTCGAGATGCACCACGCGACGCTGCAGGTCGACCTCGGCACCACGTCGCACCGCTGCACGCTCGACCATGCGCCGCACGCGCATTGAGCACGTTGCATTGATGCGCCGCACCGGGCGGCGGCGATCCGGCGGCGTACACTAGTCGGCGTGTTCATCCGCGGAGGCCTGCATGACTGCCGCTTCCCTCGATGCATCGCCGGTGCTCGTCGTCGGCGCGGGACCGACCGGTCTCGCCGCAGCGCTGAGCCTTGCCCGCGCGCACGTGCCCGTGCGTCTGATCGACAAGGCGCCGCAACCCAATCCGCATTCGCGCGCGATCGGCATTCAGGCCCGCACGCTCGAACTGTTCGAACAGCATCGGCTCGTCGAACCGTTCCTCGATCTCGGGCATCGCGCGCGGGCCGCAAATCTCTACTCGAACGGGCAGCGGCTCGCGCAACTCGATTTTGATCCGCTGCAAACCCGTTATCCGTACCTGCTGTTTCTCGACCAGTCGATCACCGAACGGCTGATGGCTTCCCACCTCGCGACGCTCGGCGTCGACGTCGAACGCGGCGTCGAGATGACGTCGTTCGAGCAGGGTGCCGACGGCGTGAGTGCGACGCTGCGTCGCGTGGACGGCCACATCGAAACGCTGCGACCGTCGTACCTGATCGCCGCCGACGGCGCGCACAGCACCGTGCGCCATGCGCTCGGGATGGGCTTCGCCGGCAAGACCTTCGAGCAGATGTTCCTGCTCGCCGATGTGCACGCGGACACCGGCTGGCCTGACGACGAATTCCATCTCTTCGCGTCGGGCGAAGGGGTCGTCGCGCTGTTCCCGATGGGGAACGGCCGGCACCGGCTGATCGCCGACCGCTCGCCGCCGCTCGCTCCGCCGAATGCCGCAACGAATGCTTCGCCGAATGCCGCGACGAATGCCGCAACGAATGCTCCGCCGAATGCCGACGGCACCGCACCGCCCGCGACCGCGCAGCCTTCGCTCGATGAATGCCGCGACCTCGTTGCGCGGCGCGTTCATCATCCGATCGAGCTGTCGGCGCCCGGGTGGTCGGCGTATTTTCATGTGAACAGCCGGATGGTCGAACAGCTGCGCAGCGGGCGCGTGTTTCTCGTCGGCGATGCGGCTCACGTGCACAGTCCCGCCGGCGCGCAGGGGATGAACACAGGTATTCAGGAGGCGTTCAATCTTGGCTGGAAACTCGCGCGTGTATTGAAGGGCGGCGCGCCGGACCGGCTGCTCGACACGTATCACGCGGAGCGGCACCCGATCGAACGCGACGTTCTGCGCCAGACGGGTGTCGTCATCCAGATCGCGCAGGCCGATCACGGTCCGCTGAAGCTGCTGCGCGAACGCGTGATGCCTGCGCTCGCCGCACTCGGACCGTTGCGTGACGCGGCGCGTCGGCAGGTCAGCGAATTGTCGGTGCAGTACCGGCGCTCGCCACTCACGCTCGAGCGCGTGCTCGACGGCGGTCCGCGCGCGGGGGCACGGGCGCCCGATGCGCTCGTGCATGTGATCGACGGACCGCTCGGGCGTGCGCCCGGTATCGGTTGCGTGTTCGATCTGCATGATCCCGCGTACTTCTCGCTGTTCCTGCTGGTGGCGCCCAATGCCGCTGATTTGCCTGCCGTCTCGAACGACGAGGATAGCGACGCCGACTCGGCGCTGGGCGATGGTGCCCGGTATGACGATCTCGACCGGCTCGCGGCGGCCGTCGAGCAGGCGCTGCCGGATGCGGTACGGGTCTGGCGCGTGACGGACATCGAAGGGGAGGGGGCGCTGTCGCTCGCCGAAGCGTACGGCCGTACACGGCCGTCGTTCTATCTGGTACGCCCGGACGGTTATATCGGCGCGCGCGGCAGGCCGTCTTCCGACCTGCACGCGCTCACGCGCCATTGCGAAGCGTGGTTCACGAAGGACGGCTTGCCTGCTGCCACTGTCGCTGCGCCGGAGTAGCGTCGGTGTTTATCGCCGACCTGTCGCCGACGCGTCAGGCGGTCGTGGCGGCTGGCGTCAGTGCCTCGCGATGCCGCAGCAGCGCCTCGCGGACGATCGGCGTCATCTCGATCTCCGTCGGCGGACCGTCGAGCGCCGCGAGGATCGTGCGTCGCATCCGCGGCTCCCAGAAGCGGTGGATGTGATCGGCGATACCCGCGAGCGCTTCGTCGCGATCGGGCATCGACTCGAAGAAATCGCCGATCCGGTTGGCCATGTCGATCAGATTGTTTTCGTCCATCGCCGGTCCTTACTTGCCCGCGGTTGCGTTGGTCAGCTCGCGCCTGCTCAGCAGATCGAGCTGTTCCGAGTTGAAGCGCGAGTATTCCTTCTGCCACTCGGACGGCTGCTCGACCGGCGTGACCTGCACCGCGGTGACCTTGTATTCCGGACAGTTGGTCGCCCAGTCGGAGCTGTCGGTGGTGATCACGTTCGCGCCCGACTCGGGGAAGTGGAACGTCGTATAGACGACGCCCGGCTGCATCCGCTCGGTGATCTTCGCGCGCAGCACGGTTTGCCCCGCGCGCGATTCGATGCCGACCCAGTCGTCGTCGCGAATGCCGCGTTCTTCCGCGTCGTGCGGATGGATCTCGAGCCGGTCTTCGTCGTGCCACTGCGAGTTCTCGGTACGACGCGTCTGCGCGCCGACGTTGTACTGCGAGAGGATGCGGCCGGTCGTCAGGATCAGCGGATACTTGCGCGTGACCTTTTCCGGCGATGCGATGAACTTCGTGATCACGAACTTGCCCTTGCCGCGCACGAACTGATCGATGTGCATCGTCGGCGTGCCTCCGGGCGCGTTCTCGTTGCATGGCCACTGAATGCTGCCGAGCTCATCAAGCCTCGCATACGAGACGCCGTGGAACGTCGGCGTGAGGCGTGCGATCTCGTCCATGATCTCGCCCGGGTGCGCGTAGTCCATTTCGTAGCCGAGCGCGCGGGAGAGCAGCACCGTCACTTCCCAGTCCGCATAGCCGGCGAGCGGCGGCATGACCTTGCGCACACGCGAGATGCGGCGCTCCGCATTCGTGAACGTACCGTCCTTTTCGAGGAAGGTCGAGCCGGGCAGCAGCACGTGCGCGTACTTCGCCGTTTCGTTCAGGAAGATGTCCTGCACGACGATGCATTCCATCGCCGACAATGCAGCGGATACATGGTGCGTGTTCGGGTCCGACTGCACGATGTCTTCGCCCTGGCAGTACAGGCCCATGAAGGTGCCATGCGTCGCGGCGTCGAACATGTTCGGAATGCGCAGGCCCGGTTCGGGCTGCAGCGTGACGTTCCATGCGTCTTCGAACAGCGTGCGCGTGATCGTGTCGCTGATGTGGCGGTAGCCCGGCAACTCGTGCGGGAACGAGCCCATGTCGCACGAGCCCTGCACGTTGTTCTGACCGCGCAGCGGGTTCACGCCGACGCCTTCGCGGCCGATGTTGCCGGTCGCCATCGCGAGATTTGCGATGCCCATCACCGTCGTCGAACCCTGCGCGTGTTCGGTCACGCCGAGGCCGTAGTAGATCGCGGCATTGCCGCCGGTCGCGTAGATGCGCGCGGCTTCGCGGACCTGTTCCGCCGGCACGCCGGTTACGTCCGCGGTGGCCTCGGGGGAGTTTTCCGGCAGCGCGACGAACGCGCGCCAGTGGTCGAATGCACGGGTTTCACAGCGTTCGGCGATGAACGCTTCGTTCAGCAGGCCCTCGGTGACGATCACGTGCGCAAGTGCGGTGACGATCGCGACGTTCGTGCCGGGTCGCAACTGCAGATGGTGCGATGCCTTCACGTGCGGCGTATCGACGATGTCGATGCGGCGCGGGTCGACGACGATCAGCTGCGCGCCTTCACGCACACGGCGCTTCAGCCGCGACGCGAACACCGGATGGCCGTCGGTCGGATTCGCGCCGATCACGACGATCACGTCGGCCTTCTCGACCGAGCGGAACGTCTGCGTGCCGGCTGATTCGCCGAGCGTCGTCTTCAGGCCATAGCCGGTCGGCGAATGGCAGACGCGCGCGCAGGTGTCGACGTTGTTATTGCCGAACGCGGCGCGCACGAGTTTCTGCACGAGGTAGGTTTCCTCGTTCGTGCAGCGCGACGACGTGATCCCGCCGATCGAATCGCGACCGTGCTTGTCCTGGATGCGGCGGAATTCGGAGGCGGCGTAGCTGAGCGCTTCTTCCCAGCTGACTTCGCGCCATGGATCGGTGATCTTCGCGCGGATCATCGGCTTCGTGATGCGGTCCTTGTGCGTCGCATAGCCCCATGCGAAGCGGCCCTTCACGCACGCGTGGCCTTCGTTCGCATCGCCGTTCTTGTTCGGCACCATCCGCACGACCTGGCTGCCCTTCATCTCCGCCTTGAACGAGCAGCCGACGCCGCAGTACGCGCAGGTCGTCACGACCGAATGTTCGGCCTGGCCGAGCATCACGACGCTCTTTTCCTGCAGCGTCGCGGTCGGGCACGCGGCGACGCACGCGCCGCACGACACGCACTCTGAATCCATGAACGGCTGGTTTTCGCTCGCGGCGACACGCGACTCGAAACCGCGGCCCGCGATGGTCAGCGCGAATGTGCCCTGCGTTTCTTCGCACGCGCGCACGCAGCGATTGCAGACGATGCACTTGGACGGGTCGTACGTGAAGTACGGATTCGACTCGTCTTTCTTGTCCTTCAGGTGATTCGCGCCGTCGAAGCCGTAGCGCACTTCGCGCAGGCCCGTCACGCCGGCCATGTCCTGCAGTTCGCAGTCGCCGTTCGCGGGACACGTGAGGCAGTCGAGCGGGTGATCGGAGATGTACAGCTCCATCACGTTACGGCGCAGCGATTGCAGACGGTCGGTCTGCGTGCGCACTTTCATACCGGCTTCGACCGGCGTCGTGCACGACGCCGGATAGCCGCGCCGGCCCTCGATCTCGACGAGGCACAGACGGCACGAGCCGAATGGTTCGAGCGAGTCGGTCGCGCAGAGCTTCGGCACGTTGACGCCCGCCTCGATCGCGGCACGCATCACCGACGTGCCGGCTGGCACCGTGACGGCCTCGCCGTCGATCTCGAGCGTCACGTCGACGTCGGCGTAGCGCGTCGGTGTGCCGTAGTCGGTGTCGTCGAAGGGCGAGCGGGCGCCGCGTTGCTGCGCCTGCGATTTACAACTGCAATTGCCGGAGCCGCAGCCGCCGGCAGTGGAATTGAGCGCGTCGGACATGGTGTGTGTGCTCCCTGTTCAAGCCGCCGCCGGGCGGGCGGTCGGCTGGACTGTATCGAGACCGAAGTCTTCGGGGAAATGATCGAGTGCGGACAGCACCGGGAACGGCGTCATGCCGCCCATCGCGCAAAGCGAACCGGCGACCATCGTGTCGCACAGGTCGCGCAGCAGCTGCACCTGCCGCGTCGACGTATCGCCGTTACGGATGCGCTGGATCACTTCGACGCCGCGCGTCGAGCCGATCCGGCAGGGCGTGCATTTACCGCACGATTCGAGCGTGCAGAAATGCATCGCGTACTGCGCAAGCTCCGCAAGATTCGACGTATCGTCGTGGACGACGAGGCCGCCGTGGCCGACCACCGCGCCGACTGCCGCATACGCCTCGTAATCCATCGGAATGTCCCACTGGCTTTCGGGCAGATACGTGCCGAGCGGACCGCCGACCTGCACCGCGCGCGCGGGCCGGCCGCTCGCGGTGCCGCCGCCGTATTCGTAGAGCAGCTCGCGCAGCGTCACGCCGAACGCGAGTTCGACGAGGCCGCCCTGCTTCACGTTGCCCGCGAGCTGGAACGGCAGCGTGCCGCGCGAGCGGCCCATGCCGAAGTCCTTGTAGTGCGCGGCGCCCTTAGCGAAGATGATCGGTACGGTGGCGAGCGTGATCACGTTGTTGATCACGGTGGGCTTGCCGTATAGCCCCGAGAGTGCGGGCAGCGGCGGCTTCGCGCGGACGATGCCGCGCTTGCCTTCGAGCGATTCGAGCAGCGCGGTTTCTTCGCCGCACACGTAGGCGCCGGCGCCTTTCGCGACGAACAGTTCGAAGCGATGCGCGGAGCCGAGCACGCTGTCGCCGAGCCAGCCGGCCGCGCGTGCATTGTCGATCGCGGCTTCGAGCGTCGCGATCGAATGCGGGTACTCGCTGCGCACGTAGATGTGGCCGACCGTCGCGCCGGTGACGATGCCGGCGATCGTCATGCCTTCGATCAGCACGAACGGATCGCTTTCCATCACGAGGCGGTCGGAGAACGTGCCCGAGTCGCCTTCGTCCGCGTTGCAGACGATGTACTTCTGATCGGCCTGTGCGCCGCGTACCGTGCGCCACTTGATGCCGGCCGGGAACGCGGCGCCGCCTCGACCGCGCAGGCCGGATTCGATCAGCGCGGCGCACGCGGCGTCGCCGTCTGTCGTGAGCGCGTTTTTCAGGCCTTCGAGGCCGCCGTGCGCGACGTAGTCGTCGGTGGACAGCGGATCGGTGATGCCGATGCGCGCGAACGTCAGGCGCTGCTGCTTCTTCAGATACGGAATCTCGTCGACGAGGCCGACGTGGCGCGCATGCGCGCCGCCTTCGATAAAGCCGGCGTCGAACAGCGACGCGACGTCTGCTTCGTCGACGTTCGCATAGCCGACGCGGCCTTGCGGGGTTTCGACTTCGACGAGCGGTTCGAGCCACAGCAGCCCGCGCGAACCGTTGCGGACGATGTCGAGCGCGATGCCGCGGCGTGCGGCTTCGGCTTCGATCGACGCGGCGAGTGCGTCGGCGCCGAGCGCGAGGGCCGATGAGTCGCGTGGAATAAACAGGCGCGTCATGCTGTTTTCTCCACGTGTTGGGTCGCGGCGACCGCGGCATCGAAGAGCCGGTCGAATTTCTGCGGCGTGACCTTCGCGTGCAGTTCGCCGTTGATCGTCATCGCCGGCGACAGCGCACACTGGCCGAGGCAATACACCGATTCGAGACCGACGGCGCCGCCGTGCGCGGGGTGCTGCGTTTCGAAGCGGCAGCCCGTGCGCGCTTCGATGTGCTGCGCGAGCGCTTCGGTACCCATGCTGCGGCACGCTTCGGCGCGACACAGCTGCACCGTGACGGTCGCGGCCGGCTCGGTACGGAAATGGTGATAGTAGGTGATGACGCCGTGCACTTCCGCACGCGACAGGTTCATCGTGCGGGCCAGCGGGCCGACGGCGGCTGGCGGCACGAAACCGATGTCGTCCTGGATCGCGTGCAGGATCGCGATCAGCGACATGCCTGGCCGTGCGTGACGCTCGACGAGCGTCTCGGGCGCGAGGGCATGGGAATCATCCAACATGTGGCTCCTCCGAAGTCAAATATGCACTTGTGATTCATAATACGTGCACCTATGCTTCTTCTATTTACTGTGGGTATATCGAACGATAGGCGGCGACGCTGGCTTGTGCAATAGGAAACATCTCAACATATATGATCAAGATTGAATGCCGGGCGCAACTGGTCGTGCGCGATGCTGAGGGCCGCGAGGCCAGCCTGACGGATGTCGTGCCGCTGCTCGCGTTCGTCGATGAGGCGGGGAGCATCGCGCAGGCCGCGACACTCAAGGGTTTGTCCTACCGTCACGCGTGGGGATTGCTGCGGAGCATCGAAGAGCGACTAGGCGGCCCGCTGATCGCGAAGGAGCGGGGGCGTGGTTCGGTGCTGTCGGAACTGGGGCAGGCGGTGCTGCGTTCGCAGCGTCTGTGCGGCGAGCGGCTCGCCGGCAACATGCAGGCGCTCGCGAGCGAGGTGGCGAGCGATCTGAACCGCTGGCTCGCGCCACCCGCCGACGACGTGCGCATCCATGCGTCGCACGGGTACGCGGTCGCGACACTGGTGACCGCGCTGGTTGCGGGAGACGTGCCGGTCGACATCAAGTATCGCGACAGTGCGGAAGCAGTCACGGCGCTGGCTCGGGGCGAGTGCGATCTTGCCGGGTTTCATCTGCCGCGCGGTGAGTTTCGCGAGACCTGTGCGGATACCTACCGGCGCTGGCTCGATCCGGAGCGTCACGTGCTCGTGCATCTGACGCGACGCAAGCAGGGGCTGTTTCTCGCGAGAGGCAACCCGAAGCGGATCGCGGGGCTCGGCGATCTTTCGCGCGACGACATCCGCTTCGTCAACCGGCAGCCGGGCTCGGGCACGCGTCTGTTGCTCGATCTCGCGCTGCGTCGAATTGGCATCGATCCCGATCGGGTGAACGGCTACGCGTCGGCGGAACTGACGCACTCGGCGATCGCGGCTTTCGTCGCGAGCGGGATGGCCGACGTTGGGTTCGGCGTCGAGCCCGCCGCGCATCACTTCGGGCTCGATTTCATTCCGGTCGTCGACGAAGATTATTACTTCGCCTGCGACCGGGCGCGGCTCGCACGGGCGCCGCTCGCGACGGTCATCGGCCTGCTGCGTAGTGACGCGTACCTGCAGAGCGTCGCGCGTCTGGAAGGCTACGACCCGACCGATTGCGGGCAGGTGCTCGACCTGGAGACGGGGCTGGGCGGCAAGGGCGTCTGAATTCGATGTCGAGGTAAGGCGACGTAACACGCTGAGCGCTGCATCGTGCGATCGTTTGCGATACTCTCTACGCTTCACCTTTCGCTTTGATTGCACGGCACTTCGCCCTTCCGACTACAGATGAAATTCCTTCTCCACGCATGCATTGCCGCTGCCGCGGCTGGCGCCCTGGGCGCAACCGTTTCGATCGCTTTTGCGCAGAACTCGCCGGGTGTGCCCGGCGGTATTCTGCAGGACGAGTTTCGTCTGAAGGAGCATCCGCAGCTGCCGTTCGCGGCTTCGGCGCCGTCGCAGAAGTATCAGAAGGGCGCGCCGTCGAAACTTCGTCGCAAGGGCGATGACGGCGATCCGGACGGATGCAACCTGAAGTGTCCGCTGGATTAATCAGGCGCGTACGGTCTTCGGGCTTGCGGCGTCGTGTTCGTCGGGCCTCGATGACGCTCGTTTGCGCCGCGTTGGGATAAAAAAAAGCCCGCTCACCGAGCGGGCTTTTTACAGGGAGTCTGGTGGAGCCGGCGGGAATCGAACCCGCGTCCGTAAGTACTCCACAACCAGTTCTACATACTTAGTTCAGTCATTTGATTTAACCGCGCCGACGCGGACGAACACGCTTCGTTACGGCGAGTCACTAGATTTTAGGCCCTGGCGTCGTGACACCACCCGGGATTAACTGACGTGAATGACCTTGCCGGGTCTTGCGACCCCTAACCCGTCAGTGAGTTAGTGCAAGGCTGGCGGGGTTAAGCCGCCAGTGCGTACGTTTCGTCGTTCGCAGTTACTAAAGTCCCATTGATTTACGAGGTGACGGGTCCTCGGTATGCCCTGAGTTGCTTCGTTACCCACGTCGAAACCAGGTCGGCCCCAATGTGAAAGGGAATTATCCCATAGAACCCGAGATGAGGCTAATCCGCGTCGTTGCAAGGCTTGCGCCGCAAGGGCGCTGGCCCCGTGTGACTAGCCGATCTCGCGCAACAGCCGCAGCAGTTCCGCTGTCGAATCGACGACGTATTGCGCGTGCCATCGCGTCGGTGGCAGGTCGGTGCCGCAGTAACCGTACGCAGCTGCCACGGTGACCATGCCGGCGGCGAAGCCGGCCTGCACGTCGCGCAGATCGTCACCTACGTAGACGATGCGCTCCGGCTTGATGTCGAGTTCGCGTGCCGCGTGCAGCAACGGTGCGGGGTGGGGCTTCGCGTGAGGTGTCGTGTCGCCGCTGACCACGCAGCCCGCACGCGTGTCGAGGCCAAGCTGCGCGACGAGCGGTTCGGTCAGCCGGGCCGCCTTGTTCGTGACGATTCCCCAGCGCACGCCGCGGGCGTCGAGATCGTCCAGCACTGCATCGATACCGGGGAACAGCGTGGTCTCGATGCAGAGATCCGCTTCGTAGTTCGCGAGAAATTCCGCGCGCATGTCGGCGAAATCATGATGGTCCGGGCCAATGCCGAACGCACCGCCGATCAGTCCGCGCGCACCGGCCGACGCGAGCGGCCGCAGGTTTTCGAGTGGCACCATTTCCAGGCCACGCTCATGGCGCATCTTGTTGACCGCGGCGGCGAGGTCGGGGGCGGTGTCGGCGAGCGTGCCGTCCAGGTCGAACAGAACAGCCTGGCAGAGGCCTATCGTTGCATCGTCGCCTTCGCGTTGTGGCAGGGGCGTGGGATCGCTCATGGAATCAGAAAGAAGAGGGGTGGCCTGTGTCGGCCTGGATCAGGCTTCGCGACGGCACGCGAGCAGGTAGTTCACGCTGGTGTCGTCGGATAGCGCGAAGTGCTTGCTGAGCGGCCGGTAGGTGATGCCTTTGATGTCCTGCGTTTGCAACGCTGCCGCGCGCACGAAACCGGCGAGCTCCGACGGCCGGATGAACCGCGCGTAATCGTGGGTGCCCTTCGGCAGCATCTGCGCGATGTACTCGGCGCCGATCACGGCGAACAGGTACGACTTGACGTTGCGGTTGAGCGTCGAGAAGAACACCCAGCCACCCGGTTTCACGAGCGTGGCGCACGCGGCGACCACGGCGGCGGGCTCGGGTACGTGCTCGAGCATTTCCATGCAGGTGACGACGTCGTACGTGGCCGGTTCACGCGCGGCGAGCGCTTCGGCGGCAATCTCCTCGTATTCGACGGTGACGCCGCTCTCCAGGCTATGGAGGTCCGCTACGCCGAGTGCCTGCGGTGACAGGTCGATGCCCTTCACGGTCGCGCCCAGCCCGGCCATCGACTCCGACAGGATGCCGCCACCGCATCCGATGTCGAGCACACGCTTGCCGGCGAGACCGGCATGCGTGTCGATCCATTTGAGCCGGACGGGATTCAGTTCGTGCAGCGGTTTGAACTCGGCATTCGGGTCCCACCAGCGATGGGCGAGATCGCTGAATTTTTGCAACTCGTGGGGATCGGCATTGGTCATGGCGGAGGCGGCGTGCGGCGCGGTTGAGCGGCCGGTCGAGGATAAACCCTGAGTATATAGGCCGACGATCAGGGCGGCAAAATGCCGCGCGACTCCGGCGCGCCTGGCTACGAATACCCGATGCTCGCGACCGCGGCTAACGCGGGCGATCGTGGAGAAAGCGGAGAGCGCGGATAAAAAAAGCCCCGCCGAAGCGGGGCTTTGATGCTGCGGTAATTTTGTAGCTTACTGCTTCGAAGTACCGACAACTTCGACTTCCACGCGGCGATCCGGCGCGAGGCAGGCGATGAGTTGCTTGCGGTTCCTCTGGTTGCAGCCCGTCGTAACCGGGTTGCGCTTGCCCTTGCCTTCCGTGTAGATACGGTTGGCTTCGATGCCACGGCTGACCAGGTACGCCTTCACAGCTTGAGCACGACGCAGCGACAGACGGTCGTTGTACTTGTCGGAGCCGATGCGGTCGGTGTAACCCGTTGCCACGACGACTTCGAGGTTCACGCCCTGGATCTTCGAAGCGAGATCGTCGAGCTTGGCCTTGCCAGCCGGCTTCAGGATAGCCTTGTCGAAGTCGAACAGAGCGTCTGCCTGATAGGTGATCTTCTGGCTCGTGATCGGAGGCGCAACAGGCGGTTGAGCCGGCGGCGTCGGAGCCTGGGCGACCAGTGCGCCATCGCACTTCGCGTTAGCCGTTGCCGGCGTCCAGAACGCGTCGCGCCAGCAAAGCTCGTTCGTGCCGTTCATCCACACGTATTCGCCCGTGCCGTTCACCCAGTTGTCGTTCACGGCTTGTCGCGATGCCGGCACCGATTGTGCCGAAGCCGATGCAGCCATTACCGCGGTAGCTGCAATGAACGCGAGCTTTGAAAGTTTATTCATATTTCTCCTCTCGAAATTGAGATTACCGCAGGTTTACTGCGAGCCTGTTGACGAAGACAAGTCATACATTGCTCGAAGTATAACATTGGTGCGGAACAAAAACGTGCTGTGTAGACTTCGAGCAGTGTCTAACTCTTTGTGCGTTGGCATTTTGCCATATCGTTCCCTTCCGACGATAAAAAAATCCGGCCCCATCAATCCCCCCCTTCCAATTGTGGTGCATGCGCAACAGAACGTTAACTGGCGGAGGAGCCCGTCCGTCGCGGTTCCGCGCGGATTTGGCGGGAGCAGTTTTCGGGCCTGGCCGAGTCTCTTTTGAGAGCGCTTCTGAGGGCCCCAGACGTCCTCGCTGGCTGTTCCACTAATAGGTATACGCAGGTGGGCGGGCGCGGATGCGCTGCATGGTAGAATCGCGTGATGCGCTGCGCCTGCAGCGCCGACGCGTAAGGCGCAGCTTCTTCGGCGTTTGCGCATAGAAAAGACACGGATAAATGGATCAATTCGCCAAAGAGACTCTGCCAATCTCCCTAGAGGAGGAAATGCGCCGCTCGTATCTCGACTACGCGATGAGCGTGATCGTGGGGCGAGCTCTCCCCGATGTCCGCGATGGCCTGAAGCCGGTGCACCGGCGCGTGCTGTACGCGATGCACGAACTGAACAACGACTGGAATCGCGCGTACAAGAAGTCCGCGCGTATCGTCGGGGACGTGATCGGTAAATACCACCCGCACGGCGATTCGGCGGTCTACGAGACGATCGTCCGGATGGCGCAGCATTTCTCGCTGCGCTACATGCTGGTGGACGGGCAAGGCAATTTCGGGTCGATCGACGGCGACAACGCCGCGGCGATGCGCTACACCGAAATCCGTATGTCGAAGATCGGCCACGAGCTGCTGATCGACATCGACAAGGAAACCGTCGATTTCCAGCCGAACTACGACGGCGGCGAAAGCGAGCCGAAAGTTATGCCGGCGCGCATTCCCAATCTGCTGATCAACGGTTCGTCCGGGATCGCGGTCGGGATGGCGACCAACATTCCGCCGCACAATCTCAATGAAGTCGTCGACGCGTGCCAGCATTTGCTGAAGAATCCGCACGCCACAATCGACGAACTGATTGAAATCATCCCCGGCCCCGATTTCCCGACAGCCGGCATCATCTATGGCGTTGCCGGCGTGCGCGACGGTTACCGCACCGGGCGCGGCCGCGTCGTGATGCGCGCCACGACGCACTTCGAAGAAATCGACCGTGGCCAGCGGATGGCGATCATCGTTGACGATCTGCCATACCAGGTCAACCGGCAATCGCTGCTCGAGCGAATCGCCGAGCTTGTCAACGAAAAGAAGCTGGAAGGCATTTCCGACATCCGCAACGAGTCCGACAAGAGCGGCATGCGCGTCGTGATCGAACTGAAGCGCGGCGAAGTGCCCGAGGTCGTGCTGAACAATCTGTACAAGGCGACCCAGCTGCAGGACACGTTCGGCATGAACATGGTCGCGCTGGTCGACAACCAGCCGAAGCTGCTGAACCTGAAGGAGATGCTCGAGCACTTTCTGTCGCACCGGCGCGAAGTGCTGACGCGGCGCACTGTATACGAACTGCGCAAGGCTCGCGAACGCGGCCATGTGCTCGAAGGCCTTGCCGTCGCGCTCGCCAACATCGACGAGTTCATCGCGATCATCAAGGCGGCACCGACGCCGCCGATCGCGCGTCAGGAACTGATGGCGCGTCCGTGGGACTCGTCGCTCGTGCGCGAGATGCTGGCGCGGGCCGAGACCGAAAACGCGTCCGCAGGCGGCTGGTCGGCGTACCGTCCGGAAGGGCTGAACCCGGCGTTCGGGATGCAGGGCGACGGCCAGTACCGGCTGTCGGACACGCAGGCGCAGGAAATTCTGCAGATGCGTCTGCAGCGCCTCACCGGGCTGGAGCAGGACAAGATCATCGGCGAGTATCGCGAGGTGATGGCGCAGATCGCCGACCTGCTCGACATCCTCGCGCGTCCTGAGCGTATTACCGCGATCATCGTCGACGAACTCGCCGCGATCAAGGCGGAATTCGGCGACGCGCGTCGTTCGAAGATCGAGCTGAACGCCACCGAGCTGAACACTGAAGACCTGATTACGCCGCAGGACATGGTCGTCACGATGTCGCACGTCGGCTACGTGAAGTCGCAGCCGCTGTCCGAGTACCGCGCGCAGAAGCGCGGCGGCCGTGGCAAGCAGGCGACGTCGATGAAGGAAGACGACTGGATCGACACGCTGTTCATCGCGAACACGCACGACCACATCCTGTGCTTCTCGAACCGCGGCCGCGTCTACTGGGTCAAGGTCTACGAGGTGCCGCAAGGTTCGCGTAATTCGCGCGGTCGTCCGATCGTCAATATGTTCCCGCTGCAGGAAGGCGAAAAGATCACGGTAGTGCTGCCGGTCAAGGAATTTTCGGCGGACAAATTCGTTTTTATGGCGACGGCGTTAGGAACGGTAAAAAAGACGCCGCTCGAAGCCTTTAGCCGGCCGCTGCGCAAGGGTATTATTGCCGTCGGTCTCGACGACGGCGATTACCTGATCGGTGCCGCGATCACCGATGGCGAGCACGACGTAATGCTGTTCTCCGATTCGGGCAAGGCGGTGCGCTTCGACGAGAACGACGTCCGGCCGATGGGCCGTGAGGCACGCGGCGTGCGCGGCATGCAGCTCGACGACGGCCAGCAGGTCATCGCGCTGCTGGTGGCGGGCGACGAGCAGCAGTCGGTGCTGACGGCGACCGAAAACGGCTACGGCAAGCGCACGCCGATCGCCGAGTACACGCGTCATGGGCGCGGGACGAAGGGAATGATCGCGATCCAGACGTCCGAGCGCAACGGCAAGGTGGTCGCCGCGACGCTCGTCGATCAGGAAGCGCAGATCATGCTGATCACGACCACGGGCGTGCTGATTCGCACGCGCGTGTCGGAGATCCGCGAGATGGGCCGCGCAACGCAAGGTGTTACACTCATCAGCCTTGACGAGGGTACGAAGCTTTCGGGTCTGCAGCAGGTCGCGGAAGCCGATACGGATGGCGATGTCGAAAATGGCGAGAACGGCGAAGAAGATGGCGCTGCCTGACGCGGCCCGACCCGTACAAGCCACCGGCACGAAGTAGATAACTGGCCGCGGGACCAACGATGCGCATCAGGCCGGTGCGCGGTTTGCGCGGCATGCGGTTCGACTAATTTCTCTTAGGGAGTAATGATGCAAAAACGATTCAAACAGTTGATGGTGCTTGCTGCTTTCTTGCCGACCCTCGCAATGGCCCAGGCTCTGCAGAACCAGGCTCCGGCACCCGCAGCTGCTGCGGCACCGGCACCGGTCGATCCGGCCAAGCAGGCCGCGATCAAGGATCTGCTGGATGCGATCGACGCACAGAAGCTCGTCGGCGCGATCGGCAACAGCGCGCAGATGCAGGCCAAGCAACTGGTCCCGGCGATCCTGTCGGATGCGCTGTCGGAAAACAAGACGCTGACTGACAAGCAGAAGCAGGCTTCCGTCCCGACGCTGCAAAAGAACACCGTGCCGAAGCTGGTTGACTCGGCAGGCCAGGTGTTCGCGACGGACAGCTTCCGCCAGGACGCAATGCAAGCTCAGTACGACGCGTACGCGAAGTACTACAGCACGTCGGAAATCAAGGATCTGACGGCGTTCTACAAGAGCCCGACGGGCCGCAAGTTCATCCAGGTCCAGGACCAGGTGGGCCGCGATGTCGTGAACGGTCTGATGCAGAAGTACATGCCGCAATCGATCAAGGCAACCCGCGACCAGGCCGACAAGGAAGTCGCCGCGGTCAAGCCGGCCAAGTAAGCAGTCGCCCGGCTTCGCCGGCAGTACCGTCGGCAGGAGGCGCACAGGCGCCTTCGATTGGCGGGTTGCCGGTAGAGTGCGATAATGGCCGTTTGCGCATAGGCGCAAACGGCCATTTCTTTTTGGGCGCGGAAACGTCTTTTTACCGCTGCGCCTGCTTCGGGATATTCACGATGCGCGTCTTCAATTTTTCCGCCGGACCTGCGGCTCTGCCCGAAGAGGTGCTGCGCCAGGCCGCTGCCGAAATGCTCGACTGGCAAGGCAGTGGCATGAGCGTGATGGAAATGAGCCATCGCGGAAAAGAATTCTCGTCGATCCATGAAGCCGCGCTGCTCGATCTGCGCGAACTCCTCGCGGTGCCGGCCAGCCACCATATCCTGTTCCTGCAGGGCGGCGGTCTCGGCGAAAACGCGATCGTGCCGATGAACCTGATGGGTACGAAGCCGCGCGCCGATTTCGTCGTCACCGGTTCGTGGTCGCAGAAGTCGCTGAACGAAGCGCGCAAATACGGCACCGCCCATCTCGCTGCGACCGGCCAGACAGCCGAAGGCTTCACGCGCGCGCCGGCCCGTGCCGAATGGCAACTCTCCGACGATCCGGCCTACGTTCATCTGTGTACGAACGAGACGATCGACGGCGTCGAGACCTTCGACATTCCCGACATGGGCGACATCCCGCTCGTCGCCGACGCGTCGTCGCACATCCTGTCGCGCCCGATGGACATCGCCAAATACGGCGTGCTGTTCGGCGGCGCGCAGAAGAACATCGGCATGGCCGGCGTCACGGTCGTGATCGCGCGCGAGGACATGCTCGAACGCGCGATGCCGATCTGTCCGTCGGCATTCGAATGGAAGACCGTCGCGACCAACAATTCGATGTACAACACGCCGCCCACCTACGCGATCTACATCGCGGGGCTCGTGTTCAAGTGGTTGAAGAAGCTGGGTGGCCTGAAAGCGATCGAAGCGCGCAATCTCGAGAAGTCGACGCTGCTGTACGACACGATCGATGCGAGCAGCTTCTATCTGAACAAGGTCGAGCGCGCGTCGCGGTCGCGGATGAACGTTCCGTTCTTCCTCGCCGACGAATCGCGCAACGAAGATTTCCTGGCCGGCGCGAAAACGCGCGGGCTGGTGCAGCTGAAGGGCCACAAGTCCGTCGGCGGCATGCGGGCGTCGATTTACAACGCGGTGCCGCTCGAAGGCGTCAAAGCGCTCGTCGAGTACATGAAGGAATTCGAACGGCGCGAGGCCTAGACAGCCTGGACCGCGCCCCTCTTTCTGCCAACGGCCGTTTTCACGCATGGACGACGAACTTAATTCACGACTCAAACCGCTGCGCGAACGCATCGATGCAATCGACGCGCAGCTCATCGCGCTTCTCAACCAGCGGGCGGCGGTCGCGCTCGAGGTCGGCGAGGTAAAGAAGCATTTCAACGCGCCCGTGTTCCGTCCGGAGCGCGAGCAGCAGGTCATCGCGCGTCTGCAGGGCATGAGCGAGGGTCCGCTCGCGGAGGAGCACATCAGTGCAATCTGGCGCGAGATCATGGCCGCGAGCCGTGCGCTCGAACAGACCATCCGCACGGCGTACCTCGGGCCGGTCGGCACGTATAGCGAACAGGCGATGCACGAGTACTTCGGTCAGTCGATCGAAGGCCTGCCGTGTCCGTCGATCGACGAAGTGTTCCGCTCGGTCGAAGCGGGCGCCGCGGAGTTCGGCGTCGTGCCGGTCGAGAATTCGACCGAAGGCGCGGTGTCGCGCACGCTCGATCTGCTGCTGCAATCGTCGCTGCTGATCGGCGGTGAACTGGCGCTGCCGATCCACCACAACCTGCTGACGTCGACCGGTGGCCTGACCGGCGTGACGCGCGTCTGCGCGCACGCGCAGGCGCTCGCGCAATGCCAGCGCTGGCTCGCCACGCATGCGCCGCATCTCGAGCCCCAGGCGGTGTCGAGCAATGCCGAGGCTGCACGTCTCGCCTCTACCGATCCCACCGTTGCCGCGATCGCTGGCGACCGCGCCGCGACGCATTACGGTCTGCAGGTCGCGTACGCGCTGATCCAGGACGATCCGCACAACCGCACTCGCTTCCTGATGATCGGCAAGGAGCCGGCGGGTGTCAGCGGCTGCGATCGTACGTCGATCGTGTTCTCGGTGAAGAACGAACCCGGCGCCGTCTTCCGGCTGCTCGAGCCGCTCGCGCGACACGGCGTGTCGATGACGCGTTTCGAGTCGCGTCCCGCGCGCGTCGACAAGTGGGAGTATTACTTCTACATCGACGTCGAAGGCCATCGCGACGATCCCGCCGTGGCGGCCGCGCTCGGCGAACTCGAACAGAAAGCCGCCTTCATGAAGATTCTTGGCTCGTATCCGCGCGCCCGCTGACGCTGCGTTCACCTGCCGCCATTCCAATATGCCAATCGTGTGATCCGGAGATACTGATGACAACGCCTTTCGGTCCTTCCTACGTGCGCGCCATCGCGCCCTATGTCGCGGGTAAACCGATTTCGGAAGTCGCGCGCGAGTTCGGTCTCGACGAGGCGCACATCGTGAAGCTCGCGTCGAACGAAAACCCGCTTGGCATGCCGCCGTCCGCGCAGCAGGCGATGGCGCGGGCCGCGAGCGAACTGGGCCGCTATCCGGATGCGAACGCGTTCGAGCTGAAGGCAGCGTTGAGCGAACGCTACGACGTGCCCGCCGACTGGATCACGCTCGGCAACGGCAGCAACGACATTCTTGAACTGGCCGCGCACGCGTTCGTCGAGAAGGGTCAGTCGATCGTCTACGCGCAGTACTCGTTCGCGGTCTACGCGCTGGCCACGCAGGGTCTCGGCGCGCGCTCGGTCGTCGTGCCGGCTGTGCAGTACGGCCACGATCTGGACGCGATGCTCGCCGCGATCGGCGACGACACGCGGCTGGTATTCGTCGCGAATCCGAACAACCCGACCGGCACGTTCCTCGATGGCGCGCAGATCGACGCGTTTCTCGCGAAGGTGCCGCGCCACGTCGCCGTCGTGCTCGACGAGGCCTACACCGAATACCTGCCCGCAGAACAACGTTACGACTCGATCGCGTGGGTGCGCCGCTATCCGAATCTGCTCGTGTCGCGTACGTTCTCGAAGGCATTCGGGCTGGCCGGCCTGCGCGTCGGCTTCGCGATCGCGCAGCCGGAACTGACGGATCTGCTGAACCGGCTGCGTCAGCCGTTCAACGTCAACACGCTCGCGCAGGCGGCAGCGGTCGCGGCGCTGAACGACAAGGCGTTCCTCGAGAAGAGCGCCGCACTGAATGCGCAGGGCTATCGCCAGCTGACGTCGGCGTTCGACCGGCTCGGCCTCGAGTACGTGCCGTCGTCGGGCAACTTCGTGCTGGTGCGCGTCGGCAACGACGACGGCGCCGGTAATCGCGTGAACCTCGAACTGCTGAAGCAGGGCGTGATCGTGCGGCCGGTCGGCGGCTACGGTTTGCCGCAGTGGCTGCGTATCACGATCGGCCTGCCGGAAGAGAACGACGCGTTCATCGCGGCGCTCGAAAAAACCCTCGCGACCGCCTGAGCGGTCGCTGTTTATCCTCTGCGTCCGGCCGCGAGCCGGCGCGCTTTTTTCTGTTCGCCGTGGCCGCATTCTCTTTTGACAAGCTCGTGATTTTCGGCGTCGGCCTGATCGGCGGATCGCTGGCGTGCGCGCTGCGCGAACGCGACGACGTAGGCGGCGCGCGGCGTGTAATCGGCGTCGGGCGGTCGGCTGCATCGACTGCGCGTGCGCTCGAACTCGGCGTGATCGACGAAACCGCATCGCTCGACGACCCGGTCGCGTTGCATGCGGCACTGGCAGGTGCGGATTTCGTGTTGCTCGCTGCGCCGGTCGCGCAGACGCAACCGCTGCTCGAACGCATCGCGCCGTTGCTCGACGATACGACGATCGTCACCGATGCGGGGAGCACGAAGTCGGATGTCGTCGCTGCAGCGCGTGCGGCGCTTGGTTCGCGTATCGGGCAGTTCGTGCCGGGTCATCCGATCGCTGGCCGCGAGTCGAGCGGCGTCGATGCGGCGCTCGCCGATCTTTACGTCGGCCGTAACGTCGTGCTGTGCGCGCTGCCGGAGAACACGCCGCAAGACGTCGCGCGGGCCGCGGCGATGTGGCGCGCGACGGGCGCCGAGGTGCGCGACATGTCGCCGGAGCAGCACGATCGCGTGCTTGCGTCGGTGAGCCATCTGCCGCACGTATTGTCGTTCGCGCTCGTCGAGCAGATTCTCGGCTCGGCGGACGCAGCGCTGAAATTTTCATTCGCCGCCGGCGGTTTCCGCGACTTCACGCGGATCGCCGCGTCGAGCCCCGAGATGTGGCGCGACGTCTGCGTGGCCAATCGTGTGGCACTGCTCGACGAACTCGACGCCTACACGGCGGTGCTCGCGCGTCTGCGTGCTTCGATCGAAGCCGGCGACGGCGCCGCGCTCGAAGCCGTGTTCGCCCGTTCGCGGGTCGCGCGGGCCGGATGGCAAGCAGGTGGCGGCAAGACCGGCGCGGACGACGCGTCGAAATAACAGGACACACCATGGATTACCTCGATCTCGGACCGTTCACCCGTGCGTCCGGCACCGTGCGTCTGCCCGGCTCGAAGAGCATTTCGAACCGCGTGCTGCTGCTCGCCGCGCTCGCCGAAGGCGAAACGACGATTACCAACCTGCTCGATTCCGACGACACCCGCGTGATGCTCGCGGCGCTCGAGCAGCTCGGTGTGAAGCTCGTTCGCGACGGCGATACCTGCGTCGTGACCGGCACGCGCGGTGCGTTCACCGCGAAGACCGCCGATCTGTTCCTCGGCAACGCGGGTACCGCGGTGCGTCCGCTGACCGCCGCGCTCGCGGTGAACGGCGGCGAATACCGCGTGCACGGCGTGCCGCGGATGCATGAGCGGCCGATCGGCGATCTGGTCGACGGGCTGCGGCAGATCGGCGCGAAAATCGACTACGAGGCCAACGAGGGCTATCCGCCGCTCTTCATCCACGCGGCGCAGATTGCCGTCGACGCGCCGATCCGCGTGCGCGGCGACGTGTCGAGCCAGTTCCTGACCGCGCTCCTGATGACGCTGCCGCTGGTGCGGTCCAGCAGCGGCTCGATCGTCGTCGAGGTCGAAGGCGAACTGATCTCGAAGCCGTACATCGACATCACGATCAAGCTGATGGCGCGCTTCGGCATCCGCGTCGAGCGCGACGACGACTGGCAGCGCTTCACCGTGCCGTCGAGCCGGCGCTACCGGTCGCCGGGCCGGATCATGGTCGAGGGCGATGCGTCGTCGGCGTCGTACTTCCTTGCGGCCGGCGCGCTGGGCGGCGGTCCGCTGCGGGTCGAGGGCGTCGGACGGGCGAGCATCCAGGGCGACGTCGGGTTCGCCGACGCGCTGAACCGGATGGGCGCGAACGTGTCGATGGGAGAGGACTGGATCGAAGTGCGTGGGATCGGCCACGATCATGGCAAGCTCGCGCCGATCGACATGGACTTCAACCTGATCCCCGATGCCGCGATGACGATCGCCGTCGCCGCGCTGTTCGCGGACGGCCCGTCGACGCTGCGCAACATCGCCAGCTGGCGCGTAAAGGAAACCGACCGCCTCGCCGCGATGGCCACCGAGCTCCGGAAGGTCGGCGCGACCGTCGAAGAGGGCGCGGACTACCTCGTCGTCACGCCGCCGGCGCGTCTCACGCCGAATGCGGCGATCGACACCTACGACGATCACCGGATGGCGATGTGCTTCTCGCTGGTCAGCCTCGGCGGCGTGCCGGTTCGGATCAACGATCCGAAGTGCGTCGGCAAGACGTTCCCCGACTATTTCGAGCGCTTCGCCGCGCTCGCTGCGCCCTGACCGCGGTTTTCCGTCAGCTTTGCCCGACGAGCGACTTTTCCGATGAAACCGATCCGTCCTTTTCACCAGACGCCCGTCATTACGATCGACGGCCCCACGGCCTCCGGCAAGGGTACCGTGGCCGCGCTGGTGGCCGCCCACCTGGGCTTCCACCTGCTCGACAGCGGCGCGCTGTACCGGCTCACTGCGCTCGCCAGCGTGCGCTACAACGTGCCCGCGGACGATGCGGACGCGCTGGCGAAGCTGGTAGGCGACCTCCATATCACGTTCCGCGAGGGGCTTTCCCAGCTCGACGGCGTCGATGTATCGAGCGAGATCCGCGCCGAGGAAATCGGCAAGCGGGCGTCGGCAATCGCTGTCCACGCGCCTGTCCGGACCGCGCTCGTCGCGCGCCAGCGGGCGTTTCGCAAGGAGCCGGGGCTCGTTGCCGACGGCCGCGACATGGGCACCGTGATCTTTCAGGATGGCGCGCTGAAGGTGTTTCTGACCGCGAGCGTCGAGGCCCGCGCGACGCGGCGCTATAAGCAATTGATCCAAAAAGGTTTTTCTGCTAATATGGATGACTTGCTCCGGGATTTGCGTGAACGCGACGAGCGCGATAGTCAGCGCGCGGCTGCGCCGCTCAAACCCGCTGCAGATGCAAGGCTGCTCGACACCTCTGCGCTGTCGGTCGACCAGGCGGTCGAACAGGTGGTGCAGTGGTATCAGGCGGTTGTGCCGCATGCATGACGCGCGCGTGAGCGTGCGAGCGGCAAGGTAGGTGCTTCGCGAGGTCCGCGAAGCGTGTATTCAACCCTTTAACCCCGCTTGGGATTCGTTTTGTCGCAGACGGCACGTGCCGCTGCACCGGCCACCAGCGCCGCGCGAAAACCATGCAAATTCCGATTTTTATGTCCGACCTGCAAACCTCTACCCCGATTACCGAATCTTTTGCGGCTCTGTTCGAAGAGTCGCTGACCAAGCAGGACATGCGCGCCGGCGAAGTAATTTCCGCCGAAGTCGTTCGTGTCGACCACAACTTCGTGGTCGTGAATGCTGGTCTTAAGTCCGAAGCCTACATCCCGCTCGAAGAGTTCCTGAACGACGCGGGCGAGGTAGAAGTGCAGGCGGGCGACTTCGTTTCCGTCGCGATCGACGCGCTGGAAAACGGCTATGGCGACACGATCCTGTCGCGCGACAAGGCGAAGCGTCTCGCTTCGTGGTTGTCGCTGGAAAAGGCGCTCGACAACAACGAACTCGTGACCGGCACGATCACGGGCAAGGTCAAGGGCGGCATGACCGTGATGGTCAACGGCATCCGCGCGTTCCTGCCGGGTTCGCTGGTCGATACGCGTCCGGTCAAGGACACGACCCCGTACGAAGGCAAGACGCTGGAATTCCGCGTCATCAAGCTCGACCGCAAGCGTAACAACGTCGTGCTGTCGCGCCGTGCTGTGATCGAAGCCACCCAGGGCGAAGAGCGCGCAAAGCTGCTCGAAACGCTGAAGGAAGGCGCGATCGTCGAAGGCGTGGTGAAGAACATCACCGACTACGGCGCGTTCGTGGACCTCGGCGGTATCGACGGCCTGCTGCACATTACGGATATCGCATGGCGTCGTGTGCGTCACCCGAGCGAAGTGCTGTCGGTTGGCCAGGAAGTCACCGCGAAGATCCTCAAGTTCGATCAAGAGAAGAACCGCGTTTCGCTCGGCATCAAGCAACTCGGCGACGATCCGTGGGAAGGCATTTCCCGTCGTTACCCGTCGGGCACGCGTCTGTTCGGTAAGGTCACCAACATCACCGACTACGGCGCATTCGTCGAAGTCGAATCGGGCATCGAAGGCCTGGTTCACGTGTCGGAAATGGACTGGACGAACAAGAACGTCGCACCGTCGAAGGTTGTCCAGCTGGGCGACGAAGTCGAAGTCATGGTTCTCGAAATCGACGAAGACCGCCGCCGTATCAGCCTCGGCATGAAGCAATGCAAGCCGAACCCGTGGGACGACTTCAGCCGCAACTTCAAGAAGGGCGACAAGCTGCAGGGCGCGATCAAGTCGATCACCGACTTCGGCGTGTTCATCGGCCTGCCGGGCGGCATCGACGGTCTGGTTCACCTGTCGGACCTGTCGTGGAGCGAAACCGGCGAAGAAGCTGTCCGCAAGTACAAGAAGGGCGACGAAGTGGAAGCGATCGTGCTCGGCATCGATGTCGAGAAGGAACGCATTTCGCTGGGCATCAAGCAGCTCGAAGGCGACCCGTTCAGCAACTTCGTTGCAATGAACGACAAGGGTTCGATCGTCGACGGCGTGGTCAAGACGGTGGACGCGAAGGGTGCAGTGGTTCAGCTGTCGACGGAAGTCGAAGGCTACCTGCGTGCTTCGGAAATCGCCCAGGACCGCGTGGAAGATGCGCGCAACGTGCTGAAGGAAGGCGACAAGGTCAACGCGATGATCATCAACATCGATCGCAAGTCGCGTGGCATCAACCTGTCGATCAAGGCGAAGGACTCGGCCGAACAGCAGGAAGCCATCCGCGGCCTCGCAGCCGACACCAGCTCGGCAGCGACCGGCACGACGAACCTCGGCGCGCTGCTGAAGGCCAAGCTCGACGGCCAGAATCAGTAAGCCTTAAGGGGTCTGCTGCAGTATGACCAAATCGGAATTGGTCGCCCAGCTGGCTACGCGTTTTCCGCAGCTTGTTCTCAAGGATGCGGATTTCGCGGTGAAGACGATGCTCGATGCGATGTCGGAGGCGCTTGCCAAAGGTCATCGCATTGAAATTCGCGGCTTCGGCAGCTTCGGCCTCAACCGCCGTCCGTCTCGCGTCGGTCGCAATCCGAAGTCCGGTGAAAAGGTGCTGGTACCCGAGAAGTACGTACCGCATTTCAAGCCGGGCAAGGAATTGCGCGAACGGGTCGACCGGCGTGCGGGTGAGCCGCTGAAAGACGAAGGGCCCGACGACGATCTGTGAGCACCGCTGTTCCAGTGTGCCCGCAGTTGCCGGCGGCCCAGCCACTCGGCAAAAGACCAGAAAAAGCGCCTGCGGGCGCTTTTTTTTCGTCCTCGGCCGGCTGCGGGTCGTCGGGCCCGAAAGCCGGCGTAAGCCGCCCTTGCCGCCGGTGCTGTCCAGCGGCGAGGGGCATCATTTACAATACGGGTCACTTCGGCGCGGGCAGCATCGTGGCGCGATGCGTCATCAGGCCGGCGTCATCCCGCAATCGCCGTCAAGAGATCTACTCATGAAATTTATCGTC
This sequence comes from Paraburkholderia sp., assembly GCF_050742655.1. Classification (GTDB taxonomy): domain Bacteria; phylum Pseudomonadota; class Gammaproteobacteria; order Burkholderiales; family Burkholderiaceae; genus Paraburkholderia. The sequence continues at coordinate 149,301 of NZ_JBOIGG010000015.1, read as the reverse complement.
TGGTTGATCCGCGTACTGGTGTTCGTGCTGCTGCTGGTGCTGGCACTCTCCAACACGCAAACCGCCACGCTGAATTTCCTGGCGGGCTATCAATGGCAGGCGCCGTTGATCCTGATCGGCCTCGCGTTCTTCGTCGTCGGGCTGCTGGCCGGCCTCGTGTCGTCGCTGCCGGCGGTGTTCCGGCTGCAGCTCGAGAACGGCCGCCTGAAACGCGACCTGCGCGTCGCGCGCGAAGCGCCCGTCGTCGTCGAACAGCCGCCGATGCCGCCTTTGATGTGAGCCATCTCCATGCCGTGCGTTGCGACGCGCGGCGTTCGTTTCCGCATTCACGACCATTCACATGGATCTAGACTACTGGTGGCTGCTCGTCATACCCATCGCTTTCGCGCTGGGCTGGATGGCCGCGCGATACGACCTGAAGACGCTGTTGTCCGAGAGCGCCAACCTGCCGCGTTCGTATTTTCGAGGCCTCAATTTTCTGCTGAACGAGCAGCCGGACCAGGCGATCGACGCGTTCATCGAGGTCGTCAAGCTCGACCCCGAAACGATCGAACTGCACTTCGCGCTCGGTAACCTGTTTCGTCGGCGCGGCGAAACCGATCGCGCGATCCGCGTGCATCAGAATCTGCTGAGCCGCACCGACCTGCCGGTAAAGGAGCGCGACCACGCGCTGTTCGAACTCGGGCAGGACTTCCTGAAGGCGGGGCTGCTCGATCGCGCGGAAGAAACCTTCCGCTCGTTGCAGACCGGCGATCACGCGCTTGGCGCGCAGCGTTCGCTGCTGACCATCTACGAAATCGAGAAGGACTGGAACAAGTCGATCGATACCGCACGCCGTCTCGAATCGATGGGCGCGGCGTCGCTCGACAAGGAAATCGCGCAGTTCCACTGCGAGCTCGCACAGGAAGCGCTGCAGGCGAAAAAGCCCGACGAGGCGCGCCGGCAGCTCGATCTCGCACTGCGCGCGAATCCGCAGAACGTGCGCGCGACGATCCTGGCGGGCGATGTCGATGCGACGGCAGACGACGGCGCGAAAGCGATCATGCAATGGCGCAAGGTCGAGGAGCAGAATCCCGCGTATCTGCCGCTCGTCGCCGAAAAGTTGATGAAGGCCTACGCAGCGCTTGGCCGCGAGGAAGAGGGCGCCGACCTGCTGACCACGTGGGTGGATCGCTATCCGTCGAACGATCTGCTCGACGTCGCGTATCAGCACGTTGCAGCACTGCGCGGACCCGACGCGGCGCATGCGCTCGCGCGCACGCAGATGCAGAAGTCGCCGACGCTCGCGGGTATGACGCGCCTGCTCGAAGCGCAGCAGGCGACCGCCGAGGAACCGCGGCGCAGCGAACTCGATCTGATGCGCACGCTGATCAGGCAGCGTACGAAGAATCTGCCGCGCTACACGTGCCAGAATTGCGGTTTCCGGGCGCGGCTTTTCTATTGGCAATGCCCGGGCTGCAGCGGTTGGGAAACTTACGCGCCGCGCCGCGTCGAACCGATCACGGCGGCGAGCTGAACGCGGTGCGGTAGACATCGTGCGTCACGTGACGCACAGCGCGACCACACTGATCACCGGAACCGAACCCCTCACCCGAACCTACTACCGGAACGCGTATGAAAATCTCCATCATCGGTACGGGCTACGTCGGGCTCGTCACAGGCGCGTGTCTTGCCGAAATCGGCAACGACGTGTTCTGCCTCGACGTCGATCCGCGCAAGATCGGCATCCTGAACAGCGGCGGCGTGCCGATCCACGAGCCCGGTCTGCAGGAAATCATCGCGCGCACTCGCGCGGCTGGCCGCATTACGTTCTCGACCGACATCGCGGCGAGCGTCGAACACGGCGACGTGCAGTTCATCGCCGTCGGTACGCCGCCGGACGAAGACGGCTCGGCCGACCTGCAGTACGTGCTCGAGGCGGCGCGCAATATCGGTCGCTACATGAATAGCTACAAGGTGATCGTCGACAAGTCGACGGTACCGGTCGGCACGGCCGAACGCGTGCGCGCGGTCGTCGCCGAGGAACTGGCCAAACGCGGTCTTGCGGATAGCCCGAAGCATCGCTTCTCCGTGGTGTCGAATCCGGAGTTCCTGAAGGAAGGTGCGGCCGTTGACGACTTCATGCGGCCTGACCGCATCGTGCTCGGCATCGACGACGATGTGCCCGGCGAAAAAGCCCGCGAATTGATGAAGCGTCTATACGCGCCGTTCAACCGCAATCACGAACGCACGCTGTATATGGACGTGCGTTCCGCGGAGTTCACGAAGTACGCGGCCAACGCGATGCTCGCGACGCGCATCTCGTTCATGAACGAGATGGCGAATCTCGCCGATCGCTTCGGCGCGGACATCGAGGCGGTGCGCCGCGGCATCGGCTCGGACCCGCGCATCGGCTATCACTTCCTGTACGCGGGCGTCGGCTACGGCGGATCGTGTTTCCCGAAGGACGTGCAGGCGCTGATCCGCGCCGCGAGCGAGAGCGGCCACAACCTGCGGATTCTCGAAGCGGTCGAGGACGTGAATTACGCGCAGAAAGAAATTCTCGTGCGGAAGATCACCGATTCGCTCGGCGCGGACCTGAACGGCCGCACGTTCGCCGTGTGGGGGCTCGCGTTCAAGCCGAATACCGACGACATGCGCGAGGCGCCGAGCCGTCGCCTGATCGCCGAGCTGCTCGCGCGTGGCGCGACGGTGCGCGCGTACGATCCGGTCGCACTCGACGAAGCGCGTCGCGTGTTCGCGATGGACCTCGACAGCGCGCCCGAACAGCGCAGTCGGCTGCACTTCGTCAACACGCAGGACGACACGCTGACCGGCGCGGATGCGCTTGTGATCGTCACCGAATGGAAGGAATTCAAGAGCCCCGATTTCGCGCATCTGAAATCGGTGCTGAAGTCGCCGTTGATCTTCGACGGCCGCAATCTGTACGAACCGGGAGCGATGGCGGAACTCGGCATCGACTACCACTCGATTGGACGCCCCTATGCTCAACCCTCCGACCGCCAGGCCGACGCAGCCACACGTGCCTGAAGCCACGACACCCGTTCCCGAAGCGGTCGTCGTGCCGCGCGAACGGCTCGCGCGGGCGCGCGTGCTGGTAGTCGGCGACGTGATGCTGGATCGCTACTGGTTCGGCGACGTCAACCGCATCTCGCCGGAAGCGCCGGTGCCGGTCGTGCACGTGCAGAAGCAGGAAGACCGCCTGGGCGGCGCGGCGAACGTCGCGCGCAATGCCGCGGCGCTCGGTGCGCAGTCGGGGCTGCTGTGTGTGGTCGGCCACGACGAGCCGGGCGAGCGCATCGTGCAGCTGCTTGGCGACAGCGGTGTCACGCCGTATCTGGAACGCGATCCCGCGCTGCTCACCACCATCAAGCTGCGCGTGCTGTCGCGTCAGCAGCAGTTGCTGCGCGTCGATTTCGAGAACTCGCCGACGCACGAAGTGCTGCTCGCCAGCCTCGCGCGCTTCGACGAACTGCTGCCCGCGCACGACGTGATCCTGCTGTCCGATTACGCGAAGGGCGGTCTCACGCACGTCACGCGGATGATCGCGCGGGCGCGCGAAGCCGGCCGGCCCGTGCTGGTCGATCCGAAGGGCGACGACTGGGAGCGTTATCGCGGTGCGACGCTGATCACACCGAATCGCGCGGAGTTGCGTGAGGTGATCGGGCAGTGGAAATCGGAAGCGGATCTGCATGCGCGCGTCGCGAAACTGCGCGCCGATCTCGAACTCGACGCACTGCTGCTCACGCGCTCCGAAGAGGGCATGACGCTCTTCTGCGCGGAGGGCGTCCTGCACGCTTCGGCGGTTGCACGCGAAGTGTATGATGTGTCGGGTGCCGGCGACACCGTGATCGCCACGCTTGCCGCGATGCTGGGCGCGGGCCTGTCGCTCGTCGAAGCCGTGTCGCTCGCGAACCGCGCGGCCGGTATCGTGGTCGGCAAGCTCGGTACCGCCACCGTCGACTACGACGAACTGTTCAACTGATGCCGCGCACGGCCGTGCGTCGCACAGCGATGCGCGGCCTGCCCGGCGGTTTTCACTCAACGCAGGACGACCATGACTCTCATCGTCACCGGCGCAGCCGGCTTCATCGGCAGCAACATCGTCAAGGCGCTCAATGAGCGCGGCGAGCAGCGCATCATTGCCGTCGACAACCTCACACGCGCCGACAAGTTCAAGAACCTCGTTGACTGCGAGATCGACGACTATCTCGACAAGACCGAATTCGTCGAGCGTTTCGCGCGCGGCGACTTCGGCAAGGTGCGCGCGGTATTCCACGAAGGTGCCTGTTCGGACACGATGGAAACCGACGGCCGCTACATGATGGACAACAACTTCCGCTACAGCCGCGCGGTGCTCGACGCGTGTCTCGCGCAGGGCGCGCAGTTCCTGTACGCATCGTCGGCGGCGATCTATGGCGGCTCGAGCCGCTTCGTCGAAGATCGCGAAGTGGAAGCGCCGCTGAACGTGTACGGCTATTCGAAGTTCCTGTTCGACCAGGTGATCCGCCGCGTGCTGCCCACCGCGAAGAGCCAGATTGCGGGCTTCCGCTATTTCAACGTGTACGGGCAGCGCGAAACGCACAAGGGGCGCATGGCCTCGGTGGCGTTTCACAACTTCAACCAGTTCCGCGCGGAAGGCAAGGTCAAGCTGTTCGGCGAATACAACGGGTACGGTGCAGGCGAGCAGACGCGCGATTTCGTGTCGGTCGAAGACGTGACGAAGGTGAATCTGTTCTTCTTCGATCACCCGGAGAAGTCGGGCATCTTCAATCTGGGCACAGGCCGCGCACAGCCGTTCAACGACATTGCGACGAGCGTCGTCAACACGCTGCGCGCGCTGGACGGCGAGGCACCGCTGTCGCTCGCCGAGCAGGTGCAGCGAGGGCTGATCGAATACGTGCCGTTCCCGGACGCACTGCGCGGCAAGTACCAGTGCTTCACGCAGGCCGACCCGACGAAGCTGCGCGCGGCCGGCTACGATGCGCCATTCCTGACGGTGCAGGAAGGCGTCGACCGCTACGTGCGTTGGCTGTTCGGCCAGCTATAAAACCCTCTCCCGCGTCCTTACACTGGGATCTCCCGGTCGGCGATCGTCGCCGGCCGGTGGTATCAGGGAGATTCCATATGTTCCGAAAATTCATGGTTACGGCGGCGATGCTCGCCGCGTTCGGTCACGCGTATGCGGCGGTGGACGTCAATACGGCGAACGAAGACGCACTGCGCGGCATCAAGGGCATTGGCCCGGCGAAAGCAAAGGCGATTCTCGACGAGCGCAGCGCTCACGGTCCGTTCAAGGACGCGAGCGATCTCGGCAAGCGCGTCAAGGGTATGGGTGGGCATACCATCGAGCGGCTGCAGGCGGAGGGTCTCGCTGTCGGTCCGGCTGGCGCTGCTGCTGGCACACAGACTGCGAAGGCCGTACCCGCGGTGAAGGACGCTACGACGGTGGCGAAGAAATAGCCAGGCGCTCTGGCTACGGTCGGGTTTCCACGATGAGATCACTCCTTCAGCCGTCGTTCAGATGACTGGCTCCCGCGGTACTCGCCGCGGGTTTTTTGCGTTGCCGCCGCGAAACACGAGCGCCGCGCGCGGTGCTTTAAATCCACCCGCTACCTGTACTGGTAGCAGGGGCGCAGAGCGGGGCGGTGCGCGGTGGTTTAGAATCGATGGATTACTGATCGTCCGGCAATCAATCGCATATGGCCTACAAAACAATCGAAGACACGATCGGCAATACGCCGCTCGTTCAGCTCGTCCGCTTGCCTGACGACGAGATCCGCAGTCGCAACAACGTGATCCTTGGCAAGCTCGAAGGGAATAACCCGGCGGGCTCAGTGAAAGACCGGCCCGCGCTGTCGATGATTCGCAAGGCTGAAGCGCGCGGCCGCATCAAGCCGGGCGACACGCTGATCGAAGCGACGAGCGGCAATACCGGCATCGCGCTCGCGATGGTTGCGGCGATTCGCGGCTACAAGATGGTGCTGATCATGCCGGAGGATCTGTCGATCGAACGCCGGCAGAGCATGGGCGCGTACGGCGCGGAGATCGTGCTCACGCCGGTGACAGGCGGCATGGAGTACGCACGCGATCTCGCCGAGCAGATGCAGCGCGACGGCAAGGGCGTGATCCTCGACCAGTTCGCGAACCCGGATAACCCGGTCGCGCATTACGAATCGACCGGTCCGGAAATCTGGCGCGATACCGAAGGGCGCGTCACGCACTTCGTCTCGGCGATGGGCACGACCGGCACGATCATGGGCGTGTCGCAGTATCTGAAGGAACAGAGCGAGGCGATCGAGATCGTCGGCGCGCAGCCGGAAGAGGGTTCGCGCATTCCGGGCATCCGCAAATGGCCGGAGGCGTATCTGCCGAAGATTTTCGATCGCAGTCGCGTGGATCGCGTCGAGAATGTGAGCCAGGCGGCGTCGGAAGCGATGGCGCGACGGCTTGCGTCGGTCGAAGGGATCTTCTGCGGGATATCGTCGGCTGGTGCGTGCGAGGTCGCGCTGCGGGTCGCGCGTCAGGTCGAGAACGCGACGATCGTATTCATCGTTTGCGATCGCGGCGACCGCTATCTGTCGACGGGTGTGTTCCCGGCCTGATTCCATTGCGGTAGGTTCCGCAGAGGCACGCATGAATAAAAAAGCGCCGACCGGCGCTTTTTTATTGCTTCATCGGTGAGCGAACGACGTGCTCACTGAATCGCGGGATTCGGCGCAGCGGCCGGTGCGGGTATAGGTGACGGCGCGGGCGCAGCTGTCGTCGCATCATCCGTCGCGGCCATCTGCGCCTTGATGCGTTCGCCCAGCTGATACACCGCAAGCGCATAGAAAAAGCTGCGGTTGTAACGCGTCAGCACGTAGAAATTTTTCAGGCCGAGCTTGTACCCGGTCGGCCGTCCGGGCGTCGGCAGATCGACCACCGTGACCGGCGTGCCGGCTTCGGCGGCGATGTCGAGCGTCGGTTCATCGAGCACGAGGCCGGCGCGCAGCAGTTGCGCGAGCGGCCAGTGCGGTTCCGGCTGGCCGTCCGCGGCCGCTTGCGCGATGCCCTGGCTGCCCGCGTCGCTGCCGATCTTCCACACCACCGGCCGGCCGTTCTCCCAGCCGTTCTGCTTCAGATAATTCGCGACGCTGCCGATCGCATCAACCGGGCTCGTGCGCAGATCGATCTGCCTGTTGCCGTCGTAGTTGACCGCATACTGCACGATGCTGCTCGGCAGAAACTGCGGAATACCGATCGCGCCGGTGTACGAGCCAAGCACGGTGGTCGGATCGATCTGCGAATCGCGCGTCCACACAAGATAGTCTTCGAGATTCTTGCGGAACGTCGCCTCGCGATCCGAGCGATTCTTCGTGTCCGGATAGTCGAACGTGAGCGTCGTGAGCGCGTCGAGCACGCGGAAGTTGCCCATGTAGCGGCCGTAGATCGTCTCGACGCCGATGATGCCGACGATCACTTCGGGCGGCACGCCGAACTCCTCGTATGCGCGCTGCAGGGTCGCCTGGTTGTTGCGCCAGAAGCGCACGCCCGCATTGATCCGGACCGGATCGAGGAAACGCGACTGATACACGCGCCAGTTCTTGATCGATGGCGACGGCGACGGCGTAACGAGCTTCACGGCCGTCGCCGAATAGCTGACGCCGGCGAACAGCGTATGCAGCGCGGCCGGATCGAAATCGTAACGCGCGACCATGTCGTTGATGAACGCATCGACGTTCGCGTTGTTCGCATAGCGCTGCGGGATGATCTCTTCTTCGAATGTCTGTCCTTGCGGCACCGTCGGCTGCGGTTGGGCCTGCGCGAGCAGTGCGGACCGCGGCGCTGTCAGCGGTGTTTGTGTCGTTTGTGCATGTGCTGGACGGCTGCCCGCGATCAGGCAGAGTGCCGCTGTCATTGCAGCCAGAGTCGTGGCGCTGAACCGGTTCGATACGCGTGGGAACGTCGTTGCCGAGGCGGGCGATGCAAGCTTGACAGTCATAGGGAGTGGATTGTGCGCGGGGCGAAGAGAACACGAGGAGAACTCGGGGCAGCCCAGATGAGCTCAGGTAAGTATACCCGACGCTTTCCCGGCCTCCGGACGAAAACCGCCCGGTGTCGCAGCTGCGTTGCGTGGACGCGTCGTGTGGTAACTTGACGTTTATTCGCGCGCGCCGCCGCGCCCAGACGGAGACACGCCGCGCACGCCTCGCGCTGCCCGGCAGAACACCATTCATGGCCACAGGCTTCTACTCCCACACCGACTGTCTGCTGCACGAAATGGGGCAGTGGCATCCCGAGTGCCCCGCACGTCTGCAGGCAATCGAAGATCAACTGATCGCGAGCCGCATCGACGGGCTGATCGAGCGCGAGTCGCCGCCGCTCGCCGATGAAACCGCGCTGCTTCGCGTGCATACGCAGGCGCATGTCGACTACCTGCGCGATCGCGCGCCGTCGGAAGGCTATGCGGAGATCGACCCCGATACGACGATGAACCGGCATTCGTGGCAGGCCGCGTTGCGCGCGGCGGGTGCTGCGGTCGCCGCGACCGATGCCGTGATAGAAGGGCGCTACGACAACGCGTTCTGTGCGGTGCGGCCGCCGGGCCATCACGCGGAGCCCGCGCGCGCGATGGGCTTCTGCTTCTTTAACAACGTCGCGATCGCGGCGCGTCACGCGCTGGAGGTGCACGGCCTCGAGCGCGTCGCGGTCGTCGATTTCGACGTGCATCACGGCAACGGCACGGAAGCCGCGTTTTCCGGCGACCCGCGTGTACTGATGTGCAGTTTCTTCCAGCATCCGTTCTATCCGTTTTCCGGCGCGGACCACCAGGCTGCGAACATGGTCAACGTGCCGATGCCAGCGCGCTCGAAAGGCATGGCGGTGCGCGAGGCTGTCGATCTGCTGTGGCTGCCGCGCTTGCATGCGTTCAAGCCGGAGATGCTGTTCGTGTCCGCCGGTTTCGATGCGCATCGCGAGGACGATCTCGGCAACATGGGTCTCGTCGAGGACGACTACGTGTGGCTGACCGACCAGATTCGCGACATCGCGAACCGCTACGCGGGAGGTCGCATCGTCAGCTGTCTCGAGGGCGGCTACAACCTGTCGGCGCTCGGACGCAGCGTGGTTGCGCACGTGCGCGCGCTGGCCGGTATCTAGATCGTTTTGCCGCGGTGAGATCGTCCGCGACAGGGAGTGCGTCATGAGCGCAATACCCCATTCGTTCCCCGATGCCGCCGATCCGGGTGGCGCGCTCGTCGAACTCACGCACGATGCGTTCGGCGTGCGCGGCGTCGCGTGCCTGACGCTCAACCGGCCGGATGCGTTCAACGCGTTGTCCGAGGCCATGCTCGACGAGCTGCACACGCGGCTCACGGCGCTCGCGCAGTCGGATGCGCGCGTGATCGTGATCGCCGGCGCGGGACGTGCGTTCTGTGCAGGCCACGATCTGAAGGAGATGCGCGCTGCGCCGTCGGCCGCGTACTACGAAGCATTGTTTGCGCGCTGCTCGAAAGTGATGCTGGCGATCCAGCGGCTACCGCAGCCCGTGATCGCGCGGGTGCACGGCATTGCAACGGCTGCGGGTTGCCAGCTGGTCGCGATGTGCGACCTCGCGGTTGCCGCGGATACCGCGCGTTTCGCGGTGTCGGGCGTGAACCTCGGGCTCTTCTGCGCGACGCCTTCAGTGCCGCTGTCACGCAATCTGTCGCGCAAGGCGGCGCTCGAAATGCTGTTGACCGGCGAATTCATCGATGCGCATCGCGCGCAGCAGCAAGGGCTCGTTAATCGCGTCGCGCCGCTCGACGAACTCGACGCGACTGTCGCGGCGCTCGCCGCGAGCATCTGCGCGAAACCGCGCGAAGCGGTGCTTGCGGGCAAGGCGCTGTTCTACCGGCAGCTCGAGATGGGTGTCGAGGCCGCGTATCAACTGGCCGGCCACACGATGGCCTGCAACATGATGGACGAGTCGGCGCTCGAGGGCGTGCAGGCGTTCATCGACAAACGTCCACCTGACTGGTCGCGATAGCCTGGGCCCGTTCAGACACGCGTGCTGTGCGATGTGATCCACGCGATCAACGCGTCGATCACGCGGTCGCGGTCGAGGTCGTTCATCGTCTCGTGATAGCTCCCTTCGTACAGCGTCAGCGTCTTGTCCGGCGAGCCCGCATGCGCGCCGAACGCGCGACTGCCGTCCGGCTCAGTGAGCTTGTCGAGGGTGCCGTGATACACGAGCAGCGGGACGCGCAGCGCCTCGCGGCCCCGCTCGATGCGCGCCATCGCGAGCAGCAGTTCCGCACCCGTGCGTGCGGGAACGGCGCCGTGGTGCACGAGCGGATCGTCGAGGTTTGCCGCGACGACCGTCGGGTCGCGCGACAGCAGCGACGCGTCGATCTTCAGCGCGGGAAAGCCTGGCCATACGCGGCTGATCACCTGGCTCAACGAGGTCATCCAGCGCGGCACATCGCGTCCCGGCGCGAGCGCGGGACTCGACAGGATCAGGCCGGCGAGCGGACGGCTCCGTTCGATCGCGTACAGCGCGGCGATCGCGCCGCCCATGCTGTGTCCCATCAGGAACAGTGGCGCGCCACTGCGGCTGGCGACGCCGACGAGTGCATCCGCGTCGTGCAGATAGTCGTCGAAGCGCTCGACCCATGTGCGGCGACCGGGCGCGCGGCCGTGGCCGCGCAGATCGATCGCGAGCAGTTCGATGCCGGCGTCGTTCAGACGCTGCGCAAGCGCGGCATAGCGTCCCGCATGCTCAGCGAGGCCGTGCAGCAGCGCGACCGTGGCGCGGGGTGCGCCCGTCGTCGGCCAGCGGTACAGCGGCAATTCGACGCCGTCGGCGGTCATCGCGCCGGACAGTTGCGGCGCGGCATACGCGGTGCCCGCGGACGCGTCCTGGCGGGTTGTCTCCATGGCCCTCTCCGTTTTTATCGTGGTGCGCACGATCATAGAGGCGCCGCGCGCCCGGCGCACGCCGACGCACCGCGAGCCACCTCTAATTCTTCTCCGTTATGAAAAGATCGGAATTGATTATTAAGGGAAATGTCGACGCTGCGGTAAAATCGCGGCCTTATTCCGATACCAGCAGCGGCGGCTGACCGTCGGCGGCGATACGTTGCCCGGCAGACCGCCGTTTCGTTTTCATGATCGAACTACGCAATATCTCGCAGCGATTCGCGGGGCCCCGCGGTTGGGTCGAAGCGCTGCATAACGTCAATCTGTCGATTCCCCGCGGTGAAGTGTTCGGCATCATCGGACGTAGCGGCGCTGGCAAGAGCACGCTGGTGCGCACGATCAACCTGCTGACGCGGCCGACCGAAGGCAACATCGTCGTCGATGGCCGCGATCTCACGACGTTGCCCTCCGCCCAGTTGCGCGAAGCGCGTCGCGAGATCGGCATGATCTTCCAGCACTTCAACCTGCTGTCGTCGCGCACTGTCTACGATAACGTCGCGCTGCCGCTCGAACTGGCCGGCATGAAGCGCGCGGAAATCCAGGCGACCGTCGAGCCGCTGCTCGAACTCGTCGGGCTGTCCGCGCAACGCGACCGCCATCCCGCGCAGATCAGCGGCGGCCAGAAGCAGCGCGTGGGCATCGCGCGTGCGCTCGCGAGCCAGCCGAAGGTGCTGCTGTCCGACGAGGCGACGTCCGCGCTCGACCCCGAAACCACCCGTGCGATCCTCGATCTGCTGAGGCGCATCAACCGTGAACTCGGTTTGACCGTCGTGCTTATCACGCACCAGATGGACGTGATCAAGCAGGTGTGCGACCGCGTCGCGGTGCTCGATGCGGGTCGGGTCGTCGAAGAGGGCAAGGTGATCGACGTGTTCCTGCAGCCGCATCACGAGGTGACGCGCGCACTGATCGGCGATGTGATCGCGCAGGAACTGCCACCCGCGATGAAGGCGCGGGTCGCCGAGCGGCTGAAGACGGGCAGCGGCCATCTGCTGCGGCTTGCGTTCACCGGCTCGGGTGTCGATCAACCGATCCTGTCGGAGACGATTCGCCGCTATGAGCTCGATTTCAACATCCTGCATGGCCAGATCGACGAGATACAGGGGCAGGCATTCGGTTCGCTCGCGGTGCTCGCGGGCGGCGAACCGGTGAAGGTCGCGCAGGCCATCGCGTTCATGCGCGAGCAGGGCGTCGTCGTCGAGGAGCTGTCGTATGTTGAGTGAAATGTTCGATATGTTCGTGCAGTCGTTCTGGGAAACGCTCGTGATGGTGGGCATTTCCGGAGCGATCGGCGCACTCGTCGGCGTGCCGCTCGGCGTGCTGCTGTATCTGACCGATCGTCAGGGCGTGCTGCAGAACGTCGCCGTGAATCGCGTGATGGGCATCGCCGTCAATGCGGTGCGTTCGACGCCGTTCATCATCCTGCTGGTCGCGGTGATTCCGTTCACGCGACTCGTCGTCGGTTCGTCGATCGGTACCGCGGCGGCTGTGGTGCCGCTGACCATCGCGGCGGCGCCATTCATCGCGCGGCTCGTCGAGACGGCATTGCGCGAAGTGGACCGCGGGCTGATCGAAGCCGCTCAGGCAATGGGCGCGACCACCCGCCAGATCGTGTTCAAGGTGCTGTTGCCGGAATCGCTGCCGGGCGTCGTCGCCGGGCTGACGATCACGTTCGTTTCGCTGGTCGGCTATTCGGCGATGGCCGGCGCGATCGGCGGCGGTGGGCTCGGGGATATCGGCATCCGCTACGGGTATCAGCGCTTCCTGCCGGAGGTGATGCTCACGGTCGTCGTGATCCTGATCGTGTTCGTGCAAGTGGTGCAGTCGTTCGGGGATTGGCTCGTGCGTCGGTTGAGCCATAAATAACCTGGGCCTCGCACACGGCTTCATACGTTCACAGAAAATAGAAAAAGGTGAGTCATGCAACGTCGTTCCATCGTCAGATTCGCGGCCGCGTTCAGTGCTGCATTCAGTGTCACCTCGCTCGCGGCCGCGCTGTTCGCCACGCCGGCACACGCTGAAGACACCATCAAGGTCGGCGTCACCGGCGGCCCGCACGCGCAACTGATGGACGTCGTGAAGAGCGTCGCCGCGAAGAACGGCCTGACCATCAAGGTCATCGAATTCTCCGATTACGTGCAGCCGAACGCCGCGCTGGCCGCCGGCGATCTCGACGCGAACAGCTATCAGCACGAGCCCTATCTGCAGTCGCAGATCAAGGATCGCGGCTACAAGCTGATCAAGATCGCCGATACCGTGACGTTCCCGATGGGCATCTATTCGAAGAAGGTCAAGTCGCTAGCGGAATTGCCGGCGGGCGCGAAGATCGCGGTGCCGAACGATCCGACCAACGGCGGTCGCGCGTTGCTGCTGCTGCAGAAGAACGGCTTGCTGAAGCTGCGCGCCGACGCGGGCCTGAAAGCCACGCCGCTCGATATCGTCGACAACCCGAAGAAGCTGAAGATCGTCGAACTCGATGCGGCGCAGATTCCGCGCTCGCTCGGCGACGTCGACGCCGCGGCGATCAACACGAACTTCGCGATGGAAGCGGGGCTGAAGCCGACCCAGGATGCGATCGCGCTCGAAGACCCGAAGGGGCCGTACGTGAACATCCTCGCAATCCGCGAAGCCGATCGCAACAAGCCGTGGGTCGCGAAGCTCGTCGCCGCGTATCACTCGGCGGAAGTGAAGCAGTTCATCGCGAGCCGGTTCAGCGGCTCGGTGATCGCGGCCTGGTGATCCCGGCAGATGTGCGGACCTACCGCGCAAACCGTGCCGCACGGCTCGATTAGAAGCGCGGATCAGGACCCGGACTTGGCGTCCGGGTTTTTTTTCGCTTAGAATAGAACGATCGTTCGCTATTGTCGGCACGTCGCTGAGACGCGATATCTTCGAGGACCCTACCTTCGGCGGGGCTGCCGGGAAAGGGGCAGTCGTTATAATGGCCGCTGGGTTGACGTATTCGTAACTTTGGAGCGTGTGAATGAAAATCCTGGTGCCAGTAAAGAGAGTGGTCGACTACAACGTGAAGGTCCGGGTGAAATCGGACGGCACGGGCGTCGACATTGCGAACGTGAAGATGTCGATGAACCCGTTCGACGAGATTGCGGTAGAAGAAGCGGTGCGGTTGCGGGAAGCGGGTGTCGCGACCGAAGTGATCGCAGTGTCGGCGGGCGTCACGCAGGCGCAGGAAACGCTGCGTACAGCGCTGGCGATCGGCGCGGATCGCGCGATCCTGATCGAATCGAATGAAGACCTGCAGCCGCTTGCGGTCGCGAAGCTGCTGAAGGCGCTGGTCGACAAGGAGCAGCCGCAACTGGTGATCCTCGGCAAGCAGGCCATCGACGACGACTCGAACCAGACCGGCCAGATGCTCGCGGCGCTCGCTAACCTGCCGCAGGCCACCTTCGCATCGAAGGTCGTCGTGGCGGATGGCAAAGCCACGGTGTCGCGCGAAGTCGACGGCGGCGCCGAAACGCTGGCGCTGACGCTGCCGGCGGTGATTACCACCGATCTGCGCCTGAACGAGCCGCGCTACGTGACGTTGCCGAACATCATGAAGGCGAAGAAGAAGCCGCTCGAAATCGTGAAGCCCGAAGACCTCGGAGTGGACGTGAGCCCGCGTCTGAAGACGCTGAAGGTGGTCGAGCCGCCGAAGCGCGCAGCCGGTGTGAAGGTGCCGGACGTGAAGGCGCTGGTCGACAAGCTTAAGACCGAAGCCAAGGTGCTGTGAGGAGACGGACGACATGACAAATCTGGTAATAGCAGAACACGACAGTGCATCGATCAAGGCCTCGACGCTGAACACAATCGCAGCGGCGCAGAAGATCGGTGGCGACATTCACGTGCTGGTCGCGGGTCACAACGCGCAGGGCGCGGCCGATGCAGCGGCAAAGATCGCGGGCGTGAGCAAGGTATTGCTCGCCGACGCAGCGCAACTCGAAGCAGGCCTCGCGGAGAACGTCGAGGCGACGGTGGTGAACATCGCGAAGAACTACACGCACATCCTTGCGCCGGCCACCGCCTACGGCAAGAACGTGGCACCGCGTATCGCGGCAAAGCTCGACGTTGCGCAGATCAGCGACATCACCGCGGTCGACAGCGCGGACACGTTCGAACGCCCGATCTACGCGGGCAACGCGATCGCCACGGTGCAGTCGCAGGACCCGATCAAGGTCATCACGGTGCGTACGACCGGTTTCGACCCGGTTGCGGCGGAAGGCGGTAGCGCATCGGTCGAGAAGATCGACGCAGCGGCCGACTCCGGCCTCTCGCAGTTCGTGAGCCGCGAAGTGACGAAGCTGGACCGTCCTGAATTGACGAGCGCGAAGATCATCGTGTCGGGTGGCCGTGGTCTGGGCAGCGGCGAGAACTACACGAAGGTGCTCGAGCCGCTCGCCGACAAGCTGAACGCAGCGCTCGGCGCATCGCGCGCGGCAGTCGATGCTGGCTACGTGCCGAACGACTACCAGGTCGGACAGACCGGCAAGATCGTCGCGCCGCAGCTGTACATCGCGGTGGGGATCTCCGGCGCGATCCAGCATCTGGCGGGGATGAAGGACTCGAAGGTGATCGTCGCGATCAACAAGGATCCGGAAGCGCCGATTTTTAGCGTGGCCGATTACGGGCTCGTCGGCGATCTGTTCGCCGTGGTCCCCGAACTCGTCAACGAGCTTTGAGCACTGCCGGACAGCGCCGCTCAACAGGCGTCCGGCCGTAATCGGGCGAAGGGTCGAAAGGGGTGTGGGGCCTGCGGTCCCGCGCCCCTTTTAACTTCGCACATCGCACATTGCAGGCAGGAGGAGAACTGACATGTACAACGCGCCCATCCGGGACATGCTGTTCGTCATGAAAGAACTGGCGGATCTCGAACACATCGCGACACTGCCGGGTTTCGAGGACGCGAATCTCGAGACCGCGCAGGCGGTCCTCGAAGAATCGGCGAAATTCTGCGGCGAAGTTCTGGCGCCGCTGAACATCGAAGGCGACCGCAATCCGAGCAGCTGGAAGGACGGGGCTGTCACCGCGTCGCCGGGCTTTCGCGACGCCTTTCGCCAGTTCTCCGAAGGCGGCTGGCAAGGCGTTCAGCATCCCGCCGACTACGAAGGCCAGGGCCTGCCGAAGCTGATCGCGACCCCGTGCATCGAAATGCTCAACGCGTCCAATCTGTCGTTTGCGCTGTGCCCGTTGCTGACCGACGGCGCGATCGAGGCGCTGCTCACCGCCGGCACCGAGGAACAGAAACAGGTGTACGTGCCGAAGCTGATCTCCGGCGAATGGACCGGCACGATGAATCTCACCGAGCCGCAGGCCGGCTCCGATCTCGCGCTGGTGCGCACGCGCGCGGAGCCGACCGGTGACGGCGCATACCGCGTGTTCGGCACGAAGATTTTCATCACGTGGGGCGAGCACGACATGGCGAAGAACATCGTCCATCTCGTGCTCGCCCGCACACCCGATGCGCCCGAAGGCGTGAAAGGCATTTCGCTGTTCATCGTGCCGAAATTTCTCGTCGGCGCGGATGGGTCGCTCGGCGAACGCAACGACGTGCACTGCGTGTCAATCGAACACAAGCTCGGCATCAAGGCGAGCCCGACGGCGGTGCTGCAGTTCGGCGATCACGGCGGCGCGCTCGGCTATCTGGTCGGCGAAGAGAATCGCGGCCTCGAGTACATGTTCATCATGATGAACGCCGCGCGTTTCGCGGTGGGCATGCAGGGCGTTGCGGTGTCGGACCGTGCGTATCAGAAGGCCGTCGCGTATGCGAAGGACCGCGTGCAGAGCCGTCCGGTCGACGGTTCCGCGAAGCAGTCGGTGTCGATCATTCATCATCCGGACGTACGCCGGATGCTCGCAACGATGCGCGCGCTCACTGAAGGTTCGCGTGCGCTCGCGTACGTCGCGGCATCGCACTGCGACATCGCGCACCGTCACCCGGACGATGCGCAGCGCACGCAGCATCAGGCGATCTACGAATTCCTCGTGCCGATCGTGAAGGGCTGGAGCACGGAGCTGTCGATCGACGTGACGAGCCTTGGTGTGCAGGTGCACGGCGGCATGGGTTTCATCGAGGAAACCGGCGCCGCGCAGTTCTATCGCGATGCACGGATTCTGCCGATCTACGAAGGCACGACCGCGATCCAGGCGAACGATCTGATCGGCCGCAAGACGCTGCGCGACGGCGGCGCGGTCGCGCAGACGCTGCTCGCCGGGATCGCGCAGACCGTCGAGCAACTGGGCCGCGAGCAGGGCACCGCATGCGCGTCGATGCAGCGGCAGCTCGAACAGGGGCGCCGCTCGCTCGAAGCGGCGGTGAAGTTCGTACTCGATAACGCGAAGCGCGATCCGAACGCGGTGTTCGCAGGCAGCGTGCCGTATCTGAAGCTCGCCGGTATCGTACTGGGCGGCTGGCAGATGGCGCGCGCGCTGCTCGTCGCGACGCAGAAGCATGCCGACGATCCGTCGTTCTACGGCGCGAAGATCGCGACCGCGCAGTTCTTTGCGGAACACGTGCTGCCGCAGGCCGCGGCGTTCGAAGCGGCGATCGTCAGTGCGAAGGGCGACGAGGGCGTGCTGGCGTTGTCGGAGGATCAGTTCTGATGTGACGCAGCGAATGCGATAAAAACAAACGGCGCCTCGGCGCCGTTTGTTTTTACATCACGACCGTGAACCGCGCGTGTTGCGCGCGACGTTACGCGTATGCGGGACGTGGCGTGCCGCCGGTTTCGCCGAGATAGCGATGCACGGACAGGTCGCCGGACTGGATCGCGGGCTGCTTGCCCGATATCAGATCGGCGAGCAACTGGCCCGAGCCGCACGACATCGTCCAGCCGAGCGTGCCGTGGCCGGTGTTCAGGAACAGGTTCGGCACTGGAGTGCGGCCGACGATCGGCGTGCCGTCCGGCGTCATCGGACGCAGGCCGGTCCAGAACGTCGCCTTCGACGTGTCGCCGCCGCCAGGGAACAGATCGTTCACGCACATTTCGAGCGTTTCGCGGCGCGCCTGACGCAGCGTCTTGTCAAACCCGACGATCTCCGCCATGCCGCCGACGCGGATGCGGTCGTCGAAACGCGTGATCGCGATCTTGTAGGTTTCGTCGAGCACCGTCGATACCGGCGCAGCGGCCGCATCGACGATCGGCGCAGTGATCGAATAGCCCTTCAGCGGATACACCGGGATCTTGACGATGCTGGACAGGAACTTCGTCGAGTAGGAGCCGAGCGCGACGACGAATGCATCGGCGCGCACGAGTTCAGCGCCGCACTGCACGCCGGCGATGCGGCCACCGGCTTGCGCGAGCGCGTCGATCGGCGTGTTGTAGCGGAATTTCACGCCGAGCGCTTCTGCCATCGCGGCGAGACGTGTCGTGAACAGCTGGCAGTCGCCGGTTTCGTCGCCCGGCAGACGCAGGCCGCCGGTGAGCTTGTGCGATACGGCGGCGAGCGCGGGTTCGGCGCGCGCCAGTTCGGCCGGCGACAGCAGTTCATACGGAACGTTGGCGTCTTTCAGCACGGCGATGTCTTTCGCGGCGCCGTCGAGCTGTTGTTGCGTGCGGAACACCTGCAGCGTGCCGCCAGTGCGGCCTTCGTAATGGATGCCGGTATCCGCGCGCAGTGCCTGCAGGCAGTCGCGGCTGTATTCGGCGAGGCGCACCATGCGGCCCTTGTTCACCGCGTAGCGCGCCGACGTGCAGTTCTGCAGCATCTGCCACATCCATTGCAGCTGGAATTGCGTGCCGTCGAGCCGGACCGCGAGCGGCGCGTGCTTCTGGAACATCCATTTGACGGCCTTCAGCGGCACGCCCGGCGCTGCCCACGGCGCTGCGTAGCCCGGCGAAATCTGGCCGGCATTCGCAAAGCTGGTTTCGAGTGCGGGACCGGCCTCGCGATCGATAACGGTCACTTCGTGGCCCGCGCGCGCCAGATAATAAGCGCTCGTCACCCCGACGACGCCACTGCCCAAAACGACGACTCGCATAGCTGCTCCGGAAAGGTCGAAAGGCCGCGGCGCCGGAATAATTCGATTAACGAGGTAATGCGCGGATGGCCTAGTGTTAACCGCTATACTATTGATCGTTAAGTAGGTTTTGTTATTGTATTTTTCAAATTTTCAGTAAAAACACGATGAGAACCCAGCGTCAACCGGTCCGTGCGCTCGACAAGCTCGATCACAAGATCCTCAGGCTTCTGCAGCAGGACGGACGCATGGCGATGAAAGACCTCGCCGAGCAGGTCGGACTGTCGGTGACGCCGTGCATCGAGCGCGTGAAGCGGATGGAGCGAGACGGCGTGATCATTGGCTACTACGCACGCTTGAATCCGGCGGAACTGGGGGCGGCGCTGCTGGTGTTCGTCGAGATCACGCTCGATCACAAGAGCGGCAACATGTTCGACCAGTTTCGCCGCGAAGTGCAGAAGATCCCGGAAGTGCTCGAATGCCACCTGGTGTCGGGCGATTTCGACTATCTGATCAAGGCGCGCATCGGCGAGATGGCCGACTACCGCAAACTGCTCGGCGACATCCTGCTGCAACTGCCCGGCGCAGTGCAGTCGAAGAGCTATGTCGTGATGGAAGAAATCAAGGAATCGCTGACGATCGCGGTGGGCGAATAGGGCAAAGCGACAGAGCTGCAGCGAGCTCGACAAAGCGCGTAAACACTGTATATTTGTACAGTATTAGCGTTGCTTGCCGTTGCCGCCATGACCGATCCCGATTCTCCCTCCGACATCGAATTTCCGATCGCCCCGCCGATGCCCCGCAAGGGGCGCGGCGCGGTAACGAACCTGCAGGGCCGGTACGAAGTCGACCAGCGCGAAAAGGTCGACGACGGATGGCAGCAAGCCGAAGACGAGGACGGCGAGCCGCGGCCGCTGCGCACGCAGGTGTTCGAGGAAAGGGCGAAAAGCATCCTGACGCGCAACGCGTCGCCGGACATCCCGTTCACGGTTTCGCTGAATCCGTATCGAGGCTGCGAGCACGGTTGCATCTATTGTTTTGCGCGGCCCACGCACAGCTATCTGGGCCTGTCGCCGGGGCTCGATTTCGAGAGCCGGATCTACGCGAAGATCAACGCGCCCGAGCTGCTCGAACGAGAGTTGTCGAAGAAATCGTATGTGCCGGAGCCGATCGCGCTTGGCGTCGCCACGGACGCATGGCAGCCGGTCGAACGCGACCTGCGGCTCACGCGGCGCGTGATCGAGGTGCTGCACGACCGCGGGCAGCCGTTTGCCGCGATCACGAAGTCCTCGCTGATCGAGCGCGATCTGGATCTGCTCGCGCCGATGGCTGCGCGCGGACAGATGATGGCCGCCATCACGATCACCACGCTCGACGCCGATATCGCACGTACGCTGGAGCCGCGCGCCGCGACGCCGGCGCGTCGACTGCGCACGATCCGGACGCTGGCCGAAGCGGGCGTGCCGGTCGGCGTCAGCATCGCGCCGGTCATCCCGTTCGTCACCGAGCAGGACATGGAGCGTGTGCTCGAAGCCTGCGCGGAGGCGGGCGCGACGAGCGCGAGCTATATCGTGCTGAGGCTGCCGTGGGAGGTCGCACCGCTGTTCAAGGATTGGCTCGCCGCCCATTTTCCGGACCGTGCCGATCGCGTGATGAGCCGTGTGCGCGACATGCGGGGCGGAAAGGACTACGACTCGTCGTTCGCCCATCGGATGAAGGGCGAAGGTCCATGGGCCGATCTGCTACGGCAGCGGTTCCGGCAGGCCGTGAAGCGTCTTCGTCTGAACGAACGCGATCGGGGCATTCTCGACATGTCGCATTTCAAACGGGTCGACTGGCCACGCGCTGCTGTACCTGGAAAGAGCAAGCCGCCCAGTCCGCAGCTCGATCTTTTCTAGCTTCGCGGCGTGGACGTCGTCACTGCGAGATCGACTTGGCCGCTTCGACCTGCGATTCAAAATACGTCTGGAACGACACCGCCAGTCCCGTCATCAGCAGGAACGCGCCGATCAGCAGCGAAAAGATCACGACGAAGATCACTGCCCAGCCGGAGCGGCTATGCCGTCCGGTGTTCGCATTGAACTGCGCGTCCCACTTTTCATCGGGCCGCAATCCATAGGCCATCGCGGCGAGAAACGCGGCCAGCAGCGACACGGCGCCAGGAATGACGAGGCACCAGCCGAGCGTCGACGCACGTTCGGTGGCGGCCAGCAGCAGGAAGCCGGGAATGCCGATCAGCGTGCCGATCACGTGAGCCCAGCCGTAGATATCGCGCAGGCCATACAGATAGAACCGGTGTGCGCCGATCGTGCCGAAAAAGAACGCGAGCGCGGCGGTGATCGTTTTCGAGCGGAAGCGGGGGGAGGTCGTGGTGACGGTGGGCATGGGGCGACGGGCAGGACAGACTGCGGAAAGGAACGGCGCGAGCGGGCGCAGGCCGACGCGCATTCTACGCCGTGCGCGTCGGCCCGGTCACGTGACCCGATGCCGCACGGATTGCCGGGAGCGTGTCAGTGCGGTGCGCTGTATGTCACGCGGTAGATCGCACCCGCGTAATCGTCGCTGATCAGCAGCGAACCGTCGGGCAACGGCATCACGTCGGCGGGGCGGCCCCAGATGGTTTCGTCCGGCATCAGCCAGCCTGATGCGAAGACCTCTTGCCGGGCATGACTGCCGTCCGCGTCGGCGATCACACGCACCACGCGGTAGCCGCTCTTCCTGCTGCGGTTCCACGAGCCGTGTTCGGCGATGAAGATGGTGTTGCGGTAGTCGGCGGGAAACATCTCGGCCGCATAGAACCGCATGCCAAGCGATGCCACGTGCGCGCCGAGTTTTATGACCGGCGGTGCAAACGCGCTGCATGGCCGTTCGCCGCCGAATTCGGGGTCAGGCGTGTCGCCGCCGTGGCAATAGGGATAGCCGAAATCGAGGCCGTCGCGTGCTGCGCGGTTGAGCTTGTCGTCGGGGCGGTCGTCGCCGAGCAGGTCGCGGCCGTTGTCGGTGAACCACAGCTCGTGAGTGACCGGGTGCCACGCGAAGCCCACGGTATTGCGCACGCCGCGCGCGATCGTGTCGTAGTGGCTGCCGTCCGCGTTCATCCGGCCGATCATCGCGTAGCGGTTCGGGTCCGGGCGACAGATATTGCACGGCGCGCCTTGCGGGACATATAGCTTGCCGTCCGGTCCGAACGCGATGAATTTCCAGCCGTGATGGCGGTCGGTGGGGAGGTCGTCGGTGACGACGACTGGCTTCGGTGGACTGCTCAGGTGGTCGTCGATCGCGTCGAAGCGAATGATCTTCGATATCGCAGATACATACAGCGCGCCGTCATGCCACGCGACGCCGGCCGGCATTTCGAGACCCGATGCGATCACGTAACGGGCGGCGACATGCCCGCCCTTGAGCGTCAGTGCGTAGACATGGCCGTCGAAGCTGCCGACGTACAGGATGCCTTTCGGCGACAGCGACATTTCGCGTGCGCTCGGGACGCTATCCGACAGCACTTCGATGTGAAAGCCTGCCGGCAGCGTAATCCGTTCGACCGGCAGCCCCGCGTGCACGGACGTGACTGCCGAGGCGACCAGCCAGGCCGCCACCGACTTCGCGACCCGTGCCAGGCGGCCGCGTGCGTATCGCGGGAGCCCGGCCGGAGCTGACGTCGGCGCGCAGGCGTCAGATGATGCGGCTTTCACGTGCGCTCCTCCGTGGTCAGACAATTGCCGGCGGTCGCGGGCGCCAGCGGATGCCGGGTTGTATCGCCGACGCGACCCGCCAGCCCAGTTTATCCCGGTAAGTGTTTGTTATGGCTTTGGTTTCCGGCTATAATCTCGCGTTTCAGTGGTTCCGAACCCCGGTTTTCAAGGATTCTAGTATGGTCATCATCCGCTTGGCTCGTGGCGGCTCGAAGAAGCGCCCGTTCTACAACATCGTCGCAACCGATTCGCGTAACCGCCGTGACGGCCGCTTCATCGAACGCGTTGGTTTCTACAACCCGGTCGCCACGAAGGGCGAATCGCTGCGTATCGCGCAAGACCGCCTGACGTACTGGCAAGGCGTGGGCGCGCAACTGTCGCCGACGGTTCAGCGTCTCGTGAAGGAAGCGCAAAAGGCGCAACCGGCCGCTTGATGCTGGCTGGTATATGCATCGGCGGTAGCGGTGAAGGCCAGACGGCCGACCCGCGTCAACCGGTGCGTGGATACAAACCGCACCGTCGTGCTTCGAGGGTAGTCCATGTCAACGCGTGATTCCGACGGCTCCGGCCGCACTGGGGCAAGCGCGTCGGCGACCGAAGCGCCGTTCGGTGCGTTCGTCCGCAAGCCGGTAAAAACGGGCGAGCAGAAAAAAGCTTCGGCGGCTGGGCAGTCGATGCGTATCGAATCGCCGGAAAGCTGGCCGGCCGATGCGATCGAAGTCGGTGCGATCGTCGATGCGTACGGCCTGAAGGGCTGGGTCAAGGTGGCCGCGCATGCGGACGCCGGGCACGGTGGCGACGCACTGCTGAGCGCGACCCGCTGGTGGCTGCTGAAGGGACGCGATGCGAATCCGGAGCGCAAGTCCGCTTCGGTGCGTGAAGCGAAGATCCATTCCGACAGCATCGTTGCTCAACTGGCCGGGTTGGACGATCGGGATGCGGCGCTCGCGCTGCGCGGCTGCCGTGTCTACGTCGGCCGCAGCGAGTTTCCCGCGCTCGATGCTGACGAGTTTTACTGGGTCGACCTGGTTGGCCTCGATGTCGTGAATCTGACCGGCGTCGGGCTTGGCAAGGTCGCCGGCATGATCGACAACGGTGCCCATTCGGTGCTGCGGGTCGAATATCCGGCAACCGACAAGGACGGCAAACCGGCAAGCGGCGAACGTCTGATTCCATTCGTCGGTGTGTACGTCAAAACTGTGGACCAGGCGACGAAGCAGATCACCGTCGACTGGGAAGCCGATTACTGAACCGGTCGACCGGTGTTTCGCTGAACGGAGAGGGCGATGCAGTTCGATGTCGTGACGCTCTTCCCCGAAATGTTTCGTGCGCTGACCGATTGGGGCATTACGAGCCGCGCCGCGAAGCAAGCGCGCTACGGATTGCGGACGTGGAATCCACGCGATTTCACTACCGACAACTACCGTACGATCGACGATCGTCCGTACGGCGGCGGCCCCGGCATGGTGATGCTGGCAAAACCGCTGGAAGACGCGATCGACGCGGCGAAAGCCGCCCAGGCCGAGCAGGGTATCGCGGCATCGCGCGTGGTGATGATGTCGCCGCAGGGTACGACGCTGAACCACGACGGTGTGATGCGGCTTGCCGCCGAACCCGGTTTGATCGTGCTGTGCGGTCGCTATGAAGCGATCGACCAGCGGTTGATCGACCGGTGTGTCGACGAGGAAATCAGTCTCGGCGATTTCGTGCTGTCCGGCGGCGAGTTGCCGGCGATGGCGATGATGGACGCGATCGTGCGCCAGCTGCCTGGGGTGCTGAACGATGCGCAGTCGGCGGTGCAGGACAGTTTCGTCGATGGCCTGCTCGACTGTCCGCATTACACGCGGCCCGAAGAGTACGACGGCGTGCGGGTGCCCGACGTGCTGATCGGCGGGCATCATGCGGAAATCATGCAGTGGCGGCGCCGCGAAGCGCTGCGCAACACGTTGCACAAGCGGCCCGATCTGATCGAGCGGGCAAGAAAGAACAAGATGTTGAGCCGTGCCGACGAGGCGTGGCTCACTACTCTCGCGAAGGAAGCGTCCAAGGCTTGATGCCTTGACGTTCCGGGCGGGAACCAGGCGGTGTCGTTCATGCGTGGACGGCGCCAGATGTAAACCCATCCTCTATCGGGGCCGTAGCCGCGCGTAACAGGAAACTCTACGCAAGGCAGGTACGAACGCCGACAAGATGGCACCAGGAGTCAGTAATGAATCTGATTGCAAAACTCGAGCAGGAAGAAATCGAGCGCGCGCTCGCAGGCAAGACCATTCCCGAATTCGCCCCCGGCGATACGGTGATCGTGAGCGTGAACGTGGTTGAAGGTACGCGCAAGCGTGTTCAGGCATACGAAGGCGTCGTGATCGCGAAGCGTAATCGTGGCCTGAATTCGTCGTTCATCGTCCGCAAGATTTCGTCGGGCGAAGGCGTCGAGCGGACTTTCCAGACGTACTCGCCGCTGCTGGCGAGCATCGTCGTGAAGCGCCGCGGCGATGTGCGTCGTGCAAAGCTGTACTATCTGCGCGACCGTTCGGGCAAGTCGGCCCGGATCAAGGAAAAGCTCGTGTCGAAAGACCGCGCGGCTTCGCAGCAGTAAATCCAGCAGTAAAAGCTGTAAGAAAAAGCACCCGTCCCGGGTGCTTTTTTCTTTGGCGAGGCAAAATACGTTTATCCCATATTGCCTGCGTCGAGAGTCCCGTTTGCCCCGTCCTGTCTTCGAACCCGAAACCCTCCCCGTCGAGTCTGCCGGTACCGATCTGCCGCCGGTCGCGCCCGGGCGTCTGACGCCGGATGGTCTGCGGGCGCGGTTCGAACAGCGGCTCCAGTGGGTTCCCGAGGCGGCCGAGGTTCGCTGGCGCGAAGTCGGCGATCCGCGGGTCGCCGCGGTGCTCGTGCCGCTCGTCGTGCGCGAAACCGGTCTGACGGTGCTGCTGACCCAGCGCGCCGACCATCTGAACGACCACGCCGGACAAGTGAGCTTTCCAGGCGGCCGCGAGGAACCCCACGACACCGATGCAACCGCGACGGCGCTGCGCGAAGCGCGCGAAGAGGTTGGTCTCGATCCGGCCCGCGTCGAGGTGCTCGGCGCGTTGCCCGACTACCTGACCGGTACCGGTTTTCGCGTGACGCCGGTGGTCGGCCTCGTTCATTCGCCGTTCACGGTCGAGGCCGATACACTCGAGGTGGCCGAGATATTCGAGGTGCCGCTCGATTTCCTGATGGACCCTTCGCATCACGAGGTACGCGTGTTTCGCTGGGAGGGCGGCGAGCGCCGCTTTTTCGCGATGCCGTATCCGCGCACCGAGGGCGGTGGCTCGTACTTCATCTGGGGCGCGACGGCCGGCATGCTGCGCAACTTCTATCGGTTTCTCGCCGCATGATCGATGCCGATGCGGCGAGGCCAGGCGCCGCAGGTTGCTAAAGTAAAAGTACGCCGCTCAGCGGCATCCGACCCTGTGCTATCGTTACAAGACAATTGCAAATACTCGAATGGCACGGCGCATCGCATGACTTTTTTCTCCGTATTGCTGGCTCTCATCATCGAACAGGTGCGTGCGCTGTCGCCGAACAATCCGGTGTCGGCGCTGCTTCACTATCACGCGGAGTCGGCGGCGCACGGGTTCGATGCCGGCAAACCGAGGCACGGCATTCTCGCGTGGCTCGTGGTCGTGCTGCCGTGGACGCTCGCCGTCGGTCTGATCTACTACGTGCTGTACCGGATCAACTTCGTGCTGGCGTTCCTGTGGAACGTCGTGATCGTCTACTTCACACTCGGCTTCCGGCAGTTCAGTCATTACTTCACCGACATCCATCTCGCGCTGAACAACGACGACGTGCCGCGCGCGCGTGAAATTCTCGCCGAGTGGACCGGGATCGATACCGTCGACATGCCGGTCAGCGAGATCGTTCGCCATACGTTGATTCACGCAGTCGTCGCGTCGCACCGGCACGTGTTCGGCGTGTTCTTCTGGTTCCTTGTGCCGATCGGGCCGGCCGGCGCGGTGCTGTACCGGATCGCGGAGTACCTCGCGCGCACGTGGGCGGAGCCCGCGGTCGATCGTACCGCGGCGTTCTCGACGTTCGCGCAACGCGTGTTCTTCGTGATCGACTGGGTGCCGGCGCGGTTGACGTCGCTCGGCTTCGCGATTGTCGGCAATTTCGAAGACGCGATTTACGCGTGGCGCAATCACGCGCGCCAGTGGCCCGATCCGAACGACGGCGTGCTGCTCGCCGCGGGCAGCGGCGCGCTCGGCGCACGGCTGAGCGGTCCGCTCGCCGAGCCGTCGAGTCTCGATGCGCTCGCGACCGGCGACGGCGGTCCGATGCCGGTCGGCGACGACTGCACGCCGCGCACGCTGCAATCGGCGGTCGGGCTCGTATGGCGGGCGGTGATCCTGTGGATGATCCTGCTGCTGATGTTGACCATCGCAGTTTGGCTGGCGTAGCAAAGGGCTACGCGGAATGAAGATCGATTCGAGGCCGGCTTGTCCGGCCTCGATCTTTTTTACGCCGCCCTTCGCGCGATCCGACCCACCGCTTCAGTCGCGCAGCGGATTCCGCGCAGTGCCGCACTGCCAGCACACCGTGAACTGCGCCTCCAGCGTTTCGCCGCAGCCTTCGCAGCGCCAGGCCGGTGCGCCATCGGCGGGACCGTGCGATGCCGTGTCGATCAACCGTCGCGCGAGTACCTCATCGCGATCGTCGACGAGCCATAGTTCCGGCGCGCATTGATCCGCCGGAATCTCGCCGAGCGCGCCGTTCAGGTAGCGGTTGTGCAACTCGCACGCGATGCCCGCGGTCGCCAGCACGTTGATCCAGTGCTGGCCGATCAGCAGGTTCGGTGCGCGCATCAGCTTCAGCATGACGGAACAGGGTAAAAAGGGGAAACCGCCTCAGCGGACGATCTGACTCGCTTCATGCACAAGCTGCGCGTACAGCGTGTGCCGTTCGCGCGCGATGCGGCCGTCGGCGACCGCTTCGAGAATCGCGCAGCCCGGCTCCTGCAAGTGATGGCAATTGTAGAAGCGGCAGTGCGGCAGCAGTGGCCTGAACTCCGGGAACGCGCGCTCGAGCGTTCCTTCGGTCAGATGATGCAGCCCGAACTCCTGGAAGCCCGGCGAGTCGATCAGCGCGCCGCCGTCCTGCAGCGGATAGAGCCGGGTGAACGTGGTCGTGTGGCGGCCGCTGTTGAGCGCGGTCGATATTTCGCGCGTGGCGACTTCGGCATCCGGGATCAGCAGGTTCACGAGCGTCGACTTGCCCATCCCCGACTGTCCGAGCAGCAGCGTCGCGTGATCGTGCAGATGCTCAGCGAGGATCTCGAGCGCCGCGTCGGGCTGCGCCTTGATCGACACCTCGAGCACCGGATAGCCGAGCGCGCGATACCGTTCGAGACGCATGCGCGCGCCGGCCAGCTCCGCTTCCACGTCGATCTTGTTGAGGACGATCAGTGGCTTGAGTTCGTTCGCCTCCGCTGCGACAAGCGCGCGGCCGAGCAGGTCCTGGCTGAAGTGTGGCTCGGTGGCGAGCACGATCAGCAGTTGATCCAGATTGGCCGCGAAGAGCTTCGACTTGTATTGATCCGACCGGTAGAGCAGATTGCGCCGCTCGGCGATCTCGACGATCACACCCTGGTCCGCCGATGTCGGTTCGTACACGACGCGATCGCCGACTGCCACCTCGCTGCGTTTGCCGCGCGGGAAGCACTGCAGCGGGGCGCCGCCGCCTTCGGGGGCGACGAGGTAGTGGCGACCATGCGCGGCGACCACGATCCCGTGGATGCCTGCACTGGAGCTGGAAGCCTTGCGTGCCGCCTTCGGTGCGCGGCCCGTCATGCGTGCCGCAGCAGGCGGTCGATGCGCTGCGACGCCGGCGGATGCGAGTAGTAGAACGCCGTGTAAAGCGGGTCGGGGGTGAGCGTCGATGCGTTGTCCTCGTACAGCTTGACGAGCGCGTTGACGAGATCCTTCGCATCCGTTTGCGTTGCCGCGAACGCGTCCGCCTCGAATTCATGCTTGCGCGAACTCAGGCTGCCGAGCGGCGTCACGAAGAACAGGAACACCGGCACGGCGAGGAAGAACAGCACGAGCGCGAGCGCATTGTCGGCGCTGGTCAGCGATGGCCGCACGCCGAGCCCTTCGTAGAACCACGTGTGCTGCGACAGCCAGCCGAGCAGTGCGAGCATCACGAGGCTGATCGCGAACAGGACGACCATCCGCTTGATCACGTGACGACGCTTGAAGTGGCCGAGTTCGTGCGCGAGCACGGCTTCGATCTCGCTGCCCGACAGACGCGCGAGCAGCGTATCGAAGAAGACGATCCGCTTCGCCGCGCCGAAGCCCGTGAAATACGCGTTGCCGTGCGCGGAGCGGCGGCTGCCGTCCATCACGAACAGGCCCTTGGCCGCGAAGCCGCAGCGCTTCATCAGCGCTTCGATGCGCGAGCGCAGCGCTTCGTCCTTCAGCGGTTCGAACTTGTTGAAGAGCGGCGCGATGAAGGTCGGGTAGAGCACCAGCACGAGCATCTGGAACGCGACCCACACGACCCACGTCCACAGCCACCACAGGTTGCCCGCCTGGTTCATCAGCCACAGCACGACGAACAGCAGCGGCAGCCCGAACGCGGCGCCGATCAGCACGCCCTTGATGCGGTCCGCGAAGAAAATGCCTTTGCCCATCCGGTTGAAGCCGAAGCGCTCTTCGATGACGAACTGCCGGTAGTAGTCGAACGGCAGATCGACGATGCCGGTGAGCGCGAGCACGACCGCGACCAGCGCGATCTGGCCGATGTAGCCGCGGCCAAGCCAGCTGCCCAGCGACAGGTCGAGCGCCTCGATGCCGCCGAGCAGCGTCAGCGCGATCAGCACGGCCGCGCTCGCGACGATCTCGAACATCGCGAGCCGCGTGCGCTGGACCGTGTAGTCGGCGGCGCGCTGGTGCGCGGTGAGCGCGATGGTGGTGGCGAACTGCACGGGCACCTGGTCGCGATGGGCCGCGACGAAGCGGATCTGCCGCGAGGCGAGCCAGAGTCGGGTGCAGACCATCGCCAGCACGGCGACGGCAAACAGGATGGTGAAGTACAGGGTAGGCATCCGGGGAATCCGTGGTAACTATGCGAGAATTATATGTTTCTTCCCGCCAGCCGGGCGGGAGCGTACGGGCCGGTTGCGAGTACGCTTCGCCGCGGCCAACCAAGGTTGCCTCTCATGACTGACACCCTCGCGCATCCCATCGATCCAGCCGGCGCGCCCACGCTCGTGCGCAACGACATGAACCTCGTCTGGCTCGACATGGAAATGACGGGGCTCGAACCCGACACCGACCGCATCATCGAGATCGCCGTCGTCGTCACGAATTCGAATCTTGACCGGCTCGTCGAAGGGCCGGTGCTCGCGATCCACCAGAGCGACGAAGCGCTCGACAAAATGGATCAGTGGAACCAGAACACCCATGGCCGCTCGGGTCTGATCGACCGGGTGCGCGCCTCGACGGTGACGGAGGCCGAAGCCACCGAGCAGATCCGCGCGTTTCTCGGCAACTACGTGCCGCCGGGCAAATCGCCGATGTGCGGCAACTCGATCTGCCAGGACCGCCGCTTCATGGCCCGCTGGATGCCGGATCTCGAACGCTTCTTTCACTACCGCAACCTCGACGTCAGCACGCTGAAGGAACTGTGCCGCCGCTGGCAGCCGGCCACCTACAAGGGCTTCCAGAAGCGCGCGATGCATACCGCGCTCGCCGACATCCACGAATCGATCGACGAACTGCGCTATTACCGCGAGCATTTCCTCGTGCCGGCCGCGAGCGCGCCGGTTGCGGAGCCGCCCGCAGCGTAACGGTAAGCGGCAAACGCGCCGTCAACGCGACGGCCGCTGCGCGCTTTTCGGGCGGAACGCCGCGACCACGCTGTCGTTCGTTTCGATATACGGCCCGCCGATCAGATCGATGCAATAGGGCACCGCCGCGAAGATGCCCGGCACCTTCACGGCGCCGCTGTCGTCGCGCAGGCCCTCGAGGGTCTCGCGGATCGACTTCGGCTGGCCCGGCAGATTGACGATCAGCGCAGCGCGCCCCGGCGTTTCGCGGATCACCGCGACCTGCCGCGACAGGATCGCGGTCGGGACGAAATGCAGGCTGATCTGCCGCATCTGCTCGCCGAAGCCCGGCATCTCCTTCGTACCCACGGCGAGCGTCGCTTCCGGCGTTACGTCGCGGCGCGACGGGCCGGTGCCGCCTGTGGTCAGCACGAGATCGCAGCCCGCGCTATCCACGAGCTCGATCAGCGTCGCGGAGATGGTCGGTGCGTCGTCCGAGATCAATCGTGTTTCGGCGCGCCACGGCGACGTGAGGGCGACGGCGAGCCACTCCTGCAGCGCCGGAATGCCCTTGTCCTCGTAGACACCGCTGCTCGCCCGGTCGCTGATCGACACGAGGCCGACGGTCAGTGTGCCGGCGTCAGGCGTGCTCGTCGTCATCGTCGTCTTCTGGTTCGGGGGCGTGGTCATCGTCGTCGCCGGTGTCGCTCGCGGTCTTGACCCACTGGAACAGCTCGCGGAAATAGCGCGGCGGACGGCCCTGTTCCGCTTCCTTGCGCGCATTGCGGATCAGCGTGCGACCTTCCTGCGGATCGGCGGCGGGATGGTTACGGACGAATTCGGTGAGCACCGCGTCGTCGGCGAGCAGCCGTTCGCGGGTGCGCTCGATCCAGTGCAGGCGCGCCGTTTCGGCCTTGTTGATGCCGTTGTACGAATCGAGCGCGGTGCGCAGCGCGGCCGTTTCGTCGTCAGTCAGTGTGCGCATCACGCGGCCGATGTACTGGATCTGGCGACGCTTGCCTTCGTGATCCGTAATGCGGCGCGCTTCGCGGACCGCGTCGTCGAGCTTGTCGGGCATCGGCATGCGTTTGAGCGCGTCTTTCGGCAGCGCGACGAGCGCGACGCCCAGTACCTGAAGCGCGAGCATGTCGCGCTTCAGCTGGGATTTGCTGGGACGGTCGTAGCCGTTTTCGTCGACTTCGACGGCTGTTTCCATCGGTTGAATGCGGGTTTTGCGTGTCATACCGATATTGTAGCGTGCCGCGTCCCGTCGGCCGGTGGCGCTCGCGTTCGCGGCCGAACGAATCGCAGGTGCGTGCGCGCGGACCTTGCTATGATCGCGGGATGCGCAGCGCGGCCCCGGTCTGTCGGACTCATCGGACCTGACGGGCGGCACCTGCGGACCGACTTCCCGACGGGCCGGCCAGCGCCAGCCCCTCACCGAATGGCAATCCAGGACGGCATAGACAATGGCAGCAGACACGGACGTCAAACAGCGTTTCTTCCCGCATACGCAGGACCAACTCAAGGAAATCGCCTCGGACATCCTCCGCCACGCGAAGTCGATCGGTGCGAGCGACGCGGCGACGGAAATTTCCGAAGGCGACGGCCTGTCCGTCTCGGTGCGGCGGGGCGAGGTCGAAACGATCGAGCACAACCGCGACAAGATGGTCGGCGTCACGGTTTTCATCGGTAACAAGCGCGGCAACGCGAGCACGTCGGACTTCTCGTCGTCGGCGCTGAAGGACACGGTCGCCGCCGCGTACAACATCGCGCGCTTCACGGCCGAGGACGATTGCGCCGGCCTCGCCGAAGCGGAGTTGCTCGAAACCGCGCCGCGCGACCTCGACCTGTATCACCCGTGGAATCTCTCCGCCGACGAAGCGGTCGAGATTGCCCGCCGCGCCGAAGACGCCGCGTTCGCCACCGACCCGCAGATCCGCAACTCGGAAGGCGCGAGCGTCTCCGCGCAGCACTCGCAGTTCGTGCTCGCGACGTCGCGCGGCTTCCTGTCCGGCTATCCGTATTCGCGCCACTACGTGGCCTGCGCGCCGATCGCCGGCAGCGGCCGCAACATGCAGCGCGACGACTGGTACACGTCGAAGCGCAGCGCGCCCGAACTCGCGGCGCCGGAAGCGATCGGCCGCTACGCCGCGCAGCGCGCGCTCGCGCGCATCGGCGCACGCGGGCTCGACACGCGCAAGGTGCCGGTGCTGTTCGAGGCGCCGCTCGCGGCCGGCCTGCTCGGCGCGTTCGTGCAGGCAACAAGCGGTGGCGCGCTGTATCGCAAGACGTCGTTCCTCGTCGATAGCCTCGGCAAGCCGGTGTTCGCGCCGCACGTGCAGATCGTCGAAGACCCACACGTCGCGCGCGCGATGGGTAGCGCGCCGTTCGACGAAGAAGGCGTGCGCACGAAGCACCGTTCGGTCGTGAAGGACGGCGTCGTCGAGGGTTACTTCCTGTCTACGTATTCGGCGCGCAAGCTTGGCATGCAGACCACAGGCAACGCCGGCGGCTCGCACAATCTGTCGATGCGCAGCTCGAACACGCGTCCGGAAGACGATTTCGAAGCGATGCTGAAGAAGCTCGGCACCGGCCTGCTGCTGACCGAACTGATGGGGCAGGGCGTCAACTACGTGACGGGCGACTATTCTCGCGGCGCGTCGGGCTTCTGGGTCGAGAACGGCAAGATCCAGTACCCGGTCGAGGAAATCACGGTGGCGAGCACGCTGCAGGAGATGTTCCATCACATCGTCGCGATCGGTGCGGACACGCTCGTGCGCGGCACCAAGCAGATCGGCTCGGTGTTGATCGAACGGATGACGATCGCCGGGCAGTAAAGCCCTGGCAAGATAAAAAACGCCGCGAGACCTGGGAGTACCCAGGGCTCGCGGCGTTTTTCAATGGCGCGACGAAACGGGGTGCAGAGGACAGCCGCCCGTCAGCGCACCTTGCGTCGGTACGTGACGAACGCGTAGTCGAAATCGTTGGGTGCGTGCGCGCGGTGCGTGTCGCGGGCCGTTTCTTCCCAGTCCTGCGGGTCCGGCGCGGGAAACGTCGCGTCGCCGTCGAAGTCGGCGGAAATCTCGGTGACGATCAGCTTGTCCGCGTACTGCAACCCTTCGCCGTAGAGCTCCGCGCCGCCGATCAGGAACGCCACCGGCGCATGGTCGGTCGCAGCGAGCGCGAGTGCGTCGTCGAGGCTCGTCGCGGTATCGCAGCCCTGGAAGCGGCGCTTGCCGTTGCGCGTGACGACGATGTTGCGCCGGCCCGGCAGCGGCCGGCCGATCGACTCGTGCGTCTTGCGGCCCATGATGAGCGGCGCGCCCATCGTCGTGCGCTTGAAGAATGCGAGATCCTCGGGCAGCCGCCACGGCAACTGGTTGTCGCGGCCGATCACGCCGTTGCGCGCACGCGCGACGATCAGCGTGAGCGTCGTCATCGAAAGAGCAGGAGTAGTCATCGGGCGATTGTACCCGACGGCTCTCCTGCGCCTGGCCGCGTCGCTCTTGGCCGTGACGCGCGTCCTAAGCGCCGGACACGTCGGACACGTCCGGGCTGTCGGGCGGTTCGCCCTGATGATCGGGCGGAAGCCGGTCGTCCTGCTCGGTCACTGCGCGCAGACCGTGCGAGCCCATCAGCCGGTACAGCGTCACACGCGAAATGCCGAGGTCCGTGGCCGCTTCGTTCAGCCGATGCCGGTGCCGCAGCAGCGCGATTTCGATCGCGCGTTTCTCGGCGGCTTCGCGCGCCTGCGCGAGCGTCATCGTCTGCTGCGCGGTGAAGTGCGCGAGGTCGAGGTCTTCGGCGGAAATCAGCTTGTTCTCCGCCATCACGATCGCGCGCCGGACGAGATTGATCAGCTCGCGCACGTTGCCCGGCCAGTTGTAGTTGTGCATCGCCTCGATCGCCGACGGTGTGAAGCCGCGGATCTTGCGCGCGCTGTCGGTCTTGAAGCGATGCAGGATATGGTGCGCGAGAATCTCGATGTCCTTGCCGCGCGCACGCAGCGGCGGTTCGTCGATGCGCAGCACGCACAGCCGGTGGAACAGGTCGGTGCGGAACCGGCCTTCGCGTATCGCGCCTTCGAGATCGATATGGGTCGCCGAAATGATCCGCACGTCGACGGCGATCGACTCGCGTCCGCCAAGCCGTTCGATCTTGCCCTCCTGCAAAAAGCGCAGCAGGCTCGCCTGGCTTTCGAGCGGCAGGTCGCCGATTTCGTCGAGCAGCAGCGTGCCGCCGGCAGCCGCTTCGACCCGGCCGATCTTGCGCTGGTTCGCGCCGGTGAACGCGCCGCGCTCATAGCCAAACAGCTCCGACTGCAGCAGGTGGTGCGGAATCGCACCGCAGTTGATCGCGACGAACGGTGCCTTGCGGCGCGGCGAGCGCTCGTGGATCGCGAGCGCGGTGAGTTCCTTGCCGGTGCCCGATTCGCCGGAGATGAACACGCTCGCGTCGGTGTTCGCGACCTTGCGGATCGTGCGGAACAGCTGCTGCATCGCTTCGCAGGTGCCGACCATCTCGTCGTCGCCGGCGGACGCGATGCCCGCGATGAAGTCGAGATCGCCGAGCGCGACCATCCCGAACGCGTGACCGACGAGGTAATCGATCGTCGCGTCCGCGACCGGCATCTTCACGTAGTCGAAGCAGTACTGGCGGATCAGACGCCGCACCTGGAGATCGGCGAGCCGTTCCTCAGTGGCGAGCGCGATCCAGCCGACCTGTTCCTGCTGCAGGGCCGACTCGAACGTGGCCAGTTCGCGCACAGGCAAGCTCGCGAGATCGACGATGCCGGCGTACGGCGCATCGGGTCTCAGCAGTCGCACGATCTCGTGCGGCGAGCGCGCGACCGACACGCTCCAGCCTCGGCTCTTCAGATGCGCGACGAGCGCGCAGTCCGGCGTGCGCGTCACGTATAGCAGCGCGCGGGCGGCGTCGGCCGTATGTGCGTCGCCGTCATGCGTTTGCGGCATGTCCACACGCTGCACGTTCGGGTCGGGGCACGGCGCGGGAAAGTCCTGCGAACTCGCGAGCGTGAGATGCCCGCCCGCACCCGCGAATGGCGTCACACTGGTCAGATGGGATGAATCGCGCACGATCGGCCTCATGTCGGTGATGCATCAGAAGGTGTACGGGAAACGCACGCCGACAACGAAGTTCGGCGCGTCGGGCGTGAGGCCGACGGAAACCGCACCGTTGATCGTCAGATGCTTGTTCACCACGTGGTTGAGCCCGAAGTTCAGCACCGACGCGGTGGTTTCGCTGCCGGGTACCTTCTGGTAGCTGCCGCCGGGCTCCCTCGTTTTCGATGCGGGTTCGAGCGCCATCGTGTACGAGATGCTCGCCGAGTCCTTGTCCGAGAACGCCAGCGCGACGCCGCCGCCGAACTGGATGATGTCGCCGAGCTTCACGGTCGCCGGCTGCGTCTGCCCGACGACCGACGAGATGTCCGCGAACGAGCGCGCGATGTTGTACGTGTACGAGAGGCTGCCGAACAGCACGACCGGATCGTAGGTCTTCAGCACCGACACGCCGGCCGTGATGTTCCAGAAGCCGGTGCCGGTCGGCAGCTTCGACGGCGCGACGAGATTCGTGTTGTCGGGCGACACCTGTACGACCTTGTCGCCGAACGGCGACGTGCCGGTCGGTGCCTTGATGCGCAGGCTGCCGACCACGTCGGGCACGCCGGCGGTCTCCTTCAGGAACTGGTAGTAGAGTCCGAAGTTGACGTCGCCGAGCGCGCTCGAATTCAGCGACGCGTCGGACAGCGTGTTCGCGGCGCCGCCCGCGCCACCGACGATGAAGTTGCTGTGCCGGTAGATGTACGGCACGTCGACGTCGATGCTGATGCGGTCGGTGATGCCGTAGCGCGTGTCGAGATCGGCCATCACCTGGTGCGACTTCGTCTCGCCGAGGTTGATGTTGCCGAGGAAGATCGCGTCGAGCGCGAGGAACCCGGACAGCTGCAACTGGCGGCGATCGTAGTAGGTGTCGCTGATGCCCCAGTCGAGCGTCAGCTTGTGGTCGAAGAGCGGTGCGTGCTCGCGCTGCACGACGGCTTCCTCGGACTGCGTGCGCACCGGTTCGGCCGCTTTCTGCGTCTGGCCGATGGTGCCGTCGGGCATGCTCGCGGGACCGCTCGAGCCTGGTGCTGCTACGCTCGATCCGCCTGGTGCGGGCGGGTTGACCGGTACGCCGGTCGCGGTGCCGGTCGCGCCGCCGGGCGCAAGCGAGCCTGGATTCACCTGCGCAAGCTGCGCGAGCGGCGGCAGCGGCATCGGCAATCCGTCGGCGCCGGGCTGATCGGCGACCGCTTCGCTGCCGGCAGGCGCGCCGTAGCCGGGCGTACCGCGGCCGCGCTGCGCCATCTCGAGATTCGTGACCTGCTGTTCGAGCGAATGGATCTGTCGCTGCTGCTCGTCGACGACGCGCATCAGCGTATTGAGCCGGTCTTCCACCGACTGATTGGCGAGCGCCTGCGCGGCCGCCCCCTGCGACAGCGCGAACAGCAGCGCGGCGGCCGGAATGGCCGCGAGCCTGATGCGCGGTGCCCTGGTCCCTGTAACGTTGTTCATTTTTGTTCCCCCGGTCCCGGCCGCGTCACGCTGGTCTCTTTCACGTGTCGCGCGGCCTCGTTCGATGCAAACTGCCTGTGCTTCCGAGCGGGTGGCGGCCCGCTTCATCTCCTCACGATGGCTGCGTTTTGCAGGGCTTGGAGTACGCCGGTCTGCCGCAGCATCGCGGACGACATCTGCTGGGTTTGCAGATGCAGTTGCAGCTGGTTGGCGACCTGCTGGTTATTGCCTGCGATCTGGAGCAACTGGGCGATGGCGCCGGCCTGCTGCGCGTTGCTTGGCATGATGGTTTGCGTGGCGAGGCCGGCGGGCGTCTGCAGCGCGACCGTGACGCCGCCGCTGCCGAACGAGATGCCCGCCTTGATCGTGCCGGCCGCGTTCGACGCGTCGGCGCTGGCGGCGTTGTTGCCGCCCGGCAATCCGGCTGGCGGGACGTTGCCGAAGTCGATCTGCGCGGCGTTGAAGCCGGCGTTGCTGTTGCCGGCCACCTGCGCGACCTGCGACACGCCGTTCACCGAGATGCCCTGGCCGCCGGTCGCGACCGCATTCGGATTGGCACCGTTGTTGCCGCTGCCGTCGACCACCTTCGCGAGCGTATTGACCGTCGCGCTCAACTGGTTGACGGCGTTCTGCACGACGCCGAGCGTGCCCTGTGCGATGGCGGTCGCACCGTTGGGCAGCTGCCACTGCGACAGCAGGTTCAGGACGAATCCGGAGATCGTCTCCCCACCGACGCCCTTGCCGGTTTGATGCGCGAGGACGTCGTCGTCGACGGTTTGCCACTGGATGGTGTGCGGCGCGGCGTCGCGGACCGAAAGAGCTTCGGGCACCGGCGGCGGGCCGATGCTTTCCGCGGCGAACGCACCGCTCGTCAGGCTGCACGTCGTGGCGCATAACGCGAAGCCGAGCTGTGAGATCTGGCGCTTCATGGTTGGGTCAGAACAGGTCTGCCTTGATCAAGCCGTACTCGACAAAGGGAATCGCGAGCGTCCCGTTGAGCGCATTCGCGCGCAACTTCAAGGCCAGCGACTCGTTGTTTTGCAGCAGCGGAGAATCCTCCCTGAAGGGCTTTCCGAGGACGGCGAACACGAGACCGTTCCAGGTTCCCGAAAAATCCTCTTCCAGCACGATGCGGTTGCCGAGCGCGGGGTCCGCAATGAAGATGCGGCCGTTCTCGGCATGCTTGACGATCACGAAGTGTTCGTAGCCGTCGATGTTCATCAAAACCATCACGGGAATCTGCAGGTGATACAGCGCCTCCGGATTGACCCGGAACCCTCTGCCGCGCAGGCCGATCGTCTCGACGAACTTCTTCATGTCGAGCATCGAGAAACCGTTCTTCACGACGACTTCCGGTGTCGAGAACACCATCATCCGGCGGATCAGTTCGGTTTCCGGAATATCGATTCCGTAGCCGTACTTCAGCAGCGTCGCGAGTGCGGCGGCGCCGCAGCTGTAGTCGAACTGCTGGCTGACGATGTGGTTGTAGCGGATGTCGCGCATCGAGCGCACGGTCTTGGTCAGCGGTACGCCTGCGAACGTCGACGTATCGATCGTCGACTGCGCTTGTGTCGACGTATCGATCGTCGACTGCGCGTGAGTCGCCGCAGCGAAGCTGCAGCCCGCCAGCGCGACGGCAAGCCTTGAGGCAAACCGCAACGCTAAAGACCGGTTCGAACCGGGCATGATGGTCTCTCCCTGCCTGTGTGCGCCGGCGGCGGTTGCTGCCGCCGGCGCATCCCCCTTGATGCGATATCGCTAATGCTTCGTGAGTCAGCGTTACTTGCTGACGTTCATCGAAGCGATCGCGAGACCGTTGTGCTGCACGTTGCCTGCGCCACCGGCGATGTTCACGCCGATGTTGCCCTTCGCACCGCTAAGTGCACCCGCGCCGAGCGTAGCCGTGCCTTCGAACGTACCCATGAAGCTGAGGTTGGCTTGCTGGCTGCTGTCGTCGGTCGCGACCATCGCGCCGTCGGCGTGATGGCTCGACACAGTCGACGTCGAGGCGGCAAGGCTGTTGTTCTGCACGTTGCCGATGCCGGACGCGATGTTCACGCCGACGTTGCCCGACGCGGACTGCAGCGAGTTGTCACCCAGCGACGCGTTCACGTTGAAGTTGTTGATCTTCGCCATGCCGCTCGAGCTCTGGTTGTTGAACACCTGTGCATTGCCGAACACGTCGCCGGCATCGACCGATGCGAGCGAGGCTTCGTTGCTTTGCGCGTTGTCCACACCTTCCGCGATGTTGACGCCGACGTTGCCCGACACGTTTTGTGCCGCGCCCACGCCGGTGGTCGCCGTCAGGGTGCCCGCCGTCTGCGTGTTGATGTGCTGCGTGACCTTGCCGGTCGTCGTCACATCGGTCGTCGCGAGGCTTGCATCGATGCCCCATGCCGCATACGCGCTATTGGTCGTCGTGGTCGCCCCTGCCTGATAGCCGGACGACTGTTCCGCGAATGCCTGGCCGCCCGAACCCTGAGCAGCATGGAAGCCCCAGATCGAACCCTGGCCTGAGCCTTCGGAGGCCTGGAAACCGCCGCCGAGCACTGCCGAGTTGCTGTAGTTCGATTCGTTGTAGCCGGCCGCGAAAGCGCCTTGCGCGGCCACCCCGCCGATACCCGCGTTCGGAGTGTTCAGGAACAGATAGCCGTAGGTGCCCTCGATCGCTGCAGCCCCGGAGATCTGGCCGCCCTGGTTGTGGCTCGTGCTGAGGAAGCCGCCCGCGATGCCGGCGCTTTGCTGGCTATATTGATAGCCGCCGCCGGTGATCGAGCTGCTTTGATGGCCATACGAATAGCCGGACGATTCCTGGAAGCCCTGAGCGCCCCAGGACGACGACGAGTGGCTCGTCGTCGAGGTCGCGAAGGCCACGCCGCCGCCCTTGATCGACGACGAGTTGTTGTTGATTGTCGTCGTCACATAGCCGGACGTGTAGGTCTGCGCGTTCGGGCTGATCGACGCGTGAGTCGACACGTTCTGGGTGTTGTTGACGACGGCGCCGGCGGTGCTGTCTACGCTGACGCAGCCGAACAGCGTGACCCATCCTTCGATGCCGACCGCTTCGCCGACGAGCGTCGCGTTGAAGATGAACGGGTTGTGCAGCGGGGCCGAAAACGCGCTGCCTGACGCGGCGGCGAGTACGGCTGCAGCAATGAGAGTGCGCTTCATGATATCGCTCCGATTTACGAGTGTGGTCAGTTAAAAAAGAGTGCCCGCCGGGGGACGGAGCACAAAACTGTTGGCCGTAGCATTACCGGCACCGGCTGTCTGGTTGATCTGGACGATCCCGTTGACGTTCTTGAAGGCGTCGCTGGAAATAGTCACGTCGCGTTGCTGATGAACCCCGATGGATGGTCCCAAACCGCCGTTGTTCGCGGTCGTCGCGGATAGCTCCCCATCCGACACGGTCGCGACTCCTGGCGCCGCAGTGCCGAGCTGCACACTGTTGCGCTGGAGATTCCCTGCGCCCGCAGCCTGATTGATCATCAGGGCTCCGGACGAATTCGAAAATGCGTTGCTGCCGATCGAGGCGCGCGCGCCGACGACCTTCGCGGCGACCGACGCGCCCTGCGAGCTGGCGTTGTCGTTCGCGACGGCGCCGCCGGTGGTGATCGTCAACTGGTTGGCCTGCGCGTTGTCGACGCCGGCCGCTTCGTTCACGGTGATAGCGCCGGTCGTGCCGACACCCGCGCCGACGCCGATCGATGCATCGCCGCTGATGACCGGGATGCGCTGCGCGTGCGCCACGCCGCCGAACGACGCGAGCGACACGAACGCGACGCCGCTGGCGCAGACGAGTGCGCGCAGCACCGGATGCGTAGCGGAACGGGCGATCCGGGGCGCGCTCATTTCAGACCTCCGAGTGCGCCGGTCAACGCGGTGGACAGCGGCGCGAGCGCGCCCGTCACCGATTGCGAGATCGTGCCGCCGATTCCGGGGCCCGCCTGGCCCATGCCGCCCGCGCCGAGCGCGACGTTGCTGCCAGTCGCGTTGCCGCTCAGGATCCGCGTGATGGTCTGCATGCCGTTCGCCATCGCACCGGCCGGCGCGAGGCCGCTCGAGCCGTGTGCGCTCGTCAGATCCGCGTCGGACACGACCTGTGCGATCGCGGGGTTGAACGTCGTGGCGGGGAAGGTGGTGGCACGTACCGCGACCGGGTCTTGATTGACAGGAACCTGATCGAATGCGCTGCGCGGGGTGATTTCCCGCTGCACGATGATGTCGCCGGGATTCTCGTCCTGCTGCGCGAACGCGGCGCCTGCGCCGGTTGCGGCCGCGATGCCGAGCATCGCCTGCAAGATCAGCCGCAGAGTCGGTCGCAACGCTGCGAACGATGCGCGCGTGCGTGACGACTGGGTCCAGGTTGTCATGGTCTCCTCCCGTTGCGGGCGGCTGGTCAGGCCGCTTCCGCTTCATTCGTTTCGTGTGCTGCTCAAGCAGAACTACTTTCTCGTGAAACTCGCGACGTTGGCTTGCGCGGTCCGCGCGGCGTCGACCGGTATCGGCAGCGGCGCGGGTGGTGCGATTTCGTCCCACAGCGTCACCGAGTTGCCGCGCGTCAGCTGCGGCGTCGCGGCGACCATCACCATTCCGGCGGCGCCGCCGCGTTGGCGCGACAGCACCTGGTCGTCGAGCGCAATATCGTTCATCGATGCAGCATCGGCGGCGCCGAGCAGCGACGCTGCCGCAGTGGAATCGCTTTCACCAGACGGATTGCGCGCATTGCTGTTCGCCAGTCCGCCGGCGAGACCCGCAATCGTTGCCGGCACATCAACTGAGGCCGCGCTCAATACGCTCGCGGCATTCATCGCGTTCATCGCAAAGAAGCCGGCACCGCTCGCGCCACCGAAGCCGAAGTCCTGTGCATAAACGGCGGAGGGCAGCACGCCGGCAGTCAGCGCGGCATACAGCGCGGTGCGGAGTAAGACGGTATTCAGGTCGATGCGGAAAGCGAGTCGCATGATGTGTCTCCGTTGGTGCGAGGCATTTAGCGAAACATGTGCCATGCGCCGCAATCCATTGATGTGTCTGGATTTGCCGGAGATTCGCAGACGGGCGAAAAGGTTAAATGGGAAAAAACGTTTCAGCGCTGAAACGGGCGGCAGAAAATACCGATGGAGAAACAATTAGCTATTGCGCGACGATGGAAACGCTGCCGCAATACCTCTGTGGAAAACTTTTAATTAGATTGCGCGGACCGGCGGGCAAAGGGCGCCAGCGTTGTGGCGCGGGTTACCGCGCATTTAATTTGCATATGTGTTTTCGAAGCGGCGGGCGTATAGTAAGCTCTCGAAAAGAGCTTCCATTTTAAAAACGCCCGCGGTTGGGCCGTCTCGATACACACACGCCGCTTTTCGGGGATCCGCTGTTCGCACGAATGGAGTGGCCGTTCGGTTTTCGCGCCGCGCGAATCCGATGCGAATCAGCGTGTCTGAAACCTGTTCAGGTACGTGCCGTCATCCTAAACGTTCGTTGACGAAAGGATCTGAATAATGGAACCCGCAACGCGCCAATTAATTTATGTTTCGCGCGACCCGAGCGTGGAGTTGCACACCCAGTTTCATGACCGCGGCTGGCATGTCGAAGTCGTCGGTTCCGCACGCGATGTGCGGCGTGCCGTTCGCGCCGGTACGGCGGCGGGCGGCCTGCTCGATCTCACGAGCCGTTTCCAGCAGCACGAAATCGCCGCTTTCGAAGCGTGCCTCACGATGCCGAACGTCGGCTGGGTCGCCGCGACCACAGCTGGTCAGTTGCAGGACGCAGCACTGCGTCGGCTCGTGCGCGATTACTGTTTCGACTATGTGACGGTGCCGTATTCGGGCGACCGTATCGTCGATTCGGTGGGCCACGCGTACGGCATGGTGTCGCTCGGCGAACCTGCATCGAACGACGCGACGACACCGGGCGGCACCGAAGGCGAAATGGTCGGTTCGTGCGACGCGATGCTTGCGCTGTTTCGCTCGATCCGCAAGGTCGCGATGACCGATGCGCCCGTGTTCATCTCGGGCGAATCGGGTACCGGTAAGGAATTGACAGCGGTCGCGATTCACGAGCGTTCGTCGCGGCGCGATGCGCCGTTCGTGCCGATCAATTGCGGCGCGATTCCGCCGCATCTGCTGCAGTCGGAACTGTTTGGTTACGAGCGCGGCGCATTCACGGGCGCGAACCAGCGCAAGATCGGACGCGTCGAAGCGGCCAACGGCGGCACGCTGTTTCTCGATGAAATCGGCGACCTGCCGCTCGAAAGCCAGGCGAGCCTGCTGCGTTTCCTGCAGGAGCGCAAGGTCGAGCGGCTCGGCGGTCATGGTTCGGTTCCGGTCGATGTCCGCATCATTTCGGCGACGCACGTCGATATGACCGCCGCGATGATCGAAGGACGTTTCCGTTCCGATCTGTATCACCGCCTCTGCGTGCTGCAGATCGACGAGCCGCCGCTGCGCGCGCGCGGCAAGGACATCGAACTGCTCGCGCGACATATGCTCGAACGTTTCAGAAAAGATGCGAGCCGGCGGCTGCGCGGCTTCTCACCCGATGCGATCGCCGCGCTGCATAACTACAGCTGGCCGGGCAACGTGCGCGAGCTGATCAATCGTGTCCGGCGTGCGATCGTGATGTCCGAAGGTCGCGCGATCACCGCGCGCGATCTCGAGCTTTCGGAATACGTCGAGATCGTGCCGGTGTCGCTCGCGCAGGCGCGCGAAGCGGCCGAGCGGCAAGCGATCGAACTCGCGCTGCTGCGGCATCGTGGACGACTCGGCGATGCCGCGCAGGAACTTGGCATCTCGCGTGTCACGCTGTATCGCCTGCTGTGCGCGCATGGCATGCGGCACATCGAGGCCGAGCCGCTCGTGCAGCACAGCGGCGATCTGCAAACGCCGGTGCCGCATCTGTGACGGGCCGTGCACGGGACGCCCGTGCGTGATGCCTGTCACAGATTCGCGCGCGAAGTCCGCACCGTCGCCGCACGCGCTGCGGTTCGCTTTGTTCTGCGCTTTGTTCTGCATTCGGCGCCGCGTCGGGCGCATCCTCCTCCCGCTTGGTAAAATCACGGTTTGACAGTCAGACTGTCGCCATCCCGTGGGCGCTTCGCGCCCGGCCGAAGGAAGCTCGCATGAAACAATACCTCGACCTCGTCCGCTCGATTCTCGACACCGGCTCGTGGCAGGAAAATCGCACCGGCATCCGCACGATCAGCATGCCCGGCGCGATGCTGCGCTTCGATCTGCAGCAGGGTTTCCCCGCGCTGACGACGAAGAAGCTAGCGTTCAAGTCGGCGATCGGTGAACTGGTCGGGTTTCTGCGCGCGAGTCGTAGCGCCGCGGACTTCCGCGATCTCGGCTGCAAGGTGTGGGACGCGAACGCAAACGATAATCCGCAGTGGCTTTCGAATCCGTATCGTCTCGGTCTGGACGATCTCGGCGACGTGTACGGTGTGCAGTGGCGTCGCTGGCCCGCATACAAGGTGCTGGACGCGGGCGCTTCTGCGCAGATCGCGGACGCGACGGCGCGCGGCTATCGCACGGTGACCGCATTCGAA
Source organism: Paraburkholderia sp. (assembly GCF_050742655.1). GTDB lineage: Bacteria > Pseudomonadota > Gammaproteobacteria > Burkholderiales > Burkholderiaceae > Paraburkholderia. Next base: position 104,780 of record NZ_JBOIGG010000015.1, on the reverse strand, counting down.
GAGGCGGGCGAGCCCAAGGTGCTGCTCTACAAGGCCGTCGATCAGTTGCGCCAGTGTCTCGACACGATCATGCAGAACCCGGCCGACCGGCGCATTTTGTTTCATGCGTGGAACCCCGCTGTGCTCGAGGAGATCGCGCTGCCCGCGTGTCACCTGCTTTATCAGTTCCTGCCGAACGCGGCGCGTCGCGAGATTTCGCTGTGCCTGTACATCCGCAGCAACGACGTCGGCCTCGGTACGCCGTTCAATCTGACCGAGGGCGCGGCGCTGCTACATCTGGTCGGACGGCTGACCGGCTACACGCCGCGCTGGTTCAGCTACTTCATCGGCGACGCGCACATCTACGAGAACCAGCTCGACATGCTGCAGCGTCAGCTCACGCGCGAACCGTACGAAAGCCCGCGTCTTGCGATCGCCGATCGTGTGCCCGATTATGCGCAGACCGGCGTGTACGAACCCGAGTGGCTCGAGAAGATCGAGCCGGCCGATTTTTCGCTCGTCGGTTACCGGCATCACGAACCGTTGACCGCGCCGATGGCCGTCTGATCCGGTTCGCGCGACGTACAAAAAACCCGCACGAATGCGGGTTTTTTTGTACGTGAAACAGCTACGTCAGCCTTTGTGCCGCTCGTCGTGACCACCGCTTGCATGCTGCTCCGGATGCTCCTGATGCGGCGCCGGATGCTGCTGCGCAGGCTCGGGTGGGCGAGGTTGCGGACGCGGTTCAGGGCGCGGCTGCTGCGCCTGCTGCGGAGGATGAAACTCTGGACGCGGCTGAGCTTGTGGCTGCGGATGAAACTCCTGGCGCGGCTGAGCCTGCGGCTGCGGATGAAACTCCGGCCGAGGCTGCTGTTGCGCCTGCTGCGGACGAGGCTCCTGACGCGGCTGCATCGGCTGAGGCTGCGGTTGCGGACGTACCTCCTGCGGACGCGGCTGCGGTTCAGCAGGCCGTGCTTCGGGGGCGCGTGCCGCTTGTTGCTGCGGTTGTTGCTGCGGCTGTTCGCGCGGCGGCATGTGCTGCTCGGCCGGCACGTTGCGATTCTGTGCAGGTTGCTGCTCCGCGCGCATCGGATTACCGGGTTCCGGTGCACGCGGTTGTGCCTGCGCCTGCTGTGCCATCGGCGCATGCTGCTGCGTCCACGCGGGCTCATGCGATGCGCCAAGTTGTCCCGGTGCCGCAGGGTGAGCACCCGCGTTACCTTCGGGACCGTGCGCAGCGAATTGCGGCGGACGCGGCACGCCGTTATTCGGTTGGGACTGCGGCTGCGGCTGCCCATGCTCGCCGCGAGCCTGAGCCTGAGCCTGAGCTTCGGCCGGTGTCGGCGCAGGTGCGCGGCCTTGACCCGGACCTTGACCCGGCACCGCGCCAGGAGCACCCGGCCGCTGACCGGCGACCTGCGGTGCACCCGGTGCGCCAGGCGCTTCACCAGGCATCCGTCCTGGCGCATGCGACTGCACGATCCTCACGTTCTGCGCAGGCACCCCTGCGATGCCATGCTGCTGCGGCGACCCGACGAAATGCGCGGGTACCGACGTCCGCACGACCGGTTGCCCCGCACCCGGCACGCGACCGCCGGTGCCCTGAGCGAAGCGCTGCGCAAGCTGATCGTGGTACGCGGCGGGGATGCCCGGGTTACGCGTCGCGACGACGGACCGCTGCACCGCAGCCGCAGGCGGCCGGTAGTTCGCGTTGCGCAGGCCCGGGCCGAAGCTGCCGCGGACCGGCGCGATGCCGGGGCCACCCGGATTGATCTGCGCGTTGTGCCATTGATTCGGATTCACCTTCTGCGCAAAGCGGCCGACCGGTTGCCCGTGCACGAACGCGGTAGCGGGCACAGCGGTCAGTGCACCCGGCGCGCGATAGTTGATGTACGTGTTATGGATGTTCGTGATGTTCGTCACGTTCACCGAGCGGTTGATGTTGTTGACGACCACCGTGCGGTTCACACGGTCGTAGTAGTGCGGACTCCAGCCGCCCCAACGCGGATGCCACGGCTCGCCGGGACCGAGCGGGAACCACGCGACGCCTGCCGCTGCAATCCCGCCGATCGCGAGACTCACGCCCCAGTTGAAGTGGCTGTCGCCGCCGACGAACGCGACCAGCGCCGGCGCATACACCGGCGGCTCGCTCACGACGACCGGCCCCGGCACCCACGCCCACGAATCGTCGACGTAAGCCCAGCGACCGTAGTGATACGGTGCGAAACCCCACGGCGCGTCGTCGACCCATGTCCAGCCCCACGGTGCCTGCCAGACCCAGTGACCGTCGTGATACGGCGCCCAGCCCGTGGGCTCCGCGTTCGGCACCCAGACTTCGCCGTACTGCGGGTTGCTGCGCCACGCGCCATTCGCGTCGAGATCCTGGTAGCCGGGGATGTCGCGCGACACGTAGCGCGCGGACACCGAGCGGTCTTCCGCGGCGTCGCGCGAGGCGGCCCATTGATCGAATGCGTCGGGGCCAGGCACGCCATTGTCGGCGAGCTGCTGCAGGTTGGTGCCCGTGAAACGGATCTGCTGGCCCGCGCCGACCGGCACCTGGCCACCGTCGCCGTAGACCGTCGCGCTGCCTGCGCGCACCGTCACGGTCGTGCTGCTGCCGTCCGGCGCAACGTCGACGCGATAGTCGCCGGCGCCGTTGACGCCGAGCGCGACGTTCGGCGTGTCGATCTCGTAGCTCGAGCCCGGCGGCAATTCACGCACACGCGTCGACAGCGTGCCTTGCGTGACCTTCAACTGCGCGGACGAATCGTCGAGATTGAGGATGTCGAGGCTCGTCGTGTCGCCGACGCGCACGGCCGTCGAACCGATGTGCAGTTCCGAGCGCGCGCCGCGATCGTTCCACAGTTGATCGCCAGTAGTGAGCGGACGATTGAGCTGCGCATACGACCAGTCGGTGGCACCGGCCGGCTCGGTCGTGACCGCACCGCTCGTGTAGTTGAGCCGCGCGACGCGGCTGGGGGGATCGACATTCTGCTGCGCGTTGGCGGGAGCTGCCGCATCGGGCGGCGGCGCTTCCTGCGCGAGAACCGGCTGGACAATCGACTGGCCGGCGAGCGCGAGGACCGCAAGGGCGAACAGTGTAGGACGTATGACGCGGCGAAAATTCGACAGTGATGGGCGTTGGGTGTGGTTAGTCATGATGTCTCTCCGTCGGACGCCGCGCAATGCGGCGCCGTGTGAAACCACTGTACCTTCGGCCCTTGTTTCAAGGCACGCTGATTTGTAAGTCCTCGTGATGGGGCTGTAACAAAAATTGTCTGCGGAGCGGGTTGTAAGTCAAACGAAGTGCGAATGCAGCATAGCCGTAACCGCGCTGAGATCAGCGTGCAAGAAACGCGTCGAAGTGACGGCGGCCGGCCGGCGTGACACGCAGGATGCGCGGCTGCTGGGAGCGTTCGATCCAGCCGCGTGTCGACCACGAATCGAGCAGCGCCGCACCGAGTGCGCCGCCCAGATGCGGACGCCGGACGCTCCAGTCGGGACAGGTGCATGCGAAGCGGCGCCGCCGGCTGCGCTGGCTGTCGATATCGATGCCCCAGCCGGCGAAATGCGCTGCGCCGTCCGACGTCGTTTCGAGCGAATCGCCGTCACGAGCGAGCAGGCCGTGTTCGACCATCCGCTCGAACACGCTGACGGCGAGTTCGCCCGCCATGTGGTCGTAGCAGGTGCGCGCATAGCGCATCTCGACGGGCACTGTGCGTGCGGGACGCGGCACGGTCCGCTGCGGCGCGGTCGCTTCGGCGACGCTCGCGAGTGCTTCGATCGACGCGGCGATTTCCGGCGACGCGATCCTGAAGTAGCGATGACGTCCGCGCACTTCGAGCGCAAGCAGACCGCCGTCGGTCAGACGCGCGAGATGCGCACTGGCCGCGGACGGCGACAGCCCCGCGATCAGCGTGAGTTCGCCGGCGGGGCGTGCGCTGCCGTCCATCAGTGCCCACAGCATCGCCGCGCGGCCGGGGTCGGCCAGCAGCGCGCCGATCCGGCTGAGGCCCGGAAAATGGCTGTGATGGTCGGTGAGGGCGGTCGACATAAGCGTCTCCTTGAACGTGAACGGCGGCGATGTCTTTACTTTAACCTTGTGCGGCATTCGATGTTTCAGGGTCGTCTGAAGTGTCGGATGGGTGTTCGCTCTGCGTCGCCAGACGGCACCAGGCTAGAATTGTTTTTCACCCCTCAAAAACCGTAGAACCGCCGCCATGAAACTGCTCGTTGCCCTTGCTGCTGTCGTGTTGCTGTGCGCCGCGTGCGCGCAGGGCGGCGGCACGTCGTCGGGGGCGGGCGGCGGCAGCCTCACGATGTACGGCACGATCGACGAAGGCGTCTCGGTGCGCCGATAGTCCTGTCGCCACGATCTCGCGCTGGCGGAAATTGATGCATCATTGACCTCTCTGCCAGCGTCGTTCGCGCGACGATGGCGGATCATCTATCCGCCGCGAGGTCAGCCGATGTCGTTTCCTCATCCCTGTTACGGGACTCTTTGCGTTGTTTCTTCGATCTCCCTCCGGAGGCGATAGATGCGCAACACGTCCGCCTACACATCAGCCAGAAAACGCACGCGCGAGACCCCCGACGAAGCCACGACGTCCACAGTCCGCCACATCGTTTTCGCGGTCGCGCCCGATCTCGTGCTGCTCGATGCATGCGGTCCGCTCGAGGTGTTCTGGCGCGCCGAACTTGCGCTCGCGGGCGAGCACCTGTCGGGCGACGGTGCGCCTGTCGCGTACCGCCTGACGGTCGCATCGATCGACGGCGGCGTGCTGCAGACGTTCCCGGGCCTGCCCATCGTCACGCAACGACTCGACACGCTCGACAACGAATCCATCGATACGCTGATCGTCCCAGGCGTGCCGATCAGCGCGGGTTGCGCGCTGCAGCCCGCGCTGACGGCGTGGATTGCGCGGCGTGCGCCGCAGGCCCGCCGCGTTTGCTCGGTGTGCACCGGTGCGTTCTATCTCGCCGAGGCAGGGCTGCTCGACGGTTTGCGCGCGACGACCCACTGGCGCTCCGCCGCACTGCTTGCGCAGCGCTATCCGCGCGTGAACGTCGACGCCGCGCCGATCTTCGTGCGCGAGACCATCGATGCAGACGCGGGTCGCAGCGTGTGGACGTCGGCGGGTGTGACGGCGGGCATCGATCTCGCGCTCGCGCTGATCGAGGAGGACCTCGGCCACGCGATCGCGATGCACGCGGCGCGCCGACTGGTCGTGTTCATGAAACGGCCGGGCGGCCAGGCGCAGTTCAGCGCGGCATTGGCTGCGCAGACATCCGCAGGCGGCGCGTTCGACGGACTGCATGGCTGGATGGCCGCGAACCTGCGCCAGGACCTGTCGGTCGAGCGGCTCGCCGAGCGCGCGCGGATGAGTCCGCGCACGTTCGCGCGACGCTACGTCGAACAGGTGGGGCGCACGCCCGCGCGGACCGTGTCGGCGTTACGGCTCGAGGCGGCGTCGCGCGCGCTCGCCGAGTCGCGCCGGCCGCTGAAGCGGATCGCGCTTGAATGCGGATTCGGCAGCGAACAGAATCTGCGGCGCGCGTTCGTCCGCGGTTTCGGCGTGCTGCCGCTCGATTACCGGGAGCGCTTCGAGTCGACACGGCATGCGTGACGTCCCGCCTCCAGACCCCGCCGCTTAATGGCGCTCGTATAATCGGCTCCTTTCGTTACGTCTGTCCGACCGGAGTCCCCATGAGTACCCCCACTGCGCCGCTCGACCGATCCGAGACCACGTTCCGTTTTCTGGCCGAGCCGACCTCGGTCAATTTCGGCGGCAAGGTGCACGGTGGTGCGCTGATGAAGTGGATCGACGAGACCGCGTATGCATGCGCGGCCGTCTGGTCGGGCCGCTACTGCGTGACGGTGAGCGTCGGCAACATCCGTTTTCGCCGGCCGATTCTGGTCGGCAATCTGGTGGAGCTGCGCGCCCGCGTTGTCTCGACGGGGCGCACCAGCATGCACATCCACGTGTCCGTGCAGGCCGGCGATCCGAAGGGAGGTGAACTGATGCAGACCACCGACTGTCTCGTCGTGATGGTGGCCGTCAACGAGAACGGTCATCCGGTGCCGGTGCCGTCGTTCCTGCCCGAAACCGACGAACAGCACCGGCTCGCGAAGTACGCGATGGATGTGAAGGATGCGCTCGACGCGATCGTCGAACTGAAGCCCGACGAAGTCGCCCAGGGCAAGGCGTAGAAGTCCTGCTGCCGCCGTACCCGAAAGTACGGCGGCGTAGCGCTCGTCAGACCTTGACGTTGCCGACCATGTCGGCCGGCTTTACCCATTCGTCGAACTGCTGTTCCGTCACGTGGCCGAGCGCGAGCGCGGCGGCCTTCAGCGTCGTGCCTTCCTTGTGCGCCTTCTTCGCGATCTGCGCGGCCTTGTCGTAGCCGATGTGCGGATTGAGCGCGGTGACAAGCATCAGCGATTCGTTCAGCAGCGTGTCGATGCGATCGCGATTCGGCTCGATACCCACCGCGCAGTTGTCGTTGAAGCTGTGCGCGCCGTCGGCGAGCAGGCGGATCGACTGCAGCACGTTGTGCGCGATCATCGGACGGAACACGTTCAGCTCGAAGTTGCCGCTCGCGCCGCCGATGTTCACCGCGACGTCGTTGCCGAACACCTGCGCGCACAGCATCGTCAGCGCTTCCGACTGCGTCGGGTTGACCTTGCCCGGCATGATCGAGCTGCCCGGCTCGTTCTCGGGAATCGACAGTTCGCCCAGGCCGCAGCGCGGACCGCTCGCGAGCCAGCGGATGTCGTTCGCGATCTTGTTCAGGCTCGCCGCGACGGTTTTCAGCGCGCCGTGCGCGAACACCAGCGCATCCGCTGCGGCCATCACCTCGAACTTGTTCGGCGCGGTGACGAACGGCACGCCGGTCAGCTTACCGATCGCGCCTGCCACTTCGGCCGCGAACTTCGGATGCGCGTTCAGACCGGTACCGACTGCCGTGCCGCCCTGCGCGAGTTCGTACAGATGCGGCAACGTCGATTCCACATGACGGATGCCCTGATCGAGCTGCGCGACGTAGCCGGAGAATTCCTGGCCGAGCGTGAGCGGCGTTGCGTCCTGCAAGTGCGTGCGGCCGATCTTCACGATCCCGGCGAACGCCTTCGCCTTGCCGTCGAGCGTGTCGCGCAGCGTCTTCAGCGCGGGCAGCAGATGCTTGACGATGCCGGTCGCGGCGGCGACGTGCATCGCGGTCGGGAACACATCGTTCGACGACTGGCCGCGGTTCACGTCGTCATTCGGATGCACCTTGCGCGCTTCGCCGCGCTCGCCGCCGAGCAGTTCGCTCGCGCGGTTCGCGATCACCTCGTTGAGGTTCATGTTGGTCTGCGTGCCGGATCCCGTCTGCCACACCGCGAGCGGGAATTCGTCGGGATGCTTGCCCGCGATGATTTCGTCGGCGGCCTGCACGATGGCGTGCGCCTTCTGTTCGTCGAGCACGCCGAGCCCGAGATTCACCTCGGCGGCCGCGCGCTTGATCACCGCGAGCGCGGTGATCAGTTCCGGCGACTGCTTCTCCGACGAGATGCGGAAATTCTGCAACGAGCGCTGCGTCTGCGCGCCCCACAGGCGAGCGTTCGGCACGGCGATCTCGCCGAACGTGTCGCGCTCCAGTCGTACGTCTTCGGTCATGATTTCACTCCACTTGATGGATGGAATTGCGGCGTGCGCAAGCGTGCGCGCGCCGTCAAAGCTGGTCGTCGACAGGTAGAAGCAAGAATAGCCCGGTCAGCAGATTTCTGTAGAAACCCGCTTGCGGATCGAGGTTATAGGTGCGCGTCCTGCCGTCTTCCTGATCGGTCCAGATGAGCGGCGACGTCGTCGCGCTGCCTGCTTTCAGTCGTGCGATCTCGTCGGGCGTCGCGAGCGTCACGTGGTAGCTGATGTCGGGCTGCGTCGCGCGGTCGAACAGCGCGGCGACCTGCTGCGCGAGCGGCTCGCTGTGGATCACGAGCGCGAGTTCGGTGTTCAGGTGCGCCGACCGCGGATCGAGATTCATCGAGCCGATCACGAGAATCTTGCGGTCGATCACATAGGCCTTCGCGTGCAGACTCGCCTTCGACTTCGAGCCGGTCAGACCCACGCTCGCGCGTTCGCTGACCGGTCTGAACTCGTACAGTTCGACGCCATTGCGCAGCAGCGGTACACGGTACGGACTGTAGCCGGCCTGCACGGCGACTGCATCGGTGGCGGCGAGCGAATTCGTCAGTATCGCAACGCGCACGCCGCGCTTCGTCAGCACACCGAGCGCGTTGACGCCCGCGTCGTGCGGTACGAAATACGGTGAAAACACGAGGAATTCCTTCTGCGCGTCGTGCGTCAATTCGATCAGACGCTGCATCGGCGGGCTGACGTAATCGTCGGTGGGCTTGGCGATCTTGTCCGGCGTATCGGCCTTGAATTCGGCCGCCGCCCACGTGAGGCCCAACGCGTTGTTCGCGATCTGCGATGCGAGCGGCGTCGCGTTCAACGGCTTCGCGTTGTACGGGTCGGCGTTTTCGCGCCAGTGAGCGCGCAGCTGGTCGCGCACGGCATCGAGTTGCTGCGGATCGAACTTCTGTTTGTTCAGCGCGCGCAGCGGGTACGAACTGCTGCTGGACCAGAACTGGTCGAAGCTCGCCGACACGTCCTGGGTGATCGGACCCGCCGCGAGCACATCGAGGTCGCGGAACTGCAGCGTCGGGCTGGCGCTGAAGTATTCGTCGCCGAGATTGCGGCCGCCGACGATCGCCAGCTGGTTGTCCGCGATCATCGCCTTGTTGTGCATGCGTCGCGTGAAGCCGTCGATCTTCGTCAGCAGGTTCGTCGTGCGTTCGAACACGCTCCGATGCGTCGTGCCGAACGGATTGAATACGCGGATCTCGATGTTGTCGTGCGAGTTCAGCGCAGCCATCACGCTGTCGATGTCCTTGAAGTTCAGATCGTCGACCAGCATCCGCACACGTACGCCGCGATCGGCTGCATAGAGGGCCGCGCCGAGCAGCAGCTTGCCGGTCGTGTCCTCGTCCGCGATGTAGTACTGCATGTCGAGCGTCCTGGTCGCCGCACGCGCGAGCGCGATGCGCATCTGCAGCGCTTCGGTGCCGTTCGACAGCACGCGGAAACCCGATTGCCCCGGATGCGCTCGCTCGGGAGCGGCGAGTGCACTGGCGAGCGGCGTCGGCGTATCGGGCGGCAGCGCGTGGGATTCGGTGCGAGGGAGGTCGGTGGCCGGAGGACGCGTCGCGCAGGCACCGAGCCACATCGTTGCCACGCACAGCAGCGCGATGCGCAGGGCCGCGGCGACGTGGCTCGATAAGTGCGCGCTGGATTGCGTCTGAAGGTGGCTCGAATACGCCGGCACGCTGCGTCCTCCGCATGGATCGACTGACGATCGGATGTCATGGGCATCATAGGCATCGCGCGGTGTCGGCCGGGCGGTGCATCAGCGATTCTAATGGGGAATAACGTGGCGGGGCGGCGAAGACAGCGGTGGGGATTAGCCGCGCCCGCTGTCCAGCGATTGCACGCCGGCCTGCGCGGAATGCGTCGACCCCTTTGCGGGACGACCCGCCCAGTAGCCGGCGAGCAGCGAACCCGACAGGTTGTGCCATACCGAGAACAGCGCACCGGGCAGCGCGGCGATCGGCGTGAAGTACAACTTGCCGAGCGTCGCGGCGAGCCCCGAGTTCTGCATGCCGACTTCGATCGCGAGCGTGCGGCACACGGCTTCATCGAAGCCGAGCAGACGACCGCCCCAGTAGCCGCCGAGCAGGCCGATGCCGTTATGCAGGACGACGCCGAGCATCACGACGAGCCCGACCGATGCGATGCTCTTCTGCGTGCCGCCGACCACCGCCGCGATGATCAGCAGGATCGCGACCATCGAGATGAGCGGCAGCGCAGGTTCGATCGCGCGCACGACGCGGTTGAACAGATGGTTGATCGCGAGGCCGACGGCGATCGGCACCGCCACGATCTGCAGGATGCTGAGCAGCATGCCGCGGACGTCGACCACGATCGACGCGTCGACGTACAGACGCGTGAGCAACGGCGTCGCGAACACGCCGACGAGCGTCGACAACGCACTGATCGTCACCGACAGCGCGACGTCGCCGCGCGCCAGATAGATCATCACGTTCGATGCCGTGCCGCTCGCGACGCTGCCGACGAGCACCATGCCGGCGGTGAGATCGGGCGGCATCCGCAGCGCCTTCGCGATCGCCCAGGCGGCGAGCGGCATCACGAGGTAGTGCAGCACGATGCCCGCGACGACCGGTGCGGGCCGCGTGAAGACACGCTGGAAATCGGCGACGGACAGCGTGACGCCCATCGCGAGCATGATGATCGTGAGCAGCGTGGTGACGTGCGGCGCGATGGGGGTGACCGAAGCCGGAGAGAAGTACGCGGCGAGCGACACGAGTACGGCCCACAGCGGAAAGAGACGGGTAACCCGGGCAAGCATGACAGGTGGTCCTTGATTCTGTTTTGTGTTCGAAGGGGTGGTGAGGCATGGGTGCGACGTCGATCGACGGACCGCGAGACGACGCGCGCCCTCGTGAGGCGCACGACATGCGACGCGCATTTTACCGTCTGCTCGACGTGAGACACGCGCAACGGCGTGCATGAGCGCGGAGGTAACACGGAAGAAGACGAAGAAGCGCGAACGGCAAGAACAACAGAACCACCCGCGCAAAAAAGAAACCCGCGCAGTGCGCGGGTTAAAACCCTGTCAGAGGAGTGTCAAAGTAAGACGGCTCCATCGTAGCGCGACCGTTTGTCCCCACCAACCAACAATGCGTGCTTTGCTTAGCTCACGACGCGGGTTGAGATGGCGGGGGCTTCGTCAGACCGCGCAGGCTCAGCCGGTGAAAACGCAGCGTCATCAACAGCGCGACGCTCGCGAGTCCGGCGGCGAGTCCCCACCACAGTCCGCGCGTGCCGAGGCCCGCATGGAACGCGAGCGTGTAGCCAATCGGGAACCCGATACCCCAGTAGCCGAACGCCGCGGCGAGCATCGGAATGCGCGTGTCCTTCAGACCGCGCAGACAGCCTGAGCCGACCGTCTGCATGCCGTCGACGATCTGGAACAGCGCCGCGACGCCGAGCAGCGACGTCGCGAGCTGGACCGTCTTCGCGTTGGCTGGGTCGTCGAGATGCAGATACAGCCCGACGATCGCGTGCGGCGCGACGATCAGCACGAGGCCCGACAGCATCATGAAGCCGACGCCGAGCGCCAGCGCGACGAAGCCCGCATGACGCGCGGCGAGCGGTTGTCCCGCGCCGGCCCAGAAGCCGACCCGCACGTTCGCGGCCTGGCCGATCGACAGCGGCACCATGAACGCAACCGACGCGACGTTCAGCGCGATCTGATGCGCGGCAAGCGACGACTCGCCGAGCACGCCGACCATCAGGCCGGTCGCGAGGAACAGCGTCGTCTCGACACCATAGGTGATCGCCACCGGCCAGCCGATGCCGAACAGCTCGCCCATCAGCGGCACGTTCGGCCGTTTTGCGACGACGAAGCGACGGTAGCGTGGCCGCAGATGCAGCAGCGCCATCAGCACGAGCGCGGAAACCCAGACCGTGAACGTCGTCGCGGTGGCGGAGCCGAGAAAGCCGAGGCGCGGCAGTCCCCACGCGCCGTGGATCAGCCCGTAGTTCAGAAAGCCGTTGACGAACACGCCGCCGAGCGCGACCCACAGCAGCCGCTTTGCCGCACCGATCGCGGGCAGGAACGAACGCATCAGCCCGATCCCGATCAGGCTGCCGGGCGACGCCCAGCGCAGCACCGCCGCGTATTCGCCGACGTTATGCGCGAGCAGCGGCGGCTCGCCGACCGCGAGCAGGATCGGCGTCGCGAACGACAGCAGCGCGAACGCCGGGATTGCCAGCAGCAGTGACAGCACGAAGCCGGTCCAGTAGATGTGCGGGACGCGGTCTTCGTTCTGCGCGCCGCGCGCATGCGACACGCTGACGCTGACCGACGTCAGCACGCCTTGCAGCAGCGTGATTACCGTGAAGAACAGGTTGGCGCCGAGGCCGCCGGCCGCGAGCGCGTCGGCGCCGAGCGAGCCGAGCAGTACGGTGTCGGTGACGCTCATTGCCATCTGCGACAGCTGCGCGATTGCGAGCGGCGCCGCGAGGCGGGCGGTGTCGGCGGCATGGCGCGACAGCGACGGCGGCGGGGCGCTGGCGCGGACAAACGTGGGGCGGCCCGTATCGGATTGGCCGGTGTGGGTCATGGGTGGAATCGGTTGGTAAACGGCGGAGCGGCCGCACTTCTGTAGAAGTGGGGCCGTCATTGATCTGTCAATTCCGCGGAAGCAGACAGCTTATTGCCTTCGCGCCCCGTTGTCGATCAACAGGCACAAAATTGGTGCGGATTTGGCTGGTTGCAGCGAAAAGGAGAAGAAAAGCGGTGAAACGGCTTACGCTTCGTGGACGGCGATCCGCGTATCGCCGAGCAGGACGACCTGGCCCGCGCGGATCTTGCACGTCTTGCGCGATTCGACCTGGCCATCGACCGTCACCTCGCCGGACGCGACCAGCTGCTTCGCGGAGCCGCCGCTGTCGGCGAGGCCCGTCAGCTTCAGGAGATTGTGCAGTTCGACGTAGTCGCCGGTCAGCGTGAAGTCAAGGTTGGGCATGGTGCGTGCGGGTCGAAGCAGGGGGTTCGCATCATAAGCCAGACTGGCCCGGCGCGAGTAAGCGGCCGGGCCGTTTTCGTTTAAGGAGCGGTAGACGCCAGCGAACTTGCCGCCATGGATTGTATGGATATACAGTATGCGTCACGTGCTGCTTTCACCGTTTCCACCGTTCCACTTAACGCCTACCGTGCTCTCCGTCGCCGATTCCCCGCTACCCGTACCCGATACCGACGCCTGGCTCGCGAAACTCAACGACGCGCAGCGTGAGGCAGTCGAGTACGCCAGCGACGCCAGCGCGCTGCTGGTGATCGCGGGTGCCGGGTCGGGCAAGACGAACACACTCGCGCACCGCGTCGCGCATCTGATCGTCAAGGGCGCGGACCCGCGGCGCATCCTGCTGCTTACGTTCTCGCGCCGCGCCGCGCAGGAGATGACGCGCCGCGCGTCGCGCATCGCGTGTACGGCGCTTAGTACGCGGGCAGGCACGGCGCTGGGTCTGACGTGGTCGGGTACGTTCCATAGCGTCGGCGCGCGGCTGCTGCGCGAATACGCGGAGCGGATCGGCCTGTCGCCGGCCTTCACGATCAACGACCGCGAAGATTCCGCCGACCTGATGAATCTCGTGCGGCATGAGCTGGGCTTCTCGGCGAAGGAGCGCCGCTTTCCGTCGAAAGGCACCTGCTTCGCGATCTACTCGCGGGTCGTCAACACCGGCGCTTCGCTCGCGGACGTGCTTTCTCGCGCGTTTCCGTGGTGCTGCGAATGGGAGGCGGACCTGCGCGTGCTGTTCGCCGCCTATGTGGACGCGAAGCAGAAGCAGAGCGTGCTCGACTACGACGACCTGCTGCTGTACTGGTCGTACGTCGCGGCCGAACCGTCGCTTGCCGCGGACCTGTCGGGCCGTTTCGATCACGTGCTCGTCGACGAGTACCAGGACACCAACCGTCTGCAGGCGTCGATCCTGCTCGCGCTGAAACCGGACGGCCGCGGCCTGACGGTGGTCGGCGATGACGCGCAGTCCATCTATTCGTTTCGCGGTGCGACGGTGCGCAACATCCTCGATTTCCCCGCGCATTTCGATCCGCCCGCGAAGCAGGTGACGCTCGAGCGCAACTACCGTTCGACGCAGCCGATCCTCGCCGCGTCGAACGCGGTGATCGGGCTCGCGAGCGAGCGCTTCACGAAGAACCTGTGGTCCGACAAGGCGTCGGCGCAGCGGCCGCGGCTCGTCACCGTCGAGGACGAAGCGGCGCAGGCGCGCTACGTCCTCGAGCAGATTCTCGACGCCCGCGAAGCCGGTATGACGCTGAAGTCGCAGGCCGTGCTGTTTCGCGCCTCGGATCACAGTGCAGCGCTCGAGATCGAACTGACCCGGCGCAACATCCCGTTCCTGAAATTCGGCGGCTTGAAGTTTCTCGATTCGATCCACGTGAAAGATCTGCTCGCCGTGCTGCGCTGGGCCGAGAATCCGCGCGACCGCGTCGCGGGTTTTCGCGTCGTGCAACTGTTGCCCGGCATTGGGCCGGCGACGGCCGCGCGCGTGCTCGATCAGGTGGCCGCGAGTGCGGATGCCGCAGCCGGTGTGCATCTTCCGGCCACGCACACCCACACCGCACTCGCCGCGTTCGCGCCGCCGCCACGCGCGCTCGAAGACTGGGCACCGTTCGTCGCGCTGATGTCGGCGGTGGGCGCCCGTGAGACGCCGTGGCCCGCCGAGTTCGAAACGATCCGCCGCTGGTATGAGCCGCATCTAGAACGCAATCATGAAGACGCGGCGGCTCGTCACGCGGATCTGCTGCAGATGGAAAGCATCGCGGGCACCTACGCGTCGCGCGAACGCTTTCTGACCGAACTCACGCTCGATCCGCCCGATGCGACCAGCGACGAATCCGGCGATCCGCTGCGCGACGAGGACTACCTGATCCTGTCGACGATCCACTCGGCGAAAGGGCAGGAGTGGCGCAACGTGTTCGTGCTGAATGGCGTGGACGGCTGCCTGCCATCCGATCTTGGCACCGGCAGCGACGAGGAGATCGAGGAGGAACGGCGGCTTCTTTACGTCGCGATGACGCGCGCAAAGGAAGACCTGCATATCGTCGTGCCGCAGCGCTTTTACGTGCACAACCAGACGCATCTCGGCGACCGTCACGTGTGGGCGTCGCGCACACGCTTTATTCCTGCCGGTCTGTTGCCGCATTTCGACGCGTACGCATGGCCGCGTGTCGCGCCGCCGACCGTGCCGACCGCGGCGGGCCTCGCGGCCGCCGCGCAGGCGAAGCTCGAGATCGCGACGAAGCTTAGAAAGATGTGGGAATAACAGTGCACACGGCGCGGGCTTTTCGTGAACCGCGCGCCGTGTACCGCGCCGTGCGACAGCTCAGCGAGTGGGCCGCTGCGCACGCGGTGGCGGCGGCGTGAAGAAATTGCGCAGCCAGCTGGCGAGCCGTGCGAACACGTCGTACGGTTCCTCGATGAAGATCTCGGGCTTCAGCAGACGCAGGTACTCCATGATCTGCTGCGCTTCCTGCTTCTGGAACGAGCCGTGCGCGATGCCGAGTCGCAGCAGTCCGCGCAGTTCGCCGAGCTTTTCGCGCGCGGCGCTGCCGACGCTCGTCTCGCACGCCACCTTTGCTTCGTACACGCGCTGACGCAGCGATTCGGCGAGCCGCCACGCGGGCGTCTGCATCGTTTCCTCGAGCACCTGGATGTCCTGTGCGGCGGACTTGATCTGCGCAGCGAGCGGGTCGATCAGCAGTGCGTCGCCGCCCGCTTCCTCGACGATTGCCTGTGCCCAGCTGCGCGACTGCTTCGCGAGTTCGTCGGGCGTCCATTCGGAGCGGACCGCGAAGCCGAAGCCGTACTCGATGGCCTGCCGCATCAGGATCGCGACGACGTCCGGAAACTCCTTGTCGAGCGTGCGCTTCGCCCACGCGTACTGGCCGCCGGCGAGCATCCGCTGCACCGCGTGTTCGGTCAGCGGCACCATGTTGTCGAGCAGCTTCGCGCGCAGAAAATCTTCGAACGACGGCGTCGCAAATTGCGGATCGAGCTTCAGCGATACGCGCAGGAAAGCATCGAAATCCTTGCGCAGCGAAACGATCGTTTCGTCCTTCAGTGAAAGGGTGATCTGCCCCATGTCTTGTCCCGTATGGTCTTCCGTGCACAGCATCGCTGCATGCCGACGTCCACGCTGTTGCCTCGCGCAGATATCGGCGATGCCGGCATGATGGAATGCGCTCTCCGCCGCATCTGGATGACGCGGCAGAAATGCGGGTCCGGCTGGCGGACTACGATTGCTTATCGGCGGGACGCGAAAAAACTTGAGGGCGGACGGTGGACAGTTGCCGCGATGCTCACCGGAGCACCACGCCCTGCCACAGGAAGAACACCGCGAGGCCGACGGCGATCGTCAGCAGCGGACGGCGCGTGCAGGCGCTGACGCCGATCGCCGCGAGCGCGCCGACCAGCTGCGGATTGCGCCAGGTCAGTTCGGCATGCGCGCCGTGCGGCGACACCGCCATCGGTACGATGATCGCGGTCAGCACCGTGACCGGCACGAAGCCGAGCGCGGTGCGCACGAGCGGCGGAAACACGAGGCGGTCGCCGAGCACGAAGACCGCCGCGCGGATCACCCACGTGATCAGCGCCATGCCGAGAATCAGGAGCACGTCGTTCATTGGCCGGCTCCCGCGGGGTGCTGCTGGCGCTGCCATAAACCCGGCCGCGACAGCAGCACGCCGACCGTGACGCCCACGAATACGGCGCCCAGCAGCCCGAGCTTGTACGGCCAGTCCTGCCAGAAGAACGCGAGCGCGCCGGCGGTCACCGCTGCCGCCACGTAGCGCAGCGCGACAAGCTGCGGCACGACGATCGCGATGAACGTGGCGACCATCGCAAAATCGAGGCCGAGCGATTGCAGGCCCGGAAACGCGGCGCCGAACACGAGTCCCGCGAGCGTCCAGATCTGCCAGTTCAGATACATCGACAGGCCGGAGCCGAAGAAGTAATACGGTCCGACGGAGCCGGGCGGGTGCAGCCGGTAGTGCGCCCACGCGACGGCGAAGACCTCGTCGGTCAGCAGGCCGCCGAGCGCCCAGCGCCAGCGCATCGACAGATGCGCGACATGCGGCGCGAGCGTCGCGCTGTACAGCACGTGCCGCAGGTTGACGATCAGCGTCGTTGCCCAGATCACGGCGAAGCTCGCGTGGCCGGCGATCAGCCCGATCGCGATGAACTGCGCGGAGCCGGCGAATACGATGAGCGACATCAGTTGCCCGTGCCATGGATGCAGCGGGCCCGACGTGACCAGGGTACCGAAGATCACGCCGAACGGCGCGGCGCCGATGAGCATCGGCACCGTGTCGCGCATGCCGGCGGTGAATTCGCGAAAGCGGTAAGTGGGGCGGGTCTGAGTCAATCTATCCTCCTGTCCGGCGAGCATAGCGGGGCGGGAGGACGGCGGGCTTGTACGTTCTTGCGGTCTGGCTTTGTATCTGCAGTGGGCTCAGTTGCCCTGCCAGCGGCCGGGCGGCACGCCGAACATCCGGCGGAAGTGGCGCGTGAAGTGGCTCTGGTCGGTGAAGCCGTGTGCGACCGCGACGTCGGCGACCGATGCGCCTGCACGCAACGGCGCGAGCGCGCGCTGCAGACGGATCTGGTTGCGCCATGCGTGTGGCGCGAGACCGGTGCTCTGCGTGAAGAGGCGCGCCGCGTGAAACGGCGACAGGTCGACGGTTGTCGCGAGGTCGGCGAGTTTCAGCGGGGCGGTGAGGTCGGCGGTGAGGCGGTCCTTCATCGTCGCGACGCGACGGTCGTCGATCCGTATCGGCGACACCGGCCGCGTGCGCGCATAGCGGACGAGCAGCGTCGACAGCGCATCGAGCAGCGCGGCTTCGGCAGCGAGCGGATCCGTAGTGTCGTCTTCGAGCAGACGATGGGCACGGCGTGCCCGATCCCAGAGATCCGGGTCGCGGATTACGTCGGGCGCGAACCACGGCAGCGGTTGCTCGCGCCCGGCGACCTCGGTCGCGAGATCGCGGATGAAGTCGATCGGGACATACATCACGCGATAGCGCCAGCCCGCTTCGACTGCGCGCGAGCCGGTGTGCAACTCGCCGGGATTGATGACGGGCACGGTGCCGGCCTCGGCAACGTAGTCCGCGCCGCGATAACGGTAGGTCTCCGCACCGGCTTCGATCACCGGTACGGCATAGGCCTCGTGCCAGTGCGGCGGGAACGCGTGATCGCGATACTCGGCGGTGACGAGTTCCGCGCCGGGCAGAAGCGGCGTGCGCCAGTAGCGGACGGAATCGCGGAAACGGGTGACAGTCATGAAGGCAATCCGGCAGGTCACGCCAGTTTAGCGCGACCGCGTGACGGTCGGCAGGGGTCTGTTCACTTCGTCGGGATGACGGTGCCCGCGGGCAGCGGTACGGCCGTCACGCTGTTCTTCGCGCTGCCGGTGGCGATACGGTCGCTGTAGGTTAGATAGACGAGCGTGTTGCGCTTCGCGTCGACGATGCGCACGACGTGCAGCGTCTTGAACACGAACGACATGCGTTCGGTGAACACGTCGGACTGCTGCTTGAGCGGGCCAGTGAAATGGATCGCGCCGACCTGACGGCACGCGATCGACGCTTCGGTCGGATCTTCGGCGACGCCGAGTGTGCCCTTGATGCCGCCGGTGCGCGCCCGCGACACATAGCACGTGATGCCGTTCACGAGCGGATCGTCATACGCTTCGACGACGACGCGATCGGAGCCCGTCAGACGGAAGTTGGTGTTGACGCTCGCGACCTCCTCGCTGTGCGCACAGGGCAGCAGAAGCAGTGCGGCGCAAGCCGCGAGCGACGCGCGAAACGGGATCGATGGCATGAGGAGAGGACCGCGGCGGTCGCGGCGAATCGGGGTGAAGGAGCGCTCATGCTAACCCAGCGACGATGCCGTCGATCTTGTCGCGCGGGAGCGCGAAGAAAGCCCACGCGCAAAAACAAAAACCCGCTGACGACAGCGGGCTTTCGAAGCGGTTGGCTCCTCGACCTGGGCTCGAACCAGGGACCTACGGATTAACAGTCCGGCGCTCTACCAACTGAGCTATCGAGGAACAGCAATGCAACGGTTCACGACATAAAAAAGCCCGTTATGGCTAACGGGCCTTTGCGATTCTTGGCTCCTCGACCTGGGCTCGAACCAGGGACCTACGGATTAACAGTCCGGCGCTCTACCAACTGAGCTATCGAGGAACAGCAACAGCGAAGAAGCGAAATTGTAGGGGGCGCTACAGGGCCTGTCAATACCCAATGCTGCCCAACGCGCGCCTCGACGCAGTTTCCGCGCAGTTTCCAGTGTGGCCGCGCGTCGGGGACGGGGCCGTGCGAAAGGGCGCGCGTTATGAGTTCTTAGCGCTGCAGAAGCTCGAGCTTGTCCTTCACGTCCTTGAATTCTTCGGCTTCCGGCAGCGGCGCCTTGGTCTTCGTGATGCTCGGCCAGCCCTTCGCGAGGTCGGCGTTCAACACGACGAACTGCTGCTGGTCGCCCGGCACGTCCTCTTCGGCATAGATCGCGTTCACCGGACATTCGGCGACGCACACGGCACAGTCGATGCACTCGTCGGGATCGATCGCGAGGAAGTTGGGACCTTCGCGAAAGCAGTCCACCGGGCACACGTCGACGCAGTCGGTATAGCGGCATTTAATGCAGCTTTCGGTCACAACGTGGGTCATTCAGGCAACTCCTGCATGCAATATCGGGGGAGGCAACGGGCGCGGCAAAATTACGGGCGAAACACGCCGGCCGAAACGCCAAAACCGGTATTGTAACGTAACGACCAAACCCTTATCACGTACGGCTGACACGGTTTTATATCGATTGGTGATTAGTTTATGGGCGGCGCGGGGGGCCGCACCGCGCCGGTCGCGTGCCGCATTCGGGTAACATGCAACGGATCGGCGCGCAGGGGCGGGTCGAAACGAACCAGGTCTTTTCAGGGACTGCCGGCGTCAGGCAGACCGGTTTGCACACTGCACACCATGATCATCACATCGCTGCTCGATACGGATCTGTACAAGTTCACGATGATGCAGGTGGTCCTGCATCATTTCCCGGCGGCCAACGTCGAATACCGGTTCCGGTGCCGCACGAAGAACGTCGATCTCGTGCCGTACATCGACGAGATCCGCGACGAGTTGCGCCAGCTCTGCAACCTCCGCTTCACCGATGGCGAACTCGACTACCTGCGCCGGATGCGCTTCATCAAGGGCGATTTCGTCGAGTTCCTCGCGCTGTTCCATCTGAACGAGAAGTACATCTCGATTACGCCTTCGCCGAAGAACAACGGCGAGATCGACATCGACATCAAGGGACCGTGGCTGCATACGATCCTCTTCGAGATTCCGGTGCTCGCGATCGTCAACGAGGTGTACTTCCGCAATACGCAGCAGCAGCCGGATTACGGCGAGGGGCGCGAACGACTCGTCGACAAGATCGAACTGCTCGGCGCGCGGCCCGAATTCTCGGACTGCAAGATCGCGGACTACGGCACGCGCCGGCGTTTCTCGAAGCAATGGCACGAAGAGGTGATCCTCTCGCTGAAGGACGGTCTCGGCGAGCAGTTCACCGGCACGAGCAACGTGTTCTACGCGATGAAGCACGGCCTCACGCCGCTCGGCACGATGGCGCACGAGTATCTGCAGGCCTGTCAGGCGCTCGGGCCGCGTCTGCGCGATTCGCAGATCTACGGCTTCGAGATGTGGGCGAAGGAATATCGCGGCGACCTCGGCATCGCGCTGTCGGACGTGTACGGAATGCAGGCGTTCCTGCGCGACTTCGACATGTATTTCTGCAAGCTCTTCGACGGCGCGCGCCACGATTCTGGCGACCCGTTCGACTGGGGCGAGCGCCTGCTCAAGCACTACGAGGACAACCGCTGCGATCCGCGCACGAAGGTGCTCGTGTTTTCCGATGCGCTCGACATTCCGAAGGTGCTGCAACTGTACGAGCGGTTCCGCAACCGCTGCAAGCTCGCGTTCGGCGTCGGCACGAACCTGACCAACGATCTCGGTTATAACCCGCTGCAGATCGTGATCAAGATGGTTCGCTGCAATGGTCAGCCGGTCGCGAAGCTGTCCGATTCGCCGGGCAAGAACATGTGCGACGACAAGGCGTATCTCGCGTACCTGCGTCAGGTGTTCGGCATTCCGCAGCCTTCCGAAGAGGCGCCGCAGTAGCGGTTCGCACAGGGCCTTGCGACGGGATTGAGTGCGGGGCCGCCGGTATAATTTCGCGCGGTATCCGGACAGCCATCGCACGTGGTTGCCGCACATGTTCATCGAACAAGGACTTGCCCATGGACACATCGACTGCCCGCCGCAACATCCTCGCGCGCATCCGCGCGGCGCAGGGGCGTGAAGGCGAGCCGGCCGATGCCGAACGCGAAGCGGCGGCCGATTACCTCGCACGTCATCCCGACGGCCCGCGTCCGCCGATGCCGGACGATCTCGTGGCGCACTTCGTCGAACAGGCCGGCAAGATGTCGACCACAGTCGATCTGGTCGACGCAATGCGCGACGTGCCCGCGGCCGCCCAGCGCTATCTCGTGGGTCTGGGTCTACCCGTTCGCGCGATCGCGTGGCAGACGCTGCAGGATCTCGCGTGGGCCGACGCCGGGCTCGAAGTGGAATTCCGCAAGCCGGTCGATGCGGACAAGGTCGGCATCACCGGCTGCTTCTGCGCAACCGCCGAGACCGGCACGCCCGTGCTGCTGTCGGGGCCGCAGACCTATGCGTCCGCGGGTCTTCTGCCCGAGACACACGTGGCGATCGTGCCCGCGTCGCGCATCGTCGCCGGACACGAGGATGCGTTCGCGCTGATCCGCGCCGAACGCGGCGAATTGCCGCGTGCGGTCAACTTCGTGTCGGGTCCGTCGCGGACCGCCGATATCGAACAGACCCTCGTCCTCGGCGCGCACGGTCCGTACCGTGTGCATGCGATCGTCGTCCGTGGCGTGTGAGCCACGTGTGTCGATCGCCAGGTTTCATTCGTCCCAATAGTCCCATTCGTCCCATTTGCAAGGATACAAAGTGATAAAACGACATGCCGCTTCGGCATGCCTCGCATTGGCCGCCGCATGCGCGATGTGGTCGCCGTTCGCCGCCGCCGCAGTAGCCACGGCTCCTGACGGCGCCGCGCTGTCCGCGTGGTGGGGTGCGCCGTTCGCCGGCGTGCTGCTGTCGATCGCGCTGTTCCCGCTCGTGGCGCCGGCGTTCTGGCATCACCATTTCGGCAAGCTCGCGGCTGCGTGGGGTATCGCGTTTCTGCTGCCGTTCGCAGTCGCGTTCGGCGTCGCACCGGCGTTCGGCACGTTCGTGCATGCGCTGCTCGAAGAGTACGTTCCGTTCATCGTGCTGCTGACCGCGCTGTACACGGTCGCGGGCGGCATCTGCGTACGCGGAAATCTGCACGGCACGCCACGCCTGAATACCGCGATCCTCGTGCTCGGCACTGCGCTCGCGAGCGTGATGGGAACGACCGGCGCCGCGATGCTACTGATCCGCCCGCTGCTGCGCGCGAACGACAACCGACAGCACACGGTGCATGTCGTCGTGTTCTTCATCTTTCTCGTCGCCAATGCCGGCGGCTCGCTATCACCGCTCGGCGATCCGCCGCTGTTCCTCGGCTTCCTGAACGGCGTCGGCTTTTTCTGGACCACGCAGCATCTTGCGCTGCCGATGCTGTTCGTCTGCGTCGTGCTGCTCGCCGCGTTCTACGCGATCGACTCGTACTATTTCCATCGACGCGAAGAAGAGCGTCCCGCCGCGCTCGATCCGACGCCCGATGCGCCGAAGCTCACGGTCGAAGGCAAGATCAACTTCGTGCTGCTCGCCGCGGTGATCGCGCTCGTGCTGATGAGCGGTCTGTGGAAACCCGGCATCTCGTTCGATGTAGCCGGCACGCACGTCGCGCTGCAGAACGCGGTGCGCGATGGGCTGCTGATCGTCGTCACGCTGGTGTCGCTCACCGTGACGCCGCGCACCGCGCGCGCGGGCAACGACTTCAACTGGGCGCCGATGGAAGAGGTCGCGAAGCTGTTCGCCGCGATCTTCGTGACGATCGCACCGGTGATCGCGATCCTGCGCGCGGGCGACGCGGGCGCGTTCGCGGGGATCGTCCATCTGGTCAACGATGCGTCCGGCCGTCCGGACGATGCGATGTATTTCTGGGCGACGGGTATCCTGTCGTCGTTCCTCGACAATGCGCCGACCTACCTCGTGTTCTTCAATCTCGCGGGCGGCGATGCGCAGACGTTGATGACCACCGGCGCGACGACGCTCGCGGCGATTTCCGCGGGCGCCGTGTTCATGGGCGCGAACAGCTATATCGGTAACGCGCCGAACTTCATGGTGAAGGCGATCGCCGAGTCGCGCGGCGTGCGCATGCCGGGTTTCTTCGGCTATCTTGGATGGTCCGGCGCAATACTGATTCCGGTGTTTCTGGTGACGGGCTGGCTGTTTTTCTGAAGACGAATGAGCGCGTCGCGCGTGTGCGCGGCGATGCTGTTTCTGGAGCAAGGCAATGCAGAAGATTCTGGTTGCGCGTCCGATTTTTCCGGACGTGATCGAGCGTCTCAAGCAGTATTTCGAAGTGGACTGGAACAACGGCGACGTGCTCGCCGAAGACGAACTGAAGCGTCGCCTCGCCGACAAGGACGGCGCGCTGACCGCGGGTGATCCGGTCGGTGCGGCCGCGCTCGCGCTGGCGCCGCGCTTGCGGGTCGTGTCGAACATGGCGGTCGGCTACAACAATTTCGATATCCCCGCGTTCAACGCGGCGAACGTGCTCGCGACGAATACGCCGGACGTGCTGAACGAATCGACCGCCGACTTCGGCTGGGCGCTGATGATGGCCGCCGCGCGGCGCATCGTCGAGTCGGAGCACTGGCTGCGCGCGGGCCAGTGGCAGAAGTGGGCGTACGACGGCTTTCTCGGCACCGACATCTACGGTACGACGCTTGGCGTCGTCGGCATGGGCCGCATCGGCCAGGCGCTTGCACGCCGCGCGCGCGGCTTCGGCATGCGCGTCGTGTATCACAACCGTTCTCGCGTTGCGCCGCAGATCGAGGCCGAACTGGGTGCGCAGTATCTGTCGAAAGAAGCGCTGCTGCGTGAGGCCGATCACGTCGTGCTCGTGCTGCCGTACACAAAGGAAAGCCATCACACGATCGGTGCCGCCGAACTCGCGCTGATGAAGCCGACCGCGACGCTGACCAACATCGCGCGCGGCGGCATCGTCGACGACGCGGCGCTGGTCGATGCGCTGCGCGCGAAGCGTATCGCGGCGGCCGGGCTCGACGTGTACGAGGGCGAGCCGAAGCTGAACCCGGCGCTGCTCACGGTGCCGAATGTCGTGCTCACGCCGCACATCGCGAGCGCGACCGAAGCGACGCGACGCGCGATGGCGAATCTCGCGGCAGACAATCTGATCGCGGCACTGGGCGAGGGGCCGCAGGCGGGTCGTCCGCCGAATCCGGTGAACCCCGACGTGCTCGGCAAGGCGCGCGCATGACGCCGCTGCTTGTTACGGTCGTCGTTGTGCTCGCCGTGCTGGCGGTGCTGCTCGTCGTCGCGTTGCTGTTCGTGCTGCGTCGCGTGGGACACTCAGCCGATCTGGGCGAGCGTATCGTCGCCGCTACCGACACGCAGACGCGCGCGTTCGAGCGGCTCGAACGCGAACTGCGCAGCGAGATCGTCGATACCGCGCGCGCGTCGCGCACGGAATTGAGCGGTGCTTTCGCGCAGTTCCAGCAGACGTTTTCCGCGCAGCAGACCAGCATCGCTACCGTGCAGAACGGCAAGATCGAGGGCTTCGCGCAGCAGCTCGTGAAGCTGACCGAAACCAACGCGCAGCAACTGGACTCGGTGCGGCAGAGTCTGCAGCTGCAGGCACAGCAGGCGCGCGAAGAGCAGGGCGCGACGCTGAAGCGCTTCGGCGACACGCTGACGCAGCAGCTGTTGCAACTGACTGAAGCGAACGATCGCCGTTTCGCCGAAGTGCGCGCGACGCTCGAAGCGCGCCTGAAGGATATCGAGACGAACAACGCGACGAAGCTCGAAGAAATGCGCCGCACCGTCGACGAGAAGCTGCATGCGACGCTCGAACAGCGGCTCGGTGAATCGTTCAAGCTGGTGTCCGACCGGCTCGAGCAGGTGCATCGCGGACTCGGCGAAATGCAGACGCTCGCGGCCGGCGTCGGCGACCTGAAGAAAGTGCTGACCAACGTGAAGACGCGCGGCACGTGGGGCGAAGTGCAGCTCGAAGCGCTGCTCGAACAGCTGCTCACGCCGGACCAGTACGCGAAGAACGTTGCGACCGTACCGAAGAGCAGCGAGCGCGTCGAGTTTGCGATCCGTCTGCCGGGGCGTTCCTTGTCGGCCGACGGTAGCACCGAGCCGGTGTGGCTGCCGCTCGACGCGAAGTTTCCGCGCGAGGACTACGAGCGGCTGATCGATGCGCAGGAGCGCGCGGACCCGGTCGCGGTCGAAGAGGCGTCGCGTGCGCTCGAAGCGCGGGTCCGCGCCGAGGCACGCTCGATCTCGGAGAAATACGTGTCGCCACCGCACACGACCGATTTCGCACTGCTGTATCTGCCGACCGAAGGACTCTACGCCGAAGTGCTGCGACGTCCGGGTCTCACTGACTTGCTGCAGCGCGACTATCGCGTGACGATCGCGGGGCCGACCACGCTGACCGCGTTGTTGAACAGCCTGCAGATGGGCTTCCGCACACTAGCGATCGAGAAACGTTCGAGCGAAGTGTGGCAGGTGCTCGGCGCGGTGAAGACAGAGTTCGGCAAATTCGGCGACGTGCTCGCGAAAACCAAGAAGCAGCTCGAGACGGTCGCCAATTCGATCGACCTGGCCGAGCAACGCGCGCGCGTGATGAACCGCAAGCTGCGCGACGTCGAGGCGTTGCCCGGCGAGCAGGCGAGCGGTCTGCTCGGGGAGGCGGGGGATCTGCTGGCTGGGTCGGAGGCCGACGAGTCTTGAGCTTGGCAGCGGCTGCGCCGCTACTTGCCGTCAGTCTTTCGCGTTGGCCGCGAGCGCTTCGAGCGCGGCGCCGGTCATCCGCACCACGCGCCAGTCGGGCAGCACGGTCGCGCCCATCTTCTGATAGAAATCGATCGCCGGCTGGTTCCAGTCGAGCACCGTCCACTCGAAGCGGCCGCACTGCCGTTCGACGGCGAGCGCCGCGAGCCGTTGCAGGAGCGCGGTGCCGAGCCCGCTGCCGCGCTGCGTCGGCTGCACGTAGAGGTCTTCGAGGTAAAGGCCGCGGCGGCCGAGGAACGTCGAGAAATTGTGGAAGTACAGCGCATAGCCGACGATGCGGCTGGCGTCGTCGGCGACCAGCGCTTCCGATGCGGGGCTCGGGCCGAACAGCGCGTCGTGCACACCGGCCTCGGTCGCGACGAACAGGTGCGTGAGCTTTTCGTACTCGGCCAGCTCGTGCATCAGCGAGTAGATCGCGCCGACGTCGTCCGGCGTCGCGGCGCGCAACACCGCGGCCATTACGCTTCCTCGGGCGCGTCGCTCAGCTGGATTTCAATGCCGCCGAAACGCGACGCTACCCAGTTGTACGCATGGCACGCGATCCACAGCAGGATGAAGCCGAGAATCGCGTTCAGCAGCAGCGCGCTGAAGATCGTGCTGAGTTCCACCGACCCGTAGCGCACGAACGCGACCAGCACGCCGAGCAGCACGATCGGCACGCTGAAGGTCAGATAGACCAGAATCAGTGCCTTGGCGGTCTGTCCCGGTGCGATGAACGAGATCTGTTTTTTCATGTGAGTCAAACCCGGTGGTCGTAGTAGTTGCGTGAAAAGTGAGGCGGTGGCCGACCGCCTAGACGAGCCCGTCGAACAACATGATATCCACGGTGTCGCCTGCGTCGATATTTTCCTGCTCGTGCGCGAGCACGATGAAGCAGTTGGCTTCGCTCATCGAACTCAAAGCGCCCGAGCTCTGCGAGCCGGTGGGCGCGACCTGCCAATGGCCGCGCGCGTCGCGTTCCGCGATGCCGCGCTGGTATTCGGTACGACCGGCTCGCTTGCGGATCGCTTCGCGGCTCGCGGCGGCGATCAGCACCGGCGGCTGCGGCGTTGCGCCGGACATCGCGAGCAGCGCTTCGCGCACGATCAGATAGAACGTCACCATCACCGCGACCGGGTTGCCCGGCAGGCCGAAATAGAGGGCGGGGCGTCCCGCGCCCGGCCGTTCGCCGGACCAGATGCGGCCGAATGCGAGCGGCCTGCCGGGGCGCATCGTGAGACTCCAGAACGCGACGTCGCCGAAGCTCTGCAGCAGTTTGCGGGTGAAGTCCGCTTCGCCAACCGACACGCCGCCCGAACTCAGCACGACGTCTGCGCTCGCCGCGGCGTGGCGCAGTGCGGCTTCGAGTGCCGCGGGCTCGTCGCGCACGATACCGAGATCGAGTGCTTCGGCATTCAGCCGGCACAACATTGCTGCGAGCGTGTGGCGGTTGCTGTCGTACACGCAGCCTGGCGGGAGCGGTTCGCCCGGCGAGCGCAGTTCGTCGCCGGTCGAAAAGAACGCGACGCGCAACCGGCGCCGTACCGCGACTTCATCGATGCCGAGCGACGCGAGCAGCCCGACGTCCGATGCCCGCACGACGCGTCCCGCATGCAGCGCGAGGCCGCCGCGTGCGAGGTCTTCGCCAGCATGGCGGCAGTTTGCGCCGCCGCGCAATGCGTCGGCAGCGAAGCGGACCGTGTCGCCGTCGAGCGCGACGAGTTCCTGCGGCGCGACCGTGTCGCAACCGTCCGGCAGCCACGCGCCGGTCATCACGCGCACGCATGCGTTGGCCGCGACGGTGCCCGCAAACGGATGGCCGGCGAGCGCCTTCCCCACGACGTTCAGCGCAACTTCGACACTGCCCGCGCCGAGCGCCGCGCTGTGGAATGCGTAGCCGTCCATCGCGCAGTTGTCGTGCACGGGGACGTCGATCGGCGAGACAACGTCTTCGGCCAGCACGCGGTCGAGTGCATCGTGCAGCGGCACGTGTTCGATCGCTGTGAGCGGCGTGACCCATTGACGCACGATCGCCTGCGCAGCGTGGACCGGCAACGCGTGCGGGTCGTACTGGGCGACGCAATGGGAGAAGTCGTCAGGGGCAGTCATGAATCGGGAGCGTGGCGGCGGAGGCGGGTGCGTTGCTGGCCGGGCCGATGCCGGCGGCGCTGGCGGAGGCTGCGAAGGCCTCACGCACGTTCGAGGTCGGCGAGTTGTTGTAAAGAGTTGACATTGTAGAACGCGCGCTCGTCGTCAAAGATCACTTCGACCGTCGTGTGGCGCGCGTACCACGCGCGCACCTTGCGCTCGCCGGCTTGCAGAAAGGCGGTGAGGTCGTCGGCGAGCGACGTGCGCACGAGCGCGAAAACCGGATGTGCGGATATGTCGCCGTGTACGTCGGTCGTCGCTGCTGTGGCGATGTCGGCGTGTTGTGTTTCGAGCGCGGTGGCGAGACGCGTGGCGAGATCGGCGGGTAGCCACGGCGAGTCGCACGGCGCGCTGAGTACGAACGGTGTCGAGGCGGCTTGCAGGCCCGCGAGCAGGCCCGCGAGCGGACCGGGGAAATCCGGCAGCGTCGTGCTGTCCGCGACGACGTGTGCGTGATAAGCCGCGCCCAGTTCGGCATAGCGCTCCGCATGGCGGTTCGCGCTGATCAGCAGCGCGCCGGTTTGCGGAGCGAGGCGCTTCAGCACGTGAGCGGCGAGCGGTTCGCCGTGCAGCGTCTGCAGTCCTTTGTCGACGCCGCCCATGCGCGTGCCGCGTCCGCCCGCGAGGAGGAGGCCAGTGATCTGCGTGGAGAGGATCGCCATCGGCGGCGCGGCGTCAGCCGCCGATGTAGGACATTTCGACGCGGCGTGCATCCGTCGCCTGCGCGGTCGGTGCGGCGGCGCTGCCGCGCAGCTGCGAATAGCGGTCGTCGCGTTGCTGCCAGATGTGCTCGACCGCGCCGGCGATCTCCGCGTCGCTCGCGCCGCTGCGCACGAGCGCGCGCAGATCGTGTCCCGCCGACGCGAACAGGCACAGGTACAGCTTGCCTTCCGTCGACAGACGAGCGCGCGTGCAGGTGCCGCAGAACGCGCGCGTGACGCTCGAGATCACGCCGATCTCGCCGGCGCCGTCCGCATAGCCCCAGCGCTGCGCCGTTTCGGCAGCGCTGTGCGGGTCGAGCGGCGCGAGCGGGAAGTGCGCGGCGATTCGCGCGATCACGTCGGCCGACGGCAGCACTTCGGTCATGTTCCAGCCGTTCGACGTGCCCACGTCCATGTATTCGATGAAGCGCAGCACCGCGCCGGAATGGCGGAAGCGGCGCGCCATCGGGATGATCTCGGCATCGTTCGTGCCGCGCTTGACGACCATGTTGACCTTGACCGGCGCCAGACCCACGGCATCGGCGGCCGCGATGCCTTCGAGCACATCGGCGACCGCGAAGTCGGCGTCGTTCATCCGGCGGAACAATGCATCGTCGAGCGCATCAAGACTCACGGTGACGCGAGTGAGGCCCGCATCCTTCAGGCTGCGCGCCTTGCGCGCGAGCAGCGAGCCGTTGGTGGTGAGCGTGAGATCGAGCGGCCGGCCTTCGGGGGTGCGCAGCCGCGCGAGCCGCTCGATCAGGAATTCGAGATTCTTCCGCAGCAGCGGCTCGCCGCCGGTCAGACGAATCTTCTCGACGCCGTGCGCGACGAACACGCGCGCAAGACGCTCGATTTCCTCGAAAGTCAGTAGCGCGGCATGCGGCAGAAACGGATAGTCCTTGTCGAATACCGCGCGCGGCATGCAGTAGACGCAGCGGAAGTTGCACCGGTCCGTCACCGAGATGCGCAGATCGCGCAGCGGCCGCGCGAACGTGTCGTGCAGCACGCCGCGCGGGATCGATGCGGAGCCAGCGACGACGACAGGTATTGCAGGCATTGCGCTGACGTCGGTGACAGGGATGATGCGTCGGGACATGGCCGGTTCGGGTCGATTCATTCTGGTTACAGCTTTCATTCTAGCGGAAGGCCCCGATCGGAGCAGTCCGGGGCGACCCTCGCGACGATCTTGCGGAACGATGGTGGCGGCGTTCAGGGGCTTTTCAGGCGTCACGGACAAGAAAAAGCCCGCCGGGAGGGCGGGCTTCTTTACGACAACAACGTCAGAGGCTTAGTGCTGCGACCGGACCGTTTCGACCTGCTGCATCGGCGTAGCGTCGACCGGCGGCAGCGACTTGCGCTCGCGCGGCGCGCGGGCCGGCTTCACGGTCTGTGCTGCGGCTTCCTGCGCGGCGCGCAGCTTGTCGGTGTCGGTGTTGACCCACACCAGACCGGCGCTTTCGAGCATCGGCTGCAACGCTTCCGCGGACGGGCCGTTGCGCGGCCCAGCCGGTTGAGCGGCTGCTTGCGGGGCGGGGGCCGGCGCGACTGCAACTACGGGTGCAGCGACGGGCTCGGGTTGACGCTTGACCTGCGGGGTCGGCTCGACGTGCGACTCGACGCGCGATTCGACGCGCGTTTCGACGTGTTGCTCGACCGCGGGCTGGGCGACGACGGGCGCTTCTGAAGCTTCCGCAGCAGCAACCACAGCCGGAGCGGGCTCGCTGACGGCGACCGCAGGTGCGGCTTCCGATGCGGCCGGTGCCGGTTCCAGTGCGGACGCTTCGACGGCCGGTGCGTGATCGACGGCCGGAGCCTCCGACCATGCAGCCGGTGTCATTTCGCGTGCCGGTTCGTCAGCAACTACCGGCGTCGCAGCCGTTTCCGCGGCGATCGGTGCGGCTGCCGGGACGGCGATCGGCTCGACAACCGGCTCGACCGTTTCGGTCTTCGCGACCTGCTCGGCGGCGAGCGTCGGCGTATCGGATGCGGCGTGCAGTTCGGTTACGACGGCGGTTTCCGTCGCGACAGCGGCGACGGCCACTTCGACCGGTGCGGCCGACGGTGCGGCGACTGGCGTCTCGTGACGGCCCGTGTGTTCCTGCGTGCGTACCGGTGCTTCGGCTATCGTGCCGGCCGTTTCGCCTTCTGCTTCGGCGACGTCGGCGGCATGATTCACGTTGACGTTCTCTTCGTCGCGCTCGCGGCGACCGCCACGGCGGCCGCGACGACGGCGACGACGTTCTTCGCCGTCACGTGCGGCGCTTTCCTGATCGGCCAGTGCCGGGTTCTCGCCGAGACCCGTCTCAACCGGTGCCAACGCGACTGCGTCGAGTTCGTTCTGGTTCAGCGATTCGGCGGTTTCCGGCTGCTGCTTGCGACGTTCACCGCGATCCCGGCGCTCGCCGCGTTCCGGGCGGGCCGAGCCTTCGGTAGCTTCGACGCGTTCGCCACGATCCTGTCCGCGTTCGACGCGCTCAGGCCGATTTTCGCGACCTTCACGCACTTCGCGGCCTTCACGGTTATCGCGACCCTCACGCGGTTCGCGGCCGTTGCGGGCTTCGCGCGGTTCACGAGCCTCGCGCGGTTCGCGGGCCTCGCGGCCTTCGCGTCCCTCACGACCTTCGCGCTGCTCGTCGCGACGTTGCGACGGTTGGCCCTGACGGCCGCCGACGGCGTTCTCGCTGCGTGCGCCCGCATTGCCGCCACGGCGGTTGCGGTTACGGTCGTTGCCGCCGGCAGCACGCTCGCCACGCTGTTCGCGGGCCGGGCGGGCAGGTTTCTCGGCCGCTGCGGGGGCCGGAGCCGGCGCAGCCGGTTGCACGCCGAACAGGTTCTTCAGCCAGCCGATGAAGCCACCGGCAGCCGGCGTCACGGCGACGGGTGCCGGCGTCGGTGCTGCTGCGGGCTTGACCGGTGCGCTCGGTGCGGGCTTTTCAGGCGTGATGCCCTTGACCGCGGCTTCCTGCTTCGGCTTCGTTTCTTCGGTGCGCTTGCTGTAGCCGGTTTCCGATTCGAGCTCGTGAGCGGCTTCCTCGGCCATCTTCCACGACGCGCGCGGTTCGTCGAGGCGCGCGTCGTCGTGACGCAGGCGCTCGAGCTTGTAGTGCGGCGTGTCGAGATGCTTGTTCGGGATCAACACGACGTTGACCTTGAAGCGCGACTCGATCTTGTTGATTTCCGCGCGCTTCTCGTTCAGCAGGAAGGCGGTCACTTCGACCGGCACCTGGCAGTGGATCGCCGCGGTGTTTTCCTTCATCGCTTCTTCCTGAATGATCCGCAGGACCTGCAGCGCGGACGATTCGGTATCGCGGATGTGACCCGTGCCGTTGCAGCGCGGGCAGGTGACGTGGCTGCCTTCGGACAACGCTGGACGAAGCCGCTGACGCGACAGTTCCATCAGCCCGAAGCGCGAGATCTTGCCCATCTGGACGCGCGCACGGTCGTGCTTGAGCGCGTCTTTCAGGCGCTGCTCGACGTCGCGCTGGCTCTTGGCCGATTCCATGTCGATGAAGTCGATCACGATCAGGCCACCCAGGTCGCGCAGACGCAACTGGCGGGCGACTTCGTCGGCGGCTTCGAGGTTCGTGCGCGCGGCCGTTTCCTCGATGTCCGCGCCCTTGGTGGCGCGCGCCGAGTTGACGTCGATCGCGACGAGCGCTTCGGTGTGGTCGATCACGATCGCGCCGCCGGACGGCAGCGGGACGGTACGCGAATACGCGGTTTCGATCTGGTGCTCGATCTGGAAACGCGAGAACAGCGGCACGTCGTCGTGATACCGCTTCACCTTGCTGACATTATCCGGCATCACGATATCCATGAAGGCGCGGGCCTGGTCATGGATTTCGGTGGTGTCGATCAGAATTTCGCCGATGTCCGGCTGGAAGTAGTCGCGGATCGCGCGGATGACGAGACTGGATTCCAGATAGATCAGCATCGGCTGGCCGGCCGAGCCGCTCTGCGACGCGGCTTCGATCGCGCGCCACAGCTGCATCAGGTAATTCAGGTCCCACTGCAGTTCTTCGGAGTTGCGGCCGATGCCGGCCGTGCGGGCGATGATGCTCATGCCTTCCGGCAATTCCAGCTGCGCCATGGTTTCGCGCAGTTCCTGGCGGTCGTCGCCTTCGATCCGGCGCGACACGCCGCCGCCGCGCGGATTGTTCGGCATCAGCACGAGGTAGCGGCCGGCGAGCGAGATGAACGTGGTGAGGGCGGCGCCCTTGTTGCCGCGCTCTTCCTTTTCGACCTGGACAATCAGCTCCTGACCTTCACGGAGTGCGTCCTGGATGCGCGCGGAGCGCATGTCGACGCCGTCGCGGAAGTACTGGCGGGCGACTTCCTTGAACGGCAGGAAGCCGTGGCGGTCTTCGCCGTAGTTGACGAAGCAGGCTTCGAGCGACGGCTCGATGCGGGTGATGACGCCCTTGTAGATATTGCCTTTGCGCTGTTCGCGCCCGGCGGTTTCGATGTCGATATCGATGAGTTTTTGCCCATCGACGATGGCGACGCGCAGTTCTTCCTGCTGCGTCGCATTGAACAGCATGCGTTTCATTGAACGGCTCCAGAGCGGCTTGCACCGGCCCACGTCCCGCGGTTGTCAGTCGCAGGAACAGTGAGGGCGGCGGCGCGCCGCACCTTATTGTGTTGTCACGGGCACGCTGGAGCGGGAACGTTGGCGGGAGAATTGCCTGAGGGGGCCCGGTCCGGCTGAAAAAGGACACGGTGCCGCAGGGCACAGGCGAATACGGCTTCAAATAACGACACGACACGCTACGGTGGTCGGGCAGGCTGCCGTTTGCGTCTTCATTTGCGTTCCCGGCGCGCCGACTGGGCGCAAAACCGGTGCCGCGAAGACCGCGGCCATGCCGCGTGCGGGAAGCTTGCTCAAAACGCCCGACTTCCCACCTGGGTGTCTCGCCTCATTCTGACGTCGCCCTGTTTCGCATTCACTCGCGAAACGCTACGAGGCGCACGCCGTATTTTCGCCACTGGCCGCGTCGCCCGGCGACAGCTTTCGCTGCCTGCCGACGACGCCCGCCAGTTAAATTCTTTTTTACCAAAATTCCGTTACCGTCGGAGCCGATCCTGACCGAACGCGCCTGTGGGCGCCGTCCCTGCCTGGCACTGGATCCGTGCGTGCAACTTGTTGCATCTTGATTTCGGGGTGAGCAACCTGCCCCGGCGCAAGTAAAATAAGCCTTTATCGCTTGCACCTGCGCAGTCCGCCCAGCTACCGGTCGATGCGCCGGCCACCGCAGACTGCTGGGCAAATTATATTCAGAATGAAAGAGTTAGGCAAAATTTCCCAGAAACCGGTCGCAGGCGACCAGGTCTCGATGCTCGAAATCGACGAGGATTCGGCCGGTCAGCGCATCGACAATTTCCTGTTGCGCATCTGTAAAGGGGTGCCCAAAAGCCATATTTACCGGATCCTGCGCAGCGGCGAGGTGCGGGTCAATAAGGGCCGGATAGATGCGCAATATCGGCTGGTGCCGGGCGACATCGTGCGCGTTCCGCCGATCCGCGTCGCCCAGACCACCGAGCCGGTCGCGGGCGCCAACGTGCCGGCCGCGCACTTTCCGGTGCTGTTCGAGGACGACCACATGCTGGTCATCGACAAACCCGCGGGCGTCGCCGTCCACGGCGGCAGCGGCGTCGCATTTGGCGTGATCGAGCAGTTGCGGCAGGCCCGTCCGCAAGCAAAATTCCTGGAACTCGTGCACCGGCTCGATCGCGAGACGTCCGGTGTGCTGATGCTCGCGAAAAAGCGGACGGCGTTGCTCGGGCTGCACGAGCAGATCCGCGAGAACCGGATGGACAAGCGGTACTATGCGTGCGCCCACGGCGAGTGGTCGAGCGACTGGGGGCGCCGCCGGATCGTGAAGGAGCCGCTGCACAAGTACCTGCTGCCGGACGGCGAGCGGCGCGTGCGCGTGCAGCCGGACGGCCTGCCGTCGCACACGGTGTTCAATCTGGTCGATCGCTGGCCGGACTACGCGCTCATCGAAGCGGAACTGAAGACCGGCCGTACCCATCAGATCCGCGTGCATCTGGCGCATCTCGGGCTGCCGATCATCGGCGACGCGAAATACGGCGATTTCGCGCTGAACAAGGCGCTCGCCCGCGCCGATGCGCATCCTGGCCTGAAACGGATGTTCCTGCACGCGTACCGGCTCAAGCTCACGCATCCGGCGACCGGCGCAACGGTGCAGTTCGAGGCGCCGCTGCCCGCCGATTGCCGGCGTTTCGTCGACGAGCTTCGGCAGATGCGCGAGGAAAGCGGCGACAAGTATTAATGAGGGCGGCGCGGGCCGGGGGCTGGTAACAAGTCCTCAGCAGAACCAGAAGCCGTCGGCACGACGGCGCCACCCGATTCCAATCTGAAAGCGAGACGAAATCCGCATGGCTCGACAGCAATTTGATCTGATCGTCTTCGACTGGGACGGCACCCTGATGGATTCGACCGCGCACATCACGCGCAGCATCCAGTCCGCCTGTCGCGATCTCGGCCTGCCGGTACCCAGCGACCAGTCCGCGAGCTACGTGATCGGCCTCGGCTTGCGCGACGCGTTGCAGATCGCCGCGCCGACGCTCGATCCGTCCGACTATCCGCGGCTCGCCGAGCGCTACCGTTTTCACTATCTGGTGAAGGATCAGACCACCGAACTGTTCGACGGCGTGCGCGACATGCTGCGGGATCTGCGCGACGAGGGCTATCTGCTCGGAGTCGCGACCGGGAAGAGCCGGGTCGGCCTGAATCGCGCGCTCGACCAGGCGCGGCTGACGAGCCTGTTCGACGGCACGCGCTGTGCCGATGAGACATTTTCGAAGCCGCATCCGGCGATGCTGCACGAACTCACTCGCGAACTCGGTCAGGACCTTGCGCGCACGGTGATGATCGGCGATACAACGCACGATCTGCAGATGGCAATCAACGCGGGCGTGGCCGGGATCGGCGTGACCTACGGCGCGCATCCGGCCGGGCCGCTCGAGGCGCTGTCGCCGCGCTTCGTCGCGCAGAGCGTCGCGTCGCTGTCAGCGTGGCTGCGAGAGCACGCGTGAGCGACGACGCGCCGGAGCCGGTGCGGATCTGCGCCGCCGACGAACTGGTCGACGGCGGCACGGCGGTGCGGCGTGCTGCGACCTTTGCGGGCAGCGACGCGGTCGTGTTCTTCGTGCGCTATGGCGGCGACGCTTACGGATACCTGAACCGCTGTGCGCACATGCCGATGGAACTCGACTGGGTCGAAGGCCAGTTCTTCGAATCGTCCGGTTTATACTTGATGTGCGCCACGCACGGCGCGATTTACGAGCCGGACACGGGTAAATGTGTCGGCGGTCCGTGCCGTGGCGGCCGGCTGCGCGCGCTCCGGGTGGACGAACGCGATACGCCGGAAGGCCGCGTGGTGTTCTGGCTTCCCGACGGCGATCTGCGTCCGGCGCCCCTCTGATATTCGACTCTCACTGCGACGCATGGCCGACCAACACACCCCCGATTCGAACGAACCGTCCGGCGCAAGCCGCCTGCCTGCAGCCGCTACCGAGCCGGGCTGGGAGCGCGCGGCGCTCGAGCGCATCGCGCTGGCTGCGATCAGCGAGCAGCGCGCCGCGCGGCGCTGGAAGATCTTCTTCCGCTTCGTCACGCTCGGCGTCGTGCTGCTGCTCGCGTGGGCGGTCTTCGATTTTTCCGGCGACAAGGTGTCGGCGACCGGCCGCCATACCGCGCTCGTGACGCTTGAAGGCGAAATCTCGGCCGATACGAACGCGAACGCCGAAGACATCGATAGCGCGCTCGACAGCGCATTCGACGACGCGGGCACCGCCGGCGTCGTACTCCAGATCAACAGCCCCGGCGGCAGTCCGGTGCAGGCGGGCATCATCAACAGCGAGATCCGCCGGCTGCGCGCGAAATATCCGTCGATTCCGCTGTATGTGACCGTCGGCGACATGTGCGCGTCGGGCGGCTACTACGTGGCCGCGGCCGCCGACAAAATTTACGTCGACAAGGCGAGCATCGTCGGCTCGATCGGCGTGCTGATGGATGGTTTCGGTTTCACCGGGTTGATGGACAAGCTCGGGGTCCAGCGCCGGCTGCATACGTCGGGTGAGAACAAGGGCTTCTTCGACCCGTTCTCGCCGGACACGCCGAAGATGGACGCGCACGCGCAGGAGATGCTCGACCAGATTCACGCGCAGTTCATCGAAGCGGTCCGGCAAGGCCGCGGCAAGCGGCTGCACGAGACGCCCGACATGTTCTCGGGCCTGTTCTGGACCGGTGAAAAGAGCGTCGAAATGGGGCTCGCCGACGGCTTTGGCGACACCGATTACGTCGCGCGTGAAGTCATCAAGGCGCCGGACATCGTCGACTACACGGTGAAGGAAAGCATCACCGACCGCGTGGCGCGCAAGTTCGGCGCGGCGGTCGGCAGTGCCGCCGTGCACGCGATGGTGCTGGGCGGCAAGCTGAACCTGCGCTGAGCGAGCAGGTTCAGCGCGTCAGTTCGCCAGCAGCAGGAAGATCGCCGGACGCTTGTGCAGGTCCGGCGCCGACGCCTTCTTCCAGTCGCTTACGCTGCGGCTCATGATCGTTTCGGCGGCGAGCGTCAGGTCGACGGCGACGCAGACGAGCGTCGACGGCGCGCAGGTCGCGAGCAGCGTGTCGAGCAGCGCGCGATTGCGATACGGCGTCTCGATGAAAATCTGCGTCTGCTTCGCCTTGCGCGACTGCTGCTCGAGATCGCGCAGCCGCTTTGCCCGCTCGCCGGCGTCGACCGGCAGATAACCGTGAAACGCAAAGCTCTGGCCGTTCAGGCCGGACGCCATCAACGCCAGCAGAATCGAACTCGGACCGACGAGCGGCACGACCTTGACGCCGCGTTCGTGCGCTCGGCGCACGAGTAGCGCGCCCGGGTCCGCGACGGCCGGGCAGCCCGCTTCCGACACGAGACCGGCATCCGCTCCCGCGAGTATCGGCGCGAGCAGCCGGTCGATCTCGCCGGCCGGCGTGTTCACGTTGAGTTCGCGGACGTCGATTTCCTGGATCGGTCGTTCGGTGCCGACTTTCTTGAGGAACGCGCGGGTCGTCTTCGCGTTTTCGCCGATGTAATAGCCGAGCGCGGCTGCGCGGCTGCGGACCGGTGCGGGCAGCACGTCGGCGAGTGCGTCGGCGTCGCCTTCGCCGAGCGTGTTCGGAATCAGATAGAGCGTGCCTTTCATTGCGCCCCCAGAAGCGGATAGCCCGCGGCGAGCAGCATTCGCGTGAGCGCGATCAGCGGCAGGCCGACGAGTGCGGTCGGATCGTCGGATTCGATTGCGTCGAGCAGCGCGATGCCGAGCCCCTCGGATTTCGCGCTGCCCGCGACGTCGTATGGCGTTTCGGCACGCAGATAGACATCGAGCGCGGCATCCGGCAGATCGCGGAAACGCACGCGGGTCACGACGTCGAGCGTCTGCGCGGTTCCGTTGCGGCTGTCGAACAGGCACAGCGCACTGTGGAACAGCACTTCACGGCCGCGCATCGCCTGAAGCTGGGCGAGCGCGTTCGCGTGGTTGCCGGGCTTGCCGATCTGGCGGTCGTCGAAGGTGGCGACCTGGTCGGAGCCGATCACCAGCGCGGCTTCGTGTGCCGCGAGGCCGGCCGCGACGGCGCGGGCCTTGGCCTGCGCGAGCCGTAGCGCGGTCGCGGCGGGCGATTCGCTGGCGAGCGGCGTTTCATCGATAGCGGGAACGACGACGTCGAACGGGATGCGCAGACGCTCGAGCAGTTCGCGGCGGTAGCGCGAACTCGATGCAAGAATCAGGCGAGGCGGGCGGGCAGCGGAATCCGGCATGACGGGTGGGGGCGGGTAAATAGTTGAATAAACGGCTGAAAAGGGGACCGCAACGCGTTTCGCGGATGCGGTCTTAAGTGTTTGACTCGAAACAACAAAACGGATATAGTCACGGGCTTTTCACCGGTACGTTCCTTTGCCCGCTCGCGGGTACAGTCCGCGACATATGCGGGCTGGGCAGGCCGGTGCAACAGGTGGATCGGATGGCTTCAAGGGTATCGGTATAGACCCTTCGGCAGCCATCCTTGCCGAAGCAGGAGCGCGTATGACTCAACATTCCGGCAAACCGGCAGGTCTTCCCAACCCGCGTGAGCTCGATCTGTTCGAATTCGCGCGGAGCGGTCGCCATGTAGCGGGCGTTGTCCGTCTCTCGCAACTGCCGCGCATGTTAAACGAAGTTCCTGCGGACGCACCAGATCGCGACACGGCATTCACGTGGCAGGCGGAAGGCGCGACGCAGCCGGAACTGCAGGACGACGGCACCGAAGGGCCGCAGCCGTATTTGCGGCTCGCGATCCACGGTTCGGCGTGGCTCGGTTGCCAGCGGTGCCTCGCGCCGTACGAGCAGGCGTTCAATGTCGATGCGACGTACCGGATCGTCGATACGGAAGCTGAAGCCGACGAGTTTCCGCTGGACGAGGATGAAGTCGAGGTGATCGTGGGTTCGCGCCAGTTCGATCTCGTCGACTTGATCGAGGAAGAATTGCTGCTGTCGATACCGCTCGTACCGATGCACGACGTGTGCCCCGAAGTGCACGAAAGTCTGGTGTCAGGTGTGGACGGCGGAGAGGGCGAGGGCAATAGCGACGAGGTCGAGGGCGGCGAGCCCGAACGGCCCAATCCGTTTGCCGCGCTCGGGTCGCTGAAGCGCGACGACCCCGACGGCGAGAAGCATTAGCAGCATTGACGCGGTAAAGGTTTCAGGGAGCGCGACGCGGTGTGCGCTGGCCATCCGGCCAGTGGCGATAGCCGGATCGGGCTGTGTTAGAATTCGGAAAATTTTCAGGAGTTATCATGGCAGTTCAACAGAACAAGAAGTCGCCGTCGAAGCGCGGCATGCACCGTTCGCACGATTTCCTCAACGCAGCGCCGCTGGCCGTTGAGCCGAGCACCGGTGAAGTGCATCTGCGCCACCATGTCAGCCCGAATGGCTACTATCGCGGCAAGAAAGTCGTCAAGACGAAGAACGACTAATCGCTTGACTGCGTTGCGCCCTGTGGCGTTTCGCGTGGCGATCGGCTCGCTTGACATTTTCCCGGTTCGGCAAAAAGGCGGCATTCAACTGCCGCTTTTTTGTGTCTGAAATTTGTCGCTCTCCATGACCGTAAAGCTCACGATAGATTGCATGGGAGGCGACCACGGGCCGTCCGTGACCGTTCCCGCGGCCGTCAAGTTCGTCCGTTCGCATCCTGATGCGCAGTTGCTGCTCGTCGGTATCGAGACCGCGATTCGCGCGCAGCTGAAAAAAGCGAAGGCACTGGACGAACCCGCGCTGACCGTTGTCGCCGCGTCCGAAGTCGTCGCGATGGACGATTCGGTCGAAGTTGCGCTGCGCAAGAAGAAAGACTCGTCGATGCGCGTTGCGCTGAACCGGGTCAAGCAAGACGAAGCACAAGCCTGCATCTCCGCCGGCAACACCGGCGCGCTGATGGCAGTCTCCCGCTACGTGCTCAAGACGCTGCCGGGCATCGAACGTCCGGCTATCGCGTTCGCGCTGCCCAATCCCACCGGCTACACGATGATGCTCGACCTCGGCGCCAACGTCGATTGCGAGCCGCAACATCTGCTGCAGTTCGCGGAGATGGGGCACGCGCTCGTGTCGGCGCTCGAGGGCAAGGATCGTCCCACGATCGGTCTGCTCAACATCGGCGAAGAAGTCATCAAGGGTAACGAGACGATCAAGCGCGCGGGCGAACTGCTGCGCGCGAGCACGCTGAATTTCCGCGGCAACGTCGAAGGCGATGACATCTACAAGGGTACGACCGACGTGATCGTCTGCGACGGTTTTGTCGGCAACGTCGCGCTGAAGACGTCGGAAGGGCTCGCGCAGATGCTCTCCGACATCATCAAGGAAGAATTCGGCCGCTCGTGGCTCACCCGACTGATGGCCGTGCTGGCACTGCCCGTGCTGCTGCGTTTCAAGAAGCGCGTCGACCATCGGCAGTACAACGGCGCAGCGCTTCTCGGCCTGCGCGGACTCGTCATCAAAAGCCACGGTTCGGCCGATGCTTACGCGTTTGAGTGGGCGATCAAACGCGGGTATGATGCCGTCAAAAACGGCGTGCTGGAACGCCTTGCGCGAGCCATGGAAGAGAATGCAGGTTCTCTCGAACAGGCGGCGCGCGACGCAGGCGGTGCGGCGGGTTATGTTAGCCCCGCAAGCCCGGTTGCCGGCCAGCCAGCCGAGCCCTACGCTGCGTTATCCTCGAAGGCATAATGGCTCAATCGACTCTATATTCCCGCGTGCTGGGCACCGGCAGTTATCTGCCGCCCGGTCGCGTCACCAACCAGGAACTGGCCGACCGTCTCGCGAAGCAGGGTGTCGAGACGAGCGACGAATGGATCGTCGCGCGCACCGGCATTCATGCGCGTCATTTCGCCGAACCTGACGTCACGACCAGCGACCTGGCTTTGATCGCCGCACAGCGCGCGATCGAATCGGCCGACATCGATCCGCAATCGATCGACCTGATCATCGTCGCGACCTCCACGCCCGATTTCGTCTTTCCGAGTACCGCGTGCCTGCTGCAGAACAAGCTCGGCATCCGTAACAACGGCGCCGCGTTCGACGTGCAGGCCGTCTGTTCCGGCTTCGCCTATGCCGTCGCAACAGCCGACAGCTTCATCCGCAGCGGACAGCACCGCACCGCGCTCGTCATCGGTGCGGAGACGTTCTCGCGCATTCTCGATTTCAACGACCGCACGACGTGCGTGCTGTTTGGCGACGGCGCCGGCGCGATCATCCTGTCCGCATCGAATGAGCCCGGTGTGTTGTCGAGCGCACTGCATGCGGACGGCCGCCACTCGAACATCCTGTGTACGCCGGGCAACGTGAACCGTGGCGTGGTATCGGGCAGCGCGTTCCTGCACATGGACGGCCAGGCGGTGTTCAAGCTCGCGGTCAACGTGCTCGAAAAGGTCGCGATCGAGGCGCTGGAGAAGGCGGGTCTATCGTCCGACCAGATCGACTGGCTGATCCCGCATCAGGCCAACATCCGCATCATGCAGAGCACCTGCCGCAAGCTGGGCCTGCCGCAGGAGCGGATGGTGGTCACCGTCGGCGAGCACGGCAATACGTCGGCGGCTTCCATTCCGCTCGCACTTGATGTCGCGGTGCGCGACGGTCGCATCAAGCGTGGTCATCACGTGCTGATCGAGGGCGTTGGCGGCGGGTTCACATGGGGTGCGTCGGTCATCCGCATGTAGGCGTGGTTCGCCGGCACCCACCGGCGCATCAGGTATCCGGCCGTGCGTGCGCACGGCGGATGCGCCGCGTCATCTGATCACATCAATCTGGGGACGATATGAAATTTGCGTTCGTTTTTCCGGGGCAGGGCTCGCAGTCGGTCGGCATGCTCAACGCGTTTGCCGATCACGCCATCGTGCGCGAGACCGTCCAGGAAGCGTCCGACGCGCTCGGACAGGATCTCGGCAAGCTGATCGCCGAAGGTCCGGCCGACGATCTGAATCTCACCACCAATACGCAACCCGTGATGCTGACCGCCGCGTACGCGATCTATCGCGCGTGGCAGAAAGCCGGTGGCCCGGCGCCATCGATCGTCGCGGGCCATAGCCTTGGCGAATACACCGCGCTCGTCGCGGCTGGCGCACTCGCCTTCAGCGACGCGGTGCCGCTCGTGCGCTTTCGCGCGCAGGCGATGCAGAGCGCGGTGCCGGTCGGCGAAGGCGGCATGGCGGCGATTCTCGGTCTCGACGACGACACCGTGCGCGCGGTATGCAGCGAAGCGTCGGCGGCCGGCGTCGTCGAGGCGGTGAATTTCAATGCGCCCGCGCAGGTCGTGATCGCAGGCGGGAAGGCCGCGGTCGAAAAGGCCTGCGAGATCGCGAAGGCGAAGGGCGCGAAACGCGCGTTGCCGCTGCCGGTATCGGCGCCGTTCCATTCGTCGCTGCTCAAGCCCGCATCCGATCAGTTGCGTGAGTATCTCGCGGGCGTCGACATCCGGGTGCCGTCCATTCCAGTCGTCAACAACGTCGACGTCGTGATCGTCAACGAGCCGGCCGCGATCAAGGATGCGCTGGTGCGTCAGGCCGCGGGTGCGGTGCGCTGGGTCGAATGTGTGCAGGCCATTGCGCGCGGCGGCATCACGCACCTCGTCGAATGCGGGCCGGGGAAGGTGTTGACCGGTCTCACGAAGCGGATCGACGGCACGCTCGTCGGCGCATCGGTGAGCGATCCGGCTTCGCTCGACGAAACCCTCAAGCTCCTGACAGCCTGAGCGCCACGTCGGCCGCGTTTTCCAATTCGGCAGGTACTTCGACTTAATCGGCCCGTGCACGGGTCATCCGGACTTCAACGATGGAAAAGATTCTCGACAAACAGATCGCGATCGTGACGGGCGCGTCGCGCGGCATCGGTCGCGCGATCGCGAGCGAACTGGCTCGCCAGGGCGCGACCGTGATCGGTACCGCCACCAGCGAAAGCGGTGCGACCGCGATCACGGAAGCGTTCAATGCGCAGGGCGTGACGGGCCGCGGCGCGGTGCTGAACGTGAACGACGCGGCCGCGGTGGAAGCGTTGATCGACGCGACGATCAAGGAGTTCGGCTCGCTCGGCATCCTCGTGAACAACGCCGGCATCACGCATGATCAGCTCGCGATGCGCATGAAGGACGAGGACTGGGACGCCGTGATCGACACGAACCTGAAATCGGTGTTCCGTCTGTCGCGCGCAGTGCTGCGCCCGATGATGAAGGCGCGTGGCGGCCGCATCATCAACATCACGTCGGTGGTCGGCTCGACGGGCAACCCCGGGCAGGCCAACTACGCGGCG
The DNA here is from genome assembly GCF_050742655.1 of Paraburkholderia sp. Lineage (GTDB taxonomy): Bacteria > Pseudomonadota > Gammaproteobacteria > Burkholderiales > Burkholderiaceae > Paraburkholderia. The sequence continues at coordinate 61,377 of NZ_JBOIGG010000015.1, read as the reverse complement.
GCGAAGGCCGGGGTGGCCGGCATGACGCGTGCGCTCGCGCGCGAGATCGGCAGCCGCGGCATCACTGTGAACTGCGTCGCGCCGGGCTTCATCGATACCGACATGACGAAGGTGCTGCCCGAAGAGCAGCAGACCGCGCTGAAAGCGCAGATTCCGCTGGGCCATCTCGGCAGTCCGGAAGACATCGCGCATGCGGTTGTGTTCCTCGCTTCGCCGCAGGCGGGCTATATCACCGGTACGACGTTGCACGTGAATGGTGGGATGTACATGTCGTAACCGGATTCGGTTACTATCCGCGCCTTGATGCCGGTTGTTCAGGCATTGCGCGGATGCCTTGACAGGAACCGTGCGCCGCTTTTCTGGCAGGGCAAACCTGATAAAATGCGCGCACCTGTATTTTTGAACTTCTTTCCCTTGGAGGGGTAATGGACAATATCGAACAGCGCGTCAAGAAGATCGTCGCGGAACAACTGGGTGTTGCAGAGGCTGAGATCAAGAACGAAGCCTCGTTCGTGAACGACCTTGGCGCGGACTCGCTCGACACGGTCGAACTCGTGATGGCCCTCGAAGACGAATTCGGCATGGAAATTCCGGATGAAGAAGCTGAGAAGATCACGACCGTTCAGCAAGCGATCGACTACGCTCGCGCAAACGTCAAGGCCTAAGGTCTTCGCGCCTGCCTGCCCGCAGTGGCAGTCGCCCGCCAGCCGAGCTGTGCGAGTTGTGCTTTCGGGCCTGTATCGGCCGGGACGGCGCAATACCTTGCGCATCGGTTTGCGCGCATGCGGCGCGGGTTGCCGGCGCAACCGCCAGGTTAAAACAGCCACAGGGCACACAGGGCAAGTTCCTGTGGCCGCTGTGGCTTTTTGCTTTTGTCACCCTATGGAAAAGAGGTTACCGTGAGCCGTCGTCGAGTGGTTGTTACAGGCTTGGGGCTGATTTCGCCTGTTGGCAATACTGTTGCCGACGGCTGGGCCAATCTGGTCGCCGGCAAATCCGGCATCGCCAACATCACGAAGTTCGATGCGTCGAACTTCTCGACCCGCTTCGCCGGCGAGGTGAAGGGCTTCAACATCGAGGACTACATCCCCGCCAAGGAAGCGCGCCACATGGATACGTTCATCCATTACGGCGTGGCGGCCGGCATCCAGGCGATGCAGGACAGCGGCCTCGAAATCACCGACGAGAACGCCGAGCGCATCGGCGTGGTGGTCGGTTCGGGCATCGGCGGCCTGCCGATGATCGAAGTCACGCAGACCGAACTGCTCAATCGCGGTCCGCGCCGGATCTCGCCGTTCTTCGTACCGGCGTCGATCATCAACATGATCTCCGGCCATCTGTCGATCAAGTTCGGCATCAAAGGCCCGAACCTCGCGATCGTGACCGCCTGTACCACCGGGCTGCACTGCATCGGCGAAGCGTCGCGGCTGATCGAATATGGCGACGCCGATGTAATGATCGCGGGCGGCGCCGAATCGACCGTGTCGCCGCTCGGTATCGGCGGCTTCGCGGCGGCGCGGGCGCTGTCGCAGCGTAACGACGATCCGGCGACCGCGAGCCGTCCGTGGGACAAGGACCGTGACGGCTTCGTGCTGGGCGAGGGCGCCGGCGTGATGGTGCTCGAAGAGTACGAGCACGCGAAGGCGCGCGGCGCGAAGATCTATGCGGAAGTCAGCGGCTATGGGATGAGCGGCGACGCGTATCACATGACCGCGCCGCTCGAAGACGGCGACGGCGCACGCCGCTGCATGCTGGCCGCGCTGAAGAACGCACGCGTGAGCGTCGACGAGGTGAATTACCTGAACGCGCACGGCACGTCGACGCCGCTCGGCGACCTGGCGGAAACGACGGGCATCAAGCGCGCATTCGGCGATCACGCGAAGAACATCGTCGTGAACTCGACGAAGTCGATGACCGGGCATCTGCTCGGCGGCGCGGGCGGTCTCGAGTCCGTGTTCACCGTGCTGGCCGTGCATCACCAGATCTCGCCGCCGACGATCAACATCTTCAACCAGGATCCGGAGTGCGATCTCGACTACTGCGCGAACACCGCGCGGGAAATGAAGATCGACGTCGCGCTGAAGAACTCGTTCGGGTTCGGCGGCACGAACGGCACGCTGGTCTTCAAGCGCGCCTGATCCGCGCATGACCGCTTGACGCCGCAGCCCGCGCAGGTTCATCCGGCGCCTTTTCCTGGATTCCCCGGATCTTCCGACGGACGACCGCAGACCATCGTGCTGCGGCCGTCCGCGTGGCTGCGCGGTGCGGTCAGCCTGTTCGTAGCGCTCGCGTCCGCTGCGGTGTTCGCGGCGCTGGCGCCACGCATGGGCGGATGGCACGCGGTTCTGCCGGCATGCGCGGTGTTCGCGGGTCTCGCACTCTGGGCGGTCAGGCAGGATCGGGCTGCGCCGGGCGCGCTAAAAGTCGGGCCCGATGCTTTGACCGTCTGGGATCGTCGGGGGACGCTGCTCTGCCAGGGCCGTGTCGCCGGATGCTCGCAATGGAGCGGGTGGCTTCTGATGCTTGCGCTCGTCGACGACAACGGGCGCTCCCATCCGTTGCTGCTGACGGCCGATGCGCTTCCGGCCGACGCTCGCCGCGAACTGGCCGTGCTCGGCCGGCGCGGCGCGCACGGCGGACTGTAACCGACGTAACCGCACTGTTACCGGGTTGCGTGACGCGTCGACGGGAACGCTACAATGGTGCCCCGCTATGCAGCCCCTCTCGTTATCGGACTTATCAGGTGAGTGAAAAAGAAATTGATCAGGTGCTGGTCGAGCGCGTCCAGAAGGGCGACAAGGCCGCTTTCGAGCTTCTGGTCGCCAAATACCACCGCAAGATCCTCCGGCTGATTTCGCGTCTCGTGCGCGATCCCGCCGAGGTCGAAGACGTGGCCCAGGACGCCTTCATCAAGGCGTACCGGGCATTGCCGCAGTTTCGCGGGGAGTCGGCGTTCTACACGTGGTTGTACCGGATTGCAGTCAACACGGCAAAGAACTACCTTGCGACGCAGGGTCGGCGGGCGCCGACGTCGACTGAAGCAGATGCCGAGGAAGCTGAAACTTTCTCGGATGCCGACCAACTAAGGGATATCAACACGCCCGAGTCGATGTTGATGAGCAAGCAGATCGCTGAGACGGTCAATGCTGCGATGGCGGTTTTACCGGAAGAGTTGCGCACCGCCATTACTCTTCGTGAAATTGAGGGTTTGAGCTACGAAGAAATCGCCGAAATGATGGGTTGCCCGATCGGGACCGTCAGATCACGAATTTTTCGCGCTCGCGAAGCCATTGCGGCAAAATTGCGTCCTCTGCTGGACACACCTGAAGGGAAACGCTGGTGAAGCCGGCAATCTCTCGGGGCAGGACGCGATTTCCAGGGTTAGGTGGTGTCACTACGAGGTGTCAGTAAGATGGGGAGCATCATGGGGTCGGTCTCGATGCAATCGCAAGCCAGCTCGCGAAGCGAGCGTCTGTCCGCTTTTGTCGACGGCGAGTTGTTCGGCGACGAGCATCTGAACAAGCTGTTTTCTGATCTGGATCATGAGGATCGTGCCGCCTGGTCGTGCTATCACCTGATCGGCGATGCAATGCGGTCCGACGATCTGGCGGTGAATCCAGCCACGAGCAGCGCATTTCTCGGCAAGTTCGCCGCGCGCCTCGACAGCGAGCCGCATCTGCTCGCACCGGCCGCGATGCCGGTTGCGCGTCGTCTGCTCGCGCTGCGTCGGCGTGTCGTGCCTGCTTTCGCGGTGGCTGCAGCAGCCGCGACGCTGACGTGGATCGTCGTGCCACAACTGCAAGGCGTGTCCGGCGGTCAGGGTACGACCCAGGTCGCAGCGGTGTCGTCGCGCGCGGATTCGGTGCAACGTGTGGCGATGGCCTCGATGCCGGCAGCGACGTTGCAGCCGGTCGCGCAGGACGCGAACATCATCCGCGATGCCAGTCTGGACCAGTATCTGGAAGCCCATCAACAATTCGCTCAACAGCCCGTCATGGCCGATACGACGCCGCTGATCCGCGCTGCGGTGACCACGCAAGGCCAATAGTTGATGCAGACGCTGCGGTTGAATAAAACGACGATCTGGGGGCGGCTGCCGACATTCCTGTTCTGTGCAGCCGTGTTGTTATCCGCGACACCGCGCGTCTTTGCGCAATCCGATGATCCGCTCGTCGTGCATCGCACGGCGGCGGAGCTGCTCAACCGGATTCACGAGGCAGCCCAGCAGCAGAACTACGAAGGTGCGTTCGTCTATCAGCGCGGCGCGTTCGTGCAGTCGTCGCGCATCGCCCATTACGCGACGCGCAACGACGGCGAGTACGAGCAGCTCGAGAGCCTGGATGGCAAGCCGCGCAAGATGCTGCGGCATAACGACGACCTGTACACGTTCATTCCCGAGCGGCATCTGTGCGTCGTCGAGAAGCGGCAGAACAAGGATTCATTTCCGGCACTGCTCTCGGCGAGCAGCGATCAGGTGCTGACCGTCTATGAGCCGAAGCTGCTCGGCACCGACCGGGTCGCGGGCATCGACAGCCAGGTGATCGAACTCGATCCGAAGGACGCGTTCCGCTTTGCGTACAAACTGTGGGCCGACACGAAAACCGGCCTGCTGCTGCGCGCACAGACGCTCGATCCGAACGGCCAGGTGCTCGAACAGCTGTCGTTCACGCAGATCCGCATCGGCGTGCCGGTCGACAAGGCAGGTATCGCCAACGGCATTCGCAATACCGCCGGCTGGACCGTGGTGCATCCGCCGGTCGAGCCGGTCGACATGGAAGCGCAAGGCTGGCAGATCGCACCGACGGTGCCGGGTTTCCGCAAGATTCGCGAATTGCGCCGACCCATGGCCGCGCGCGATGCCGGCGATCCCCCGATTCCCGTGGACCAGGCGGTGTTCTCCGACGGTCTCGCCGCGATTTCGATTTTTGTCGAACCGACCGAAAAGAATTCCCGCAAGGAAGGTTCGGGCAGCAGCGGCGCGACGCATGTGCTCGTCAAGCGGCGCGGCGATTTCTGGATCACCGTTCTCGGGGAAGTGCCCCAGACCACGTTGCAGCAATTTGCGTCTGCCATAGAATACAAAGCTCCCAAGTAAATCCTTCGGCTCGCTACGATATGACGACTCTCCCGGTGCGCAAATTTCTCGCGGCCGCAGCGGTGGCTGTTTGCCTGCCGTTCGTACCGCACACGGCTTCCGCGGCGCCCGCGGCCAGTCTTCCCGACTTCACCGATCTCGTCGACAAGGTCGGTCCTGCTGTCGTTAACATCCGCACGACCACCAAGGTGTCGAATTCGACGCGTGGTTTGCCGCCGGGTCTCGACGACGGCGACATGTCCGAATTCTTCCGGCGCTTCTTCGGCATTCCGTTGCCGCAGTCACCGCAACAACCCGGCACGCCTCGCGGTAATGGTGGCGGTAAAGGGGACAATGGCGGCAACGGCGGCAATGGTGGTAACGGCGGCAGCCAGGATTCGCCCGATAGCGGCAGCGACTCCGAGCAGAGCAGCGGCGTCGGCTCCGGCTTCATCCTGTCTTCGGACGGCTACGTGATGACCAACGCGCACGTCGTCGACGACGCGGACACGATCTACGTGACGCTCACCGACAAGCGCGAATTCAAGGCGAAGCTGATCGGCGTCGACGATCGCACCGACGTCGCCGTCGTCAAGATCAGCGCCGCGAACCTGCCTACCGTCACGATCGGCGACTCGAACAAGGTTCGCGTCGGCGAATGGGTGGTCGCGATCGGTTCGCCGTTCGGGCTCGAGAATACGGTCACGGCGGGCATCGTCAGCGCGAAGGGTCGCGATACCGGCGACTATCTGCCGTTCATCCAGACCGACGTGGCCGTCAATCCGGGTAACTCGGGCGGTCCGCTGATCAACATGCAGGGCGAGGTGATCGGCATCAACTCGCAGATCTACAGCCGGACCGGCGGCTTCATGGGGATTTCGTTCGCGATTCCGATCGACGAAGCGATGCGCGTCGCCGATCAGTTGAAGACCACGGGCAAGGTCACGCGAGGCCGTATCGCGGTCGCGATCGGCGAGGTGACGAAGGACGTCGCGGATTCGCTCGGTCTGCCGAAAGCACAGGGTGCGCTCGTCAGCAGCGTCGAACCGAACGGCCCGGCCGATAAGGCAGGCGTGCAGCCCGGCGACATCATCCTGAAGTTCAACGGCCATTCCGTCGATACCGCGACCGATCTGCCGCGCATGGTCGGCGAAACGAAGCCGGGCACGAAGGCGACGATCACCGTGTGGCGCAAGGGTCAGTTACGCGATCTGCCCATTACGATCGCGGAAATGCAGACCGACAAGGTCGCGAAGGCCGACCAGAAGAAGACGCCGCCGCCGAAGCCGCGCGCGTCGAATGCGCTCGGCGTTGCGGTCAGCGACCTCCCGGCCGACCAGCAGAAAGCGTTGAAGGTGAACGGCGGCGTGCAGGTCGATTCCGTCGACGGGCCGGCGGCACGCGTCGGACTGCAGCGTGGAGACATCATCCTGCGGGTCGGCGACACCGATATCACGAGCGCTCGCCAGTTCGAAGACCTCACGTCGCATCTGGATTCGCAGAAGATGGTCGCGCTGCTGGTCCGGCGCGGCGACAACACGCAGTTCGTGCCGATCCGTCCGCGCGCGCCGGCGCAGAAATGATGGCGATGGCACCGCTCACGCTCTATGGGCGCGCGTGGTGCCACCTCTGCGACGACATGCGCGCGGCACTCGAGCCCGTGCTGGCCGAGTTCGGCGCGACGGTCGACGTACTCGACATCGACGCCGATCCAGCGCTCGAAGCGCGCTTTAACGAACTGGTGCCGGTGTTGATGTGCGATGGCGTCGAGTTATGCCACTACCACTTCGACGAGGCACGCGTGCGTGCGGCATTGACGGCGCGCGTTGCGCGCAGCGTCTGAATTACAAATAGTCAGAGATAACCCTGCGGCTAGTCCGAAACGCCGAACGGCGTGCTCCAGTCTGGTAAACCCGCCGGGCGAGGCCCTTTTCGGCTAAAATAGATAAGTTTTTCACCTACTTACAAGGCGTGCTCCGCAATTGTCAGAGCGCGCCTTTTTCGCTTGATCGGCACTGAATGGATCATATTCGTAATTTCTCGATCATCGCGCACATCGACCATGGCAAGTCGACGCTCGCAGATCGCATCATCCAGCTGTGCGGCGGTTTATCGGACCGCGAAATGGAGTCGCAGGTGCTCGACTCGATGGATATCGAGCGCGAACGGGGCATCACCATCAAGGCGCAGACCGCCGCATTGTCGTATCGCGCGCGCGACGGCCAGGTCTACAACCTGAATCTGATCGACACGCCCGGGCACGTCGATTTCTCGTACGAAGTGAGCCGTTCGCTGTCCGCATGCGAAGGGGCGCTGCTCGTCGTCGATGCGAGCCAGGGTGTCGAGGCGCAGACCGTGGCGAACTGCTACACCGCGATCGAACTGGGCGTCGAGGTCGTGCCGGTCCTGAACAAGATCGATCTGCCGGCGGCGGATCCCGACAACGCGATTTCCGAAATCGAAGACGTGATCGGCATCGACGCAACCGATGCCACGCATTGCAGCGCGAAGACCGGGCTGGGCGTCGAGGACGTGCTCGAAGCGCTGATCGCGAAAGTGCCCGCGCCGAAGGGCGATCCGAACGCGCCGCTGCAGGCGCTGATCATCGATTCGTGGTTCGACAACTACGTCGGCGTCGTGATGCTCGTGCGTATCAAGAACGGCACGCTGCGCCCGAAAGAGCGCATCAAGCTGATGGCGACCGGCGCGCAATACCCGGTCGAGCACGTCGGCGTGTTCACGCCGAAGTCCAGGGATCTGGAGTCGCTGTCGGCGGGGCAGGTGGGCTTCATCATCGCGGGGATCAAGGAACTGGCCGCGACGAAAGTCGGCGACACCGTCACGCATGTGACGAAACCCGCGTCTGAACCGCTGCCCGGTTTCAAGGAAGTGAAGCCACAGGTGTTCGCTGGCCTGTATCCGGTCGAGGCGAACCAGTACGACGCGCTGCGCGAGTCGCTCGAAAAGCTGAAGCTCAACGACGCATCGCTGCAGTACGAACCCGAAGTTTCGCAGGCACTCGGCTTCGGTTTCCGCTGCGGCTTCCTCGGTCTGCTTCACATGGAGATCGTGCAGGAACGGCTCGAGCGCGAGTTCGACATGGACCTGATCACGACCGCGCCGACCGTCGTCTACGAGGTGCTGCTGCGCGACGGCTCGACGATCATGGTCGAGAACCCCGCGAAGATGCCCGATCCGTCGAGGACCGAGGAAATCCGCGAGCCGATCGTCACTGTGAACCTGTACATGCCGCAGGACTACGTCGGCTCGGTGATCACGCTGTGCACGCAGAAGCGCGGCAACCAGATCAACATGCAGTATCACGGCCGCCAGGTGCAGCTCACGTACGAAATCCCGATGGCGGAAATCGTGCTCGACTTCTTCGACCGGCTGAAGTCGGTGTCGCGCGGCTATGCGTCGATGGATTACGAGTTCAAGGAATACCGCTCGTCAGATGTCGTGAAGGTCGACATGCTGATCAACGGCGACAAGGTCGATGCGTTGTCGGTGATCGTGCACCGTTCGCAGTCGCAGTATCGCGGCCGCGAAGTGGCGGCGAAGATGCGCGAAATCATTCCGCGCCAGATGTACGACGTTGCGATCCAGGCCGCGATCGGCGCGCACATTATCTCGCGCGAGAACATCAAGGCGCTGCGCAAGAACGTGCTGGCCAAGTGCTACGGCGGCGACATCTCGCGTAAGAAGAAGCTGCTCGAAAAGCAGAAAGAGGGGAAGAAGCGGATGAAGCAGGTCGGCTCCGTTGAAATCCCGCAGGAAGCTTTCCTTGCTATCCTGCGCGTCGAAGACAAATAAACCGTCCGACAAAAATAGGTCCGATAACAGGAACCCGTATGAATTTTGCGCTGATTCTTTTTGTGCTCGTCGTCTTGACGGGTGTTGCATGGGTCTTGGATAAACTGATTTTCGTGCCGCAGCGCCGCCGCGCGGCAGACGCGGCCGTCGCCGAGTTCGATCGCCAGCAAGCACGCGTGGGCGAGCGTTTCGCCGACGAGAACGCACCGCAGACGCGAGCGCACCTGCGTGACGAGAAACTGCGCCAGCCGTGGTGGCTCGAATACACCGCGAGCTTTTTCCCGGTCATTCTCGTTGTGTTCGTCGTGCGCTCGTTCGTCGTCGAACCGTTCAAGATTCCGTCGGGGTCGATGGTGCCGACGCTGCTGGTCGGCGATTTCATCCTCGTCAACAAGTTCGATTACGGCATCCGCCTGCCGATCGTCAACACGAAGATCACGCAGGGACGGCCGCTGCAGCGCGGAGACGTAGTTGTGTTCCGCTATCCGAAAGACGAATCGGTCGACTACATCAAGCGCGTGATCGGCCTGCCCGGCGATGTCGTCGCGTATCAGGACAAGCAACTGACGATCAACGGCAAGCCGGTGCCCGAAACGGCGCTGCCGGACTACTTCGACGAAGAGCGCATCGGCTATGCGAAGCAGTTCGAGGAAGATCTCGACGGCCGCAAGAACGCCATTCTGAACAACCCCGCAGTGCCGCCGTTCATCGTCGGCGCAGAAGATTATCCGTATCGCGACAACTGTCAATACAACGCGCGCGGCGTGATCTGCAAGGTGCCGCCGGGCAACTACTTCATGATGGGCGACAACCGCGACAACAGCGCCGACAGTCGCTATTGGGGCTTCGCGCCGGACCAGAACATCGTCGGTCGCGCGTTCTTCATCTGGATGAATTTCAGCAACCTGAAACGCATCGGACCGTTCCACTGAGTTTGACGGTCGCGCAACGTCTGCGCATGCCTCGCATCCTCTTCGATACACGCCGCGCACTCGCGCGGCGTGTTATCACGCTACTTTAAGAACGCGCGGTAACGTCGCTTCGCGACGGTTTTTCGCCTGCCGGACCGCGTTGTCGCCGGGCGAGGCGCCCGCGTTATACTCTGCACATGCCTTCATCTCCGTTGGAAAGCCGTTTGCGCTACGAATTTCGCAATGCGGAATTGTTGCGCCAGGCTTTGACACATCGCAGTCACAGCGCCACGCATAACGAACGGCTCGAGTTTCTTGGCGACTCCGTTCTGAATTGCGCGGTTGCTGCACTTTTGTTCCAGCGTTTCAGCAAGCTGGACGAAGGCGATCTGTCACGTGTCCGCGCCAACCTGGTCAAACAGCAATCCCTCTACGAAATAGCTCAGGCCCTGAATGTTTCGGAGGGGTTGCGCCTCGGCGAAGGCGAGTTGCGCAGCGGCGGGTTCCGCCGGCCGTCGATCCTTGCCGACACGCTGGAAGCCATTCTGGGTGCGGTCTTCCTCGACGGCGGCTTCGACGCCGCCCAGACGGTAATCAAACGCCTGTACGTGCCGATCCTCGACCATATCGACCCGCGCACGCTCGGCAAGGATTCGAAGACGCTGCTGCAGGAATACCTGCAAGGCCACAAGCTGCCGCTACCGACCTACACGGTCGTCGCGACGCATGGTGCGGCGCACAATCAACAGTTCGAAGTCGAATGCTCGGTGCCCAAGCTGGACGTCAAGGTGTCCGGGTCGGGTGCGAGCCGCCGCGCGGCCGAGCAGGGCGCCGCGAAGAAGGCACTCGACGAGGTCATGGCGGCAGCGCCGGCGATGGTCGCGAAGCCGCGCCGCTCGAAGGGCACCCGCGCCGCGAAGCGCGCCGAGCCGGAAATCGTGCCGGGCGTCGCTGGCGTGCAGACAGCACTCGATCTCCGTACACCTGATCGCAAGAGCGAACGCGCCGCGCGCAGCGAGGCGAAGCCGGCTGTCGTGCCCGACGCACCGACTGCAGTCTCACCGGCGCTTGCCCCCGTACCCGCGCCGCTCGCCGTGATCCGGGCGGCTCACGTGGAATATAGCCAGCCGGCTGCGTCGTCTGCGGACAAGGACAAAGCCGACCGGACCGAGAAGAACGACAAAAACGAGCGCGGCGAGAAAGCCGTCGAAAAGCTCGTCGAAAAGGTTGCCGAAAAAACCGCCGCACATCGCCACACCCGCGGCGAGCCGTTGAACGGTGCAGCCGCCGAGCCTGGCACGGCCGGCGCCGCCGAAGCCGAACTCGAACCCGGGCTCGTCGACGTACCGCAGCGTGTCGCCGACGCCGGCCATTGATCTACCGATATCGACCGGGCGCCGCACACGACGCCCGCTCCCCCTGAACTTGCGGTAACCGAATATGAACGCTCCCACTCCCTCTGGTTTTCGCTGCGGCATGGTCGCGATCGTTGGCCGTCCGAACGTCGGCAAGTCGACACTGATGAATGCGCTCGTCGGCCAGAAGGTCAGTATCACGTCGCGCAAGGCGCAGACCACGCGGCACCGCATCACCGGCATCCATACGCTCGAAGACGCGCAGTACATCTTCGTCGATACGCCCGGCTTCCAGACGCGCCACGCCAGCGCGCTGAACCGTTCGCTGAACCGCGCGGTGACATCGACGCTGTCGTCGGTCGACGCGGTGCTGTTCGTGATCGAAGCGGGCCGCTTCGGTCCGGACGACCAGAAGGTGCTCGACCTGATTCCCGCGTCGGCGCCTACGCTGCTGGTCGCGAACAAGCTCGACCGCGTGTCCGACAAGGACTCGCTGTTCCCGTTCATGCAGCAGATGAGCGCGCTTCGCGAGTACAAGGAAATCGTGCCGCTGTCGGCGAAGAATCCCGACGACATCAAGCGGCTGATGGTGACGGTGCGCCCGTATCTGCCGGAAGGCGAGCCGATCTACGGCGAAGACGATCTGACCGATCGCAGCGAGCGCTTCCTTGCGGCCGAAATCCTGCGCGAGAAAGTATTCCGCTGGACCGGCGACGAGTTGCCGTACACGAGCACCGTGCTGATCGAGAAATTCGAAACCGAAGGGCGGCTGCGCCGCATCTTCGCGACGATCCTCGTCGAACGCGACACCCACAAGGCGATGATCATCGGACAGAAGGGCGCGAAGCTGAAGCAGATCAGCACCGATGCGCGCATCGACATGGAAAAGCTGTTCGACGGCCCGGTGTATCTCGAGACTTTCATCAAGGTGAAGAGCGGCTGGGCCGACAACGAAGCCGGACTTCGTGCGTATGGGTACGAATGACGGGTGGATGACCCTGCCGTCGGATGCAGAGCCGGACGACGCCGAACCGGCCGAGCCCACGCGTCCGCGTGCCGCGAAAAAGACACCACGTGCGTCGACCAGCAAGCGTTCGTCGGCTGCCGCCGGCTTCGACACCGATCCAGCCGCAGCCGAACCTGAAGCGGCTGAACCCCGCAAGACCCCGACCCGCCGTACACCCCGCACCCCCCGCGCAACTGCATCCGAATACCGGATCGCGGAGCAACCGGCGTTCGTGCTGCACAGCTATCCGTACCGCGAAACGAGCCTGATCATCGACGTGCTGTCGCGCGATCACGGGCGCCTTGCGCTCGTCGCGAAGGGCGCGAAGCGTCCGCATTCGGCGCTGCGCGGCGTGCTGCAGACGTTCCAGCCGCTGGCGCTGTCGTGGTCCGGCAAAGGCGAGGTGCGCACGCTGACCGGCGCCGAATGGGTCGGCGGGATGCTGCCGCTCGGCGGCGACGCGCTGCTGTGCGGCTTCTACGTCAATGAGCTGATGGTGAAGTTCTGCGCGCGCGAAGACCCGCATCCGCAACTGTTCCATCACTACGTCGTCACCATGACGCGTCTTGCGCACGACGAACCGCCCGTGCAGGTACTGCGCTCGTTCGAGCGCGTGCTGCTGCGCGAGACGGGCTACGCGATGGCGCTCGACCGTACGGTGACGCGCCAGGCCGTCCAGGCCGAGCGCCGCTACGTGTTCGATCCCGAACGCGGCGTGCGCGAGGCCGCCGACGATCTGCCCGCACAATGGCCGATCGTCGCGGGGCAGACCTTGCTCGACATGGAGCACGACGATTACCATCGGCCGCAGACCGTCGCGCAAAGCAAGACGCTGATGCGCTTCCTGCTGAACACCTACCTCGGCGGCACGCCGCTCGCGACGCGCCAGATCCTGATCGACCTGCAAAACCTATGAGCTTCTTTCTCACCTCGCCCAACGTGATCGACCTCGGCGTGAATATCGACCACGTCGCCACGCTGCGCAACGTGCGCGGCACGACCTATCCCGATCCGATCCGCGCGGCACTCCTCGCCGAAGAGGCCGGCGCCGACGCGATTACGCTGCATCTGCGCGAAGACCGCCGCCATATCGTCGACGCGGATGTGCGCGCGCTGCGCCCGCTGCTAAAGACGCGGATGAACCTCGAATGCGCGATCACGCAGGAAATGCTCGACATCGCGTGCGACGTGAAACCGCACGACGTCTGCCTCGTTCCTGAAAAACGTGCGGAGCTGACGACCGAAGGCGGTCTCGATGTCGCGGGCCAGTTCGACTCGGTGCGCGCCGCGTGTGCGCAACTGGCCGAAGCCGGCTCGCGCGTATCGCTGTTCATCGATCCCGACGACGCGCAGATCCGCGCCGCGCACGAAGCGGGCGCGCCGGTCGTCGAGCTGCACACCGGCCGCTACGCGGAAGCGCACGACCCCACCGAACAGCAGCGCGAATACGAACGCGTCGTGCGCAGCGTCGAGCTGGGCGTGTCGCTGGGTCTGAAGGTCAACGCGGGGCACGGCTTGCACTACACGAACGTCCAGACGATCGCGGCGATCGACGGCATCGTCGAGCTGAACATCGGGCACGCGATCGTCGCGCATGCGATTTTCGCCGGCTGGGACAACGCGGTGCGCGAGATGAAGGCGATCATGGTCGCGGCGCGTCTCGCCGCGCGGACTTAACTCTGCACGGGCGACGACGCATGGCGATCTACGGCATCGGTACCGACATCGTTCAGGTCAGCCGCGTCGCGGCCGTGATGACGCGCACGAACGGCCGCTTCGCCGAGAAGGTGCTCGGCCCGGACGAACTGCGGGTTTATCACGCGCGCCGTGCGCGCTCGGAGGCACGCGGGCTCGCGTTTCTCGCGACGCGTTTTTCGGCGAAGGAAGCGTTCTCGAAAGCGATCGGCCTCGGCATGCACTGGCCGATGACGTGGCGTGCGCTGCAGACCCTGAACGAACCGAGCGGCCGGCCGATGGTGGTCGCATCCGGCGAACTCGCCGAATGGCTCGCCGCGCGCGGCATTACCGCGCGCGTGACGATCACCGACGAGCGCGACTACGCGGTGTCGTTCGTGATCGCGGAAACCGGCGAACCTGCCGCGCTGTAACTCTTTGATCACCCCGAGGCACGGTTCGCACTGTGCCTCTTTCTTTCTGCCTATCTGTTGCTTAATCGAATGAAAACCTCTCCTGGACCGGTGATGCTCGACGTGGTCGGCAAGACGCTGACCGATGACGACCGTCATCGTCTCGCCCATCCGATGACGGGCGGCGTGATCCTGTTCGCCCGCCATTACGAAAACCGCGCGCAGCTGGTCGCGTTGACCGACGCGATCCGCGACGTGCGCGAAGACATCCTGATTGCCGTCGATCACGAAGGCGGTCGCGTGCAGCGCTTTCGGACCGACGGATTCACCGTGCTGCCGTCGATGGGCGCGCTCGGCCAGCTGTGGGACAAGGACGTGCTGCGCGCGACGAAGGTCGCGACGGCGGTCGGCTACGTGCTCGCAGCCGAACTGCGCGCGTGCGGGATCGACATGAGCTTCACGCCGGTGCTCGACCTGAACTACGGGCAGTCGAAGGTAATCGGCGATCGCGCGTTCCATCGCGATCCGCGCGTCGTCGCGATGCTCGCGAAGAGCGTCAATCACGGCCTCGCGCTGGCCGGCATGGCGAACTGCGGCAAGCATTTTCCGGGGCACGGGTTCGCGCAGGCGGACTCGCACGTGGCGGTGCCCGTCGACGACCGGCCACTCGACGCGATCCTGCGCGACGACATCGCGCCGTACGACTGGCTCGGGATGTCGCTCGCGTCGGTGATCCCGGCGCACGTGATCTATCCGCAGGTCGACACGAAGCCGGCGGGTTTTTCGCGTGTGTGGCTGCAGGAAATCCTGCGCGGCAAACTGCGTTTTCCGGGTGCGATCTTCAGCGACGATCTGTCGATGGAGGCTGCGCGGCAGGGCGGTTCGCTGACCGAGGCCGCGACGGCCGCGCTCAACGCCGGCTGCGACATGGTGCTGATCTGCAATCAGCCGGACCAGGCAGGTAAGGTGCTCGAGGCGCTGCGCTTCACGCCGACGAAAGCGTCGCAGCGTCGGTTGAAGCGGATGCGTCCGCGCGGCAAGGCGTTGAAGTGGAGCAAGCTGATCGCGGAGCCGCAGTATCAGCAGGCGCAGGCGCTGTTGCGCGAGGCGTTCGCGTAAGTATCAAGCAGCGCGGGGGCCGTCGTTCAGAACGACGGCCCCCGCGTCTTCATGCCAATCTCACTCGCGCTCAGTTCAGCCGCATGCGCTGCAGCTTGTTGTAGAGCGTCTTCGGACTGATGCCGAGCAGCGATGCAGCGCGATGCCGCGTACCGCCGACCGCGTCGAGCGTCGCGCGGATCAGCATTTCCTCGACGTCCGCGAGCGGTGTGCCGACGGTGACCTGCACACGGCTACCGTTCAGATCCCGCGTGCCGCCTGCGCCGGACTCGTCCGCGCGCAGCGATTCGAGCACGTCGCCGGACGCCTGGTACGCACGCCGCACGCGCTCCTGCAATTCGCGGACGTTGCCGGGCCAGTCGTACGAAAGGCATTCGCGGATGAAGTTTGGGCTCACCAGGCGCGTCGTGTCCGCGACGCCATGCGCGTTCGCCTCGCGATTCAGTTCGTCGATGAGCGCCTGCGCGAACAGCGCCGGGTCGTCGCCGCGTTCACGCAGCGGCGGCAGCGCCAGCGCCGCGGCTTCGAGCCGCAGGCCCAGGTCCTCGTGCAGCGAACCGTCCGCGATCGCATTGCGCGGCACCTTGCGGGTCGACGCGATCAGCCGGAAGTCGGTGACCACCTGGTTCGTGCCGCCCACGCGCATGAACGTCTGCGAATCGAGCGCGCGTAGCAGCGCTTCCTGCAGCTCGCGCGGCAATTCAGCGATCTCGTTGATGTACAGCGTGCCGCCGCTCGCCTGCTCGAAGAGCCCGGGTTCGCGTTGCTCGGCGCCGCTGAACGCGCCGCGTTCATGACCGAACAGCAGGCTTTCGAGCGAACGGCTGCCCGCGCGTTCGATGGCAGCCTGTTCGGTGCGGCAATCGAACACGACGAACGGCCCCTTGCGACGCCGGCTCATCTCGTGCAGCGTGCGCGCCGCGACGCTCTTGCCGGTGCCGACCTCGCCGGAAATCAGCACGGCCGTCTCGGTCGGTGCGAGTTGTTCGATCGTGTCGTACACGTGCTGGATCGCACCGCTGCGCCCAATCATCGTGCCGAAGCGGCCGAGCTGACGCAGCGTCGCACGCAGCGTCTGCACCTCCTCGGTCAGTTCGTACGGACGCGGAATACGCGCCAGCAGGCTGCGCAGCCGCGGGATGTTGACCGGCTTCAGCAGATAGTCCCAGATGCCGTGGCGCAGACCCTCGATCGCGCTTTCGACCGTCGCGTTGCCGGTCATCACGATCACGGGCAACGCGCCGCCGGGCGGCTGCGCGGGCAGATGCTGCAAGAGGTCCAGTCCGCTGCCGTCGGGCAGGTTCAGGTCGACCAGCACGACGTCCGGAATGAACCGCGTCAACGCGGCACGTGCTTCGGCGAGCGTCGTGGCGGTGTCGACGGAGAAACCGTCGGCGGCGAGGATCGCGGACAGCCCGGACAGGCTATTGGGATCGTCTTCGACAATCAGGGCATGTGGCATGGCGAGTGCAACTGGTTAAGTGAATCGAAAACCGGCCGATCTTCTTGCGGACGGCACCGGCATGTCTTGCTGCAGCAGTCGGGGCGCCGCAGCCTTGCCGACGATCTGCTTCCACGTTCCTTCAGCAATATCGTTGTTCATGGTTCGCTCCCTCCGTTCGAAACCCGTCTGGGTGATCTCTTCGAACTAGCAGAGAGCATGCCATTCAGCTTAATTCAGTGAATTCAGTACCTTACGTTCGTCGCTGGCGACGCGAACCGTGCAGTGCCGCCAATTTGACAATCGAACCGGTAAAGATTGCTTCAACCATACACGGTCGCGCAAAAAAGAAAAAGCGCCCGGGAGGGCGCTTTTTAATTCGGCCGCGAATTTTGCGGCCGTGCAGCGACGCGCTTTATGCGCGGCTGCGGTACTCGTTGGTGCGGGTGTCGATTTCGATCTTGTCGCCGATGCTGCAGAAGAGCGGCACTTGCAGTTCGAAGCCGGTGTTCAGCTTCGCGGTCTTCAGCACCTTGCCCGACGACGTATCGCCCTTGACCGCCGGTTCCGTGTAGATGATCTCGCGGACCAGCGTGGTCGGCAGTTCGACCGAGATCGCTTTCTCGTTGTAGAAAACGACTTCGCAGGCCATGCCGTCCTGCAGATAGTTGAGCGCCTCGCCCATCATTTCCGCCTCGACTTCGAACTGGTTGTAGTCGGCGTCCATGAACACGTACATCGGATCGGCGAAATACGAGTAGGTGACTTCCTTGCGATCCAGCAAGACGACGTCGAACTTGTCGTCGGCCTTGTAGACCGTTTCCATGCCCGCGCCCGTCAGCAGGTTCTTGAACTTCATCTTGACGACGGCGGAGTTGCGGCCCGATTTGTTGTACTCGGCTTTTTGCACGACCATCGCGTCGTTGCCGATCATCACGACGTTGCCCGTGCGGAGTTCCTGTGCGATCTTCATAAAACTGTCCTGTCCGAAATAAAGTGCTTCAAATTCAATAGATTCAATGACCTGTGGCGCAGTAGGCCCGACCCGCCTGGCCTGAGGCCGCGGCGGCGTGTTTGCCGACCGGCGCTGTACTTTTTCGACGCTGTTCTTTCTCGAGTTACCGACCGGCCGGGTACGTTTCGCGCCATTCGCGTGCCGGTTCCCCGGCGGAATGCTCCGCAGCTTTGCCGCGGTCACGTAGCAACGCTGCGTCGGCGCGATTTACCGCTTCATCGCCGATACCCACAGCCATGCCCGCGATCGGATAACCGCTTATTTTAACTGACTTTTTGCGAATCCGGCCAGATTTCCGGCGAGGTCGCCGATCACCGCGAGCTCCGATGACCAGGTCTTCGCGCGGGCGTCGAACGCGGCACGATGACGCTGGAAATCCGCCCAATCCGGCTCGCCCACCCCGTTCCATGCATGCCAGAAGCGGCCGAGTGCCGCGCGGGCGTCGGGTGCCAGCGGCGCGGCATAGTGGGCGAGCGTAGCGTCGAGCTTTGGCAGATGCGCGTCGTCGGCTTGCGGGTAGATGTGCCAGACGAACGGCCGTGCTGCCCACTGCGCGCGGACGAACGAGTCTTCGCCACGCACGAAATTGACGTCGCTTGACCACAGCAGCCGGTCGTAGCCCGCCTGGTCGGTGAACGGCAGCGCGTGCGCGGTGAGGTTGCCGCGTTGTGCGTGCGTGCCGGCCGAGAATGACGACAGCCCGGACGACACCCCGAAAAAGCGTGCGATGGCGCCGGAGATCCGGCCTTCGGGCACCAGTAGAACAATCGGCTCATTACTGTCGCGCCATTGGGCGAGCAGGCTGTCCGCCGCGCGGTTCTCGTACGCGAACAGCGACACGACCGTCGTGCTGGCGTCGGGGGGCGGCTCGCCCGTCGTCTCGCGCCACCACGCGGCGCGCGCTTCCGGTGAATCGACAAACGCCGTGCGGGCCACATCCAGCGTGCGTTCTTTCAGCACGCCGCCGGTGCCGGGTCCGAGCCCCGGGAAAAAGAACGATTTAACGAGCGAATAGCGCGGATGCGGCGACGGCCGCAGATGGAAATCGGCGACCCAGTCTTCGCCGCTCAGATATTCGAGGTTGATCCACGCCGGCGCCTGCTCGCGACGCGCCATCGCCGCGACGTACGCAGGCGGCAGCTCGCACGCAAAGGCCTCGACGACGACGTCCGCGACCTCGAGCGTCTGTCCCGCATGCGCCGGCTCGTGCCAGTGCTCGACGACGATGCCGTCCACCGTCTGTCGCGCGCGCGCCGTGTCGAGCGCGGGGCACAGCTTCTGGAACGTATGCAGGTCGTCGACGAACACGCGCACCTGCCAGCCGTGCTCGTGCGCGAGCTGGCGCGCAAGACGCCAGCACACGCCGATGTCGCCGAAGTTGTCGATCACCGCGCAGAAAATGTCGCACGCGATGCCGGTCGACGCGGGTGCCGTGGACGTGTCGTTGACGGAAGAAGAGTGGGCGGAGGACATGGCGTTCCGCGTCCGTGTTCGGACGTGTGCGGAATGTTCTAAACTGACGATTCTAAAGCAGCCGCCGCTATCCGTTTTTGCGGCGGCTCATGTCCCTTTCTGGCCGTCGGCCCCGCATTCATGCTGGGCCGCCCAATCGACCTGCATGACCCGAACCGACGTTCCCCAAGCTTCCAGCGACCCGGCGCCCACCGATCCGGCCGATCCCTTCGATCCGAAGAAGGTGCTTGTCCAGTTGCCGCATCTGCCGGGCGTGTATCGCTATTACGACGTGCACGGCGCGGTGCTCTACGTCGGCAAGGCACGCGATCTGAAGAAGCGCGTGTCGAGCTATTTCACGAAGACGCTACTGTCGCCGCGTATCGCGATGATGGTCACGCGCATCGCGCGGATCGAAACGACGGTGACGCGTTCCGAGGCCGAGGCGCTGCTGCTCGAAAACAATCTGATCAAGGCGCTCGCGCCGCGCTACAACATTCTGTTTCGCGACGACAAGTCCTACCCGTACCTGAAGATCACCGGACATGCGTACCCTCGCATGGCGTACTACCGCGGTTCGGTCGATCGCAAGAACCAGTACTTCGGGCCGTTTCCGAGCGCGTGGGCCGTGCGCGAGAGCATTCAGATCCTGCAGCGCGTGTTTCAGCTGCGTACCTGTGAAGACTCGGTCTTCAGCAATCGCACGCGGCCGTGTCTGCTGCATCAGATCGGTCGCTGCACGGCGCCGTGCGTGCACGCGATCAGCGAAGAGGACTACGCGCGCGACGTCGCGAACGCATCGCGGTTTCTGCTTGGCCGGCAAAGCGAGGTGATGAGCGAACTCGAGCAGAAGATGCACGCGTTCGCCGCCGAACTGAAGTTCGAGCAGGCCGCGGCGGTGCGCAACCAGATGAGTTCGCTGTCGACCGTGCTGCATCAGCAGGCGATCGAAGTGGGCGGCGACAGCGATGTCGATATCCTCGCGGTCGTCGCGCTCG
This sequence comes from Paraburkholderia sp., assembly GCF_050742655.1. Taxonomy (GTDB): domain Bacteria; phylum Pseudomonadota; class Gammaproteobacteria; order Burkholderiales; family Burkholderiaceae; genus Paraburkholderia. Next base: position 41,106 of record NZ_JBOIGG010000015.1, on the reverse strand, counting down.
GCGGTCGAGTGTGCGTGAATCTCGCGATGGTGCGCGGCGGCCGGCATCTCGGCGACAAGGCGTATTTTCCGGCGCATGTCGAGAGTGCGTTGAGCGTCGAAGAAGGGGGACTCGGTTCCGATGAAGGCGCCGATGCGCAAGACGTCGACGACGCGGTCGAAGTGCTTGCGGCATCGCGCGATGTGCTTTCTGGTGTGGACGTGGAAGACGTTACTGTGATTAGCGATGAGGCAGGCGATCTCGTCGACGAAGCGGAAGGGGTCGAAGAAACGCAACCGCAAGCCAGCCCGCGTCGCGGCGGCAGAAAACCCCTTCCCACAGGCATCGAAGCCGAAGTGCTCGAAGCGTTCATCGCGCAGCACTACCTGGGCAATCGCGTGCCGCCAGTGCTCGTGGTGAGTCACGCGCCCGCGAATCACGAGCTCGTCGATCTGCTGATCGAGCAGGCCGGTCACAAGGTCACGGTGCTGCGGCAGCCGCAAGGCCAGAAGCGCGTGTGGCTCGGGATGGCCGAACAGAACGCGCGGCTCGCGCTCGCGCGGCTGCTGTCCGAGCAGGGGTCGCAGCAGGCACGCACGCGGGTGCTTGCCGAGACGCTCAGCCTCGAATGCGATGACCTCGGTCAATTGCGGATCGAATGCTTCGACATCAGTCACACGATGGGCGAGGCGACGCAGGCGTCGTGCGTCGTGTATCACCATCACAAGATGCAGTCGGGCGAGTACCGCCGCTACAACATCACCGGCATCACGCCCGGCGACGACTACGCCGCAATGCGCCAGGTGCTCACGCGGCGCTACGAGAAGATGGTCGCGCAGGCCGCGGCGAATGCGGACCAGCAGACGGAAGATGAAGTTGTCGTCGCGCCGGCCGAAACCGGGGCCAACACCGAACCGTCCGCGGAAAGCACGCCCGCTGTCGTTGCGGAGCTTCCCGCGGCAGGCAGCACGATGCCGAACATCGTGTTGATCGATGGCGGCAAGGGGCAGGTCGAGATTGCGCGGCAGGTGTTCACAGAACTCGGCATCGACCACAGCATCCTCGTTGGCGTCGCGAAGGGCGAGGGGCGCAAGGTCGGGCTCGAGACCCTCGTGTTCGCCGACGGCCGGACGCCGCTCGAACTCGGCAAGGAAAGCGCCGCGCTGATGCTGGTCGCGCAGATCCGTGACGAAGCGCACCGGTTCGCGATCACAGGCATGCGCGCGAAGCGCGCCAAGACCCGCCAGACGTCGCGGCTCGAGGAGCTCGAGGGCGTGGGCGCGAAGCGCCGGCAGCGGCTGCTCGCGCGCTTCGGCGGACTGCGCGGCGTGGTCGCGGCGAGCGTCGAGGATCTGGCGAGCGTCGAGGGCATTTCGCAGGCGCTCGCCGAGCAGATCTACCGGCAGCTGCATTGATGCGTTTGTATGCACACTCCCCGTCGTGGAGCCCCGCGGCCGCGTTGCTTGTGGCACGCCCGGCGACACGGCACAATTGCAACTCCCTTGTCAGACGCTGCGCCTGCCCATGCCGTTCAATTTCCCGATTTTCCTGACGTGGCTGCGGATCGTCCTGATTCCGCTCGTCGTGGGCGTGTTTTATCTGCCCGACATGATGATGAGCCCCGCGCACCGTAACTGGGCCGCTGCGGCGATCTTCATCCTCGCGGCGCTGACCGACTGGTTCGACGGCTATCTCGCCCGTAAATGGAACCAGACGTCCGCGTTCGGCGCGTTCCTCGATCCAGTCGCCGACAAGCTGATGGTGACGGCCGCGCTGCTCGTGCTGGTCCAGCTGGCGCGGCTCGATTCGGCGATCGCGCTGGTGATCGTCGGCCGCGAGATCGCGATTTCGGCGCTGCGCGAGTGGATGGCACAGATCGGCGCGTCGAAGAGCGTCGCGGTGAATTCGCTCGGCAAGCTCAAGACCGTATGCCAGATGGTCGCGATCCCGATGCTGCTGTTCTACGGCACGTTGCCGCTCGGCGGCGGGCTCGTCGTCGATACGCGCGTGTGGGGCCTGTGGCTCATCTATCTCGCGGCGTTCCTCACGATCTGGTCGATGCTGTATTACATGAAGCTCGCGTGGCCGCAGATCCGCGAGCGCGGCGGGATGGCCTGATTCCGCGGAGGCGCCCGCCACATGCGGCGTCGGCTTGGGAGGGGTTGACACTTTTCGGTCGTTTATACATAATCTCGTTTCTTCGCGGCAGGCAGGTGGCTGAAGCGGAGTAAAAAGGTAGTAGAAGCAGTAAAACGCGGGAGTAGCTCAGTTGGTAGAGCGCAACCTTGCCAAGGTTGAGGTCGCGAGTTCGAGCCTCGTCTCCCGCTCCAGATTCGAAGCAGCGTTTTGTGTTTCTGTCGCGGTTCAAAACGTTGTACGCAGGACCATGCGGGAGTAGCTCAGTTGGTAGAGCGCAACCTTGCCAAGGTTGAGGTCGCGAGTTCGAGCCTCGTCTCCCGCTCCAGACATACGGGGAAGCAACGCTTCCCCTTTTGTTTGGCAGGCCGGTTGGCCAATGCACCTTTCTGCGGACCGTTGCAGTTGCAGCGAGCAAGACGGTCCGGCAGCCCGCTTACGGCGCGATAGCAAAGCGGTTATGCAGCGGCCTGCAAAGCCGTCCAGGCCGGTTCGACTCCGGCTCGCGCCTCCAGCAGTTGAAAAGAAAAGCCCCGATTTTCCGGGGCTTTTCTTTTTTGTAGCGGCGATTCTCGAGTCACTGCGTCCGGACAGATCCACGGTGCGGTACTGACGTTCTCGATACCGACCCGCGTCAATCCACACGCTTCGCAAGCAACCCCGGCAACTCCTTCATAAACGCATCGCGCGCCCGTACCCCGGCCAGACCCTGCATCACTCTATCCTCCTGCACGAGCCGCGCGAACACGACGGTCCGCGTGCCTTTCGTCGCCCAGCCGACGAACCAGCCGTAGCCGTGTGCTTTATCCGTGGTGCCGTCCGCGGCAAGCGGGAAGCCCGAGCCCGTTTTTCCGTGCACGTCCCAACCGTCAGGCAACTGCGCGACCTCGGTGATCTGGTTCGTCATGTCGTACGCGTGTGGATTCACGGGCAACTGACGGTTGACCACCTTCTCGAGAAACGCGACCTGCTCGAGCGGCGAGATGCGCAGCGACGAGCTGAGCCACGCGTGTTCGAGTCCGTTGTGTTTGCCCGGGTCGCCGGACACGTCGCGGTTGCCGTAACCGAACGCGTCGACGTAGTAGCGGAAACGCACGTCGCCGAGCGACTTCGTGACCTGTTGCGAAAACCATATGACCGAATAGCGGATCCAGCGGGTGGGGTCGGTCGGTTGCAGCCAGTCCGCGCCACCCCAGTCGGGATAGCCGGCGCGATACGGCAGGACAGGCGAGTGCGCGTCCTTCAGGAACCCGGAGTCGAAGCCCATCAGACTGATTGCGATCTTGAACGTCGATGCGGGTGTCACGCGTGTGCTGCAGTCGCCTTCCTGCATTAGAACCGTTTGGGATCGCGCGTCGGCCAGTGCGGTGCAGACCGTTCGCGCCTGCGCTGTGGATGCAGCGGCAACTGCGCAGGCCGCTGCGAGAAAACCCTTCAAAACAAGTCGTTTAAGCATCGTTTTCGTTTTCGGTCAGGCGCGGGTTCGCGCGACAGGGTGAACTATCGATGGTTTCCGCGCGGCCCGCAAACGATGATAAATTGCCGGATGAACAAGAAAATCTAATGCATAGAAGACGATGCGATGCGACTCCAGCTACCTCTGAACGCGCTGCGCGCGTTCGAATCCTCCGCTCGACATCTGAGTTTCACGAAGGCGGCGCACGAACTTGCCGTGACGCAGGCGGCGATCAGCCAGCAGGTTCGCGTGCTCGAGGCGCGTGTCGGTACGGTGCTGTTCAAGCGTTTGCCGCGTGGACTCGCGTTGACCGACGAGGGGCTCGCGCTGTGTCCGGTGCTGACCGAGGCGTTCGACCGGATGGAGACCGTGCTGCGGCAATTCGAGAACGGCCATTTTCATGAGGTGCTGACGGTCGGCGTGGTGGGGACATTCGCGGTCGGCTGGCTGATGCCGCGGCTCGCTGCGTTTCGCGATGCGCATCCGTTTATCGAACTGCGCGTGCTGACGCACAACAACCTCGTCGATCTCGCGACCGAAGGGCTCGATTTCGCGATCCGCTTCGGCGACGGCACATGGCCGGGCTCGCTCGCGCTGAAGCTGCTCGATGCGCCGCTGTCGGTGCTGTGTCGTCCCGATATCGCGCGGCGTTTGCGCACGCCGGGCGATCTGGCCGGCGAAACGCTGCTGCGTTCATATCGTATCGGCGACTGGGCCAGCTGGTTTGCGGCGGCACACGTCGCGCCGCGGCCGGTGCGCGGTCCGGTGTTCGATTCGTCGCGACTGATGGTCGAAGCCGCGATGCAGGGCGCGGGCGTCGCGCTCGCGCCGGCCGCGATGTTCGCGCACGAACTGGACGCGGGCCGGCTCTGTCGTCCGTTCGATATCGAGGTCCACGCGGGGAGCTACTGGCTCACGATGCAAAAAGCGAAGACGCCCACGCCTGCGATGCGGCTCTTCAACGACTGGGTTGTGCGCGAAGTGCAGAAGGGCGGGGCGGACTATCGGTCGGCGCAAAACGATGCGCAATGAATCTCAATGAATCTCACGTTCATATACGAGATGAACTGCGCGCCGATCGACCGGTCGTAACTGTCGAAGCGACTATAGTTAAGAGCGGTTAAAAGCGCTTCAGCCGACCCCAAGGAGGATAACGATGAAAATTAACACCCGTCGAATCACGACCCGAACGACGTCCCGCATCGCCGCGGGCGTCGCCACCGCGGGCTTTCTGCTCGCTGCATCGCTGCCGTTCCAGGCCGCACATGCCCAGCTCGGCAATCTGCTGCCAGGCGGCGGTTCGAACAGCTCGTCGGGTGGCGGCGGGCTTAGCGGCAACCTTGGCAGTCTCGGCGGCCTCGGTAGCTCACTGTCCGGACAATCGATGACGTCGGGCAGCACCGGCAACGTCGCCGGTGTGCTGCAGTTCTGCATCAAGAACAACTACCTGAGCGGCAACAGCGCGTCGTCGGTGAAGGACTCGCTGATGAGCAAGCTACCCGGCGGCTCATCGACGACGGACAGCGGCTACACCCAGGGTTCAAACGGCATCCTCAGCGGCAGCAACGGCAAGCAGATCGACCTGAGCGGCGGCGGCCTGAAGGAGCAGGTAACCAAGCAGGTCTGCGACAAGATCCTCTCGCAGGGCAAGTCGCTGATGTAGTCCAGGGGCGGACGGGCGAGGCGGTTGCCGGTAGTCGCAGGAGAGCGCAGCCGCCGCGCCCGAGAAAACCCCTGGCCTCGCGTCATTGGCCTGCAGCCGCCGGTCCCGGCATAATCGGGTATCGCCATGGCGCATCCGCGCCATTCCACCGATTCACCGATTGCACCCATGACCGATCCGCAGCACGCCGGCTCACAGGCGGCCTCTTCTCAAACTAGCCAGACTTCTGACGCTTCCCAGGCGATCCTTTTCGACTGGCGCTGGAAAGCGTTCGACGACCTGTCGCCCACCGAGGTTTATGACATCCTCGCCGCGCGCAGCGCGGTGTTCGTGGTCGAGCAGAAGTGCGCGTACGACGATGTCGACGGCCTCGATCCGCAGGCCTGGCATCTGTGCGCGTACAGCACCGGCGGCGCACGGCCGCGGATCGCGGGCTATCTACGCGTGCTGCTGCCTGGCGACGGCGACGCCGACGTGCGCATCGGCCGAGTGCTGACGATGCCTGACTTTCGCGGCGTCGGCATCGGCCGCGCGATGATGGAGCGCGCGCTGAGCCACATTTACGCGCAGTGGCCGGGCGTCCCGATCCGTCTGCATGCGCAGGCGCATCTGCAGGCGTTCTACGGTGCGTTCGGTTTCGAGCCGGTCTCCAACGTTCACGACGACGACGGCATCCCGCACGTGTGGATGCGCTCGAGCTAACGCGAGGGCCTGAGGGCGTTAACGCTTCACGGCAGTCACGGAGCACTCAGGAAGAGGGCGACTCGATCACGCGACGCACATCGTGTGCGATCACGTCCGGCGAATCATGATCGGTCGCGAGCAGGCGTGCGTGTCCATTGGCATCGAACACATAGACGGCCGAGCTGTGCGTGACTTCGTAGTCGCCGTTCGGATCGCGCTTTTCCATCTGATACGCGACGCGATATTTCCTCGCCATCGATTCGATCTGCGCATCGGTGCCCGTCAGGCCGCGCGCGTGTTCGGCGTCGAACGCGGCCATATAGTCGTGCAGCGCTTTCGGCGTGTCGCGTGCCGGGTCGACGGTGATGAACAGGATGCGCACCTGCTGTGCGTCGGGGCCGAGCTTCGCAAGCACCTGCATCAGACGCGCCATCGTTTCCGGACAGACGTCGGGGCAGTGCGTGTAGCCGAAGTAGACCAGCGACGTGCGACCCTTGAACGTCGCGCCGGTGACGGGCTTGCCGTCGTCGGCGGTCAGCGAGAACGACAGGTCGGGCAGGTGGCCGGTCACGTCGGTGAGTTGCCACGGGGTGCTGTCGTGCTGCGTGCAGCCGGCGAGCGCTGCCACGGCGAAGAGGCCGAGCGCGGCGCGGCGTGCGCGCAGCAGGATGGCCGGACGTCGGATCGCGTTCGCGCCGCGGTGAAGAAAATCCATTTGCATGGCGTCGCGGAGAAGTTCTGGGGAACCATGCCCGTAGCGCGCACTCGATCCCTTATCGGTTCAGGATGAGCGGGCGTATCGCGAAAAGGCGCGGGCCATCGTGGCTGCGACTCTAACGCAAATCGCGGGGCGGTGTCGCGGCTACGGCAGTGGTTCGGCGCCGACGAGTCAATTTGCCGCACGAGCCGGAGGGGCACGAGGCGCGCTGAAATCCCGGGGGCAGCATCGAGCGTCGCTCGGGGCCCACCGGCATCGTGCCTCGCCTTACGTTCTCGAAAAATCGACGGATGCGCGGTAAGATGCGCACACTTTTCCGGCGGCATATCCGGCTGCATACGGCCGAGAGGCAAGATAAACCGATGCATGCACTTCCGGCAGTTCTGTCTCCGACGGAGACCGCATTTTTCTTCGATTTCGACGGCACGCTCGTGGAGCTCGCGCCGACGCCCGACGGCGTACAGGTGGAGCCCGGCACCGTCGAGCTGCTCGCCGAACTGCGCCGGCTGACGAACGGCGCGGTGGCGATCGTGTCGGGTCGCGGCATCGACAGCATCGACGGGTTTCTCGGCATGCCTGACCTGCCCATAGCGGGCCTGCATGGAGCCGAACGGCGCGACGCGAACGGCGACACGCAGCGCATCGGCTTCAACGACGAGCGGCTGCTGCGGATGGAGCAGGTGCTCGCCGACGTCGTGAACCATCACCCCGGCATGCTGCTCGAGATCAAGGGTGCCGCGCTCGCGCTGCATTACCGCAACGCACCGGATCGCGAAACGGTCGCGCGCGAGGTCACGTCGCGCCTCGTCGCGGACTACCCGGGCGCGTATGTGCTGCAGCCCGGCAAGATGGTCTACGAGATCAAGCCGAAAGACGTCGACAAGGGTCGTGCACTGCGCGCGTTCCTCGACGAGCCGCCGTTCGCCGGCCGTCGTCCGGTGTTCGCTGGCGACGATCTGACCGACGAAAAGGGCTTCGCAGTCGTCAACGAATACGGCGGCGTGTCGATCAAGGTCGGCGACGGCGACACGATCGCGCGCACGCGCCTCGACTCGGTGAAGGCGCTGCACACGTGGCTCGCGTCGGTAGTCGCAGCGGCGGCGGCGCGCGGCGCATGAGCGTAACGTCGCGTCGTCCCGAGCGCCTGCCGATCCATTCATCGCACGGGGAGCGCCGGCAATGGGCCGACTGATCATCGTATCGAACCGCGTGGCGCCGATTTCCGAAGGCGGTCCGGCGGCGGGCGGTCTCGCAGTCGGCGTGTACGACGCGCTGAAGGAAACCGGCGGGATGTGGTTCGGCTGGAGCGGCGACGTGCTCGCGTCCGGGCAGCCGCAGATCAAGGTCGAGGAGCGCGGGCCGGTGACCTTCGCGACGATCGGTCTGACGCGCCGCGACTACGACCAGTACTACCGCGGCTTTTCGAACGCGACGCTGTGGCCCGCGTTCCACTATCGTCCCGATCTGCTGCAATACGACCGGCACGAATTCGAAGGCTATTGCCGCGTCAACGCGTGGCTCGCGCAGCAACTGGTGCCACTGCTGCAGCCCGACGACGTGATCTGGGTGCATGACTATCACCTGATCCCGTTCGCGCAGGCGCTGCGCGCATCGGGCGTCGCGAATCGCATCGGCTTCTTTCTGCACATTCCGTTCCCCGCGTCGCAGGTTTTGCTGGCGGTGCCGCCGCATCGCGCGCTCGTCGAGGCGCTGTGTTCGTTCGATCTGCTCGGCTTCCAGACCGCGCCGGATCTGCGCGCGTTCTGCGATTACATCGTGCATGAAGCGAACGGCTCGATCGATGCGTCGGGTGACGGTCCGCACGTCGTGCGCGCGTTCGGCCGCACGCTGCATGCGGCCGATTATCCGATCGGCGTCTATCCCGACGAGATCGCGGCGCTCGCGAAAGCAGGCGAACCCGGCAAGGCCGTGCGTACGATGAAGGCGACGCTGCATGCGCGCAAGCTGATCATGAGTGTCGACCGGCTCGATTATTCGAAAGGGCTTGTCGAGCGTTTCCGCGCGTTCGAACGGCTGCTCGAGCAGGTGCCCGCGCAGCGCAATCACGTGTCGTTCCTGCAGATCGCACCGCCGACGCGCGCCGACCTGCATGCGTATCAAGACATCCGGCTGCAGCTGGAAGGCGAGTCCGGCCGCATCAACGGACGCTTCGCCGAGCTGGACTGGACGCCGATCCTGTACATCCACCGACAGTACGAGCGCTCGGTGCTGGCCGCGCTGTTCCGCACCGCGCACGTCGGCTATGTGACGCCGTTGCGCGATGGGATGAATCTCGTCGCGAAGGAATATGTGTCGGCGCAGGACCCGGAGAATCCGGGCGTGCTGGTGCTGTCGCGTTTCGCCGGTGCGGCGCAGGAGTTGCACGGCGCGCTGATCGTCAATCCGGTCGACATCGACGGTATGGCCGACGCGCTCGCCGCAGCACTCACGATGCCGCTCGCGGAGCGGCAGGCGCGCCATCGCGACATGATGGTGCTGCTGCGGGAGAACAATGTATCCGTGTGGCGCGACCGCTTCATGCGCGATCTGCAGCGGTCGGGCGAGCACGCTGCCTAGCGGGTTGGGCTGGCGGGGAGGCGGTCCCATCGGGACCGCCGTCAAAGTGGATTGCGTGCGTTACGCGACGTGCTGCTCGTCGACCTTCTTGCCGCCGATGTGCAGCGTCGTGCCCTTGCCGTACTGCTTCGACAGCAGATCGCGGTAGAGGCCGGGGCGGTTGCGCAATTCTTCGGGGGTACCGTCGTCGATGACCTTGCCCGTGTTCATCACGATGATCCGGTCGAAGTTGTGCAGCGTCGACAGCCGGTGGGCGATCGCGATCACCGTGCGGCCGACCATCAGCCGGTCGAGCGCCTTCTGGATCGCTTCTTCCGATGCGCTGTCGAGCGCGGATGTCGCTTCGTCGAGCAGCAGGATCGGTGCGTCCTTCAGGATCGCGCGCGCGATCGCGATGCGCTGCCGTTGACCACCCGACAGTTTCACACCGCGGTCGCCGACGATCGTGTCGAACCCTTCCGGCATCGCTTCGATGAAGTCCGAGCAGCGCGCCTCGCGGGCGGCGGCGATCACTTCTTCGCGCGACGCATCGGGCCGGCCGTACGCGATGTTCTCGTACACGGTGCGGTGAAATAGCGAGATGTCCTGCGGCACCAGCGCGATCGTGTGACGCAAGCTGTCCTGGGTGACCGCGGCGATATCCATGCCGTCGATCTTGATCTGACCGCCCTGGGTTTCGTAGAAGCGCTGCAGCAGCGCGAGCACTGTCGACTTGCCGGCGCCCGATTTGCCGATCAGGCCGACGCGCTGGCCCGGCTCGATGTGCAGGTCGAAATGATCGAGGATCGGCCGGCGGCGTGGGTACGCGAACGTGACGCGCTCAAAGTCGACGCGCCCGCCCTGCGGCACGAGTTCGGCCGCGTCCGAGTGGTCCGGCATCCCGTGCGGCTCGAGCAGCGTCTTCACGGCTTCCGCGAGACGCGCGACGTGCTGTGTCACGTCGACCAGCGCGACGGCGAGGTCGCGCGTGCCGTGCAGGATCGTGAAGCCGAGCGAGCTGACCAGCACGATGTCGCCCGAGGTCGCCTTGCCCTGATCCCACAACCACAGCGCCCAGCCGAGCAGCCCCGCCGACAGCAGCGCGGTGATCACCGCGTGCAGCAGCCGCAGCTTCTCGAGGTACAGCAGGCTTTGCTGCCGGGCGTCCATCTCGGCCTTGACGGTCGCACCGAAGCGCTTCTGCTCGCGAAAGGTCATGCCGAACGCGCGCACGAGCCCCATGTTGCTGATCACGTCGACCAGCTCGCCGTCGACCGATGCCGCTTTGGTCGCGAACTGGTGGTGGCGCGCGGAGCCGCGGCCGGCGAGCTTGTACAGCACCACCGACAGAATTGCCGAGCACGTCAGCAGGCCGGCCGCCATCAGCGGATTGACGGCAATGATCATCACGATCGCGCCGCACACCGCGATGCATGGCGGCAGCACGTTCCACGCAGTGGTGTTTTCGGCGGTATAGACTGCGTTCGACGTCGCGGTGATGCGGCTCGCGAGCATGCCGGGCTGCTTCTCCGCGTAGTAGCTCGGTGAATGTCCGCTCAGATACTGGAACAGGTCGCGCCGCAGGTCGCCCGTGACGGCGACGAACGTGTGCGCGGCGACCCAGCCGCCGACCCGCCACAGCATGTTGTCCGCTGCGATCAGGCCGACGAGGATCGCGAACGCGCTCCACAGCGGCCCGGGATGATGCCGGCCCGTGCCGAGCACGTCGATCAGGTGCTTGATCGCGTATTGCGATGCGAGCGCGCAGCCCACCGCGGCGAACACGCTGCACAGCACGATGGTGTGCGCGAGCGGATGGCGGCGGATGAAGCGGAAGAGAAACGCAAGCGGCCGGTCCGCATAGCTCGCGAGCTTTGCGTTGCGGGCGTTACGCTGTGCGATGGTCAAATGTTCCAATTGATCGTGAAGTCGGAGTGAGGCGGTTAGCGATGCAGCGTCATCGGTTGCGATGCGTCTGCAAGACAAGTGAATGTTTCGGCATTGTAGATACGCAAAAGCTATTCCGCATGCGGAATGTCGCCCGGTCGACAGCCATCTTCAGCAATTGCGATGAGCAGGCCTCGTTTGCTGGACCGATCTCGCGGCCCGACGTTCGCGGAATCGCGTATTTTCGGATGGCAATCCAGCTATAATTACAGATTGCATTCAGCGTTCGTTGCGTGCTACCGACTTCGGGCCGTCGCCGGAAGTCAACGGAAGTCACGCAGGGCGTATTTCTGCAGTCTTCCCGCAGTCCGTTTTTCCCGCAGTGCAGCGAACCTGTTCCCAATGTAAAACTCCGTTGGAAAACAAGGGTTTGCAAAATGTTGCGCCTTTGTAACAACGTAAAGACTTTGAAATGTTGCGCGCCGCGGAGGCGGCTGGGCGCGGATAATGCGCTCTCGGTCAGCCCGCCGCGAATTTTCAGACGTCTGTCAACGGGTGTTCATGCCACGCGTTTACGCCGGGATGGGCAAACTGGCAGACGTTGACCAGTGTGGGTGTCCTTGCCAAGCGATCTATCGCAGGGTTTCTCGAGAAAACAGGCCCGACCGGCTTTTGCCGGTCACACCGCCGTAGCGAGCAAGCGAATCGCTTTTACCAACCGCAGTATCTTTGCCTGATTTTTTACGAGGAGTTCTCCATTATGCGAATCGCTCAAATCGCTCCGTTGCACGAAGCGGTTCCGCCGAAGCTGTATGGCGGCACCGAACGCGTGGTGTCGTACCTGACCGAAGCGCTGGTCGAACAGGGGCACGACGTGACGCTCTTCGCGAGCGGCGATTCGCAGACTTCGGCGAAACTCGAAGCGTTCTGGCCGCAGGCGCTGCGCCTCGACCCGACCATCCGCGATACGATGGCCCCGCACATGCTGCTGCTCGAAGAAGTGCGCCGCCGCGCGGACGAATTCGACGTGCTGCATTTCCACATCGACTACTACCCGTTCTCGCTGTTCTCGCGCCAGCCGGTCCCGTTTCTGACCACGCTGCACGGCCGTCTCGATCTGCCCGAACTGCAGCCCATCTTCAATACGTTCAACGATGTGCCGGTCGTGTCGATCTCCGACAACCAGCGCGTGCCGCTGCAGCAGGCGAACTGGTCGTCGACGGTTTATCACGGGCTGCCGGAAAACCTGCTGACGCCGCGCAAGGACATCAAGCCGGGCTACCTCGCGTTCCTCGGCCGTATCTCGCCGGAAAAGCGCCTCGACACCGCGATCCGCATCGCGCAGCAGGCCGGCATGCCGATCAAGGTGGCTGCGAAGCTCGACAAGGCCGACCGTGCCTACTATGAAGAAGTGATCAAGCCGCTGATGTCGCTGCCGCACGTCGAATACATCGGCGAAATCAGCGAAGGCGAGAAGGCCGAATTCCTCGGCGGCGCGCACGCGCTGCTGTTCCCGATCGACTGGCCGGAGCCGTTCGGTCTGGTGATGATCGAAGCGATGGCCTGCGGTACGCCGGTGATCGCATTCAAGCGTGGCTCGGTGCCCGAAGTGATCGAGAACGGCGTGTCGGGCTTCGTCGTCGAAGACGAAATCAGCGCGGTCGCCGCGGTGAATCGTCTCCATACGCTGCCGCGCGAAACGGTCCGCAAGGCATTCGAAGCGCGCTTCTCGTCGAAGGTGATGGCGAAGAACTACGTGGCCGTGTACGAAGAACTGCTGCGTCAGAAGCGTCGCACGGTGCTGCGCGAAGTTAACGCCGGCTGATCCCGAAAAGCGGTTTCACAGCAGTTTCATAGCAGATGCAACAACGCCCCGCATGCGGGGCGTTGTTGCATCTGCGCGTCGGAAGGTGGGGCGAAACGACGCGGCTCGGGTGAAAGGCGCCATTTCGCGCGGGTCTAGCGTGAGCGCGTGTTGCAATATCCCTATAATGGCCGTGCCGCAGACGGGCGGTGTTGCCGACGATACAGGAGGATGCTTTGCCGAGAACGAAAGAGACGCGTGCGAACGCGGCGCCCGGCGCCGGCATGCTCTTCGCGCTGCGCGCCATCGGTCTCGTGATCCTGGTTCGCTGGCTGTTCTCGATGTCGCAGATGGACCTGCTCGGCGCACTGTCGGGCATGGCTTCGTCGCCGTGGGCGTGCATCAATCTCGTCTTCCTGTTCCTGCTGATTTTCCTGCCTGGCGCCCGTGCGCAGGCGGAGCGTCCGTTTCATCCGCTGCCGCAATGGCTGCGTCAGGCGCTGCGGTTTTTCGCGTTTCTAGGGTTCGCCTTCGCGCTGTGGTCGATCGGTGCCTTCGTGTTCGTGGCCGGCTGGCGCCGTACGCTGAACACGGTCGCGGCGACCAACGGCTGGCTCGTGGCCGCGCCCGCGCTGTATGCGGCTGTCTTGTGGATCTGCCGGCCGCGCGCGCTGTGGCGGACCAACATCGCGGCGCGCCGTTTCGCGATCGGCCGTTATGCGGTCGCGCTCGATGTGGCGACCCGCACCGCGATCGTGTGGGTCGAGAGCCGCAAGCTCGGACAGTACGATGCACGCGAGCTGTCGCTGCGCTGGCCGGCGGAGATTTCGCATGGCGTGGCTGCGCCAGCTGTTCCGGCTTCGACGGAAGAGCCCGTGACGGGCATCGCTACCAGTGCCACCGGCGCCACTGCCGCAGCGAATGCGCAGCGTCCCGCCGACACTCGGTCCAGCCTGTTCCGCTGGCGGCGTTCCCCGAGAGTCGAACTGGTGTGGGATTCGCCGGCCGCTGCCGGACACAATCGACAGAGCGTGTTTCGCGCGCCGCTCGTTACCGAGGGCGATCGGGCGGCGGCACGCGCACTCGATACGACGCTGCGCCAGACGGTCTAGCCACAACGCCGTTCAATGCGGCTCATGATGGTCCGCGACGGTTCGTAATGCCCCGTAACCGCCCATCGACGAGATACCGCGATGTCGTGCCGCTAACGGCCAGGAAAAAGCTACATTGAGCGTGTCGCGTTTTTCAAGGAGTCGCCATGGTGATTCGCTGGTTGCTTGCCGCCATCCATCTGCTTGCCTACGGTTTTGCGCTCGCGTCGATCCTGCGACGCAGCGTCGCGCTTCGTCACTGTTCGACGCCCGCCGGTCTGCCGCCCGTTTTTCATGCCGACGGCGGCTGGGGTATCTCGGCCCTCGTGCTAATCGTGACCGGCCTGATGCGCGCGTTCGGCGGCTATGAGAAGGGCACCGACTATTACCTGCACGAGCCGCTGTTTCACTGGAAGATGGCCGCGCTGGTGCTGATCCTGTTGCTGGAGATCACGCCGATGATCGCGTTGATCCGCTGGCGCATCGTGTTGAAGAAGGGCGGCACGCCTGATCTGAGTCGCGCGAAACGCTATGCGGGCATCGGCGTCGTGCAGGCGGTGCTGTTGATCCTGATGGTATTTGCCGCCACCGGCATGGCGCGCGGTATCGGTTTGCCCGCCAATGCGGTGTGAGCAGGTTCGACGCGCAACGCTACGCGCGCGCGTGCTGAAAACGACAGCGGCCCGAGACCAGTAAGGGTCCCGGGCCGCTTTTTATCGTGCAGCGCTGCGAACTACCGCACGAGGCAAGGCCGCTTGTTATCGAACGTCCAGTTCGGGATCAGGTACTGCATCGCGATGCCGTCGTCGCGTGCGCCGAGGCCGTGCTGCTTGTACAGCTCGTGTGCCTTGGCCAGTTCGTCCATGTCGAGTTCGACACCGAGCCCCCCGCGCGGCGGCACCGCCACCATCCCGCCGACGATCTTCAGCGGGTCGCGCGTGAGACGCTGACCGTCCTGCCAGATCCAGTGCGTATCGATCGCGGTGATCTTGCCCGGCGCCGCGGCGGCGACGTGCGTGAACATCGCGAGCGAGATGTCGAAGTGGTTGTTCGAATGCGAGCCCCACGTGAGGCCCCATTCGTTGCACATCTGCGCGACGCGCACCGAGCCCTGCATGGTCCAGAAGTGCGGATCGGCGAGCGGAATGTCCACCGACTGCAACTGGATCGCGTGACCCATCTGACGCCAGTCGGTCGCGATCATGTTGGTTGCCGTGCGCAGGCCGGTAGCGCGGCGGAATTCCGCCATCACTTCGCGTCCCGAGTAGCCGTTCTCCGCGCCGCACGGATCTTCCGCGTACGCGAGCACGTCGTGCTGGTCGCGGCACAGGCGGATCGCCTCGGCGAGCGACCATGCGCCGTTCGGATCGAGCGTGATGCGCGCATCGGGAAAGCGTTCGGCGAGCGCGGTCACCGCTTCGATTTCATCGTCGCCGGCGAGTACGCCGCCCTTCAGCTTGAAGTCGTTGAAACCGTAGCGCGCATGCGCGGCTTCCGCGAGACGGACGACCGCTTCGGGATTCAGCGCGATCTCGGTGCGCAAACGCGTCCAGTCATCTTCATCGGTGCCGTCTGAATACGGCAGGTCCGTCTTGTGCCGATCGCCGACATAGAACAGATAGCCGAGCATCTCCACGCGATCGCGTTGCTGTCCTTCGCCGAGCAGCGCCGCGACCGGGACGTCGAGATGCTGGCCGAGCAGATCGAGCAGCGCGGCTTCGAGGCCGGTTACCGCGTGAATCGTTGTGCGCAGGTCGAAGGTCTGCAGGCCGCGACCGCCCGAGTCGCGATCGGCGAACTGCCGGCGTACGGTGTTCAGCACGTTGTTGAAACGGCCGACCGGCTGACCGACGACGAGCGGACGCGCATCGTCGATCGTCTGGCGGATCTTCTCGCCGCCCGGCACCTCGCCGACGCCGGTGCGTCCGGCGCTGTCCTTCAGGATCACGATGTTGCGCGTGAAGAACGGCGCATGAGCGCCGCTCAGGTTCAGCAGCATGCTGTCGCGGCCGGCGACGGGAACGACCCGCAGTTCGGTGATCTTCGGCGTGTCGTGGGGAGGCGTGGCGGTGGATGCGTTCATGATCGGTGGCAAGGAAGCAAAAAGAGAGATAACGGAGCAGTCAATGAGCACTAGGCAACGAGCAGCGATTCCTTGAGTTCGACACGCTTGATCTCGCCGACGACGAACAGATAGCACGCGATCGCGATCAACGCATTCGCGCCGACGAACACGAGCGCGGCGGCGAACGAACCGGTGCCCTGCACGAGGTAGCCGATGACGATCGGCGTCGTAATGCCGGCGGTATTGCCGAACGTGTTGAACAGCGCGCCGCACAGACCACTCGCCTGTTTCGGCGCGGTATCCGCGACGACGGCCCAGCCGAGTGCGCCAATACCTTTGCCGAAGAACGCGAGCGCCATGATGCCGACGACGACCCACTGCGCGTCGACGTAGTTGCACGCGATCATGCAGGTCGACAGCAGCATGCCGGCGACGATCGGCGCCTTGCGCGCGAACGTCGTCGAGTAGCCGCGGCGCAGCAGCGCATCGGAGATCACACCGCCGAGCACGCCGCCGAGAAAGCCGCAGATCGCCGGAATCGCCGCGACGAAGCCGGCCTTGAGGATCGACATGTGACGTTCCTGCACGAGGTAGATCGGAAACCACGTGAGGAAGAAATAGGTGAGCGTCGTGATGCAGTACTGGCCGATGAAGACGCCGAGCAGCATGCGGCTCTTCAGCATTTCGCGGATGCACGCGCCGGTTCTGACCTGCGGCGCGGACTTTTTATTCGCACCACGCCGCCCGTCGAGATCGACGAGGCCACCGCCTGCTTCGATATGGCGGATCTCGAGCTCGTTCGCGAGCGGATGTTCCTTCGGCGCGTAGACGGTCTTCATCCACAGCGCCGCGATCAGCACGCCGATCACGCCCATCACGGTGAACACGTGCGGCCAGCCGTACGCGTGCGTGATCCAGCCCATCAACGGCGCGAACATCACGGTCGCGAAGTATTGCGACGAGTTGAAGATCGCCGATGCGGTGCCGCGTTCCGCGGTCGGAAACCATGCGGACACGATCCGGCTGTTGCCGGGAAACGCAGGGGCTTCCGCGAAGCCGATCAGAAAGCGCAACGCGAACAGCGTGGCGATCGCCGCGGCCGCGGTGAGGCCGGCTACCCAGCCTTGCATCATCGTGAGCAGCGACCAGACGAAGATGCTGACCGCGTACGTGTGCTTCGAGCCGAAGCGGTCGAGCAGCCAGCCGCCCGGCAGCTGGGCGATTACGTAGGCCCACGCGAACGCGGAAAAGATATAGCCCATCGAGACTGGCGAGAGGCCGAGCGAATGCTGGATCGCCGTGCCGGTGATCGACAGCGTCGCGCGGTCCGCGTAGTTCAGCGTGGTCACGAAGAACAGCATGAACACGATCAGATAGCGGACTTTCGTCGCGCGGCGGAGCGGGGGAGTCGCGGGATCGTGCAACTGGTCGCGCGTGTTGAGTTCGGTCATGGTGATGTTGCCGGGGCCGGGCAGGCACCGGTTGTCTCCTTGGGATGCGCGGCAACGTCGGAGCAGCCGGGCGATATGTCTGTCGGAAGCCGGCATGGATGACGCGGCAAGGGCCGCATGAAGCCCGGGAACGGATCGTAACCGTATTTCCGGGTAAATCATCAGTCATCGGACGACCTCTGGCGCAGTATAATGAATCGTGACTGACCGCTCATACCCCGCGTAAACCCTCATTACAAGCGAACGCCGCCATGTCCGTGCCCACTTTACCTGTCGTGCCGCGCCGCCGTGCACGCAGTCTCGCGCAAGACGTCGTCGATGCGCTTAGTGCGCAAATCGAAGCGGGCGCAATGCGGCCCGGCGACAAGCTCCCGACCGAGACCGAAGTGATGGTCGCGCAGGGCGTGAGCCGCACGGTGGTGCGCGAAGCGATCTCGCGGATGCAGGCGAGCGGCCTCGTCGAAACGCGGCATGGGATCGGCAGTTTCGTGCTGGATCGCGTGCATAGTTCGGTTGGCATCGATCCGGCGACCATCACCACGATTCGTGACGTGCTCGCGATCCTCGAGGTGCGGATCAGCCTCGAGAGCGAATGCGCGAGCCTCGCTGCACAGCGCGCTACTGAAGACGATCTGGTCACGCTCCGACGTGCGCTCGATGCGATCGCCGCAGCCGCGAAAGCGGGCAGCGACACCGTCGCGCTCGACTATCAGTTCCATCTGCAGATCGCGCGCATTACGGGCAACCGCTACTTCGTCGACATCATGTCGCAGCTTGGCGCTACGTTGATTCCGCGCGCGCGCGTCAACTCCGCGCGGATCGCCGGCGACGATGCCGAGCACTACATGGCGCGGCTCGCGCACGAACACGACGACATCTAC
The DNA here is from genome assembly GCF_050742655.1 of Paraburkholderia sp. Classification (GTDB taxonomy): domain Bacteria; phylum Pseudomonadota; class Gammaproteobacteria; order Burkholderiales; family Burkholderiaceae; genus Paraburkholderia. The sequence goes on along the minus strand of NZ_JBOIGG010000015.1, from coordinate 22,735 downwards.
GAAGCGATCGCGCGACGCGATCCGGAGGCGGCACGCGCAGCCATCCGCACGCACCTGACGAAAAGCCGGGAGCGGCTGCGCCGCGCGAACGAAGCGGCCGAGGGCGCGAAAGCGGAGTGAGCGCCTGAGCTTCGGCGCGTCGTTATCGAGATGTGGTGCGGAGCGACATGGCGTCGTCGGACGTCTTATAAAAAACAACACCATCGGCGGCACGGCTCGAATGGGTGATTCGCCGGCCGCCGAGGGCTTGTGCAGATCGCGTTAAGCCCCGTAAAGCTGGTTAGCGCTTCGCCAGTGCGCCGTCGTGCAGGCGCCACAACTCCAGCGGATTCTCGTCGCGTAGTGCCCGCGGCAGCAGGTCCGCCGGTAGATCCTGATAGCAGACCGGCCGCAGGAAACGTTCGATCGCGCTCGATCCGACCGATGTCGCGCGGCTGTCCGACGTAGCCGGGAACGGGCCGCCGTGAACCATCGCGTGGCAGACCTCGACGCCAGTCGGATAACCGTTCGCGAGAATCCGCCCAGCCTTGCGTTCGAGTACCGGCAGCAGGCGGCGCGCGAGTGCCGCGTCGCCGGCATCCGCGGCATCGAGATGCAGCGTCGCGGTCAACTGGCCCTGCAGATGCTCCGTGACGCGCAACAGTGTCGCTTCGTCGCGGCAACGGATCACCGTCGATACCGGGCCGAACACTTCGTCTTCGAGTGCGGCGGTTTCGAGGAACGTCTCCGCTTCACATACGAACAGCGCGCCCTGCGCCTGGTTCGGTCCGCCTGCTACCGGTCCCTGCGCGGCCAGCGACACGCCGTTCAACGCCTGCAGATGCCCGATGCCGTCGCGATACGCCGCATGGATGCCGGCGGTGAGCATCGTCTGTGCGGGCTTGCCGGCGAGCGCGTCGCGTGCTGTCGCGATGAACGCGTTCAATGCGTCGCCTTCGAGCGCGATGACGAGGCCGGGGTTCGTGCAGAACTGTCCGGCGCCGAGCGACAGTGAGTCCACGAAGCCGCGCGCAATCGCGTCGCCGCGCGCTGCGAGAGCCGCGGGCAGCACGAAGAACGGATTGATGCTGCTCATTTCCGCGTACACGGGGATCGGCTCTGGGCGCGCGGCCGCCGTGCGGACCAGCGCGAGGCCGCCATTACGCGAGCCGGTGAAGCCGACCGCCTTGATCGCCGGATGCGCGACGAGCGCTTCGCCAACCTCGTTACCCGCGCCGACGATCAGCGAGAACGTGCCTTCCGGCAAGCCGCATTGCGCGACTGCATGCTGCACGACGCGACCGACCATCTCGGACGTGCCAAGGTGAGCGCGATGCGCCTTCACGACAACCGGGCAACCCGCCGCGAGCGCCGATGCGGTATCGCCGCCCGCCACCGAAAACGCGAGCGGGAAATTGCTCGCGCCGAACACGGCTACCGGACCGAGCGGCACATTCTGCTTGCGCAGATCGGCGCGCGGCAGCGGCTTGCGATCCGGCTGCGCGGGGTCGAGCGTCGCGTCGAGCCAGCGGCCGTCGCGCACGAGCGACGCGAACAGTTTCAGTTGACCGACCGTGCGTCCGCGCTCGCCTTCGAGCCGCGCCTTCGGCAGACCGCTTTCCGCGTGGGCGCGTTCGATCAGCGCGTCGCCGAGTGCGGCGATGCCGTCGGCGATCGTGTCGAGCAGGCGGGCTCGCGTGTCGAGCGGCGCGGCGCGGTAAGCGTCGAACGCGGCCGCCGCGAGCGAACAGGCACGCGCGACGTCTTCACGCGTGCCGCTGTGGAACGTGGGGGTGTCGATCGGAGCGTCGGTCGCGGGATTCAGCGCGAGCAGCGGTGCGCCGCTGCCGCGTACCGTCGAGCCGCCGATCAACATTTCGCCGGTCAACGTAGCGGGTGACAAATCGGACATGGAGGTGCCTCGTTTCAGTTCTGGAAGGGGATCGCGGCCCGCGTATTGCAAGCCAGAAGGAGTCTTGCCTAAGACATGCCAAATACATCAGTCATCGTACATCATGGGCAGAGCTGCGGCAATGTGGACTTCAACGAGGGAGGAGGGGTTTCGCGCCAAAGCCTTACGCAGTATGGGTGTGTGGCTTTGGCGGGGAGGGTGTGAGGCAGGAGAAATATCAAGACATCGTATGTCCTGACGCTCAAAACTCACGCGACCGTATGCTTCGCCATGATCTCGAGCGCCGTTACAAGTGCCGAATGATCGAGTTGCCCGGCATCGTGCGCGCTGCACAGATTGAATAGCTGCTGGCAGCTCGCGGTATGCGGCAGCGGCACGCCGAGCGCTTTCGCGCCTTCGAGCGCGAGCCCGAGGTCCTTGCGATGCAGGTCGATCCGGAAGCCCGGGTCGAACGTGCGCTTGATCATCCGCTCGCCGTGCACTTCGAGAATCCGCGACGACGCGAACCCGCCCATCAATGCCGCGCGTACACGCGCCGGATCCGCGCCTGCTTTCGATGCGAACAGCAGCGCCTCGCCGACCGCTTCGATCGTCAGCGCGACGATGATCTGGTTCGCGACCTTGCAGGTCTGCCCGGCGCCGACGTCGCCAACGAGCGTGATGTTCTTGCCCATCAGTTCGAACAGCGGCTTCACGCGATTGAACGCGGTCTCGCTGCCACCGACCATGATCGTCAGCGACGCGGCTTTCGCACCAACTTCGCCGCCCGACACCGGCGCGTCGAGATAGTCGCAACCGCGCGCCGAGATTTTTGCGGCGAACGCCTTCGTTTGCAGCGGTGCGATCGAGCTCATGTCGATCACGGTCTTGCCTGGGCTCAGGCCTTCCGCGACGCCGTTTTCGCCGAACAGCACGGCATCGACATCGGGCGTGTCGGGCAACATCGTGATGATGACGTCGGCCTGTCCGGCGACGTCTTTCGGCGAAGCGCACGATGTCGCACCACCGTCCTTCAGATCCGCGGGCAACGTGCCGCTGCGGCGATACGCGAACAGCGCGTGGCTGCCCGCTTGCAGATTGCGCGCCATCGGTGCGCCCATGATGCCGAGTCCGATAAAACCGATCTTTGCCATGATTGTCTTCCGTGCGAATTCGAGGAGTACGGGTGGATGTGGGTGCTGCACGTTGACAAGGATAAGCGCGGCTCGGGATGGTTGCAGCCATGCTCGGATTCATCGATTCCTTTACCGAAACCGCTTCGTTCTTTGCAAGGGTTTGAGACGAAGCTCGCTACGATGCCTGCGCCTGGCGTTGCGGTTCTACTGCATACGCCTTTCTCAGGAGCGACACCATGTTTCAGACAGGACGCGAATATTCGCGCGAAGACATTCACAGAATCACCGGCGGTTGCAAACAGGCCTTTTTGCCTGTGAAGGGCGGCAAGGTCGTTGCCGCCCGACTCAGACCGGATCTGAACCCGCATGCACCCGACACGATCGTGTGCGACGGCAGCGCCGCGGCGCGAGCGGCGGGACGACGACTCGCGCGACAGACCGATCCCATTCCGGTCTTCCTTCGAACGGCGACCGATCGCTTTCGATATGTCGGTGACTACGTCGTCGTCGAGTCGCTGATCGCACCGGTCGACTACGCGCCGTATGTCCAGAACAGCAGCTTTACGATGGGGCAGATTTCGCGTGTGCTGCGGATGAAGCGCTGTTGAATTTCACGACCGGCATCGCGGATAGCGGTGCCGGCACTGCCGTTTGATGATTCGTCCGTAATCTCGATCGATCGCTGCCGCGAGGCAACCGCGGCATCTACGAAACGCCTCTGGGATACGCTGTCCGTCACGTGATAAACCGTGTGATGGATGACCGCGAACGCGTGGCAGTCGGCGCAGCACGCATCGCGTCAGACGATCCGATTAACCGGCAGACATCCATCAGGAGGAGAGCGTGAAGAACAACGGAGCGGAACGCAAACGCGTGCCTTTTGCTTTTATCGTGGTGGGCAGCGTGTTTTCAATCATCGCGCTTGTGCTGCTGGCGATAGCGATCTGGACACTGCAACATCAGTTCAAGGCATCGACACCGTTGATGGCGTTGGTGGCATTTGGCTGGGCGTTCCTCGCAATGGTCGTCTCGATGATTCTGTCGCTGCCCGGTGCCCGGCAGCGCGATGGTCGCACGCGAGTGCGTGCAGGCACCGTGACGCTCGCCGATCCGTCGCCGCTGCCTGGTCAAACGCGCAGCACGCTCACCGGGCCCGGTGTCGAAGCGACAGGCAGCGCGACGATTACGGTGGGTAGCCGCGTGCCGTCGATCTGGTTAGGCATTGCATCGCTGGGACTGGTGGTTGTCTCGGTGCTGCTTTATCTCCATGGGCGCACGACAGGCATCGGCATTTTCATTGGTCTGATCATGTCGTTCTTCATCATGAGCTGGGCGACCAAAGCGTGGCCTCGTGAGCGGGTTGCGGAGGCTGAATGAAGAGGAGAGGAGAGGGCGAGATAAGAACGCAGCAAAAGAAAAAGGCCCTCGGCTTACGCCAGAGGGCCTTTATTCTTCGGGTTTCACGTACCCATAATTCTGGTGGGTAGTACTGGGATCGAACCAGTGACCCCTGCCGTGTGAAGGCAGTGCTCTACCGCTGAGCTAACCACCCGAAGAGGTCGAATTATGTCAGAGGTCCCGGACCTCGTAAAGCATTTTTTAAGCCGACTGTTCATTCGCGGCGGGCTCCGCAGGCACGAGCCGCCACACGCTCGATCCTTTAACAGCCTTGTCGAGATCGTCGAGTACTGCCTCGTGCGCAGCGGTCTCGTCCGCGGTGGCGGCGATGACCGGCAGGTCGAGCGCATCGAGTGCGACGCGCGGCGCATGCGTATCGCTGCTGCCGGTGCTTTCGCCGATCATGTCGATGACGAGGCTTTCCTGGCCGCGCGTCATCGCGAGATAGACCTCGGCGAGCAGTTCCGAGTCGAGCAGCGCGCCGTGCAGCGTGCGGTGCGCGTTGCTGATGCCGAAGCGGTCGCACAGCGCGTCGAGTGAATTGCGCTTGCCCGGGAACATCGCCTTCGCGCGGACCAGCGTGTCGATCACTTCACCGCATTGCGTGCCAACGCCTGGCAGGCCGAGCAGCGCGAACTCCGCGTCGAGGAAGCCGATGTCGAACGGCGCGTTGTGGATGATCAGCTCGGCGCCAGCGATGAAATCGCGCAGCGGCGCGGCGATTTCCGCGAACTTCGGTTTGTCGCTCAGGAACTCGGTGGTCAGGCCGTGCACGGCGAGCGCGCCCGGATCGCTGTCGCGCCCTGGGTTCACGTAGAAGTGCAGGTTGCTGCCGGTGAGCCGGCGGTTCACGAGTTCGACGCAGCCGATTTCGATGATGCGGTCGCCGGTGCGCGCATTCAGGCCAGTGGTTTCGGTATCGAGAATGATTTGACGCATGTCGGTCTATCGAGTCTGGTTCAGAAAACGGATCGGATGGAGAAGGGCAGGCATGCCGCTCGCAGTTCTCACAGTTCGGCGAGCGACGCGACGCCGCGGTTCGCGAGCGCGTCGGCGCGCTCGTTTTCCGGATGTCCCGCGTGGCCTTTCACCCAGCGCCACTCGATGTCGTGCTGCTGGACGAGCGCGTCGAGCCGCTTCCACAGGTCCACGTTCTTGACCGGCGTCTTCGCCGCGGTCATCCAGTTTTTCTTTTTCCAGCCGTGAATCCACTCGCTGATGCCTTTCTGCACGTACTGCGAATCGGTATGCACGATCGCGCGGCACGGCCGCTTCAACGCTTCGAGCGCGGCGATCACGCCCATCAGTTCCATGCGGTTGTTGGTCGTGCCGGCTTCGCCGCCGAACAGTTCCTTTTCCTGCGTGCCGAAGCGCAGCAGCGCGCCCCAGCCGCCAGGGCCCGGGTTGCCCTTGCAGGCGCCGTCGGTGAAGATTTCGATGAGTTCGGATTCTGATGTCATGGGTTGGGGTTGCGTGTATGCGGTGTCGCGGCCGGCGCGAGGCCTGCCTTCAGAACGGGTTTCTTGACCTTCAATGGACCGACGAGATGCATGCCGCGCACGCGCTTGATCGCGGTGACCATGTAGGCCGCGCCGAAGATCGGCCACCAGCGGTCGCCCGCGGCTTCCATGAAGGCGTAGCGGGACAGCCATTGATCGCTGGCAAGGGGCGGACGATAACAGCCGAAGCGTCCGCGTTCAAGGTCGAAGCCAAGCAGCTTGATCCAGTCCTTCAGGCGCGTGAACGCGATCAGGTCCAACGCGGCCGGCACGAACGGCCGGCCCGTCATCTTGCCGACCGACTGCCTCGCGCCCCACAGCGACAGCGAATTGAAGCCGAGGATGATCAGCTGCCCTTCGGGCATCAGCACGCGCTCGGCTTCGCGCAGCAGACGGTGCGGATCGCTCGTGAATTCGAGGGTGTGCGGCATCACGATCAGGTCGACGCTCTGCGCCTCGAACGGCAGGTCGAGCAGGTCGCACCACACGCTGCTGCTGCCGGCAGGCGCGGACGGGCCGCTTTGCGGCGTACCCGGCACCACATAGGGCGCGCTCGCGCCGCTTGCCGCGTCGAGCACGAGGCCGCGGCACGACATGCGGTTCTCGCGCAGCGCATCGAGTTGCGGCAAGCCGAGCTGGAGGGCGTGATAGCCGAACACGTCGGACACCACGCGGTCGAGCTGGGCCTGCTCCCATGCGAGCACGTAGCGCCCGGGCGGCGAATCGGTCCAGGCGGGCCAGTCTATAATCGGTCGATCAGACATGTCGAAGAATGCGTCGCCCCATGAATACGCTTGAATACGTGCCGGTACCGGCATTTGAAGACAATTACATCTGGCTCGTGTCGGACGGCGAACATGCCGTCGTCGTCGATCCGGGCGAAGCCGAGCCGGTTCGTACCTATCTGGCGAAACGTGGCTGGCGGTTGAGCGCTATTTTACTCACGCACCATCATCGCGACCATGTCGGCGGAGTTGCCGATCTGCTGAACGGCCAGGATCCCTCCGCGCCGCTGCCGGTTTATGGTCCCGCCGGCGAAGCGATCGATCATCTGACGCAGCGTCTCGCAGGAGGCGACCGCGTCCATATTGCGGCCCCCGCGCTCGAATTCGAGGTGCTCGACGTGCCCGGTCATACGAGCGGACACATCGCGTATTTCCAGGCGGCCGATCCGCGCGGCACGCCGCATGTGTTCTGCGGCGATACGCTGTTCGCGTGCGGTTGCGGGCGCTTGTTCGAAGGCACGCCGGTGCAGATGCTCGCGTCGCTCGACGCACTCGCCGCGCTGCCTGGCGCGACTGAGGTCCATTGCGCGCACGAGTACACGTTATCAAACATCCGTTTTGCGCTCGCGTGCGAGCCGGGTAATCGCGAACTGCAGGCGTGGCGCGACGAAGCGACCGCGCTACGCGCGCGCAACGTGCCGACACTGCCCACGACCATCGCGCACGAACGCGCGGTCAATCCGTTTCTGCGCGCCGACAGCGAAGCGATTCGCGCGTCGCTCGCGGAGCAGCTTCACGAAACGGTGACGGATCGGTTGGGCACGTTCACGTTGATGCGCGAATGGAAGAACAAGTTCCGCTGACCTGTTCCCCGTGGGGGCATGCTCACCAGGAAAGTCCAAAAAAATCGCCAAGGCCCGGATTTAGCTAGGTTTTCCGTATATTTTCGATTGACGGAGACGATGCTCTTTCGTACTATCGGCTGCAAATTCCAGTCCTGCGGAAGCCGAGACGTTCATGCGATTTATCCTGAGTGCGTTGCTTGTCCTGATGCTCGCCGCCTGCGCGAGTCAGGCGCCGACGCCGAGTAATACCCCCACCGCTTCCAGCCCCGCCACCCAGCAAGCCGTCGCCGACACCCTCCGCAAGACCGCCGCCGCCCAGGAAACGATCAACGTCGATCAAGGCTCCGTCGATCAACTGACGACCGCCGACAGCGATCTGTGGGCGCGTATTCGTCGCGGTTTCCAGATGCCCGATCTGCAGAGCGATCTCGTCGACATGCAGGCGAACTGGTACGCGCAACGTCCCGAATACGTACAGCGGATGACCGAGCGGTCGCAGAAGTACCTCTATCACATCGTCGAAGAGCTCGAGGCGCGGCACATGCCGACCGAGCTCGCGCTGCTGCCGTTCATTGAATCCGCCTACAACCCGCAGGCACTGTCGGTCGCGAAGGCCGCCGGCATGTGGCAGTTCGTGCCTGGCACCGGCCGCACCTACAACCTCAAGCAGAACATGTGGCAGGACGAGCGCCGCGACGTGCTCGCGTCGACGAGTGCCGCGCTCGATTACCTGTCCCGGCTGCACGACATGTTCGGCGACTGGTATCTCGCGCTCGCCGCGTATAACTGGGGCGAGGGCAATGTGCAGCGCGCGATCGCGCGCAACGAGGCGGCTGGCCTGCCGACGGATTACCAAAGCCTGCGCATGCCGGGCGAAACGCGCAACTACGTGCCGAAGCTGCAGGCCGTGAAGAACATCGTGATGAACCCGCAGATGTACGGGCTCACGCTGCCGCCGATTCCGAACCACCCGTACTTCGTCACGGTGACGACGGCGCACGATATCGACGTCGACACGGCCGCGAAGCTCGCGAACATGAGCGGCGACGAATTCCGTTCGCTGAATCCGTCGTTCAAGAAGCCGGTGATTCTCGGCGCGACGCAGCCGCAGATCCTGCTGCCGTTCGACAACGCGAGCGCGTTCGAGCGCAACCTGAAGGCGTATACAGGTCAACTGTCGTCGTGGACCACCTACACGGTGACCGAGCGCGCGCGGCCCGCGGCGATCGCCGAGAAGATCGGTGTCGACGCCGACACGCTGATGAGCGTCAACAAGATTCCGGCTGGCATGCGGCTGAAAGCGGGCTCGACGATCGTCGTGCCGCGCGGCGACGACGACGATGAGGACATCAGCGCGGACGTCGCCGAAAGCGCGGTGCTCGCGATGGAACCCGACGTGCCCGACACGCGCAAGATGCTGATCCGCGTGCGCCGCAAGCAGTCGATGACGGCGCTCGCCGACCGCTACGGCGTGTCGGTGTCGCAGCTGAAGGCATGGAACCGCACGCGTCGCGACCTCGTGACGCCGGGGCAGGTGATCGTGCTGCACGTGCCGGTGGGCAAGGCGATGCCGAGCGAGCCTGGACCGCAGCGCCTCGCCACCAATGTGCGCGGCGGCAGCGTCGAAAAGATCGGTACGCGTGTGGCAGACACCAAAGACGAACCGCGCTACGATAAGAAGCATGGTCGTGGGCGTTCGGGCGTCGTCAAGGTGGCGGATCCGGTCGGCAAGTCCGGCAAGTCCGGGGCCGTCAAGGGCAAGTCGACGGCAACTGCTTCGGGCGCGACCAGCAAGGCGTCGAAGGCCGCGGCAACCAGCCGCCCGAAAACCGCGGCCCACGCGAAGAAGAGCAACTAGACCAGGCGGCTCCCACGGGGGTGACCACATGCGTTGCGGGGGCATCGCATGGAAGTGCGCTCCGATCACACCTCGTTTTTTCGACGCCGTCACCCGCGTGACGGCGTTTTCATTTGGGCGCCCGCGCGAGCGCCTGGCGCTGCAAGCCTGGCGGCCTTTCCGGCGGGTCCCGGCACAGCCGGAGCGATCCCGGGTTTGAAGGAAGGGGTGTTTTGCGGCTATAATTTCAAGGTTTGAGCTTATCAACCCGCACCCTAGCGCCTACCGCTCCCATACCGTTCATCCGCCGCGCGCAGTCAACGCCCCGCACCCGCCCGAGCCGCCCGTAACAGGGTAGAACGCGCCTCTGCGACGTTGACGGCAGTCCGCGCGAGCGAGCCTGCGCGCGCATCCTCGATGCGCTTCGCCGCGGCCCGCACGGTCGGACAGACAGGTCGGCAACAGGGTGTTCCCCAAGGAGCCTCCCGTGTTGCCGTCTTTTTCTCCCGCTCTGCTTGCACTTGCCGACGGCACGGTCTTTCGTGGCTACTCGATCGGTGCCCCTGGTCACACGATTGGCGAAGTCGTCTTCAATACGGCCATCACCGGCTATCAGGAAATCCTGACCGATCCGAGCTATGCACAGCAGATCGTCACGCTGACGTATCCGCACATCGGCAATGTCGGTGTGAACGCCGAAGACGTCGAAGCCACGAAAGTCCATGCTGCCGGCCTCATCATCCGCGACCTGCCGGTTCTCGCGTCGAACTTCCGGATGGAACAGACGCTGTCCGACTATCTGGCCGCCGAAGGTGTGGTGGCGATCGCCGGCATCGACACCCGCCGGCTGACCCGCGTGTTGCGCGACAAGGGCGCGCAGAACGGCGCGATTGTCGCGGGCTCGACCGACGAAGCGAAGGCGATCGAACTCGCGCGCTCGTTCCCAGGCCTCGCCGGGATGGATCTCGCGAAGGTCGTGTCGGCCGACAAGCCGTACGAATGGACGGAGACCGAGTGGCGTCTCGGCACCGGCTACGGCACGCAGAACGCACCGAAGTACCGCGTCGTCGCGTTCGACTACGGCGTGAAGCGCAACATCCTGCGCATGCTGGCCGAGCGCGGTTGCCACGTCACGGTGCTGCCGGCGCAATCGAGTGCCGCCGATGCACTGGCGCTCGGACCGGATGGCGTATTCCTGTCGAACGGCCCCGGCGATCCGGAACCGTGCGACTACGCGATCGCCGCGACGAAGGAATTCATCGAGCGTGGCATTCCGACCTTCGGCATCTGCCTTGGCCACCAGATCATGGGGCTCGCGGTCGGCGCGAAGACGCTGAAGATGAAAACCGGCCACCACGGCGCCAACCATCCGGTGAAGGATCTGCGCGACGGCCGGGTCGTGATCACGTCGCAGAACCACGGTTTTGCGGTCGATGCGGATTCGCTGCCGGCCAACGCGCGCGTGACGCACGTGTCGCTGTTCGACGGCACGCTGCAGGGTTTCGAGCTGACCGACCGTCCGGCGTTCTGCTTCCAGGGCCACCCGGAAGCGTCGCCGGGGCCGCACGACATCGGCTACCTGTTCGACCGCTTTACCGCGGCGATGGACGCGAAGAAGGCCGGCACGGCTTCGGCGGCATAAGCGCCCGCGCACAGCACGGGCGCAGGCGCGCGGCAGGGCAGGACCAGACCGCGACGCGCGCCGACAGAAAGAATTCAGGAATAAATTAGCGAGAGCGTTATGCCCAAGCGGACAGACATCAAGAGCATCCTCATCATCGGCGCGGGTCCGATCATCATCGGCCAGGCGTGCGAGTTCGATTATTCGGGCGCGCAGGCGTGCAAGGCGCTGCGGGAGGAGGGCTACAAGGTCATTCTCGTCAACAGCAATCCGGCGACGATCATGACCGACCCGAACACGGCCGACGTCACGTACATCGAGCCGATCACGTGGGAAGTGGTCGAGCGCATCATCGCGAAGGAACGCCCGGATGCGATCCTGCCGACGATGGGCGGCCAGACCGCGCTGAACTGCGCGCTCGATCTTCATCATCACGGCGTGCTCGCGAAATACAAGGTCGAGCTGATCGGTGCATCGCCGGAAGCAATCGACAAGGCCGAGGACCGTCAGAAGTTCAAGGACGCGATGACGAAGATCGGGCTCGGTTCGGCGAAGTCGGGCACCGCGCATTCGATGGAAGAAGCGCTGAAGGTGCAGGCCGAGATCGCGGAGATGACCCAGTCGGGTGGCTATCCGGTCGTGATCCGGCCGTCGTTCACACTCGGCGGATCGGGTGGCGGCATCGCGTATAACCGCGAGGAATTCGAAGAGATCTGCAAGCGCGGCCTCGACCTGTCGCCGACGCGCGAACTGCTGATCGAAGAATCGCTGCTCGGCTGGAAAGAGTACGAGATGGAAGTGGTCCGCGATAAAAAGGACAACTGCATCATCGTGTGCTCGATCGAGAACCTCGACCCGATGGGCATCCACACTGGCGACTCGATCACGGTTGCGCCGGCACAGACGCTCACCGACAAGGAATATCAGATCCTGCGTAACGCATCGCTCGCGGTGCTGCGCGAAATCGGCGTCGACACCGGCGGTTCGAACGTACAGTTCTCGATCAATCCGGTAGACGGCCGGATGATCGTGATCGAAATGAATCCGCGTGTGTCGCGCTCGTCGGCGCTTGCGTCGAAGGCGACCGGCTTCCCGATCGCGAAGGTCGCGGCGAAGCTCGCGGTGGGCTACACGCTCGACGAGCTGAAGAACGAGATCACCGGCGGTCAGACGCCGGCGTCGTTCGAACCGACGATCGACTACGTCGTCACGAAGATCCCGCGCTTCGCGTTCGAGAAATTCCGCGAAGCCGATGCGCGCCTCACGACGCAGATGAAGTCGGTCGGCGAAGTGATGGCGATCGGCCGCACGTTCCAGGAGTCGTTCCAGAAAGCGCTGCGCGGCCTCGAAGTGGGTGTCGACGGTCTTGATGAAAAGACGACCAATCGCGACGAGATCATCCGCGAGATCGGCGAAGCGGGCCCGGACCGGATCTGGTATGTCGGCGATGCGTTCCGCGCCGGCATGACACAGCAGGAAATCTTCGAGGAAACCGCGATCGACCCGTGGTTCCTCGCTCAGATCGAGCAGATCGTGCTGAAGGAAAAAGCGCTCGAAGGCCGCACGCTGGCGAGCCTGTCGGTGGAAGAACTGCGCTACCTGAAGCAGAGCGGCTTCTCCGACCGGCGCCTCGCGAAGCTGCTCGGCACGAAGCAGGCGGACGTGCGCGCCCGCCGGATCGAACTGAACGTGCGCCCCGTGTACAAGCGGGTCGACACGTGCGCGGCCGAGTTCGCGACGAAAACCGCCTACATGTACTCCACTTACGAGGAAGAGTGCGAAGCGCAGCCGACGAACAACAAGAAGATCATGGTGCTGGGCGGCGGTCCGAACCGCATTGGCCAGGGCATCGAGTTCGACTACTGCTGCGTGCACGCGGCGCTCGCGATGCGCGAGGACGGCTATGAAACGATCATGGTCAACTGCAACCCCGAGACCGTGTCGACCGACTACGACACGTCGGATCGCCTGTACTTCGAACCGCTGACGCTCGAAGACGTGCTCGAGATCGTCGACAAGGAAAAACCGCTCGGCGTGATCGTGCAGTACGGCGGCCAGACACCGCTGAAGCTCGCACTCGATCTCGAGGCGAACGGCGTGCCGATCGTCGGCACGTCGCCGGATATGATCGACGCGGCCGAAGACCGCGAGCGTTTCCAGAAGCTGCTGCAGGACCTGAACCTGCGCCAGCCGCCGAACCGCACTGCACGTGCCGAAGACGAAGCGCTGAAGCTCGCCGACGAAATCGGCTATCCGCTCGTCGTGCGTCCTTCGTACGTGCTCGGCGGCCGTGCGATGGAAATCGTCCACGAGCCGCGCGATCTCGAACGCTATATGCGCGAGGCCGTGAAGGTATCGCACGACTCGCCGGTGCTGCTCGACCGCTTCCTGAACGATGCGATCGAATGCGACGTCGACTGCATTTCGGATGGCGAAGCGGTGTTCATCGGCGGCGTGATGGAACACATCGAACAGGCGGGCGTCCACTCGGGCGACTCGGCGTGCTCGCTGCCGCCGTACTCGCTGTCGAAGGAAACCGTCGCCGAGCTGAAGCGTCAAACGGGTGCGATGGCGAAAGCGCTGAACGTGATTGGCCTGATGAACGTGCAGTTCGCGATCCAGCAGGTGCCGCAGGCGGACGGCTCGAAGGCCGACGTGATCTACGTGCTCGAAGTGAACCCGCGAGCCTCGCGTACGGTGCCGTACGTGTCGAAGGCGACGAGCCTGCCGCTCGCGAAGATCGCGGCGCGCGCGATGGTCGGCCAGACGCTCGCGCAGCAGGGCGTGACGAAGGAAGTCATCCCGCCGTACTTCAGCGTGAAGGAAGCGGTGTTCCCGTTCGTGAAGTTCCCGACCGTCGACCCGGTGCTCGGACCCGAGATGCGTTCGACCGGCGAAGTGATGGGCGTCGGCCAGACGTTCGGCGAAGCGCTCTTCAAGTCGCAGCTCGCGGCCGGATCGCGTCTGCCCGAGTCGGGCACCGTGCTGCTCACGGTGATGGATGCGGACAAGGACAAGGCCGTCGAAGTCGCGCGGATGCTGCACGAACTGGGCTATCCGCTCGTCGCGACACGCGGCACGGCTGCGGCGATCGACGCGGCCGGCGTGCCGGTGAAGGTCGTGAACAAGGTGAAGGACGGTCGTCCGCACATCGTCGACATGATCAAGAACGGCGAGATCGCACTCGTGTTTACGACGGTCGACGAAACCCGTGCGGCAATCGCCGATTCGCGTTCGATCCGCATGAGCGCGCAGGCAAACAAGGTCACGTACTACACGACGATGTCGGGCGCGCGCGCGGCCGTCGAGGGCCTGCGCTACCTGAAGGACCTGGAAGTCTATGATTTACAAGGCCTCCACGCTCGCCTAAACTAAGGCTTCGAGTATTTGTCAGAAGACGTAAGTGCCGCGGTTAAGCGGCGTCCCTCTACGCGTCGGCCAGTCAGTTCTACGGCAGCCAGTGCGCGTCGGGGATGCACTTAACCGCGGTGATTTTTTTTACGGCTGTTTTTTTGCCACTAGAGTTGTTTATGAGCACTATTCCCTTGACGAAGCGCGGCGCGGATAAGCTGCGCGACGAACTTCAGCGTCTGAAATCGGTGGAGCGTCCGTCCGTGATCAATTCGATCGCCGAGGCGCGCGCGCAGGGCGACCTGTCCGAAAACGCGGAATACGATGCCGCAAAAGAGAAACAGGGCTTCATCGAAGGCCGTATTGCGGATATCGAATCGAAGCTGGCCGGCGCGCAGATCATCGATCCGGCTGGGGTCGATGCGGAAGGCCGCATCGTGTTCGCGGCGACCGTCGAACTCGAAGACCTCGGCTCCGGCGTATCGGTGACCTACCAGATCGTCGGCGACGACGAAGCGGACCTCGAGCACGGCCTCATCTCGATCAGCTCGCCGATTGCGCGGGCGCTGATCGGCAAATCGGAAGGCGACGTCGCATCGGTGCAGGCACCCAGCGGCGTGCGCGAATACGAAATCATCTCGGTCCGCTACGTTTGAGCGCCGTTGTGTCGACCGTGCCCCATCGGGTCTTCCGGCTGCTGACCGTACTGTGGGTCGGCAGTCTTCTGACCATCGGTTATGTCGTGGCGCCTGTGCTGTTCGCGTCGCTCGACCGCATGATGGCCGGTGCGGTCGCGGCCCAGCTGTTTCGCATCGAAGGGATGACGGGCGCAGTGTGCGGCGTGCTGCTGCTCGTGCTCGTCAACCGGCTGGTGCGTCTCGGCGACCCTACGTATCGTCGGCTGCGATGGCTGGTGGCCGGTATGCTGCTGTGTGTGCTGGTCGGCTATTTCGCGCTGCAGCCGTTCATGAACGCGCTGCGCATGGAGGCGCTGAATGCGGGGGTGGATGTCGGCCATTCCGCGTATGCGACACGCTTTGGGATCCTGCACGGCGTGTCGAGCCTGTTCTATCTGATCGAGAGCCTGCTGGGTCTCGTGCTCGTATGGAAGCTGCCGGCCGCCGCCGGTATTCCGGTCGCAGCGGACGGGCAGCGCGCGCGTTAGCAAAACGACGCAACTACGCGCGCCGCTGCGGGTTTTACTTCGTCGACTGGTGCTGGCGCTTCGCGCTGGTTTGCCGCTTCTTCGCCCGCTTGATGTTGCCGCCCGCGGTCACGCGTTCGTTGCCGCGCACGACCATCTTTTGGGCTTTCGGACGACGCACCGGGCTGTCCGTCGGTTTGACGACTTTCACGACTCGCGGCGCACGGCCCTTGCCGGGTTTCGTTTCGGCGGCAGCCGCTTCGCGTGCGCTCGGCGGCATCGTGCTGCGACGGCCTCGCGCGACCGGTTCGGGAGCGCCTTCCGGCTTCCAGATCACCAGCAGCTTGCCGATGTGCTGGATCGGTGCGGCATTCAGGCGATCGCAGATCTGGTCGTAGGTCGCGATCCGCTCTTCGCGTTCGTCGCCAAACACGCGGATCTTGATCAGTTGATGCGCGGCGAGGTGGACCTTGATTTCCGCGAGCACCGCGTCGGTCAGCCCTTCGGCCCCGACGAGCACCACCGGTTTCAGCGCGTGCGCCTGGGAGCGCAACTCGGCGCGTTGGTCGGAAGAGACAATGAGGGCTGGCATGAGGGTATGGAAGACTCGACTAAAATGGCGCCGCCGCGATCCGGTTGCCCGCGCGACGGCGTCGGCGGCATCCTGCGGGGTGCATGGCGGGAAAATCTGAGGAAACCCGTCTGAGGAAAACCGGGCACATGGGCCCGGAACGTCGCCTGGCAGGCGGCAGCCGCGTAAATTAAACGCGTATTATCCGCAAAAGTGCGGCATTACGCAGCAAGAGTTCATCATTAATGGCAAAAAACCGTTTCAACCACTCGTGGCTGCACGACCACATCAACGACCCGTACGTGAAGATGGCGCAGCGGGAGGGCTATCGTGCCCGCGCGGCCTACAAGCTGAAGGAAATCGACGAGCAGGACAAGCTGATCCGCCCCGGCCAGGTCATCGTCGACCTCGGCTCGACACCCGGCAGCTGGAGCCAGTACGTTCGCAACAAGCTCGCGCTGGGCGTGAAGCGCGACGCCACGCGGGAAGGCGGAATCGACGGCACGGTGATCGCGCTCGATCTGCTGCCGATGGAGCCGATCGCCGACGTCCATTTCATCCAGGGCGATTTCCGCGAGGACAGCGTGGTCGCGCAGCTCGAAGAAGTGGTCGGCGAGCGTCAGGTGGACCTTGTAATTTCGGATATGGCGCCCAACCTGTCGGGAGTGGCGACTGCGGACGCCGCGCGCATCGAGCATGTTTGCGATCTCGCGCTGGAATTCGCGCAAAACCACCTGAAGCCAGATGGTGCCCTTTTAGTCAAATGTTTTCATGGCAGCGGATATAGCCAGATTGTCGAAAAGTTCAAGCATCAATTTAAAACGGTCGCTGCCCGCAAGCCGAAGGCATCGCGGGATAAATCGTCTGAAACGTTTATTTTAGGTAGGCATTTGAAACGGCCCCGATAACGGGTGCAACCGTGCGGCGCAGACACTCCGGGAACGCCCGGAAATGCCCGCCGGAGCCGCGCCGGGCGCTATTTGTGCAGTAGCGAATCGTTATGACAGTCCCCGGCGTACTGGATTAGAATGGCTTAGTGGTGCCGCAAGGCAAATGTAGGCGCCCGTCTATGAGTGAAGGAGTGGTGCTTTGAACAACAACATGTTTTCGAAGGCAGCAGTGTGGCTGGTAATCGCACTGGTGCTGTTTACGGTGTTCAAGCAGTTTGACAAGCCCCGTGTCCAGGAAGGCGTTTCCTATTCGCAGTTCATGGACGACGCGAAGAATGGCAAGGTCAAGAACGTCACCGTTCAGGGGCGGAGTCTGACCGTCACTCCCGCTGAAGGCCAGAAGTATCAGATCGTGTCGCCGGGCGACATCTGGATGGTCGGCGACCTGATGAAGTACGGCGTGCAGGTGAGCGGCAAGGCCGATGAAGAACCGAGCCTGCTGGTTTCCGCGCTGACTTACCTCGGACCGACGATCCTGCTGATCGGATTCTGGTTCTACATGATGCGACAGATGCAGGGGGGCGGGAAAGGCGGCGCATTCTCGTTCGGCAAATCCCGCGCACGTCTGATCGATGAGAACAACAACGCCATCAATTTCACCGACGTCGCCGGTTGCGACGAAGCCAAGGAAGAAGTGTCCGAACTGGTCGACTTCCTGCGCGATCCGCAAAAATTCCAGAAACTTGGCGGTCGCATTCCGCGCGGCGTGTTGCTGGTCGGCCCGCCGGGAACCGGCAAGACGCTGCTTGCACGCGCGATCGCGGGCGAAGCGAAAGTGCCGTTCTTCAGCATCTCGGGTTCTGACTTCGTCGAAATGTTCGTTGGCGTGGGCGCGGCCCGCGTGCGCGACATGTTCGAGCAGGCCAAGAAGCATGCACCGTGCATCGTGTTCATCGACGAAATCGACGCGGTCGGTCGTCATCGCGGCGCCGGCATGGGCGGCGGTAACGACGAGCGCGAGCAGACGCTGAACCAGATGCTCGTCGAGATGGACGGCTTCGAGGCGAACTCCGGCGTGATCGTGATCGCCGCGACGAACCGTTCGGACGTGCTCGACAAGGCGTTGCTGCGTCCGGGCCGTTTCGACCGTCAGGTCTACGTCGGTCTGCCGGACATCCGCGGCCGCGAACACATCATGAAGGTGCATCTGCGCAAGGTGCCGATTTCGAACGACGTCGACGCAGCGGTGATCGCACGCGGCACGCCGGGCTTCTCTGGCGCCGACCTCGCGAACCTCGTGAACGAAGCGGCATTGTTCGCGGCTCGCCGCGGCAAACGCATCGTTGAAATGACGGACTTCGAAGACGCGAAGGACAAGATCTTCATGGGTCCGGAGCGCAAGTCGGCCGTGATCCGCGAAGAGTCGAAGCGTGCCACGGCGTACCATGAGTCGGGCCACGCCGTGGTTGCGAAGCTGCTGCCGAAGGCCGATCCGGTGCACAAGGTGACGATCATTCCGCGCGGTCGTGCGCTGGGCGTGACGTGGCAGTTGCCGGAGCACGACAACGAAACGTACTCGAAGGACTACCTGCTGGACCGTCTCACGATCCTGTTCGGTGGACGTGCCGCGGAAGAGGTGTTCCTGAACCTGCTCAGCACAGGCGCGTCGGACGACTTCAACAAGGCGACCGCCACTGCCCGTGCGATGGTCGCGCGTTTTGGCATGACCGATGCGCTTGGACCGATGGTCTACGTCGACGACGAAAACGACGCTTCGCCGTTCGGCCGCGGCTTCACGCGCACGATTTCCGAAGCGACGCAGCAGAAGGTCGATGCGGAGATCCGCCGCGTGCTCGACGATCAGTACCACCTCGCACGCCGTCTGCTCGAAGAGAACCGCGACAAGGTCGAAGCGATGACCGCCGCGCTGATGGAGTGGGAAACGATCGACGCCGATCAGATCAACGACATCATGGCCGGCCGTCCGCCGCGTTCGCCGAAGAGCAGCGCGAGCACGGTGCCGCCGGCCGGCGACGCGCCGTCGGGCGGCAGCACGGGAACCGAGGTCAAGTCGGGCAGCGCTACCGCACCGGCCTGACGCGAACCGCTTCAGAACACGGGCCGGTGTGACGCCACACCGGCCCGTTTTGCATTCAACGTCGCGCGCTTTTCATTTGTCCACGCCATTCGTGTTTAACGTGTCCAACGCCGTTTCGCCGTCTCCTGCTGTTCCCGGTCCGCTGCAATGCGGCCGTTTCACGCTGTCGTTCGAGCGTCCGCTCGTGATGGGCATCCTGAACGTCACGCCCGATTCGTTCTCCGACGGCGGCCGGTATGTCGCGCGCGACGAAGCGCTGCGCCAGGCCGAGCGGATGATGCTCGATGGCGCGGATCTGCTCGACATCGGCGGCGAATCGACCCGGCCCGGCGCGCCGCCGGTTCCGCTCGACGAAGAACTCGAACGCGTCATTCCGCTGGTGCAGGCGCTGCGCGGCGCGAACGTGCCGTTGTCAATCGATACCTACAAGCCCGACGTGATGCGCGAAGCGCTGGCGGCGGGCGCGGACATGATCAACGACGTCTGGGGCTTCCGGATGCCCGGTGCGATCGATGCCGTGCGCGGCAGCACGTGCGGCCTCTGCGTGATGCACATGCTGGGCGAGCCGCGCACGATGCAGATGGGCGAGCCCGCATACGACGACGTGGTGACGGACGTGCGCGATTTTCTCGAGGCCCGCGTCGCGGCGCTGCGTGAAGCCGGCGTCGCGCAGGCCCGTATCAGCGTCGATCCGGGCTTCGGTTTCGGCAAGACCGTCATCGAACAGAATTACGCGTTGCTCGCGCGTCTCACGCAGACCGCGCCGCGCACGAATCCGCCGCTGCCGGTGCTCGCCGGCATGTCGCGCAAATCGATGCTCGGTGCCGTCACGGGCCGTGCCGCTGCCGACCGGCTCGCGGCGAGCGTCGCTGCTGCCGTCTGCGCGGCCGAACGCGGTGCGGCGATCGTGCGGGTGCACGATGTCGTGCAGACCGTCGATGCGTTGAAAGTCTGGAATGCGATGCGCGACGCAGCGCATCGCGGTTGAACCCCGCGGTTGAACCCTTCAAGCAAGAGAGGAAAGAACCACAATGGCACGTCGCTATTTCGGTACGGATGGGATTCGCGGTAAGGTCGGCGAGGTGCCCATCACGCCAGATTTCGTGTTACGGCTCGGCTACGCGGCGGGCAAGGTGCTGGCCGGCGCGGACCGCTGGGCGCGCACGGGCACACGGCCCACGGTGCTGATCGGCAAGGACACGCGGGTGTCCGGCTACATGCTGGAAGCGGCGCTGGAGTCGGGCTTTTCAGCCGCTGGCGTCGACGTGATGCTGGCTGGCCCGATGCCGACGCCGGGCGTCGCGTACCTGACGCGCGCGCTGCGTCTCGCGGCGGGCGTCGTGATCAGCGCGTCGCACAACCCGTACTACGACAACGGCATCAAGTTTTTCTCCGCCGACGGCAACAAGTTGCCCGACGAAGTCGAGCTGCAGATTGAACAACAGCTGGACCTACCGCTCGCTTGTGCGGCCTCGGAACAGCTCGGCAAGGCACGCCGCCTCGACGACGCGGCCGGCCGCTACATCGAGTTCTGCAAAAGCACGTTCCCGGCCGCATTCGACCTGCGCGGGATGAAGCTCGTCGTCGACTGCGCGCACGGCGCGGCCTATGACGTCGCGCCGAAGGTGTTCCACGAACTCGGCGCGGACGTGATTCCGATCGGCGTCGCGCCGAACGGCTTCAACATCAACGACGGCGTCGGTGCAACCGCGCCGGACGCGCTGATCCGCGCAGTGCGCGCGAATCGCGCGGACCTGGGCATCGCGCTCGACGGCGACGCGGACCGCGTGCAGATCGTCGATGCGACCGGCCGTCTCTACAACGGCGACGAACTGCTGTACGTGCTGGTCAAGGATCGCATCGTCACCGACGGCAAGGTCGAGGGTGCGGTCGGCACGCTGATGACCAACATGGCGGTCGAGGTTGCGTTGCAGCGGGTGGGCGTGAAGTTCGTCCGCGCCGCGGTCGGCGACCGTTACGTGCTCGAGCAGCTACGCGAGCATGGCTGGCAACTGGGTGCCGAAGGGTCCGGTCACATCCTGTCGCTCGACCGGCATTCGACCGGCGACGGCATCGTGTCGTCGCTGCTCGTGCTCGCGGCGATGCAGCGCGACGGCCGCTCGCTCGCGCACCTGCTCGACGGCGTCACGCTGTTTCCGCAGACGCTGATCAACGTCAGGATGAAGCCGGGCGCCGACTGGAAGGGCAGCGATACGATCCGCAAGGCGATTGCCGAGGCCGAGCGCGCGCTCGACAATCGCGGTCGCGTGCTGATCCGTGCGTCGGGCACTGAACCCGTGTTGCGTGTGATGGTCGAGGCCGAGCACGAGCGCGACGCCGTCAAGCACGCGGAAGCGATCGCTCACGTCGTCAAGCAGGCTACCGCCTAAGGCGCCACGCCATCCATCTGGGGCAGGGGTGTGGGGCATTTCGTCGCACCTCTGGTGCATCTCTGCGTCACGCAAACGTTCGCGCCCCGCTTTTCTTCGACTACTCTCTACGAAAGCACCGAAAACGCCGTTTCTGCGGCGTTTTTGCGATGCGAATCACCTTTCGCTCCCGTAATAAGACTGTCATGTCAGCTTCACGGTTAGTCACGTTACTGTCATAGAGAGACCCTAAGCTTCGCGGTGTCGTGTCATCCGCTCACACCACTGGAGGTCTCATGAAATTGATGCAAACCGCGTTCGCTGGCCTGGCTGGCGCGCTCTTCGCGATGGCAGCGCAAGCCGCCGATGTAACCGGCGCGGGCAGCACGTTCGCAGCACCGATCTACACGAAATGGGCTGACGCCTATCAAAAATCGGGCGGCGGCAAGATCAACTACCAGGGCATCGGTTCGTCGGGCGGCATCAAGCAGATCGTCGCGAAGACGGTCGATTTCGCTGGCTCTGACGCTCCGCTGAAGGACGACGAACTCGCGAAGGACGGCCTGTTCCAGTTTCCGACGGTGGTCGGCGGCGTCGTGCCGGCGATCAACGTGCCGGGCGTGAAGCCGGGCGAACTGACGCTGTCGGGTGAAGTGCTCGGCGACATCTATCTCGGCAAGATCAAGAAGTGGAACGACCCGGCGATCGCCGCGCTGAACCCGAAGGTCAAGCTGCCGGACACGGACATCGCCGTGGTGCGCCGCGCCGACGGTTCGGGCACGAGCTTCATCTGGACGAACTATCTGTCGAAGGTGAACCCGGAATGGAAGTCGAAGGTCGGCGAAGGCACGACGGTGAACTGGCCGGTCGGTACGGGCGGCAAGGGTAACGACGGCGTCGCGGCATTCGTGCAACGTCTGCCGGGCGCGATCGGCTACGTGGAATGGGCGTACGCGAAGCAGAACCACATGACGTACACGTCGATGAAGAACGAGTCGGGCGCGGTGGTCGAGCCGACGACGGACACGTTCAAGGCCGCAGCAGCAGGCGCGGACTGGAAGAAGTCGTTCTACCAGATCCTGACGAACGAGCCGGGCAAGAACGCATGGCCGGTCGTCGGCGCGACGTTCGTGCTGCTGCACACGGCGCAGGACAAGCCGGACCAGGGCAAGGAAACGCTGAAGTTCTTCGACTGGGCATTCAAGAACGGCGGCTCGGCTGCTGACGATCTGGACTACATTTCGCTGCCGTCGTCGGTCGTGAGCGAAATCCGTTCGCAGTGGAAGGAGAAGGTCAAGGATACGTCGGGCAAGGCAATCGCCGAGTAAGCGTTATCCAATCAGCTGTGTGACCCGCCGCCCGGCCGCGCGAAATGCGCGGC